>NZ_JBIAVQ010000001.1:0-1177640 GCF_042894505.1 Streptomyces sp. NPDC001536
CGGGCCAGCTCGGCGCGCATGAACAGCGCCAGCAGACCACCGATGCAGAAGAACGCGAACGACGTGACCAGATACAGCGTTCCGATCGTCTTGTGGTCAGTGGTGGTGAGCCACTTGATCACGACGTTGCCGGGCTGCTTGCGCCGGACCGGCAGTTCGTCCGCGTAGTGGGACTCTGCCGCGGCACCCTGGGGTTCGTTGAGGATGCTCACAGGTTGTTCGTCTCCCGGTTCTTCTCGTGGGCGGTCTGCTCGATGCCCGCGGGAACGTAACCGGTCTGCCCCTTCTCGGCGAGTTCCTTGAGGTGCTGCTCGTAGCGCTCGGGAGAGACGACCTTCACGTTGAACAGCATTCGGGAGTGGTCGACGCCGCAGAGCTCGGCACACTTGCCCAGGAAGGTGCCCTCCTTGTTGGGGGTCACCTGGAAGGAGTTGGTGTGCCCCGGGATGACGTCCTGCTTCATCAGGAACGGCACCACCCAGAAGGAGTGGATGACGTCACGCGAGGTGAGGACGAAGCGGACCGTCTTGCCCTTGGGGAGCCAGAGGGTCGGACCCGGGTTGTTGGTCTGCGGGTTCCGCGTGCCGGGCGTACCGACGTCGTAGACACCGCCGGCGTTGGCCGGGAAGTCCTTCTTGAACCGGTCCGGAATAGCGGCCAGGTTCTCGTCGGTCTTCGCGTCACCGGTGGAACCGTCGACGTTCTCGATGTAGTTGAAGCCCCAGCTCCACTGGAAGCCGACGACGTTGACGGTGACGTCGGGCTTCTTCTCGAGGCTCAGGAGCTTCGACTCGTCACGAGCCGTGAAGTAGAAGAGCACCGAGACGATGATGAGGGGGACCACCGTGTACAGCGCCTCGATGGGCATGTTGTACCGGGTCTGCGGAGGAACCTCGACCTTGGTGCGGCTGCGCCGGTGGAACATGGCGCTCCACAGGATCAGGCCCCAGACCAGCACGCCGGTGGCGAGCGCGGCCGCCCACGAGCCCTGCCACAGGGAGAGGATCCGCGGAGCCTCTTCGGTGGTGGGGGTGGGCATACCAAGGCGGGGGAAGTCCTTGTATGTGCAACCGGTCGCGGTCGCCAGGACCAGGCCCGCGGTCATTGCCTGCAGCAGCTTCCGCCGCATCGGGCGCCGCGGCGAGCGGTCGGAGCCGTTGGGACTCACGTAGCGCCTTCCCGAGAGTCTCGCCCGCGCGTATTGGCTGCGGCCTGCCTTACTCGGTGGTCGGTCGCCGCCCTGCGTCGGGCAGGGGTTTGGATGTTTATGCGGACCAAACCCTAGCCGACGCGTTCTGGGGGTTCGCGGGGAGGGGGGCCTAGTGGGGTGGGTGGTTCGCTGGATTGGCGGCTGCGGGTTGCTTGTGGCTGGTCGCGCCCCGCGGCGGAGCCGCAAATCGACACAGGGCCGCGCCCCTGGAGGGTTAGCGTTGCCCGGTGTCTTACTTCGACGCTGCTTCCAGTGCTCCTCTTCATTCCGTCGCTCGTCAGGCGCTGTTGGCCTCGCTGGACGAAGGGTGGGCTGATCCTTCCCGGTTGTATCGGGAGGGGCGGCGAGCGCGGTTGCTGCTGGATGCCGCCAGGGAAGCCGCTGCCGAGGCTGTCGGGTGTCGTCCTGATGAGCTGACCTTCACCTCGTCCGGCACACGGGCCGTACACACCGGAATCGCGGGCGCCCTGGCCGGGCGGCGGCGCGTCGGGCGTCACCTGATCGTGTCAGCGGTTGAACATTCTTCCGTGCTCCATTCGGCCGAAGGGCACGAGAGGGAGGGCGGTTCGGTCACTCGGGTGACGGTCGAGCGGTCGGGGAGGGTGCACCCCTCGGTCTACGCGGGGCAGCTGCGGCAGGACACCGCGCTGGCCTGCCTTCAGTCGGCCAACCACGAGGTGGGGACGGAGCAGCCGGTCGCCGCCGTGGCCGAGGCCTGCCGGGCGGCGGGGGTGCCGTTGTTCGTCGACGCTGCCCAGTCGCTCGGGTGGGGGACGGTCGAGGGTGACTGGTCGTTGCTGGCGGCCAGTGCGCACAAGTGGGGCGGGCCGTCCGGGGTCGGGCTGCTCGTCGTACGCAAGGGTGTGCGCTTCGCCGCTCAAGGGCCCGTGGACGAGCGGGAGTCGGGGCGGGCGCCGGGGTTCGAGAATCTGCCGGCCATCGTCGCGGCGGCGGCCTCGCTGCGGGCCGTGCGGGCCGAGGCGGCCCAAGAGGCGGTACGGCTGCGGGAGCTGACGGAGCGGATCCGGGCGCGGGTGCCGCGGCTGGTGCCGGATGTGGAGGTGGTGGGGGATCCGGAGCGGCGGCTGCCCGGGATCGTCACCTTCTCCTGTCTCTATGTCGACGGGGAGACACTGCTGCACGAGCTGGACCGGGAGGGTTTCTCCGTTTCGTCCGGCTCGTCCTGCACCAGCAGCACGCTGACGCCCAGCCATGTGCTGAAGGCGATGGGAGTGCTGAGTGAGGGGAATGTGCGGGTCTCGTTGCCGCGCGGGGCGACGGAGGAAGACGTCGAGCGGTTCCTGCGGGTGTTGCCGGGGGCCGTGGCCGGGGTGCGGGAGAAGCTCGGGGCCCCCACACCGACGACGGTCGTGAAGGCAGACGAACTGGTCGTGGACGCCCTCGGTAAGCGCTGCCCGATCCCGGTGATCGAGCTCGCGAAGGTCATCGGGGATGTACCAGTGGGCGGCCTGATCAGGGTCCTGTCGGACGACGAGGCCGCACGGTTGGACATCCCCGCATGGTGCGAGATGCGTGAGCAGGAGTACGTAGGCGAGGAACCGGTAGAAAAAGGAACGGCGTACTTGATCCGCCGGTCAAGCTGACCGACTTCAGGGGCGCGGGGAACTGCGCGACCAGCCCCCACGCCCCCGCAGACGATGAACTAGCCCAGATACCCCTGAACCTCGGCCGCGGCCTCATGCCCGTACGCCTTGGTGAACCGCTCCATGAAGTGCCCCCGACGCAGCTGATACTCCTGCGTGCCGACGGTCTCGATCACCAGCGTCGCCAACATGCACCCGACCTGAGCCGCCCGCTCCAGCGAGACCCCCCAGGCAAGTCCCGACAGGAACCCCGCACGGAACGCGTCGCCGACACCCGTGGGATCGGCCTTGCGCTCCTCCTCCGCGCAGCCGACCTCGATCGGGTCCTGACCGTCCTGCTCGATACGGACACCGCGCGAGCCCAGCGTCGTGACCCGGTGGCCGACCTTGGCGAGGATCTCCTCGTCCGTCCAGCCGGTCTTCGACTCGATGAGGCCCTTCTCGTACTCGTTGGAGAACAGGTACGTCGCGCCCTCCAGCAGTATCCGGATCTCGTCGCCGTTCATACGGGCGATCTGCTGGGAGAAGTCCGCGGCGAACGGAATGCCGCGCGACCGGCACTCCTCCGTGTGACGGAGCATCGCCTCGGGGTCGTCGGCGCCGATGAGGACCAGGTCGAGGCCGTCCACGCGGTCGGCGACGGTCTTCAGCTCGATGAGACGGGCCTCGCTCATCGCACCGGTGTAGAAGGAGCCGATCTGGTTGTGGTCGGCGTCGGTGGTGCAGACGAAGCGCGCGGTGTGCAGCGTCTCGGAGATACGGACGGACGCGGTGTCGACGCCATGGCGGTCGAGCCACGCCCGGTACTCGTCGAAGTCGAAACCCGCGGCGCCGACCAGGATCGGCGCGGTGCCGAGCTGGCCCATTCCGAAGGCGATGTTCGCGCCTACGCCGCCCCGGCGTACGTCCAGATTGTCGACCAGGAAGGAGAGCGAGACCGTGTGCAACTGGTCCGCGACGAGCTGGTCGGCGAAGCGGCCGGGGAAGGTCATGAGGTGGTCGGTGGCGATGGAGCCGGTGACTGCGATGCGCACGGCGAGGACTCTCCTGAGGGGAGGGTTTATTGACAGTTCACGCTACCCGGTCGGCACGGGCCTCTGAAGCCGCCAAAACTACCCGATAGTAGATCTTTCTTCGCGGGCTCCGACCTGCATACGGTGCCGTCATGACGAACCTCAAGGTCCACGCCCCCGTTCCGGCCGATCTGGACGGCGATCTCGCGGCGCTGCTGGGCGACTGTGCCCGGATGGCCCCGCACTGGGCGGCTCCCGACCGGGTCACCGCCCTTCCCGTCTCCCCCTCGCTCATCCACGGGGTGACCGTTCCGACGAAGTCCGCCCGGCTGCTGGACGCGATGTCGGACTACGGCGACTGAAACAGCGCCTTCCGGGGAACCATGCGCTCCCCCGCTGCGTCCCATCGCTGTCCCCCGTAAAGGGGATGTGGGATACGACCCTCCCGCCGGCCGTTTTGACAGGGCCGGGTCAGGGTCACTGGGACAGATGCGCGGCCGAAGGAGCGATGCGGTGAACACCGAGCGACCCGACAACGACGACGACGCCGAGGTCGGCAAGGCCACGGGCGCCGATGAGGGTGCCGGGGTCACCGAGATCGCCGACGAAGAGGGCGGTACGGCGGCGGAGGGGGCCCCGCAGGCGGAGACGCCCGGGGAGACCTCCACGGAGGCTGTTCCGGAGGAGGCCTCGGAGCCGGCTGAGGCTTCTGAGGGCACTGAGAGTGCCGATGGCGCTGAGGGTGCCGACCGCGCTGAGACCAGCGAGGGTGTCGAAGCCTCTGCGGATTCCGAGCCCGCCGAAGCCCCTGGTGTCTCCGAGGCTTCCGAAGATTCCGGCGCGTCCGAGCACGAGATCCCCCGGGACGGTGAGCTCGAGGCCCCGCATGCCGCCCGGCGCCGCTCCCCCGTGCTCGTCGCGTCCGTCGCGGCCGCTGTGCTGCTCGTCGGGGGCGGTGGGGCGTATCTCGCCACCTCGGCCTCCGGTGGGCCGGGTGGTGGCGGTACGACGTCCGGGGCGAACGGCGACGACACTCCCCCGCTGCTCCGGCTCGACGGGTACACCGGGGGCGACGGCACCACCGGCATCGCGCCGGGTGAGCCCAACCCGTACGGCGTGACCTATCAGGCCGCCGGCACGCTGCCGGACGGCCCCGGCGAGGCCCCCGTGTACCGGGCGGCCGGCGAGGTCACCAAGGACGACGTGGCCCGGCTGGCGAAGGCGCTCGGGGTGGACGGGACGCCCGTCCTCGAGGGCAAGGCCTGGAAGGTCGGCGGGCAGGAGGCGGCCGGGCCGAGTCTTCAGGTGAACCAGCAGGCGCCGGGGACGTGGACGTTCCACCGGTACGCGCCGGGCACCGACGACTGCCAGAGCGAGACCGTGTGCGCGAGCGACCCCGCCGCACCGGCCGACGACCCGGTGAGCGAGGAGGCCGCGAAGAAGGCGGCGGCGCCCGTTCTGAAGGCGGTCGGGCAGGACGGCGCGAAGGTCGACGCGAGCCAGGTCATGGGCGCCCAGCGGGTGGTGAACGCCGATCCGGTGGTCGGCGGGCTGCCCACGCACGGCTGGACGACCGGGGTCACCGTCAACGCGCAGGGTGAAGTGGTCGGCGGCAACGGCCAGTTGAAGACTCCGGCGAAGAGCGACACGTATCCCGTCGTGAGCGCCGAGAAGGCGCTGGACCAGCTGAACGCGGCGCCGGCGACCGACCACCGCATGGGCATCGGCGGCTGCGCCACCTCCGTACCGCTCAAGGACCGCCTGGAGGCGCCCTGCGGGTCGGAGGGGACGAGCACGCCGAAGCAGGAGACGATCACGGTCGAGAAGGCCGTGTTCGGGCTGGCCTCGCACTACGTGGACGCCCGGCAGGCGCTGGTGCCGTCCTGGCTGTTCGAGGTGCGGGCGTCCGGTGCCCAGGACGGTTTCACGGTGACGTATCCCGCGATCGACCCGAAGTACCTGGCCTCGGCCACACCGTCCGCGGAGCCGACCGACGAGCCGACGGGGCAGCCGAGCCCCCGGCCGACCGGTCCCGACCCCGACCAGCCGACCGCGGCGCCGGCCGAGCGTGATGTGACGGTGGAGGGCTACACCGCCGAGGGCGACGAGCTCACCGTGAGCTACACGGGCGGGGTCTGCGCCGACTACAAGGTGTCGGTGGTCGAGGGCTCCGACCATGTGACGGTGCAGGTGACCGAGACCCCCTGGGAGGGCAAGGTCTGCATCCTGATCGCGAAGATCTACCACGAGACCGTCCAGCTGGACGAGCCCGTGGGCGACCGGAAGGTCGTGGGCACGGACGGCACCGGGATCCCGCTGGAGAAGGCGGGGGCACGGCTGCCGGAGACGTCCGGGGCGCGGTAGTCCGCACGCTCCGGAACACATGAAGGCGGCGGCCCTGTCGGAGGGGGCCGCCGCCTTCACCGTCGTACGGACTCGGCCGACCCCATACGGGTCGGCCGGGTGTACGGACTTAGTTGAACGAGTCGCCGCAGGCGCAGGAGCCCGTCGCGTTGGGGTTGTCGATCGTGAAGCCCTGCTTCTCGATGGTGTCGACGAAGTCGATCGACGCGCCGCCGAGGTAGGGAGCGCTCATGCGGTCGGTGACGACCTTGACTCCGCCGAAGTCCTTGACGACATCGCCGTCGAGGGAGCGCTCGTCGAAGAAGAGCTGGTAGCGCAGGCCCGAGCAGCCACCGGGCTGAACGGCCACGCGCAGGGCCAGGTCGTCACGGCCTTCCTGGTCGAGCAGGGCCTTGACCTTCGCCGCGGCGGCGTCGGACAGGAGGATGCCGTCGCTGACAGTGGTCTTCTCGTCCGATACGGACATCTACATCTCTCCCGGGTTGTACGGAGACTGCTTGCCGACGGTTGCAACCGTCAGGGCCGCGGATTCATTCCGGGCCGAGCGACTTGTCTTTTCGCCTGTTCTTTCATGCTCGCACACCCGCGACGAAGCGAACAGCGGCCCGAAGATCACCCGCCGGTGCGGCACCGGGATTCATGTCACATCGACGTTATGACCATCGTCAAAGTGACGTGAACCGGGTTATGATAGATAACGTCAGATCGACGAAAAGTAGAAAGGGTGCGTGTCGTGACCACCGCCCAGACCACGGAGCTCGACGTTCAGCCGACTCCTCTCGCCCTGCTGCTCCTCGGCCGTGAGGCCGACCCGAAGAGTGAGCGGGGTGTGGAGTGCCCCGGTGACCTGCCCTCGCCGTCCGACCCGGACCTGGTGGAGCGGGCCCGTGCGGCCAAGGAGAAGCTCGGGGACAAGGTCTTCGTGCTCGGCCACCACTACCAGCGCGACGAGGTCATCCAGTTCGCCGATGTCACGGGCGACTCCTTCAAGCTGGCCCGGGACGCGGCCGCGCGCCCGGAGGCCGAGTACATCGTGTTCTGCGGTGTGCACTTCATGGCGGAGTCGGCGGACATCCTGACCGGCGACGACCAGAAGGTCGTGCTGCCGGACCTGGCCGCCGGGTGCTCGATGGCCGACATGGCCACCGCCGAGCAGGTCGCCGAGTGCTGGGACGTGCTGACCGAGGCCGGGATAGCCGAGCAGGTCGTGCCCGTCTCGTACATGAACTCCTCCGCGGACATCAAGGCGTTCACGGGCAAGCACGGCGGCACGATCTGCACCTCCTCCAACGCCCAGCGGGCGCTGGAGTGGGCCTTCGAGCAGGGTGAGAAGGTCCTCTTCCTGCCCGACCAGCACCTGGGCCGGAACACGGCGGTGCGGGACATGGGGATGACGCTGGAGGACTGCGTCCTCTACAACCCGCACAAGCCCAACGGTGGTCTCACCGTCGAGGAGCTGCGCGCCGCGAAGATGATCCTGTGGCGCGGGCACTGCTCGGTGCACGGCCGCTTCAGCCTGGAGTCGGTGCGGGACGTGCGCGAGCGGATCCCGGGCGTCAACGTCCTGGTGCACCCCGAGTGCAAGCACGAGGTCGTGGCCGCGGCGGACTACGTCGGCTCGACCGAGTACATCATCAAGGCCCTGGAGGCCGCCCCGGCCGGCTCCAAGTGGGCCATCGGGACCGAGCTGAACCTCGTACGACGGCTCGCGAACCGTTTCGCGCCCGAGGGCAAGGAGATCGTCTTCCTCGACAAGACGGTCTGCTTCTGCTCCACGATGAACCGCATCGACCTCCCCCACCTCGTGTGGACCCTGGAGTCCCTCGCCGAGGGCAACCTGGTCAACCGCATCGAGGTCGACAAGGAGACCGAGGCGTTCGCGAAGCTGGCACTGGAGCGGATGCTGGCGCTGCCGTAGGGAATCCCGCGGCGCCCGCTCACCCCTCGGGGTGAGCGGGGTCCAGGCTGAAGACCGTCCCGTTCGGTGTGTTCACGACCACCGCCCCGCCGTACAGCGACACCGTGGACTTGGTCGTTTCGCCGCTCGCGAGTCGGTCGGCCTGGGGGCCGGTCTCCCAGAGCAGCCTGCCGGTGCGGGAGTCGAGGGCCGCGACCCGGCCGCTGATGCTGGCCAGGTAGAGCGTGTGGGTGGTGGGGTCGTAGGTGGGCCGGCCCGAGTCCTCGACGCCGGTCCGGGTCTGCCAGAGCTGTTTGCCGGTCAGCGGGGAGACCGCGGTCACCTGGCCGTTGACTCCGGTGATCCAGACGGTGCCGGCGGCGAGCCGGATCGAGCTCTCGGCGGTCTGCGGGAGCTTCGTCGTGGTGGTGGCGCCGGTGTCCGGGTCGATGAGCCGGATCTCGGCGAAGGTGTTCTCCTGCAGACGGGCCGGGCCGGAGCCGGAGCCGACCGCGACGGCGACGGCGAGGCGGCCGTCGACGGTGCCGAGCAGGCCGCTCAGGTTCGGGGTGCTCAGACGTCGGCGCACCGTTCCGTCGGTCTTGTCCAGTTCCAGGAGTACGGCGTCCTTGGACTCGTCGTCCGGGAAGCAGTGCGCGTACAGGCGGGAGCCCGCCGTCCCGAAGGAGCAGTAGTCGTCAGCGGGCAGCTGGGTGGTCCAGCGGTCGGTGCCGGAGCTCGGGGAACGGGCCGTCACCAGCCGGCCACTGGCGTCGGGCGTCATGACGAGGTCGCCTGCCATGAGCTGGTCCGCGCTCGGCCCTCCCCGGCCGCGGGCCCACAGCTCGTCGCCCGTCTCGGTGTCGAGGGCCACGATGCTCGACTTGCTGCTCCCGTCGGACCCGAAGACATCGTGCTGGAGGATCATCGCGTCGTCCCGCACACCGAGGAGCGCGAAGCTGTTCCCCGACGAGTCCGTGCCCTCGGCGGAGGTCGCGAGAGCAGAGCGCCAGACGGTGGCGCCGGTACGGCCGTCCAGGCGGACCGGGAGCACGGTGTTGCCCGCGCAGTAGACCGCGTTCTCGTACGTCTGGCAGACGGCGTCGCTGGTGTCCTCGCCGGCCTGCGCCAGCGGATTGATCTCGCCCAGCCGTGCGGTCTCGAACATCGTCGTCCGCCAGGCCTGCCAGCCGGTGGGGACCGCGGCCCAACGGGTGCCCGCGGCCGAGGAGTCCACCGCCGGTTCGTCGTCGGGGAAGCCCGGCCCGTAGGTCATGTACCACCCCGTCCCCAGGACCAGCACGCCCACCGTGCAGGCCGCCACCAGCAGCGGGCGGCCCCAGCGGCGCCCGGCGCGCCCGGACCGGGGAGCGCGGGTGGCCTTGCCGGGCACCGCGTGGCCGGTCCCGGCGTGGGTCTCCTCGACGGTCCTCAGGTCGCCCAGGCGCAGGGACGTGGTGTCCGGGTCCATGGGGTCGGGCTCGGGCAGGGCCTCGGCGAACTCCTTGGCCAGCACGTCCAGTTGGGGCCGGTCGGCGGCCTCCTTGGCCAGACAGCGCTCCAGGACCGCGCGCAGCGGCTGCGGCACACCGTCCAGTCCGGGCGGCTCGTGGACGACCCGGAAGGCGGTCATGTAGGGACTGTCGGCGTCGAAGGGGCCGCGTCCGGTGGCCGAGAAGACCAGGAGCGCGGCGAGCGAGAAGACGTCCGAGGCGGGTCCGACCGTGCGGGCGTCGGTGAACTGTTCCGGTGACATGAAGGGCGGCGTGCCGATCATCTGGCCGGTCTCGGTGAGGGTGTGGTGGTTCTCGGCGGCGCGGGATATACCGAAGTCGATGACGCGGGGGCCGTCCTCGGCCATCAGGACGTTGGCCGGCTTGAGGTCCCGGTGCACCACCCCGGCCCGGTGGATGTCCTCCAGCGCCTCCACCAACCCCAGGGCCAGCCGCCGCAGTTCGGTGCCCTTGAGGGCTCCGTGGTCACGGATCCGCTCGGCGAGGGAGCTGCCGGGGACGTACTGGGTCGCCATCCAGGGCCGTACCGCCTCCGGGTCGGCGTCCACCACGGGTGCGGTGAAGGCGCCGCTGACCTTGCGGACGGACTCGATCTCCTGGCGGAAGCGGGCGCGGAAGACCTTGTCCTGCGCGTACTGGGCGTGCACCACCTTGACCGCGACGTCACGGCCCGAGCGCGATCTGCCCCAGTAGACGACGCCCATGCCTCCGGAGCCGAGCCGGTCGATGAGCTTGTACCCGCCGACCGATTTCGGGTCGTCCTTGTGCAGTGGCACGACCGGGATCCCCTTCACCGTAAAGCAGTTCGAGCCACAAGATACAGAACGCCCGAACGCCGACGGCCGGGCTCCGGACGGTCGTCGTCCAGAACCCGGCCGTCGCGGCCGTCACACGCCCGCGGGCTCCGGCTGGGCCGGTACCTCCGCCTTCTCGGCCTTCTTCGCCCTCTTGGCCGCCCGCTTCTTCGCGCGGCGCTCCTTGCGGAGCTCCAGCATCGTGTAGAGCGTCGGGACCAGGAGGAGCGTCAGCAGCGTCGACGTGATCAGACCGCCGATCACGACCACCGCCAGCGGCTGGGCGATGAAGCCGCCCTCGCCGGTGACCCCGAGGGCCATCGGGAGCAGGGCGAAGATCGTCGCCAGGGCCGTCATCAGGATCGGGCGGAGCCGGTGGCGGCCGCCCTCGACGACGGCGTCCACCGTCGAGTAACCCTGCTTGCGGTACTGGTTGATGAGGTCGATCAGCACGATCGCGTTCGTCACCACGATGCCGATGAGCATCAGCATGCCGATCATCGCGGGGACGCCCATCGGGGTGTCCGTGATGATCAGGAGGCCGATGGCGCCCGTCGCGGCGAACGGGATGGAGACCAGCAGGATCAGCGGCTGGGCCAGCGAACGGAACGTCGCCACCAGCAGCATGAAGACGATCGCGATCGCCGCGAGCATCGCCAGGCCGAGGTTCTTGAACGCGCTGTCCTGGTCCGAGGTGACGCCGCCGATCGAGGCCGTGGCACCCTCCGGGAGCTTCAGGGCGTCGAGCTCGGCCGTGAGGTCCTGGCTCACCGCGCCCGTGTTGTCGCCCGTCGGCTTGGCGGTGATGGTCGCCGCGCGCTGGCCGTCGATCCTCGTCATCGAGACCGGGCCGTCCGCCAGCTTCACCGTGGCGATGTCGCCCAGCTTCACCGGGCCGAGCCTCAGGTTCCTCAGCTCGGCCAGGGTCCGCGCGGGCTCGGCCGACTTGATGACGACATCGCGCTCGGTGTCGTCCAGGATCGCCTTGGCGGCCGTGGTGCCCTTGACCGCCTCGGCGACGGCCGCGCCCAGGGTCTGGTCGTTGAAGCCCGCCGCCGCGGCCTTGTCGTTGGCCTTCACCGAGATGCGCGGCACGCTCTGCGCCAGGTCGCTCGTCACGTCGGTGACGTCGTCCAGGCCCGCGACCGTCTTGCGGACCTCCTCCGACGCCTCGCGCAGGACGTCCGCGTCGGCCGCCTTCACGACCACGCTGAGGTCCTGGCCGCCGAAGCCGTCGCCGGCCGCGATGGTCGTCGTACCGATGCCGTCGAGCTTCTTCAGGCCCGCCTCGATGCGGTCCTGCACGTCCTCGTACGAGGCCGAGTCGTCCAGCATCACCTGGTACGAGGCCTGGTTGGTGTCCGTGCCGCCGCCGAAGGCCGCCATGAAGCCGGACGAGCCGACGGTGACCTGGTAGTCCTTGACGCCCTTGGTGCCGGCGAGCAGTTTCTCGACCCGCTTGGCCTGCTCGTCGGTGGCCGCCAGGCTGGTGCCGGGCTTCAACTCCTGCTTGACGGTGAGGACTTCCTGCTCGCCCTGGTCGAAGAAGTTGGTCTTCAGCAGTCCGGACATGCCGAACGTGCCGATGAGGATCACCACGGCGATCAGCACACTGGTCAGACGGCGCCGGGTCGCGAACCGCAGGACGGGGACGTAGAGGCGCTGGAGCCTGCTCTTCGCCTCCTTCTCCTCCGCGAGGCGGCGGGCCTCCTCGGCGTCGGCCGGGGTGCCCTTGGGGGCGCGCAGGAACCAGTACGACAGGACCGGGACGACCGTCAGGGACACCAGCAGCGACGCCAGCAGGGCCGCCGTCACCGTCAGGCTGAAGGAGCCGAACAGCTCGCCCACCATGCCGCCGACCAGGCCGATCGGCAGGAAGACGGCGACCGTGGTGAGGGTGGATGAGGTGACCGCTCCGGCCACCTCACGGACGGCGTTGAGGATCGCGGACTCGCGCTCCTCGCCGTAGCCGAGGTGCCTCTTGATGTTCTCCAGGACCACGATCGAGTCGTCGACGACCCGGCCGATGGCGATGGTCAGCGCCCCCAGCGTCAGCATGTTGAGCGAGAGGTCGCGGGTCCAGAGCACGATCAGGGCGAGGACCACCGACAGCGGGATGGACACCGCGGTGACCAGCGTCGAGCGGACCGACGCCAGGAAGACCAGGATGACGAGGACCGCGAAGAGCAGGCCGAGCGCGCCCTCGGTGGTCAGGCCGTCGATGGCCTTCGCGACCGCGGGGCCCTGGTCGCTGACGACGGTGACCGTGGCGTCCGAGCCGAGATCCCCCCGCATGTCGGCGAGCTTGTCCTCGACCGCGTCGGAGATGGCGACCGCGCTGCCGTCCTGGTCCATCGTCACCATGACCGCGAGGCTGGGCCTGCCGTCGGTGCGGGTGAGAGAGTCGGCCGGGGCCTGCTCCTGCTTCACCGTGGCCACGTCACCGAGGCGTACGGGCTTCTTCCCGGCCTGCCCTGTGACCATCAGGTCCTGGATCTGCTCGACCGAGGTGAAGCCGCCGCCGACCTGGACGGTGCGGTTGGCGCCGTCCTCGTCGAAGGAGCCGGCCGGCACGGTCGCGCCGCCCGCCTGGAGGGCCTGGGCGAGGGCGGCCGAGGTGAGGCCCGCCTTCGTCAGCTTCGTGTCGTCCGGGGTGACGGTGACCTGGAGGTCGCGGACGCCGTCGACGGTGACCTGGCCGACGCCGTCGATGGACTTCAGGTCCGGCACGACGGTCCGGTCGAGCTGGTCGGCCAGGGCCTGCTGGTCCTTGTCGGAGGTGACGGCGAGGACGACGGTCGGCATGTCGTCCGTGGAGCCGGCGACGACCTGCGGGTCGACGTCGTCCGGGAGCTGGGCCCGGGCCCGGTTGACGGCCTGCTGGACGTCGGCGACGAGCTGCTTGGTGCCGCTTCCGTAGTCGAAGGACGCCATGATGACGGCGTTGCCCTCACTGGCCGTGGAGGTGACTCCCTCGATGCCGTCGACCGCTTCGAGGCTGTTCTCGATGGGCTCGACGACCTGCTTCTCGACGACGTCCGGCGAGGCGCCCTGGTAGGGGGCCAGCACGGACACCATCGGCAGTTCGATGGAGGGCAGCAGTTGCTGCTTGAGCTGGGGTATCGCGATCGCCCCGAAGGCGAGCACGATGATCGACATCAGGCCTATCAGGGCCCGCTGCGCGAGGCTGAATCTCGACAGCCAGGACATGGGTCAGGGATCTCAATTCTGTGAGCGGCAGAAGTGGCCCCTACACCCTGTGCCCTCCGGGAACACCGATCCGTAGCTCCCAGGTCCATTTCCTTATGCGGCGCATACTCCGGCCGCAGTACGGCGGGTGGAGTTCACTCCACCCTCGGACGTACCAGCCCGGACTCGTACGCGATCACCACGAGCTGCGCCCGGTCCCGCGCGCCCAGCTTGGCCATGGCCCGGTTGACGTGCGTCTTCACGGTGAGCGGGCTGACTTCGAGGCGTTCGGCGATCTCGTCGTTGGAGTGTCCGCCGGCGACCTGGACGAGGACCTCGCGCTCGCGGACGGTGAGCGCGTCGAGGCGGGCGGCGCGGGCGGGGTCCTGGGCCTCGTCGGCCATGTCGCCCTGGGCGAGGAAGCGGGCGATCAGGCCCTTGGTGGCGGCCGGGGAGAGCAGGGCCTCGCCGCCCGCCGCGATCCGGATGGCGCTGAGCAGTTCGTCGGGTTCGCTGCCCTTGCCGAGGAAGCCGGAGGCGCCGGCCCGCAGCGACTGCACGACGTAGTCGTCGACCTCGAAGGTCGTCAGGATGACCACCCGGACCTGGGCGAGGGACGGGTCCTCGCTGATCATGCGGGTGGCGGCGAGGCCGTCGGTGCCGGGCATCCGGATGTCCATCAGCACGACGTCGGCCCGCTCCTCCCTGGCCAGCCGCACCGCCTCCGCCCCGTCGGACGCCTCGCCGACGACCTCCATGTCGGGCTCGGAGTCGACGAGCACACGGAAGGCGCTGCGCAGCAGTGCCTGGTCGTCGGCGAGCAGGACGCGGATGGTCATACGGGGTCCTCTGCGGCGGGCGGGGGCTCGGTGCCACGGCAGGTCGCCGCGGCTGGTCGCCAGGGTTTGGCGTTACGACAACTCGCGCGGGGTGCGTCTGAGTTCCGCGAGTCGGTCATACGGCGTCGTCGGCGGCGCGGCCGCGGGTCTTGACCGGCAGGATCGCATGGACGCGGAAGCCGCCGCCGTAGCGCGGACCGGTGGTGAGGGTGCCGCGCAGGGCGGTGACCCGCTCACGCATGCCCAGGAGGCCGTGGCCGCCGCCGTCGGCCGGGTCCTCCTCGTCCCCGGCGCCGTCGTCGAGGACGGTGATCTCGATGTTCGGTCCCACGCGGACGACGCTGACCTCGGCCTTCGCCTCCGTACCGGCGTGCTTCTGGACGTTGGTGAGGGCTTCCTGGATGACCCGGTAGGCGGCCAGGTCGACGGCGGCGGGGAGTTTGGTGTCGCTGTCGGCGCGGGCCACCTCGACATGCTGGCCGGCGCTGCGGAAGGTGCCGACGAGTTCGTCGAGACGGTCCAGGCCGGGGGCGGGCTCGGTCGGTGCCTCGGGGTCGCCGGACTGCCGGAGCAGACCGACGGTGGCCCGCAGTTCGTTGAGCGCCGAGCGGCTGGCCTCGCGTACGTGGGCGAGAGCCTCCTTGGCCTGGTCGGGGCGCTTGTCCATGACGTGCGCGGCGACGCCCGCCTGCACGTTGACCAGGGCGATGTGGTGGGCGACGACGTCGTGCAGATCGCGGGCGATGCGCAGGCGTTCCTCGGCGACGCGGCGCCGGGCCTCCTCCTCGCGGGTGCGTTCCGCCTTCTCGGCGCGGTCCCGGATGGCCTGGACGAAGGCGCGGCGGCTGCGGACGGCGTCGCCGGCGGTGGCGCCGATGCCGGTCCAGGCGAAGATGCCGAGGTTCTCCTGGGCGTACCACGGGAGGGGGCCGCCGAGCATGGCGGCGGCGGTGAGGACGGTCATCGTGAGCAGGCCGACCCGCCAGGTGGTGGGGCGGTCGGTGGCGGAGGCGACGGTGAACAGGGCGATGACCGCGGACATGGCGACGGGGGCGCGGGGGTCGCCGGTGACGCTCTCGACGATCGAGAAGCAGCCGGTGAGGGCCAGTACGGTCATCGGGGCGCGGCGGCGGAAGACGAGGGCCGCGGCGCTGAGGCCGATGAGGACCAGGCTGAGCAGGTCCGGGGTGCGGAAGCCCCAGGTGACGCCGTCCGGTCCGTGTGGGTCCACGAACGAGCCGGCCACCATGCAGCCGAGGACGCCGGCCGCGAGTACGGCGTCCAGCGCCATGGGATGCGCCTTCAGCTGGTGCCGGACGCGCTCGAGGGTGCTCACGTCTGCCAACGGTACGGGTGCCCCGCGGGGCTTGGAACGGGGGTCAGCTGTAGGTTTCCTGTGGAGTTGCCGGGTGTCGCCGGTGCGGTGGCGCCGGCTCAGCCCGGGATCAGGCCGTCGTCGCTGAGCAGTTCCCGGACCTGTTCCAGGGTCGCGTCCGGGGACGGGAGGATCAGGTCCGAGGGTTCCAGGGCGTCGTCGGGCAGTGGCTCGCCCAGTTCTCGGACCTTGGCGAGCAGGGATTCGAAGGTGCGGCGGAAGCCGGGGCCGTCGCCGTTCTCCATCTCGGCCAGCAACTCGTCGTCCAGTTTGTTCAGCTCGGTGAGGTGGCTGTCGGCCAGTCTCACCTGCCCCTCCCCCATGATCCTGACGATCATGTCGCCCTCCTAAGGCGTGGGCCCTACTGCTTGTCGAAGCGTGGGGTGTCCTGCGGCTGCTGCTGGGACTGCGACTGGCCCGGGCCACCCTCGATGGCCTGCTGACCGCTCGTACCGCCGGCCAGCTCCGCCTTCATGCGCTGCAGTTCCAGCTCCACATCCGTACCACCGGAGAGCCGGTCCAGCTCGGCCTGGATGTCGTCCTTGTGCATGCCGGACTGGTCGTCGAGGGCGCCGGAGGCCAGCAGCTCGTCGATCGCGCCGGCCCGCGCCTGGAGCTGAGCCGTCTTGTCCTCGGCACGCTGGATGGCCATGCCGACGTCGCCCATCTCCTCGGAGATGCCGGAGAAGGCCTCGCCGATCCGGGTCTGCGCCTGGGCCGCGGTGTACGTCGCCTTGATCGTCTCCTTCTTCGTACGGAAGGCGTCGACCTTGGCCTGGAGCCGCTGGGCCGCCAGGGTGAGCTTCTCCTCCTCGCCCTGGAGCGTCGCGTGCTGCGTCTCGAGGTCCGTCACCTGCTGCTGGAGGGCGGCACGGCGGGAGAGCGCCTCGCGGGCCAGGTCCTCACGGCCCAGCGCGAGCGCCTTGCGGCCCTGGTCCTCCAGCTTGGACGACTGCGACTGCAACTGGTTGAGCTGAAGCTCCAGGCGCTTGCGGGACGTGGCGACGTCCGCCACGCCTCGGCGCACCTTCTGGAGCAGCTCCAGCTGCTTCTGGTACGAGTAATCGAGGGTTTCGCGCGGGTCCTCGGCCCGGTCAAGGGCCTTGTTCGCCTTCGCGCGGAAGATCATCCCCATACGCTTCATGACACCGCTCATGGGCTTCGCGCGCCCCCTTCTGACCGAGTCCAGCTTCAGCTCTGCGACAGAACCCACAGTACGGGCCCTGCATCCATTGACGCACTGTTCGGGGACGGATGCGCTCCTCCCCAAGGACGACTGACCAAGGCCTTGCTCCGGCGTAAGGAGTAGGTGACCTTCAGGGTGAGCAGACGGTCACCGGACGTCCCCTCTGTCCCCCTGCATGACGACTGGTGTTGCCGGATCGTTCCCCACCGGGCTGGGGTCCAACCCCGGGCACCCCTTACCCTTGGGTTTTGTGTTCCGTAGCCGTTCCACCAAGGACGAGAAGGCCGCCCCCGCCGACAAGGCGCAGGTGACCGACTCCAGTCAGATCCGCCACCCCGAGGCGAAGAAGGGCCGCCCCACTCCCAAGCGGAGCCAGGCCCAGTCGCAGCGTCGCAGCGTGGCCAATACGTCGATGACGCGCAAGGACGCCGCCAAGCGGCAGCGCGAGGAGCGTCGTGCGCAGCTGGAGAAGCAGCGCCAGGCGCTGGCCGGCGGCGACGAGCGGTACCTGCCGGCCCGTGACAAGGGCCCGGTCCGCAAGTTCGCCCGCGACTTCGTCGACTCGCGGTTCAACGTGGCGGAGTTCTTCCTGCCGATGGCCGTGATCATCCTCGTGCTGAGCATGGTGCGGGTGGGCGCGTTGCAGAGCATCGCGCTGCTGCTGTGGCTCGTCGTGATCGTGCTGATCGTGCTCGACTCGTTCCTCACGGGCTTCCGTCTGAAGAAGCGGCTCGCCGAGCGCTTCCCGGACCAGTCCAGGAAGGGCGCGGTCGCCTACGCCCTCATGCGTTCCCTCCAGATGCGTAGGCTCCGGCTGCCCAAGCCGCAGGTCAAGCGCGGAGAGCGGCCCTGAGCACTACGCCGTTCACCGGGGGCGCGGCGGATGCCTGGCTGAGCAGGCTGGGCGGGCTGCGGGATGTCGTACGACAGGAGCTGGTGGCCCGCCAGCTCGACGAGCAGATAGCCGGGCGCTTCCCGGTCGGTCAGCGGCTGCGGGTGCTCGACGTCGGGATGGGCCAGGGCACCCAGGCGCT
Source organism: Streptomyces sp. NPDC001536 (assembly GCF_042894505.1). Classification (NCBI taxonomy): domain Bacteria; kingdom Bacillati; phylum Actinomycetota; class Actinomycetes; order Kitasatosporales; family Streptomycetaceae; genus Streptomyces; species Streptomyces sp. NPDC001536. The sequence goes on from NZ_JBIAVQ010000001.1 coordinate 18,020, forward strand.
GCGGCTGGCCCGGGCCGGGCATCAGGTCACCGGACTTGAGCAGGACGCCACGATGGTCGCGGCGGCCCGGGAGTCCCTGTGCGCCGAGCCCGAGGGCATCCGGGAGCGCATGCGGATCATCGAGGGCGACGGCAGGGACACCGGGGTCCACTTCCTGCCGGGCAGTTTCGACGTCGTGCTGTGCCACGGCGTGCTCATGTACGTCGAGGAGCCCGATCCGCTGCTGGCGGGGCTGGCGCGGATGCTCGCGCCGGGCGGGCTGCTGTCGCTGCTCGTGCGGAACGCGGACGCGCTGGCGATGCGGCCGGGGCTGTCGGGCGACTGGGCCGGTGCGCTCGGAGCCTTCGACACCGTGTCGTACACCAACCGGCTCGGGCTCGACGTCCGGGCGGACCGGCTGGAGACGCTGACCGCGACGCTGGCCGGGATCGCGGCGCCGCTGCACGCCTGGTTCGGGGTGCGGGTGTTCACGGACACGGCAGCGGACGGGGCGGAGATCCCGGGCGACGTGGAGACACTGCTGGCCGCCGAGGAGCGGGCCGGGCGGACGGATCCGTACCGTCGGGTCGCGGCGCTGCTGCACCTGTGCGGAGTGCGGGGCTGAGGGTCCGCTCGTTCGGGTGAGCAGTACAAGCCGGACATTCACCCCGTGGAGAGACTCGGGGCATGGACGCTACCCGCCCCCGTGCCCTCCGCCTCGTCGTGCCCGTCGCCGCGCTCGTGTGTTCCCTCGCGCTCGTCTCCGGATGCTCCGACTCCGGCTCCTCCGAGAAGACGTCCTCGCGAAAGACCCAGCCGTCGACCACCCAGGCCGCCGCTCCCGCCGCGGACAGCGATCTCCAGGCCGACTTCCAGAAGGTCATCAGGGATGTCCTGCCCTCGGTCGTGCAGATCCAGGCCGGCGGTGACCTGGGGTCCGGGGTGGTCTACGACGACAAGGGGCACATCGTCACCAACGCCCATGTCGTCGGGGACGAGAAGACCTTCCAGATGACGACCGCCAACAGCGAGGCGGTGCTCACCGCGAAGCTCGTCTACGCCTACCCGGACCAGGACCTGGCCGTCATCAAGCTGGACAGGGTCCCGGACGGGCTGAAGGCGGCGGCCTTCGGGGACTCCTCGAAGGTCGAGGTCGGGCAGATCGTGCTGGCGATGGGCTCACCGCTCGGACTGTCGTCCAGCGTCACGCAGGGCATCGTCTCGGCGACCGGACGGACCGTCACCGAGGGAGGGGCGGACGGCGGTACGGGGGCGACGATCCCCAACATGGTCCAGACGTCCGCGGCCATCAACCCGGGCAACAGCGGCGGCGCCCTCGTCAATCTCGACGGGCAGGTCATCGGCATCCCGACGCTCGCGGCGATCGACCCCGGCATGGGCGACAGCGCGGCGCCGGGCATCGGGTTCGCGATCCCCGCGTCGATGGTGAAGACGGTCGCCGACCAGATCATCGAGGACGGCAAGGTCACCGACTCGGGCCGGGCCGCGCTCGACATCACCGGCCGTACGGTCGTCGACGACAGGTACCGGGCCGCCGGGGTCGCGGTCGTCCAGGTGGAGAGCGGCGGGGCCGCCGACAAGGCCGGCATCGAGGCCGGTGACATCATCACCAAGCTCGGTGACACGGACATCTCGACGATCACGTCCCTGTCCGAGGCGCTGGCGGCGGACTCGCCGGGCGACGAGGTGACGGTGACGTACACGCGGGACGGGGCCGAGAGGACGGCGGATGTGACGCTGGGCGAGCAGTAGGGCAAGGAGAAGGGGCGGCCACGGTCATGGCCGCCCCCTTCGCTCAAGGCCTACGCCTCTTCGGCGTGCAGGCTCATCGGCCCGTAGATCTTCGTACTGTCCTCGAACAGGTGCACCTGGTCGGCGCCGCCCTCCGCGAGGTCCTTCCAGTACTCACCGACCCAGGACTCGGCATCCCCCTGCGTGGTGAACTCCTCGGGCTGCACCGCGGGCTGAACCTCCGTCCCGTCGGCCTTCTCGAATCGCCACGTCCATGCCGCCATACAGGCCTCCCTCTGTGAACACGGTGCCCCGAGCCTATGCGCTCAGCTGGGAGGTTGTACGTCGGCTGCGGATCGGTGGGGGCTGGTCGCGCCCCGCGGCGGAGCCGCCGATGTCACAGACCCGCGCCCCTAAAGGCAACCCAGCGCGCGCAAGATCAGCGGTGACCGGCGAAAATCTAGCCGTGGAACTGACTCTGCTCGGCACCGGTGCTCCCTCAGGACTCCCCCGGCCCCATTGCCCCTGCGCCGCTTGCGCCGTCGCGCTCGGCTCCGACGCCCGGGCCGCCACCGCGCTGCTCGTCGACGGGGCGCTGTTGCTCGATCTGACGCCTGGTGCGGCGTTCGCGGCGGCTCGGGCCGGGCAATCGCTCGGGCAGGTGCGGCAGGTGTTGTTGTCGCATCCGCACGACGGTCCTGCCGTGGAGGTGCCGGCGGGGCTGCCGCAGCCGGGGCGGGTGCCGGACGGGCGGGAGTTGGCGCTGCTGACGGGGCATCGGGTGCGGGCGGTGGCGATGGACGCGCCGGGGACCGGGTACGCGGTGACCGGACCTGACGGGCAGCGGCTGCTCTATCTGCCGCCCGGGGGCGCTCCGGCCGGGCTGGAGGAGAACGGCAAGGACAGCTATGACATGGTGCTCGCCGATGTCGTGGGGCGGCCGGACGCGCTCGCCAAGCTGCGCGCGGTCGGTGCGATGGGGCCGGCCACCGATGTCATCGCCGTCCATCTCGACCACGACGTGCCGCCCGGCGCCGAGTTGCGGCGGCGGCTCGCGGCGGCGGGCGCGCGGGCCGTGCCCGACGGGACGACGCTGGCCGTCGGCGTCTACGAGGACGTACCGGACGTGCCACGGCGGACACTGGTGCTGGGCGGGGCGCGGTCCGGGAAGTCGGTGGAGGCGGAACGGCGGTTGGAGGCGTTCCCGGATGTCCTGTACGTCGCCACCGGCGGGTCGCGCAACGGTGACGGCGAGTGGGCCGCCCGCGTGGCCACGCACCGCGAACGGCGGCCCGGGTCCTGGCGTACGGCCGAGACCTGCGACCTCGTGCCGCTGCTCGCCGACGACGGACCTGCGCTGCTGATCGACTGTCTGTCGCTGTGGCTGACGGACGCGATGGACGCCGTCGGGGCGTGGGACGACGCGGAGTGGGCCGACGGCGGGGAGCGGGAGCTGCGGGAGCGGGTGCGGGAGCTGACGGAGGCGGTGCGGGCGACCCGGCGGACCGTCGTCGCCGTGTCGAACGAGGTGGGATCGGGGATCGTGCCGGCCACCGCCTCCGGGCGGCGTTACCGGGACGAACTCGGGCGGCTCAACGCGGCGTTCGCCGGTGAGTGCGAGCATGTGCTGCTGGTGGTGGCGGGGCAGGCGCTGCCGCTACGAGGGTGAGGGCTCCCGGCGCGCGATCACCCGGGTCGTCCTTGAGAGACGGTCGAGGACGGGGTGCCGGTTCGTCGGGAGGACCGTGCAGTTTTGGGCTTCGAGTTCCGTGCGCAGGGCGTCGGCGGCTTCCGTGGTCTCCATCAGGACATGGCCGCCCGGCCGGAGGAACGTCAGGGCGGCGGCGAGGTCCGCTACCGGGTTCAGGACGCTGACCACGTCGTAGCGGCCGGTGAGGGCCTTGGTGAGGTGCGGGTCCGCCGGACTGCCGAGGTACGCCTCCTCCACCCGCTCCGCCGCGCGGGCCCCGAGTACGGCCGTGGTGGTGTCGAGGCCGTCGAAGGACGTGTAGGGGAACAGGGCCTTGGCCACGGCCGGGAAGCCGGCGTCGCCCGTGCCGACGTCCAGCCAGCTCTCGGGCTCCGGGTCCAGTCTCAGCATCGCGCGGGCCGTCGAGCGGTACCGCCGTCTTTGGTCGAGGTCGCTGACACGGGCGCGCAGGCGTTTCATGGGGGCTCCCTCAGGCATACGACAATCCGCTGCAAAACGGAACGTATGGGATCCCGATCTTGGGAGCAACGACGTCAGGTGCGCGTGGTGGCGATGTGGCGCCGTCCTGTTCGATCGGTGCCGGTACTGTTCGGCGAATGAGCTCGCTTAATCTCGACGACTTCACCGATCTGATCGAGCGCCCCGACGGTGGGGTGCGCCGCGACGCCGAGGCGCGCCGGGAGCGTCAGATCGTGCCGCCCGGGTCGCTGGGCCGCCTGGACGACCTGGGTGAGTGGCTGTCGGCGGCGCAGTCCGCCGTTCCGGTACGTCCGATCGAACAGCCGCGTGTGGTTCTGTTCGCCGGTGACCACGGCATCGCCGAGCTCGGTGTCTCGGCCCGACCTGCGGGCAGCGCCGGGGAGTTGGTGCGCGAGGTCCTGGAGGGCGGGCGGCCGGTGTCCGTGCTCGCGCGGCGGCTCGGGGTGCCCGTGCGGGTCGTCGACCTGGCACTGGACTGCGACCCGGAGTCGCTGCCCGGCGAGGTCGTACGGCATCGGGTGCGGCGCGGCAGCGGCCGGATCGACGTCGAGGACGCGCTGACCCTGGAGGAGGCGGAGGCCGCGTTCCGGGCCGGGGTCGCGGTAGCCGACGAGGAGGCCGACTCCGGCACGGACCTGGTGGTGCTCGGCGATGTGAGCGTCGGCGGGACCACGGCGGCGGGTGTGCTGATCGCCGCGCTGTGCGGGACCGACGCGTCCGTGGTGACCGGACGCGGTGGGCTGGCCATCGACGACCTCGCCTGGATGCGCAAGTGCGCGGCGATCCGCGATGCGCTGCGACGGGCCCGGCCGGTACTCGGGGACCAGCTTCAGCTACTGGCGACGGTGGGTGGCGCCGATCTCGCGGCGATCACCGGGTTCCTGCTCCAGAGCGCGGTGCGCAAGCTGCCGGTCGTGCTGGACGGGGTCGTGGTCGCCGCCTGTGCGCTGGTCGGGCAGCGGATCGCCTTCCGGGCGCCGGACTGGTGGCTGGCCGCGCACAACAGCGGGGAGCCGGGGCAGGCGAAGGCGCTGGACCGGATGGCGCTGGAGCCGCTCCTTGAGCACGGGGTGACGGTCGGGGAGGGCGCCGGCGGACTGCTGGCGCTGCCTCTGGTGCAGGCCGCGGCGGCGCTGGCGGCGGAGCTGCCCGAGAAGCCGGCGGTGGTCGAGGCGGAGGCCGAGGAGCCGGAGAAGGAGGAGAAGGAGGAGTAGCCGGAGGGCAGCAGGGGTGTCAATGTGACGCCTTTGCGTGGATGTCTCCGATCTGCCGGGAAGGTGTGTGAGAGGCCCGGGAGATCCAGATCACGTAGGTGTGGCTCAACTTCGCACGGTTCGGATCGGTCTTCGGACATGGCCGGTGGCCGCACCGTACGTACCTGGAGACGCGCCGATGAAGAGGATCGCCCGCTGGGCCCGTACCGAATGGGGGGCGCTGTACGTCGCGGTGCGCGGGCCGTTGGTCCGGCGGCGCTGGCGGGCGGTGCCGATGGCGATCGGGGCGGTGTGCCTGACGGCGGTGCTGCAATTCGTGCAGAACCAGTCGTGGGGCTACCAGTTCGTGCAGAACGTCGGGGCCGTACGGGCGGAGGATCCGCTGTGGTCGGCCCTGCTGCGGACACCCTTGTCGTTGTTCGTACCCGCGCTGGACCTGCCGGTGTGGGGTGCGCTGGCGCAGATCCTGATCGTGTTCGGCATCGCGGAGATCTGCCTGGGCTGGTGGCGCACACTCCTCATCGCCTACGCCGCCACCCTCGCCGGCACGCTCTACGCCCGCCTCGGCATCTGGCTGGGCCCCGACAGCCCGATCGGCCTCCCGGCCACGGACGCCCAGGTCGTCGACACCGGCCCCTCGGCGGCCGTGGTGGGCCTCGCGGTGTTCCTGGCCTGGCGCTATCGCGCGTACGTCACCGCGAGTGTGGTCATCGCGGCGATGGTGATCGAGGTACTGCTGAAGGACAACCTCGCGGGCAAGGAGCATCTGGCGGCGATCGCGGCGGTGCTGGTGCTGTGCGGGATCGCGGAGGTACGGCAGCGGCGGCGGGCGGGGTGGGTGGCGATGCGGTGAGCGGGCGCGTGCCGGGGGCGCCCGGTCGGCATCCGGTCGGCATCCGCGCTGGCTAGCAGGCGCGTGCCGGGTGCCGCCCGGTCAGCGGCCGCGTCGTAGACCGGAGCATGGGGGTGTCCGGCAGGTGGTCGTGTCGGGTCCGTGGGGCGGTGCCCCGCTTGCGTTCATGCCAGGTGGTCGGGTCCGCCAGAGGTGTCCGGCGGCAGGCAGCGGGTCACGGCAGGGCCTGGGGGTCGGGTTTGCCGCCGATCAGGTCTTCGAGTCTGCGGCGGGGGCCCGCCCAGCGGCGGTCGTGGTGGTAGGCGCGCAGGGTGGCCCTGGCGCGGGCGCGGGGGCGGCGGCGGTAGAAGCGGCGGGCCCAGGGGGAGTTCGGGCGGGCCAGGCGAACGAAGCCGATCAGGCCGACGAGCGGGACGATCACGCTGAAGATCGCCATACGGGCCTTGCCCTTGCTCAGAACGGCAAGGGCGAACAGGAAGTTGACCACCACGGTCGAGATCACGTTGGCCCGGCCCTGGACCTCGTCCTCGCTCAGGTCGTTGACTCCGAACGGCGAGAATCCCGACAGCACCAGTCCGACGAGCGCGGCGGTCAGCACGACCACCTCCACGCTCTTGCGGCCCTCCTCCGTCCAATAGACGTCGTCGAGGTGCAGGATCAGCGCGAACTCGTCCAGCACGAGACCCGCGCCGACACCGAAGACCACCGCCCACACGCCCGCCCCGAAGCCGTGCCGGCCACTGCCGACGGCGCCGAAGCCGCCGACCACGGTCAGGACGACCCCGGGCACCACGTGGTGGATGTGCACCCCGCCGGAGCTGACGTTCCCGAAGGGTCCCTTGCCCGCGCGGATGAGCCGGGTGATGACCCGGGTGACCACGAAGGTGACCACGAAGGAGGTGAGGGCGAGGAGCAGCGGCAGCTTGCCCGGCTCGATGATGTTCCGCTGGAGCCAATGTCCCATACGCGCACTTTATCCAGAGCTGCTGATGACGCCCTCCTGACCGCCGGGTAACCTCCTCCGGTGTCCAAGACTCCCTGGCCCGACGGCCTCCGCTTCGCCTTCGGCACCCTGACCGTGCTCCCGGTCAAGGTGACCCGTTGGGACCGTGACGCCGCGCGCGGGGGCATGCTGTGCGCTCCGCTGGCGGGGGTGGTGGTCGGGGCGGGGGCCGCCGCGCTGGGGGTGCTGCTGCTGGCCCTGGGTTCGGGACCGCTGCTCGCCGCGGTCGGCTCCGCCGCGGTGCCCGCCGCCCTCACGCGCGGGCTCCACCTCGACGGGCTCGCCGACACCGCGGACGGGCTCGGCAGCGGTAAGCCGGCCGAGGACGCGCTGCGGATCATGAAGCAGTCGGACATCGGGCCGTTCGGGGTCATCACCCTCGTCTTCGTACTGCTCGCCCAGGTGGCGGCGTTGGCGCAGGCGTACGGCGAGTCGTGGGCGCGGGGTGTGGTGGCCGCGGTCGTGTCGGCCACGGTGGCTCGGCTGGCGTTGACGCTGGCCGCTCGCCGCGGGGTGCCGGCCGCGCGGCCCGAGGGGCTGGGGGCGGCGGTCGCGGGGGTGGTGCCGGTACGGGGTTCGGTGGTCGTCGCCGTTGCCGTGACGTTGGTGGCGGCGGGTGCGGGGGCGCTCTTCGGGCCGTACGACGCCGCCCGTACGGCTCTCGCGGTGATCGTCGCCCTTGTCTTCGGTGAACTCCTGCTGCGGCACTGCACTCGGCGCTTTGGCGGGGTCACGGGTGACGTCTTCGGTGGGCTCGCGGAGACTGCTGCGACGACTGCGCTCGTGGTGCTTTCGCTAAGTGGCTGAGTGCCGGCTCGTCGTGGCTGGTCGCGCAGTTCCCCGCGCCCCTGGGTGGGGCGCCTTCAGGCCTGTCTCAACATGCTCGGCGCCATACTCCCAACTCGTACTTCTTCAGCATCGAACTCAGCTTCAACCTCCGTGACTCCGCGCAGAACTTGCTCGTCGGCAGTTCGTACTCCACATGGAAGACCGCCTTGCCCGCCTCGATGAACGGCGTGTTGGCCTCGCACTCGTCGTACTGCGCGCACTGTTCGTTGACCGCGAAGTCGAAGTCGTCGACCAGTTCCGGGATCTGGTCCAGGTCGTTCTTCAAGCCGACCGCCATGCCTCGGTCGTGGGCGAGTTTCGCGATGAGGCGGTTGTAGCGGAGTTGGTCGGCGGCCTTCAGGGGGAAGCCGGTGCGGTTCTTGTAGCCGTCCATGTTGTCGGGCTCCACCGCGTCGAAGCCCTTGTCGCGGCACATGTCCATGCGATCCGCCATCAACGGTTCCAGGACGTCCGTCTCGCGGATGTCGAGCCAGTTCTCGCCCTCCCAGCCGTTGCCGCGGCCGATGACCGACTTGGGGAACTTCCCGGCGTCGGGGCGCCAGTCCTCCCAGGCCCCGGTGGACAGGTAGCAGATCACCTTGCGGCCCTTGTCGTGCAGGGCGGTGACGGTGGACTCGGGCTGGTCGAAGCCGTCGATGTCGTAGACCGGGACGTCGACGGAGGTGTCGATCGTCTTGCCGGTGAGCTGCCACTGCCAGTCGAGGCCCGGGGCCGGCTGCCAGCGGGGGCCGGGTTTCGAGTCCGGGCTCGTCGTGCAGGCGGCCAGCAGAAGAAGGGGGACCAGCCAGAAAACGCGTCTCACCGAGCGGGCTCCAGAGTGTGGGGCAACGTACCCCAAGGATGATCTCCCCCTCCGGGGACCGCGCAGTACAGGTCCACCCCTTCCGCCGCCGGATCGACGCCGTCCGGGACGCCGTACACCAGGTGGCACAGCCGTACGTCCGTGCCGCCGCGCCAGGGTCGCGGGGGCTGTCGGCGGTACGTCGACCAGGGGCCCTCGAAGGTGACGAGGACGTCGGCGATGCGGGCGTAGGAGGGGTGTGGTGTGGTGCCGTGGTTCAGAGCGAGGGTGCCGCGGACGGCGGTGGCCAGCCGCCGGTAGTACGCGAACTCCTCCGGGCCCGAGGTGACTTGGTCCAGGAACGCGCCGTCCGTGCCGTACCAGTCGCGGTGGCGGGTGAGGTCACGGACGACGTCGGCGGGTGGTCTGCGGGCGTAGTCCGTGTCGGCGTAGCCCAACACCCGTACGCCCGCGGCCCGCAGTCTCCCGGCGATCTCGGCGAAGGCCGCGTCGGGGGCGTCGCCGGGGCCGTTGGCCGGGTTGAGGACGACGCCGTAGAGGCGGGGTGCGGCCGCGATGATCGCGTCCCATTCGGCGGGGCGGACGGACGGGTGCTCGTAGTACGGGATCAGGAGCGTGCTCATCGGTGGGCCGTCGCCCTTCCCAACAGGGCGCAGACGACGGCGGCTTGGGCCGCGGCCGCCGTGCCGTGGACGGTGAGGGCGACCCAGTGCGGGGTGCCCGTGTGGGTCAGCAGCGCGAGTGTCTGGGCCAGGGCCGCGGTGCAGCAGACCGCCGTCGCGCTGAGGATCGCGCCGAAGGACTGGAGCAGCAGGCCGGTCCAGAGGACCACGCCCAGCACGAGCAGGTCTGGCGACAGGGTGGACAGGGCTAGGCCCAGGGTGAGGAGGGTGACCAGGTAGATGGTCAGGCACTCGATCAGGGTGGTGGCTGTCGTACGCCAGAAGGCTCTTGGGGTGCGGGTGTTGCGCAGGCCGGCGAGGCTGCCGCTGCGGAAGCGGTGGAGGAGCCATTCGGCGGGGCCCATGCTGAGGGTGAGGGCTACGGCGGTCTGGGCTTCGCCCAAGGCTGCGTGGAGGACCAGGACGCCGCTGCCTAGACCGAACAGGGCGTACGGGAGAGAGGAGAAGAGTTGGGGGCCCATTGTCGTCTGTTGGCTGCGGGCTCGTCGTGGCTTGTCGCGCCCACGCGGCGGTAGCCGCAAATTCAGTACAGCCCCGCGCCCCTTGGGCTCGTTCCACCTCGGTGCGATTTCCAGTGACGCCAGAGTCGCCACCGCCAGAAGGGAGCCGAGCAACAGCACGAGTCTTGCCGCCGTCGGCACGGTGTGGACCAACGCCAGGGCCGCGCCCGCCGACATCGGCAACAGGGCGTACAGCAGCGCGCGTTCGCGGCCCAGGACCAGCAGGACTGTTGATGCACCCAAGTACAGGGACTGGCCTGCCGCGAAAGCCACCCCCGCCATGTCGCCCGTGCCCGCGACCAGCAGGGCGATCAGGGCGCCCAGTGCCACGCCGACCGGTGCTCCCAACAGGAGGCTGCGTTTCGCCGCTGCGCGGTCGCCCAGGCCCAGCCAGGAGTACGCGCGGTGGGCGAGGCCCTGGTTCCAGGTCCAGCCGACGAGGGCGCCGGCGAGGAGGGGGATCGTGCCTGCCGGGAGGCCGAAGTCCCTGGGGCCGGTCATCAGCGGGGCGCCCAGGACGTAGCCGAGGCCGGGGAGGGCGAAGACGACGCCTCGCAGGAGGCAGCCCAACAGGCCCACCTGCCAGGGGTCGTGGACCGGGCCATCCGGTTCGGGGTAGCGACGCTCGACGCGTTCGTAGAGCTCCTCGGCGAGGGCGAAGGAGTTCTTGACGCCGTACCGCTCGCGTATCTGATCGTCCGACATGCCGTCGGACTCCAGGAGCGCGGCTATCTCGTCGGGATGGACGGCTGCGGCGACGAAGTCGTCCAGGCGCTCGGCGAGTTCGTCGAGGGGGTCGGGCTGGGCCCAGCTGGGGCTGCGCTGCTTGGGGATGCCGGGCATCGTGTCGGGGCGGGCACCCGGGGGCAGCCAGACGGATCCGCTCACCAGCCGGTCCCGTCCGTCGCGACCGCGGCGTACCAGGGGTCGCGCAGTTCGAGGGTCCAGTCGGCGACGGTCTCCAGCGTGGGCTCGTACACCTCGGGCATACCGGCGAGCTCCTGGTAGATCGTCCGGAAGTTGTCCACGGAGCGGCGCAGTGTGAAGCGGTCGATCACTCTCTGCCGTGACAACTCGCCCAGTCTCAGCCGCCGTTCGTCGTCCCTGAGCAGGGTCAGGGCCGCTGCCGCCAGCTTCTCCGGCTCACGCGGGGGCACCACCAGACCGGTGTCGCCGACCGCCTCGCTGACTCCCCCGACGTCCGTCGACACCGTCGTACGGCCGCAGGACATGGCCTCGATGATGGAGAACGGGAAGCCCTCGGAGATGGAGGAGAGCATGACCACGTGGCCGGCCGCGTACGCCCGCCAGACCTCGCTGATGCGGCCCTCGAAGGTGAGGCCGTCGGTGACGCCGAGTTCGGCGGCGAGCTTCTCCAGGCGGGTCTTGTACGCCTCGCCGCCGGGCGGGACCGGGCCGAAGAGTCTGAGCCTGGTCTCCGGCAGCTCGGCGCGGACCATGGCGTAGCAGCGGATCAGGGTCTCCAGGTCCTTGATGGGGTCGACGCGACCGCACCAGGTGAGGGTCGGGACCTCGGGTTCGGGTCCCGCGTGCGGGAAGGCGGCCGGGTCGACGCCGTTGTAGACCGTGCGGATCTTGTCGGCGTCGGCGCCGCCGCGCTCCTCCCAGCGGCGGTTGTACTGGTTGCAGGGGGTGATGAGGTCGGCGGCCCGGTAGCCGAGGGAGTTGAGCTCGCGGTAGAAGCCGAGCATGAACGCCTTCACGGGCCAGCGTTGGGCGTCGCTCTTGTAGCCGAGGTAGCGCTCGCGCAGGTAGATGCCGTGCTCGGTGAGCAGGAACGGTACGCCGTCCAGGTGGTGGGCGGCGAGGGCGGGCAGGGTGGCCAGGCCGCTGCTCACGGCGTGGGCGACCGAGCCCTCCGGTATGCGGACCCCCAGCGGTCTGAGCGCGTGTTCCAGCAGGTCCGTCGCGGTGAGCGCGTCGTGGACCGTGGGGCGGGCCTCGGCCGTCGCCAGGTGCGGCATCGTCCATATCCACATCAGCGAGCGCAGCGCCGACTCCGTGCGCAAGGCCGCCGACAGGCGTCCCTCGCGAGCGAGTTGGGCCAGCTCGTACAGGGCCTCGCCGAAGTCGCAGGGGGATTCGGGGTCGAGGAAGGAGAGCAGGAGACGCTCGTAGGAGTCGATGAAGCGGCGCCGTGCCCTGCCGTACGGGGCGTGTCTGCGGCCGGGGCGTGGGCCCCAGGTCGGCACCGAGGTGTGGCGGTAGACGTTGGGCGGCAGCTCCCAGGTCACGGGTTCGCGGCCGCTTCCGGTGAGCGACAGGATGTGGAAGTCGACCTCCGGCATGCCCTTGACGAGCTGGTCGCACCAGGTGCTGACGCCGCCGTGGACGTGCGGGTAGGTGCCTTCGGTGAGCATGGTGACGTGACGGCCCGAACGCATGGGCGTGCGGTTCCCCCCTGTTTGCGGATGATGTACGGGGGCTGTGCTCCGGCTACCGCCGCGTCGTGGCTGGTCGCGCCCACGCGGCGGTAGCCGCAAATCGATACAGCCCCGCGCCCCTTGAGGGGCGCCCCCCTTAAGGCAGCTTCAGCGTCAACGCGGACTGTAGCGCCGCCGGCGTGGTCCAGGCCGAGCGCCTTCCCGCGTACGCCGTGCCGAAGGTGGTCGTGCCGAGGAGGAGTTGCTGCTTCGTTCCCTCCGGTGCCGTCACCGGGATCTGGGTCCCGTTCGGGGCCGTGATCGTGACCGTCGCGCCCACCCGGTACGCCGTCACCTTGCCGGAGGCGATCGCGGCCTGCCAGGCGGCTCGGCGCTGGAGTTCGGTGCCGATGGCGGACTGGGCGAGGTTCTGGAGCGGGGTGTTGTCGGCGAAGAGTGCCCGGTAGTCGGTGAGGACCTTGTTCATGACCGGGTAGAGGGTCCGGTCCTCGGCCAGGTTCGACTGGTGGGCGTAGTGCGGGCGCGGGTCGTTGCCGATGGCGTGGCCGAGGGCGGTGCGGGCCTCCTGGGGGACGATGTACGACGTGTAGCCGGTGGCCGGGTCGAGCGGCTCGGCCAGGCAGGTGGAGGACGGGTTGTTCTCGCAGATGCCGCTGCCGCCGTCGGCCTTGGAGGCGTAGATCCAGTTGTACTCGTCGGCCATCTCGGCGTTCGTACCCACGTTGTAGTACACGTTCATCGGGTAGCGGGGCACGGTGAGCGTGCCGCTGCCGACCGAACGCTGGTCCGGTTCACGGGAGTTGTCGGAGGCGGTCCACTTGATGCCGTTGTCGGCGAGGGCGCCGGCGAGGTTGGGGTTGTCGTTCGGCTGCTGCGGCAGTGTCTTGAGGCCCGAGTGCTCACCGGTGACCAGCTCGGAGCGGGTCAGCGGAAGGCCCTTGGAGACACCCCAGTTGTGGTTGTCGCGGATCTCCGCGGAGATGTCGGCCCGGCTCATGTACTGGGTCGTGCCGCTGGCGTTCTTCGCGCAGCTCCACGGCACGGTGGAGGTGTCCTGGACGCAGCCCAGGAAGGGGTGCGTGTAGGTGTGGTTGATCCAGCGGTACTTGGCCTTGTCGGCGAGGAGCCGGGTGGCCAGCGGGTCCGTGCCGCCGTTCTCGGTCTTCCACTGCTCGCCGGAGCCGGCGTTGTAGACCATGTCGAGCGTGAAGCCCTGCTCCTGCTGCCACTGGGCGGCGTAGGCCGCGTCGGCGGCGGTCATCCGGATCGGCGTGGTCCCCTCGCCCTCACCGCCCGCGCAGTCGAAGTCGCCGGGGGTGCAGTTGCGTTCGGTGTCCCAGCGGCTGTCGGGGGCGAAGACGTCGTCGACGTGGACGGCGAAGTAGTTGCGCGCCTGTCCCAGGTGCACCCCTTGGGTCAGCCACTCGACGATGCCGCGGGCGAGGACCCGGAACTGCTGCTGGTACTGGTTGTAGGCGAAGGTCACGACGAGTTCGCGGCGCCCGTCGTGGACGTACTCGCCGACGAGGCTGCCGCGGCCGGAGCCGCCGGGGACGGCGGTGTCGACGTAGCTGGTGAAGCCCGCACCGGGGGTGGCCACATAGCCGTAACTCTCCATCACCGACGGGGAGTTGTCCTCGAAGGTGAGGGCGCCGTCGAGGTATCCGAAGTACCCCGACCTGCCGGCGGCCGTGATGCCCGCCGCCTGTCCGTCCAGTGAGCCGGAGTAGCTGCTGTACTCCAGGCCGACTCCCGGGTGCGCCCAGGTGTAGGCGTCGACCTGCGGGATGCCGTACGTCTTCTCGTACGTCTCCAGCGCGGTCTGTTCGGCCGAACCGGCGCCGAACGGGGCCTCGTTGGGCAGGACGACGCCCTGGTACCTGGCCCGGGGCGTGCCGTTGACCGTGTCGCTGAGGAACGCGGCCGTGATGGCGGGGCGGTTCGCGTCGTTCAGGTCGACGGTGGTGTACGGGATGCCCGTGCTCTTCAGCTGGGCGGTGATGGCCTGGACGGGACTGTCGCCGTTGTCCACGACCAGTACCTTGAGATCGATCCGCGGTGTCGCCGCGGCCGACGCTCCTGGTGCTCCGAGCCCCAACGCCAGTAGCCCGGCGGTGGTCAGGGACGCGGCCGCGCCTCTCCATCTGTGCGCACTCTGCGCCATTGTGTGTGTCCTCCCCCAGAAGATCCCCTTGTGGTAAATCCAAGGATGATCAGTGGAAATCATGCAAAGCGGCGAGCGATGCGCTCACCGGAACACGAGGAGTGTGACTGAGGTCACCGGGAGTGAGGATTGAGAAATGGCCATGACGCCACTCACAGGTGAACGCCCGTAGGAATGAGCGAACCAGCCATACGCGCGTAGGCTCGTTCCGGGTGTTCATCGGCGGGGTGAAGGCCCCGGTCGATGCCGCCCCCTGACGCGGATCTAGGGTCGGCTGTCGGGCCCGGTCGACCCACCCACACTCGACCAACTGAACTTCACACCGGAAGCGAGATTTCACCACCGTGACTGCTCTCACTCTCAGCACCGCCGCGGCGGCCGGCCTGCGGGCCGACGCGATCGTGATCGGTGTCGCCAAGGGCGCCAAGGGCCCGGTCGTCGCACCTGGCGCCGAAGCTGTGGACAAGGCCTACGACGGCAGCCTCGCCGGCGTCCTGGAGACCCTCGGTGCCTCCGGCGCCGAGGGCGAGGTGACGAAGCTGCCGGCGCCGTCCGGCTTCAAGACCCCCCTCGTGGTGGCGGTGGGGCTCGGCCCGGAGCCCGAGAAGGACTCCTCCTTCGACTCCGAGGCGCTCCGCCGTGCCGCCGGTGTCGCCGCCCGCGTGCTGACCGGCTCCAAGAAGGCCGCCTTCGCGCTGCCCCTGACGGACGCCGCCGACGCCGGCGCGATCGCCGAGGGCGCCCTCCTCGGCGCGTACTCCTTCGACGCGTACAAGGAGAACGCCAAGGACCCGAAGAACGGCAAGGCGCCCCTCGCCGAGGTCGCCCTCCTCGGCGGCAAGCCGCGCGACAAGGCCTACAAGGCGGCCGTCGAGCGTGCCCTCGCGGTCACCGAGGAGCTCAACCGGGCCCGTGACCTCGTCAACACCCCGCCGAACGACCTGTACCCGGAGGCCTTCGCGGCCGTCGCGCAGGCCGCGGCCAAGGAGCACGGCATCAAGGTGCAGGTGCTCGACGAGAAGGCGCTGCTCAAGGGCGGCTACGGCGGCATCCTGGGCGTCGGCGGCGGTTCGGCGGCGGCGCCTCGGCTGGTGAAGCTGTCGTACACCTCCTCCAAGGCGAAGAAGCACCTCGCGTTCGTCGGCAAGGGCATCACGTACGACTCGGGCGGCATCTCGCTCAAGCCGGCCGGTCACAACGAGACGATGAAGTGCGACATGAGCGGTGCGGCCGCCGTCTTCGCCGCGATCGTCGCCGTCGCGCGGCTCGGTCTGGACGTGAACGTCACCGCGTGGCTGGCGCTCGCCGAGAACATGCCGTCCGGTTCCGCCGTGCGGCCGGGCGACGTGCTGCGGATGTACAGCGGCAAGACCGTCGAGGTGCTCAACACCGACGCCGAGGGCCGGCTGGTCCTCGCGGACGCGCTGTGGGCCGCCTCCGCGGAGAAGCCGGACGCGATCGTCGACGTGGCGACGCTGACCGGCGCGATGATGCTGGCGCTGGGGAACCGGACGTTCGGGATCATGGCCAACGACGACGCGTTCCGCTCCGCGGTGTACGAGGCCGCGGCCGAGGTGGGTGAGCCTTCCTGGCCGATGCCGCTGCCGGAGCACCTCCGCAAGGGGATGGACTCCCCTACCGCCGATCTCGCGAACATGGGTGAGCGGATGGGTGGCGGGCTGGTCGCCGGGCTCTTCCTGCGGGAGTTCGTGGGTGAGGGCATCACCTGGGCGCACCTCGACATCGCGGGTCCCGCGTTCAACGAGGGCGGGCCGTTCGGGTACACGCCCAAGGGAGGCACGGGTACCGCTGTAAGGACGCTGGTGCGGCTGGCGGAGCTGACGGCCGCGGGTGACCTGGGGTGACGGTCGCCTGAGAGCTCGATGCCTTCGGGGCGTGGGCGACTGCGGACCGGTTGTGGCTGGTCGCGCAGTTCCCCGCGCCCCTAGGTGTCTCACCGAGCTGCCTCTTCACATGTGAGCGTGTGGTGTCTCACACCCCGGCCCGGCGTCTCGTTCTCCTCCGACAAGTGCGAAGATGGGGCTCGGCAGGACAGGGCCCCCACCACAGGGCCGAAGAAAGAGCGGCCGGACACCAGCCGCCGCCCGGTCACTGGAGACCGGCGTACGGCGCACATGCATGGAGGACGTGACGTGGCGAACGACGCCAGCACCGTTTTCGACCTAGTGATCCTCGGCGGTGGTAGTGGCGGTTACGCCGCGGCCCTGCGCGGGGCGCAGCTGGGGCTTGACGTCGCCCTGATCGAGAAGGACAAGGTC
Organism: Streptomyces sp. NPDC001536; assembly: GCF_042894505.1. Classification (NCBI taxonomy): domain Bacteria; kingdom Bacillati; phylum Actinomycetota; class Actinomycetes; order Kitasatosporales; family Streptomycetaceae; genus Streptomyces; species Streptomyces sp. NPDC001536. The sequence continues at coordinate 34,694 of NZ_JBIAVQ010000001.1, forward strand.
GGCGGTACCTGCCTGCACCGAGGGTGCATCCCCACCAAGGCCCTGCTGCACGCGGGCGAGATCGCCGACCAGGCCCGCGAGAGCGAGCAGTTCGGCGTGAAGGCCACCTTCGAGGGCATCGACATCGCCGGGGTCCACAAGTACAAGGACGGCGTGATCGCCGGTCTGTACAAGGGCCTCCAGGGTCTGGTCGCCTCCCGCAAGGTGACGTACATCGAGGGTGAGGGCCGGCTGTCCTCCCCGACCTCGGTGGACGTCAACGGCCAGCGGATCCAGGGTCGCCACGTGCTCCTCGCGACCGGCTCCGTGCCGAAGTCGCTGCCGGGCCTGGAGATCGACGGCAACCGGATCATCTCCTCGGACCACGCCCTCGTCCTGGACCGTGTGCCGAAGTCGGCCATCGTCCTCGGCGGCGGTGTCATCGGCGTCGAGTTCGCCTCCGCCTGGAAGTCCTTCGGGACGGACGTCACCGTCATCGAGGGCCTCAAGCACCTCGTCCCGGTCGAGGACGAGAACTCCTCCAAGCTTCTTGAGCGCGCCTTCCGCAAGCGCGGCATCAAGTTCAACCTGGGCACCTTCTTCTCGAAGGCCGAGTACACCGCCGACGGCGTCAAGGTCACCCTCGCCGACGGCAAGGAGTTCGAGGCCGAGGTCCTGCTGGTCGCGGTGGGCCGCGGACCCGTCTCCGCCGGTCTCGGCTACGAGGAGCAGGGCGTCGCGATGGACCGCGGCTATGTCCTGGTCGACGAGTACATGCGGACGAACGTCCCCACCATCTCCGCCGTCGGCGACCTGGTCCCGACGCTCCAGCTCGCGCACGTCGGCTTCGCCGAGGGCATCCTGGTGGCGGAGCGTCTGGCCGGTCTCAAGACCGTCCCGATCGACTACGACGGTGTCCCCCGCGTGACCTACTGCCACCCGGAGGTCGCCTCCGTCGGTATCACCGAGGCCAAGGCCAAGGAGATCTACGGTGCGGACAAGGTCGTCGCTCTGAAGTACAACCTGGCGGGCAACGGCAAGAGCAAGATCCTCAACACCGCGGGCGAGATCAAGCTCGTCCAGGTGAAGGACGGTGCCGTGGTCGGCGTCCACATGGTCGGCGACCGCATGGGCGAGCAGGTCGGCGAGGCCCAGCTGATCTACAACTGGGAGGCGCTGCCGGCCGAGGTCGCCCAGCTCATCCACGCCCACCCGACGCAGAACGAGGCGCTCGGCGAGGCCCACCTGGCACTGGCCGGCAAGCCGCTGCACGCTCACGACTGACCCTCGGTCGACGAAGCGACGACTCAGACTTCCGCAATTCGTAAGGAGCAACCGAAACCATGGCGGTTTCCGTAACCCTTCCGGCGCTCGGCGAGAGCGTCACCGAGGGCACTGTCACCCGCTGGCTGAAGGCCGAGGGTGAGCGAGTAGAGGCCGACGAGCCGCTGCTCGAGGTCTCGACCGACAAGGTCGACACCGAGATCCCCTCCCCCGCCGCCGGCATCCTGGCCTCCATCAAGGTCGCCGAGGACGAGACGGTCGAGGTCGGCGCCGAGCTGGCCGTCATCGACGACGGCACGGGCGCGCCCGCTGCCGCCCCGGCCCCGGCCGCCGAGCCCGCGCCCGAGCCCGCCGCGGCTCCGGAGCCGGCCGCTGCCGCCCCCTCCACCGAGCAGGCCGCCCCGGCGCCCGCTCCCACCGCCGAGGCCGCCACCGGCGCCGGCTCCGCCGAGGGCACGGACGTCGTCCTGCCCGCGCTCGGCGAGTCGGTCACCGAGGGCACCGTGACCCGCTGGCTGAAGTCGGTCGGCGACTCCGTCGAGGCCGACGAGCCGCTGCTCGAGGTCTCCACGGACAAGGTCGACACCGAGATCCCGGCGCCCACCTCGGGTGTGCTCCTGGAGATCACGGTCGGCGAGGACGAGACCGCCGAGGTCGGCGCCAAGCTGGCCGTCATCGGCGCCCCGGGTGCCGCTCCGGCCGCCGCTGCCCCCGCGGCTCCGGCCGCCCCGGCCCCGGCTCCCGCGCCCGCCGCTCCGGCCGCCCCCGTGGCTCCGCCGGCCCCGGCTCCGGCCCCCGCCGCGCCCGCGGCTCCGCCGGCCCCGGTCGCCGCCGCTCCGGCTCCGGCCGCCCCGGCCCCCGCGCCGGCCGCTCCGGCTCCGGTCGCCCCCGCGGCTCCGGCTCCGGCCGCGACCTCCGGTGACGACGGCGCCTACGTGACCCCGCTGGTGCGCAAGCTCGCCGCCGAGAACGGCGTCGACCTGGCCGCCGTCAAGGGCACCGGCGTCGGCGGTCGTATCCGCAAGCAGGACGTCATCGCCGCCGCCGAGGCCGCGAAGGCCGCCGCCGCTGCTCCGGCTCCCGCCGCTGCCGCCCCGGCCGCCCCCGCCGCCAAGAAGGCGCCGAGCCTGGAGGCCTCGCCGCTCCGTGGCCAGACCGTCAAGATGCCGCGCATCCGCAAGGTCATCGGCGACAACATGGTCAAGGCGCTGCACGAGCAGGCGCAGCTGTCCTCGGTCGTCGAGGTCGACGTCACGCGTCTGATGAAGCTCCGCGGCCGCGCGAAGGACTCCTTCGCCGCCCGTGAGGGCGTCAAGCTCTCCCCGATGCCGTTCTTCGTCAAGGCCGCGGCCCAGGCGCTGAAGGCGCACGCGCCCATCAACGCCAAGATCAACGAGGCCGAGGGCACGATCACCTACTTCGACACCGAGAACATCGGTATCGCGGTGGACTCCGAGAAGGGCCTGATGACCCCGGTCATCAAGCACGCGGGCGACCTCAACATCGCCGGCATCGCGAAGGCCACGGCGGAGCTGGCCGGCAAGGTCCGCGCCAACAAGATCACGCCCGACGAGCTGTCCGGCGCGACCTTCACGATCTCCAACACCGGTTCGCGCGGTGCGCTCTTCGACACGATCATCGTGCCGCCGGGCCAGGTCGCGATCCTCGGCATCGGCGCCACCGTCAAGCGCCCCGCCGTCCTGGAGACCGAAGAGGGCACGGTCATCGCCGTCCGCGACATGACCTACCTGACCCTCTCCTACGACCACCGTCTGGTGGACGGCGCCGACGCGGCCCGTTACCTGACCGCGGTCAAGGCGATCCTGGAGGCGGGCGAGTTCGAGGTCGAGCTCGGCCTGTAAGCCTCAGGAAGCAGTGCTGCCTGTACGGTGCCCCGCCCGGAGCTCTCCGGGCGGGGCACCGTCATGTCAGCGGGGCGTCAGCCGCCTGTCCGACCAGCCCCACAGCAGCTCCACCCACACGTTCGGGACGGACAGCTTGTCGGCGCGGGGGAGTCCCTTCGTGCGGTACGCCTTCAGGACGTCGTAGGTCGCGTCGAGGCAGTCCCGTGACGTGAGCCTCCCGGTCTTCGGGTCGACCCCGACGAGGAACCCGCGCGCCTCGACGGTGCGGATCATCGCGCGGGCGGCCTTGGTGTCGTACGTCGTCGAGTTCGTGCACCGGTAGCGGCTGTACGGATGCTCGGACTCGCCCGGGTAGTGGGCGTCCCGGGACATCTCGCTGAGCATGCGGTCGTACGAGCCCTCCGCGTGCCATGCGCCGATGTCGCCGCCGGGCGGGGTGTAGAGCTTGCCGGTCGGGTTCTCGACGGCGCCGTAGACCCAGCGGTCGGTCCCCGCGACCCGGAAGCCCCAGCCGACGTGGCCGAACTTCTGGGCGCCGTCGGGCTTGACGAAGACGCAGGCGCCGCCGCCGGACCCGCCGGTGCCGACCCGGCCCGCCATGCCGGTGACCGCGGCCGGGCCCTCGGGCCTCGTCTCCGCGCGCGTGGATGTGCTCTGGCAGCCCGTCACTGCGATGATCATGCCGATCACGGCCGCGACAGCCGCCCTTCGATGTCCCCCGATGGTCATGCCGTCCCCCAGTCGTCCCCGGGGACACCCGGTGCGGTGGCCCCTGACGAACGCGACACGTCCGGAGGTCACGGGGTTCCGTGTCTTGACAGAACACGTCCGACTGGGAGCGTGTAAGCCTCGTCTCACCTGCGGGGAAGCGCCCCCATGCGCCCCTCCTGGACGGGCACTCGGCCTTATTGTCTAAACGTCAAACGCCCTTAAGGAGCACTCATGACCGCGCCCGTCGTCCACTCGCTGCGCGAACAGATCCGCGAGCACATCGTGGAAGGGATCGTCAGCGGTCGCTGGAAGCCGGGCGAGCGGATCGTGGAGCGACGGATCGCCACCGAGCTGGAGGTCAGTCAGACCCCCGTTCGGGAGGCGCTGCGGGAGCTGGAGTCGCTGCGGCTGATCGAGTCGGCGCCGAACAAGGGCGTGCGGGTGCGGAACCTGACGGCGGCCGACCTGGAGGAGAGCTACCCGGTCCGGGCCGGTCTGGAGGCGATCGCGGCGGAGCTGGCGGCGGAGCGGCTGGCGCAGGACTGCTCGGCGCTTGAGCCGCATGTCCTCGCGCTGTACGAGGCCGACCGCGCGTCCGACGGGACCGGGCAGGTGCGGCACACCGTGGGCTTCCACCGGGAGATGGTCCGCGCCGCCGGGAACTCCGTCCTGCTGCACACCTGGGAGGGGCTCGGCATCGAGGTCTTCACGGCCCTCTCCATCCGCTGGCTGGGCACGGTCCAGCAGTCCTACGCGGAGGAGCACGAGGAGCTCGTCCAGGCGTTCCGGCGCCGGGATCCTCGTATCGCCGAACTCGTCAAGGCCCACGTCCTGGGCTGCGCACCGCGCCACGAGCCCTGAGCGGGACCCCGCTCATACGTATCCCCACCTGCGAAAACCTTCAGAAAACACGGCACCCGGTGTCTCTGCCCGAGGCACCCCGTGCCTACTTTCTCGGAATCAAGAGGTTTTGCCCCTCAACCCTTTGATCGATCATCGATCAGGGAGTTACAGTCGCCGACGGGCCTCTACCGAGGCTGACGGCCTCCACCGAGGCTTGAGCCCTGTCCTGCCAAAGACCAAGGGCACCCCCGAACCCTTACCGATGAGGGAACCCCCTTCGACTGAGGAAGGCGGCGACATGACCGACCCCAACGCCATCCAGCCGAGCGAGCTCGACCAGCTCCCGGACCGTGACCCCGAGGAGACCGCCGAATGGCAGGCCTCACTGGACGCGGTCGCCAAGGCTGCCGGCCCGCACCGTGCCGCGTACCTGATGCGCCGCACACTGGAGCGCGCGGAGGGCAACGGCATCGCGCTGCCCAAGCTGCTCGAGACGGACTACGTCAACACCATCCCCACCGCCGCCGAGCCCTCGGCGCCCGGTGACGAGGAGATCGAGCGGAAGATCACCGCGTGGAACCGCTGGAACGCGGCCGCGATGGTCACCCGCGGCTCCAAATACGGCGTCGGCGGCCACATCGCCACCTTCGCCTCCGCGGCCTGGCTCTACGAGACAGGCTTCAACCACTTCTTCAAGGGCAAGGAGGCGGACGGCTCGGGCGACCAGCTCTACATCCAGGGCCACGCCTCCCCCGGCATCTACGCCCGCGCCTTCCTCGACGGCCGGCTCAACGAGCAGCAGCTCGACAACTTCCGCCGCGAGTCGGGCGGCAACGGCCTCCCGTCGTACCCGCACCCGCGTCGCCTCCCCTGGCTGTGGGAGTTCCCGACCGTCTCCATGGGCCTCGGCCCGCTCTCCGCGATCTACCAGGCGCGCTTCAACCGCTATCTGACCAACCGCGGCATCAAGGACGTCTCCGCCTCCCACGTCTGGGCCTTCCTCGGCGACGGCGAGATGGACGAGCCGGAGTCGACGGCGGCACTCGCACTGGCCTCGCGTGAGGGGCTCGACAACCTCACCTTCGTCATCAACTGCAACCTCCAGCGCCTCGACGGCCCGGTCCGCGCGAACTTCAAGATCGTGCAGGAGCTGGAGGCCCAGTTCCGCGGCGCCGGCTGGAACGTCATCAAGACGCTGTGGGGCACCGCCTGGGACGAGCTGTTCCAGCTCGACACCACGGGCGCGCTCGTACGACGGCTCCGCGAGGTACCGGACGCGCAGGTCCAGACGTACCAGACCCGTGGCGCCGCCTACATCCGCGAGGACTTCTTCGGCAAGGACCCGGCGCTCGCCGAGATGGCGAAGCTGCTGAGCGACGACAAGATCCTCGAGTGCTTCCACTTCTCGCGCGGTGGCCACGAGGCGCGCAAGGTCTACGCCGCCTACAAGGCCGCCGTCGAGTTCAAGGGCGCGCCGACCGTGATCCTGGCCCAGACGGTCAAGGGCAACACCCTCGGCGAGGGCTTCGCGTCGAAGAACGCCAACCACCAGATGAAGAAGCTCACGGTGGACGAGTTCAAGACGATGCGTGACCTTCTCGAACTGCCCATCAAGGACAGCGACTTCGTCGACGGGGTCGTGCCCTACGGCCACCCCGGCGCCGACTCCCCCGAGGTGCGCTACCTCCAGGAGCGCCGCGCCGCCCTCGGCGGTCCCGCCCCGGCCCGTCGTACGCACCCGCTCGCCCCGCTGCCCGCACCCGCCGAGAAGGCCTTCGCCTCCTTCGACAAGGGCTCGGGCACGCAGAACGTGGCCACCACCATGGCCTTCGTCCGCCTGATCAAGGACCTGGTCCGCGACAAGGAGACGGGCAAGCGCTGGGTGCCGATCGTCCCCGACGAGGCGCGCACCTTCGGCATGGAGAGCCTCTTCCCGTCCCTGGGCATCTACTCCCCCAAGGGCCAGACGTACGAGCCGGTCGACCGCGACCAGCTGATGTACTACAAGGAGGCCGAGAACGGCCAGATCCTCAACGAGGGGATCACCGAGGCCGGTTCGATGGCCGACTTCATCGCCGCGTCCACCGCGTACTCCACGCACGGTGAGGCGATGATCCCGTTCTACATCTTCTACTCGATGTTCGGCTGGCAGCGCACGGCCGACCAGATGTGGCAGCTCGGCGACCAGCTGGGCCGCGGCTTCCTGGTGGGCGCGACCGCGGGCCGTACGACGCTGACGGGTGAGGGTCTCCAGCACGCGGACGGCCACTCGCCGGTGATCGCGGCGACGAACCCGGCGTCCCTGACGTACGACCCGGCGTTCGCGTACGAGGTCGCGGCGATCGTCAAGGACGGTCTGCGCCGTATGTACGGCGAGGCGGCCCCGGGCGAGGACCCGAACGTCTTCTACTACCTCACGGTCTACAACGAGCCGCTCCCGCAGCCGGCCAAGCCCTCCGGACCCGGCATCGACGAGGGCATCGTCAAGGGCCTGTACCGCTTCAACACGGCGGAGTCGGCGGGCCTGGACGTGGCCGCCGCCAACGCCCCGCGCATCCAGCTGCTGAGCTCCGGCACGGCGATCCACTGGGCGCTGAACGCGCAGAAGCTGCTGGCCGAGGAGTGGGGTGTGGCCGCCGACGTGTGGTCCGCGACCTCCTGGACCGAGCTGCGCCGTGACGCGCTGGAGGCCGACGCGGCCCTGCTGCGCGGCGAGGAGCGGGTGCCGTACGTCCGTCAGGCGCTGCACGGCGCCGAGGGCCCGGTGCTGACGGTCTCCGACTACATGCGCCAGGTCCCGGACCAGATCGCGCAGTGGGTCGAGCAGGACTACTCCTCGCTGGGCGCCGACGGCTTCGGCCTCTCGGACACCCGCGAGGGGGCCCGCCGCCACTTCGGTGTCGACGCCGAGTCGATCGTGGTCGCGGCCCTGGCCCAGCTCGCCCGGCGCGGCGAGGTCAAGGCGACGGCGGTCAAGGAAGCGCGCGAGAAGTACGGCCTGTAGGTCTGTGGTGGTTGTGTGATGAGGCCCCCGCCGTGGCGGGGGCCTCGTTGCATCATGGGCGGTATGCGTGCCGCCCGCCTCATCAAGATGGTCCTGCTCCTCCAGAACCGGCCCTCCATGACCGCCGCCGAGCTGGCGCGGGAGCTGGAGGTGTCCGAGCGGACGATCACCCGGGACGCGCAGGCGCTGTCGGAGGCGGGCGTTCCGGTGTACGCGGACCGGGGACGGGCCGGCGGCTACCGGCTGATCGGCGGCTACCGGACCCGGCTGACCGGGCTGGCGCGGGGTGAGGCGGAGGCGCTGTTCCTGTCCGGGGTGCCCGGGGCGCTGCGCGAGATGGGCCTGGAGGACGCCGCCTCGGCCGCCCGTCTGAAGGTCTCCGCGGCACTGCTCCCCTCCCTCCGGGACGCCTCGAAGACGGCGGCCCAGCGCTTCCACCTGGACGCCCCGAACTGGTGGAGCGAGCCGAAGACGCCCGAGCTGCTGCCCGCGGTCGCCGACGCGGTGTGGGACGACCGCCGGGTCACCGCCCGCTATCGCAAGGGGGCGGGGGAGGTCGAGCGGGAGCTGGAGCCGTACGGGCTCGTGCTGAAGGCGGGGGTCTGGTACCTGTGTGCGCGAGTGACCGATCCGGGCACGTTCCGCGTCTACCGGATCGACCGGTTCACGACGGTGGAACCCTCGGCGGACCGCTATGAGCGCGACGAGGAGTTCGATCTCCCCGCCTTCTGGGAGGACCAGTCGGAGCGGTTCGCGCGGTCGATCCTGCGGGCCGAGGTCGTCGTACGGCTGTCCCCCGACGGAGTGCGCCGACTGCCGTACGCCCTGGCCGACCGGGTCTCCGCCGCGGAGGCGCTGGAGCGGGCGGGGGCGCCGGACGAGGGCGGCTGGGTGACCGTGACGGTCGCCGTGGAGTCGGAGAAGGTCGCCCGTACACAGCTTCTGTCGCTGGGCCCGGAGGTGGAGGTGCTGGCTCCGGAGGATCTGCGGGCACGCTTCGTCGAGGACGCGCGCCGGCTGGCCGGTCTGTACGGGACATAACAATCCGCCGCACTCCACGTGCGCCTCACCCGTCCAGGGCCGATGCTGGACCCGTGATGGACGAGACGGAGTTCTGGGAGCTGGTGGACGCCGCCCGCGGGGCCGCCGAGGGCGACCCCGAGGAGCAGGCTGACGTTCTCATCGACCGGCTCCTCCAGATGGACCCCGAGATGGTCCTGGACTTCGCCCGTCACTTCGAGGCCCGCTACAACCGGGCGTACACGTGGGACCTGTGGGGCGCGGCCTGGGTCCTGCTCGACGGGGCCAGCGACGACGCGTTCGACTTCTTCCGCTGCTGGCTGATCGGGCAGGGGCGCGAGGTGTACGAGGGTGCCGTGCACTCCCCCGACTCGCTGTCCGACCTCCTGGACGACTTCGACGAGGAGATCGACGGCGACGGGGAGGAGCTGGGGTACGCGGCGGACGAGGCGTACGAACAGCTCACCGGCGTCGTCGCGCCGGACCTCGGCATCCCGCCCGCGCCGCCCGAGCCGGAGGGGGCGCCGGTCGACTTCGAGAACGAGCGGGTGCTGTCGGAGCGGTACCCGAAGCTGTGGGAAAGGTTCAGGGGCTGACGTCCAGTACCTCAGGAGGGGGACCATGGCTCGTATCCCGTACCCGGAACATCCCGCCGACGGGGTCGCGAAGCTTCCCGTGCCGCTCAACGCCTTCCGCATGCTCTCCCACGCCCCACCGCTCACCGACACGGCGATCGACCTGGGCCTGGCGGTCCTGCTGGAGTCGACGCTGCCCGTCCGGCTGCGTGAGCTGGTGATCATGGCGGTGGCCGCGGGCACGGAGTGCGCGTACGAAGCGGTGCAGCACCGGCCGATCGCGCTGAACTCGGGAGTGTCCGCCGACCAGTTGACGGCCGTCGCCGAACTGCGCCCCGACGGCCCGGAGTTCGACGCGGCGGACTCGGCTGCGGTCACAGCAACCTTCGAGCTCGTCTCCCGACACACCCTGTCCGAGGGCACGTTGACGGCCCTCCGCGCCTGCTTCACCGATCGCCAGGTCGTCGAGATCGTCACGACGGCCGGCTACTACGTCATGCTGGCGGGCCTCATGAACGGCCTCGGCGTGGACGTCGACCCGTCCGGGGAACGCTTCCTCGGCCTGACGGGCGACGGCCCCGGGTAAGGCTCAGACCGCGGTCGCGCGCCTGCGGCTCGTGTCCGTCGGAATGTACGCCTGGGTCTGGTCGGCCCTCAGGACCACGTGGTGCATCGGGGCCGCGTTGGCCTGGTCGAGGGCGGAGGCCGTGACGGCGGCCGGGCCGAGGACGACGGCCGCGGCGGCGCACAGGGCCGCCCAGGGGCCGCGGGACATCTTGGTGTTGCTGTGACTGCTGTTCATCTTCCCCACCTCCAGTCAGTGCGTATGGCATGACGGTAGGGCGGCAGTTTCGGGGTGATCCGTGAGTCGGCTACGAGGAACCTGTGAGCGCGGCTACGTCGATTCGGCCACCGCCTCAGGCAGCGCGGCCGGGAGAAGGTAGCCCAGCGACTCGTCGACGCGGAATACGGCGCCCGGCGCGGCTCGACCCGGGAGCACCACGCGGAGGCTCGAAGGAGCAGGGGGACGGGGCACGGTCGGCGCACTCGCCGGCGGGCCCGGGCTTCGGTGCCGAACGGCCCCACCGGGAGGTGCCTGTCGGCTACCGTCGGTGGTGAGGACTGGTCAGGCAGCGGCCGTTCCCTGGCTGAACCGCGCTCAGGAGCCGATCGTGCCACTGCCGGTCTTCCACGCCCTCGACCATGTCCTGGTGGCGGGGGTGGACGAGGTCATCGACATCGCCAACGCCGAACACATCCGTACCTCCCTCGTACGCCAACTGCTGCGCGCCCGTGGCCAGGAGGCGAGCACGGTCGTCGTCGACCTGCGCGATCCGTGTCTGACCTCGGCGGGTGTCGATGTCCTGGAGGACATCCGGCAGCTCGCCGACGCGGTGACGGTCAGGCTCCTCGTCGTCGCCCCGCACCCGCTCACCCGCAGCGTCCTGCGCCTCACCGCCGCCGACCGGGATCTGGAGGTCCACCCCCGGCTGACCGACGCCCTGCGGGCGATCCGGTGACCGACGTCACGGACCGCGTCCGGAAGGTTCACCTCTGAACTCTTGACCCGTGCCGTGATCCCCGGCGTACCGTGGCGGCCCCGAACAGGAGCGCCCTGCCCATGACCAGCCCGTACGTGCGGGAGATATCGCGCGAGGATCATCTCGCCCACCTGCGGCTGCACCCCGACGCGAGCCATCTCCAGATCCCCGAGTGGGCCGATGTGAAACCGGACTGGCTGGCGGAGAGCGTCGGCTGGTTCGAGGGCGAGGCACTGGTGGCGGCGGCGCTGGTGCTGTACCGGCCGCTGCCCGGGACACGGCGCTTTCTGGCGTACCTCCCCGACGGGCCCGGGATCGACTGGCGGGACCCCCGGCTGGAGCGCTGGCTGGACCCGCTCGTCGCCCACCTGGAGGCCCGCGGGGCGTTCTCGGTGCGGATCGGGCCGCCGGTCGTCGTACGGCAGTGGGACCCGGGGACCGTCGCGAAGGGGATCGCCGACCCCGCCGTACGCCATCTGAACGACCTGCCCGCCGCCGCCATCGACGGATACGCGCTGGACGCGGCCGAGCGGCTGGGGCGGCTCGGGTGGCGGCGGTGCGAGGAGAGCGACGGGAACGGCTTCGGGCTCGGTCAGCCGCGTTACGGGTGCATGGTCCCGCTCGACGGGCGCACGGCGGACGACCTGCGCGAGGGCCTCGCCCCGCGCTGGGAGCAGTCCTTGCGTACGGCCGAGGGGGCCGGGGTCCGGGTCTCCTGGGGCTCGGCGTCGGACCTGCCCGACTTCCACCGGCTGTATGTCTCGACCGCCGCGCACGACGGGTTCAAGGCCCGGCCGCTGGACTACTTCCGCCGGATGTGGAAGGCCCTGAACGCCGAGGACGACGACCGGGTGCGGCTCTATCTCGCCGAGTACGACGGCGTCGTGCTCTCCGCCGCGCTCATGATCAATGTCGGCCCGTGCTCATGGCACTCCTACGCCGCGTCCGGGCGCCAGGGGCGTCAGCTGCGGCCCAGCAGCGCCCTGTTGTGGCGGATGATGAACGACGCGCGGTCGGCGGGCTGCGAGACCTACGACCTGCGGTCCATCACCCCCGCCCTCACCGAGGACCGGCTGCTGGGGCGCCTGCGCTTCAAGACGGGCGCGGGCGGCTACGCCGTGGAGTACCTCGGCGAGTGGGAACGGCCCGTGGGCAGCCAGGGAAAGGTGCTCCAGCGGGCCGTGCGGGCGTATCTCGGGCGCCGGTGAGTCAGTCGGCGACGACGGTCATGGCGTAGGCCAGCGCGAGGCCCGCGGCCACGAGGGCGACGGCCGCGACGACCGCCACCAGGGCCAGCAGGCCGCTCACGCCGCCGATCGCCTTCCAGGCGAACCGCTCGACGCGCTCCGCCCGCCGGACGGCGTCGTCGTACTCGCTGTCGTCGATCCACGTCTTGGACATGCTGCTCGCCCCTCCCCCGTCGGCACCGTGCCGTCCCCGCCAAGGGTGTCAGAACACGGCCGTGCCCGGTGGCACCACCCGGTCGCCGAGCGTGGAGAGTCCGCCTTGCCGCACCTGTGGACGAGGGGAGGCCGGCAGCCTGCCCTGGAGGCGGGCCGCCGTCTGTCTGATCTCCGGGAGGCGGGCCGAGAGGGCCGCGCCGGGGCAGCTGGTCATGTAGCCGTCCTCGTGGCCGGCGATGGCGGGGAGGGCGGCGGTGGTGCCGGCGCGGTAGCGGCTGAGGCTGTTGCTCGATGTGAGCTTCACGGTCCGGCGCGGGTCCACGTCCGCGAGGCCCAGCTTCCAGGCCGCCAGCGAGGCGATCGCGTCCGTCATCGCCCGCGGTACCGGGACGCCCGCCGTGAAGGTGCCCAGGGCCGCGATGCCGGCCGTGCGGTGGTTGAAGCCCTGGGTGTGGGCGCCGGTGACGGCGCGGTCGACCCCTCCCGCGCGGCCCTCGTAGATCGTGCCGCAGCGGTCGACGAGGAAGTTGTAGCCGATGTCGTCCCAGTCGCGGGCGCCGGTCTGGCCGGCGGCGAGGTAGCGGATGATGCGGGGCGCGTCGGCGCAGTCGTAGGTGTTCGGCGAGTCGGTGTGGTGGATGAAGACGGCGACGACCTTGTCGTCGTAGCGGGCAGGCGGCGGGGTGAGGGCGGCCGTGTTGGCCTCGCCCGTGTCCGCCGCCCAGACCGACCTCGGCACGATGCGCGGCTTCGCCGCGTGGTGGGGTGCGGCGGGGCGGGCCGCGAGGGGGTGTGCGGAGCGGGCCTCGGCCCGGCGCTCGATGCCGTTCGCGCAGAGCACGAGGACCACCACGGCCGCCAGCCCGGGGACACAGGCGAGCAGCAGCAGCACTCCGGTCGGCGGCCGCCATGTCCGCCGTGCCCTCCCGGTCGCCAGGTGGACCTTGCGGCGCGGCGCCCCGGTCCGTATGCGGACCGCTCGCCGCCGTCGTATCCCCCGTGCTCTTCGGACACGCATGGTCCCACTCTCGGCCGGATCCTCCGCGTCCGCGATGTGTGGTGTGCCACCCGGTGGAACCATCGTCCTGGTCCGGGGCGTTTCTCCGGATGCACGCAACTCGTGCACGCACGCGTGGCCGGTTCCGGGCGCCATGCGCGCGTGTCTGCTGATCACTGGGCCCGTCCCCTCCGTAATAAGGGGTCCGAGAGAAAGGCGGCTCCGTGGACCTGCTCGACATCCTGCTGGTGCTGGTGATCCTGGCCTACGCGGCATCCGGTTACCGGCGCGGCCTCGTGGCCGGCTGTGTCTCGCTCGCCGGTTTCGTGGGCGGCGCGATCATCGGCGTGTGGGTGCTGCCCTGGATGATGGACCTGGTGACACCGGGCAGCACGTCGGCGACGGTGACCGCGGTGCTGACCGTGCTGGTCCCGGCCGTGGTCGGGCACGAACTCGCGGGGCGGCTGGCGCTGCGGCTGCGCCGGGAGCTGGACCAGGGACCGCTGCGGGTCGCCGACGGGGTCGGCGGTGCCGCGGCCAACTCGATCGCCGTGCTGATCGTGGCGTGGGTGGCGGCGAGCGTGCTGGGCGCGTCCTCGTCGGCGGTGCTCACCACGGCGATCCAGGACTCACGGCTGCTGGGCGCCGTCCAGAACGCCATGCCGGAGACCACTCCGGGCTGGTTCTCCCGGGCCACGTCCGCACTCACCGAGGCGGGCTTCCCGCAGGTCTTCAACCCCTTCGAGAACGAGTCGACGGCCCGGGTCGCCAAGCCCACCGGCGACAGCGTCACCGCGAGCGCCACGAACGCGGCCAAGCGGAGCACCGTGAAGATCGAGGGCATCTCCGGCACCCAGGGCCGTGAGGGCAGCGGCTTCGTCTACTCCCCCGAGCACGTCATGACCAACGCCCATGTGGTGGCCGGCATCGACGAGCCGACCGTCCGGGTGGGCGGGGTCGGACGGTCCTACGAGGCACGCGTGGTGCTCTTCGATCCGGACAAGGACGTGGCGGTGCTGTACGTGCCCGGCCTGGAGGCACCGGTGCTGCGCTTCGACGACAACGCCGCGCGCGGCGACTCCGCGGTCGTCGCGGGCTATCCGCAGGACGGCGACCTCAACCTCCAGGCGGCCACCGTCGCCAACCGGGTCCAGGCGAACGGCCAGAACATCTACAACGACGGGACCGTGACCCGCGAGATCTACTCGATCCGGTCGACGGTCCGCCCGGGCAACTCCGGCGGTCCGCTGCTGACGACGGACGGCAAGGTGTTCGGGGTCGTCTTCGCCCGCTCCACGTCGGACGACGAGACGGGGTACGTGCTGACCGCCGACGAGGTCGCCGGCGACGCCGAGCGGGCGGCGGCCGCGACGGCGCCGGTGGACACGGGTGACCTGGTCACGTCGTAGCCGGTCGGACGCCCGAAGTGATGTCAGAGCTCCGGCGTAGGCTTCCCCGGTGAGCACCAAGCCCCTCTCACTGACCGAGCGCCGCAAGGCGGCGACCCAGCTCGACATCGCACGCGCCGCCGCCGCGCTGTTCACCGAGCACGGGCCCGACGGCACCACCGCGGAGGACATCGCCGAGCGGGCCGGGGTCGCCCTGCGCACCTTCTACCGGTACTTCCGCAACAAGCAGGACGCCGTCGGCCCGCTGCTGGCCCGGGGCGCCGACCGCTGGCGTGAGCTGCTCGCCGCGTCGGAGCCGGGCACCGCCGGGCTGCCGCGGGCGCTGGAGCGGGCCATCGAGGAGTCGCTGTCCGTGCCGGACGCGCACGCGGCGGAGGGCCTGCGGCAGACGCGGGCGCTGCTGCGGGCGGCCGTGGCCGACCCGGCGCTGCGGGCCGTCTGGTACCGGGTGAACCAGGAGTCGGAGGAGAAGCTGATCCCGGTGGTGGCGAGGCTGGCCGGACCGGACGCCGACCCGCTGGAGGTACGCCTCGCGGCGGCGGCCGCGACGGACGCGATCCGGGTGGCGCTGGAGACCTGGGCGGAGACGGACGCGGACACCGGCGGCCCGGGCTCACCCGCGGAGCTGGCGGTGCGGTGCCTGCGGGAACTGGTGGGCGGCATGCGACTGCTGACGGGCTGACACGCCCGCGCCCTCGTACGGACCAATGCCGTACCCGGGGCCCGGTCCGGGCATACCTCTGATCATCTGCCCTGACCTTGGGAGGCTTCCATGCCCGTCTTCTTCCTGATCTCCCTGCTCGTCGCGGGGGCCGCTCTCTGTCTGGTCGTGCGCAGGCGTCGCACGGCCGCCGAGGCCGACCAGGTCAGAGACTGCGCCCCATGAACACGTCGTCCACGTACTCGCCGTCCAGGAGGAACTCCTCGGGCAGGACGCCTTCCACCACGAAGCCCTCGGACTCGTAGAGCTTGCGGGCCGGGGCGTTGTGCCCGAGGACGCGCAGCGTGATGCGGCGCGCGCCCAGCCGCCTGGCCTCCTCCTGCGCCGCGCGCAGCAGCGCCCGCCCCACACCGGCGCCCCGCGCCTCCTCGGCGACGACCAGGCCCTGGATCTGGCGGACGTGCGCGTTGCAGGCCAGCGGGGTCGGGAAGCCGAGCCGGATGTAGCCGACGAGCAGGCCGTCGAGTTCGGCCACGAGATGGTCGCGCGGGCCGAACCGCTCGCCGTAGAAGGGCTCGTACGGCGGCTGGGGACGCGGCGCGACGGCGTGCAGCGTGGACCAGGTGGCGCGGTCGAGGCGGCCCAGCGTGTCCTCGTCGTCGAGGGTGGCGTGGCGTATGTGCATGTCGGCCACCATACGGCGCACGAGACCGGGCCTTTGTGCGGATCCGGAGCAGAATTGACGCCATGCAGCGTTCCCGAATCGCGGTGGCCGGCGCGTCCGGTCTCATCGGCGGTGCCCTGGTCAGGTCCCTGCTCTCCGACGGACACGAGGTGGTGCGCCTGGTACGCCGGGCGCCGAGAGACGCGGACGAGGTCCGCTGGGACCCCGAGGGCGGGCGGGTGGACACGGGCGGGCTCGCGGGGTGCGACGCGGTCGTGAACCTCGCGGGCGCCGGGGTCGGCGACCGGCGCTGGACGGAGGCGTACAAGGCCCGGATCCGGTCCAGCCGGGTGCTCGGCACCTCCGCGCTCGCCGAGGCCGTCGCCTCGCTGGACAAGCCGCCGCGGGTGTTCGTCAACGGCAGCGCGATGGGCTTCTACGGTGAGACGGGCGACCGGGTCGTCGACGAGAGCGCGCCCGCCGGGGAGGGGTTCCTGCCCGAGCTGTGCGTGGAGTGGGAAGGCGCGGCGGCGCCGGCCCAGGAGGCGGGCGTACGGACCGTGTTCACCCGGACCGGGCTGGTGGTGGCGCGCGAGGGGGGTGCCTGGGGGCGGCTGTTCCCGCTGTTCAAGGCCGGGCTCGGGGGGCGGTTGGGCGACGGGCGGCAGTACTGGTCGTTCATCGCGCTGCACGACGAGGTGGCCGCGATCCGGCATCTCATCGACACCGACGGGCTGTCCGGGCCGTTCAATCTGACCGCCCCGAATCCGGTCACCAACCAGGAGATCACCGCCGCCATGGGCCGTGTGCTGCACCGGCCGGCGCTCTTCACGGTGCCCTCGCCGGTGCTGCGGGCCGTGCTCGGTGAGATGTCGGGGGACGTCCTGGGCAGCCAACGGGTGGTGCCGAAGCGGCTGTTGGAATCGGGGTTCACCTTCGCGTTCCCGGAGATCGAGGGAGCCGTCCGAGCCGCCGCGTGACCGTATGCGACCGGTGTGCGACCGTGCCCTGTTCATGCGCGACTGTTCCTGACCGACCACCGCCTTAACCTCAAGCCGAACTCGGGTATCCCCGGAGGCAGTTGGGGGCATGACGTCTCCACCGGCCGCGCAACCTCGAGGAGGGGCACGTGCTTGAGCCCGCGTACCAGGCGGACGTCGTGATCGTGGGAGCCGGGGTCGCCGGGCTCTCCGCCGCGCATCGGCTGACCAGCGCAGGAGTGACGACCGCCGTCCTGGAGGCCGCCCATGGGGTGGGCGGCCGTATGTCGACGGAGAAGGTCGACGGATTCCGGCTCGACCGGATCGGCCAGCTGCTGTCCACGGCGTATCCGGAACTACGTTTGACACCGGGACTCGACGGACTCGTCCTGCGCCCGTTCGCACCGGGTCTCCTGCTGCACAGCGACGGGCGCCGCCATCGCGCGAGCGCGCCGGCCGCCGCGGGGAGCGCGCGGGGCGCACGGGGCGCACTCCACGCGGTGCGTGCTCTGGCGAGCGCCCCTCGGGCGACGGCGACACCGTGGGGCCGCGCACCCCGGACGGCGGCGTCCCGGAGCCGTGGTCCCCGGCTCGCGCCCGCCTCCGAGGCCGCCGGCGTCGCGCCCCGGGGAACCGCCCCGCTGGGCACCGCCATGGACCAGGCCCGCCTCGGGACCGCGCTCACCCGGATCGCGAACACCCCGGTCGAACGCCTGCTGGGCCGCACCGAGTCGCCCGCCGCCCAGGCCCTGGCCGCCCGCGGCCTGCCCGCCCGGACGATCGACGGCTTCCTGCGTCCGCTGCTCGCCGCGCTGCTGTGCGACCCCGAGCTGACCACGTCCAGCCGGTGCGCCGACCTCGCGCTGCGTGCCTTCGCGGCCGGGCGGCTGTGTGTGCCGGAGGGCGGCGCGGAGGTGCTGCCGGAGCTGCTGGCGCGCTCGCTGCCGGCCGGGACGGTGCACACGGGGGTGCGGGTCACCTCGGTGTCGACGAGCTCGGTGACCACGGCGGAGCACGGCGAGTTCCGCTGCCGGGCGGTACTGCTGGCGACGGACGCCCGCGCGGCGGCGGAGCTCCTCCCGGGCCTGCGCGTGCCGGACTTCCACCCGGTGACGGTGGTCCACCACACGACGGACGAGCCCCCGCAGACGGGCGCCTCGCTGCTGCTGGACGCGGACCGAGGCGGCCCGGTGGCCCACACGGCGGTGGTCAGCCAGGTCGACCCGTCCCGCGCCCCGGCGGGCCGTGCCCTGATCTCCTCGACGGTCCTGGGCCCGCCCCCACCGGACGTCGAGACGGCCGTACGCACGCATCTGTCCCGCCTGTACGGCACGTCCACCACCCGCTGGGAGACCCTCGCCGTCCACCACACCCCCGAAGCGGTACCGGCGATGCGGGCCCCGCACGACCTGCGCCGCCCGGTACGCCTGCTGGCGGGCCTGTACGTGTGCGGCGACCACCGGGACACCAGCACGGTCCAGGGCGCCCTGCACTCGGGCCACAGGGCGTCGACGGCGATCCTGACGGACCTGGGAGCGGCGACCCCGATGCACAGGGCGGAACCTCTCCCGACAACGCAGGCCGCCTGAGACGCGCCCCCAAAGGGGCGCGGGGAACTGCGCGACCAGCCACAACGGAGTCGCGCAGACCCCACAACCTCCGAAGCTACGGCGAGACTCTCACCCCAGCGCCGCGACCTTGTCCCGATACCCCCGCACCGGCGCCGCGTCCTTGTACGGCTCCAACCTCTTCTCGAAGTCCCGCACATACTCGATCGCCCGCACCGACCGCATCTCCACGGCGGCCCCCGCCGCCTCCGCCCCCAACGCACACGCCTGATCGAGCTCACCCAGCCCCAGACGCGCGGAAGCCAACACCACACGGCAGAAGAGCCGACTGCGGGCATACGCGGGTGCCCGCAACTGCAAGGACCGCTCCGCGTGCTGAGCCGCCGCCCGGAACTGCTGGAGATCCCGGTGCGCGTGCCCGAACTCGTCCGCCAGCTGCGCCTCGTCGAAGAACCGCGCCCAGTAAGGGACTTCATCACCCGGCCGAGCCGCCTCCAGCGCCCGCTCGGCCCGTACCAACGCCCCCGTGCACGCCCGCACCTCGCCCAGCACCCCGTGCCCGCGCGCCTCGACCGCGTGCAACAGCGCCTGCACGACCGGCGGGGCGTTGGTGCCGACCCCCTGCTGAGCCACGCGGGCGAGCTGCACCGCCTCCCGCCCGTGCCCGAGGTACACCGCCTGCCGGCTCATCGTGATCAGCACGTACGAGCCGTACGCCCGGTCCCCCGCCGCCTGCGCGAGCCGCAGCGACTGCACGAAGTACCGCTGCGCGAGCCCGTGCGCCGCGATGTCGTACGACGTCCAGCCCGCGAGCCTCGTGAGGTCGGCCGCCGCCGAGAACAGCCGACGGCCGGTCTGCTCGCCGTACATGCCGCGCAGCATCGGCTCGCACTCGTGCTCCAGGTAGCGCACGAGGGCCTGCCGGGCATGGCCGCCGCCGTACATGTCGTCGAGGGAGCGGAACAGGTCGCCGACCGAGCGGAGCGCCGCGATGTCGCCGCCGGTGACCTTCTGTCCCGGCCCGCGCTCCGCGCCGCGCTGCCGGGGCACCGCAGGGCGGCCCTGGGTGGGGACGCGGGCGGGCGGCTCGCCGCGGGCCACCTTGTCGTCGGCCCGCCCGATCAGCCAGTCTCGGCTGGGCACGACGAGCCCCGCCGGGGTGAACGCGATCTTGCGCAGTTCGGCGTGGCTGCCGGAGTCCTTGCGCCACAGACCGCTGACGATGTCGACGGCCTCCTCGGGGGTCGCGGCGAACTCGAGACCGGCGTACACCGGCGCGCACGCGTCGAGCCCGAGGTCCTGTGCGGAGAGCCGGCGCCCGAGCCGCCGGGTGAAGACCTCGGCGATGAGAGCGGGTGTGGTGCCGCGCGGCTGCTGTCCGCGCAGCCAGCGGGTCACGGATGTCTTGTCGTATCTCAGATCAAGCCCGTGTTCGAGACCGAGCTGGTCCACTCGACGGGCGAGCCCCGCGTTGGAGAACCCCGCTTCTGCGATGAGCGCGGCGAGCTGGCGGTTGGGAGTGCGCTGCGCGGGTCGTTCCGTCATCTGGGGTGGTGTCTCCTGCCCGGATTGCCTGTGAGCAGCCCTTATGGCCTCTATAGGACGGCGCGAATGTAGCGGAGAGTGAGCAGACGATCGCACACTTCGACGTTCGTTCATCCGATCGTGTGAGGATTGACCGCACGGCTGACGCGTAACGGCGAGTCGTACAGTGGCGTAGGCACAGTTCGTGCCTTACGACTCTCCGGGGAGGCGCTTGCCGTGAGTGAGCTGCGGTTCGTCCGTATGGGGTTCGGCGCGGACGCCGTCGAGTACCAGGAGGCCTGGGACGAGCAGCGCCGGGTGCACGCGGCGCGGTTCGCGGACGAGGTCCCCGACACCGTCCTGCTGGTCGAACACCCGCCGGTGTATACGGCCGGACGGCGTACTGCGGACAGCGAACGCCCTCTCGACGGCACGCCGGTGATCGACGTGGACCGCGGTGGCAAGATCACCTGGCACGGTCCGGGGCAGCTGGTGGGCTACCCCATCCAGAAGCTGCCGCGTCCGGTGGACGTCGTGGCGCATGTACGACGCCTCGAGGAAGCCCTGATCCGCGCCTGCGCGGAGTTCGGCGTGGAGACCAGCCGGGTCGAGGGCCGCAGTGGCGTATGGGTGCTCGGCGATCCGGTCGAGCGGCGCCCGTCCCTCGGGGGCCTGTCGCTGGACCTCGACCCCCGGCTGCACGACGAGGAGTTCGACCCGCGCATGAACGGCCCGGAGTACGCCCCGTCCAACGCGGGGCAGCGCCGCGAGGACCGCAAGATCGCGGCGATCGGGATCCGGGTCGCCAAGGGGGTCACGATGCACGGCTTCGCGCTGAACGTGAACCCGGACAACCGCTGGTTCGACCGGATCATCCCGTGCGGGATCCGGGACGCGGGCGTCGCCTCGCTCGCCGCCGAACTCGGCCGGGACGTCACGATCGACGAGGCGCTGCCGGTCGTCGAGCGGCACCTGAGGGACGTCCTCGAGAATGCGGATCCGAAGCCGCGGGAGATCGAGAAGGCGACGGCGTAGAGGTCCGCTCCCCGCACCCCTCGGGTGGGGAATGGAGCCCGGGGCCCAGAGGTTGGCCTCACCGGTAGGGCCCTACAAAACACGGGCGTACCCTGGTGTACGCCGAAGAATCGAAGCTACAGGGAGCCGATGTGTCCGCAGTCACACCCGACGGACGCAAGATGCTGCGCCTGGAGGTCCGGAACGCCCAGACCCCCATCGAGCGCAAGCCCGAGTGGATCAAGACCCGGGCGAAAATGGGTCCCGAGTACACCGCGATGCAGAAGCTCGTGAAGAGCGAGGGGCTCCACACGGTCTGCCAGGAAGCCGGCTGCCCCAACATCTACGAGTGCTGGGAGGACCGCGAGGCCACCTTCCTCATCGGCGGCGACCAGTGCACCCGGCGCTGCGACTTCTGCCAGATCGACACCGGCAAGCCCGAGGCGCTGGACCGCGACGAGCCGCGCCGCGTCGGTGAGTCCGTGGTCACCATGGACCTGAACTACGCCACCATCACCGGCGTCGCCCGCGACGACCTGGAGGACGGCGGCGCCTGGCTGTACGCCGAGACGGTCCGCCAGATCCACCAGCAGACCGCCGGGCGCGAGAGCGGCCACACCAAGGTCGAGCTGCTCGCCCCCGACTTCAACGCCGTGCCGGAGCTGCTCCAGCAGGTCTTCGAGTCCCGCCCCGAGGTCTTCGCGCACAACGTCGAGACGGTTCCGCGGATCTTCAAGCGCATCCGCCCCGGCTTCCGCTACGAGCGCTCCCTGAAGGTCATCACCGAGGCCCGTGACTTCGGCCTGGTGACCAAGTCCAACCTGATCCTCGGCATGGGCGAGACCCGCGAGGAGGTCAGCGAGGCGCTCCGGCAGCTGCACGACGCCGGCTGCGAGCTCGTCACCATCACGCAGTACCTGCGCCCGAGCGTGCGCCACCACCCCGTGGAGCGCTGGGTCAAGCCGCAGGAGTTCGTGGAGCTGAAGGAGGAGGCCGACCAGATCGGCTTCTCCGGTGTGATGTCCGGCCCGCTGGTCCGGTCCTCGTACCGCGCGGGACGCCTGTACCAGATGGCCATCGAACAGCGTCAGTTCGCTGCTCCGCAGCGGGGTGGCGCGGTCGCCTCGCAGGCGGTCTGATGGCACTGCGTGCCACCTGGCGCGTGTGAATCCGAGCACAAGCAACTACCGCCCGGTAGCGGCCGATTGACGCGGCCCCGGACGTCCCCGCAGTTGAGGACGGTGCCGGGGCCGCGTCGGCGTTCTCACGCCGCAAATCAAGGCTTCATTGGTGTTTGACCGGTCGGTCACGCCCTGGTAACACCAATCAGTGACCCTGGTTGTACAGCCCGTGCACCACTCACCAGAGCCGCTATCCCTGAGGGGGGACCTCCATCATGCAGGCCGCGCCGGTTCGCGCCACCGCCATCCCGTCGTTCACCGATGCACTCCGTGCCGTCGAGTCACTGCTCATGAGCAGCGGCCAGCGCACCGCCCGCCGCAACGCCTGGACGTCCGTCCTGGAGGACCGCCGCCGCGCCAAGGACAGGGTCGAGGCGCAGCAGGTGCTGGAGCAGTCGTTCACCGGTCGTCTCTGAAGCTTTTCCTCCGGGACACTGCCGTCGTCGGCGCTCCTGGGGGCACGTAGACTTCGTCGCATGGCGAGAAGTGACAGTGCGGCCGATGCCGCTAACCCCGGGCGACTGAAGCAGATCGCCCTGACGTACAAGATGACCCGCAGGGCCGACAAGACGATCGGCCTGGTGCTCGCGGGTGTCTTCATCCTCATCCTCGGTGTCTTTCTCGCGATCGGCTTCCTGATCGGTCACCCGGTCTACCTGGGCATCCTGGGCTTCCTGCTCGCCTTCCTCGGAACGGCGATCGTGTTCGGGCGCCGGGCCGAGCGGGCCGCCTTCGGGCAGATGGAGGGCCAGCCGGGCGCGGCCGCGGCGGTGCTGGACAACATCGGCCGGGGCTGGACGACGACCCCCGCGGTGGCGATGAACCGCAGCCAGGACGTGGTGCACCGGGCGGTCGGCAAGGCCGGCATCGTCCTGGTCGCCGAGGGCAACCCGAACCGGGTGAAGAGCCTGCTGGCCGCCGAGAAGAAGAAGATGAACCGGATCGTGGCGGACGTGCCGGTGCACGACCTGATCGTCGGCACGGGCGAGGACCAGATCCCGCTGAAGAAGCTGCGCACCAGCATGCTGAAGCTGCCGCGCGTGCTGACCGGCCCCCAGGTGACCGCGACCAACGACCGGCTGCGGGCCATGGGAGACCTGATGAGCAACATGCCGCTGCCGAAGGGGCCCATGCCGAAGGGCATGAAGCTGCCCAAGGGCGGGCCGAAGGCGCGCTGACCGGCCTCCTGCGAGTACGACGAAGGGGGCGCCCGGAGATCTCCGGGCGCCCCCTTCGTCGTACTCGCAGTCGTGTCGCAGTCGTGTCGCAGTCGTAGTCGCGGTCGGACTAGATCCGCACCTCGACCGTGCGCGCCAGCCTGTCGTGCAGGCCCCTGCCGTCGCGGTCCCAGATCAGGGCCGGGACGGCGACGCACAGCAGGGCGCTGCGCAGGAGGCCGCGGAGCGGGCTCGGGCGGCCGGTCGCCAGGTCGACGACGCGCAGACCGAAGAGACGCTTGCCCGGGGTGAACCCGATGGTGCCGACCGTGAGCACGCTCATCACGAAGAAAATCAGCAGCGCCCAGTTCGAGGTCGTCTGCGTGTAGCTCTGAGTGATCAATTGGGATGCAATCAGAACGCTCATCGCCCAGTCCACGGCGAGTGCTCCGAGCCGCCGTCCCGGCCGGGCGATGGAGCCCGGCCCCTCCTCCGGCAGGCCCAACTGCTGCCCCCGGTATCCGAAGTCCACACCGGCTTGTTCGGCGGCCGCGCGGGGCCCCGAGAGCCACGATCCGATTGCTTCCCTCTTGTCCACCCGTCCACCGTACTGCCCGCGTTTCGGGATACGGACAGGTGGGGTGCGGAGCGGGATGTCCGGTTAACTTGTGCGAAACAAATGGGTCACGCCCGAGAAATCACGCGTCCCTAGTGTCGTCGTCATCGTGTGCCACCGCACTGGCCGCACAACCGAACTACCACCCCGGCATGGAACCGTCGGGAGTAGGAGGAGCTGGATGTTCCAGAACGCCGACGAGGCCAAGAAGTTCATCGCGGACAAGGACGTCAAGTTCGTCGACGTCCGTTTCTGCGACCTGCCGGGCGTCATGCAGCACTTCACGCTGCCCGTCGAGGCGTTCGACCCGGACGAGGAGCTCGCGTTCGACGGCTCGTCGATCCGTGGCTTCCAGGCCATCCACGAGTCCGACATGGCGCTGCGCGCGGACCTGTCGACCGCCCGGGTCGACCCCTTCCGCCGCGACAAGACGCTGAACATCAACTTCTTCATCCACGACCCGATCACGGGCGAGCAGTACTCCCGTGACCCGCGCAACGTGGCCAAGAAGGCCGAGGCCTACCTCGCGTCGACCGGTATCGCGGACACCGCGTACTTCGGTCCCGAGGCCGAGTTCTACATCTTCGACTCGGTCCGCTTCGCGACCGGCGCGAACGAGAGCTTCTACCACATCGACTCCGAGGCCGGCGCCTGGAACACCGGTGCGCTGGAGAACAACCGCGGCTACAAGGTCCGCTACAAGGGCGGCTACTTCCCGACCCCGCCGGTCGACCACTTCGCCGACCTGCGTGCCGAGATCTCCCTGGAGCTGGCCGCCTCCGGCCTCCAGGTCGAGCGCCAGCACCACGAGGTGGGCACCGCCGGCCAGGCCGAGATCAACTACAAGTTCAACACGCTGCTCGCCGCGGCCGACGACCTCCAGCTCTTCAAGTACATCGTGAAGAACGTGGCCTGGCGCAACGGCAAGACCGCGACCTTCATGCCGAAGCCGATCTTCGGTGACAACGGCTCGGGCATGCACGTGCACCAGTCGCTGTGGACGGGCGGCCAGCCGCTCTTCTACGACGAGGCCGGCTACGCGGGCCTGTCGGACACCGCCCGCTACTACATCGGCGGCATCCTCAAGCACGCCCCGTCGCTGCTGGCCTTCACCAACCCGACGGTGAACTCCTACCACCGTCTGGTCCCGGGCTTCGAGGCGCCGATCAACCTGGTGTACTCGCAGCGCAACCGCTCCGCGGCCATGCGTATCCCGATCACGGGCTCCAACCCGAAGGCCAAGCGCGTCGAGTTCCGTGCGCCCGACTCCTCCGGCAACCCGTACCTGGCCTTCTCGGCGCTGCTGCTCGCGGGCCTCGACGGCATCAAGAACAAGATCGAGCCGGCCGAGCCGATCGACAAGGACCTCTACGAGCTGGCTCCCGAGGAGCACGCGAGCGTGGCGCAGGTCCCGACCTCGCTCCCGGCCGTCCTCGACTCGCTCGAGCGCGACCACGAGTTCCTGCTCGCGGGCGACGTCTTCACGTCCGACCTCATCGAGACGTGGATCGACTTCAAGCGCACGAACGAGATCGCTCCGCTCCAGCTGCGTCCGCACCCGCACGAGTTCGAGCTCTACTTCGACGTGTGATCGAACCCGGGCCGGTTCTCCCGGCTCTCTCGGCGCCCCCGTTCCTGGTTCCTCAGGGCGGGGGCGCCGTCGTATGGTTTTGGGAACAGGCGTACGAGAAGGGCGACCGGGGGTTACGGGGATGGCCGAACGGGACGACGAAGAGCGGGAGTTCGACATCCGCTGGGCCGACGGTGCCGAGGAGAAGGAGCCGTCGGCGCGGGCCCGGATGCTCGCCGCGCGCTGGAAGGAGAACCCGCCCGAGGCACAGCCGTTCCGTGCGGAGCCTGACCGTGTGCGGCGGGCGCGGTCGCCGTGGGTGTCGACGGCGGTCGTCTTCGGGATCGTGGCGGCGGTCATCGTGCTGCTGGGGTACGCGGACTTCCGGGCGCCGTTCTAGGTCGTCCGCGGTTTGCCCGGGGCCGGCCGCGCCCGTGCGGCGGAGGCGCACATCGATACAGGCCCGCGCCCCTGAGGATCGCGATATCGCGTGGCCTGACATGAATCGCGCCGTCTACCATCGCCGGACACATCAGGGCTGGTCAGGGGTGGGCATGGGCACGAGACTCTGGGACGGGGTGGCCGCGGCCGTACGGCTCGCGGAAGGGGACCCGCTGCGGGAAGCGTTCGACACCGGTGACCCGGCCGCCTGGACCGCGCTGGACGCCGGGGTGCGGACGGCTTCCTGGGACACGGAGCGGTACGTGTGGCTGACGCCGGCCTGGGAGAAGACCGAGGGTGGGCGGGCCGTGAAAGATGCCCTGCTCCACGGCCGGCCTCTCACCGAGGGGCAGCTCGCTCTCGCCCTGTGCCACCGTGAGGGCAAGGTCAGGGCGGCCGCGCTGTCGCGGGCCGTCGATTTCCCCCGGCTGCTGCCGCTGCTCGTCGTGCGGTGTTCCGACTGGGCGGCGCCGGTGCGGGAGGTGGCCCGGCGACGGCTGACGGAGACGCTGGACGCCGAAGGCGCGGTGCGGGTGATGCCCGTGATCCTGCGCGTCGGACGCCGGGACCGCGGGGACTTCGTTACCGGCCTGGCCACCGAGCTGCTGCGGGCCGCGCCCCCGGAGACCCTCGCCCCGCTGTACGCCGACCCGCATCGACGGGTGCGCCGGTACGCGTACCGGCTCGCCGTCGGCGAGGCGTTCCTCTCCCCCGGTGAGCTGGCCCGGGCCGCCGCCCGCGACGGCGACACGGTCGTGCAGTCGCTGTGCGCCGACAGCGCGCTGGCCGCCGTATCGGACGAGGACGGGGCCTACGACGACGTACTCGAACCGCTGCTCGCCGCTCGTGGGCCGCAGGCCCGGGCGGCCGGGGTCACCGCGTTGCGGCGGGCCGGGCGGAGCGAGCGAGCGGTGGGGTTTCTCGGGGACCGGTCGGGGGTGGTGCGGGCCTGTGCGCGGTATGTCGTGCGGCAGGGCGGGGGCGATCCGTCGGTGTGGTACCGGGAGCGGTGCGGTCGTCCGGAGGGGCCGGCGCCGGGGGTCGTGATCGGGCTCGCGGAGTGCGGGGAGCGGGCCGATGCCGAGGTGCTGTGGCCGCTCGTCGGGCACCCGGCGGCCGGGGTGCGGGCGCGGGCCGTGGCGGGGCTGCGGCTGCTGGACGTGGTGGACGTACGACGGCTGCTGCCGCTCCTCGACGATCCGGCGCCCGGTGTGGTGCGGGAGGTGACCGCGGCGCTGTTGCCGTCGGCCGGGTCGCTGGACACCGGCCGGCTGATGGAGCGGCTCGCACGGGAGCGGCCCCGGCATGTGCGGGTCGCCGCGTTCCGGCTGCTGCACGCCCGTGACGGGCTCGTACGACTGCGGGCCTCCGTCGCGCTGGTCGACGACCCGGACGACAAGCTCCGGCGCTGGGCCGGGCAGTCCGTGCAGCGCTGGCACCCGACCGCGGACGTGCGGCACGGGACGGTTGAGGTGGGTGAGCTGCTGGACCGGGGGCGGCATCTGTTCAGCGAGCACGTGTTGAAGCGGCGCAAGTGGGAGGCCGGGCTCAAGGCCTGAACCTTTGCTGGTCCTAGAGGTGATCGCGACCGGCTCATGGTGGGGCCGGGTGCACACTGGGCAGTGGGACGAGTGCCTGACTGCGGGGTGATGCAGATGCAGAGCCGTTTCCGGAGCGACCGGCGGCTGACCGTGCGGATGACGGTCACGCTTTTTCTGCTGGGACTGCTGTACGTGGGATTCGTCGCCGCGTTGATCGTGCTGCTGAGGTCCTGGGTGCTCGTCGCGGTGGTCGCCGTGGGGATGCTGGGCGCGCAGTACTGGTTCTCCGACCGGGTCGCGCTGTTCGCGATGCGCGGGCGGGTCGTGGAGCGGGAGGAGTATCCGGAGTTGCACGGGGTCGTCGACCGGCTGTGTGCCATCGCGGACATGCCCAAGCCGGTGGTCGCCGTGTCGGACATCGACATGCCGAACGCCTTCGCCACCGGGCGGAATCCGGATCATGCCGTGGTGTGTGTGACGACCGGGCTGCTGCGGCGGCTGGAGCCCGAGGAGCTGGAGGGTGTGCTCGCGCACGAGCTGTCGCATGTGGCGCACAAGGACGTCGCGGTCATCACCGTCGCGTCGTTCCTGGGCGTCCTCGCGGGGCTCGTCGTGCGGTTCGCCTTCTACTCGCAGATCTTCGGCGGGCGGAAGGACCAGAACACCGCCGTGATCTTCGCGGCGGTCATGGGAGTCTCCGCGGCCGTGTACGCCCTCTCCTTCCTGCTCATCCGGGCCCTGTCCCGGTACCGGGAGCTGGCCGCCGACCGGGCCGCCGCACAGCTGACCGGGCGGCCCTCGGCGCTGGCCTCCGCGCTCACCAAGGTCTCCGGGGACATCGCGAGGATCCCCACCAAGGACCTGCGGACCGCGCAGGCGTTCAACGCCTTCTACTTCACCCCGGCCCTCGGGTCCGAGCCCGGCATCGCCCGGCTCTTCTCCACCCACCCGAGTCTGGAACAGCGACTGGATCAACTGGGCCGGATCTCCACCGAGT
This sequence comes from Streptomyces sp. NPDC001536, assembly GCF_042894505.1. Classification (NCBI taxonomy): domain Bacteria; kingdom Bacillati; phylum Actinomycetota; class Actinomycetes; order Kitasatosporales; family Streptomycetaceae; genus Streptomyces; species Streptomyces sp. NPDC001536. Next base: position 63,239 of record NZ_JBIAVQ010000001.1, read on the forward strand.
TGGGTGAGGCGGCGGTCCCGGGCACATCACGGAAGGCAGACTGAGGACACATGGGGCTGCTGGACATCCTGCTCGGGCGCACGAAACCGGTCGCGCCCGATCTCGACCAGCTCTTCGCACTGCCGTCGGCGGCCGTCACCCTGGAGGCCGCCGCGGGGTTCACCCCGACCGGCAGCGGGGCGGTGTGCTTCGCCACGGTCGAGGGCGCCGCGTTCGAGCAGACGCACCGCGAGGTGCAGGCGCTCCTCGACGCGGACGCCGACCGCGACGGTCCCCCGGTCCAGCTGCGGCGCGACGAGTACGGCTACTCCTGGCTGGTCTCCGAGCGGGCCCCCGACGAACTGCCGCTGCTCGTGAACGACCTGCACGCCGTCAACGCCTCGATGGAGGTCAACGGCTTCGGCCCGCAGCTGCTGTGCTCGCTGGCGGGCTTCCGCGACCGCGCGGGCCGTACGCTCGCGCTGGTCTACCTCTACAAGCGCGGCACCTGGTTCCCTTTCGCGCCACTGCCCGACGCGGGGCAGCGGCGCGACAATCCGCTGGAACTGCGGGTCAAGGCGGCTCTCGGGAACGATCTGCGGATCGAGCAGGACCTGAACCGCTGGTTCCCGGTGTGGGGCGCCCCCGGTCTGTGACCGAGGGTCACCCCCCGAAGGGCTCACCTTCCGGAGGGGTCACCTCCGGAAGGGTTCAGTTGCCCTTCCTCTCGCGCTCCTGACGGCGGGACTCGAAGGGGCGCTCGCGGCGGTAGCGGCGCTCCCACTTGGCCTGCTTGTCACGGCGGTCGCGGTAGGACCGGTAGTCGCCGGGCACGACCCCGGACGAGGAGCCGCCGCGCGACGAGGAGGTCGAGGACGGGCCGCGTCCGTACTGCATGTACAGGAAGAGCACGGCAGCGGCGGCGAGCCAGTAGACGTGGTTTCCGAATCCGAGAACGACCAGGACCGCGGCCCCGGCCATGACGATGGTGCCCATCACGGGCCTCCGTGTGCGTGGGTGGGTGAGCAGCAGAGTAGCCCCGGCGCCGCCCGGTGAAACCGGTCGTGCGGCAAGCGGTGCGGAGCAGCTCCGCGATGCGTGTCCAGCGTAGGGAGACCGTCACTCCGTGTGCATCTCCTTTTCCCGCACGCCGGCATGCGCCCCGCATCCGGGCGCCCTAGAGTCGGGCGAAACGGCATATAGCACCGATAAGGGGTGTTTCCGGATGAGTGATCTCTTCGTCGTCGCCTACAACGACCTCGCCACCGCCAACCAGGTCCGCGAGAAGGTGATCGAGCTGTCCAAGCAGCATCTCGTCGAGCTGGAGGACATCGTGGTCGTCGAGCGGCGCGAGGACGGCAAGATCAAGCTGCACCAGGCCGTCAACCACACCGCCGCGGGCGCGGCGGGCGGTGCCCTGTGGGGCGGTGTGATCGGGCTCCTCTTCCTGGCCCCGCTGCTCGGCGCGGCGGTGGGTGCGGCGGCCGGCGCGGCCGGGGGCGCGATCACCGACACCGGCATCAACGACACCTTCATGAAGGACCTCAGCCAGAACCTCCGGCCGGGCGCCGCCGCCCTGTTCGTCCTGGTCAAGCAGGCCGCACAGGACAAGGTGATCCCGCAACTCACCCCGTTCGGCGGCCAGTTGGTGCAGACTTCGCTGAGCCAGGCCGACGAGGACCATCTGCGCGACGCGATCGCGGCGGCGCGGTCACCGAAGACGGAATCCGCTTCCTGACGCCGGCGCCGTCATGAGTGAATGAGGTCATGATCTCCTCGTTCACTCAGCACTGCGACGGCGAACGGCTCAGCGGGGTGTACGGCGGCGGTGGTCCGGACCGGGCCACCGCCGTTCTGCTGCACGGGGCGGGCAACGGCAGCAAGGAGCGGCTGACGCCGGTGCTGGAGGAGTTCGCGGGCCGCGGCTGCGGTGTGCTCGCCCTCGACTTCTCCGGGCACGGCGAATCCACGGGTGAGCTGCGGGAGTTGAGCCTGCGCCGGCGCTTCGAGCAGGCCGTCGCGGTGATCGACGCGCGGGTGCCGGCGGACGGGCCGCTGATCCTCGTCGGGTTCAGCATGAGCGGGCAGACGGTGGCGGATCTCGTACGGCACTACGGGGAGCGGGTGACGGCGATCGGGCTGTGCTCACCCGCCGTGTACGCGGCCGAGGCGTGGGACGTGCCGTTCGGGGACGGGGACAGCCGGTTCAGTGAGATCCTCCGTACGCCGGACAGCTGGCGCGGGGCGCCCGCGCTGGACACGCTGCGGGCGTACGAGGGGCGGGCGGTGCTCGCGGTGCCGGGCCACGACGAGGTCATCCCGCCCACCGTGACGGAGGCCGTCCAGGACGCGCTGGCCGCGCGCTCGCAGTACACGCGCCTCGAAGTCCCCGATGCCGGGCACCGGTTGGGCCCCTGGTTCCACGATCACGCGGACGACCGGCGGGAGTTCGTCGACGCGCTGCTGGTCGAGGGCTGGGCGGCGACCCGCGCCTGGGTGGCCAAGCAGCTGCCGGAGGGCCGCACGGTCGCCACCACCCGTTTCCTGTCCGGCGGTTGGAGCTCGCAGATGCGCGCCCTCACCCTCGACGACGGCACGGACCTGGTCCTGCGGTCCTTCGTGAAGCCCTTCTTCCGGCTGCACGCGCCCGGCCTCCTGAACCGTGAGGCGTCGGTCCTCACACTCCTGGCCGACCAGGACGGCATCCCGGCCCCCGAACTGCTCGCCGTGGACGCCACGGCCGAACACAGCGACCACCCGGGCCTGTTGATGTCCCGGCTGCCGGGCCGGGTGCGGGTCGACGAGGAGGATCTCGTACGGCGCCTCGACCTGCTCGCGGCCCAACTCGTCCGCATCCACCGGGTCGTACCGGACGAACGCCCGCGCGCCTATCAGGCCTGGACCTCGCCGGAGCGGGTGCGCGCGCCCGAGGGGGCGCTGTGGGAGCGGGCCGTGGACGTCATCCGGCGCGATCCACCGTCGTACGAAGGCGTCTTCCTGCACCGGGACTTCCACCCCGGGAACGTCCTCTTCACCGACGACCTGCGGATCGGCGGTGTCGTCGACTGGGTCGAGACCTCGTGGGGCCCCGCCGACCTGGACGTCGCCCACTGCTCGACGGCGCTCGCGCTGCTGCACGGGCCCGAGCACGGTCTCGGCTTTCGGGACCGCTACGAGGCCCAGGGCGGACGCCGGCTCGCCGACGGTACGGATCACCTGTACTGGCGGCTGCTCGACGCCCTCGCCTACGCGCCCGACGCCGGGAAACTGGCGGGCCCGTGGCGCGAGTTGGGGCGGACCGAGCTGACGCCGGAGGTGCTGGGCGGGCGGCTGGAGGCGTATGTGGGGGCGCTGTTGGAGCGGTACGCCTGACGGCGGAACGGTTCGTCAGAGTTCCGGGGCCGCTCTCACCACGCCCGCGGCGACCGCTGCGGTCAGGGTGGTGTGGTCGGTGGTGGTCTGGATGGCGTAGGTCCGGGCGAACTCGGCGACGGCCTGGTCGAAGGTGTCGGCGTTGCCCAGGTAGGCGGCGATGGCGATGCGGTCGCCGGAGCGGGCGTGGGCGCGTGCGAGGGCGGTGCCGCAGAGGCGGGCGTACGCGGTGAGGGCGGCCGGGGTCATGCCGGCGACGTCCGCCGAGCCCTTCATGTCGCGCAGCTGCCGCCAGTAGTAGGCCCGTCCCTGCGGTCCGGTCATCCAGCCCAGGAAGATGTCGCTGGCCGCCTGGAGCAGGCGCTGGCCCGCCACGACGCGATGTCCTGGGTGGACGTAGGGACCCTGCGGCAGATGGTCCTCCAGTACGGACTTCCGCGCCTCCTTGATCTGGAGGAACAGCGGGTCGTCCGCGTCCCGTCCGGCGAGCAGGACGATGAAGCAGCGGGTGCCGACGCTGCCGACGCCGACGACCTTGCGGGCGGCGTCGACGAAGCGGTAGCGGTCGAGCAGGAGGCGGCGCTCCTCGGAGAGGGTGGAGCGGTAGTCGCTGAAGATCTTGCGCAGGGCCGCCGTGTCGGGGGCGCCGGCGGGTTCCAGGAGCGGTGGGTCGTGGATGATCCGGTGGCGTCCGTCGACGACCTCCGTCAGCTTGCCGAGGGCCTGGAGGCTGGTGCGGCGGCGGGCTCGGGTCAGGCTCGACTGGACGCGGCTGCGGTGGCGGGCGGAGCGGACGAGTGGGAGCAGGGTGTCGGCGTCGAGGCGCTCGTACCAGACGGCGAGTTCGCCGAGCCCGGCGAGTCGTTGGATGGATGTGCGGTACGCGGCTGTCGCCTCCACGGCGGCCCGGTGTGCCTTCGCCTCGCTGTGGCCGTTCTCGCGGGCGGCCACGACCACGCTCGCGGCGAGCCGTTTCACATCCCACTCGAAGGGGCCGGGGAACGTCTCGTCGAAGTCGTTCAGGTCGAAGAGCAGGGAGCGTTCCGGGGAGGCGTACAGGCCGAAGTTGAGCAGGTGGGCGTCGCCGCAGAGTTGCACGGTGAGGCCGGTGTGGGGCTGGGCGGCGAGGTCCGCGGCCATCACCGCGGCGGCGCCGCGGAGGAAGGCGAACGGGGAGGCGGTCATCCTGCCGTACCGGATCGGCAGCAGCTCGGGCAGGCGGTCGCGGCCCTGGCGCTCCAGTACGGCGACGGGGTCCGGGCGGTCGATGGACGGGATCCAGGCGGCGTGGGCGGAGCGGGGGATGCGTTTGCGGGCGGCTCGGCCTTTTGCGGCGCGGTCGGTGGGGGTGCGGGGGGTGCCGGGGGCACCAGGGGTACCCGGGGTGCCGGGAGTTCCGGGGCTGCCGGGAGTTCCAGGGGCACCGGAAGTTCCAGGGGGCCCGGGGGTACCGGGGCTGCCGGGGGTACCGGGGCTGCCGGGAGTGTTCATCCGTCGCCCTGCCTCTGCATCGCGCCTCCCGGGTCCGCCGTGCCACCTCCTGATCGCAGCGAAGCCTGCGGCGGGGGGGTTGCGCATGCCGGGTACGGCGATCGGGTGACGGGATGCGGGCGGGGGCCCCATGGATTCTCGCCCCCGCCGCCCTTACCCAGTCCCGTCCCCAGGGGCGCTGCCCCTTCGACCCCGGCCCCTGGGGGCTCCGCCCCCAGACCCCCGTCGGCCCCGAAAGGGCCTCGTCCTCAAACGCCGGACGGGCTGGAACCGAGCGGGCGTTGTATGACGATCGGGTGCTGGTGCGGATGCACGGCATGCGGCACACGGTGTTCGTGCTCCCTGCCGCGCGCGAGCGTGCCGCGCTGGGGAGGCGGGGCGAGGGCACGGCGGCGGAACTCGCCCTGGGGGTTCCGGACGCCGTTGGAGCGGGAGTTGGTCCGGTAGGACCCTCAAGCGACGGCGCCGGGCACCCCGCGCGGCACGGGGTGCCCGGCGCCACGGCTCACCGTGCGTAACGCATCAGCGCCCGCACCATGTGGCACGTCGTGTCCGACGGCGGATGGACGCCGATCGTCTCCGCCGTGGTCCGTATCGTCTCGTTGCGGGCCTGGTTGGGCAGATAGACGCCCGAGTCGAGCAGGGCGATGGCGAGCCGCATCGCCTTGAGGCGGCGGTTGTGCGTGATGTACCACTCGCGCGGGCGGCCGGGCGGCAGTGCGCGCTTCTCCACGGGCGCGTACGGCAGGTCCAGCAGCACCGGGTGCTGAGCGGTCGACTGGGTGGGCAACGGCTTCAGTGCGGCAGCGGGCACAGGCATCCTCCTGTCGCGGTCAGGGCGTCCACGAGGGGCCACGACGCCCCCGGCAACACCCTCGAACACTTCTACTATTCTACCCTCCGCCACTGACAAAAGGCCCTGGCCACAAGGGTTTCGGGGCGGCTGTGACCCAGGTGGAGAACGGGTTCTCGCGTACCGTGGACGGCATGGAGATCTGGATCAACCCGGCCTGTTCCAAGTGCCGCAGCGCCATCGGCCTGCTCGACGCCGAGGGCGCCGACTACACCGTCCGCCGCTACCTGGAGGACGTACCGAACGAGGCCGAGATCAAGGACGTACTCGACCGCCTCGGCCTCGAACCGTGGGACATCACCCGCACCCAGGAGGCCGCCGCCAAGGAGCTCGGGCTCAAGGAGTGGGCCCGGGACGAGTCGACGCGCGAACAGTGGGTCAAGGCGCTCGCCGAGCACCCCAAGCTCATCCAGCGGCCGATCATCACGGCGCAGGACGGGACGGCGGTGGTCGGCCGTACCGACGAGGCCGTACGGGACGCTCTGTCCCGGTAGGCAACTGATTGTCCGGCGGCGGGAGTTCGGGGCGCCGGCGCTGTTACCCTCCGCCGCCATGAGCTTCGGTGATCAAGGAACGCCGTACGGGGCCGTGGACCCGTACACCCAGTGGGTGGTCGAGCAGGAGCGGATACGTCGGCGCCGGCGCACCCGGCGCGCGGTGGCCGCGGGGACGGGTGTCGTCCTCGTCGCGGCGATCACCGCGGGAGCCGTCCTGTACACGGGCGGAGACGGTGCCGGGGAGGCGGCCGCTCCCCCGTCGTCGACCGCCCCCGGATCGTCGGCCGTTCCGTCCGTCACCGCCTCCCTGCCCCCCGACGCCCCGTCCGCCCTGCCCTCCCTGCTCGCCCGGCCCGTGATCCGTCCGGAGCAGGCCTTCCCCGCCAAGAGCGTGCGCCTGGGCGACGGCTCCCGGTACGAGCGCGTCGACCTGGCCACCACCACCGACTGCTCGGAGGGCATGTCACCGGAGCTGGCCGCACTGATCCAACAGGGGCAGGGGTGCGAGCGGTTGACCGCGGCACTGTTCACGGACACCGAGCGGCGGTCGCAGGTGACGGTGGCCGTGCTGAGCTTCAAGACCGTCCAGGACGCCTCGACCGTCTTCGGGATGGCCTCGATGGACCCGGTGACCTATCAGGTGGTCTCGCTCGATCCGCCGCCGGAGGCGGGGATGCCGACCGTGCCGCCCGGATCGGCCGGGGTGTTCCGGCGGTTGATGACCGTGCGGTCCGTGGTGTTCGCCAACGGACAGTGGGGGGACGGCTCGGAGACCGACGAGGCCGCGATCACCAAGGAGACCGAGGATCTCCTCCAGTACGCCGACGACAACGTGGTGGCGTACGAGGATCCCGATTCGGTGTGACGCAGGTTACTTCAGTGACTCCTGTAACCGCTGAGTAACCTCGTTCGGTATCTCGTACATAGCGGCGTACGCTCCCCGACCTCCCAGGAGGCGCGCATGTCGCGTAGGAGAACTGTCAGTACGGGCAAGAAGGTCGCGCTGTTCGTCGGCGCGGCCGCGGTGGCGGGCGGTGGTGCCTTCGTCATGGCGAGCACGTCGAACGCCTCGCAGACCCCGCAGGACGTGCGGACCAAGGCCGACTCGGCCGTCTGCCAGGGCCTCGCCACCGCCCTCGGCAACAACCAGAAGTTCATCGACGGTCAACGGGCCGCTCCGGACGCGCAGTCCACGGCCCGGATCGCCAACCGCGAGGCCGTCATCGCACAGATCAAGGTGCAGCAGAAGGCGTCCGGGTGCGCTGTTGGGGAGTCGGCTCAGGACTCCCAGGCGGCACAGCCGGCCACCCCTGCCGCGCCGAGCTCACCGGCGGCCTCCGCGGGCAACGCCGGGAACGGGAACGCCGGCGGGGCCCCCGCCTCCGGGCAGCAGGTCTGCAACGGCTCCACCGTCACCCTCTCCGGCGAGGGCGGGGCGCCCGCCGCCTCCAGCAACCAGTTCCCGGCGGGGACGAAGCTGAAGGTCACCAACCTGGACAACAACAAGTCCACGACGGTGGAGGTCACCTCGGTCTCCGGCAGCTGTGCGCTGCTGAACAACGCCGCTTTCGAACAGGTCCGTGAGCCCGGGAAGTTCCTCATCCGACGGGCCGTGATCGAGAAGGTGGGGTGAGGCCGACGGCGTAGGAACCCACCGAGGCGGCGGCCGACGCGCCGTCACCTCGTACGTGTCATATGTCCTGCTGTTCGCGGCCACGAACAGCAGGACCGACACGTCCGGCCCGCGCGACGCCCGAGGCGTGCGACGCGGGCCCGGTCACCGGCTTCGACACGGAGGGGAAGCCGGCGACCACCCCTTCGGCAACCGCATCGCATACGAGCTGTCGTGCCGTGCCGATCCGCCGCCGCGAACAGGGCTTTCTGTCGGCTTTCTGTGTCGGCTTCTGCACACCGGCCGTCCTCACGGCGTGAGACGGGCCACAGAACCACCAGGTAACACGGGGTTCACATTGGAGCAATGATCGGGAAATCGCCTGTTGACAGGCTGCCGGGCATCAAGCGCGGCGTTTCAGTGCCGCAGCGCCGCAGCACCCGCACATGCGCCTAGAGACCCACCCCGAAGGATGTGTCCCGTGACCTTCAAGGCTGAGTACATCTGGATCGACGGCACCGAGCCGACGGCCAAGCTTCGCTCGAAGACCAAGATACTGGCCGACTCCGCCAAGGGCGCCGAGCTGCCGATCTGGGGCTTCGACGGTTCCTCCACGAACCAGGCCGAGGGTCACTCCTCCGACCGTGTGCTCAAGCCGGTGTTCTCCTGCCCGGACCCGATCCGTGGCGGCGACGACATCCTGGTCCTGTGTGAGGTCCTCGACATCGACTTCACCCCGCACTCCTCCAACACCCGCGCCGCGCTGGTCGAGGTCGCCGAGAAGTTCGCCGCTCAGGAGCCGATCTTCGGCATCGAGCAGGAGTACACCTTCTTCAAGGACGGCTACCCGCTCGGCTTCCCCAAGGGCGGCTTCCCGGCCCCCCAGGGCGGCTACTACTGCGGTGTCGGCGCCGACGAGATCTTCGGCCGTGACGTCGTCGAGGCGCACCTCGACAACTGCCTGAAGGCGGGTCTGGCGATCTCCGGCATCAACGCCGAGGTCATGCCCGGTCAGTGGGAGTTCCAGGTCGGCCCGGTCTCCCCGCTGGAGGTCTCCGACCACCTGTGGGTCGCCCGCTGGCTGCTCTACCGCACCGCCGAGGACTTCGGCGTCTCCGCCACCCTGGACCCCAAGCCGGTCAAGGGCGACTGGAACGGCGCGGGCGCGCACACCAACTTCTCCACCAAGGCGATGCGCGAGGGCTACGACGCGATCATCACCGCGTGCGAGTCGCTCGGTGAGGGCTCCAAGCCCCTCGACCACGTCAAGAACTACGGCGCCGGCATCGACGACCGTCTGACGGGTCTGCACGAGACCGCCCCGTGGAACGAGTACTCCTACGGTGTCTCCAACCGTGGCGCCTCGGTCCGTATCCCGTGGCAGGTCGAGAAGGACGGCAAGGGCTACATCGAGGACCGCCGCCCGAACGCCAACGTCGACCCGTACCTGGTGACGCGGCTGATCGTCGACACGTGCTGCTCCGCGCTGGAGAAGGCCGGTCAGGTCTGATCCGCCGATCAGGAGCTTCCCGAGGGGCGTCCACCATCACGGTGGGCGCCCCTCGGCGCGTTGTCAGTGGAACGTGCGAGGGTGGGGACATGGAGATCGACGGGGGCCCGCTCGACATCAAGGTCGAGACGGAGAGCTATGAGACGCACACACGGATTTCGGCCGCCCGCCTGCGTGAGCTGGTGCACCGGATCGGGGGCAGCGGCGATCACTTCCTGATCGTGCAGCGGATACCGGACCGGCCGGCCGTGTTCATCCAGGTCGCCCACGAGCCGGGTGGGGTCTACGAGTTCCAGCACCGCACCGGCCCCGTCCCCCACATGTGGGTGACCGAGGTGACGGACCCGGACCTCGTCGCGGACGTCATGGCGCGCTGGGCGCGGCAGGAGAAGGACTGGGACGCCGGGGTCACCTGGCGGCGCGACGAACTCGGCGCGCCCCAGGAGGTGCCCCCGCCCGACCCGGAGGTCGCCGCGCGGGCCGAGGAGTACGTGCGCGAGACGCTCGCCGACGGCTATCTCGGCATCAAGGAGATCATCCGCGAGACCGTGTACATGGTGGAGGACCGGCTCACCTCCGCCCAGGCCCGCCCGATCGTCGAGCGGCTGTGGCTGGAGCGGGTCGAGGAGCAGGAGTCCTGGACCGGGCCGACCGACCCGGACCGTCTGGAGCGGGCGTTCGCGGCGCTGGAGGCGGACGGCATCGTCGCGCGGGAGCACTTCGCCTGCTGCGGCAGCTGCGGGAAGGCTGAGATCGGCGCCGAGATGGCGGACGCGGGCGCCCGCGGGTTCGTCTTCTTCCACTACCAGTGCACCCGCAGCGCGGCCGAGCACGACGAACTCACCCTCTACTACGGAGGGGTCGACAACGCCCCGGAGGCCGACGCCGCCGTGGGCCGCGAGATCGTCGCCGCTCTCGATGCCGCCGGGTTGTCCACGGAGTGGGACGGCAATCCGGACAAGACCATCACCGTCACTCCCCTGGTCTGGCGCAAACGCCTGGTGGGGTGATGCACACCACCCTCGATTTCACGTCAAGGAAGCGTCCAAGCAGTGAGAGGAGTCTCCTGTTGCGGGCCTGTGTCTGCTTCAATGAGCGCATGGCCAGCTTCCAGAACCCCAGCGCGACAGGTCGCCATGACCTCGAGCCGTTCTGGCCCTCCCGTCAGCACCATGACTTCGACCGGGTGTGTTGCCGCGCGGTGAACGCGCGGGCCCTCTAAAGCCGTACACCCCTTCGGCCTTCGGCCAGCGCGCAGTCGACGTACGTCCACCGACGAACCTCCTCGCGCGAAAAGAGCTGACTTCTCATGGCGACCACTCGTTCCCTGTCCACCGCCACTCTCCCCACCCCCTCCGAGAGCGGCGCACGGCATCGACTCCGGGCCGTCGGCCCGGACGACGTCCTGCCCAGCGTCGCGGACTTCCTGCCGCCCGGCGCCACCTGGCTGCCCGCTCCGCAGCACACCCTGCCCACCCTGCCGGGCCAGCCGCCGATGATCGGCTACCTGGTGCTCGTCCCGGCCGACCAGCAGCCGCCCCTCCTGCCGGACCCGGCGGGCGTCCAGGCCGGTGAGGCCGACGGCGACCCGCTCGTCCGCATCGACACCGTGCAGCGCACCGCCGAGGTCAACGGCACGGAACTCGACCTGACCTACCTGGAGTTCGAGCTCCTCGCCCATCTCGTCGCGCACCCGCACCGGGTGCACACCCGCGACCAGCTGGTCACCACGGTGTGGGGCTACGGCCATGTGGGCGACGGCCGTACCGTCGACGTCCACATCGCCCGGCTGCGCCGCAAGCTGGGCGCCGAGAACCGCCAGGCGATCCAGACGATCCGCCGGGTCGGCTACAAGTACTCCCCGCCGACCGGGCGCTGACGCCACCGCTCGTCTGCTGACGGCAGATATCCGTCCCGTACGGCCGCTCCGGCGTGCAGAGTCTGTGCCATGAGACTTCTGGTGCTGGGTGGTACGGAGTTCGCGGGACGGGCCGTCGTCGAGGCAGCCCTCGGGCGCGGCTGGGACGTCACCGTCTTCCATCGTGGACGGCACGCGCCTGCGGCCGGGGTGCGGTCGCTGCACGGCGACCGCACCGCGCCCGACGGGCTCGCCGCCCTCGAAGACGACGAGGGCACCTGGGACGCCGTCGTCGACACCTGGTCGGCGGCGCCCTCCGCCGTCCGGGACACGGCGCGACTGCTGCGGGGCCGCGCCGGACGGTACGTGTACGTGTCGAGCTGCTCGGTGTACGCCTGGGCCCCGCCCGTCGGCTACACCGAGGACGCTCCCCTGGTGGCGGGCGCCTCCGCCGACGCCGGGCAGAGCGACTACGCCCGGGACAAGCTGGGCGGCGAGCTGGCCGCGACCGAGGTCTTCGGCGCGGACCGCTCGCTGCTCGTCCGGTCGGGGCTGCTGATCGGGCCGTACGAGAACATCGGGCGGCTGCCGTGGTGGCTGACCCGCATCGCGCGCGGCGGTCCGGTGCTGGCGCCCGGGCCCCGGGAACTGCCGTTGCAGTACGTCGATGTCCGCGACCTCGCCGGGTGGATCCTGGACGGGGTGGAGCGGGAGCTGAGCGGGCCGTACAACCTGATGAGCGAGCGCGGGCACACCACCATGGGTGCGCTCCTGGACGCCTGCTCGAAGGTGACCGGGGGCACCGCCGACCTGCGGTGGACCGACCCGGACGTGGTGCTCGGCGCCGGGATCGAGCCGTGGACCCAGCTGCCGGTGTGGGTGCCGCCGGGCAGTGATCTGGAGGCCGCGCTGCACAGCGCCGACGTCTCACGGGCGCTCGGGGCGGGGCTGCGCTGCCGGCCGGTCGAGGAGACCGTGGCCGACACCTGGAGCTGGCTGCGGGAGATCGGCGGCACCGCGCCGCAGCGGCCCGACCGGCCCGCGGTGGGCCTGGACCCGGTGGTGGAGGCGAAGGTGCTGGGGATCGACGGGGGTCTCGACGGGGGTGTACCCAGCACCACCCCCTGACCCGGTGGTCAAGCCCCGTGCCCCCGCCCGCCCCCTCGGCCAGACTGGCTGCCATGGACATCGAGACGCAGCGCGACAGCGGTCGCACCGGGGCAAAAGGCATGGGGCGGGCGGCGGTTCGGGGGTTGGGGCTGGCGCTGGTGGCGCTGCCGGGGGCCGTGCTCTGTTTCACGCTCTCGCTGGTGTCCTTCGCGCTGATCCCGATCGGCGTCGGGATCGTGACCACACCGTGGGTGCTGACCGGCGTACGGGCGTTCGCGGACTGGCGGCGGGTGCTCGCCGCCGAGTGGGGCGGGGTGCGGATCCCGTCGGCGTACCGGCCGATCCCGAAGGACGCCAACCCGTGGACCCGGACCTTCGGCATGCTGCGGGACCCGGCGACCTGGCGGGACTTCCGTTGGCTGCCGGTCGACATGACGGCGGGCTTCGTCACCGCGCTGCTGCCGGCGGTGCTGGTGCTCTACCCGCTGGAGGGGTTCGCGCTGGCGGCGGGGCTGTGGCGGGTGTTCCCCGACGGGTACTGGTACGGGTTCGTGCCGGTCAGCGGGCAGGGCTCCGCGCTCCTCGCCGCCGCCCTGGGGCTCGTCATCCTCTTCTTCGGCCACTTCTTCGCGCCCCGGGCGCTCCAGGGGCACTTCCGGCTGACCAAGGCCGTTCTCGGTGCCGGTCAGGGTGAACTCGCCGAGCGGGTGCGGGTGTTGACCGAGACGCGGCGCGATGCCGTGGACACCTCGGCTGCCGAACTGCGGCGCATCGAGCGGGATCTGCACGACGGGGCGCAGGCGCGGCTGGTCGCGATGGGCATGGACCTGGGCACCATCGAGATGCTCCTCGACAAGGACCCGGGGAAAGCGAAGGAGTTGCTCGCGCAGGCCCGCAAGTCCTCCGTCGACGCGCTCGCCGAACTGCGCGACCTGGTCCGCGGCATCCATCCGCCGGTGCTCGCCGAGCGCGGACTCGGGGACGCCGTAAGGGCGTTGGCGCTGCGGCTGCCGCTGCCCTCCGAGGTGACGGTGGAGCTGCCCGGGCGGGCGGACGCCCCGGTCGAGTCGGCGGCGTACTTCGCGATCAGCGAGGTCCTCACCAACGCCGTGAAGCACTCCGGCGCCGAACGGCTCTGGATCGACCTGCACCACGCCGAGGACATGCTGCGGATCACCGTCACCGACGACGGCAAGGGCGGCGCGGTGATCGGGGCGGGCTCGGGTCTGGCCGGGGTCGAGCGCCGGCTGGGTACATTCGACGGCGTCCTGGCCGTCAGCAGCCCCGCGGGCGGTCCCACCATGGTGACCATGGAGATCCCTTGCGTGTTGTCCTAGCCGAAGACCTGTTCCTGCTGCGCGACGGACTGGTCCGGCTGCTGGAAGCCCACGCCTTCGAGATCGCGGCCGCCGTCGAGTCCGGCCCCGAGCTCGCCCGCGCGCTGGCCGAGCTGGAGCCGGACGTCGCCGTGGTCGACGTACGGCTGCCGCCCACGCACACCGACGAGGGGCTGCAGTGTGCGCTGGACGCCCGGCGGGCGCGGCCCGGGCTGCCCGTGCTGGTGCTGTCGCAGCACGTGGAGCAGCTGTACGCGCGCGAGCTGCTGGCCGACGGGACCGGCGGGGTGGGGTATCTGCTGAAGGACCGGGTGTTCGACGCGGCGCAGTTCGTGGACGCCGTGCACCGGGTGGCGGCGGGCGGTACGGCCATGGACCCGCAGGTGATCCAGCAGCTGCTGACCCGGCGGGCCGCTGCCGATCAGCCGCTCGGGCGGCTGACCCCGCGGGAGCGGGAGGTGCTGGAGCTGATGGCGCAGGGGCGGTCCAACGCGGCGATCGCGGGCCAGCTCGTCGTCACAGAACGGGCCATTGCCAAGCACACCTCCAACATCTTCACCAAACTGGATCTCGAGGTGTCGGACGACGACAATCGACGCGTTCTGGCGGTCCTCGCCTATCTGGACCAGGGCCGGTGAACGGTTGCTGATTTTCTGTAACTTCCGCTGCTCAGGCGATGGTTGAGGCCGGGCGGCCGATTAATCCTCTGATTTGTTTGTGAGGCGACTGAACACCCCTGGGGTCACGTCCGTATGGAACGACGCCGCTTCACTCCTGTCGGGCGACTCGACGCCCCGCAAGGAAGTCAGAGGAGTTCCATGGGACGCAACATTCGCAAACGCCGTACGTCGATGACCACCAAGGTCGTGGCCGGATCGGCAGCCCTAGCGCTCGGTGGGGGCGGGCTTGTCTGGGCGAACTTCTATGCCTCGGCGCACGAGTCGGGGTCGGGAAACAACCAGGTGAAGGCCGCCGGGGCACAGATCGCCACGATCCAGTGCCCGGACGTCGGCCAGAAGCTGACGAACGTCCCGAATGGCGCCCGGCCCGGCGTGAGTACGGAGCTGGCGAACCTGGACAAGCAGATCACCGAGGCCTACGCCCGCCTCGCCTCCACGCGCCAGGCGCAGACGAACGACGCGGGATTCGTCCAGAACGCGATCCTCGGCCCGCTCAAGGACAAGCGGACCGCGGCTCTGGACCGGATCCGGATCAACATCCAGCGCGCCGGCGGTGCCAACACCAACCTGGGCCAGCTCGCCGCGTGCACCGGCGTCCCGGCCGAGCAGCCGCAGACCAACGACGGCGAGGCCGGCCAGAACGGCGGTCAGCAGAACGGCGACGGTCAGCAGCAGGGCGACGGCCAGCAGCAAGGTGACGGCCAGCAGCAGGGCGACGGCCAGGACCAGGGTCAGGACAACGGTCAGGACCAGGGCAACGGCGGCCAGCAGAACGGTCAGGGCGGCAACGGCCCGACGGCCGACGACTTCGTGGACATCACGCAGGTCCAGGCCAACGCCCAGCTGGGTGTGGGCGCGAACGGACTCCCGGCGAACGGCCGGTCGGGTTCGCGAGGCACCTTCACCACCAAGTGCGGCACTAACGGCAACGACAACCACAACACGGACAACGTGATCGTGGCGCCCGGTGTCTCCAACGGTGCCCACCACCTGCACGACTACGTCGGCAACCAGAGCAACGACGCGTTCGCGAGCGACCAGGAGCTGGCGGCGGCCCAGACCACCTGCCAGAACCAGGGCGACAAGTCCTCGTACTTCTGGCCGGTGCTGCGACTCCAGGACGGTACGCAGGACTTCGACCAGAACGCGGCCGGCGGTGGCACCGAGGGCAACGTGGGCAAGATCCTCCAGCCCGCCCAGGCGCAGCTGAAGTTCGTCGGCAACAAGAAGGGCAAGGTCGTCGCGATGCCGACGGCCCTGCGCATCATCACCGGTGACGCCAAGGCGTTCGTCAACGGCAACGCCAACGCCAACGTCAACTGGAGCTGCACCGGCTTCGAGAACAAGGTCCAGCTGAAGGACAAGTACCCGATCTGCCCGCAGGGCAGCCAGGTGGTGCGCACGACCAACTTCCAGAGCTGCTGGGACGGTCAGAACATCGACAGTGCCAACCACCGCACCCACGTGGCGTTCGTCCAGGCCGACGGCACCTGCGCGAACAACTTCAAGGCGATCCCGCAGCTCCAGGTCCGGCTGGTCTACAACGTCCCGGCCCCGACCATCGAGAACGGGACGGTCGTGAACCCGTACGCGGTGGACTCCTTCCCGGAGAACCTGCACAAGCCGATCACCGACCACAACGACTTCATCAACTTCTTCTCCGCGAACACGATGAACAAGATGGTCAAGTGCATCAACACCGGCCAGAAGTGCCAGTGAGCTAGCGCATGAGAAAGCCGGCGGTGGGATTCCCACCGCCGGCTTTCTCATGCTCGGTGACCGCGTGCTCAGTGGCTGCCGGAGTGCGCGGTGTGGTCCTGGCCCTCCTCGATGTCGCCGCCGAGCGTGGCGCGCAGCGCCGTCACCGTCTTGGTCTCGCCGACGGCGATCCACTTGCGGCCCACGAGGTAGTGACCGCCGTAGTCCTTGGCCCCGTTGATCCACTCGCGCTGGCCGCGGTCGGTGGCGAAGGTGGCCAGGATGAACTTGCCGTCGGCGTCGCTCTTGCGGCACGAGGCCTGGCGGATCTCGTCGGCGTCGATCTGGATGGTCGGATCGCAGCCCACTTCGGCAGCCAGGTGTTCGAGGCTACCGGTCGCCGTCTCCGGCACGGCGGCCTTGTCGTCGTCGCCCCCGGAGCCGCAGCCGGCCAGCACAAGAGCCGCCGCGGCGGCGGCGAGGATCGATCGGGTCAACCTCATCTGTTCCTCCGGAACCTTCCCATGGGCCTGGGTGCCCGTCCCCTTCCATACGGCTGTGGGACAAGGTGTGCTCAAATCCGCTGTCTTGGTACGTACGCCCGTGCGAGAGTGTGCCGGTGAACGAGGACTGGGAACAGCAGATCACGGCCGCCTGGGCCACTTTCGACGAGTATCCCGAGGACCGGGCCGCCGATTTCCGGGCGGTGATCGACACCCTGGTCGCCGAGCTTCCGGACGGCAGCCCCGACGGTCCCTTCGAGCGGGCCTGCGCCTGGGACTCCACCGGACACTCCGACAGGGCGGCCCCGCTGTACCGCGAGGCGCTGGCGCTGGGCCTGAGCGGCTACAAGGGCCGCCGCGCCAAGATCCAGCTGTCAAGCTCGCTCAGGAACATCGGACAGGCCGAGGAGGGCGTCAAGCTGCTCACACCCGAACTGGACGCCCCGTCCGACGAGTTGGACGACGCCGTACGAGCGACTCTCGCCCTGTGCCTGTCCAGCCTCGGCCGGGACCGCGAGGGCCTCTCCCTCGTCCTGGGCGCACTGGCCCCCCATCTGCCGCGCTACCAGCGGTCGATGGCCAACTACGCCCGCGCCTTGGTGGAGCCCGGCGACTGAGTCACTCCGGTGGCGGTGACCAACCCACGATTCGCTCGTTTTGCTGAACGTGCAGTCACAGGATGTCGCCCCGCGCCCCGCACCCGCCTCCCCCGAGCCGTTCGTCGATGTCGAACAGGCCGAGGCCGCGCTCGTCGAGCACTATCCACGGCTCGTCCGGCTCGCCTATCTGGTGCTGCCGCCGAGCCTGGGCCGCAACCGGCGGGTCCTGACCGCGCACGCCCTCACCCAGCGCGCCCTGCCCCGGGGCCGTGCCTCGACACCCGTCATCCCGGCCCAGTCCACCGGCCGCGACGGCGACCCGGGGTACGCCTTCGTCCGTCTCCAGGTGCTGCGCACGGCACTGGAGGCGGGCCTGCCGCTCACCTTCAAGGCCTGGCCCAAGCGCTCCCAGCTGCCGCCGCTGTTCCCCCAGGTGCGGGGCCTGAGGCTCTTCCCCCGCTCCGGCGGCGCCGATGAACTCGCCCTGGACCAGAAGCTGTCCGCCCTGTCCGGCCCGGGGCGCGCCGCCTACGTGCTGCGCGGTCTGGAGCGGCTCCCGGACGCCGGTGTCCGCCGGGTGCTGACGGCGGCCGGGGTGGCGGAACCGGACGAGGCGCTGGAGGAGGCGGACACCGTCCCCGCCCAGTACCCGCTCCTCGACTCCCCCGAGTTCGACCCCTGCTCGCTCCAGGCCCGCCCCACCGACCTGATGCGGCGCCGGCAGCACATGAAGGCCGCGCTCGCCGCCGCCGTGGCCGTCACCGTGTGCGGGGCGCTCCTCGGCCTGCCCGGCGACGGCTGGGGACCGGACGGCGCGGCCGCTCCCGCGTACGCGCGGAACCCGGCCGCCCAGGCCGCCCTCGACCCGGGCCAGGTGACCAGGGTCCCGGCCACCGCCTGGCAGGCCGCCTCGCGCAACGACTTCTCCGTGTGGCCCGCCCGCGGCGACCTCACCGACGACACCGCGCTGCTGCGCCGCGCCCTCGCCGTCTGGGCCCGCCCGGGCGAGACGGTACGGGTCTCCGCCACCCCCGGCACGCCGTCCGGCGGCCCCTCGGGCCCGGCCCAGCTCCTGTACGCGGGGATCGTCGACAACGCGCGCGTGGTGATCCTCTACGACGGTCTGCGCATCGCCCGCTACGCCGAGCCGAAGGACGGCACGCAGGGCGCGGCCCTCGACTTCGCGCGGGTCGACGGGGCGACGTCGGCCGAGGCGAGCGCGGTCGTGCTGGGCCGGGCCGACGGCAACGTCCGCTATCTGATGGCTCCCTGGGTGACGAAGGCCGCCGAGCGGGACCTCCTGAAGCCCTCCTCCGGCACGATGGCCCTCACCCTGACCGACGGGGTGACCTCTCCGCTGGCCGGCCCCGCTCAGCAGACCGGCGGCTGCACGTCCTGGAACGTGCTCCAGCTGACCGACCGCAGCGGCACGCGTCTGATGAGCGACCTCGGCGAACTGGTCCCGGCCCGGCTGACCACCGGCCGCCCCGGCGCGCTCCACGAGGCGTCCGGCGCGGAGGCGCTGCGCACCTGGGCGCCGTACGCCTGCTCCCTGTCGGCGATGCGCTCGGCGGGCGTGCGGACGGTGAACGCGTGGCCGTACGCCGAGCAGCGGCTGCCCGACGCGAGCGGTGCCGCGGACTGGGTGTGCACGCGCGCCGAGACCTGGCGTGGTGGCGGCACCCGGGTGCTGGCGCAGTTCCGTACGCCGGGCGGGGCCTACGGGGCGGTCGCGGCGAAGGCCGAGAACGTCCCGGCGTGCGGGCCGCGGGACCCGCATGTGCTGGCGGGTGTGCTGTGGAAGTCGGAGGCGGGCAACTGGTATCTGCTGGCGGCCGGCAGCAAGGACACCGCGTCGATCGGTGCGACGGGTGCGGTCAGCGGCTCCGCCCGGGGCAGTCTGCTGACCGTGAAGACGAAGGAAGGCGCGCAGGCCGAACTGAAGGGGACGCTGGAGGACGGGCGGTCGATCAGCGGGCTGCGGTAGGCCGGGACACGGAACGGCTTGCTGACACTGGCGTAAACAAGAGCGTGCACGAGGGTTCCCGGGAGACTTACCCGTCAGTACATTGACGCCATGTCTAACACGCCGGACCGGGTGCCGCTCAAGGCGCGGAAGGTGTCCTTCGCCTGGGAGGACACGCCGCTGCACTGGGTGCCCGGCGATCCCTTCACCACGCACACCATCAATGTGCTCCATCTTCTGCTGCCGGCCGGCGAGCGCTGGTTCGTGCACGTCTACCAGCAGGTGCTGCCGCTCATCCGGGACGAGCGACTGCGCGAGGACGTCATCGGGTTCATCGGCCAGGAGGCCATGCACTCCCAGGCCCATGACGAGGTCCTGCCCCATCTGAAGGAGCTGGGGCTCGATCCGACGCCGTACACCGCGCAGGTCGACTGGTTCTTCGAGAAGCTGCTCGGCGACCGCACCCTGCCGCCGGGCAAGGCGCGCGAGTGGTGGCTTCTGGAGCGGGTGGCGATCATCGCGGCCGTGGAGCACTACACCGCCTTCCTCGGCAACTGGGTGCTGAACGCCGAGGAGTTGGACCGGCGGGGCGCCGATCCCACCATGCTGGACCTGCTGCGCTGGCACGGCGCCGAGGAGGTCGAGCACCGGTCGGTCGCCTTCGACCTCTTCATGCACGTGGACGGCACCTACCGGCGCCGGGTGCGCACCTGGGCCACGGCGTTCGCGGCGCTGATGTTCCTGTGGCAGCGCGGGGCCCGCTTCTTCATGGAGAACGACCCGACGCTGGTCGACGGCAGGGCGAGCTTCAAGGACTTCCACGTCCGGGGGCGGAGCGGTGTGCTGCCCGCGACCGGCGACATGCTCCGGTCGATACCGCGCTATCTGAGCCGCGACTACCACCCCTCCCAGGAGGGCTGCACCGAGCAGGCCGTCGCCTATCTGGCCTCCTCCCCCGCCGCCGTGGCCGCCGAGAAGGGTGCCGCGTGATGCCGAAGCCACTGACCCTCGCACTCGTCGCGGGCGCAGCCCTCCTCACCCGCCGGGCGATGCGCCGCCGTATCCGGGCCTCGCCGCTGTGGCCGATGCCCGCGCTGGAGGAACCGACCTCCGGGCGGCCCCGGTCGCGGGCCCTGCGGCTGCTGGTGGCCTCGCGCGAGGAGGTCGCCGACGGGGTCGTACAACTGCGCCTGGAGGGAAGGGACCTGCCGCGCTGGGAGCCCGGCGCGCATCTGGACCTCGTCCTGCCCTCGGGCCTGGTGCGGCAGTACTCGCTGTGCGGGGACCCGGCGGACACCTCCTCGTACACCGTGGCGACGCGGCTGGTGACGGACGGGCGGGGCGGCTCGCGCGAGGTGCACGAGCAGGTGGCCGAGGGCATGGAGCTGGAGGTGCGCGGGCCGCGGAACCGTTTCCCGCTCGTCGAGGCGCCGTCGTACGTCTTCGTCGCGGGCGGCATCGGGATCACCCCGATCCTGCCGATGCTGCGGGCGCTGCCGGACGGGGTGGAGTGGCGGCTGCTGTACTGCGGGCGGTCGCGGGAGTCGATGCCGTTCGTGGACGAGCTCGAGAGGCTGGACCGGGTGACCGTGGTCGCCGGGACGCCCGAACTCGACGCGCTGGACGTGCCCGAGGGGGCCGCCGTCTACTGCTGCGGACCCGAAGGGCTCATGGCGGCGGTCGAGGAGCGGTTCCCGCGGGTGCGCCTGGAGCGGTTCACGCCCCGCGCCACCGCGCCCGGTGCCGCGTTCGAGGTCGAACTCCGGCGCAGTGGACGGACGTTGACCGTCCCGGCGGACTCCTCCGTACTGGCCGCCGTGCGCCGGGAACTGCCGAACACCCTCTACTCCTGCGAGCAGGGTTTCTGCGGAACCTGCCAGCAGCGGGTGCTGGAGGGCGAGGTGGACCACCGGGACGAGTTGCTGACGGACGCGGAGCGCGGTGACTCGATGCTGATCTGCGTTTCGCGAGCGCGAAGTGAGCGGCTTGTGCTGGATTTGTGAACACCCGTGTCCGGACCGGGCCGTTCCGGGCCGGATCCGATCGGTAAGGTGTTCGCATGACTACCGGCGTACGGCGAAGAATGGGAGTCGAGGAACGGCGGCAGCAGTTGATCGGCGTTGCCCTCGAACTGTTCAGCCAACGCTCGCCCGACGATGTCTCCATCGACGAGATAGCGACCGCGGCAGGCATCTCCCGCCCGCTGGTCTACCACTACTTCCCCGGCAAACTCAGCCTCTACGAAGCCGCGTTGAAGCGTGCGGCCGACGAACTTTCGGACCGGTTCGTCGAGGCGCGGGAAGGGCCGCTGGGCACACGGCTGCTGCGGGTGATGCGGCGCTACTTCGACTTCGTGGACGACCACGGGCCCGGTTTCGCGGCCCTGATGCGCGGCGGCCCGGCCGTCGGCTCCTCGGCGACCAACGCGCTCATCGACTCCGTGCGGCAGGCCGCGTATGACCAGATCCTTTCGCATCTGCGGGTGGAGAACCCGCCCGCGCGGCTGGAACTGGTCATCCGCTCCTGGATCTCGCTCGCCGAGTCGACCGCACTGATCTGGCTGGACGGCCGGCGCATCCCGCGCGGCGAGCTGGAGGTGCAGCTCGTCCACGACTTCGCGGCACTGGCCGCGGTCAGCGCGTCCCACGACGAGGAGATGGCCGCGCTGCTGCGCCACATGCTCAAGAACGAACCAAACGACGGCCCCTTCACCGACCTGGCGGCCCGGCTGATCGCGCTGGCGTCCTAGAGCACGGCCTTGGTGTAGGAGGGGTCCAGGTCGCGTACCTCGGCGGAGAGGTGCACGGTGAGGCCGTCCACGGGCCCGACGTGCTTGCGCAGCAGTTCCACGACGGCCTCGGTGAGCTTCGCCTTGGTCTCCTCGGAGCGTCCGGCGAGCAGGGCGAGCGTGACGTTCACGATCGCGTGGTTGTCCTTCTCGCCGCCGACCGCCTCGTCCTCGGTGCGCAGCACCCGGGTCTTGCACGCCTCCGGCTTCGCGGCCGCCGTCTCGACGACGACCGGGTGCAGCGCCAGGGCGAACTCCTCCCAGTCGACGTGGTCGAGATACGGCGAGCGTTCGACGGTGATCTGCGGCATGGGGACTCCTGTTCTAGGTCGACGAGGGCACCCTAACCGTCGTACGAAAGCCCTCACAGGGCCGTCTCACCCCAGGCGCAGCGCCAGCATCGCGATGTCGTCCTCCCGGTCGTGGCCGAAGGAGGCCAGGAGGGTGTCGCACAGGGCGTCCAGGCCGGGCAGGGAGCCGGCGGCGGCCGCGCGGAGGTGTTCCATCGAGGCCGCGAGGTCCGTGCCCCGGGTCTCGATCAGGCCGTCGGTGACCATGAGGAGCCGGTCGGTGGGTTCGAGGAAGAGCTCGGTGGCCGGCGGGTGGGGCAGTCCGACACCGAGCAGCGGACCGGCCGCCTTGACGTAATCGGCGCTGCCGGTGTCGCGGACGATCAGCGGGGGGATGTGTCCCGCGTTGGCGATCCTCGTGCGCCCGGTCGCGGGGTCGATCAGGGCCAGGCAGACCGTGGCCGTGAGGTCGGGGTGGTAGCGCTGGAGCAGCCGGTCGAGGCGCTCGGCGAGCACGGCCGGGTCGCTGTCCTCGACGGCGTAGGCGCGCAGCGCGTGCCGGATCTCCACCATGACGGTCGCCGCGTCCAGCGAGTGCCCGACGACGTCGCCGACCGCGGTGAGCACCCCCTCGTCGGTCCGCAGCGCCGCGTAGAAGTCGCCGCCGATCTCGGTCTCCCGGGACGCGGGCACATAGCGGACCACGACGTCCATGCCCGGCAGCTCGGGCAGCTTGTGCGGCTGGGGCAGGAAGCTGTGCTGGAGGGTGAGGGCGACATGCCGCTCCACCTGGTACATGAGCAGCGGCTCGGCGGCGAACGCGGTGGCCTGGGCCAGCTGGGCCAGCAGGGCGTCCCCCTCGACACCCACGCGGCGCATCCCGCGCGCGGGGGCCGTCAGACACACCGAGGCCCTGCCGTCCTGCGTGCGGACGAGCGCCAGCCGGGCGTCGTGCTCCACACCGGGCCGGAAGTACCCGGCCGGCCACATCGGCGCGGGCACCGTCGTGAGCTGCACACCGGCCTGCCCCCGGGTGAGCCGCTGCAACAGAGCGGCCACCGCCCGGTTGGCTCCCTCGTCGGGAAGCGCCACGGGAATACGGTCCCGGGACAGGCCGCGGTACAGCCGGTCGTCCTGGTCCAGGAGGAAGGCGGCGGCGGGTGTGCCCGTGACCCGCGCGACACCCGCGGCAGCCGCCGCGGTGAGCTCTTGCAGGGAGCGCGCCGCCTGGATGGTGACGATCGTCTCCGAGAGCTGTGTCAGCCTCCGCACCAGGGCCCGGTCACCGGCCCGCACCTGTGCGTTGCGCACGGCGGCCCGGACCACGGCCTCGATCTCCAGGGCGTCGGCGGGCACCTTCAGATAGGCCTCGAACCCCGCGTCCAGGCCCTCGCAGCAGTTGACCGGCGCCACGCTGGCGGCCGAGAAGTGCACCACCGGCAGCTGGGCCGTGTGGGGCCGTTCCTTGAAGAGGCGGCACAGTTCGAAGCCGCTCATGTCCGGCAGGCCCACGTCGACGAGGGCCACGTCCGGCAGGGTGCCCTTGCGCAGCCGTACGTCGAGTTCGGCGAGCGCCTCGCGACCGGTGGCGACCGGGACGACCCGGTGGCCCGCACGGCTCAGCAGGGTACCCATGGCGTACCGGCTGGCCTCCGTATCGTCCACGACCATCACGGTCGTGCCTGTCAGGTCTGCGTTGACGTCCATGTGGTCAGCCCTTGGACAGCACGATGGGGCAGACCCGGACCCGGGTCTGCCCCACCACGGTAATGCCCTTGTCAGGACTTGCGGGAGAATACGGCCACAGTCCGTCCGGGAACGGTGAAGGTGCCCGAAACCCGCTCGTAGGACGAGCCCTTGACGGTAGAGTCCGCGCCTTCCGCCTGGACCTTGTGCAGCGCATATGCCGTCCCGGCCAGCGCGGCCACCCGCTGCTCCTGGGCCTGGGGCGTCGCGTTGAACACCACGACGAGGTCACCGAGTTCCATGGTGATCACGCCCGGCGTCTCCTCCTTGCCCGACAGCGGGAAGGACAGCTCCGACTGCACCTGCGCGGCCGTGCCGAGGGAGAACACGCTCTCCGTCGAACGGATCCTCAGTAGGTCCTGGTACGCCGCCGAGGTGCCCTCGATCTGCTCGCAGCCCACCTTCACCGAGCCCAACAGGGGCTTGGCGAAGGACCACTTGGACTCGTTGTCGGCCGCCATCGGCAGCCCGCGCCCGAAGCCGTTGCCGTCCTCGCAGCTCCAGTGGATGGCGTTGAACCAGTCGCCGCTGTCGTAGGAGTTGCGGTCCAGGGACTTGGAGCGCAGCAGGTCGGTGCCCGCCTGGGAGAGCGCCGGGCCCTGCGAGAGGGTCGCGGTCGCCATGGCGAGGACCTGCATGCGGGCGCGGTCGTCCGCACCGGTCGTCGCGGGCAGTTTGTACGTCAGCGCGTCGAACAGGGACTCGTTGTCGTGCGCGTCCGCGTAGGCGAGGGCGTCGCCGGGCACGTCCGCGTAGCCGGCGGGCTGGCCGTTGTAGTCGACCTCGGCGCCGGTGACCTCCTTGCCGTCGGTGTCGGTGAAGCCGTAGGACTTGAGGTTGCCGGACAGGCCGACCTTGATGAGGTCCTGGTAGTGCAGCAGACGGGCCTTCTGCTCGGCCGTGGTGCCGTTGCTCTTCGAGGTGTTGGGGTCGGTGTAGAGCCCGGACGCGAAGCCCTGGACGCCGGGGTCCTCGTCGAAGGGGCCGCCGCCGCGCACGGCGTCACGGGCCCGGTCGGAGAAGGTGGCGACACCGGTTCCGGCCATGTTCTTCTGCGTGGCCTGGACGAAACGGGCGTCGTCGGCGACCTCGCCGAAGTTCCAGCCCTCGCCGTACAGGATGATCTTCTTGCCGTCGACGCCGTCCTTGGCGAGGGTCAGCGCGTCCAGGGCCTTCCTGACCGCCAGGATGTTGGCCTTCGGGTGGTGGCCCATGAGGTCGAAGCGGAAGCCGTCGACCTTGTACTCCTTGGCCCAGGTGACGATCGAGTCGACGACGAGCTTGCCCATCATGGCGTTCTCGGGCGCCGTGTTGGCGCAGCAGGTGCTGTTGGCGACCGAACCGTCGGCGAGGAGCCGCTGGTAGTAGCCGGGGACGACCTTGTCGAGGACGCTGGTGTCGGCCTGGCCGCTGGAGGTCGTGTGGTTGTAGACGACGTCCATGACGACCCGCAGGCCGTCCTCGTTCAGGGACTTGACCATCTCGCGGAACTCGACCGTGCGCCCGGTGCCGTCGGGGTCGGTGGCGTAGGAGCCCTCGGGGACCGTGTAGTGGTACGGGTCGTAGCCCCAGTTGTAGGCGTCCTTCGCGGCCGTCCTCGCCACGCACTCCTGCTGCTTGTCGGAGTCGGCCGGGTAGGAGGCCAGGTCGCAGTCGGGGCTCGCCTGGTCGGACTTCTTCTCGGGGATGGTGGCGATGTCGAACGCCGGCAGGAGATGGACGTAGGAGGTGCCCGACTTCGCGAGCGCCTTCAGGTGCCTGGAGCCGTCGCTGTTCTTGTCGGTGAAGGCGCGGTAGGTGCCCGGGTCACTGGCCGTCTTGTCCGCGACGGAGAAGTCGCGGATGTGCAGCTCCTGGATCTGGGCGTCCCTGAGCGGGACGGCCTTCGGCTTGGTGTACGTCGACCAGCCGCTCGGGGCGAGGGACTTGTCGTCCAGGTCGACGACGAGGCTGCGCTCCGAGTCGGCGGTCAGGGCGACCGAGTAGGGGTCGGTGACCTTGTTGGTGACGAGCTTCCGGACGCTGGGCGCCCAGACCTTCACGAGGTACCGGTACTCCTTGCCCTTCCAGGACTTGGGGCCGGTGACGGACCAGACGCCGGTGGTGGAGTTCCGCCTCATTTTCACCGTGGAGCCGTCGAGCTCCAGGGCGACGCTCTGTGCGGTCGGCGCCCAGACGGCCAGCGTCGGACGGCCGCTCTTGTCGAAGGTCGGCCCGAGGTCGGCCTTGGCCGCCTCCGGGTACAGGTCGTCGAGCACGCCGGCGATCTGCACGCCGGTCGCCGCGAGCACGGCGCCGTTGACGGCCCGCTGGGAGGCGACGAGCTGGCCCTTGAGGGCCTCGCGCACCCGGTCGCGGTCACGCGGGTCGACGGACCAGGCGGTGTAGTCCTTCAGGTGCGGGAACCTCTCCTTCTGGGCGTCGGTGAGGGTGGTCTTCGACAGCCGCAGCCAGCGCTCGTCGTCGCTGGTCAGCGCGCCGCCCTTGGCCGTGATCGAGCCGTCGCGGCTGTAGAGCAGCTGGGTGGAGACCGCGGCGGCGGAGCCGTTCCAGGCGACCGTGTCCCGGTCGATCCAGACCGCCTTGGAGGTGGTCAGGTCGAGGGCGGCCGCGGAGCCGGCGGGCTGCGGGAGCAGGTACTTCTCCTGGCCGTTCACCAGCCACACCTCATGGCCGTTCGACTTGAGGTCCAGCGACTGGTCGCTGGGCAGGTCCTTCTCGTCGCCCTTGTGGAGGATGTAACTGAGGCTGGTGGCACCCTCGGTGAGCGGTACCTCGTAGACCGCGCCATAGGCGTCAGTCTTCACCGGCTCCAGGGGGTTCGACCAGTCGGTGGGGTTCGCGGCGCCCGTCCAGACGTGCAGTCCCCAGCCCTCGTAGTTCCCGTCGGCCCGGTGGTAGTGCAGGACCGCCTTCGTCTTGTCCTGCGCGGGATAGTCGGGCCGCTCGGTGACGACGTCCGCCTTGCCCTGCTCGATCCAGACCTCGCCGGTCCTGGTGACGTCGATCGTGCGGTCGGCGGCGACGTCCTTGTTGCCGTCCTTGTCGATGACGAGGAAGCCGACGCTGGAGGCGCCGGGCTTCAGCTTGACGTAGGCGAAGGCACCGTAGGCGTCCCGGCCGATGAAGGGGTGGCTGTCCGGCCAGTTCGTGGACTCGCCGTCGGCGAGGTCGCCCCAGGCGTACAGGCCCCAGTTCGCGTAGTCGCCGTCGGCGCGCTTGTAGTGGACGATCGCGTAGTCGCGGGAGGAGGCGGTGGGGATCTCCTCGGCGGGCGGGGTGCCGGTGGTGGAGGCCGCCGTGGTGCTCGCGGTGCGTCCGGCCGAGTCGATGACAACGGCCTTGTAGCGCAAGGCCGTTCCGGGCGCCACGTCCTTGCCGACGACCTGCGTGACCTTGTACGGCGCGTGGTCGGCGGAGCCGAGCGTGCGCCACTTGCCGTTGCCGACCTGGGCGGCGAAGACGACCCGGTTGAGCTGTCCGCCGTCGACGTCGGCGCTGACCTCGACCGTGCCGGTGGCTCCGGCGTCGGGGGCCTTCAGGGTGAGCGTCGGCGCGGTGGCGGGCTTGGCGAGCTTGCCGGCCGCCTTGAGGACGATCGCGGAGCCGGCGGGGACGGTGACGGTGATCTTCTTGTCGGCATCGCTCTTGAGCGAGGCGTCACCGCCGTAGATCCCCTTGAACGCCATCCCTGCCGAACCGGTCGCGAAGGTCGCCGACTTGGCCTCACCCGCGTTGTTGAACGCGACGACGTACTCGGTGCCCGTCCTGGCGTCGGTGCGCGAGAAGGCGTAGACGCCACTGCCGTCGGCCGCGTAACGCTCGGTCTGGACGCCGTCGGCGAGGGCGGGGTTGGCCTTGCGGAGCTTGGACAGCGCGGCGATCTGCCGGTACAGGGGCGCGCTCGTGTCGTACGCGTCGCTCGCGTGCGTACGGTCGGTGCCGATCTCGTCGTCGTCGAGGTAGTCGGCGGTCTTCGACGCGAACATGGTCTGGCGGGCGTCCTTGTCGCCGCCGGCGCCGGTGAAGCCCTGCTCGTCGCCGTAGTAGACGACGGGATTGCCGCGGCTGAGGAACATCAGCTCGTTGGCGAGCCTGTCCTTGGCGAGGAGCTCGGCGTCGGTCGCCTTCGGGTTGTCCTGGTTCAGGAAGTACCCGATGCGGCCCATGTCGTGGTTGCCGAGGAAGGTGACCTGCTCGTACGCGTTGGCCTTGTCGGTCGTGTACTTGTAGTCGTCGCCGAAGACAGCGGCCAGCTTCTGCGCGCTGCCGCCCTGGGAGGCGTACTGCCGTGCCGCCTCCTGGAAGGGGAAGTCGAGCGTGGCGTCGAGGCGGCCCTGGGTGACGTACGGCGAGGTGATCGACGTGTCGGCGGAGTAGACCTCGCCGAACATGAAGAAGTCGTCGCGGCCCTGCTCGGCCGCGTAGGCGTCGAGGGCGGTGGCCCACTGGGTCCAGAAGTCCATGTCGACGTGCTTCACGGTGTCGATCCGGAAGCCGTCGATGTCGAAGTCGCGGACCCACTTCTCGTAGATCTTCTCCATGCCGCTGACGACCTCGGGACGCTCGGTCCACAGGTCGTCGAGGCCGGAGAAGTCGCCCTGCTCGGAGCTCTCACCGGCGAAGGTGGAGTCGCCGCGGTTGTGGTACATCGTCGGGTCGTTGAGCCACGACGGGACCTTGTTGTTCTTGGTGGCCTTGGGGGTGCGGGCGAAGGAGTCGGTGTCGACCGCCGGGAAGTCCTTCTCGCCGTCCGCGTAGTCGGTGTCGTCGAAGGGCTCGCCGTCCTTGGTCAGGTACGGGAACGCGCCCTTGGAGAGGTAGTCGTAGGACTTCTCCTCGTAGTCGACGACATCGGCCGTGTGGTTGGTGATGACGTCGAAGTAGACCTTCATGCCCTTGGCGTGGGCTTTGGAGATCAGGGTCTCCAGGTCCTTGTTGGTGCCGAAGTGCGGGTCGACCTGGGTGAAGTCGGTGATCCAGTACCCGTGGTAGCCGGCGGAGGCGTTGCTCCCCGTCCCCTGCACGGGCTGGTTCTTGAAGATCGGGGCCATCCAGATGGAGGTGGTGCCCAGGCCCTTGATGTAGTCGAGCTTCTTGGTCAGACCCTTGAGGTCGCCGCCCTGGTAGAAGCCCTTGTCGGTGGGGTCGTAGCCGGTGGTGAGGCGGGTGCCCGTCAGTCCGCCCTTGTCGTTGCCGGTGTCCCCGTTGGCGAAGCGGTCCGGGAGCACGAAGTAGAACTGCTCGCGGGTGGAGTCGTGCCGGGCGGGCGCCGAGGCGAGCTTGGCGTCGGAGGGGGGCGGCGGCGGGGTGTCCGCCCGCGCCGCGAGAGGTTGGACGAGCGCTGCGGCCAGCGCGGTCACGGTGACCGCGGCGACCCGTCCTACGTGGGCGGTGCGGCGCCTCGGCGGCGTCGGCCATCTCGGTATCAAGACGTGGACTCCTTGCGATGTACGGCTCTTCGGGTCCGACCCCGCGCGACCGTATCGCCGCCGTAAGCCTTACAGCAAGAGTCCTGAAAGCAACGGAAAGGAATTTCAGCAGCGGGACTTGGTCCGTGCCGGCGCCCCCACGAGCAGCAACGCCTGATCGCACCGCGCTTAAACGCTCGCCCCGCGCGGTGGCTCCTGGCTACCGTCGCCGCATGGAGGAGGAAGCGCCCCTCGTTCGCCGAGTGCGGCTGCGGGGACGACTGCTGCCAGAGCATCCGGACCTCGGAGCATCCCGGCAGACAGCCGTACGGCCCGGGCCATCGCTGCCTGCCGTTGCTGCCCGCGCGGGGCGATCTGATCCTCGACGTGGTGTACGGCCGGATCATGTACATCGAGATACTCGGACGGCCGCCCCTGCGCCGTGGCGGGGGCGGCCGTCCTGAGGGCGGAGCGGTTCAGCAGCTGGACTTGCCCGCGTAGATCGCGAGCGCGGTGTTGGCGCCGAGGGTGGCGGTGAACTGGCCGCTGGAGTTCACGGTCACCGTCGTGTTGTTCTGCACGTTGCAGTACGTGCCGGCCGCCAGGGACGTCTGGTAGGTCCGGCTCAGGCTGCTCGACTCGTGGTTGATGGCGACGTAACCCTTGCCGCCCCGCCCGAAGGCGATCGCGTCGCCGCCGTTGTCCCACCAGTTGGTGACCGACTCACCGCGGGTCGCGTTGCGGAAGGCGACCATGCGGAGGATCTCCGGCCAGGCGTGCTGGCACTTCCAGCCGTCCTGCCAACAAGCGGTCACCGAGCCGTTGTTGGGAGGTCCGGCGTCCGTGCTCGACCACTCGTAGCCGGAGTTGATGTCCGGGGCGCCGTAGGGGTAGGCGAGCATGAAGACGTTGGCGAGGGTGTAGTTCGCGCCGTCCTTGTAGTTCAGGGTGGAGCCGTTGCGCTCGGTGTCGTGGTTGTCGACGAAGACACCGGAGACCGAGCTGTTCATGTAGCCCCAGCCCTCGCCGTAGTTCTTCAGGTAGGCGAGGTTCTCGTTGTTGAAGACGCGCTTGAGGTCGTAGGCGTAACGGAACTCCTGCACGTCCCCGTTGCCGGTGTACTCGGTCGGCTGGACGGCCTCTCCGCTGCCGTAGATGGCCTCCTGCTTCCAGTAGACCGAGGTGTTGCTGAGCCGCGACTTGATGTTGGCGAGGTCGGCCGCCGGCATGTGCTTGGCCGCGTCGATACGGAAGCCGTCGACGCCGTAGCCCAGCAGGGTGTTCATGTACCCGGCGATGGTGGCGCGGACGTAGTCCTCACCCGTGTCCAGGTCGGCGAGGCCGACGAGTTCGCAGTTCTGGACGTTGGCGCGGTTGGTGTAGTCGCTGATGGTCGACGTGCAGTTGTCGAAGTCGTACGAGGAGTACAGGCCCGGGTAGTTGTACTTCGTGTACGACGATCCGCCGGTGCCGGTGCCGCTGCCCGCGGACATGTGGTTGATGACGGTGTCGACGACGACCTTCACCCCCGCGCTGTGGCAGGTGTTCACCATGTTCCGGAACGCGGTGGCGTCACCGAGGCGCCCGGCGATCTTGTACGACACCGGCTGGTACGAGGTCCACCACTGCGAGCCCTGGATGTGCTCGGCGGGCGGGGAGACCTGGACATAGCCGTAGCCGGCGGGGCCGAGGGTGTTGGTGCACTCCTTGGCGACCGAGGCGAAGTTCCACTCGAACAGGACGGCGGTGACGTCCTTGGTGCCGGGCGGGGAGGCGGCGGCGGGGGTGGCGGGGGCCAGGACGGCTGCGGCGGTGGCGAGCGCGGTGGCCGTGGCACCGGCGGTTGCGGACCATCTCGATATCACGTGGGGGCTCCTTGCGTGACGGCCAGGCGTCTTTGCCCGGCGCCGGCGAGAACGTACCGCTAACGAAAGGTTTACAGCAAGAGACTTGAAAGTCACAGCAAGAACTTTCATCCACAACCTTGACGTGACCTTCTCAACTCCCCCACGCTCACGAGTTGTTGAATGCCGCCCCTTCTCGCCCGGACCCTTTCGCTCGGCCCCTTTCGCTCGGACCCTTCTCACTCGGAGCCGCCGATGACCGCCAGACACCGCCCGCCGGGTGTCCTCCGCCGCGCCGCGACCACCGCGGCGGCCGGAGCCCTCGCCCTGGCCGGCGCGATCGCCCTGCCCGCGACACCCGCCCAGGCGGACGCCACGGCCTCCGGCGATGTGATCGCCAACCTCTGGTCCTACAACTGGAACTCGGTCGCCTCCGAGTGCACGGACGTGCTCGGACCCAACGGCTACGGCGCGGTGTGGGTCGCACCTCCGTCGGAGTCGCTGAAGCAGTCCGACTCCTACTGGTGGGACGTCTACCAGCCGTACTCCTACAACCTCAGCGGCCGCTTCGGGACGGCGGCACAGTTCGCCTCGATGGTGGACGCCTGCCATGACGCGGGCGTGAACGTGTATACGGACGCGGTGATCAACCACACCGCCGCGCAGACAGGCACCGGCTACAACGGCACGACGATCACCAACAAGTACGACACCCCCGACTGGGACCCCGACGACTTCCACACCTCCGCCGAGTGCGGCGACTCCGACCTGATCATCGACGACTGGTCGAACCTCGACGAGATCCAGAACTGCGAACTCCTCGGCCTGCCGGACCTGGAGACGGAGGACGACGACGTCCGCTCGGGCATCGCGGCCTACCTCAACAAGCAGATCGCGCTGGGCGTGGACGGTTTCCGGATCGACGCGGCGAAGCACATGCCGGTGGCGGACCTCAACGCGATCTGGGCGAAGCTGAACACGACGACGTCCGGTTCGGCGCCGTACATCTTCCAGGAGGTGTATCCGGGTTCGACGCCGGCCGCCTCCGACTACTACTCCGCGGGTGACGTCCTGGACTTCGGCTACGCGAGCAAGCTGAAGTCGTCGTTCCAGGGCAATGTGTCCGACCTGGAGTCCCTGTCCTCCTCCGGTGTGCTGACCCCGGCCAACTCGGTGTCCTTCGTGACCAACCACGACACCGAGCGCAACGGTCTGCACATGAGCTACAAGGACGGCGACACGTACAAGCTCGCCAATGTCTTCCAGCTCGCCTACAAGTGGTCCACCCCGACGGTCTACTCGGGCTTCGAGTTCTCCTCCTCGGACCAGGCCCCGCCGAACTCCGGCGGCTTCGTGACCGACACGAACTGCTCCAGTGGCTGGCACTGCCTCCAGCGGGACACCGCGATCACCGGCATGGTGAAGTGGCACAACGCGGTGGGCGCGGCGGCGGTGTCCCACTGGTCCACGAAGTCGTCGAGCGTGATCGGCTTCGGGCGGGGCACCGGGGGCTACATCGCCCTGAACAACGGCTCGTCGGCGGCGACGTACACCTTCGCGACGGGCATGGCGGACGGCACGTACACGAACGTCATCGACAACGGCGCGACGACCGTGACGGTGTCGGGCGGCAGCGCGACGCTCACCATCCCCGCGAAGAGCGCGATCGCCTTCTACGACGGTGAGTTCACGCCGTGCACGACGTGCGAGGACGATGACGACGACCCGACGTCGACGGTGACGGCGACGTTCAACGAGTACGCGGCGACGGGGTCCGGCCAGGACGTGTACGTGGTCGGCTCGATCCCGGCACTGGGCAGCTGGGACACCGCGAAGGCGATCAAGCTGTCGTCCTCCGGCTACCCGCTCTGGTCGGGCGCCGTGAGCGTGCCGGTGAACACGTCGTTCGAGTTCAAATACATCAAGAAGGACAGCTCCGGGAACGTCACCTGGGAGTCGAACGCCAACAGGCCGGCCTCCACGACCACTTCGGCGATCGCACTGAACAACTCCTGGAACGTGGCGAGCGCCAACGCCACCGACGTCACCTTCAACGTCACGGCCACCACCGACTGGGGCACCAACGTCTACGTCGTCGGCTCCCTCGCCTCCCTCGGCTCCTGGAACACGGCCGACGCGATCCCGCTGTCGTCGGCCTCGTACCCGACGTGGAGCAAGTCGGTGATCGTGCCCAAGAGCACGACGTTCGAGTACAAGTTCGTCAAGAAGAACAGCTCAGGGACCGTGACCTGGGAGTCCGGCACGAACCGCTCGTACACGACGGGCAGTTCGTCGGGCTACAGCACCGGTGGCACCTGGAAGTGATCCCGTCCTGACCCGAAGAAACCGAAGGGGCCGAAGGGGCCGAAGGGGCCGCTCATTCAGTGAGCGGCCCCTTCGATCTCGGTCAGCAGCGTGCGGGCCTGCCGGAGGCGTGGGTGCTCCGGATCCAGATGCCGCTCGCAGTCGGCCACTGCCTGACGCGCCGCCGCCTCCGCCTCGCTCCGGCGTCCCAGGCCCCGCAAGGCGACAGCGGTGGCCATGGTCAGCCTCCCGCTCTGCGCCCGAACCCGGGGTGGGGCGAATCGGCGCGCTTCGGTGAGGGCCTCGTCGTGGCGCCCCTGGCCGTTCAGACTCTCGACGAGGCCGCAGTGCAGGGACGCGAGTGCGCGTCTTTGGGCCCGGGGCAGGTTCCCCCGGACGATGGTCTCGGCCTCCGTGTGACGGCCCTGCCCGCACAGGGCGTCGGCGAGGTTGGCCAGCACGAACAACTCGATGGTCATCACCTGCATCAGATGCTTGACCCGGGTCAGTTCGCCCAGTAGGGCCGCTGCTTCCGCCTCGGTCTCGCCGTAGCGCTGCTCGGCGTTGAGGACGACCAGGCGGTTCGCCCGCACGGCGTCCAGCAGCAGCCGCTCGGGCGCGGCCGTGTCGTGCAGCTCTGCCGCGAGGGCTTCCATCTCGTGCAGCACGTGCGCCCCGCGCCCGAGGGCACAGGCCGCGGACGTGGCCATGAACCGTGCGTACTGCCCCACAAACACGCGCCGCGAATCCCCGCGGGGGCTTGCCGCTCTCGCCTCCAGCTCCCTGGCCTCGGCCTCGACCTCTTCGAACTTGTCCTCGTCCCAGAGCTGGTTGAGGCGCTCGATGTCAGCCTTGGCCCGCGCGTGGCCCCGTATCGGCCATGTGATCCTCACAAGCGGTGAGAGTACGTCAGGGCCCGCCGCCTCGGCAGGCAGCGGGCCCTCTCCGTGCTCCTCGGGGGAACGGCCGTCAGGCCGTCGTCCACCACACCGTCGTGTCCGACGGGACCTTCGTCTCGCCGTCCGCCTCCGTGATCTCACCGCTGGCGAGGAGGACGCGGCCGTAGGACGGGGTCGTGACCGACTCGCCGCCGGTGTTGGCGACGCAGACGAACTCGCCACGGCGGAAGGCCAGTACGCCCTCGGGGGCACGCAGCCACTCCACCGACTCGCCGGCGCCCAGGTCCGGCTGGGAGCGGCGCAGGCCCAGTGCCGTGCGGTACAGCTCCAGCGTCGAGCCCGGCACACCCGTCTGGGCCTCCACGCTCAGCTCGGCCCAGCTCTCCGGCTGGGGCAGCCAGCTGCCGCCCGTGCCGAAGCCGTACGACGATCCCTCCCGCGTCCACGGGATCGGCACCCGGCAGCCGTCGCGGAATCCGTCCTGGCCGGCGCCGCGGAAGTACGCCGGGTCCTGGCGGACGTCGTCGGACAGGTCCACCACGTCCGGGAGGCCCAGTTCCTCGCCCTGGTAGACGTATGCCGAGCCCGGCAGCGCCAGCATGAGCAGGGTCGCCGCGCGAGCGCGGCGCAGGCCCAGCTCCCTGTCGCCCGCCGTGCGGATCTGGGTGCCGAGGCCGGGCGGGTTGGCGAAGCGGGTCGCGTGGCGGGTCACGTCGTGGTTCGACAGCACCCAGGTCGCCGGGGCGCCCACGGGGGCCATCGCCTCAAGCGTGCGGTCCACCACCTCGCGGAGCTCGGCCGCGTCCCACGCGGTGCCCAGGTACTGGAAGTTGAAGGCCTGGTGGAGCTCGTCCGGGCGGACGTAGTTGGCGGTCCGCTCGACCGTCGGTGTCCAGGCCTCGGCCACGAAGATGCGCTCGCCGGAGTACTCGTCGAGGATCGTCCGCCACTGGCGGTAGATGTCGTGCACGCCGTCCTGGTCGAAGAACGGCATGACATCGTTGCCCAGCAGCTTCAGCTGGTCGTGGTCGCCGAGGTCCGGGAGGCCCTCCGCCTTCACCATTCCGTGCGCCACGTCGATACGGAAGCCGTCGACGCCCATGTCCAGCCAGAAGCGCAGGATGGAGCGGAACTCGTCGCCGACCGCCGGGTGTTCCCAGTTGAAGTCGGGCTGCTCGGGGGCGAAGAGGTGCAGGTACCACTCGCCGGGCGAGCCGTCCGGCTCGGTGACCCGCGTCCACGCCGGTCCGCCGAAGATCGACTCCCAGTCGTTGGGCGGGAGTTCGCCGTTCTCGCCCTTGCCGGGGCGGAAGTGGTAGCGGTCCCGCAGGGCGGAACCGGGGCCTTCGCGCAGGGCCCGCTTGAACCACTCGTGCTGGTCCGAGGAGTGGTTGGGGACCAGGTCGACGATGATCCGCAGGTTCAGCTCGTGCGCGTCGCGGATCAGCGCGTCCGCGTCGAGCAGGTTGCCGAACATGGGGTCCACGGCCCGGTAGTCGGCGACGTCGTAGCCGGCGTCGGCCTGCGGGGAGGCGTAGAAGGGGCTGAGCCACACGGCGTCCACGCCGAGGTCGCGCAGGTACGGGAGTCGGGAGCGTACGCCTTCCAGATCGCCCATGCCGTCGCCGTTGCTGTCGGCGAAGCTGCGCGGATAGACCTGGTAGATCACCGCGTCCCGCCACCAGTCACGGTGCTGGGCGACGGTGGCTACGGCGGAGGTCGGGGCCGGGTCGGCAGTGTGCTGCTGGCTCATGGCGTCCTTGCGTAACGGAGTCATCGGGTCAGGTGGGGGTACGGGGGGCGGGTGAAACAGAGGCGGCCGCGGTGTCAGCGGGGTCGGATGGACACCGCGGCCGCCACCCGTGCCCCGAAGGGGCGCGGGGAACTGCGCGACCAGCCACGACGGCGCTGCAGCCGATCGACGAACAGACGCGGCACTTACCCCTTCGTTCCACCCGCGGTGAGGCCGGTCACCAGGTTCTTCTGCACGAGGTAGAAGAACGCCGACACCGGTATGGCGATCAACACCGCGGTCGCGGCCATCAGGTTGCGCTGCGCATCGTGCTCACTCACAAAGCTCTGCAGACCGACCGCGAACGTGTACTTCGTGTCGGACAGCATGAACGTCGACGCGAACGCGACCTCACCGAACGCGGTCAGGAAGCTGTAGAACGCGGCGACCGCGAGCCCCGGCTTGGCGAGCGGAAGGATCAGTCGGGTGAACGTGCCGAAGGGGGTCAGCCCGTCGACGCGGCCGGCCTCGTCGATCTCGAACGGGATGGTGTCGAAGTAGCCCTTGAGCAGCCAGGCGCAGTACGGCACCGCGGTCGTGCAGTACACGAGGATGAGCCCAAGGTAGCTGTCGATGAGCTGCAGGTCCGAGAGCATCTGGTACATCGGCACCATGAGTACGGCTACCGGGAACATCTGGGTCACCAGAAGCACCCACATGAACTTCCGGTAGCCCGGAAAGCGCATCCGGGAGACGGCGTAGCCCGTGGTCGCGGCGATCAGCACGCCGATGACGGTGGTGCCGAGCGAGACGATCAGCGTGCTCTTCAGCCAGTCGAAGAAGGCCGTGTGCTGGAGGACGAACGAGTAGTTGTCGAACGACATCTTGTCCCAGATGCCGCCGGGGTGGAGGTAGTCGTCCTTGTCCGGACCGAGGGACAGGAAGATCAGCCAGACGATCGGGAACAGCGCGATCAGACACGCGACGATCAGGATGCCGTGGGAGACGAACGAGCCGGCGAGGCTGTTCTCGCCGCGGCGCCGGATCCGGCGGGGGGCGTGCGAGGAGCGCTGCTCGCTCACTTCGGCGGGGGTGTCGACAGTGGTCGTACTCATGGGAACTCCTGCCTCAGATCGCGAGCTGCTGGTCATTGCGGTTCAGCCAGCGGCGGTAGAAGGAGGTGAAGACGATCAGGATGGCCAGCAGCAGGATGCCGTAGGCGGCGGACTGCGCGAAGTCGCGCGGCTGCTGTCCGAAGCCGAGGAAGTAGGCCCATGTGACCAGGATCTGGGCGTCGGGGGCGGTGTTGCCGAACAGCAGGAAGATGACGGCGAACTGGTTGAACGTCCAGATGACGCCGAGGAGCACGACGGTGGAGCTGACGGACCTGAGGCCCGGCAGGGTCACGTGCCTAAAGCGCTGCCAGGCGGTGGCGCCGTCCATCTCGGCGGCCTCGTAGAGCGAGCCGTCGATGGACTGCAGTCCGCCGAGCAGCGAGACCATCATGAACGGCACACCGCACCAGGTGTTGACCATGATCGCGGCGAACCGCTGCCAGAAGGTGTCCTCCAGCCACAGCGGTGTCGGCAGGTGGAGGGTTTCCAGGAAGCTGTTGATGACGCCGCCGTCGGCGAGCATGAAGCGCCAGCCGAAGACGGTGACGAAGGTCGGCACGGCCCAGGGCAGGACGAGGATCAGCCGGTACAGCGTCCGTCCCCGCAGCTTCTGGTTGAGCAGCAGCGCGAGGCCGAGGCCGAGGCAGTAGTGCAGGGTGACGCAGAGCGCCGTCCAGACGATGGTCCAGATGAAGTGCGACCAGAAGCGGTCGTACGCCGTCGGGCCCCACAGGATGTCGGCGTAGTTGTCGAGGCCGATGAACTTGTAGGTGGCAT
The DNA here is from genome assembly GCF_042894505.1 of Streptomyces sp. NPDC001536. Lineage (NCBI taxonomy): Bacteria > Bacillati > Actinomycetota > Actinomycetes > Kitasatosporales > Streptomycetaceae > Streptomyces > Streptomyces sp. NPDC001536. Next base: position 101,210 of record NZ_JBIAVQ010000001.1, read on the forward strand.
CGATGTGGTTGACGCCGATGGTGCGGGCCGTGTTGAGGCTGTTGGCGTCGGTGAGTGTGAGGTAGACGCCGTAGATCAGGGGGTAGAGCACGAGGACGCCGAGCACGATCGCCACCGGGGCGATCATCGCGTAGGCGTACCAGTGCTTCTGGTAGCTGCGCTTGAAGCGTTGGCCCAGCCCGGGCCGCGGCGCGCGGTCACCGCGGCGCTTGCCGGTGGCGCGGTCGATGGCGACTGTCATGTTCGACACCTTCTGGGAGTTCTACGGCACTGAGAAGTGGCTGGGCGCAGGCCGGTGGCCGCCGGATCTCTCCCCCCATGTCGGGAGATCCGGCGGCCACCAGGGCTCACTTGCTGAAGTCCGGCACCAGCTTGGCGATGGCGGTCTCGGCGTTGCTCAGGCCCTTGTCGAGGGACTCCTTGCCGCCGGCGATCTTGGGCAGCTCGGTGTCCAGCGGGCCCCACAGGGAGCTGTACTCGGGCAGCGCCGGGCGCGGCTGGGCGGCGGAGAGGACCGTGCCGTAGCCGGCGATGCCCGGGTCGGCCTTGACCTCGTCGGTGTAGGCGTCGTCACGGGTGGGCAGCGTGGAGTTCTTCAGCGCGATGGTCGCCTGGGACTTCGCGGAGGTCATGAAGTTGAGGAACTTCAGCGAGGCCTTCTGGTGGGCGGCGTCGGAGCCGGCGTAGACCGAGAGGTTGTGGCCGCCGGTCGGGGCGCCCGCCTTGCCGGTGGAGCCGGCCGGGACGGTGGCGATGCCGAGGTTGGCCTTGTCCTTGAACGCGGCGCCCTTGTAGAAGTTGGTGATCTCCCACGGGCCCTGGATGATCGAGGCGACCTTGCCGTTGACGAACGCGTCCTGGATGTGGGCGTAGGCGTCGGCGGTGGTGTCGGCCTTGTGCAGGCCCTTGCCGGAGAAGAGGCTCAGCCAGGTGCCGTACGCCTTCTTCGCGGCGTCCGAGTTGACCGTGATCTTCTTGGCGTCGGCGTCGACGGTGTCGGTGCCCTCGCCGTAGAGGAAGGACTGGGCGTAGTAGGCCTGGGTGGAGCCCCAGTAGCCGTCGACGCCGGTCTTGTCCTTGATCGTGGCGGCGGCCTTCTTCAGGTCGTCCCAGGTCTTGGGGGCCTCGACGCCGGCCTTCTCGAAGAGCTCCTTGTTGTACACAAGGGCGAGCGTGTCCGTGACGATCGGGACGCCGTACGTCTTGCCCTCGTACTTGGCCTGCTCGATCAGGTTGGACTTGAACTTGCTCTGATCGGCGAGGGCCTCGGTGCCGTCCAGCGGCAGGAAGTAGCCCTTCTTGGCGAAGGCGGGGGTCCAGCCGACCTCGGAGCGCAGCACGTCCGGGGCGCCGGAGGCGCCGGCGGCGGTGTCGAACTTGTTCTGCGCCTGGTCGAAGGGGACGTTGACGTACTTGACCTTGACGTCCTTGTTGGCGGCCTCGAACTCCTTGATGAGGGCCTTGTACGTCGGCGCCTCATTGGTGGCGTTGGAGGTGTCCCACCAGGTGATGGTGACCGGGCCGTCGGCCTTGTCGCCGCTGTCGCTGTCTCCGCCGCAGGCCGTCGCCGCGAGGGCGAGGGACGCCACCAGCGCGGTGGCCGCTATGCCACGCCGCATGAGTTCTCCTTGAGGGTGAAAGCCCGTGTGTGCAGGGATGGCCCCGTCTGCCGTCCTGCCTGCGCAGGGGGCGGTCCCGTCCGCCGTCCCTGTCGCTGTCCGACTGCGCCGTTGCGGCCGCCGGGCGTGGCCGAACGTAACAGCGATGTAAGCGCCGCGAAAGGTCTTGCAGCAAAAAAGTGCAAGACATCATCGAAGTTATCCGGGCGTGACCTCTCGGCAACCGCCGTGAGACGCTTGTTTCCGGCGGTGGGGCGGCACAGCGCGGGTTGTGCAAGACTCTGCAAGCTCTTGCCATCACTTTCATGAGGGAGCGGGATGACGCAGCAACCCGGACCCGGTCGGCCAACAGGTCGGTCGCGACGTCCAATTGGTGTGCAAGGGCAGATACGGGCGGTACAGTCCACCCCTGTGACCACACGGCTTGCCGACATCGCTGCACAGGCGGGGGTCAGTGAAGCGACTGTCAGCCGCGTCCTCAACGGGAAGCCCGGCGTCGCCTCCACCACCCGCCAGTCCGTGCTGGCCGCACTCGACGTGCTCGGCTACGAACGCCCGGTGCGTCTGCGGCAGCGCAGCGAGGGCCTGGTGGGCCTGATAACGCCGGAACTGGAGAACCCCATATTCCCGGCGCTGGCCCAGGTCATCGGGCAGGCGCTGACGCGGCAGGGCTACACCCCCGTCCTCGCCACCCAGACCCCCGGCGGCTCCACCGAGGACGAGCTCACCGAGATGCTCGTCGACCGGGGCGTGGCCGGCATCATCTTCGTCTCCGGACTGCACGCGGACACCTCCGCCGACATGCAGCGCTACGAGCAGCTGCGCGGCCAGGGTGTGCCCTTCGTCCTCGTGGACGGCTTCTCGCCGAAGGTGCAGGCGCCCTTCATCTCCCCCGACGACCGCGCGGCGATGACGCTCGCGGTGACGCATCTGATCTCGCTGGGGCACACGAGGATCGGTCTGGCGCTGGGCCCCAAGCGGTTCGTGCCCGTGCAGCGCAAGATCGAGGGCTTCGTCCGCGCGATGCAGGACCAGCTGGGGCTGGCCGCGGAGGCGGTCGAGACGGAGCTCGTCCAGCACTCCCTGTACACCCTGGAGGGCGGTCAGGCGGCCGCCACGGCGCTGATCTCCCGCAACTGCACGGCGGTGGTGTGCGCCAGCGACATGATGGCGCTGGGCGCGATACGGGCGGCCCGCCAGCTCGGTCTGGACGTGCCGAAGGACATCTCGGTGGTCGGCTTCGACGACTCCCCGCTGATCGCCTTCACCGACCCGCCGCTCACCACGGTCCGCAAGCCGGTGCCGGCGATGGGCCAGGCCGCGGTGCGCACGCTCCTTGAGGAGATCGGCGGGACGCCCGCGCCGCACAGCGAGTTCGTGTTCATGCCGGAGCTGGTGGTGCGCGGTTCGACCGCGTCGGCCCCTGGGGACCGGAATCGTCCCTAAGGCGGAGAATCCGGGTTCTGGGGCCCTGCGCTGGTAGGAGTGAGGGGACTCGTCTCGCCGTAGAACATGCATCCCGGACCCGACCGAGGGATGATCTGGGGGCAAGGGCTTTTCTGGCAGACTCTGTGTCCATGGGTGATCCGACCGTGACGACACTGGAAGGCCGCGAAGAGGCCGTTCGCCAGCCTGTCGCGGCCGATACGAGGCCGGGCTTTCTGGGCCGGCTGCGCACCCCGCGCCGCCCCCGCCTCTGGTTCGAGATCCTGCTGATCGCGGTGAGTTACTGGACCTACTCACTGATCCGTAACGCGGTCCCGGAGCAGAAGGCCGAGGCGCTGCGCAATGCCGACTGGATCTGGCGGGTCGAGCACGACCTGGGGATCGCGGTCGAGGAGTCGGTCAACCACGCGGTGAATTCCGTGACTTGGCTGATCGTGGGCATGAACTACTACTACGCGACGCTGCATTTCGTGGTGACGCTCGGTGTCCTTGTGTGGCTCTTCCGCAGTCACCCGGGCCGCTACGCGGCGACGCGCATGGTGCTGTTCGCGACGACCGGCGTGGCCCTCGTCGGTTACTACCTGTATCCGCTGGCCCCGCCCCGCCTGATGAACGGCGGCGGCTTCATCGACACGGTCATGGTCCACCAGACGTGGGGCTCGATGGCTTCCGGCGACCTCAAGAACATGTCGAACCAGTACGCCGCGATGCCGTCCATGCACATCGGCTGGTCCCTGTGGTGCGGCCTGACGATCTTCGCCCTGGCGTCGGTGCCGTGGGTGCGCGTCCTGGGCCTGCTCTACCCGACGGCCACCCTCGTGGTCATCGTCGCCACCGCCAATCACTTCTGGCTCGACGCGGTGGGCGGCATCCTGTGCCTGGCCTTCGGCTACACGGTGGCACGCCTCTGGTACGGGGCGCTGCCGTACCGCCTGCCGAAGCTGGTGCCGGCGGTGGCCCTCAAGCAGCCCCGGCCGCAGCCCGCATCGCCGCGATGAACGCCCGGAGCGCCGGCTGGGGCGGGGCCGTCTCGCGTACCGCCGCGTAGATCGAGCGTGAAGGCTCCGGGCTCCGCAGTTCCCGTACGACCACTCCCGGCCGGACACCGACCCCCAGCCCCAGCCGGGGGATGAGGCTCACCCCGAGCCCCGCCGCGACGAACCCCTGGGCGGTGACGTAGTCCTCGCTCTCGACCACGAACCGCGGCCGGAACCCCGCCGCCTCACAGGCCGCGAGCTGGGCGTCGAGGCAGGGGCCGGGCCATTCGCTGCCGACCCAGGGTTCCTCCGCGAGGTCGGCCATCTCCAGCGCCTCGGCACCCGCCAGGGGGTGGCCCTCGGGAAGCACCGCGAGGTACGGGTCGTCCAGCAGGTGGAGGAACCGCACGCCCTCCTGGCCGGAGGCCCGCGGCCCCACCACCAGCGCCAGGTCCGCCCGGCCCTCGCGCACGTCCGGCAGCGGGTCCTCGGGGTCGATGAGCTTCAGCTCGATCTGTACACCCGGGTGCTCCGTCCGCAGCCGGGCGACCGCCGGGGCGACCAGGGACGCGCCCGCCGTCGCGAAGTACCGCACCGAAAGCCGGCCCGTCCGCCCCGCCAGCAGATCCGCCAGGGCGGTCTCCGCCTCGGCGACCTGGCGGCTGATCGTGTCCGCGTACTCGGTCAGGAGCAGCCCCGCCGCCGTGGGGCGCACCCCTCTCCCGACCCGTTCCAGCAGATCCGTCCGCGCCTCCTTCTCCAGCGCGGCGATCTGCTGGCTCACGGCGGAGGGCGTGTAGCCCAGCACCGTCGCCGCTCCCGTCACCGATCCGCTGCTCACCACGGCCCGCAGCACCTGCATCCGACGCACATCCAGCATGTAGCCCAGCTTAACAACTCATCCAGAACTCTTCACTTGTCCTCACGCGTCGGCTCCCGGACCGTAGAGGCATGTCTCCCGCCTCCACGCTCCGCATGGCAGCCCTCGCCCTCCTGTGGGGCTCGGGGTTCCTCTGGATCAAGCTCGCCCTCAACCACGGCCTCTCCCCCGCCCAGATCACCATCGTGCGCTGCGCGCTGGGCACCGCGACCCTGCTGGTGCTGGCCCGCTCGGCCGGTCAGCGACTGCCCCGCTCACGGGCCACCTGGGGACACCTGGTCGTGGCCGCGCTGTTCTGCAACGCCATCCCGTTCGCCCTGTTCGCGGTGGGCGAGCAGAACCTCGACTCCGGCATCGCGGGCGTCCTGAACGCGACGACCCCGCTGTGGTCCCTCCTCATCGGCCTGCTCCTCGGCACCGACCGCGGCCTGCGCCCCGGACGCCTCACCGGCCTCCTCCTCGGCTTCGCCGGCACGGTCCTGATCTTCGCCCCCTGGGACCAGTCGGGCCTGCTGAGCTGGAGCGCGCTCGCCCTGCTGGGGGCCGCGGCGAGCTATGCGGTGGCGTTCGCGTACATGGCCCGCAAACTCACGGACAAGCAGGCACCGATGGCGATGTCAGCGGCTCAGCTGCTGATGGCGACGGGTTGGACGACCTTGTCCCTCCCGGTCGCGGGCCCGGTGGACGCCGACATCACTGCCCTCCTGGCGGTCACCGCCCTGGGAGTCCTGGGCACAGGCGTGACCTTCTACCTGAACTACCGCCTGATCGCGGACGAGGGGGCGACGACGGCGGCGACGGTGGGTTACTTGCTGCCAGTGGTGTCGGTGGCGCTGGGTGCACTGCTGCTGGGCGAGCAGGTAGGGATCCGCGTGCTGGTGGGCATGGCGATCGTACTGACAGGCGTGGCGCTGACCCGCGTGGAAGGGGCGCGGGGCTGTGCTGGATCTGCGGCTACCGCCGCGCGGGCGCGAGCAACCACGACGGCGCCGCAGCCGAAAACCGGAGCTCACGCCCCGTAGAACAACGTCTCCACTACTGCTCGGGCCCTGCGCGCCGTACGCCGATAGTCATCCAGCATGTCCCCCACATGCCCAGGCCCGTACCCCAAGTACCGCCCTACCGCGGCAAGTTCACGCGGGTCGGAGGGAAACGTGTCCCCGGCCCGCCCCCGCACCAACATCACCGCATTCCGCACCCGGGTAGCCAACACCCAAGCCTCGTCGAGGATCTCGGCATCCTCACCCGAGATGAGATCCGCAGCGCACGCCGCAGCAAGCGCCTCCCGCGTCCGAGTCGTCCGCAGCCCCGGCTCCGCCCACCCATGCCGCAACTGCAAGAGCTGCACAACCCACTCGACGTCGGACAACCCCCCCGGCCCCAACTTGGTGTGCAGCTTCGGATCGGCGCCGCGAGGCAACCGCTCCGACTCCATCCGCGCCTTCAGCCGCCGGATCTCCCGTACGGCATCGTCACCGAGCCCCTCCGCCGGATACCGCAGAGGATCGATCAGCTCGATGAAACGGCTCCCCAAGTCCTCGTCGCCGGCGACGACTTCGGCCCGCAGCAGTGCCTGTGACTCCCAGACCAGGGACCACCGGCGGTAGTACGCCTCGTACGACTTCAACGTCCGTACGAGCGGCCCGGACTTGCCCTCGGGACGCAGGTCGGCGTCGATGAGCAGGGGCGGGTCCGCGCTCGGGAGCTGGAGCAGGCGGCGCATCTCGGAGACGACCTTGTTGGCGGCCTCGGAGGCGGACTGCTCGGGGACGCCGTTGCGCGGCTCGTGGACGAAGAGGACGTCCGCGTCGGAGCCGTAGCCGAGTTCGTGACCGCCGAAGCGGCCCATGCCGATGACGGCGAACCGGGTGGGCAGGGTGTCGCCCCAGGTGTCGCGGACGACCGCGCGCAGGGTGCCCGCGAGGGTCGCCGCGGTGAGGTCGGAGACGGCACCGCCGACCCGGTCCACCAGGGCGCCCTGGTCGGCCTCGGCGGGCTGGGTCTCGGTGCCGTAGGAGCCGACGATGTCGGCGGCGGCGATACGGAACAGCTCGCGGCGGCGTACTCCGCGGGCCGCGGTGACGGCCTGTACGGCGCCGTCCGCGCGTCTGACCGCGGCGAGGATCTCCTGCTCAAGACCGGCCCGGCCGCGCGGATCGAGCCCTCCTTCACTGTCGCCCAGCAGCGCCACCGCCTCCGGTGCGCGCATGAGCAGGTCGGGGGCGAGGCGTCCGGCGGACAGCACGCGGGCGAGGTTCTCGGCGGCGGCGCCCTCGTCGCGCAGCAGCCGCAGGTACCAGGGGGTCTTGCCCAACGCGTCCGAGACCTTGCGGAAGTTGAGCAGACCGGCGTCCGGGTCGGCGGAGTCGGCGAACCAACCCAGCAGTACGGGAAGGAGGGTTCGCTGGATCGCGGCCTTGCGGGTGACGCCGGAGGCGAGCGCCTCGATATGGCGCAGGGCCGCCGCCGGGTCGGCGTACCCGAGCGCGACGAGCCGTTCCCGGGCGGCCTCCGGGCTCAGCCGGGCCTCGCCGGGCGCGAGTTGGGCGACGGCGTCGAGCAGCGGCCAGTAGAAGAGCTTCTCGTGCAGCCGCCGTACGACACTGGTGTGCCGCTTCCACTCACGGTTCAGCTCGACGACCGGATCGGTGCGCAGGCCCAGGGAGCGGCCGATGCGGCGCTGGTCGGCCTCGTCCTCGGGGACGAGGTGGGTGCGGCGCAGCCGGTAGAGCTGGATGCGGTGTTCCATGGAGCGCAGGAAGCGGTAGGCGTCGTCGAGTTGTACGGCGTCGTCGCGGCCGACATAGCCGCCGGCGGCGAGGGCCTGGAGCGCGTCGAGGGTGGTGCCGCTGCGGAGGGAGGCGTCGGCCCTGCCGTGCACCAACTGGAGGAGCTGCACGGCGAATTCGACGTCGCGCAGACCGCCGGGGCCCAGCTTCAGCTCGCGCTCGACCTCGGCGACCGGGATGTTCTCGACGACCCGGCGCCGCATCTTCTGGACGTCGGCGACGAAGTTCTCGCGTTCGGCGGCCTTCCAGACGAGAGGTTCCAGGGCGGCGACGTACTCCTCGCCGAGCTCGATGTCTCCGGCGACCGGCCGGGCCTTGAGAAGGGCCTGGAACTCCCAGGTCTTGGCCCAGCGCTGGTAGTAGGCGAGGTGGCTGGAGAGCGTGCGCACGAGGGGGCCGTTGCGGCCTTCGGGGCGGAGGTTGGCGTCGACGGGCCAGATCGATCCCTCGACGGTCGTCTCGGAGCAGATCCGCATCATGTGCGAGGCGAGCTTGGTGGCGGAGCGCAGGGCCTTGCCCTCGTCGGCCCCCTCCACCGCCTCCCCGACGAAGATGACATCGACGTCGGACACGTAATTGAGCTCATGGCCACCGCACTTGCCCATCGCGATGACCGCGAGCCGGCACAGCGCGGCGTCGTCCGGAGCGGCCGCCCGCGCTATGGCGAGGGCGGCGCGCAGGGTCGCGGTGGCGAGGTCGGCGAGCTCGGCGGCGGTCTCGGCGATGTCGGTGGTGCCGCACACGTCACGGGCGGCGATGGACAGCAGACAGCGCCGGTAGGCGACGCGCAGGGAGACGGGGTCGCCGGCCTCGGCGAGCCCGCGCTCGAACTCCTCCACGCCGGGATGCAGATCGCGCGGCTCGTACATCACGAGCGCCTGCCAGTCCCCGGCATGCCGGGCGAGATGCTCGGCGAGCGCGGCGGAGGCCCCCAGCACCCCCAGCAGACGGTCGCGCAACGGCTTGGCCGCTATCACCGTGTCCAGCAGCTCGCGGCGGGCGGTGGGGGCGGGCTGCGCCTCCAGCAGCCGTACGAGGCCATGCAGCGCGAGATCGGGGTCGGCGGTGGCACCGAGGGCTTCCAGGAGCACCGGATCATTGCGTACGCCGGTCAGCTCCGGGCCGTCCAGCAAGCGCTCGGCAGCCGAGGGATCGGTGAACCCGTGCCGCAGCAGCCGACTGAAGGTACTGCTCCTGCGCCCCGGCGCCGTCATCCTCGGCCTCCTCCGATCAAGGTCGTACCTGCTTGAGCCTAACCGGAGAGGGTGCGAGAAGCGCCGGGGCGGATCGAGGGGGTGGGGCGGGGTGAGGACGGGGTGGGGTGGGGACTGGGGCGCGGGGCGCCGTCGTCCTGTCAGCGGGTCACCACCACCGTGGCCGGGCGGGACGGGTCCGTGAGGACCGTGTCGCCGGGCATGCGGCCCGGGGCCGTGGTGTCGTCGAGGGGTGGGAGGTAGGCGGCTGCGACGGGGTGGCCCGCCAGGGGGACGTAGACCCGTTGGACGGTGCCGGGGGTGCCCTCGCCGGGCAGGGTGGCGTACTGGATGTCGAGGCAGCGGGCGCGCAGGCGGGTCAGTACGGCCGTCACGGGCGTGTCCGGCTCGACCGTCGGGAGGACCAGCCGCGAGGGCTTCTCGCATCCGGGGTCGCCCGGCGGCGGGACGGGGTGTCCGGACCGACCCCCGTGCGGTCCGGACAGGGTCAGGCTGCTGAGGTCGCCGACGGCGGCGTGCGTGGTGTCGACGCGGATCGTGTCGTCGCGCAGCCACTGCAACGGGTGTCCGTCGAGGTCGGCCAGCACCCACTCCGCGGTGTCGACCAGGAAGCCCGTCTCGACCGCGGCCTCCTCGGGCGGGACCAGCCGCGGGAGCGTCCGCCCGCGCGAGGCCCGTTCCGTACGGGATTCGGGCCAGTGCCGCAGCACCACCAGCAGCCGCCCCTCCGGACGGGCGAAGGAGTGTGCGCGGCCCGCGGGAACGGCGTAGGACCCGGCCGGGGTGACCGCCGCACGGGAGGCCCCGTGGAACTGGACGCCGCCGCGGGGGCCGAGCGTGAAGCGGACGGTCGTGAAGGCCTCGCCCTTCGCGGGGGCGGTCTTCGTGGTCGCGGCCTCGCAGCCGGTGGCGAGCAGGGCCGCGACGAGCGTGGCGGCGCCCGCGGCGAGGGCGGCGGTCCGGTGCGGACGCGGGTGGCCGCGACCGTCGTAGGGGCGCAGGTGGGAACGCATGGGATGCCTCCGTCTCTCCCGGCAGCCGGAGCGCTGCCTGAGTCGACGATGCCCCCATCAACTGCCCCGGCCCATTCGTCATTTGACGAATCCCGGTGTTCACGGGTGGCGCGGGAGTACGTTCACAAGGAGGCGAGGACCGTCCTCGGGAGGCACCCATGACGACGGCGGAAGCGCATCTACGGCGTATGGCGGACGTCCTGGCGGAGGCGCGCCAGGACCGGTCGGGCGGGGTGCCCCCGGGGTCCCTGCTGCTGGGGTTGCAGCGCCTGGTCCCCTGCGACGCCGCCAGTTTCTGTGAGCTGGACATCCCGACCAGGCGGGCGCTCAACAGCCAGGAGACGGTCGAGGAGTACGGCGACTGCGGGATGGACGCGTACTGGCGCTGGCGCCACCAGCACCTCCAATGCATGCAGGTCTGCCGGCCGCACGACGTTCCCGAGACGACGCAGATGGCGGACTTCCTCTCGGTGCGGGAGCTGCGGAACCTGCCGATCTACACCGACTTCCTCGCCCCGCACCCGAACATCGCGGACATCGCGCTGCCCACCGCCCCGAACCGCACCCGTGTGTTCCAGTTCTTCCGCACCGGTCCGAAGCCGTTCACCGACCACGAGATGACCACGCTGACGCTCATGGCTCCCCATGTGTACGACATCTACAAGGAGGCTGCCCGCAGGCGCCGGCCTCCCGTGCGGCTGACCCACCGGGAGCTGGACGTCCTGCGCTGCGTGGCCCGCGGCCTGAACACTCCGCAGATCGCCGAACAGCTCGTCGTCTCCCCCAGCACCGTCCGCAAGCACCTGGAGAACGTATTCGGCAAGCTGGGGGTGTCGAGCCGTGCGGCCGCGGTGGCCCGTGTGTTCCCGGACCCGGAAGCCCTGTGACCGATGAGTTCCTGATCCCCGGCGGGTCTGCCCTTGCGAAGGGAGGCCGCTGATGACCGACAAGCAGCCCGACACCCGCCTCGACCCCCGCTACAGCGAGGCGACCGCCACCGCGACCGACTGGTCCGAGGCGCTGAAGATCCTCGCCGGGGCCGAGCTGTTCTGGATCTCCACGGTCCGGCCGGACGGGCGCCCGCATGTGACCCCGCTGCCCGCGGTCTGGTCGGGCGGGGCGCTGCACTTCTGCACCGGCCCGGAGGAGCGCAAGGCCCGCAATCTCGCGGCGAACCCGCAGGTCGTGCTGACGACCGGCGTCAACACCTGGAACGAGGGCTACGACCTCGTCGTGGAGGGCGAGGCGGTGCGTGTCGCCGACGACGGGCGGCTGCGGGAGCTGGCGGCCGCGTGGGAGGAGAAGTACGGCGAGTTCTGGCGCTTCGAGGTACGGAACGGCAGCTTCCACCACGGTGCCGGGGACGCTTTCGTCTTCTCGGTGGCGCCGCGCACGGTTTTCGGCTTCGGTAAGGGAGAGCCGTTCAGCCAGACCCGCTGGCGATTCACCAGGGAGGACTAGCGATGGACTTCACACTCGAAGTGATTCCGCTGCCCGTGAGCGACATCGACCGAGCCCGGGACTTCTACCGGGACAAGGTCGGCTTCCACGTGGACATCGACCAGGAGATCATGCCGGGCATGCGGATCGTCCAGCTGACCCCGCCGGGCTCCGGATGTTCGATCGCCCTCGGCGACAGCCTCTGGGACCTGACCAACGGGGAGGCCAAGCCCCAGCCCGGTTCCTACCAGGGCCTCCAGCTGTGCGTGGCGGACATCAAGGCGGCCAGGGCGGAACTGGTCGAGCGGGGCCTGGAGGTCTCCGAGCCGGTCCAGTACGCCCCCGACGACGGCGGCACGTTCATGTACTTCAAGGACCCGGACGGCAACGGCTGGTCGATCCAGGAGTACCGCCGCCGGGCCACGGAGCCGCTGCACCAGGTACTGGCGAGGCCGGCGGGGCAGTAACGCGCGAAAAGGGCCGACGGTCGTGAACCGTCGGCCCTTTCCGATGTACGCGCTTTACAGCACCGGCAGGTTCTTCCGCAGCTCGAACGCGGTCACCTCGGAGCGGTACTCCTCCCACTCCTGGCGCTTGTTCCGGAGGAAGAAGTCGAAGACGTGCTCGCCCAGAGTCTCGGCGACCAGGTCGCTGCGCTCCATGAGGGTCAGGGCCTCGCCGAGGTTCTGCGGGAGGGGCTCGATGCCCATCGCGCGGCGCTCGGCGTCGGAGAGGGCCCAGACGTCGTCCTCGGCGCCCGGCGGGAGCTCGTAGCCCTCCTCGATGCCCTTGAGGCCGGCGGCCAGCAGGACGGCGTAGGCCAGGTACGGGTTGGCGCCGGAGTCGATCGAGCGGACCTCGATGCGGGCGGAGCCGGTCTTGCCGGGCTTGTACATGGGGACCCGGACCAGCGCCGAGCGGTTGTTGTGGCCCCAGCAGATGTACGAGGGGGCCTCGCCGCCCGCGCCCGCCGTGCGCTCCGAGCCGCCCCAGATGCGCTTGTAGGAGTTGACCCACTGGTTGGTGACCGCGGAGATCTCCGCGGAGTGCTTCAGCAGGCCCGCGATGAAGGAGCGGCCGACCTTGGAGAGCTGGTACTCGGAGCCCGACTCGTAGAACGCGTTGCGGTCGCCCTCGAAGAGGGACAGGTGCGTGTGCATGCCCGAGCCCGGGTGCTCACTGAACGGCTTCGGCATGAACGTCGCCTGGACGCCCTGCTCCAGCGCCACCTGCTTCATGACCAGGCGGAACGTCATGATGTTGTCGGCCGTGGAGAGCGCGTCGGCGTAGCGGAGGTCGATCTCCTGCTGGCCGGGGGCGCCCTCGTGGTGGGAGAACTCGACCGAGATGCCCATCGACTCCAGCATGGTGATCGCCTGGCGGCGGAAGTCCATGCCGATGTTCTGCGGGGTGTGGTCGAAGTAGCCCGAGTTGTCGGCCGGCGTGGGACGGGTGCCGTCCAGCGGCTTGTCCTTCAGCAGGAAGAACTCGATCTCGGGGTGGGTGTAGAAGGTGAAGCCAAGGTCCGAGGTGCGGGCCAGCGCGCGCTTGAGCACATAGCGCGGGTCCGCGAAGGACGGCGAGCCGTCCGGCATGAGGATGTCGCAGAACATCCGGGCCGTACCGGGCGCCTCGGCGCGCCACGGCAGGATCTGGAAGGTCGACGGATCCGGCTTGGCGATCATGTCGGATTCGTATACCCGGGCGAATCCCTCGATCGCCGAGCCGTCGAACCCGATGCCCTCGTCGAAGGCCTGCTCCAGTTCGGCCGGGGCCACGGCGACGGACTTGAGGAAGCCCAGCACGTCCGTGAACCACAGGCGTACGAACCGGATGTCGCGCTCCTCCAACGTCCGGAGCACGAACTCCTGCTGCTTGTCCATCTTCCGCTTCCCCATCCTTGCTGGTCAGGCCGCCTGTCTCCGGTCCCGCGAGAGACGGTCGGGCACCTGAGCATCCCACCACAACACCATTTCATCCGTGTTGCGGACCATGATCGGCGGGCCGACCTCCGGGCGAACGCCTCACGTACGACAGGTGTACTGTTCTGCGCCCATCTTGCCTGCTCGGACCCGTATAAGTAATGCCGGGCGTGCCGGAACCTGGGCGGGCCCGGATCTCCGCGGGCGCCTTCTCTTCGGCCATTCCTGTGCCCTCCCTTTCAGCGGGCCCCCCTCTCCCCATTACGATCAGCGGACCCGACCGGCCCTCCCTTACCCAGAAGGACACACCCCATGGGTTCCGCCAAGAAGAAGAACTCCGCCGAGCGCCAGGCTCGAATAGCGGAGATGCGGCGCGCCGAACAGGCCCGCGAACGCCGTAACCGGCTCCTCACGATCGGGGCGAGCGTGGCCGTCGTCACCGCTCTCGTCGTGGGCGGCGTCGTGCTCGTGCGGTCGCAGGACGACGGCGGCACGACGGCCGACTCCAGCAACCCGGGGCACTGGACCACGGGCAAGGACGGGGTGAAGACCTGGTCGTCGAAGCTCAGCCAGACCCACGTCACCAAGACCGTGAAGTACCCGATGACGCCCCCGGCCGGCGGTGACCACGACGCCCGCTGGATGAACTGCAACGGCGACGTATACACCAAGGAACTCAACAACATGAACGCCGTGCACTCGCTGGAGCACGGTTCGGTCTGGGTGACGTACACCTCCAAGGCGAAGAAGGCCGACGTCGAGGCCCTGGCGGCGAAGGTGAAGAAGACGCCGTACACGCTGATGAGCCCGTACGAGGGCCAGGCGGCCCCGATCATGCTGACGGCGTGGGGCCACCAGCGGACGGTGACGAGCGCGAGCGACCCGAACGTGGACAAGTTCTTCGAGACGTACGTCCAGGGCGAGCAGACTCCGGAGAAGGGCGCGACGTGCCAGGGCGGTCTGTCGTAGTGAGGAAGGCCGGCTGGATCGCCTCGGGCGCGGCGGCGGTGCTCGTCGCGACCGGGGGGATCACCTACGCCGTCACCCAGGACGACGGCTCCAGCGACACCCCGACCGCGGACTCCGCGGACGCCGGGTTCGCGCGGGACATGGCGGTGCACCACCAGCAGGCGGTGGAGATGTCGTTCATCGTCCGCGACCGCACGAAGAACGAGGACGTGCGGCTGCTCGCGTACGACATCGCGCAGACGCAGGCCAACCAGCGCGGCATGCTGCTGGGGTGGCTGGATCTGTGGAATCTGCCGAAGGTGTCGTCGGACCCACCGATGACCTGGATGGACATGGGCGGCATGGCATCCGGCGAGGACGGCGCTTTGATGCCGGGCATGGCGACCAATACCGAGATGGAGAAGCTGAAGAAGCTCAGCGGCAAGCAGGCCGAGATCTTCTATCTCCAGCTCATGACCGACCACCACAAGGGCGGTGTCCACATGGCCGAGGGCTGTGTCGAGCGCTGCACGGTGAAGGTGGAGAAGGACATCGCGCAGGGCATGGTCAACGCGCAGGAATCGGAGATCGCGCTGATGGCGGACATGCTCAAGGAGCGGGGCGCGAAGCCGCGTTCCTAGCGGGCGAATTGAGGGCCGCAGAGGGTTAACCCTCGGTCCTCGCAGCGCGTTAACCCTCAAATGGCCTTGTCATTAGGTTAATTGGGGTCTTCTTGGGACTCGTATTCCCCTGGCATGAACGGTTCATCGAAAGAGTGGCCACCGTCGAGTGATCCACTCGAGACGAACCGCATACAGGGGGTTCCATGAGATCCAACCGCGCCACTGTGCGTGCCGGTGTGAGCATGGCAGCGACACTGCCCATGATCGCCGGCGCGCTGGCGCTCGGCATACCCGCGGCGCACGCCGCGGACGGCCCGGCACGGGACACGCTGGCGGGTACCAAGCCGGCGTGGGCCACGGCCAAGGCCGACAAGGGCGCCGCCGCCGACAGTTCGCAGGTCTCCGCCCGGGTCTACCTCGCCGGCCGGGACGCGACCGGCCTGGCCGCGTACGCGAAGTCCGTGTCCGACCCGGCTTCGGCGTCGTACGGCAAGTACCTGAGCGCCAAGCAGGCGCAGGCCCGCTTCGGCGCCACTAAGGCCCAGGTGGCCGCGGTGAAGTCGTGGCTGACGTCGGCGGGCCTGAAGGTCACCGGTGTCACGCGGCACTACGTCTCCGTCTCCGGTGACGTGGCCGCCGCCGAGAAGGCGTTCGGCACCCAGCTGCACAACTACGCCAAGGGCTCCAAGACCTATCGCGCGCCGTCGAGGACGGCCTCCGCACCAGAGAGCCTGAACGGCGCCGTGCTGACCGTCACCGGCCTGGACAACGCCCCGCACAAGGCGAGCCACGACGACCAACTGCCGGGCCCGTCCACCGTGTTCAAGAACGCGGGGCCGTTCTCCTCGTACTACGGCTCGAACATCGCGAGCACCCTCCCGGACGCGTACGGCGGCAAGATTCCGTACGCCGTCAAGGGCTACACGGGCAAACAGCTGCGGGCCGCGTACGGCGCGGGCTCGTACACGGGCAAGGGGGTGCGCGTCGCCATCACCGACGCGTTCGCCTCGCCGACCATCGCCTACGACGCGCAGACCTACGCGAACAAGCACGGCGACGCCGCCTGGAAGACCGGCCAGTTGAGCCAGGTGCTGCCCAAGAACTACACGCACACCGGCGCGGACGAGTGCGACGCCTCCGGCTGGTACGGCGAGGAGACCCTCGACGTCGAGGCCGTGCACGCGGTCGCGCCCGCCGCGAACGTGACCTACGTGGGCGCCGCGTCCTGCATGGACGACGACCTGCTGGACTCCCTCAGCAAGATCGTCGACAACCATCTGGCCGACCTCGTCTCCAACTCCTGGGGCGACATCGAGGCCAACCAGACGCCGGACCTCGCGGCCGCCTACGACCAGGTCTTCCAGTTCGGCGCGGTCGAGGGCATCGGCTTCTACTTCTCCTCCGGCGACAACGGCGACGAGGTCGCCAACACCGGGACGAAGCAGGTCGACACCCCGGCCAACTCGGCGTGGGTGACGGCGGTCGGCGGTACCTCGCTGGCGGTCGGCAAGGGCGACAAGTACCTGTGGGAGACCGGCTGGGGCACCGAGAAGGCCACGCTGTCCGCGGACGGCAAGAGCTGGACCGGCTTCCCCGGCGCGTTCACCTCCGGTGCGGGCGGCGGCACCAGCAAGACGGTCGCCGAGCCCTTCTACCAGAAGGGTGTCGTCCCGGACGCGCTCGCCAAGGCCGACAACGCCGCCGGCAACCGCGTCGTCCCGGACATCTCCGCCATCGCCGACCCGAACACCGGCTTCCTGGTCGGCCAGACGCAGACCCAGGCGGACGGCTCCGAGTCGTACAGCGAGTACCGCATCGGCGGCACCTCGCTGGCCTCTCCGGTCATCGCGGCCGTGCAGGCCCTCGCCCAGGAGGCGCGCGGCGGCAAGGCGATCGGTTTCGCCAACCCGTCGATCTACGCCAAGTACGGCACGAAGGCCTACCACGACGTCACCGACAACCCGACGGGCCACCAACTGGCCGTCGCACGCGTCGACTTCGTCAACGGCTACGACGCCACGGACGGCCTGACCACGTCGGTCCGCTCCCTCGGCAAGGACAGCTCGCTGTCCGCGGTGAAGGGCTACGACGACGTCACCGGCGTGGGCACGCCCGCGAACGGCTACGTCGAATCGTTCCGCCGCCACTGAGACCGATGGGGTGGCGTGAGGTGACGTACACCTTGCGCCACCCCATCGCGTCGCTCTGACGATTACACTGGCCCCGTGCCTCCACTGAACTTCTGGTCGATCTATCAGCACGGGTTCGCACGCGTGGCCGCCTGTACGGGCCACACCGTCATCGCCGACCCGCCCGCCAACGCCGAATCGGTCCTGCGGCACGCACGCCGGTGCGCCGAGGAGGGCGTCGCCGTCGCGGTCTTCCCCGAGATGGTCCTGTGCGGCTACTCCATCGAGGATCTGCTGCTCCAGGACGCACTGCTCGACGAGGTCGAGGCGGCCGTGGCGACCGTGGTGGCCGGCTCGGCCGACCTGCTGCCGATCCTGGTGGTCGGCGCCCCCCTGCGGCACCGCAACCGGGTCTACAACTGCGCGGTGATCATCCACCGCGGCCGGATCCTCGGCGTCGTGCCCAAGTCGTACCCCCCGAACTACCGGGAGTTCTACGAGCGCCGCCAGATCGCCGACGGCGCCGACGAGCGCGGCGGGACGATCCGCGTGGACGGCACGGACGTACCGTTCGGCGTCGACCTGCTCTTCGCGGCCGACGACGTCCCCGGACTCGTCCTGTTCGCCGAGATCTGCGAGGACATGTGGGTCCCGGTGCCGCCCAGCGCGGAGGCCGCCCTCGCCGGTGCGACCCTGCTCGTCAACCTCTCCGGCAGCCCCATCACGGTCGGCCGCGCCGAGGACCGCAAGCTGCTGTGCCGCTCGGCGTCCTCCCGCTGCCTCGCCGCCTACGTCTACGCGGCGGCCGGCCTGGGCGAGTCGACCACGGACCTGTCCTGGGACGGCCAGACGATGATCTACGAGAACGGCGTACTGCTCGCCGAGAGCGAGCGGTTCCCGCTCGGAGACTCGTACGCGATCGCCGACGTCGACCTCGACCTGCTGCGCCAGGAACGGCAGCGGATGGGCACCTTCGACGACAACCGCCGTACCCACAAGGCCCGCACGGCCGACTTCCGGACGGTCTCCTTCGCACTCGACCCGCCCCGCACCGACCTGGGACTGCGCCGCCACCTCGAACGCTTCCCGTTCGTCCCGGCCGACGCCGACCGCCTCGCCCAGGACTGCTACGAGGCCTACAACATCCAGGTCGAGGGCCTCCAGCAGCGCCTCGCCGCGATCGGCGGCCCGAAGGTCGTCATCGGCGTGTCCGGCGGCCTCGACTCCACACACGCCCTGATCGTCGCCGCCCGCGCGATGGACCGCGCGGGCCGCCCGCGCAGCGACATCCTGGCCTGGACCCTGCCCGGCTTCGCCACCAGCGACCACACCAAGGACAACGCCCACGCCCTGATGCGCTCGCTCGGCGTCACCGCGGCCGAGCTGGACATCACGCCGACCGCACGCCTGATGCTCAAGGAGATGGGCCACCCGTTCGCCTCCGGCGAGCCGGTCTACGACGTCACCTTCGAGAACGTGCAGGCGGGCCTGCGCACCGACTACCTCTTCCGGCTCGCCAACCACCACAACGGCATCGTGCTCGGCACCGGCGACCTCTCGGAGCTGGCCCTCGGCTGGTCCACCTACGGCGTGGGCGACCAGATGAGCCACTACAACGTCAACTCCGGCGTACCGAAGACCCTGATCCAGCATCTGATCCGCTGGGTCATCAGCAGCGCCCAGTTCGACGACGAGACCGGCAAGATCCTCTCCGCGATCCTCGACACGGAGATCAGCCCGGAGCTGGTACCGGGCGAGGAGATGCAGTCCACCGAGTCCAAGATCGGCCCGTACGCCCTGCACGACTTCACCCTGTTCCACGTCCTGCGCTACGGCTTCCGCCCCTCCAAGATCGCCTTCCTGACCTGGCACGCCTGGCACGACACGGACACCGGCGCCTGGCCCCCGGGATTCCCCGAGGAGAAGCGGGGGACCTACGACCTGGCGGAGATCCGCAAGTGGCTGGAGGTCTTCTGCCGCCGCTTCTTCGCCTTCGCCCAGTTCAAGCGCTCGGCGATGCCGAACGGCCCGAAGGTCTCGGCGGGCGGCTCCCTGTCCCCGAGGGGCGACTGGCGGGCCCCCTCGGACAGTTCGGCGAAGGCATGGCTACGCGACCTGGAGCGCTTCGACCTGCCGGACTGACACACCGGGACCGGCATCCGGGGGTCACCGTCTGCGCCCGTACGCCGACGCCGACACCGCCAGCACGGACAGCACGACCAGCGCCCCGGCCGGCCCCAGCACCGTCCACGGCGCCAGCTCCACGTACGGCTGGTTCTCCGACAGCAGCCGGCCCCACTCCGGGGTCGGCGGCTGTTCGCCCAGGCCCAGGAAGCCGAGCGAGGCCAGGACGAGGATCGTGGTCGGCAGACGCAGCAGGGCGTTGCGCAGGACGCCCGGGAGCGCCGCGGGGACGTAGTGGTGGCGGAGCAGATAGCGCGGACCGGCGCCGAAGGACAAGGACGCCAGCAGGTGCCCGCTCGCCCGTTCCTCCTCGATGAGCGCCGCGGTCTGCGCTGCGTACGGGCTCCAGCCGACCAGACACACCGCGAGGGCCGCGCCCCAGACCGACGGCCCGGTCACCGCGGTGGTCAGCAGCCCGGCGAGGACGGCCGGGAGGGTCGAGACGACCTCCGTCAGACCGGTGCCCACCCGTGTCGCCGTGCCGAGCAGAAGTCCGGCCACGACACTGACGGCGGTCACCGCGAGAGCCACCCCGGCGGTGCGCAGCGCTCCGTGGCCGAGACGGGCCAGCAGATCGCGGCCGAGGGCGTCGGTGCCCAGCGGATGCGTGAGCGAGGGCGGCAGCAGCCGGGCGGTCGTGTCGACGTGCAGGGGATCGCGCGACAACCCCGCCACCAGCAGCGTGAGCAGAACGACCGCACAGAACCCGGCGATCCACGGCAGCGAGCGCGGCCGCCGGAGCACGGGCACCACGAGCGCGGGCAGGGCGCCGGCACGCAGGGCGGGGCCCAGGAGAGCGCGGCGCAGGGCCTGCACGACGAGACCGGCGGTGACGCCGAGCAGGATCAGGACGAGGGTCGCGGACTGAAGAAGCGGGAGGTCCTGGGCCTTGGCGGCGTCCAGGGCGAGGCGGCCGAGGCCGGGGATGTTGAAGATCTGCTCCACGGCGACCGCGCCGCCGACCAACGCCACGACGGTCGGCAGGAGTTGCGGCAGCACCCCGGACAGGGCACGCCGCAGCGCGGTGCGGGCGATGGCGCCGGCCGGCAGCCCCGAGGCGTACCAGGTGCGCGCCCAGGGCTCCTGGAAGGCGGCGGGCAGCGACCGGTCGAGCAGCCCGCCGATCATCGCCCCGGACGGCACACCGAGGGCGAGCGCGGGCAGCACCATCGCCTGCGGCCCCTCCCACCCGCTGGACGGGAACCACCCCAGCCACACCCCGAACACGGTGGCGAGCACGGAAGCGAGCAGGAACTTGGGCAGCGCGGCCAGAACGGCCGCCCCGACACCGGTCCGCGCCTTCCTGAGCCGCCGCCGGGAACCGAGATAGACCGTCCGGGCACAGACCATGGCGGCCACCACGGCCGTGACCACGAACGCGCCGAGCATCAAGGTGACGGAGACCGCGAAGGCAGTACTCAGCTGCGGCCCCACGTGCTCCCCCGACACCCAGGACACCCCCGCGTCCCCGCGCACCAGCCCGCCCAGCCAGTCCAGGAGATGGGCCAACGGCCCGTCGTCGAGCCCGAGTTGCTCGCGTACGGCGGCCAGCTGGGCCGGCGTCGGGTCCTGCTCGGCGGACCGGGCCCGCAGCACCGTCAGCGCGGGGTCGGTCCGGGACAGCCAGGGCAGCAGGGCGACGACCGCAAGCAGCACGGCGCCGGCGACCAGGCGGCCGCCGGCGGTACGAAGGCGACCGTCCGTCACTTCAGCCGCGTGTCGAGGTCGACCAGCGAGCGCTCGCGCGGGTCGAGGAGCACGCCCTCGACATCGGTGGCGATGCCCTGCACGGCCTGCTCGTGGACCAGCGGCACGACGGCGTCGGTGCGCAGGATCTCCGCCTCGGCCCGCATGACCTTCTGCTGCCGCTCGGCCGCGTCCCCCTCCGCGGCGGCCGACTTGATGGCCTGGTCGACCTTGGCGTCCTTCAGACCCGCGATGTTGTAGACACCGTCACTCGTGAAGTCACTGGCGAGATAGGCGACCGCGTCACCGGTGTCGAGCAGCGTCACACGGGAGAAGACGAGGGCGTCGTACTTGCCCGCGAGCAGATCGGCCTCCATCTGCGTGTACTCACGCACATCCTGCTTCACGGTGAACCCGGCCTTCTCCAGCTGCTGCTGAAGCACGCTCGCGGCCTCGGGAAGCTCGGACCGGTTGGTGTAGGTGGCCAGGCGCAGGGTCTTGCCCTCGGTCCGGGACTTCACCTGAGCGACCGTGGCGGCCTCGACACGCCCCGCAACCTCCACGCGCTTGTCGGCGGCCCAGGAGACAGCCGGCCCGAACAGCCCCTGCGCGGGATCGGCGTACCCCCCGAAGACGGAGTCGACGAGAGCGGCCCCGTCCACGGCCTCACGAGCGGCCGCCCGCAGCGAGGCATCAGTAAAGATGCCACTGCCGGTGTTGAGAATGAGACTGTCGGTCCGCACGGAGGGCACCTCGTGCCGCGTGTCCTCATCGAGCAACTTCGCCTGGGCGGTGGGAATCCACTCGGCGATGTCGACATCACCGCCACGCAGCGCGTTGGCCCGGGCGGTGCCGTCGGCGATCCAGGTCACATCGATGCCGGACGCCTTGGCCTTGCCACCCCAGTAGCCGTCGTACCGGTCAAGAGAGGCCTTGGTCTTGCCGGTCAACTTGGTGACCTCGAAGGCCCCGGTCCCGGTACCGACAGGACTGACACTGCCATCCGCCGCATACGCCTTCGCGGCGAGAATCCCGAGCGCAGGACTGGCAAGCCGCAACGGAAGCACCGGATCGGCGGTCTTGGTAGCGATCGTGACGGTGTCGGCGTCATCGGCCTTCACCGTCAGGCTCACATCGCTCAGGACTCGGGGCTTGGTCTCCGCCTCATTGGCATGCTCAAGAGCATTGACGACCGCCTCGGCGGTGACCGAGGTGCCGTCCTGGAAGGTGGCCTTACGAAGCTCAAAAACCCACGTGTTGGCGTCCTTCCGCTCCCACGACTCGGCCAGCGCGGGCACGGCACCCCCGTCCTCGTCCAGCGCGGTGAGCCCCTCGGCCACGGAGAGCTTGCTCAGCACGGTGGCGTCATTGCTGTACGGCGACAACGCCTGCACCGGCGGCACCGCGAGAGCAACCTTCAACCGAGCACCGGAGCCTCCCGCGGCATCAGCATCCGAGCCGTCCTCCCCCGACACAAAACATCCGGTCAGCAAAGGAGCGAGAGCAAACGCCGCGAGCAGACGGCGAGGTGTGGGGCGCATGGCGATGGTTCCTGTCGTACGGAAGACATTCACGCCCCCGCACACCTGACGAGGCAGCAAGGGCTTCGCCACCCTATAAGGCAAGCCTTACCAAACCCTCACCGGGTAGGTGAATTCTCAACGACTGAGACACCAAACGGGACGGGACCCGCACTCGCGCAACGGCGAGAAGGGGACGTACCGGGGGGTGTCCGCCCGCAGCGTCGGGCGTCCAACCAAGTTCACCACTCAAGACACAGCACCGCCCGACCGAGGACGGACACCCCCCGGTGCGGCCCCGACCCCCAACGACGAGTAGTGCGCAACGCGAACCCCCACCGAACCGAAACGGGCCGCCGCAGGCATACGAGGCACACCCCGCAGCCGTCAGATCCGCGCACTCTCCAGCTGCTCCGGCAGATGCGAGGCAACCACCCGCTCCCGCCCACCACCCGGCACAGCAGCCCGCCGATCCACACCCGCAGCCACCCCCGCCACCCCCAGCCCCAACACCGCAAGCACCGCCCCCGCCACAGCCGGAGACGTCACCCCGAACCCCGCAGCAAGCGCAAGCCCCCCGAACCACGCACCCCCGGCGTTGGCCAGATTGAACGCGGCCTGATTGGCAGACGAAGCCAGGGACGGAGCCGACGAAGCCTTCTCCATGACCATCAGCTGAAGCGGCGACCCGGTGACAAAGGCGGCCACACCAAGCAGCACCACAGCAACACCGGCACTCCACTGCGCACCCATCAGCACAGGGAACAGCCCCAGCACCACAACGAGCGACACCAGCCCCCCGAACAACGTCCCCCGCATCGCGTGATCGGCAAGCCGCCCACCCACCAGGTTCCCCACCGTCGCCCCCACCCCGAACAACGCGAGCAACAGCGTCACACTCCCACCCGCGAACCCCGCGGAGTCGGTGAGCATCGGCGTGACATAGCTGTACGCGGCGAACAACGCCCCGAACCCCGCGACGGTCGTACCGAGCGCCAGCCACACCGGCAGAGACCTCAGCGCCGCGAGCTCACCCCGCACCCCGCCACCCGAACCCGCCGCCACCCGACCGTGCGGGACCAACAGGGCCAGCGCCAGGATCGCGGCCAGCCCGATCGCGCTGACACCGAGAAACGTGGCCCGCCACCCCAACTGCTGCCCCATGAGCGTGGCGACCGGAACGCCCGCGACGTTCGCGACGGTGAGCCCGAGGAACATCAGCGACACGGACCGCGCCTTGCGCTCCGGCGCGACCATGCTCGTGGCGACGACCGCACCGACACCGAAGAACGCACCGTGCGGCAGCCCGCTCAGGAACCGGGCGGCGAGCAGCCAGTGGTAGTCGGGGGCGAAGGCGGAGGCCGCGTTGCCGACGATGAACAGGGCCATCAGCCCGATCAGGACCGTACGCCGGGGCATACGGGCGGTCACGGCGGCCAGCAGCGGCGCACCGATCACGACACCCAGGGCGTACGCCGAGACAAGGTGCCCGGCGGTGGGAATGCCGATGTGGAGATCGTCCGCGACCTCGGGCAGCAGCCCCATCATCACGAACTCGGTGGTGCCGATCCCGAATGCGCCCACAGCGAGGGCGAGCAGGGCCAAGGGCATGAAGGGGCCTTCCAGGGTCGTTCCGCGGTGCTTATGTTCACCAGCGGAACAAAGCCTCTCGGGCCCAGTATTCCATGCGGTTACGACGACGTGTCGACCTTCACACGGGCAGCCACCGGAAGGTGGTCGCTCCCCGTCTCCGGCAGCGTCCACGAGCTCTCCGGCTCGACGCCCTTCACCAGGATCTGGTCGATCCGCGCCATGGGGAACGACGCCGGCCAGCTGAACCCGAACCCGCTGCCGGCCGCGCCCTGCGTGGAGCGCATCTGGGAGGTGACGGCGTTCAGGGCGCGGTCGTTCATCGTGCCGTTGAGGTCACCGAGCAGCACGACCCGCTGCAACGGCTCGTCGGCGATGGCCTCACCGAGCGCGTCGGCGCTCTTGTCGCGCTGCCGGGCGGTGAACCCGGCCTCCATCTTCACCCGGACCGAGGGCAGGTGGGCGACGTAGACCGCGAGCTGCCCCTCGGGCGTGGCCACGGTGGCACGCATGGCGCGCGTCCAGCCCAGCTTGATGTCGACGGGCTCGACCCCGCTCAGCGGGTACTTGCTCCACAGCCCGACGGTGCCCTGCACCGAGTGGTACCTGTACGTCGCCGCCAGCGCCTTCTCGTACGTCGGCACCGCCCCCGCGGTCAGCTCCTCCAACGCCACCACGTCCGCCCCGGACGCGGCCACGTCACGGGCGGTGCCGGACGGGTCGGGGTTGTCGGCGTTGACGTTGTGCGTGGCCACCGTGAGGTCGCCGCCGGAGCCGGTCTTGTCGGTGAGCAGACCGCCGAAGAGGTTGAGCCAGACGATCGCCGGGAGCAGCACGGCGATCAGAGCGGTCACCGACTTCCGTACGACACCGAGGACCAGCAGCACCGGTACGAAGACGCCCAACCAGGGCAGGAAGGTCTCGATGAGGCTGCCGAGGTTGCCGATGCGGTTGGGGATGCGCGAGTGCAACAGCATCACCAGCGCGAGGACCACCGCGAGCGCGGCGACGACCAGGCCGCGGCGCCAGATTCTCGGATCGCCGCGCCATCCGGTGAGCAGCCGGTCGAGCAGGCCCCGGAGCCTGGAGCTCCGGCGCTCGGGTCCCGAGCCACCGTTGTCCGTCTCCTCCATGTACGCCTGCTGCGCCATACCGCGTCGCCTCACTGCCCGCCGTGCATCCGTCCGTCCCCCCGTGTCTCAAGACCCTAGGGGATGATCGGTTCCGTTCCTGCCGTCCCATGACGGCCGTACCCGTACGAGCACGAACAAGTCGGTGCCGCCAGTTCCGTCCACGGACGCAGAAAGCGCCCTCTGTGACGAAACGCGCACAGTAGGGCTACGACGCCGTGGAACTGACGGTCGGTGAGCTGACGGGCCGTAGGTCCTCCCGGTCGGAGGGCCCCAGTCCTTCGAGGAGCGTGTCGACGATCTGTTCGGACAGGCCGTCCGGGAGGTCGGCGTCGGGGCGCATGACGGAACGCAGCAGCATGGGGCCGACGAAGATGTCGTTGAGCAGTTCGATGTCGACGTCCGCGCGCAGTTCGCCGTTCCTCTGCCCCCGCAGCAGGACCTCGATCCCCAGCCTGCGCCGGGGCGCGATGACGAGGTTGTGGTACGCCTCCCAGATCTTCGGGCTGCTCTTCATCTGGGCGTGCACGTTGTGCAGGATCACCGAGGAACGGCTGACCAGTCCGCGCCGGCGCAGCGTCTCCAGGAGGACCACGAGGTCGTCGCGCATGGAGGTGCCGGGGAGTTCGGGGTCCGGGGGTTCGGCGCTGCGGATGACATCGACGAAGAGCTCCTCTTTCCCGCTCCAGCGGCGGTAGATGGTCGCCTTGCCGACGCCCGCGGTACGGGCGATGCGCTCGATGGACAGCTCCGCGAGCGGCACGCCCTCCTCCAGGAGCTTCATCGCACCCTCGACGATGGCACGCTCCACGGCCTCACTACGGGGCCGACCCCGCACGGGGCCCGCTTGCCCGGGCTGACCTTCGGCGAGGCTGCTCACGTCACCGGATCCCTTCTGTGTCCTGGCACGATTGTCCCCCGCCGAGGCCCACACCGAAGATCCGACAGGAACCACACCCGTCGCCCCGAGCCCACGACCGCCGGAACCGGGACCAACCCCCCGAAGGAAACCCACCGCCGGGGTTTTGTCGGGGCGGGTGCCCCGTCGGTGTTCCGTGGTCTGCCGGGTGTGGTCCCGCCCCGGGAATCGCGCCCCGGGACACGGCCGGGGTGCGCCCGCGGCCCCGGTGCGGGATGCGCCCGCGGCCCCGGTGCGGGATGCGCCCGCATACCGACCGCCTCCTACTCCGCCGCCGTCACCAACTCCCGCCCCTCCTCGTCCTTCTGGGCGGTCGGCGGCTTGCCCGGGAGGAACAGGGCGACCACGATCGCGCCGAGCACCGCGACGCCCGCGCCCCACAGGGCGGTGACGTGCATGGCGTGCAGGAAGGCGTCGTGGGCGGGGACGATGAGCGCGTCTCCCTTGGGGCCGAGCTTGTCGGCGACGCCGAGGGTGGCCTCGATGGACTCGCCCGCGGTGTGGCGCAGCCCGGGCGGGAGGAGGCCGAGCTTGTCCTCGATGCCGCTGCGGTACGCCGTGGACAGCACCGAGCCGAGGACGGCGATACCGAGGGCGCCGCCGAGCTGACGGAAGGTGTTGCTGAGGGCGGAGGCGGACCCGGCCTTCTCGCGGGGCAGGGCCTGCATGATGACGACGCTCACCGGGGTCATGATGTGCGCCATGCCCGCGCCCATGAGGAAGAACACGACCTCCAGCATCCAGATCGGCGTGTCCGCCTCGAACCCGGCGAACGCGGCGAGCGTCGCGGCGATGACGAGCAGTCCGGCCGTGGTGGTGGCCTTGTTGCCGAACCGGTCGACGACCAGCCGGGCCCGCGGCGCGAAGATCATCTGCGCGGCGGCCAGCGGCAGCATCAGCAGGCCGGTCTCCAGCGGCGAGTACCCGCGCACGCTCTGCGTGTAGAACACCGAGAAGAAGGTCACGCCCATCAGCGCGAAGAAGACCAGCGCGATGGCGGCGATCGCGGCGGAGAACACCTTGTTCTTGAAGTACGTCACATCGATGGACGGATGGTCGCTGCGCTTCTCGAAGACCACGAAGGCGACGAGTACGGCCAGACCCGCGCCGATCGTCGACAGCACCTTCGCGTCCGTGAAGTCCGCGAGCTGGCCGCCCTTGATGATGCCGTAGACCAGCAGGACCAGGCCCACCACGGACAGCACGACACCGATCGGGTCGATACGGCCGGGATTCGGGTCCCGGGAGTCGGGCACGAGCCAGATCATCAGCCCGACGGCGAGGACCACGATCGGGACGTTGATGAGGAAGACGGACCCCCACCAGAAGTGGTCCAGGAGCACACCGCCGGTGATCGGCCCGATGGCGATGGCGAGCCCGACTCCACCGGCCCAGATACCGATGGCCTTGGGCTGCTCCTCGCGCTCGAAGACGTTCATGAGCACCGCGAGGGTGGCGGGCATCACGAACGCGGCGCCGAGACCCATCACCGCGCGGAACGCGATCAGCTCGGTCGGCGACCCCGCGGTGGCGGCGAGCGCGGACCCGATGCCGAAGACGGCGAGCCCGCCGAGGAGCACCCTCTTGCGGCCGAGCCGGTCCCCCAGCAGACCGGCGCTGAAGAGGAGCCCCGCGAAGACAAGGGTGTAGGAGTTGATCGCCCACTCCAGCTCGCTCTGGGTGGCGCCCAGGCCGGTGGGGGCGGGGGTCGAGATCGTCTTGATCGCGACGTTCAGGATCGAGTTGTCGAGCACCACGATCAACAGGCTCAGCATCAGCACGCCGAGGATCGCCCAGCGGCGCCGGTGCACGGCTTCCGGTACGCGGGAGCCGGTGAGGGCAGGGTCGGCAGGAGAAGTCATACGGTCGACCCTAGACCTATTTCGATACGACACCGTCTCGTATCGTAATTCTTTACGGAGACCTTAAGAAGAGCCCTAGGACCCGGGACGTACGCCGCTCAAGGCGTGACCCAAGTCCCCCGCCCCGGTCTGGCCGAGCGTGACACGAAGTGCCACCATGGGAGGTGATCCGGGGACGCCGTAAGGGTGCCTCGAGATGACGTGTAAGGAGCAGTTCCATGACGCAGCTCTCGGCTGCCCAGACGAAGCCCACCGACGGCAGCAAAGCGCTGTACGGGGGCAAGGGCACACGCCGTATCACTGTTCGCGACATCGCCCTCGCCAAGGAGCGGGGCGAGAAGTGGCCCATGCTCACCGCCTACGACGCGATGACCGCGTCCGTCTTCGACGAGGCCGGCATCCCGGTCATGCTCGTCGGCGACTCCGCGGGCAACTGCCACCTCGGGTACGAGTCGACCGTGCCCGTCACCCTCGACGAGATGACGATGCTGTCCGCGGCCGTGGTCCGGGGCACCTCCCGAGCCCTGATCGTCGGCGACCTCCCCTTCGGCTCCTACCAGGAGGGCCCCGTACAGGCGCTCCGGTCCGCCACCCGCCTGATCAAGGACGCCGGCGTCGGCGCGGTCAAGCTGGAGGGCGGCGAGCGGTCCTACGAGCAGATCCGCATGCTGGTCGAGGCCGGCATCCCCGTCATGGCCCACATCGGCCTCACCCCGCAGTCCGTCAACGCCATGGGCTACCGCGTCCAGGGCCGCGGCGAGGAGGCGGCCGCACAGCTGCTCCGCGACGCCAAGGCCGTCCAGGACGCCGGCGCGTTCGCGGTGGTCCTCGAACTGGTCCCCGCGGAGCTGGCGGCCGAGGTCACCCGCTCCCTGCACATCCCGACCGTCGGCATCGGCGCCGGGGCGGAGACCGACGCCCAGGTCCTCGTCTGGACCGACATGCTCGGCCTCACCGCCGGCCGCGTCCCGAAGTTCGTGAAGAAGTACGCCGACCTCCGCGAGGTCATGGGCAACGCGGCGAAGGCGTTCGCCGAGGACGTGGTCGGCGGCACCTTCCCGCTGGAGGAGCACAGCGTCCACTAGAGCCATTGCGGCACCAAGGCAGCCCCGCCGATCTTCCCCCGCCGGCGGGGCTGCCGTCCCCCTTTTTGCGCCTAAACCGGCGCCGCTCTCGCGGACGTGGTTGCTCGCCGTCGTGGTTCCTCAATTGATGGTTGCGGTCGTCGTCAGGGAAGAATCCGGTGCTGTCGGTCGCGTGTCGGCGGTGTCGGTGACCTGTCGGTGGTTTGTCGGTGCGCCCTGACACCGTCTTCCCCATGACGCGAATCGACAAGAACCCCAACGGCGCCGACATCGCCGTGACCGTGCGGGGGCTGGTGAAGCACTACGGCGAGACGAAGGCACTGGACGGTGTGGACCTGGACGTGCGGGAGGGGACCGTGATGGGGGTGCTCGGGCCCAACGGTGCCGGGAAGACCACCCTCGTCCGCATCCTGTCCACCCTCCTCGCCCCGAACGCCGGACAGGCCACCGTCGCCGGATACGACGTCGTACGGCAGCCCCGCCAGCTGCGCAGGGTCATCGGCCTCACCGGCCAGTACGCCTCCGTCGACGAGAAGCTCCCCGGCTGGGAGAACCTGTACATGATCGGGCGGCTGCTCGACCTGCCCCGCAAGGACGCCCGCCAGAGGGCCGACGAGCTGCTGGAGCGCTTCTCGCTCACCGAGGCCGCCAAGCGGCCGGCGAGCACGTACTCCGGCGGTATGCGCAGGCGGCTCGACCTCGCCGCGTCCATGATCGGCCGGCCCGCCGTCCTCTTCCTCGACGAGCCCACCACCGGCCTCGACCCCCGTACCCGCAACGAGGTGTGGGACGAGGTCAAGCGGATGGTCGGGGACGGCGTCACCGTCCTGCTCACCACGCAGTACATGGAGGAGGCCGAGCAGCTGGCCGACGAGCTCACCGTCGTCGACCGCGGCAAGGTCATCGCCGGCGGCGGCATCGAGGAGCTGAAGGCCAAGGTCGGCGGACGGACCCTGCGGGTACGGCCCGTGGACCCGCTCCAGCTGCGGCCGCTCGCCTCCTACCTCGACGGCCTCGGCATCACCGGCCTCGCCACCACCACCGTGGACCCCGACGCCGGTTCCCTCCTCGTACCGATCCTCAGCGACGAGCAGCTGACCGCGGTGGTCGGCGCGGTCACCGCGCGCGGCGTGACGATCTCCTCCATCACCACCGAACTCCCCAGCCTGGACGAGGTGTTCCTGTCCCTCACCGGCCACCGCGCGAGCGCCCCGCAGGACGCCGTGCCCGCCGACGACCGCGAGGAGGTCGCCGTATGAGCGCCGCCACCGCCACCCCGTCCGTCTCCGCCGCCGCCACTGACGACGTCCGCATCCCGCTGCGCGGGCATCTGCGGCACACCAGCGCCCTCATCCGCCGCAATCTGCTCTGGATCCGCCAGGACCCGGAGTCGATGGCCGACGCGCTGCTGATGCCGGTCATCTTCACGCTGCTGTTCGTGTTCGTCTTCGGCGGCTCGATCGGGCAGGCCCTGGGCGGCGGGCAGGACCAGTACGTGCAGTACGTGATCCCCGGCATGATCGCGATGATGAGCATGACGCTCTCGCAGGGCGTCGGCACCGGCTTCAGCCAGGACTTCAACTCCGGCGTCATGGACCGCTTCCGGTCCCTGCCGATCGGGCGCGGTTCCGTGCTCTTCGCGAAGATCTCGGTGGAGCTGCTGCGGATGCTGTTCGCGACCGCCGTGCTGATGATCGTCGCCGTTCTGGTCGGGTTCGACATCACCAACTGGGCCGGACTGCTGGCGACGGTGGCGCTGTCCACCGCGTTCGCCTCGTCGATCATGTGGGTGTTCCTCACCCTGGGCGTGATCATGAAGAGCGCGCAGTCCGTGCAGGCCATGGGCTTCCTGGTGCTGTTCCCGCTCCAGTTCGGCTCGTCGATCTTCGCGCCGACCGGTTCCATGCCGGGCTGGCTCCAGGCCTTCACCGACTACAACCCGCTGTCCACGCTCGCCGACGCGGCGCGCGGACTGATGGTGGGCGGCCCGGTCGCCCACGACCTGTGGGTGACGCTCGCCTGGTCGGTCGCGATCACGGCGGTCATGGCGCCGGTCGCGATCCACAAGTTCAAGACCAAGAGCTGACGTTCGCCTCGTCGGTGCGCGTCAGATGAGGGCGGTGGCCTCCGTGGGGGAGAGGCCGCCGCCCTCCGCGTGCGCCGCCTCGAACGCCTCGTCGCCGAGCGCGGTGCGCGCGTGGCGTTCGGCCCGGCCGTACGTCTCGCGTTCCAGGGCGGTCGCGACATGGCCGGGCGGCAGCATCCCGCGCGCGGTCCCGAGGATGCGGGCCGCGTCACGGGGCCTGTTCTCGCCGTCGGGGGCGGCCACGGCGATCGCCGCGATCGACAGGTACAGCGGTCGCATGAACGGGGCGATGGCCTCGGACAGCGGATCGTCGGCCTTGTCCAGCGCATCCCGGACCTTGGCCAGGCAGGCGTCGTAGCAGCCGTCGGCCGCCTCCAGCCAGGCTTCCGAACCGAGGATGAACGCGTCGAAGACGACGAAGTGGGCGATGAAGAACTCCTCGCGCAGCAGCCGCAGTTGCTCGCGCGCCTCCGCGGTCCGGCCGGTGAAGGCGAGATGCGCGGAGAGGAACATCCGGGCGGCGGGCAGGGCCCCGTTGACCCCGCCCTCCTGCTGGGCGATCACCTCGCGCAGGATCCGCTCGGCCCGCTCGCTCTGGCCCGCCTCCATGAGCGCGCTGCCGAGCCGGGCGCGCAGCACCGCGTTCTGGGCACGGGCGCCGAGCCGGTCGGCCTGCTCCATGGCCGCCTCGTAGTCGGCGGCGGCGTCCAGCCAGGCGCCCGAGCGCTCCCGGGCCTCACCGCGCGCGGACAGCGCCTCCGCGGTGCCCCAGGCGTCCCCCAGACCTTGGAAGATCTCCAGCGCCTCGTCGGCGTCGCGCGTCGCGTCGCCCGCCCAGTCGGCCCGGTTGGCGAGGATGTTGGCGCGGATCTGGAGGGTGCCGGCGAGCTCCCACTCCATCCCCGGCGTCGTACGGCAGGTGTGGACGGCGGCGTCGAGGATCTCGGCCAGCCGCGGCACACCTCCGCTCAGCATCACGGCGTAGAACCAGAGCATGCCCGGGGGACGGCAGACCTGCGGCAGACCCGGTTCGTAGACCTCCGTGATCAGGCGCAGCTTCTCCTTGGCCTCCGGGGTCTCCCAGGCGTCCAACTCCGTGTCCATGCAGGCCAGATGGGAGAGGTGGATACCGCGCCGGGCCTCGGCGAGGAGCTCGCCGGTCAGCGGGGGCGGCCAGTCGGTGCAGCGCTGGTGGACCGGGGCGGCCCGGCGCAGGGGCGCGGTGAACGGGTCGGGGCCGAGGGCCATGATCTCGCTGTACCAGTTGCGGGCCTCGATACGGACGTCGCGCAGCTGCCAGTACCAGGCCAGCGACAGCCCCAGGCAGATGGCCTCCTGCTCGTCGCGCTCGGCGACGGCGTGCCGCAGGGCGGTGCGCAGGTTCTCGTACTCTCGCTCCAGCCGTTCGATGGCGAGGAGTTGGCTCGGGCCGCGCAGCAACGGGTCGGTGGTGCGGGCGAGTTCGCGGTAGTACGTCAGATGCGCGCGCTCCGCCTCCCCGCGCCGGCCGGTCTCGTCGAGCCGCTCGCCCGCGTACTCGGCGACGGTCTCCAGGAGCCGGTAGCGCATCTCGCCGCCCTCGCCCGAAGGGGTGGCGACCACAAGGGACTTGTCGACGAGCGAGCCCAGCGCCTCCAGTGCGACGGGACCGCAGACGGCCTCCGCGGCGGCCAGGTCGCAGCCGCCGGCGAACACCGACAGCCGCCGCAGCACGTCCCGTTCGTCCTCGTCGAGCAGCTCCCAGGACCAGTCGACGACGGCCCGCAGCGTCTGCTGGCGGGGCAGGACGGTACGGCTGCCGGAGGTGAGCAGCCGGAAGCGGTCGTCGAGCCGGTCGGCGATCTGACGTGGCGTCAACATGCGGAGCCGGGCGGCCGCGAGCTCGATCGCGAGGGGCAGTCCGTCGAGGCGTCGGCAGATCTCGGCACAGGCCGCGGCGGTCTCCTCGTCGGCCTCGACCCGGAACCCGGGCCGGGCCGCGGCCCCGCGATCGGCGAGCAGCCGCAGCGCGACCGGCTCGGGCAGCGGCTCTACGGGCCGCAGCAACTCCCCCGGTACGCCGAGCGGTTCACGGCTGGTGGCCAGGACCGTCACCTGCGGGCAGCGCGCCAGCAGCTCCTCCACGAGACGGGCGGCGGCATCGACGACATGCTCGCAGTTGTCGAGGATCAGCAGCATCCGGCGCTTGCCGCAGTGCTCCGCGAGCCGCTCCACGGGGTCGGCGTGCCGTTCGTTCCCGGCCCGCATCGCCTCCGCGCCCGCGCCGTACAGCACGGTCTCCCGGGCCCCGACGGCGGTCAGCACGGCCTCCGGCACGCCCTCCGGATCGTCGACCGGAGCGAGTTCGGCCAGCCACACCCCGTCCCGCGCGGCGTACCGCACGGTCTCGGCCGCCTCCTGCGACAACCGTGTCTTGCCCGCACCGCCCGGACCGAGCAGGGTCACGAGCCGCGCCGTCGCGAGGTCACCGCGGATGGCATCGATGTCGCTCTCGCGGCCGACGAAGGAGGTGAGACGGGCGCGGAGGTTGCCGAGCGCGGGAGGCTCGGCGACCGTGGGCTCGGCGAACGCGGCCCGCGAGTCCTGGTCGCCGCCGACGTCCGGCGCGGCAGCAGCCGGACCTGGCGCGCCCGATATCCCAGGTCGCAGCAACTCCCCGTGCAGCGCTCGCAGTTCGGGCCCGGGGTCCGCCCCCAGCTGCTCGGCCAGCACCCGTCGTACGTCCTCGTAGGCCGCCAGCGCCTCGGCCGTGCGGCCCGCGTCGCGAAGGGCGCGCAGCCGCAGGGCCTGGAGGGGCTCGTCCAGCGGATGGCTGTCGCACAGGGCGGTCAGTTCGGGGAGGGACTGCTCGGCCTGGCCGAGGGCGAGGGCGGCGGTGTGGCGGGCGCGCAGGGCGTCCAGGCGCCGGGTCTCCCAGCGGGCCGCGTCGGCGGTGCGGTCGGGCAGGTCGGCGAGGACGGGGCCGCGCCACAGGGCGAGGGCGTCGTCGAGGACGACGGCCGCCTTCGCGGGGTCGCCGTCGGCGAGCGCGCGCATGCCCTCGCCGGTCAGCCGGTCGAAGCGGTGCAGGTCGATGTCGTCGGGCGCGGCGACGAGCCGGTAACCGCCGTCCGCGGAGGCGACCGCGTCCGCGCCGAGGGCCCGACGCAGCCGGCCCACCAGCGCCTGCACCGCGCCCTGCGCGTCGGCGGGCGGATCACCGTCCCACACCTCGTCGACCAGCAGGCTCACGGCGACCGCGCGGCCGGGCCGCAGCGCGAGCACGGTCAGCAGAGCGCGCAGCCGTGCGCCGCCGACGGGGAGCGGGGTGCCGTCGGGGCGGAGTACCTGGGTGGTGCCGAGGATGCGATAGCGCACGGGGTCCATTGTCTCTGGTGGGTTCGGGGGCAGTCACGGGGTTCAGGCGTGAGCGGGCGCCGTGTCGGTTCCGGCGGGCGGCGGGTCAGGTGGGCCGGTCCCGCACCGTGCTGAACGTCTCCAGCAGTGCCGCCAGCGAGTGGGCGTCGATGCCCTCCGTCTCGGCACCGGGAGGCGCGTCCTCGGGCAGACCGCTCGCCTTGCGCACGGCGTACGACAGCCAGGAGTCGGTGTCCGGTACCTCCAGGGTCACGAAGACCCCCGCGCCCCGGTGCCGGCGCGGCCGGCCGTCCGGGCCCTTGCCCGCGGCCTTGTCGCCGAACCACTTCGGGCAGCGCTCCACCGCCTTCAACCACCGCTCCCCGGGAACCGGCTCCCATGCCCCGTCCCCGGGCTCCGGCCGGGCGTACCCCTGCGTCAGCACCTGCACGGCCCGCACCCGGCCCCGCGTCTCGGGCAGCTCGGCGCCATGGGTCTCGACCGTGAGCAGGCCGGCCTCGCGCATCCGGTCCCCCGTCCGATCCGGTACGGCGACCACGAGCCCGTTCTCGTCCGCCAGCACCCCGTCCGCCACCGGCCCCACGACCTTGGTCAGCTGATCGTGCCAGCCGCCGCCGAGCAGGTCCCCCTCGCTCAACAGCAACGGCCAGCTCACCTCGTCCCCCACCGAGAACGGCGTACCGCAGCACTCCATCTGCCAGTCCTCGTAGAACACATGCCAAAGCCCCATGGCCCCACCTTCTACGGAACCGATGAGGTACCGCGAGACGTTTTCGTCGTACGCCCGGTACGGTCGGGCAGTCCCAGAGCGTGTACGAGAGTCGGGGGAACCCCATGACCACCACAGCCGCCCGCAACAGCGACCGGCGGATCAGCCCCGTCTTCGTGGGGATCCTGGCCGTCACGGCGGTGACCGGCTGGGCCACCTGGACCGGGTTCGCCGAGCAACCCGGCGTGGCCGTGTTCCTGTTCGTGACGGCAGCCTGGATCGTCTCCCTGTGTCTGCACGAGTACGCACACGCGCGTACCGCCCTGCACAGCGGGGACATCACCGTCGGTTCGAAGGGTTACCTCACGCTCAATCCTTTGAAGTACACCCATGCGCTGCTCAGCATCGTCCTCCCCGTCCTCTTCGTGATCATGGGCGGGATCGGTCTGCCGGGCGGGGCCGTGTTCATCGAGCGGGGGCGGATCCGGGGGCGCTGGAAGCACAGTCTGATCTCGGCGGCCGGGCCGCTGACCAATGTGCTGTTCGCGGTCGTGTGCACGGCCCCGTTCTGGCTGGACGCCCTGGACGGGGTGCCGGCGGACTTCCGGTTCGCGCTGGCCTTCCTCGCGCTGCTCCAGGTGACGGCCGCGATCCTGAACTTCCTGCCGATTCCGGGCCTGGACGGCTATGGCGTGATCGAGCCCTGGCTGTCGTACAAGATCAAGCGGCAGGTGGAGCCCTTCGCACCGTTCGGCCTGCTGTTCGTGTTCGCGCTGCTGTGGGTGCCGTCGGTGAACCACGCGTTCTTCGACGTGATCGACTCGGTTCTGGCCTCGCTCGGCATCAGTGACTTCGAGACGTACTGCGGCCAGGACCTCTACCGCTTCTGGCAGACGAGCGACTTCTGCTCGGTCAGCGGGTGACGGACTTCTCCGCCTTGGCGCGCTTGACGTAGTACCAGCACATGTTGCTGGACAGCCCCACGATCAGCACCCACACGATCCCCAGGAAGCTGCCCTGGACGAAGGAGACGACCGCCGCCGCCACGGCGAGGAGACAGACGATCAGGGAGTAGAGGGCGAGGCGGGGCATGGGGTCGGCTCTCCTGTCGGGAAAGGTGTCGGGGGACACTGGTGATGTCGTCGTCCAGTGTCCCCCATCGGCTCATACGTCCGTGACGCGCAGACCCGCGTGCGCCTTGTAGCGGCGGTTCACGGAGATCAGGTTGGCGACCAGCGACTCGACCTGGTGGGCGTTGCGCAGGCGCCCCGCGAAGATGCCGCGCATGCCGGGGATACGGCCGGCCAGGGCCTGGACGATCTCGACGTCGGCCCGTGCCTCGCCGAGGACCATGACGTCGGTGTCGATCTCGTCGATCTCCGGGTCCTCCAGCAGGACCGCCGAGAGGTGGTGGAAGGCGGCGGTGACCCGGGAGTCCGGGAGCAGGGCGGCGGCCTGCTGGGCGGCGCTGCCCTCCTCGGGCTTCAGGGCGTAGGCACCCTGCTTGTCGAAGCCGAGCGGGTTGACGCAGTCGACGACCAGCTTCCCGGCCAGTTCCTCGCGCAGTGACTCCAGCGTCTTGCCGTGGCCGTCCCAGGGCACGGCGACGATCACGATGTCGCTGCGGCGCGCGGTCTCGGCGTTGTCGGCGCCCTCGACGCCGTGCCCGAGCTCGTCGGCGGCGGCCTGGGCGCGGTCGGCGGCGCGGGAGCCGATGATCACCTTCTGGCCGGCCTTGGCGAGCCGGTAGGCGAGGCCCTTGCCCTGGGGGCCGGTCCCGCCGAGCACGCCGACGACAAGCCCGGAGACGTCGGGGAGGTCCCAGGGGTCCTTGGCAGGGGCCTTCTGTGCACTGTCGGTAGAGGTCATGGGCCGACTTTACGTGCGCCCCGCGTGCCCCGGCCGGTCAGGTGAGCCGCGTCACGGGCACCCGCCGGAAGACGATCCGTTCGTAGGCGCCGAAGTCGCCGGTCTCGTGGAGGAGTCCGACGGTGTCGGTGTCGACGCGGACCAGGTCGGAGTAGGCGGCGGGGAGGCCGTCGGTCGTGTGGCGGGGGTGCCAGGTGGTGCCGTTGTCGGTGGAGACGCGGATGGTCATCAGGGCGCGGGCGTCGGGGAGGGCGGGGCCGGAGAAGAGGAGGAGGTCGGGGTCGCGGAGCTGGAGGAGGCTGCCCTCGCAGACGGGGCCGGTGAGGCCTGCCTGGGGGCGGAAGGGGGTGTGGAGGGTTTTTCCGCCGTCCCTGGAGTGGGCGTCGGCGCGGTTGCCGGGTGAGGGGGAGTCGTTGCGGGTGTTGAAGCAGACGCGGCCGTCGGGGAGTTCGGCGGCGGTGGTCTCGTTGGCGTTGATGTAGCCGTCGGTGTTCTCGTCGAGGTAGCCGAGGGTCCAGGTCTGGCCTCGGTCGTCGCTGAGCAGGCAGTGGCCGCTGTTGTACTTCGCCTCGTTGCCGATGTCCGTGCCGGTGGGCGGGAGGGTGTGGTTGGCGGGGACGACGACCCGGCCGGTGGTGAGCTGGAGGGCGTGGCCGGGTGTGGTGGCGTACCAGCGCCAGCCGGTCTTCTTCACGGACGGGGTGATGTCCCGGGGGCTCGACCAGGTGACGCCTTCGTCGTCGCTGTGCTGCACCCACACCCGCCGTCCGTCGGCCTCGGTGACCTTGCCGCGGAGGATGGCGTCCTCGCTGGCGGAGGCGGCGGCGCGGATGTGGACGAGGAGGACGCGGCCGGTGTCGAGGACGACGGGGGCGGGGTTGCCGGCGAGGTCGGTCCCGTTGCTCGCGGCGACGGTGAGCGGGCTCCAGGTGCGGCCGCCGTCGGTGGAGCGTTTGAGGACGATGTCGATGTGGCCGTGGTCGCGTGCGGAGTTCACCCGGCCCTCGCAGAACGCCAGCAGGGTTCCGGAGGCGGTGCGGACCACTGCCGGGATCCGGAAGCTGGCGTATCCCTCGCGGCCGGCGCGGAAGGGGACGGTGGTCTCGGGCATGGGCGCGCTCCTCCTGGTGGCGGGTCGCTTCTCCTGCCCGGTTCGGGCGAATTCGTGGTGAACTCCGGGTCACGAGTGGCTGCTTGCGGCAGGATGCGGCCCCATGGACGCCGTACGTGTCGCGTTGCTGCGTGAAGTGCTCGCCGGGACCGAGTGGTTGGGGGCGACCCGGAGGTTCGCCGGGGTGCTGCGCGGCTCGGTGGTCTCGCACGGCGGCGGTCTGCTGCTGGTCGGCACGCCGGAGTACGAGCCGTGGCATCTGGCCGCCCATCTCGTGGACGAGGCGGCCTGGTCGGGCACACCGGAGCTGGCCCCCACACTCGTACGCCATGAGGCGCAGCCCTCGGATCCGGCCCATCTGGCCGTCGGCCTCGGGCGGTTGGCGGCGGCACAGCGCGGCGAGACGCTGCTGGTGGTGTCCCCGGCGGGTCCGGACGCCCCCCTTCTGGAACGCGTGCACGACGCCCGCCGGGCCGGCGCGACGGTACTGGCGCTCGGCCCCGACGACGCCGACCTGGCGGCGATGGCCCATGAATCCCTCACCGTCCCGAACGGCCCCGACCTGGACCTCGACACCGTCCAACACCTGGTGAGCGCGGCGGCGGGCGAGAACGCCCTCCCGACGCCACGAACCCGCCGCCGTTTCCGGGACCGGCTCTCCCGCCTGACGGATCATCTGACGGCGCCGCCGCCGGCGCGGTGGTAGGGCGGCGCGCGGGGAGGTGCGGGCCGGTCAGGGCGGTGGTCGGGTCCGCGGGGTGAGGGAAGGCGGTCGCCGACACGCGGCGCCAGGCGGTCACCGGCGTGGCATGCGTGTGCGGTGCCGCCACGAGACCGTCCCCCGCGTGGCACGGGAGCCCGTCGGCGGCGCGGATGCGAGGCCGTGACCAGGTCGGCACGGATGCCGCCCCCGGCCGCGTGCCCCGGAAGTACACGTGCTCCGCCCCTCTCGACTCCCCTGCCCCGAAATTCGGTTGTCCTCGGCAGGTATCGCGCTCGACCATGACCCGTCGTGACCGACGACGACACCGCTCCCCCGGCTTCTCCCCCCGCCTCCCGTCTCCGCTCCGTGCTGCCCGATCTCACCCCGTGGCGGGCCTCGGCGGACTTCCGGCGGTTGTGGGTGTCGGGGTTGGTCTCGAACTTCGGGAGTTTTCTGACGTTCGTCGCGCTGCCGGTGCAGATCAAGGAGTTGACGGACTCCGCGGCGGCGGTGGGCGCGATCGGGGCGGTCGAGCTGATTCCGCTGATCGTCTTCGGGTTGTACGGCGGTGCGCTGGCCGACGCGATGGACAAGCGGGGGCTGATCATCTGGACGGAGGCCGGGCAGGGGCTGCTGAGCGCGGTGCTGCTGGTGAACGCGCTGACGCCGAGCCCGGCGGTGTGGCCGCTGTATCTCGTCGCCGCCCTGTCCTCCGCGCTCGTGTCGGTCCAGCGCCCGGCGCTCGACTCGCTCTGGCCGCGGATCGTGGCCCATGAGCAGCTGCCTGCCGCGGCGTCCCTCAACACGTTCCGCTGGACGGTGGGCGGGGTCGCGGGCCCGGCGGTGGCGGGTGTGGTGGTGGCGTACGCCGGACTGGGCTGGGCCTACGCGGCGGATCTGGTCACCTTCGTGGTCTCGGTCGCGCTGATCGTCCCGATCGCCTCCTCCCCCGCCGCGCACGAGGCGGCGAAGCCGTCGCTGAAGGCGATCGCCGAGGGCGCCCGGTACGCCTGGAGCCGCAAGGAGCTGCTCGGTACCTACGCCGTCG
The DNA here is from genome assembly GCF_042894505.1 of Streptomyces sp. NPDC001536. Taxonomy (NCBI): domain Bacteria; kingdom Bacillati; phylum Actinomycetota; class Actinomycetes; order Kitasatosporales; family Streptomycetaceae; genus Streptomyces; species Streptomyces sp. NPDC001536. The sequence continues at coordinate 141,069 of NZ_JBIAVQ010000001.1, forward strand.
ACCTCGCCGCGATGTTCCTGGCGATGCCGCTGGCCCTGCTGCCGTTCCTGGCGGACGAGCTGGACGCCGAGTGGTCGCTGGGGCTGATGTACGCGACGATCCCGCTCGGGGCGCTGCTGGTGAGCGTGACGAGCGGCTGGACGGCGCGGATCCACCGGCACGGCCGGATGGTGGTGCTGTCGGCCGCGCTGTGGGGGCTGGCGATCGCGGCGGCCGGCATCGCCGGCGATGTGTGGCTGGTGCTGCTGTTCCTGACCGTGGCCGGCGGCTGCGACATGGTCAGCGGGATCTTCCGCGGGATCATGTGGAACCAGACGATCCCGGACGAGCTGCGGGGCCGGCTCGCCGGGATCGAGCTGCTGTCGTACTCCGTCGGTCCGACCCTCGGCCAGGTCAGGTCGGGCGGTTTCGCCGCGTGGTGGGGTGTGCGGACGTCGGTGTGGTCGGGCGGTCTGCTGTGCGCCGGCGCGGTGGGCCTGCTGGCGCTGTGTCTGCCGAAGCTGATGACGTACGACGCCCGGACGGACGAGCACGCGGCGCGGGTGCGGGAGCAGCGGGCGGCGGCACAGGGGGCTGTGGCCTCCCCGACCGAGGCGTGACGGCAGGGGGTGCCTCTCAGCCCCTCTCAGCCGCCCTCAACCCGCGCCTCCCCTTCAGTCCGTGTCCGTGGCACCGCCCGCCGAGGCGTCGTGCCACTTGGGGTCGTTCTCCCACTGGAGGTTGCGCTCGCGGGCGGTCTCCATCGCGTGCTCGGCCTCCTGCCGGGAGGCGTAGGGACCGAAACGGTCCTTGCCGGGGCAGTCCGGCCCCTCCTCGACCTTCTTGTGCTCCAGGCAGTAGAACCACTCGCCCGGCTTGCCGACCGTGCGCTTCTTGAACAGGGCCATGACCAGCTCCTCTCGCCAGGGACATGTTCCCCCACGGGGGCTCGTTAGACTCGCTGGCATGTCTGGCCAGTCGCTGCTCGTACCAGGGGAGCTGTCCCCCACCCGTTCCGTGCCCGGAAACATCCGCCGTCCCGAGTACGTCGGCAAGCCGGCGCCGACGCCGTACACCGGACCGGAGGTGCAGACGCCGGAGACCATCGAGGCGATGCGGATCGCCGGCCGGATCGCCGCGCAGGCGATGGCGGAGGCGGCGAAGCTGATCGCCCCCGGCGTGACCACCGACGAGCTGGACAAGGTGGCGCACGACTACATGTGCGATCACGGCGCCTACCCGTCGACGCTCGGCTACCGCGGCTTCCCCAAGTCGCTGTGCACGAGTGTCAACGAGGTGATCTGCCACGGGATCCCGGACTCGACGGTGCTGCGGGACGGCGACATCGTCAACCTCGATGTGACGGCGTACATCGGCGGGGTGCACGGTGACAACAACGCGACGTACCTGGTCGGGGACGTCGACGAGGAGAGCAGGCTGCTGGTCGAGCGGACGCGCGAGTCGCTGGACCGTGCGATCAAGGCGGTCAGGCCGGGCCGTCAGATCAACATCATCGGCCGGGTCATCGAGTCGTACGCCAAGCGCTTCGGCTACGGCGTGGTCCGGGACTTCACGGGGCACGGCATCAACTCGTCGTTCCACTCGGGCCTGATCATCCCCCACTACGACAGCCCGCACGCGACGACGGTGATCCAGCCCGGCATGACGTTCACGATCGAGCCGATGCTGACGCTGGGCACGCATGACTACGACATGTGGGACGACGGCTGGACGGTCGTCACGAAGGACCGCAAGCGCACGGCGCAGTTCGAGCACACGCTGGTGGTGACGGAGAGCGGCGCCGAGATCCTGACGCTGCCGTAGCAGGCCCGTGGACCCGTCCCCTGCTGGGGGCGGGTCTTTTCTTGTACGCTTTTACCGACAGGGCGTCGGCAAACCTATTGACTTAGGTAAGCCTTACCTTAGAGGATGTACTGCATGGACTCCTTCTCGACAGTCATCCGCACCGCCTCCCATGAGCAGCACGTGGAGGCGGAGACCTCGTCGTTCATGAGTGACCTGCTCGGCGGCAGGTTGGGCGTGGACGCGTACGCGCGGTACACCGAGCAGCTGTGGTTCGTGTACGAGGCGCTGGAGAGCGGAGCCGAGCGGCTGGCCGCGGATCCGGTGGCCGGGCCCTTCATCCAGCCCGAGCTGTACCGGCTGGGCGCGCTGGAGCGGGACCTTGAGCATCTGCGGGGCGCCGACTGGCGTACGGGGCTGACCGCGCTGCCGGCCACGCAGGCCTACGCGGACCGGGTCCGTGAGTGCGCCACCGAGTGGCCGGCCGGTTACATCGCCCACCACTACACGCGCTACCTCGGCGACCTCTCCGGCGGCCAGATCATCCGCGACAAGGCGGAGCGGACGTGGGGCTTCGAGCGCAAGGGCGACGGAGTGCGCTTCTACGTCTTCGAGGGGATCGCCAACCCCGCCGCGTTCAAGCGGGGTTACCGGGAGCTGCTGGACGCGGTCCAGGCCGACGACCTGGAGCAGCAGCGGATCGTGTCGGAGTGCAAGAAGGCGTTCGCGCTGAACACCGCGGTCTTCCGCGCCCTGGGCGAGGAGTTCCCGCTGAGCGCCTAGCTAGCGCTCCAGGAACACCCGTCCGCCGATCTCCACCCAGCCGCCGGGCTGGGGTGCGGTGAGGATCTGTGAGCCCGCGCCCTGAGTGATGTTCAAGGCACGGCCCAGCTGTTCGGTGAGCAGGAGGGCGGCCGCGCCGGTCGCCTCGTCCTCGTCGATCCCGTCGTCCCGCCCGGGGAACGCCCGCGCGCGCACGCGTCCCGCGGGCTCGTCCTCCCAGGACCAGGCGTAGATCCACTCCCCTTTCGGCGGCACGTCCAGGTCGTCGACCTCGGCGGCCGTCGCGTACTGCCGCAGCGTCCGCGGCGGCGCCCACTCCGCCCGCGCCTCGATCCAGCTGAACTCGCCGTCGAGCCGGGTCCCCACGACGCCGGCCGGCGTGACCAGTTCCGGCACGTCGAGCAGCCATGCGGTGCCGACGCAGGGATGACCGGCGAAGGGCAGCCGCAGGGTCGGCGTATAGATGTCGATGACCCCGCGCTCCGGGTCGTCCACGAACACGGTCTCACTGAACCCGAGCTTCCCGGCGAACAGCTGCCGTTCCGCACGGTCCGGCATCACGGATCCCTCACGGATGACGCCGAGTTCATTGCCGTATCCGCCGTTCGCCGCGCAGAAGACGCGCAGTACGTCGTAGTCAGTCACGGGGGAATTGAAACATCGCCCGGTCGGCGAGGTCGTCCCAGGCCCCGGCTCCGCCGGGGAGGGGCCAGAAGTCGGTGCGGAGCGAGCCGTACGGAAGCGAGGCGAGCAGCTCCGCGTGCCCCTGCTCCATGGCGGCCCGTCGGCGTGCGTGGCCCGGGTCGTCGGGACGTGTCGGCGGCTGCCGCAGGCGCTTCTCGTGGTCGCGGGTCGCGTCCTCGGCCACCCGCCGCCACACGTCCTCGTCGGGCACCCGGCCGAGCATCACGCACTCCGGCGTCCGGCCCTCCGCCAGCGCGGCCACCGCCCGGTCGTGGCCGTCCAGGATCACGCAGCCGTCCAGGAAGGTCACCGACCACAGCAGGACGGGCGCGAGAGTTCCCTCGCGGGCGTGTTTGCGGTACGCCTTCACCCGGCCGGCATCCGGTGGCGAGAGGCGGCGGAGCGGGAGGACGCCGTTCCAGCCGCCACCGCAGTACAGCTCCAACTGGCCACCCGGCCAGACCTTCACGAACTCCTCGGTCCAGACGTACGGCGGGAACTCGGTCCGCAGGGCCAGCTCCCAACGTCCGTCCAGCAACGGGGTGCCGTCCGCGTCCTCCAGCCAACGCGCGTACCGGTGCGGCCAGTTGGCGTTCGACCTCATGTCCGCCGAGCGCAGGGGCGGCAGCGGGGAGCGGTAACCCTCGAGACGGTGCAGGTGCAGATCCCGGCAGCAGTGCCGGCCCACCGTCCGACCGAGCAGCACGGGCCGCTCTCCCTGCCGCAGCAGTATCCCGCCGTCGCCCGTCGTCTCGAAACGCAGCCCCGGCGGGCCGGGGCGGGCCGATACGTTCAGTACCAGCCGTCCCGGCCCGAGCAGTTCCCTGTGCCCCCTGTTCACGGGGACAGTTCTACGCCTCGGTACAAGATCCCGCCGCATCCGATGACTTCCAGCCAGACAAGGTAAGGCTAACCTAAGCTGGTCGAAGCCGCGCACCGACCAGGTGCTGAAGTCGGTCGTGGAGCAGCTGCACGAGAAGGACGGTGGGGCGTGACCGTACTGGAGAAGGCCGCGGCTCAGGCGGGCGGCACGGCTGAATCACCGCCACGAAGACGGCGTTCGGCCGCGTGGCCGATGACCGTCGGGCTGGTCGTGGGGCTGCTCGTCCTCGTGCCGGTCGCGGCCGGTGTCGGGGCCTATCCGATCCCGGTCGGGGACGTCCTCGGTTCCGTGCAGCACAGAGTCGGGCTCGGGGGCGGGGAGTTGGACCGGGTCGCCGAGTCGGTGCTGTGGAACGTGCGGTTCCCGCGGATCGTGCTCGCGCTGCTCGTCGGGGCGTCCTTGGGGTGCGCGGGCGCCTTGATGCAGGGCGTGTTCGGCAATCCGCTCGCCGAGCCGGGGGTCATCGGGGTCTCCTCGGGGGCGGCGGTGGGGGCGGTCGCGGCGATCGCGTTCGGGATCGACTTCCTCGGTACGTGGACGGTTTCGGCGTTCGCGTTCGTCGCGGGGCTCGGCACGGTGCTGCTGGTGTACGCGATGTCGCGGTCCGGGGGGCGTACGGAGGTCGTGACGCTGATTCTCACCGGGATCGCGGTGAACGCGTTCGCGGGGGCGGTGATCGGGCTGTTCCTGTTCTTCGCGGACACGGCGGCGGTCAACCAGATCACGTTCTGGCAGCTGGGGTCGCTGGCGCAGGCGACGTGGCCGAAGGTGCTCGCGGTGCTGCCGTGTGCGGTGCTCGGGCTGGCGGTGGCTCCTTTGTACGCGCGGCGGTTGGATCTGCTGTCCCTCGGTGAGCGGCCGGCTCGGCATCTGGGGGTGGATGTGGAGCGGTTGCGGATCGTTCTGGTACTGGTGATCGCGTTGCTGACGGCGGCGGCGGTGAGTGTGTCCGGGATCATCAGTTTCGTCGGGCTGGTGGTGCCGCATCTGCTGCGGATGGTGGCCGGGCCGGGGCATCGGTTCCTGGTGCCGGGGAGTGCGTTGCTGGGGGCGCTGGTGCTGTTGGCCGCGGACTTGACCGCCCGGACCGTCGCGGCACCGGCGGAGCTGCCACTGGGTGTGCTGACGGCTCTGCTGGGCAGCCCGTTCTTCTTCTGGCTGCTGCGGCGGACGCGGCGCAAGCAGGGGGGATGGGCCTAGAGGTTGTGTGGCGTCCGCGGGCGCGTGGGGGCTGGTCGCGCAGTTCCCCGCGCCCCTGGGGAGTTGGGGGCGCCGCGCGATGCCAAGCACAGCCCCTTCCTTGCCCCCTCAGCCCCCTTGACCCCGCTCACCCATCACCGCACACGCCCACCCTCACCCGCGCACTTCCTCCGCCCCACTCGCCCCCATCTCCCACTCGCCCCCCTTTCCCACACGCCCTCTTCTCCCACTCGCCCCCCTTTCCCACACGCCCTCTTCTCCCGCCGCAACGGCGCTCAGCCCCCACGGCCCCCTCGGCGGTGCCGAACCCTCCTCAGCCCTATCACCCCAAGGACCCCCGCCATGAGACTCCTCCGCAACCGCCCCACTCCCCCGGCCCCCGCCGAGCCCGGGGACGTGCTCGCCACGGCGGAAGGGCTCCGCGTCCGGCTCGGATCCCGCGACGTACTGCGAGGCATCGACGTCACCGTCCGTGCCGGGGAGGTGCTGGCGCTCGTCGGGCCCAACGGTGCGGGGAAGTCCACGCTGCTCGGTGCGCTCGCCGCAGACATTCCGGCCGCCGAAGGAGTCGTACGGATTCACGGCCGGCCCGCCACGGAGTGGTCCGCGCCCGAGCTCGCCCTCCGGAGGGCCGTCCTCCCCCAGTCCGCCTCGCTCTCCTTCCCCTTCACCGTCGAGGACGTCGTACGGATGGGCAGGGCCCCCTGGGCAGCCGTCGCACCCGACGACGATGACCGGGCCGTGGCCGAGGCGATGGCGCAGACCGAGGTCACCGGCTTCGCGCCTCGCCCCTTCGGCGCGCTGAGCGGTGGTGAGCGGGCCAGGGTGGCGCTCGCGCGGGTGCTGGCCCAGCGCGCTCCTCTGTTGCTGCTCGACGAGCCGACCGCCGCTCTCGACCTCAAGCATCAGGAGCTGGTGCTGCGGGTGTGCCGGGAGCGGGCACGGAAGGGGGACGCCGTGGTCGTCGTCCTGCACGATCTGGGGCTCGCCGCCGCGTACGCGCACCGGGCCGCGATCCTGCGGGCCGGGCGGGTCGCCGCCGACGGGGCGCCCAAGGAGGTCTTCGACCGGGCGCTGCTGTCGGAGGTGTACGACCAGCCCGTCGAGGTGTTCCCGCACCCGCGGACGGGCGCGCTGCTCGTAAACCCCGAGCGGAGCCTTTGAATCTCCTTTGACCCTTCCTTGGGGTCCGTTTTGAGTCACCGTGATCGGGTCGTGCTCTTACACCGTCTATGAGAGGTGAATCACGGAACGGTGGGGTATCACGCAGGTAAGGCTCGGATAAGTTAGGCGAGCCTCACCGAACCGTGTGAGCCCTGTCACGTGATTTTTCAGCCATCGCCGGGAGCCCGCATGCGAGCCGCCAGACTCTCCGCAGTCACCGCCACCGCCGCCGTGGCGGCCCTGACCGCCCTCACCGGGTGCACCGAGAAAGGCTCGGAGAGCGGCGACGGAGTGATCAACGTGACCGCCACCGACAGCAAGTGCGAGGTGTCGAAGAAGGAGTTCCCGGCCGGCCACGTCGAGCTCGCCATCGAGAACAAGGGCTCCAAGGTCACCGAGGTCTACATCCTCTTCCCCGACGACCGGGTCGTCACCGAGCGCGAGAACATCGGCCCGGGCACCAAGCAGACCGTCACCGCCGAGGTGAAGGCCGGCGACTACACGATCGCCTGCAAGCCCGGCATGAAGGGCGACGGCATCCGCCAGGACGTCAAGGCCACCGGCGGCACCGCGGCCAAGCGCGACCCGCGGCTCGACAAGGCCGTCGCCGCCTACCGCACCTATGTGCAGGCGCAGGCCGACGAGACGCTGCCGCTCGCCGAGACCTTCGCCAAGGCGGTCAAGGACGGGGACATCGAGGCCGCGAAGAAGGCCTACGCCCCCTCCCGTATCGGCTGGGAGCGCACCGAGCCGGTCGCTGAGTCCTTCGGTGACATCGACCCGAAGGTCGACGTCCGCGAGGACGGTCTGGAGGACGGCCAGGACCCGGAGAAGGACTGGACCGGCTGGCACCGCCTGGAGCGCTCGCTCTGGAAGGACAAGAAGCTCACCGCCCGCGACTCCGAGCTCGCCGACCAGCTGATCACCGACCTCAAGGACTGGCAGAACCGGGTCGGCAAGGCCGAGATCACCCCGACCTCCATGGCCAACGGCGCCAAGGAGCTCCTCGACGAGGTCGCCACCGGCAAGGTCACCGGCGAGGAGGAGCGCTACTCGCACACCGACCTCGTCGACTTCAAGGCCAACGTCGAGGGCGCGGAGAAGTCGTACGAGCTGCTGAAGCCGGTCGCCAAGGAGAACGACGCGGCCCTGACCACCGAGCTCGACAAGCAGTTCGCCGCGCTCAACACGCTGCTGGACAAGTACCGCGCGGACAAGACCTCGTACGACTTCACCTCGTACGAGAAGGTCGGCAAGGACGACCGCAAGGAGCTGTCGGACGCGGTGAACGCCCTCGCGGAGCCGCTGTCCAAGCTCGCCGCCGCCGTCGTCGCGAAGTGAAGCAGGGAAACCCCTCATGACCGAGAACTCGACGGGCGAGACCTCCACCACCGAGAGCTCGCCCTCCCCGTCCCGCCGTGCGCTGATCGGCTGGGGCGGTGCCGGGCTCGCGCTCGGTGCCGCCGCGGCCGGCGGGGCGGTGGCGATGACCCGGACCGGCGACGACGTGGACCCGGCGGGAGCCGAGGCGGGGGCCGCCGTCGAGTTCCACGGCACCCATCAGGCCGGTATCTCCACGCCCGTGCAGGACCGGCTGCACTTCGCCGCGTTCGACGTGAAGACCGAGGACCGCGCCGAGTTCGTGCAGATGCTCAAGGACTGGACGGCGGCCGCGCGGCGGATGACCGGCGGACAGGCGGTCGGCGAGGGCGCCTTCGGCGGGCTGGCCGAGGCGCCGCCGGACGACACCGGTGAGGCGCTGGGGCTCAAGCCCTCGCGGCTCACCCTCACCATCGGCTTCGGGCCGTCGCTGTTCGGGAAGTTCGACCTCGCGGACGCACAGCCCGAGGGTCTCTTCGAGCTGCCCAAGTTCGCCGGGGACGCCCTCGACAAGAACCGCAGCGGCGGCGACCTGTGCGTCCAGGCCTGCGCGGACGACCCGCAGGTCGCCGTGCACGCCATCCGCAACCTGGCCCGGATCGGTTTCGGCAAGGTCGTCATCCGCTGGTCGCAGCTCGGCTTCGGGAAGACCTCGTCGACGACCCCCGAGGAGCAGACCCCGCGCAACCTCATGGGGTTCAAGGACGGCACCCGCAACATCGCGGGGACCGAGACGGACCGGCTGAAGAAGTTCGTGTGGGTCTCCGGTCAGGACGGGCCCGACTGGATGGTCGGCGGGTCCTATCTGGTCGCCCGCCGCATCCGGATGCACATCGAGACCTGGGACCGCACCTCCTTGCAGGAGCAGGAGGACATCTTCGGCCGCGACAAGGGCGAGGGCGCCCCGGTCGGCAAGGCCAAGGAGCGCGACAAGCCGTTCCTGAAGGCGATGCTGCCCGACGCGCACGTCCGGCTCGCCCACCCCGACTCCAACCACGGAGCGACGATCCTGCGCCGGGGCTACTCCTTCACCGACGGCACCGACGGGCTCGGGCGGCTCGACGCCGGGCTGTTCTTCCTCGCGTACCAGCGCGACGTGCGCAAGGGATTCGTGCAGATCCAGCGCAACCTCGCCCCGGACGCGCTCAACGAGTACATCCAGCACGTGGGTTCGGCGGTCTTCGCCGTCCCGCCCGGCGTCCGTGACAAGGACGACTGGTGGGGCAGCACGCTGTTCGCCAAGGAGGCCTAGCCGTGTTCAGCAACTATCTGATCGGTCTGCGCGAGGGCCTGGAGGCCTCTCTCGTCGTCTGCATCCTCATCGCCTATCTGGTGAAGACGGACCGCAGGGACGCGCTGAAGCCCATCTGGATCGGTATCGGCGTCGCGGTAGCGATCGCGCTCGGCTTCGGCTGCGCGCTCGAATTCGGCTCCCAGGAGCTGACGTTCAAGGCGCAGGAGGCACTCGGCGGCTCCCTGTCGATCCTCGCGGTCGTCCTGGTGACGTGGATGGTCTTCTGGATGCGGCGCACCGCCCGGCACTTGAAGGCGGAGCTGCACGGCAAGCTGGACGCGGCCCTCCAGATGGGCACCGGCGCGCTGGTCGCCACCGCGTTCCTGGCGGTCGGCCGGGAGGGCCTGGAGACGTCCCTGTTCGTGTGGGCGTCGGTGCACGCGGCCGGTGACGGGACGCCGCGCCCGCTGATCGGCGTGGGGCTCGGCATCGCCACGGCGGTCGTGCTGGGCTGGCTGTTCTACCGCGGCGCGTTGAAGATCAACCTCGCCAAGTTCTTCACATGGACCGGCGGGATGCTGGTCGTCGTGGCGGCGGGTGTGCTGGCGTACGGCTTCCATGATCTCCAGGAGGCCGACTGGCTGCCGGGCCTGACGGACAAGGCCTTCGACATCTCCGGGACCATCCCGCCGGACAGCTGGTACGGCACCCTGCTGAAGGGCGTCTTCAACTTCCAGCCGGACCCGACCGTGCTCCAGGTCACGGTGTGGCTGCTGTACTTGATCCCGACGCTCGCGCTGTTCCTCGCCCCGGTAGGGTTCGCCTCCGGGAAGGGGAAGGTGAAGGCATCCGATGAGCAGGGATCGCAGCCCTCGAAGGCTCCGCAGTCTTGACCGGAGGGTGCTGATAGCGGCCTCGGTGACCGCTTTGTCGCTGACGGCGAGCGGGTGTGTGGTGGTCCACGGGGAGCGCGAGGTGCTCCCCGCGACGACCAAGGCCGAAGCCGCCGAGGCGCTCCAGGAGTTCACGACCGCGTACAACAACGCCGACAAGGCGTACGACAGTTCCCTGGACGCGGACCATGTCACCGGCCCCCTCGCCGACATCGACGCGGCGCGGCTGAAGGCGGGCAAGGCGAACAGCCCGCAGGGCAACACGGCGCACACCCCGCTGAAGCTGTCCGACGCGAAGTACACCATCCCCAAGAAGGCGGGCTGGCCGCGCTGGTTCGTCGCCGACACCGCCGCGAACAAGGGCGGCAGCGCGCGCTGGCTGTTCGTGTTCACGCGCGACGGCCTGGACGAGCCGTTCCAGGTGGCGTATCTGACGCTGGTCGCGCCGGACGACGTACCGGAGTTCAAGACGGACACGGACGGCTGGGCGGAGGCCGTCCCCGCGAACTCGACGGAACTGTCCGTCGCCCCGCGGCAGTTGAGCCAGGACTACGCGACGTATCTGGAGAGCGGCGAGGGGAAGACCTTCGCGGCGGGCGCGCACACCAGCGGTTGGCGCACCCAGCGCGTGAAGGACGCCAAGAAGCCGGGACGGGCCACGCAGTACATCGACGAGCCGCTGACGGACGGTGACTACGCCCCGCTGGCGCTGCGCACGAAGGACGGCGGCGCGCTGGTGTTCTTCAGCACGCGGCACTACATGAAGCAGACCGCGTACGCGGGCACCACGCTCCCCGACCAGAACGCGGCCGTCGACGCCCTGACGACCGGCGAGGTCAAGCAGTCGCTGACGATGGAGTTCGTCTCCAACGAGGTCGCGCTGGACCCGGCGAAGGGCGCGGGCGGCGGGCAGGTGTCGGTGCTGGGGCGGATCCAGGGACTGACGGCGGCGAAGGGCGAGTAAGGCCACCTTCTGAGGAGGTGCCTCAGCCGCGCAGGGGCCAGGCCGCGGAGACGTGGTCGGGCTCCTCGCCGGCCCAGCGGGCACCGGCGTCGGTGAGGATCTCCAGCAGGCTCAGCGGGTCGGGCAGGGGGTGTTCCGGGCCGCGTACCCAGTGCACGGACTGTCCGTCACCGGGCAGCCGGGCGGGCGGTACGAGGACGTAGGAGCCGCGGCAGTGCCAGCGGAGCCCCGGACGCTCGTCCATCGTCTCGGGGTGGCAGTCCAGCTCGCACGGCCACCACTCGTCCTCGTCCTCGGGGGTGCCGCGGGTGAGGGTGAAGAACATCAGCCGGCCGTCGTCGGTCTCGGCGACCGGGCCGACCTCGATACCGGAGGCGAGCAGCCGCTCCAGGGCCTCGCGGCCGGCTTCGAGGGGCAGGTCCAGCACGTCGTGCACCATGCCGGTGGCGGTGATGAAGTTGGCCTGCGGCTGGTGCCGGGCCCAGCGCTCGATCTGGGCGCGGTCGGTGGTGGACTGCGTCTGCCAGGCGAAGGAGACGGGGTGCCGGGCGGGGGTGGGACAGCCGATGCGGTCGCAGGAACAGCGGTAGCCGGCCGGGTGCGCGGCGGGCGCGAGAGGCAGGCCCGCCTCGGCGGCGGCCAGCAGCAGGGCCTCACGGCCGCCGTCGTCGGCGGCCTCCTTCGGGCGGCGTCCACGCAGCCACTGGGTGAGTTTGCCCTGCAGGCCGGTCCGGCCGCCGAACTCCTGGCTCATGTATCGCCTCGCCTCGCTGTTGTGCGGACAGCATGCCCTATGGTCCCACCATCCTGCGCTCCGGGGGACCGGAGCCCACAACCGGGGTAGGCGGGACAGGGCGTACCGGGGAGGAGGATCGGGTGAAATCGACTGCTTTGAGCGGATTTAGAATCCCGGCGCCCCTACCGTGGTCGTCATGGTCACGAAGATCGCGCTGACGGGCCTGGCTTCGGCGGCTTCCCTGGTCTCACTGCTGGGACCGACGATCCCGCTGGAGTGGGGGTCCGGACCGCTCACCGTGGACTCGCTGCCGCGTGTGACATACGTCGCCCATCGCGGCGGCGCCCGTGAGGTGCCCGAGAACAGTCTGTCGGGGCTCATGGCCGCCTATGGGCGCGGTACGGCCCACGTACTGGACTTCGACACCCGCATGCTGAGCGACGGCACGCTCGTCGTGATGCACGATCCGCTACTGAACCGCACCACGTACCTGGGCGGTGAGGTGCACAAGCTGAACGTGCGGGAGTGGCAGGGCGTACGGGTACGCCCGAAGGCCTCCCTCCCCGGCAGCTGGCGATCGGAACGGCCGCCGACGGTGGCCCAGGTGCTGGATCTGCTGGGCGGACGGGTCGTGCTGATGCTGGAGGCGAAGGACCCCCGCAGCGTGGCCCCGCTGGCGGCGCTCCTCCGCGCCCGGGGTCTGACCCGCTCGGTCTTCGTGAACTCCAACGACCCGGCGCTGGCCCGGCGGGCCCACCGCATGGGCCTCCTGACCAGCCTGTGGCGCTCGGCACAGCAGCTGCGCACCGACCGTCCCGAGCGGTGGCGGTCCTTCGTGGACGTCCTGGACGTCGACTACAAGGCACGTGACGCGGATCTGGTCCGGGCGGTGCACTCCGGTGTCCGTCGGGTGTGGGCACACACCGTGGTGACGCCGGCGCAGCGGGACCGGGTGCTGGGGCTGGGCTGCGACGGGGTGATCACGGATACGCCGGGGCGGTTGGCGCGGGTGCCTCAGCGGGTGGCTCAGCGCGGGGTCAGGCCGTAGAGGGCGTAGTCGACGAGGGTGTCCGTGTACGCGTGGTCGATCGGTCCGGTGCGCTGGAGCCAGCGCTGGGCGAGCGGTGAGACGACCAGCTCCAGGGCGATGCGCGGGTCGATGTCCGGGCGTACGTCGCCGGCGTCCTGTGCGGAGCGCAGACGGTCGATGTAGAGCTGGAGCGAGGGCTGGAGCAGCTTGGCGACGAGTTCCCGGCCGAGCTGCTCATTGACGACGCCTTCCGCGGCCAGGGCTCGCGACGGCACATCGAAGCGGGGGTCCTTCAGCTCGTCGACGGTGGCGCGCAGTACGGCCTTCAGGTCGGCGGCGAGGTCGCCGGTGTCCGGGAACGCGTACGACTCCTGACCGGACTCACGTGCGGACTGCTCGCCGAGGTCGAGGAAGGCCTCCATCAGCACCTCCGCCTTCGACGACCACCACCGGTAGATCGTCTGCTTGCCGACACCCGCGCGGGCCGCGATGCCCTCGATGGTGGTCTTGGGGTAACCGACCTCGCCGACGAGTGCGAGTGCGGCGTCATAGATGGCGCGACGGGACTTCTCGCTGCGGCGAGTGGTGTCGGGGGCGGGCTGCTTGACCATGGGGCGACGGTAGCAGGCGAGTGAGACGGCCCGTCTCGCCGAACCCGATTGGTTTCGCCCCCGCCGCCCTTACCCGTTCCCATCCCCAGGGGCGCTGCCCCTTCGACCCCGTTCCCAGGGGGCGCTGCCCCCTGGACCCCCGCTCCTCAAACGCCGGAGGGGCTGAATTTCGTGAACGCCGGACGTTCGAGAAACCCAGCCCGTCCGGCGTTTGAGGACGAGGCCCGTTCAGGGCCGAAGCGGGGGTCTGGGGGCGCAGCCCCCAGGGATGGGACGGGTAGGGGCGGCGGGGGCGAGAAAAGTCTGTTGCTACGGCAGCGGGGGCCAGGGGTCGCCCCACGCCGCGTCCCGCGCCGCCTTGTACAGGTCACCGTGCCGCTTCGTCACCGTCGTACGGGACAGTCGCTCCTCCGCCTCGCACAGGTCCAGCAGGACCTGGCCCTTACGGATCTGGGGACGACGGACGACACGGGACACCGCCGGGGCGACCGGGAAGCGGGCCGCGGCGACGTAGCTGAACTTCTCGTCCTCGTACGGCAGGGAGCCACCCTTGACCTGCCGATGGAGGGACGAGCGGCTGACCCTCGTCGAGAAGTGGCACCAGTCCTCACCGGAGACGATGGGACAGGCCGCGCTGTGGGGGCAGGGCGCCGCCACCTGGAAGCCGGCCGCGATCAGCCGGTCCCGCGCCTCGATCACGCGCGCGTACCCGTCCGGCGTACCGGCCTCGACGATCACCACCGCCTGCGCGGCGCCCGCGGCGGCATCGACGAGGGCGGTGCGGTCTGCGGGAGTGAGTTCGTTCAGGACGTAGGACACCGTGACGAGGTCCGTGCTCTCCAGCGCGAGCGAGGATCCGATCCGCGCGCGCCGCCAACTGGCACCCCCCAGCGCCGGATTGGCCCCGGCGATCTCCCGGCCCAGGGCCAACGCGGGCTCCGCCCAGTCGAGCACCGTGACCGGCCGCGCCCCGGACCAGGTGGCGCTGACCGCCCATGTCGCCGCCCCGGTCCCCCCACCGACGTCCACATGACTCGCCGGCACCCACTCCGGCACCGCCTCCGCGAACGCGTCCAACGCCGAGCGCACCGCCTCGAAGGTGGCCGGCATCCGATACGCGGCGTACGCCGCGACATCCGCCCGGTCCCGGAGGATGGGCGCGTCGGTCGGGGTGGCCCCGCGGTACTTGGCGATCAGCCGGTCGACGGCCTGCGCGGCCTGCTTCGGGGGAAGGCCGTCGAGGAGGCCGGCAAGGGCGGCGCGAAGGGTCTCGGCCGGGGATACGGGGGCGTTCACCCGGCGATTCTAGGGCGACCGGCGCTGATGCGAGCCCTGCGGATCCCGCGCCCAACCATCGGCCCTGAAGGCCCCTCGCCCCAAGCACCAGACAGGCAGCGGACCTCGCCCCCACCCTGCGCCCCGCGATCAGCCCCGAAGACCCCTCCCCCCAAACACCGGACAGGCAGCGGATCCCGCCCACGCCACCCCCGCACCCCACCGCCGCCCCCGCACCCCCCGATCAGCTCCGATCACCCCCGTTCAGCCCCGCTCAGCCCCGAAGCCCCCTCCCCTCACCCCCCGGAAAGACTCGTCGGCCGAACCGCACGTGCCAGACGCGTCGCCCCCGCCGCCCTCGGCCCACTGTCCGGCGGCCGTCTCCGTGGATGGACCGCGTTCGACAGCAGCACCAGGAACGTGTCTGTCGCCCGGTCCAGGACCAGCGAGGTCCCGGTGAACCCGGTGTGCCCCGCGGCTCCCCGTCCCGCCAGTTCGCCCATGAACCACGGCTGGTCGATGGCGAAGCCCAGGCCCGGTGGGGTGAGGAGCAGGTCGACGAAGTCGGGGCCGAGGATGCGGGCGGGGCCGTAGGAGCCGCCGGCCAGCAGGGCGCGGCAGAAGACGGCGAGGTCGCGGCCGGTGGAGAAGAGACCGGCGTGGCCGGCCACGCCGCCCAGCGCCCAGGCGTTCTCGTCGTGGACGACCCCCCGCAGCATCCCCCGGTCCGCCTTGGCCCAGGGCCGCCGCTGGTACTCCGTCGCCGCCGCCCCGGGGCACGGCCCGAACGTGGTCGCCGTCATGCCCAGCGGCCGCGTGATGCCGTCGTGGACGAGGGTGTCGAGGCTCCGGCCGGTGATGCGTTCCAGGACGTGCTGGAGGAGGAGCAGGTTCAGATCCGAGTAGGTGTAGGTGCCGGGGACGCCGATCGGGGGCTCGGACCGCAGCATGTCCAGCCGTTCCGCGTCGTCCGCGCAGTCGTACAGCGGGAGTTCGGGGCGCAGCCCTGAGGTGTGCGTGAGCAGCTCCCGTACGGTCACCCCGTGCTCGGCCGCGGCCCGGAAGTCCGGCAGATACGCGCCCACCCGGGCGTCGATGCCGAGCGTGCCGCGTTCGATCTGCTGCATGGCGGCGACCGCGGTGAACAGTTTGGTGAGGGAGGCGAGGTCGAAGGGGGTGGCGACCGTCATCGGGACGCGTGCCTTGCGCGGCAGTTCCACGCCCGCGTCGGCCTCGGGGTCGTAGGACGCGAACCGGACCGCCCAGCCCGACGCCTCCTCGACGGCGATCACCGGGCCGCGCCCGGCGACCACGACGACGCCGGCCGCCCAAGGGCGCTCGCCGGTGGTGAGGTCACGGACCTCCTGGACCAGGTGTTCGAGTTCTCCGGGGTCGAGTCCGGCCCGTTCCGGTGTGTCGCTGCGCAGTCTCGGCGCGCTCAGCTCTCCGCTCCCTCCACGCTCGCACGTCTGTTCCAAGGACGGCACATTCCCATGAAACAGGCAAGCGCTACCAGTGCCGACACGACTTGGACCACGGCCATCGGTACGGCGGTGTCCTCCCCGGCGACCCCGACCAGCGGCGAGGCGATGGCGCCGATGAGGAAGGAGGAGGTGCCGAGCAGGGCGGAGGCGGAGCCCGCGGAGTGCTTGGTGCGCAGCAGGGCGAGGGACTGGGCGTTGGGCAGGGTGACGCCCATCGCCGACATCAGGACGAAGAGGGCGGCGGCCACGGCCACCAGTCCGGGCTCGCCGAACACGCCCAGGGACATCAGCAGCAGCGCGGTCGCGGCGGCGATGACGATCGCGAGCCCCGCGCCCAGCACCTTCTCCAGGCTGACCCGGCCGACCAGCAGCTTGCCGTTGATCTGGCCGACGACGACCAGGCCGATCGAGTTCAGCCCGAACAGCAGGCTGAAAGTCTGCGGTGAGGCCCCGTAGATCTCCTGGATCACGAACGGCGAGGCCGAGATGTAGGCGAACAGCGCGGCGAAGGCGAAGCCGCCCGCGAGCATGAAGCCGGTGAAGGGGAGGTCGGCGAGCAGGGCGCCCATGGACCGCAGCGCCTCGCCGACCCCGCCGGCATGGCGCCGCTCCACCGGGAGGGTCTCGGGCAGCTTGGCCCACACCAGCACGGCCAGCAGCGCGCCGACGACCGTCAGCACCACGAACACGCCCCGCCAGTCCGTCAGCCGCAGGATCTGGCCGCCGATGACGGGCGCGACGATCGGGGCGACCCCGCCGATCAGCATCAGGGTGGAGAAGAAGCGGGCCATGGCCACACCGTCGTAGAGATCGCGGACGACGGCCCGCGCGATCACTATCCCGGCCGCGCCCGCCAGCCCCTGCGTCAGCCGGAAGGCGACCAGGGTCTCGACGGTGGGCGCCAGAGCGCACAGGGCGGTGGCCACCACATAGACGACGAGACCGATCAGCAGCGGACGGCGGCGTCCCCAGCGGTCGCTCATCGGGCCGACCACGAGCTGGCCGAGGGCCATGCCGAGCAGACAGGCGGTGAGCGTGAGCTGCACGGTCGCGGCGGGCGCGTGCAGGGAGTCGGTGACCTCCGGCAGCGAGGGGAGGTACATGTCCATCGCGAGCGGGGGTGTGGCGGTCAGACCACCGAGGGTGAGCGTGACGACCCAGCCGGTGCGGCGCGCGGCACGAGTGGACGGCCGCGCTTGTGCCGGTGCCGCAGCCGTCTGTTCCAGGTCCGGTGTCGATGCCCCGCTGTCGGGCATGTGCCCCTCCCTCCGCGTCAGATCCGCCACCTATGCTCTCAGCTCGTACACAGTGGCGAGTGTCACGCGAGCAAGGGTGGGCGCGGGGATGACGGAGCAGAAGGTGCGCTGGGGAATCCTGGCGACCGGTGGGATCGCGGCGGCGTTCACGGCGGATCTGGTCGATCTGCCGGACGCGGAGGTCGTGGCGGTGGCCTCGCGGAGCGAGGAGTCGGCGAAGGCGTTCGCGGAGCGGTTCGGGATCGAGCGGGCGTACGGCGAGTGGGGCGCGCTGGCCGAGGACGCGGACATCGATGTCGTCTACGTCGCCACCCCGCACTCGGCGCACCGGGCGGCCGCCGGTCTGTGTCTGGAGGCCGGGCGGAACGTGCTGTGCGAGAAGGCCTTCACGCTCAACGCGCGCGAGGCGGAGGAACTGGTCGGGCTCGCGCGGGAGCGCGGGAGCTTCCTGATGGAAGCCATGTGGATGTACTGCAATCCCCTGATACGGCGGCTCAAGGCGCTGGTCGACGACGGCGCCATCGGCGAAGTGCGCAGCGTCCAGGCCGACTTCGGGCTCGCCGGGCCCTTCCCGCCCAGCCACCGGCTGCGCGACCCCGCACAGGGCGGCGGCGCACTCCTCGACCTCGGCGTGTACCCGGTGTCGTTCGCCCAGCTGCTGCTCGGGGAGCCGTCGGACATCACGGCCCGCGCGACTCTCTCCGAGGAGGGCGTCGACCTCCAGACCGGAGCCCTGCTCTCCTACGACGGCGGCGCGCTCGCCTCGGTGCACTGCTCGATCATCGGCGGTACGGCGACCTCGGCGTCGGTCACTGGTTCGCTGGGCCGTATCGACGTGCCGTACGGCTTCTTCTTCCCGGACCGGTTCGTGCTGCACCGCGACGGCCGTGACCCCGAGGAGTTCAAGGCCGAGGCCGGTCCCCGCAACAGCCTCAAGCACGAGGCCGTCGAGGTCATGCGCGCGCTGCGGGCCGGGGAGACCGAGTCGCCGCTCGTCCCGCTCGACGGCACGCTCGCGGTGATGCGGACGATGGACACGGTCCGGGAGCGCGTCGGGGTCCGCTACCCGGGGGAGTGAAACATTCGCATGGCGGACTTTTGATTCCGCATTACGGATGAAGCTCGTACGCTCCGTGTCATGACTGAACATGGATCGAAGATCGCCGTCGTGACCGGCGCCGGCTCGGGCATCGGGCGGGCCGTCGCCGTGGAGCTGCTGCGGGCCGGCTGGTCCGTGGCGCTGGCGGGGCGCCGCACGCGGCCCCTTGAGGAGACGGCGGCGCTCGCACCCGAGGGCGCCGCCCTCGCCGTACGCACGGATGTCGCGCGGCCCGACGACGTGGCCGCGCTGTTCGCCGCGACCGTGGAGCGGTTCGGGCGGGTGGACCTGCTGTTCAACAACGCGGGGACGTTCGGGCCCGGCGGGGTGCCCGTGGAGGAGCTGCCGTACGACGCGTGGCGGCACGTGGTGGACACCAACCTCAACGGGGCGTTCCTGTGCGCGCAGGCGGCGTACCGGCAGATGAAGGAGCAGGACCCGCGGGGCGGGCGGATCATCAACAACGGTTCGATCTCCGCCCATACGCCACGTCCGCACTCCGTCGCCTACACCGCGACCAAGCACGCCCTGACCGGCCTCACCAAGTCGCTGTCGCTGGACGGGCGGCCGTACGGCATCGCGGTCGGGCAGATCGACATCGGGAACGCGGCGACCGACATGACCGCGCGGATGCAGACCGGGGCCTTGCAGGCCAACGGGGAGGTCGCGCCCGAGCCCGTGATGGACGTCGCCGACGTCGCGCGCACGGTGCGGCACATGGCGGAACTGCCACTGGAAGCGAACGTGCAGTTCGCGACCGTGCTGGCGACCGCGATGCCGTACGTCGGACGAGGTTGAGGGCTCAATCTGCACAACCGGAATATGAACATCCGCTCCATCCGGGCCGGTGACAGACTTATGCTCTACATCTCCTCCATCAGAACTTCACACTTGGAGCAGTGAGCTTCCGCAGACCAAACCGAGGGGGGAGACGGCAGTCGTTCCACCGCACCGGATGGGGGTGGGCCTCGCGTGGGACCGCGGGGTACACGCCGGTGGGTGGAACGGCTGCCGTGCACGTCAATGCCGGGACCGGGAATCTGTCTTGCTCATTTCTGATGCGGCCTCCCGCTTTCTCAGTCCTTGCACATCCCTTACTCAGCCCCGCTCAAAGGTTCGTCCCTACTTTGAGGCCGCGCCCACAGCGGGCGCCAAGAACCTCTGAGGAACGGGATGTTTGGCATCTATCTCAAGCGCGAGCTGGGCCGGCGCAAGAAGGCCGCCCTGGTCATCGCACTGGGTCTGGCGCTCGGTATCGCGCTGGTCATCACCGTCAACTCGGTGTCGGCCGGTATGACTCAGGCTCAGGACAAAGTCCTGAAGTCGCTGTACGGCCTCGGCACCGACATGACGGTGACCAAGGCGAGGTCGGCGCCCACCGACAACAGCTCCGGCAGACCGAACTTCGAGTTCGACGCCCAGTCGAACGACAGTGACGAGACGCAGAGCTCGGACCGGGTGATGACCCAGGGCGGCCAGGCCCTCAAGGCCGCGCTGGTCGCCGAGGTCGCCAAGCAGGAGGGGGTGGCCGACGCGGTCGGCGCGATCACCCTGAACGTCACCAAGGTCGACGGCTCCTTCACCCAGGGCAAGGCCCAGTCCACGACCGGCGACGGCCAGTCCCAGGGCCAGGGCGGCCCCGGCGGCGGCACCAGCACGGCGGCCCCCCAGGTGCAGGGCGGCGGCGCCTCGTTCGACGTGAACTCCTACTCGGTCGCCGGCGTCGACGTCACCGACCAGACCCTGGGCCCGCTGGCCGGCATGGAGATCACCTCCGGCAAGACCTTCACGGCCTCGCAGACCAACGCCAAGGTCGTGGTGCTCAGCAAGTCGTACGCCAAGGAGAACTCGTACAAGGTCGGCAAGACCCTCAAGATCTCCGGCACCAAATACACGGTCATCGGTATCGCGACGGCCTCCAGCAGCGAGTCCACCACCGACGTCTACCTGCCCCTGAAGCAGGCCCAGACGCTGGCCGACGCCAAGAACCAGGTCACCACGATCTACGTCAAGGCGACCGACTCGAAGCAGATCGACTCGGTCAAGTCGACGATCCAGAAGAACATCTCCGGTACGACGGTGACGACCTCGGCGGATCTCGCGGAGACCGTCTCCGGCTCCCTCTCCACCGCCTCGAACCTCGCGACCAGCGTCGGCAAGTGGCTGTCCGTCGCGGTGCTCGCCGCCGCCTTCCTGGTGGCCGCGCTGCTGACCTCCTCGGCGGTGTCCCGCCGGGTGCGTGAGTTCGGCACGCTCAAGGCGCTGGGCTGGCCGAGCCGCCGGGTGACCCGGCAGGTCGTCGGCGAGTCGATGGTGAACGGCCTGCTCGGCGGCGCCCTCGGCATCGGCCTGGGGCTCGCGGCGGCCTACGCGGTGACCGCGATCAGCCCGAAGCTGACCGCGCAGCTCGGCAACTCCGGCGGCGGTGGCGCCATGGGCGGCGGTCCCGGCGGCGGTGGCGGTCCGGGCCGGCAGGCCACGCAGAACACCATGGAGATCGCGCTGTCCGCGCCCGTCTCGCTGACCACCATCGCCCTCGCGGTGGGCCTCGCGGTGACCGGCGGTCTGATCGCCGGCGCGATGGGCGGCTGGCGGGCGTCCCGGATGCGGCCCGCGGACGCGCTGCGCAGCGTGTCCTGACCCCTCATGAGCTGGGGCGCCGCGTCCGTTCCCCCCCGGGGCGCGGCGCCCCACCCCCTTACTTTTGGAGCACCCATGTACAGACTGACCGGCGTCACCAAGCGCTACTCGCGGGGCAAGGAGACGGTGGAGGCGCTGCGCGGCGTCGACCTCACCATCGAGGACGGCGACCAGCTCGTCATCCAGGGCCCCACCGGTGGCGGCAAGTCCACCCTGTTGCAGATGATCGGCGGCCTGGACCGGCCGACCGAGGGCAGTGTCGAGCTGGACGGCGTCGACCTCGCGAAGATCAGCGAGGCGAAGCTGACGCGGCTGCGGGCGGAGAAGATCGGCATCATCTTCCAGTCCTTCAACCTCATCCCGACGCTGACCGCGCAGGAGAACGTCGAGACGGCCCTCGTCCCGCTCGGCGTGAAGCCGGCCGAGCGGCGCGAGCGGGCGGCCGAGGCGCTGCGCTCGGTCGGCCTCGGCGAGCGGCTCACCCACGCGCCGTCCGAGCTCTCCGGCGGCCAGCAGCAGCGGGTCGCCATCGCCCGCGCGCTGGTGAAGAAGCCGAAAGTGCTCCTCGCGGACGAGCCGACCGGAAACCTCGACGAGGGCACGCGGGACGACATCATGGGCCTGTTGGAGGGGCTGTGGCAGGAGTACGGGCTGACCTTCATCATGGTCACGCACGACTCGTCGATCGCTCGGCGGGCGCCGCGACTTGCGACGATCAAGGCGGGGCAGATCACTTTGACCGAGCAGCGGCAGCAGCAGTTGTACGCGCGGTACTGAGTCTGCGGGCCGGTGGGGGCTTGTCGCGCAGTTCCCCGCGCCCCTAAAAACGGGTAGGGCCGCTTACCGTTCGAGGATTTGGTTGATCTCGGTCAGCTGATCCGCGGTGAGCGGCCCCTTCTCTATTGCTCCCGCGTTCTGCTCCGCCTGCTCGACGGAACGGAAGCCCGGGATCGGGACCGTTCGCGGGCTGCGGGCCCAGATCCAGGCGAGGGCGCCCTGGGCGAGGGTGCGGCCGTTGCTGGTGAGGATGTCCTTGAGTGCGTCGACGCGGTTCAGCCAGTCGGAGTCGGCGCCTTCGTTGTTGAAGCCCTGCATCCAAGTCGGCGGCTTGCTGCGGATGTCCCCGGCGTCCTGCGGCCCTTGACGCTTTCCTGCCAGCAACCCCATCGCCAGCGGGCTGCGGTTGATGCTCGCGAGGCCCGACTCCTCGCACAGGGCGA
Organism: Streptomyces sp. NPDC001536; assembly: GCF_042894505.1. Lineage (NCBI taxonomy): Bacteria > Bacillati > Actinomycetota > Actinomycetes > Kitasatosporales > Streptomycetaceae > Streptomyces > Streptomyces sp. NPDC001536. Next base: position 163,387 of record NZ_JBIAVQ010000001.1, read on the forward strand.
GCATTTCAGGAGCATCCTGCATGACATTCAGCGCATGCTGTACGGCCGCACAGTGCTCCCCCTCCGCGAAGACCGCGGCGCGGGCCGGGTCGTCGGTGCTCCAGGCGTAGGCGCGGATGAGGCCTTCGCGTACGAACTCCTCGCAGATCTCACGGAGTCGGGCGCCATGGCTGGGGTGGGCGTCGGAGAGATGGAACTGGTAGAGGTCGACGTAGTCCGTGCCAAGGCGGGTGAGGGAGGCGGTGAGGGCCTCGCGGACGTACTGCTCGGAGGCGTCCTGCCCGTTGAGGACGCGGGTGTCCTCGTCGAAGAGGTTGCCCCACTTGGTGGCGACGACCACGTCGGCGCGGCGCTTGCCGAGGGCACGGCCGAGGACCCGCTCGCTGTGCCCGGTGCCGTAGACGTCGGCGGTGTCGAAGAAGGTCACGCCGAGGTCGAGGGCGCGGTGGATCGCCCGTACGGACTCGTCGTCGTCGACCTTGCCCCAGCCGAGCGGCTGGCCGCCGAGGTCGGACCACTCACCGCCGATGGCCCAGCAGCCGAAGCCGAGGGCGCTGACCTCTATACCGCTGCGGCCCAAAGTCCTGTTCGTCTCCATGGGTCCAGACGCTAGGGCTTGGAGCGCACTCCAGGGCAAGGGCTTTCACGGAAGCCGTCGCGCTGTGTCAGGCCTGCCCGGTCTCGAAGCGGGTGATCTTGTCGCCGTCGACCTCGAAGTGCCACTTGGTGCGCATCTCGCCCCAGGTGTCGTTGCTGTAGCGGGCGATGAGGTCGCGGCCGCCGCGGGACTCGTTGTCGACCTCCATGTGACCGTGGGAGGAGAAGATCTCCCGGTCGATCCAGTCGTCGAGGTCACGCTCGGAGCCGTCGTCCGACATCGTCGCGCCGGGGGCGAGGAGGGCCATGAAGCCGTCGCGGTCGTGCGCGTTGACGGCGTTGACGAAGGCGCGGACCGCGGGGTCGCTGAGTTTGCCGGTCTGAATCGTCATGCCAGCCAGACTCACACCGCTCTCCCGGGGCCGCCACCCGAACGGCGGCGCGAGTGGTTCGGTGAGGTGTCAGGAGTGCGACGGTGGAAACGCGAGGGGGGTGTTTCGGCGGGTGTTCCGTCGGGCGTTCCGTTCGTCTCTCCCAGGAGTCATCGTGACCTCACGCACCTCTTCCCACGGCTCTTCCTACGACCGACGCGATGTGGGCCTGCTGTTGCTCCGACTGGGGACCGGGGGTGTGCTGGCCGCGCACGGCGCGCAGAAGCTGTTCGGCTGGTTCGGCGGCCACGGCATCGCGGGGACCGGTCAGTTCATGGAGTCCGTCGGCTTCTCCCCCGGCAAGGCGAGCGCCACCGCGGCGGGCCTCGCGGAGGCGGGCGGCGGCACGCTGCTGGCCCTCGGCCTGGCGACACCGGCCGCGGGTGCGGCGGCCGCCGGCGCGATGGCGGGCGCGTCCACCGTGCACACCCCCAACGGCTTCTTCAACGCCGAGGGCGGCTTCGAGTACGCGGCGACCCTGGGCCTCGCGGCGACGGGACTCGCCATCGCGGGCCCCGGCCGGCTCTCCCTCGACCACGCCATCGGGCACGTGTTCGACCGCGGGTGGATGGTCCCCACGGCTCTCGCGGTGACGGCGGCGGCCACGGCGGTGGTGGTGGGGTCACGGAACCGGAGGCTCCAGGAGAAGGAGAGGGAGGAGGGGGCGGAGCAGTTCGAGGCGCAGGAGGCGTTGTTCGGGGAGTAGGGGTGCCCCGTACGCGGTTCGGACGCCCGCTCTCCTAGGATGGCCCCCATGACCGGCCCCGAGCACCACCCCGCCCTACCGCCCCGGTGGCGGTGGCGGGCGCTGCTCGTGCTGGCTCTGCTGGCGGGGCTCATGGGCATGCACGCCCTGGCTCCGGGTGCGGCCGTCGCCGACGAGCACCCGCACGCCCCGCCCATGGCCGCCGTGTCCGTATCCGCCACGCACGGCGACTGCGACGGAGCGGGCCACTGCGGCTCGGGTCATGTCTCGCACGCCGATGCCACCTGCGCGGCGGCCGCGGTGAGCGGTGGGCCGACGCTGCCCGCGCTCGTGCCGGACCCGGTCGCCACCGTCGTACGAGACGAATCACCGCGCGCGTACACCGGCTCCGACCCGGAAGGCGCCCGCGCTCCCCCGTCCCTGGCGGAACTCCAGCTCCTGCGGATCTAGACACCACGCCGCGCACCTCGGTGTGCGCATCGGCATGTCCAGATCCCTTTCATCCAGCAGGAGTTCAAGCATGAGCACGACCCGTACACGCCGCGCTGCCCTCGTGGCGGCGACCGTCACCGCCGCCCTCGTCCTGGCGGCCTGTGGTGACGGTGACAGCGGTGACGCGAGCCACGGGAGCAGCCACGGCACCTCGTCGTCCCCGTCGTCCAGCACCGCCGCCGCCCACAACGCCCAGGACGTCTCCTTCGCGCAGGGCATGATCCCCCACCACCGCCAGGCCCTGGAGATGGCGGAACTCGCCACCGACCGGGCCTCGTCCGCCGAGGTCAAGGACCTCGCCGCGCGCATCGAGAAGGCACAGGACCCGGAGATCAAGACCATGTCCGGCTGGCTGAAGTCCTGGGGCGAGGAGGTGCCGGAGGCGGGCGCGTCGATGCCCGGCATGGACCACGGCGCGTCGTCAGGCATGCCCGGCATGATGGACGACGCGGACATGGAGACGCTGGGGAAGGCCTCCGGGAAGGGCTTCGACACCATGTTCCTGACCATGATGGTCGAGCACCACGAGGGCGCGGTCGACATGGCCGAGACGGAGAAGGCGAAGGGCCGGTACGCCGCTGCCACCGCCATGGCCGACGACATCATCACGGGCCAGACCGCTGAGATCACCGAGATGAACAAGCTCCTCGGCAAGAGCTGACCCGGTGAGCCGGGGGAGGTCGCCGACCTCCCCCGGCTGTCAGTGGCGCGTGCCAAGCTGCGTCCATGAGTGATCGCGACACGACGGCCGACGTCTGGGCGGGCATCGACGCCCTGTGGACGTGGCTGGAGACGAGCCGGCCACTGAGCGGCCAAGAAGCCCTTCTCCTACGGATGTTGAAGCTGTCGGAGGAGGTGGGCGAGGTCGCTCAGGCGGTCATAGGGGCCACGGGCCAGAACCCGCGCAAGGGCACGACACACACATGGGACGACGTTGAGGGCGAACTCTGCGATGTCGTGATCACGGCCCTGGTGGCGCTGCGGACGCTGACGCCGGACACGAGGGAGGTCTTCGACCGGCATCTGACCCGGGTCATGGAACGTTCGCTGGGCGCGCCCTGAAGAACGGGGGTCAGTCGCGCGCGTCGTCGGCGCGCAGCCCGTGCAGGAACATGTCGAGAAACTGCGCGCGGACCCCGTACGCACTGACCCCGCGCAGCCGTGCGATGTGCGAGCTGAACCCCGCGATGGAACCGGTGAAGGTCTCGGCGGCCACGGAACGGTCGATGCCGGCGCGCAGTTCACCGCGGAGTTGCGCGTCCCGCAGGACGTCCTCGACGACGGCGAGGGGCTTGTCGATGCAGTCGCGCTGGAACTTCGCGTACAGGTCGGGATAGTCGGGCAGTTCGAAGGAGCAGCGGGCCGCGATGAGCCAGCGCGGGCTGTCGAGGGCGTCGGCGATCTCGTCGTAGAGGGCTTCGAGGTCGCCGACGAATCCGCCGGTGCGCGGCGGGACCAGGTCTAGGGCCAGCGTGTTCAACCCGGCCAGGATGAGATCATCCCGCTCGGCCCAACGGCTGTAGAGGGTGCGCTTGGCGACCTTGGCGCGGGCGGCGACGTTGTTGATACGGAAGCCCGCGACGCCGTGTTCGGAGAGCTCGTCGACGACGGCGCGCAGGATGCGGTCGTCGGCGCCGGTGTCCCGGGGCCGGCCGGGCTTGACCGGGGCGGGCGAGGTGACGGTCATGCCACCCACCCTACTCTCATTACGCTACCAAAACGGTTTCGTATTTGTTAGATCCCGCGCTACCCTTACTTATGTACGAAACCGTTTCGTTCGAGTGAGGTGCCGCGGATGACAGCGACGGAGCAGGCCATCACGCCACGGACGCGCCGCAGCCGCATCTCCCCCGAGCGCGAGGCGGAGCTGTACGCCGCCGTCCTCGACCTCCTCCGCGAGGTCGGCTACGAGGCCCTGACCATGGACGCGGTCGCGACCCGCACGCGGTGCAGCAAGGCCACCCTGTACCGCCAGTGGACGGGCAAGCCGGAACTGGTCGCACAGGCGCTGCGCCAGACCAAGGGCAGCGTCGTCGGCGACATCGACACGGGCTCGCTGCGCGGCGACTTCCACGAAATGGTCAGCCGCCTCGACGACGAGACGCTCCGCAGGGAGACCGCACTGGTACGGGGCCTGATCCACGCCGTCCACACCCACCCCGACCTGCTACGAGCCCTCCAGGACCTGATCGTCGACCCGGACCCGACCGGCCTTGAGGCGATCCTGCGCCGAGCGGTGACCCGGGGCGAAGTCCGCGCGGACTGCCCGGCGTTGGAGTACATCCCATACATCCTGATCGGCGCCCTGGTGGCCCGCCCACTGGTCGGCGACCGGCCACCGGACCGAGCGTTCCTGCTCCGCTACCTCGACTCGGTGGTCTTGCCCTCACTGACGGCCTGACGCCCCCCACTGAAGTCCTGTCGGCCGAGGAGACGGGTTCCGTACCCTGGCTCGCGGGGCGTCGGAACGGCGAGAGACGTCTGGGCTATAACCCCAGGTCAACTCCCTGGCAGCAGACGAGCCGAGCTGTACGCCGGGTTCTGTCACCCGGCCACCTCGCGGCGGCCGGGGAGACGGCCATCCATCTAGGACCGGCGTTGCCACCGGCCTCGTGCGGTCTACCCGGAGACTCGGGCGGGCAGCCCTCGGACGTCTCCGCAGAGCGCTTTTTACGGCGCTCCTTTTGACCTTGCTCCAGGTGGGGTTTACCTAGCTGCCCAGGTCACCCTGGGCACTGGTGGTCTCTTACACCACCGTTTCACCCTTACCGAGGACCGAGGTCCCCGGCGGTCTGTTTTCTGTGGCACTGTCCCGCGGGTCACCCCGGGTGGCCGTTAGCCACCACCTTGCCCTGTGGAGCCCGGACGTTCCTCGGGAAGCCCCCGTCAAGGGGACTCCACGCGGCCGTCCGCCCGGCTCGTCTGCCGTGTCGACCATGTTACCGGGCGCTCATCCCTCGCCGGACCGACCGCTGTCGCCAGGACCGAGCCCGCCAGGATCAGGGCAAACGCCGCCCCCACCCCTACCGTCAGCTTCTCGTCCAGGAACAGCGCGCCCGCCGCCACCGCCACCGCCGGGTTGACGTACGTGATCACCGTCGAGCGCGTCGGGCCGACCTCCTTGATCAGCTCCAGGAAGGCGACGAAGGCCACCGCCGTGCAGATCACGCCCAGGCCCGCCAGGGCCAGCAGGACGGTGGGTGAGGGCACCGTGGAAGGCCCGGTCATCGCGGCCGGTGTTGCGTACACCAGCGCCGCCAGTCCCAGGCAGGACGCCGTGAGCTGCAAGGACGGGACGTTCCGCAGGTGGCGTGCCGCGATCAGCGGGGCCGTCGCATAGCCCACCACCGTCACCAACACCTCCGCGAGCGAGCGCGCGTCCCCGCCCGTCAGGTGCGGGACGGTCAGGACCCCCACACCCGCCAGGCCCAGCCCCAGACCCGTCAACCGCCTCGCCCCCAGCCGCTCCGTGTCGCCGAAGAAGCGGGCCAGGGCCACTCCCACGATCGGCACCCCGGCGATCAGCAGGCCCGCCGTCGAGCTGGACAGGTGGCGTTCGGCGTCCGTGAGCGTGAACCACGGGCCGATGATCTCTATGCACGCGAAGGCCAGCATCGGCTTCCAGAACGACCTGACGGTTCCCGTGAGGCCTCGCAGCGCGAAGGGGAGCAGCAGCGCCGCGCCCAGCGCGCATCGCGTGAACACCACCACCGACGGGGACAGCGGTGCCTCCACCGCCACCTTGATCATCAGGTAGGGGATGCCCCAGACCACTCCCATCAGGGAGAACAGGAACCAGCCGCGTGCAGTCATGCGCACACCTTCGGCCGGATCAGGGCCTGCCGTCTTGAACGCTGTTGCGGTACGCCGCCGGGGTCACGCCGAGGACGCGGCGGAACCAGCGGGTGAGGTGCGCCTGGTCCGCGAAGCCGACGAGTGACGCGACCTCCGCCGGCCGCAGGCCCGTGTCCAGGAGGCGGCGGGCCCGGGTGACTCGGTACTGGGCCAGCCAGGCGTACGGGGGCAGCCCCATCGTCGTACGGAAGGCGCGGAGGAGTTGGTAGCGGGACAGGCCCAGGTCGGTCGCGAGGTCGGCCAGGGACGGAGGGTCCAGGAGTTCGTCGGCCAGACGGTCTCGTACGAGAAGAGCGAGCCGGCCCGCGCCGGGGATCGTGTCCGTCGTGGCCCGGGCCGTGGAGTGGCGGCGGGCCAGGGCCGTGAGCAGCCAGGGGAGGCGGGACTCGGTCTCGAGGGGGTCGGGGCGGGCGCCCAGTTCGGTGTGGGTGAGGAGGATCGCCGAGGCCAGTTCGGGGTCGTCTATCAGCGGCTCGCGGAAGTGCGGGACGCCACCCTGCGTTCCCTCCGTCAGCAGCGAGGTCTCCGCGTACAGCGCGCGGTACGCGTAGCCGTCGGTCGCGTTGCCGGGGCCGCCCGTGTGCACCTCGCCGGGGGCCAGGACGACGATGGAGCCCGGGCCGGTGCGGATGTGGCCGCCGCGGTAGTCGATGACCTCGGTGCCGTCGACGCAGACGCCGACCGTGAACTCGTCGTGGGCGTGCGGGGCGTAGACGTGCTTGTCGAAGCGGGCGGTCAGGAGGTCCAGGGACGGTCCGCACCGGCCCAGCCGCGCCCTGGTCCACAAGGCCTGCTCACCCATCCGACGCCCCCTTCCCGTCAGAGACGGCCCGTCCACGAGCCCGTCCGGGAGAACTCTCAGGGGTGGAACGCCCGCAGGCCCCGCTTCCATGCCGCCGCCAGGTCGGCGTCGTCCGGAAACCGTCCGTGGATCTCCAGGATCGCCATCCCGTGCGCGAACGCCCACACCGAGCGGGCCAGGTCGATGTCGCCGCCGCACACCCGCATCAGCGGCATCGCGGCCCGGTCCTCCAGGCCGGCGGGCAGCGCGGCGCGGGGCAGGGGGCGTTCGGTGGCGAGGCAGTAGAGGTGGGGGTGGTCGAGGGCGTAGGTGCGGTACGCCTCCGCCAGGGTCAGGAGGGAGCCGGGGTCGCGTTCCTCCGCCGCCTCCAGCGCCGCCGCCGACTCCTCCAGCATCTGCGCGATCAGCTCCACCTCCACGGCGTGCTTGTCGGGGAAGTGCTTGTAGAGGGAGGGCGCCTTGATGCCGAGGCGGTCGGCGAGGGTCCGCAGGGTGAGCGCGGCGGGCCCGGACTCCTCCAGGAGGGTCCGGGCGGCCGTCGCGATCTCGCGGGCGCGGGGGGTGAGACGGTCAGTCACGCTGGAAGCCCTCGTTCGTACGCAGTCCGTAGCCGAAGGCGCGATCGTACGAGATGTGGGCGAGCCAGCCGCACAGGGCCGCGAAGGCGGGGGGCCAGTTGAAGAAGGGCTGGAAGGCGTAGGCCAGCAGCAGTGCCAGCGGGATCAGGGCCCGGTGCATCGCGTTGTAGTACGGCACCGCGCGCGGCGGCAGCTGTCCCTTCGCCATCCGGGGCGCGTCGTCCAGGGCCACCAGGAAGGTCAGGTCCGGCAGGACGAAGAAGGCGAGCGCGAGGGCGCCGGCGAGCCAGCCGTGGTTGACGGCCTCCAGGACCGCGAAGGCGGACCAGAACAGGGCGTTGGCGAGCCATGCGGTGCGGCGGGCGAGGGAGCGGACCGAGCGGTGCGGGGTGGTGCTGGTGACGGTGCTCATGGCTGCCTCCGGTCGGTGAATCGTTCGCTGGACGTGGCTCGATCGCTGGGTGCGACCCGGCGGGTGGCTAACAGCGTTAGCCCCACGTCCACAAAGGTACGGCTAACAGCGTTAGCTGTCAAGGAGGTACTTGACCCTGCCGCAACGTCAACGTCTCTACTGATCCCATGCGGATCGGAGAACTCGCCGCCGCCGTCGGCGTCACCACGCGGACCGTGCGGCACTACCACCATCAGGGGCTGCTCCCGGAGCCGGAGCGGCTCTCCAACGGGTATCGGAACTACACCCTGCGGCATGCCGTCGTGCTCGCGCGGATCCGGCGGCTGACCGAGTTGGGGCTGGGGCTGGCCGAGGTGCGGGACGTGCTGGCCGATGACACCGAGAAGGAGCTCGCCGAGATCCTCCAGGAGCTTGACGAGGATCTTGCCCGGCAGGAGGCCGCCATCCACCAACGGCGTGTACGGCTGCGGGCGCTGCTCGATGCCGACGAGCTGCCCGCCGAAGGGCCCGTCTCCCCCGAACTGGCCTCGCTGTTCCGGGACATGGCGCCACTCGCCGACTCCCCCATGGCCGTCAAGGACCGTGAGGTGCTCGCGCTGATCGAGACCGCCGCCGGTCCCGAAGGGCGGGAACAGCTGCTCGCGGCCGTTGCCTCCACGCTGGCGTCCCCGGAGGCCGTGGCGCGGGCGAACGAGGCGTACGCGCTGCTGGACGCGCTCGTCGAGACCGAGCCGGACGATCCCCGGGTCGTGGAGGCGGCCCGTACGCTCGCCGCCCTCATCCCGGCCGAACTGCTCCCCGCCACCGACCTCGATCAGGACCACAGCTTCCTGCGCGCCTTCTACGCCGACTTCCCGCCCGCCCAGGCCGAGGCCATCCGCCTCGCCCTGCGGATCGCCGCAGGTGAGCAGCCATGAGAGCGACCGTACAAAGTGCTGTGAGGACCGCCTACGCCCTCGTCCGGCACGAGGTGCGGCTGCTCGTGAGCCTCGTGCTGTGGGTCGCACGGCGCTCCCATGGGACAACGGGCAAGGCCGCCTTCGGGTACGCCCGCGGGGAGGGGCCGCTCATGTTCGGGTTCGGCTTCGTGTGCGTGATCGAGTCGGTGACGATGTCCGTGCTGCTGCGGGATCTGCCGGCCGTGCACCGCCCCGTCCTCCTCCTGGACATCTACACCGTCGTCCTCGTCGTCGGCATGCACGCGGCCAATGTCGTACGGCCCCACGTGCTCGAAGCCGACTCCCTCCGCATCCGCCGCGCCGCCCACGTCGATCTGCGCATACCTCTTCAGCAGATCACCCACGTGCAGCGGGAGTTGCGCACCACCCACCACCGCACCGACGGTGAACTCGACCTCGCCATGGGCGCCCGGACCACCGTCACCCTCCAACTGGCCCAGCCGGTCGTCCACTTCACCTTCTTCGGGCGGCGACGACACATCCACCTCGTCCGCTTCCATGCCGACGACCCAGGTGCCCTCGTGCAAGCGATCACGCGGGCACGAAACGCACCTTCCCGGGAGCTGCCGGATCTGCCTGTGTGAGGCGGACCCGTAGCCGTTCGCCAAGGGGCAGCCGGTCGCCGTCGATGCGGCCGATCACCGCCGGGGACTCCAACTGGACGGTCCCCACAGTCGGTTGACGCTCCTCAACCTCCACCACGCATCCGTCGAACACCTCCCCCACCCGGTCCTTCAGCAGGGCCGCCTCGACGATGTCCACGCAGCCCCGTTCCACCGCGCCCGCTCGCCGGCCGCCCTCGGCCATTTCGCGCGGCAGCTCGTCGAAAGCGGCCAGGACCCAGTCGGGCACCGGGTCCCCCGCCACCGCCGCGAGGCAGATCTCCGACGCGTAGCGGTCGGCGAGGCGGCGGAGTGGGGCCGTGCAGTGGGCGTACGGGGCCGCCACCGCCGAGTGGGTGGTGATGTCCGGGAGTACCCCGTCCCGGAAGACCGTGTAGCCCGCGCCCCGCAGCAGCGTCGTGCACTCCTGGAGGAACGCCGCGTGGTGCGAAACCCCCGGATCCAGCGACCTCACCAGCGCCGCGTACGACACATGGTGCGGCCAGTCGATGTGCAGGGCGTGGGCGGTACGGCGCAGGCGGCCGACCGCGCCGTCGGGGGCGGCGGGGAGGGTGCGCAGGACGCCGGTGCCGTGCGCCAGCATCAGGTCCGCCGCCGCCATCCCGGTCAGGAGGGAGATCTGGGCGTTCCAGCCGTCGGCGGGGAGCGGGGCACGGTAGGTCAGTTCGTACGTCCCGTCCCGCTCTACGATCTCCTGCTCCGGGACGTTCAGGGAGATCCCGCCCCGTTCCACTTCCAGCCTCTCCCGCAGCTCGCCGATCTCCTTCAGCAGCGCCAGCGGCTCCTCGGCCGTCCCCGAGTCGATCTCCTTCTGTACGCCCTCGTAGTTCAGCTTGGCCCGGCTGCGGACCAGGACGCGGCGGACGTCGACGGCGACGGTACGGCCGTCCGCGTCGAGGTCGATGGTCCAGAGGGCTGCGGGGCGGGTCCGGTCCGGGAGCAGGCTGGCGGCGCCCTCGCTCAACGAAACCGGGTGCAGGGGGACCTTCTCGTCCGGGAAGTAGAGGGTCATCACGCGGCGGTGGGTCTCCGCGTCGAGCGCCGATCCGGGGACGACGAAGGCGGCGACGTCCGCGATGGCGTACCGGACGCGGTAGCCGGTGCCCCGGCGGGAGAGGTGCATCGCCTGGTCGAGGTCGGTGGAGGTGGGCGGGTCGATCGTGAACAGGGGGATGTCGGTGGCGTCGTAGGACGGGAGCACGGGAGGTGTCCCGGCGTCCGCCAGGGCCCCCGGCGGAAAGGTCTCCGGCACCCCCAGTTCGGTGCGCAGCGCGGTGAGGGCGGCCCGGAGGGGGGCTTCGGGTGCGCCGGTCACGCGGATGTGGCGGCGGGGCATACAGCGAGCGTAGGGCCGGGGGCGGCCCGTGGCACGCCGTACGCTGTCGCAGAGCCGAACAGGATCCATCGCCCTCGAAGGAGAACCCGCCCGTGCTTGTCCTGCTGCCGCCGTCCGAAGGCAAGGCCTCCTCCGGTCGTGGCGCCCCGCTGAAGCTGGAGTCGTTGTCGCTGCCGGGGCTGACCGAGGCCCGCGCGGCCGTTCTCGGCGAGCTCGTCGAGCTGTGCGCCGCTGACGAGGACAAGGCGCGCGAGGTGCTCGGACTGAGCGAGGGGCTGCGGGGCGAGGTCGGCAAGAACACCGAGCTGTGGACGGCCGGGGCGCGGCCCGCCGGGGAGATCTACACCGGTGTGCTCTACGACGCCCTGGAGCTGTCCTCCCTCGACGCGGCGGCCAAGCGGCGGGCCGCCCGTCAGCTGCTCGTGTTCTCGGGGTTGTGGGGTGCCGTCGGGGTCGCCGACCGGATCCCTTCGTACCGGTGCTCCATGGGCGTGAAGCTGCCCGGCCTCGGAGCGCTGGGCGCGCACTGGCGTACGCCGATGGCGACGGCGCTGCCCGAGGCCGCGGGGAACGGACTGGTGCTGGACCTGCGGTCCTCGGCGTACGCGGCGGCGTGGAAGCCGAAGGGTGAGGTGGCCGGGCGGACGGCGAGTGTGCGGGTGCTGCACGCGCCGACGCGGAAGGTGGTCAGCCACTTCAACAAGGCGACCAAGGGGCGGATCGTACGGAGTCTGCTGGCGGCGGGCATCGCGCCGGCGGGGCCCGCCGAGCTGGTGGAGGCGCTGCGGGACCTCGGGTATGTGGTGGAGGTCGAGCCTCCGAAGGGCGCCGGGAAGGCGTGGACGCTGGATGTGCTGGTGGACGAGATCCACTAGCTATTGCATCCTCTGCAACGCTCGTTGCGCATGCCGCTCCCCCTGGGCACGATGAGGCCATGACCTCGCCGCTGCCCTCCTCGCCGTATGCCTCCGTGCTCGACCTCGCGCCCGTCGTGCCGGTCGTCGTCATCGAGGACGCCTCCGATGCCGTGCCGCTGGCGCGGGCGCTGGTGGCCGGGGGGCTGCCGGCGATCGAGGTGACCTTGCGGACGCCGGCCGCCTTGGACGCGATCCGGGCCATCGCCGACGAGGTGCCGGACGCGGTCGTCGGGGCGGGGACGGTCGTGACGCCGGAGCAGGTGACGCGGTGTGTGCGGGCCGGGGCGCGGTTTCTGGTGAGTCCGGGCTGGACGGACGTACTGCTGACCGCGATGCGGGCGTCCGGGGTGCCGTTCCTGCCGGGGGTGTCCACGGTGTCGGAGGTCGTGGCGCTGCTGGAGCGCGGGGTGCGGGAGATGAAGTTCTTCCCGGCGCAGGCGGCGGGCGGGACGGCGTATCTGAAGTCGCTGGCGGGGCCGCTGCCGCAGGCGCGCTTCTGCCCGACGGGGGGCATCGGTCCGGCGAACGCGCCGGAGTACTTGGCTCTCCCCAACGTCGGTTGCGTGGGCGGAACTTGGATGCTGCCCGCGGATGCGGTGGCGGCCCGGGACTGGGGGCGGATCGAGGAGCTGGCCCGGGCCGCGGCGGGGCTCAGGTCCTCAGGTGGGACGTGTCGTTGAACAGCCGTACGCTCGCGTTGCCGTCGGCGTAGTAAGCCACGGCGGACAGGGACGCGGCCGACAGTTCCATCCGGAACAGGGACTCCGGCGGGGCGCCGAGGGCGAGTCGTACGAACGTCTTGATCGGCGTGACGTGAGTGACGAGCAGGACGGTGCGCCCCGCGTAAGCGGCGACCAGCTTGTCCCTGGTAGCCGCGATACGGGTGGCCGTGGCCGCGAAGCTCTCACCGCCGCCGGTGGGTTCGGCGTCGGGGTCGGACAGCCACCGGTTGAGGTCGTCGGGATACCGCTCCCGCACCTCGGCGAAGGTGAGCCCCTCCCACGCCCCGAAGTCGGTCTCCCGAAGCCCGTCCTCGACGGTCACGTCGATCCCGAGCCGCTCGGCCACGGCGGCGGCGGTCTCCCGGGTCCGGGTGAGCGGCGAGGCGAGAATTTCCTGAACGGTCCCACGCCGGGCAAGGGCATCAGCAACCCGCTCGGCCTGCTCACGGCCCACGTCGGACAGGGACGGATCCGTCCCTCCACTCCCGGAGAACCGCTTCTGGGGAGTCAACGGCGTCTCCCCGTGCCGCAGCAGCACAAAGGTCGCGGGCGCACCCATATCGGCCGGCGCCCACCCGGGACTCGCCACCACCTTCGCGGCACGCACATCAGCCTCAGCCGCAGCGGCTCCGCCGCCCGAGAACTCCGCCGCTCCGCGGCGGGAAGAGTGAGCGGGAGAGGACGAGGGAGGGGCAGAGCGGGAAGCACCGGCAGAAGCGGAAGCCAACGCCGCACGCGCCTTCGCCGCACCAGCGACCGCGTCCCCCGGCGCCCCAGCCACCACCGCCGCCCCGGCCTCAGCGGCTCCGCCGCCCGAGAACTCCGCCGCTCCGCGGCGCGAAGAAGAAGCGGCAGCGTCCAGCTCCGCCGTAGAAGCCGACGCAGTCCACTGCTCCCCCCGCTTCCCCGCGTCCATCGCCTCGTTCGCCAGCCGATCCGCGTGCTTGTTCTGCTCGCGCGGGATCCACTCGTAGGTCACCTGGTCCGCCGGGTAGACCCGCGCCGCCTCCATGGCCAGCGGCTTCATGTCCGGGTGTTTGATCTTCCAGCGGCCCGACATCTGCTCGACGACGAGCTTGGAGTCCATGCGGACGTGGACGGAGGCGGCGGGGTCCAGTTCGTGCGCGGCGCGCAGGCCGGCGAGCAGGCCCCGGTACTCGGCGACGTTGTTGGTCGCGACGCCGATGTACTCAGCCCGCTCCGCCAGCGTCTCGCCGGTAGCCGCGTCGATGACGACCGAGCCGTAGCCCGCGGGTCCGGGGTTGCCCCGGGACCCGCCGTCGGCCTCGACGATGAACTCCCGCACGCGCAAAGCTCCTTACAGACCGGACTCGGACGTGCGCACCAGGATGCGGCGGCAGTTCTCGCAGCGGACGACCGTGTCCGGCGCGGCCGCGCGGATCTCGTTGATGTCGGTGATCGCCAGCTCCTGGCGGCAGCCCTGGCAGGTGCGCTGGTACAGCTTCGCCGCACCGATGCCGCCCTGCTGCGCGCGCAGCTTGTCGTAGAGCTTGAGGAGGTCCTCGGGGATCGTGCCCGCGATGACCTCGCGCTCCTTCGTGACCGTGGCGATCTCGCCGTCGATGCCCTCGAACGCGGCCTCCCGGCGGGCCGTCGCGTCGTCGATCTTGCCCTGCACCGCACCGACCCGCTCGGTCAGCTCGACGACCCGCTCCTGCGCGGACTCCCGGCGCTCCATGACCTCCAGGACGATGTCCTCCAGGTCGCCCTGACGCTTGGCGAGGGAGGTGATCTCGCGCTGGAGGTTCTCCAGGTCCTTGGGGGAGGTGACGGCGCCGGAGTCCAGTCGCTGCTGGTCGCGGGTGGCGCGCTGGCGCACCTGGTCCACGTCCTGCTCGGCCTTGGTCTGCTCGCGGGCGGTGTCGCTCTCCTCAGTCTGCGCGGCGACCAGCAGGTCACGCAGCTGGGTGTGGTCCTTGGTCAGCGACTCGATCTCGGCGTGCTCGGGCAGCGACTTGCGCTTGTGCGCGAGCTGCTGGAGGCGGACGTCGAGGGACTGGACGTCGAGAAGGCGGATCTGGTCGTCGGGCGCGGCGTTCAGTTGGGGGCTCCCAGTGAGTCGGTGGTGTCGGTGGTGGACGCCGCGTGGGCGGTCCAGGGGTCGGTGACCGTCTTGGAGACGTGGACGCGCAGGTCCCATCCGTGACGGTCGGAGATCTCGTCGAGCTGGGTGGCGGCCAGCTCGCACCAGGGCCATTCGGTGGCCCAGTGCGCTGCGTCGAGCAGCGCGAGAGGCGTGTGGGCGCGGGCCTCGGATGCCGGGTGGTGGCGGAGGTCCGCGGTGAGGAAGGCATCGACGCCGGAGGCGCGTACGACGTCGAAGAGGCTGTCGCCGGAGCCGCCGCTGACGGCGACCGTGCGGATCGTCGCCTCGGGGTCGCCTGCCACGCGGATGCCCTGGGCGGTGGCGGGGAGGCGGGCGGCGGCCCGTGCGGCGAAGTCCTTCAGCGGCAGCGGGTGGTCCAGCTCGCAGATCCGGCCGAGGCCCCGGCGGCCGTCCTTGTCGGAGGGGTCCGGCACCAGCGGTCGTACGACGCGAAGGTCCAGCGCGCCCGCGAGCGCGTCGCTCACGCCCGGGTCGGCCGTGTCCGCGTTCGTGTGCGCCACGTGCAGGGCGATGTCGTTCTTGATGAGCGTGTGGACCACGCGGCCCTTGAAGTGGGTCGCCGCGACCGTCGTCGTACCGCGCAGATAGAGCGGGTGGTGCGTGACCAGCAGGTCGGCGCCCAGCTTCACCGCCTCGTCGACGATCTCCTGGACCGGGTCGACGGCGAACAGAACCCGCGAGACCTCCTGGTCGGGGTCGCCCACGACGGTGCCGACCGCGTCCCAGGACTCGGCCCGCTCGGCGGGCCACAGGTTCTCCAGCGCGGTGATGACTTCAGACAGACGGGGCACGGGGGAAAGGCTACCTGGCTGGTCTGTGCCGATGTACCGGTCCGGCTCCCGATGACCCCGCCCAGCACAATCGTCCCGTTTTCCTCAGGCGAATCGTTCCTGGGCCACCCCTTTGTGTGAAGTGGTCGTCGGCTCGTCCCACGTCTGTGCGTGCGAAAACTAGCTTCGTGGCCGGAGGTGACCGAACGATGACGGCCTGTGCGATCGAGCCCACGGCGGCGGACGAGGACGGTACGCCGCGGGCTGGCTGCACGATCACCGCGGACGGCGCTTATGCCGCCCGCCTCGCGGTGGACGGCGACTCCTGGTTCCCGGAGCGCTGGACGTTGGACGGCCCCGAACCGTACGCGGTACCGCTGCCCGGCAACCAGCCGGAGGAGCCGGGCACCGAGGTGCAGCCGATGGGCGACGGACGGGTGCTGATCAGGCGGTTCACGGACGGGCGGCACACCTTCTCGCTGCTCTACCCGACCGGGCCCGGCACCGGCGAGCTGCCGCTGGGGGCGGTCGAGTGCCCGGAGGAGGGCACCCGGCTGTGGCTGCTGCCGCCGGCGCCGGGGGGCGAGAAGGCGTACGCCCTCGCCGTGGGCCGGCACTCGAGTGCGGTGTGGCTGGTGGCGGGGGGCGCCTTCGGGCCCGAGCATCTCGCGGAGATCCCGGGGCGCTGTTCGGGCGGGGTGTGGCTGGACCGGGCGGGGCGGATGCTGGCGCTGGACCGGGAGGTCGGGGGGTGCACCAAGGCGATCGTGGTCGATCTTCAGCGGGACGGTGAGGTGTCGCCGCTGCTCCAGATCGCCGCCGGCAGCGACGACCGGTTGCTGCTCGCCGACCCGGACAGCGGACTGCTGCTGATCCGCTCGGACGCGCCCGGTGCGGAGCGGCTCGGCTGGGGGGTGCTCGGCAGCACGCTGCCGGTGCGGTTCCCGGAGAGCCTGCGGCTGCCCGAGTGCGCGGTGACGCCGTTCGCGATCCAGCCGGGGCAGGTGCTGATGCCGGAGAGCTGTGCGGTGGCGCTGCGGATCGACGGGCCGGTGGGCAGCTGGGTCGGCATGTGGCGGCCGGACCGGCGGCAGGTGCACCATCTCGCGGCGCCCATGGGGTGGTTGACGGGTGCCGGGCTGTGGACGCGGGACGGGGTGCTGCGACTGCCGTACGCCACGGACGAAGTGCCGTGCGGGGTGGCGGGGTTGACGGTGCCCACGGGGGAACCGGGGGGCGGGGGAAGGACGGGGGACACGGGCCCGGGGGATCCGGTCCGGGACGGGACGGTCGACGAGCCGACGCCGGGGAGGCCGTCGGACTCGGACGGGCCGTCGGAACCGGATCCTCCGGAGCCCGCGGTGCTGAGACCGGTGCCGCTGGGGAAGGCGCCGCTGGAGGCGCTCGGGAAAACGCCGTCGAAGGGCCTCGGGAAAACGCCGTTGGGTGGTCTTGTAACGAACTAGTGCCGGTTGGCGTGGCCGCCTGGATTCGGCCCGTGGGGTGCCGGTTAAACTCGCCCGGCTGTTAGAAAGATCATGTTGACGGGGTGAGTTCTTCCGATGAGCGACGCAAGCACGATCCAGCCGCCGCGCACCGATGTCCACGAGTCTGCCGGGCGCGGCAGACACCGGGGTTCGGTCTCGGCCCACGAAGGTGAGACGGCCCCTCGCGGCCGCCACCGCAAGCCGGTCTCGGCCTCCGCGGAGGAGACCGAGTCGGCGGCCTGAGGTCGCACGACGAGGGCCCCGTTCACCCTGGCGGTGAGCGGGGCCTACTCCTTTTTCAGCCCCAGTACCTCGGTCGCCGCGAAGGTCTCCCCCGGCGGCCGTCCCGCGTAGTGCGGGGTGAGCAGCGCGTCCAGTTCGTCGTACGTGAAGGTCTCCTGCTTGCTGTCGAACTTGGCCTGCACACGCGGCCGTTCGATGACGGCCACCATCCCTCCGTGTAAGACCAGCAGCTGGCCGTTGACGCGTGCGGCGGCGGGTGAGGCCAAGTAGCCGACGAGCGGGGCGACATGCTCGGGGGCGAGCGGGTCGAGTCCGGCGGCGGGCGGTTCGAAGCCCGCGAAGACGTCCTCGGTCATCCGGGTGCGGGCGCGCGGGCAGATGGCGTTCGCGGTGACGCCGTACTTGGCGAGGGCGAGGGCCGTGGAGGTGGTGAGCCCGACGATTCCGCCTTTCGCGGCGGCGTAGTTGGGCTGTCCGGCCGAACCCGCGAGGAACGCCTCCGACGAGGTGTTCACGATCCGCCCGTACACGGGCCCTTGTGCTTCCTTGGACCGTGCTCGCCAGTGCGCGGCGGCGAAGCGGGTGGTGTTGAAGTGGCCCTTGAGGTGGACGCGGATCACCGAGTCCCACTCCTCCTCGGTCATGGAGAAGACCATGCGGTCGCGCAGGATGCCCGCGTTGTTGACGAGGATGTCGAGCTTGCCGAACTCCTCGACGGTCAACTGGACCAGCTGTTCGGCCTGGTGGAAGTCGGAGACGTCCCCGGTGTGGGCGAGCGCCTTGCCGCCCGCCGCGCGGATCTCGGCGGCGACCTCCTCCGCGGGGCCCGCGGAGGCCTGACCGGAGCCGTCCCGGCCGGGCTGACCGTAGTCGTTGACGACGACGGCGGCGCCGAGCCGGGCGAGTTCGAGCGCCTCGGCCCGGCCGAGGCCGCGCCCGGCGCCGGTGACGATGGCGGAGAGCCCCTCAAGTGGCAGTGACATACCCAGAGTTCCTCAGATCTCTATGCAGGTGCGCAGCGAGGTGCCGGTGCGCATCTGGTCCAGGGCCTCGTTGATGTCGGCCAGCGGGACGCGGTGGGTGATCAGGCCCGCCAGGTCGACGCGGCCCGCCCGCCACAGGGCGATGGTCCGCTCGTAGGAGGTCAGGACGTCACCGCCGCCGTACATGGACGGCAGGATCCGCTTCTCGTCGAAGAACAGCTCGAACATGTTGAGCTGGAGGTTGTCGTCCATGGCGCCCGCGCCGACGACGACCAGCGTGCCGCCGCGCCGGGTGTTCTCGTACGCGGTACGGGCCGTGGCCGACTTGCCGACGACCTCGAAGACGTAGTCGAAGCCCTCGCCCGCGGTGACCTGCTGCTTGGCGTCGGCCAGCTCGTCGGGGGAAACGGCCCTGGTGGCACCGAACTTGAGGGCGGACTCGCGGCGGGAGAGCACCGGGTCGACGGCCACGATCTCCGCCGCGCCCTTGAGCCGGGCACCCTGGATCGCGGAGATGCCGACGCCGCCGCAGCCGATGACGGCGACGGACGAACCGGCCTGTACGTCGGCGGTGTTGAGGGCGGCGCCGAGGCCCGTGGTGACTCCGCAGCCGATCAGCGCGGCGATGTCGAAGGGCACGTCGTCGGGGATCGGCACCGCGCAGCCCGCGTCGACGACGACCTCCTCGGTGAAGGTGCCGGTGCCGGCCATGCCGAAGACGTCTCCGGCGGGGCGCCGGAAGTTGGGGGTGCCGGCGTTCATGAACCCGGCCAGACACAGCTCGGTCTGGCCGCGCTTGCACGCCGGACACGCGCCGCAGGCGGGCAGCCAGCACACGACGACCCGGTCACCGGCCTTCAAGTGGCTGACGCCCTCCCCGACTTCGAGGATCTCGCCCGCGCCCTCGTGGCCGGGCACGAAGGGCGCCGGCTGCGGCAGTACGCCGCTCATCCCGGACAGGTCCGAGTGGCACAGCCCCGCGGCCCGCACCCTGATCCTGACCTTTCCGGGGCCGAACCCCACCGCCTCGACGTCGTCGAGGACCTCCAGCTTGTCCTGGCCGATCTCGTGCAGTACGGCTGCGCGCATGGTGCGGCTCCCCTCAACGGCTGGTGTGCTCAGGTGTGTTCGACGACGGTGTCGGCGAGGACGGGCGCGTCGTCCCGCTCGACGGCGCTCACCGCGACCCGTACGGCGTCCGGCTGTTCCCACATCCGGATGCGCAGCGTCTCCCCCGGGTACACGACCCCGGCGAACCGGGTGACGTACGACCGCACCCGCGCCACGTCCCCGCCCAGCAGCGTGTCCACGACCGCCTTGAGGGTGATGCCGTAGGTGCACAGCCCGTGCAGGATGGGCCGCTCGAACCCGGCGACCTTGGCGAACTCGGGGTCGGCGTGCAGCGGGTTCCAGTCGCCGGAGAGGCGGTAGAGCAGGGCCTGGTCCTCACGGACGGCCCGCTCGACGACCCGGTCGGGCTCCCCGGAGGGCGGGTCGAGCCGGCCGGACGGCCCCCGGTCGCCACCCCAGCCGCCCTCCCTTCGTACGAAGATCTGGGCGTCGTTGGTCCACAACGGGCCGTCGGCGTCGGCGACTTCGGTGCGCATGACGAGGACGGCGGCCTTGCCCTTGTCGTAGACCGCGGCGATCCGGCCGGTGGCGGTCGCGGTGCCCTCGACGGGCAGGGGGCGGTGGATGGTCAGCGCCTGGCCGCCGTGCAGGACCTTGGCGAGGTCGACCTCGATGCCGGGCATGGACAGACCGCTGATCACGCCGGGCGAACCGGACCCCGCGACGGTGGCGAAGCTCGGCAGGACATGCAGTCTGGACTCGAGGGTGTAGCGCAGTTCGTCCGGGTCGGTCGCCGGGACGCCTGCTCCGATGCCGAGGTGGTAGAGCTGCACGTCCTTGGAGTTCCAGGCGATCTCGCCCGTCCGGGGTTCGGCGGCCACTGCCTTTGCGGCGTCGATGGGCATGGGGCTCCTGAGGGCTCGCTCGCTGAATCGGAGACCTCGGTGCGGCCGTCCGCACCGTCGGCCGCACCGAGGTCGTTCACGGGTCCGTGCCTTGGCGCTCCTTCTAGAACGCGTTCCAGTACGGCGACCCCTGTATAGCCCAGCTCTCAGAAGTTGTGAAGACTACTGACGGCATGTCAGATGCTTGGGGCTCGTGACATTTGTACTGCCGGATTCCGTACATGTCCCTCTGCCGCGCACATGGGCGGGTTCGTAGCGTGGGAGCCATGACACAGGGGAACGGGAACAGGTCCTGGTTGGGCAAGGCGTCGTGCCGGATGGACGCGTGGCAGGCGGCACGGGCGGACTGGAAGTCGGACGTGGAACGCTTCAAGGCCGACCAGCGCACCGCCCGCAGGACCGGCGTGCGGGTCGACAACCCGGGCCCACCGCCCACGGGCTTCTCCCTCCTCCCCTGGCTGCTGATGGGGATGGGCGCCTTCTCCAACATCTTCCAGGCCGGAACACCCCAGCCGTGGCTGGGCGCCCTGGGCCTGCTCGCCTTCAACTCCCTCTACATCTACGTCGTCTTCCGCGCCTTCGTGAAGGAGAAGCGCGAGGCCCGCTCGACCCGGGTCGCACTCGTCCTGATGGGCGGCGTCACCTGCGCCCTCGCCCTCGGCTACGGCGGCAACTGGCTGTTCTTCTTCCCGCTGCTCGGACTGGCCACGGGCGCGGTGACCCGGGGCCCCTGGCTCGGCCGCATCGGTCTCGGCCTCACCGCACTCGCGGTGGCCGTCTCCGCGGTGCAGGACGGCTGGGGCGCGGTGAACATCGGCTACGCGACCTTCCTGTCGACCATGGTGACCGCGGCGATCCTGTCCCTCTCCGAAGCCGTACGAGAACTGCGCGCCGCCCGCGAGGAGCTCGCCCGGCGCGCGGTCGAGAAGGAACGCCTGCGCTTCTCCCGCGACCTCCACGACCTCCTCGGCCACACCCTGTCCGTGATCGTCGTCAAGTCGGAGGCCGCCCGCCGCCTCGCCCCCCGCGACATGGACGCGGCCCTCGCCCAGATCACCGACATCGAGTCCGTCGGCCGCCAGGCTCTCACCGAGATCCGCGAGGCGGTGACGGGATACCGCGAGGGAAGCCTGGCCACGGAGCTGGACCGCGCCCGCTCGGCCCTGGAGGCCGCGGCCATCACCCCTGTCGTACACCACTCCGGCCCACCCCTGGCCGCCCACACGGAGACGCTCCTGAGCTGGGTCGTACGGGAGGCGGTGACCAACGCGGTGCGGCACAGCGGGGCTTCGCGGTGCGAGATCTCGGTGGAGGGGGCGGTGGAGCGGGTGCGGGTGCGGGTGGTGGATGACGGGCGGGGGGCCGGGGAGCGCGGGGTGGGGGCGGGGGATGCGGTGAACGGGGTCGGTGCGGTGGGTGCGGTGAGCGGTGTGGGAGCGATGAGTTCGCCCGGCACTGGTCTGAAGGGGCTGGCGGAGCGCGTCGCGGCGGCGGGCGGGCGGCTGGAGGCGGGCCCGGGCCCGAGGGGTGGGTTCGTGGTGACGGCGGAGCTTCCGGTGGAGGTTCTGGAGCGGGATGCGGCGGCGGTGGGGTGAGGGGTGAGCGGCGGGGGCGATTGGCAGACGTGTCCCAGGCCTGGACTGGAAACGTGCAGGTGGGGCGGGCCGCTCAGAAGTGCGTCGGGACGTCGAAGACGCGGCGGAGTTGCAGCATGTCGTGGCGGTCTCGGGGCGTCGGCTCGTAGCCCTGGTGGAAGTGGACCTGCTGGGCGGCGGAGAGGCAGGGGACGGGGGTGGATTTGATGGTGCCGGTCACGAAGGCGTCGGCGGGGTAGGGAAAGGGGTGCTGCGGGTCGAAGGACGCCTGTGTCGCGGAGCCGTTCTCGGCGAAGACCAGGGGGTGCAGGTCGATCTCCCTGCCGTCCGGGGCCGTCAGCACGAAGCGGACGGGGCGACAGTCAAGGGTCTCCACGTACCCGGCCTCGGACAGGGCCGCTGTGACGGTGGGCTCCTGGTCCAGGCGGTGCATCAGGTCGAGGTCGCGATGGTCGCGGGTCTGCTCACCGACCAGCGCGTCGATGCCCCAGCCACCACCGACCCAGACCTCCACACGCGCCCGGCGCAGGAGGTCCAGCACGGACAACACATCGTCGGCCGACATCACTTGGAGCATGGTAGGTGCAAGCCACACCGGCACGACTCCGCACCGAGCGCACCCGCTCCCCGCGCCCTACCCTTGGGCCGTGAACGAGATGCCCCGGGACCACCGGCCCGCCAAGTCCATCAGGGTGCTGCTCGCCGAGGACCAGGGGATGATGCGGGGCGCACTCGCGCTGCTGCTCGGCATGGAGGCGGACATCCAGGTCGTGGCCCAGGTCGGGGCCGGCGACCAGATCGTGGACGCGGCGCTGATCCACCGCCCGGACGTCGCCCTCCTCGACATCGAACTGCCCGGCAAGAGCGGCCTCGACGCCGCCGCCGAGCTCCGCGACCAGGCCCCCGACTGCCGGGTCCTGATCCTCACCACCTTCGGCCGCCCCGGCTACCTGCGCCGGGCCATGGAGGCCGGCGCCGCGGGCTTCCTGGTGAAGGACGGCCCCGTCGAGGAACTGGCCTCCTGCATCCGCCGCGCCCTGACCGGCGAAACGGTCATCGACCCCGCACTCGCCGCGGCCGCCCTCGGCGCCGGCCCCAACCCCCTCACCTCCCGCGAGTGCGACGTACTGAGCGCCTCGGCGGACGGCGCGACGGTCGCCGACATCGCCGCCGCCCTCCACCTCTCCGAGTCCACCGTCCGCAACTACCTCTCCTCCGCCATCGGCAAAACCGGGACCCGCAACCGGATGGAGGCGCTGCGGGAGGCTCGCCAGCAGGGGTGGGTGTGACAGGGGCCGCCCGCTGACGGAGCCACCAGCGGCCCGTGATTCAGCGGCTACAGCGCGGGCACCGCGAGTTCTGACACCTGCGCCGACTCTGCTTCCGTGCCCTCCGGGGACAGGCAGACGAACCAGTTCACCGGGGAGGCCTCCGCCGGGCGGATCGCTGGGGTGTCGGTGCTGATGTCCTCGTTCTGCGGGGCCCTGTCGACCTTGGTCGTCGTGCCGTCCTTCCATGTGCAGGTGACCTGCTGGGCGTTCTTGCCGACCATGCCGATGACCAGGCGTTCCGGACCGTCGGTGTCGATGTCGAAGGGGATCGAGGCGGACTGGAGGTCCGTGCCCGACATGGTGTCGTCCTTCGTGAACACGTCCTCGAACGTCTTCCGCCGCTTGTCGCCGTCGCTGAAGTACACGACGTAGGAGCTCTTGCCGATCAGTTCGGCGGCCGTGGTCCCGCCCGACGGGACATCGCCGTACTCACCCATCGCCTCAAGCTGCCCCGCCGCCTGTGCCTCGGTCCGCGGCGCGGCCCAGACGTCGATGAAGACCCTCCACTCCTTGCCGTGCTCGGTGCCGGTCGCGAGGGTCGTCCGGCTGGGCGTGAACAGGTCGGGTGCCGGTGTCGCGGACTGGGTCGCCGCCGGTGCCACCGTGCCGTCGCCGCCCGGCAGTCCCGCCACCGCGAGCGTCGCCGAGGAACCGGCGAGCACCAGGGCCGTGGCCGCGGCGACCGCCCAGCGGCGGGCCTTGCGGCGACGGCCGCCGCGGATGACCGCCTCGTAGGGGGCTATACCGATCTCGACCTCGTCCGCGGCTCCGGCCAGCAGGAAGGCGATGTCACCGTTCGTCATGTCGTGGTTCGTCTCCCGGTCCGCGTTCATCACTTCCGCCCTCCCTGCGTCACCATGTCGGCCAGCCCCGGTATGGCGCGGAGTTTCGCGATTCCCTTGGCCGCGTTGCTCTTCACCGAGCCGACGGAACAGCCCATCGCCTCGGCGGTCTGGGTCTCGGTGAGGTCCTCCCAGTAGCGCAGGACGACTGCCTCGCGCTGCCGTGGCGGCAATTGGGACAACGCCTTCAGCAGGGCGTTGCGGTCCTCGGCCTGGGCGATGCGGTCGCCGGTGTCGGCGATCTCGCGTACGAGGCCCGAGTCGTCCTTGGGCGCCAGGAACTCCCGGAGCCGTCGACGGTGTTTCCGTGCGTGCGCGTTGATCATCACGCGCCGTACATACGCCTCCGGGTCGTCGGCCGAGCCGACTCTGCGCCAGGCCACGTAGACCTGTTCCAGCGTCGACTGGACCAGGTCCTCCGCCGCGTGCTGCTCCCCCGTGAGGAGAAATGCCGTCCGCATCAGCCGCGGCCAGCGGCCGATGACGAAGCTCTGGAACTCCTCGTCCCGAGCCTCCTTGCGATCCCCCATGGGCACCTCCCACCTCCTAGATGTCTAAAGGAGTCCATGGGCCACCCAGACCGTTGCCTCGGTTGGCGGAAATCTTTTCGCCCGCCGGGATCACGTCGCAGGCCGGGAGGGCCCCCGCCCCGCCCGGGAGCCGGCAATCGGCAGACCCGTCCCAGCCTCAGCGCACCCCACCTGCGCATTTCCGCTCACCCCTTGGGACACGTCTGCCAATCACCCCCTCCCTCCCCTCCGCCCCGTCCCCTTCCGCGGCAACCACACCAACATCAACACCGCGCCACCCACCAGCACCCCAGCCCCCGTCCGGAACACCAACGCATACCCCTCCGTCAGCGCCTCCCGCCCCGTGCTCCCCCCGGTCCGCGCCGCCGCCAGCGTCGACATCACCGCGAGCCCCAGCGAACCGCCCATCGTGCGGGAGGTGTTGACGAGCCCCGACACCAGTCCCGCCTCCCCGGGCGCCGCTCCCGACGTGGCCAGCGCGGCCAGGGGTGTCGTCGCGAGGCCCGCACCGAGCATCATCAGGACGCCGGGGATCATGATCGTGACGACATAGTCCCCGTCCACGCTCATCGTCGACTGCCAGGCGAACCCCGCCACCGCCACGAGCGTCCCCAGCACCGCCACGTTCCGCTCGCCCAGCACCCGCATGAACCGTGGTGCCGCCTTCGAGGCCAGCACGATGGCCAGGGAGCTCGGCACGAGGGCGAGGCCTGCCTCGGTCGGGGAGTAGCCGAGCACGTTCTGGGCGTACAGCGTCATGAAGAACCACATGCAGAACATCGCGGAGCCGCTCAGGAACATCGCCACGTTGGCGGAGGCCACCGAGCGCAGCCGCAGCAGTCCGAGCGGCATCAGCGGGGCCGCCGTACGCGCCTCGACCAGCAGGAACACCCCGATCAGCGCCGCCCCGGCCAGCAGCGGGAGCACCGTCGCCGGCGACGTCCACCCCTCGGCCTCCGTCTGCGAGATGCCGTACGCCGCACTCGCCAGCCCCGCCGTCACCAGCACCGCGCCCGGCAGGTCGAGCCGCCGCCCGTCCCCGGCCCGGCTCTCGGGCAGCCACCGCAGGGCACCGAGGAGGACGACCGCGCCGACGGGCACGTTGATCAGCAGCGTCCAGCGCCAGGACCACACGTCCACCAGCACCCCGCCGACGAACCCGCCCGCCGCGCCGCCGCCCGCGCCCACCGCCGTCCAGGTCGCTATGGCACGCGCGCGTGCCGCCCCCTCGGGCACCGCGGACGTGACGAGCGTCAGCGTCGAGGGCGCCAGCACCGCCGCGCCCAGCCCCTGGACGGCCCGGGCGAGCAGCAACTGCCAGCCGTCCTGGGCCAGTCCGCCGCCCAGCGAGGCGAGCGTGAACAGCCCGAGCCCGACCAGGAACATCCGCTTGCGCCCGTACAGGTCTCCGGCCCGTCCGCCGAGCAGCATGAACCCGGCGAAGGCGATCGCGTACGCGTTCACCACCCACTGCAGGCCCTGCTCACCCAACCCGAGATCGGCCCGGACCGATGGCAGGGCCACGTTGATGACCGACATGTCGAGGACGACCAGGAACTGACCGGCACACGCGAGCGCCACGACCAGCCAGGCGGGAGACGCGGTACGCGGACGAGCGGGACGGGTGACTTCATCGGCTCCGAGCATGGGCGCCATGGTCTCAACCACCCGCCACACCCGACATCGGGATTTGGCCCTACGCCCAAGGCCCCACCCCCAGACCCACCCCAGCCCGTCCCCACCCCCTTCCGTCAAGAACACCTAAAGGATTCGTTAGCTGCCCGAAGCATCGGAATAGTTGCCCCAGCACACCGGGTTGCTGACACACATGAGATCTACGCCGACCGATCAGCCCCGCCGCCAGGCAAGCGGCGCCCTCGTCCCGGTGCTCGCCTTCGCGGGCATCGTCGTCGCGGTGATGCAGACCCTGCTCGTCCCGGTCATCAAGGACCTGCCCCAGCTCCTCGACACCGAGCCCAGCAACGCCACCTGGGTCCTGACCTCCACGCTTCTCTCGGGTGCCGTGGCCACGCCGATCATGGGCCGCCTCGGCGACCTGTACGGCAAGCGCCGGATGCTGATCGCCAGCCTGGCGGTGATGGTGGTCGGCGCGCTGGTCAGCGCGGTCACCAGCGACCTGATCGTCATGATCGTCGGCCGAACCCTCCAGGGCTTCGCGATGGGTGCGATCCCCCTCGGCATCGGCCTGATGCGCGACATGCTGCCCCGCGAGAAGCTCGGCTCGGCGATGGCCCTGATGAGCTCCTCGATCGGCGTCGGCGGCGGCCTCGCGCTGCCGCTCGCGGCCCTGATCGCCCAGCACGCCGACTGGCACGCCCTCTTCTACGGTGCCGCGGGCCTCGGCGCGCTCTCCATCGTCCTCACCCTCCTCGTCGTACCGGAATCCCCCATGCGCGCGGAGGGCTCCTTCGACGGGCTCGGCGCGTTCGGTCTCTCCACCGGCCTGGTCCTCTTCCTCCTGCCCATCACCAAGGGCAGCGACTGGGGCTGGACCTCGGCCACCACGCTCGGTCTGTTCGCCGCGTCGGCCGTCGTGCTCCTCCTGTGGGGCGTCTTCGAGCTGCGCACCAAGGCACCGCTCGTCGATCTGCGCACCACGGCCCGTCCGGCCGTCCTCTTCACCAACCTCGCGTCGATCATGGTCGGGGTCAGCTTCTACGTCGTCTCGCTGGTCCTTCCCCAGCTCCTCCAGCTCCCGAAGGCCACCGGCTACGGCCTCGGCCAGTCGATGGTCGTCGCCGGTCTGCTGGTCGCCCCGCTGGGTCTGACGATGATGTTCACGGCGCCGGTCTACGCCCGCCTGTCCGCGAAGTACGGGCCCAAGACCACCCTCATCCTCGGCATGCTGATCATCGCCATCGGCTACGGCGCGGGCCTGGGGCTCATGAGCGCGGCCTGGCAGAGCCTGGTCATCGCCGTCGTCCTCGGCGCCGGCATCGGCCTCGCCTACTCCTCGCTCCCCGCCCTGATCGTCGGCGCGGTCCCGGCCTCGGAGACGGGTGCGGCGAACGGCCTCAACACGCTGATGCGGTCCATCGGTACGTCGGTGTCGAGCGCCGTCATCGGCATGGTGCTGGCCAACACCGCGAACACCGTGAACGGGGTCGAGATCCCGACCATGCACGGCTTCCGGGTCTCCTTCCTCATCGCGACCGGCGCGGTGGCGATCGGCCTGCTGATGGCCCTGTTCCTGCCGAAGCCGAACCGCGCTCCCCAGCTGCGGGCGAGCAGCGAGGAGGACGACAACCTGGCGCGCGCCGAGGAGGTCCTGCGCGGCTTCCGCGGCCGGGTCCTGGACGCCGAGGGCACCCCGGTCCCCCGCGCCAAGGTCACGCTGATCGACCGCCGCGGCCGCCAGGCGGGCGCGACGCTCTCCGACGAGGACGGCACCTATGCCCTCGCGGTCCCGGCCCAGGGCGCGTACGTCCTGGCCGCCCGCGCCATCGGCCACGGCCCGCTCGCCTCCTCCGCGACCCACGCGGGTGACGAGAGCGCGGTCGACCTGGACCTGTCACTGCCGGTCGAGACGGTCTCCACGCCCTGAGCGAGGGTTCGCCGACGCACCACCCGCGCCCCTGTGATCTCCGTGTCAGCGGAGATCACAGGGGCGCGGTCGGCCGGGGACCGCACCGAGAACTTCAACCGGTGGTGAAGCCGGCGTCACCTGGAAGTTGAATTGATGAAGAAATCTTCCCTGTCATGAACCTGCGAAGAAGGGTGGCCACCGTTCTGGCGGCCGCTGCCCTCACCTGCGCGCCCGTGCTCACGGGCTCGTCCCTGACCGGCTCGACGCCGACCGCCGCGGCGGCCGAGGCGGTCACCAACGCACGCCTCTACAACATGGCGACCGGGCTCTGTCTGGCCAACCCGGCCTCCGACCAGGACCCGGGCACCGTCATGTTCCAGTACACGTGCAGCAACAGCGACAGCAACTACTGGTCCCTCCAGCCGATGACCGGTGGCGGCTACCACGTGGTGAACAAGGCGAGCGGCCAGTGCCTGGCCATCCCCGGCGGAGTCAAGGACACCACGGTCAAGGCCATCCAGTGGCCCTGCCAGCAGACCCAGAACGACGAGCAGGTCTGGATCCACGACGAGCTCGACCAGCTGCGGAACGCGCAGAGCGGCCTGTGCCTCGCCATCCTCGGGAGCGACCCGACCCCCAGGGTGCAGGTGGGCCAGTGGACCTGCGACGCCCTGACCGCTGCGAACCCCAACCCGGATCGGCAATGGCTGTGGTGACCCGCAAGCGCGGCTGGACCGCGCTCCTGACCGCACTCGTCCTCGCCGTCCTGACCGGCGGCCTCCTGATGCCGGGCCCGGCCTCCGCCGAGGGCACGTCGGCCGAGAAGACCGTGTACACCAACACGGTGACCGGCGGCGACGGCCCCCGCACCCCGGACATCATCAGCACGAGCGCGAGCAACGCGGTCGTGGCGTGGCGCGAAGGTCTGCGGCCCGGCAACCGGGACATGGGCTACATGCGGTACTCGTACACGACCGACGGCGGGGCGACCTGGAGCCGCCCCCAGACGCTGGCGCAGGAGACCGACCAGTACGCCTGGCACTACGTGATGCTCTACAAGTCGGGCAGCGAGCTGTTCGCGTTCCTCGGGCGCACCCCGATCGCGGACCCGACCGACGAGGACAACGACGGCGACACCTGGAACAACAACGGGCTGCCGATCACCGCCACCGTCGTCAAGCGCAGCACCGACGAGGGCCACACCTGGCAGGACTACCCCGTCACCATGCCGACCATCGGCAACCTCGCCATCTCCGGCCGCCCGATCAAGCTGGCCAACGGCAACACCGTCCTCCCCTACTGGGGCACGGGCCGGGAGAACGGGGTGCTGATCGCCACGAACCCGGACCTGAAGACCTGGACCAAGGGCGGCACCGTCTCGAACGGGAACGCCACCGGCGTCAAGGCCGGTGAGAACCAGATCGTCGTCTCGCCGGACGACCCGAACACGCTGATCATGGTCGCCCGCGCCGACAACGCCAACGCCATGACGGCCACGAGCACCAACGGCGGCACGAGCTGGACGGCCTTCACAGCCGCCACCGGTCTGCCGAGCAACAACGCGGCCAGGAGCTACTTCGGCAAGGACAGCAACGGCCAGCTCCTGTACATCTACACGACCGGCGACACCAACACCCGCCCGGCCCTCTACTACAAGACCAAGCGCCCCGGCGCGACGTCCTGGAGCGCGGCCAAGTTCTTCGCCGACGGCCCCGCGAGCCAGGAGGACCCGACACCGGCGGGCACCGGCAAGGGCTGGGACACGTACCCGATGGCCGACGAGTACGCGCCGGGCAAGTTCTTCGTCACCTGGGAGTTCGACACCACCCGCATCAAGGTGAACAAGCTGGACATCTCCGACGCTCCCTGACCGTCGACCGCAACCGCCGTACCCCCTGTCGCCCGCCGACCAGGGGGTACGGCAGCATGGGGCGCCCACACACCCGTACGACCGGAAGGTCCCCGCCCATGACCGCGGCACCCAAGCCCGAGATCCTGGCCGCGTTCGAGGCGGCGAAGGGATTCATGCCGGTGGACGAGGGCCTCGCCCTCTACGCGGCGGCCGTCGAAGCGGGCCGCCTCGGGCTGCCGCTCCTGGAGGTCGGCACGTACTGCGGGCGTTCCGCGATCCTGCTCGCCGACGCGGCCCGCGCGGCCGGTGTCACCGCGCTGACCGTCGACCACCACCGCGGCAGCGAGGAGCAGCAGCCCGGCTGGGAGTACCACGACCCGGAGACGGTCGACCCGGAGATCGGCCTGATGGACACCCTGCCGACGTTCCGCCGGACCCTGCACAGGGCGGGCCTGGAGGACCATGTCGTCGCCCTGGTCGGCCGTTCCCCGCAGATCGCGAAGATCTGGGCCTCCCCCCTCGCCCTCGTCTTCATCGACGGCGGCCACACCGACGAGCACGCGAGCGCCGACTACGAGGGCTGGGCGCCCCATGTCGCGGAGGGCGGACTGCTCCTCATCCACGACGTGCACCCGGACCCGAAGGACGAGTTCACCGGCCAGGCGCCCTACCGGATCTACCAGCGGGCGCTGGAGTCGGGGGCGTTCACGGAGGTGTCCGCCACGGACACGCTGCGCGTGCTGCGGCGGGTGGGTGCGGGGATCTGAGGCGCCGCGGGTCTCAGGGCTGCACGTTGATGTCGATGTCGACCGGGGTCTGGATGACATTGCCCGTGCCGACGCCCGGCTGGCCGTAGACGTAGTCGACGGCACAGACGTCTTCCGGCGGCGAGCAGGGGAACGCGGCGGCCTGGGCCGTCGGTGCCCCGAGTACGACCGCCCCGACGACGGTGGCGGTGAGGAGGCTCGCCATGACACGCATAGGTGAACTCATGGGCGATTCTCGGCATATCACCCGGCTGTGAGCGACACCGACGATGCCGTTCGGATGAAGCGGCCCGCCCGGCGGCCACCGTCCTGCCGCGCCGGTGACCCGCCGCTAGGGTGGCTGTCGTGTCGTACGTAGGCCCGGACTTCGATCCTCCCCAGCCCCGCCGTTCCCGGCGCCGCCCCCTCACCGTCGCGGTCGCCGCGCTCGTCCCGGGCGCGCTGCTCGGGTGGCTCGTGTACGAGACGGTGGGCGGATCCGGTGGAGGTTCCGAGGAGGCGGTGGGGACGCCGACGACGACGTCGAGCGCACCTGCCTCTCCTACGACGTCCTCGACGTCCTCGCCCTCCACCCCCGACGACGGGAAGCCGAGCCCCACCCCCACGACCTCCGCGCCCGCCGCCTCCGGCCCCCTCAAGGGCAAGGTCGTCGTCATCGACCCGGGCCACAACCCGAACAACTTCCAGCACACGGCCGAGATCAACAAGAAGGTGAACATCGGTACCGGCTGGAAGGAGTGCGACACGACCGGCACCTCCACCAACTCCGGTTACGCGGAAGCCGAGTTCACCCTCGACGTGGCCCACCGGCTGCGCGCCCTGCTGGAGAAGCAGGGCGCCACGGTGAAGTTGACGCAGGACGGCGACCGGACCTTCGGCCCCTGCATCGACGAGCGGGCGCAGATCGGCAACAAGGCGGACGCGGACGCCGTGGTCTCGATCCACGCGGACGGCGCGGGCGCCGGCCAGCGCGGCTTCCACGTCATCCTCCCGGGCAACGTCAAGGCGGGCGGCGCCGACACCAGCCCGATCGTCGCCTCCTCCGCCGAACTCGGCGAACGCATCGCCGGCAACTTCGTCCGCGTCACGGGTAGCGCCCCCTCCAACTACGTCGGCGACGGCACCGGACTCGTCACGCGTGAGGACCTGGGCGGTCTCAATCTGTCAACGGTTCCCAAGGTGTTCATCGAGTGCGGCAACATGCGCGATACCAAGGACGCGGCACAGTTGACCAGCGGTGCCTGGCGACAGAAGGCGGCGCAGGGGATCTCTGAGGGGATTGTGAGTTTCCTGCGGGGGTAGTGGTTCGCGGGTTGATCCCCGGGGACAGCTTCGTCGGACGGACGATAAGGTCGTCCCTACGATGAGGGGCCACCCCCGCGCTTCACACAGGGGCCTGATGGCGACATGGTGACAGCGACGCCTCCAACGAAGCCGATGATGAGACGACTGAACCGAAGGACCTAGAAGTGAATATCCGCTCCCTCACTCGAGGCGACGGCGTGGTGATCGGAGCAGCGGTACTGCTGTTCATCGCGTCGTTCCTCGAGCTTTACTCCGTCTCCGGTTACGACCTTGACGTGAACGCGTGGGACAGCCTCGGCCTGGGCCTCGGCATCTACATGGGCGGTGTCATCGGCGCCGCTCTGATCGTGGTCAACCGCTGCCTGCCGCAGCCGCGCAAGGTCGCGGGCCTGGATCTCGGAACGGTCGGCGTGGCCTTCACGGTCCTCACCGCCTGGAGCCTGTTCTGGTCGCTGGTGGACTCCGGTAACAACACCGACTCCGGCGCCGGCCTCATCCTCGGCTTCATCGCCGCGCTCCTGCTGGCCGCGGCCGCCATCGCCACCCCGCTGCTCCCCGCCCTCCAGGCCGCCCTCATCCCGGCCCCCCGCCCCGCCGCCCCCCAGCCCTACGGCGCCCAGCCGCCCGGCGGTTACGGCTACCCGGGCGCGGGCGCTCCGCAGCCGGGTCAGCCCTTCGGCGGTCAGCCGCAGCCGGGTCAGCCGTACGGCGCCCAGCCGCAGCCCGCTCCGAGCCAGCCCCAGGCGCCGCAGCCGGCCGGGGACTTCTCCCCGTTCTGGTTCGCCGTACCGGTGCCGCGTCCGCTCTTCGCGGAGGACGGCACGCAGTCGCCGATCGCCGAACTCGCCCCGGGTACCTGGTACCTGGCCGTCGAGCAGCGCGGCGCCAACCTGGTCGCGCAGACGCAGGACGGCCGTCGCGGCGTGCTCCAGGACACCTCGGGCATCCAGCGCGGCTGATCCCGAAGCGACATCAACGCACGGCCCCTCGCCCTTCCGGGTGGGGGGCCGTTGTCGTACAGTCGCCTCCCCCGACCGGAGAACTGACACCACGTCAGGAGGCGGCTATGCGGCTCGGTCTCGCACTCGGCTACTGGGGCCGTGGCCCCAACCCCGACCACGTACCGCTGGCGCGGGAGGCGGAGCGGCTCGGTTACGACTCCGTGTGGACGGCCGAGTCCTGGGGCTCCGATGTCTTCACGCCCCTGACCTGGATCGCCGCACAGACCTCAAGGATCAAGCTGGGCACGGCGGTTGCCCAGATGGCGGCCCGCTCCCCGACCACCACGGCGATGCACGCGCTGACCCTGGACCACCTGTCCGGCGGGCGCATGATGCTCGGCCTGGGACTCTCCGGCCCGCAGGTGGTCGAGGGCTGGTACGGTCGCCCGTTCCCCAAGTCGCCGCTGACCGCGACGCGGGAGTACGTCGACGTCGTACGGCAAGTCCTCAGGCGCGAGGCCCCCGTCGAGCTCGCGGGCCGCTTCCACTCCCACCCCTACCGCGCCCCCGACGCGACCGGCCTGGGCAAGCCCCTGAAGCCGATCACCCACCCCCTGCGCCCCGATCTCCCGATCCTCCTCGGCGCCGAGGGTCCGAAGAACGTCGCCCAGACGACCCGCATCGCCAACGGTTGGCTCCCCCTCTACTGGTCCCCGACCCGCCCCGAGGTCTACGAGACCTCCCTCGCCGAGGCCCCGGACGGCTTCCTGATCGCGCCCATGGCCCAGGTCCGGGTCTGCGACGACGTACGCGAGGGCCTGCTCCCCGTGAAGACCATGCTCGGCTTCTACATCGGCGGCATGGGCCACGCGGCCCGCAACTTCCATGCCGACCTGATGGCACGGATGGGATACGAGGAGGAGGCCCGGCGGATCCAGCGGCTGTTCCTGGAGGGGCGCCAGGAGGAGGCGGTGCTGGCCGTGCCGGACGCCTTCGCCGACGAGATCTCCCTGGTCGGACCGCGCGAACGCATCGCCGAGCGACTGGAGTCGTGGCGGAAGGGGCCGGTGACGGATCTGCTGGTGCTGGCACCGGACCGCGAGACCCTGCGGGTGCTGGCGGAGCTCAACTCATAGGCACACGGGTTTGATTCAGTCAAGTGCGGCAACCCGAAGGGTATGTCCTCTCGATATAGCGGTGCCAATTCGGCCGGCACGGTCATAGCGATCGTCGCCGACATCATGGCCCTCATCCTGGGCCTGTGGATCGTGATGTACCTGCTGGACGCGAACCGCGCGAACGACTTCGTGCAGTTCATCCACGACGCGGCCCGCTGGCTGGCAGGCTGGAGCCACGACCTGTTCACGTTCGACGAGGCGTGGGCGAGGGTGGTGGCGGGGTACGGCTTGGCGGCGGTGGTCTATCTGTTCGTCGGGCACGCCATCGCCAACCGGGTGCACCGGCACTGAGCCTGAGCTGTAGCGCTCAGGCGCAGCAGTCCGGGTCCAGCCCGCTCGGCAGACGGTCGCCGCCGAACACGGCGCACGTGGCCTCATGGCCACCCAGCGCGGCGACCGCCAGCAGCAACGACCCCGCCGTCCACGTGGTCAGCTCCTGGGGCCAGATGGCGCCGTCGTCGAAGACGTACCCGGTCCAGTACAACCCGCTCTCCGGATCCCGCAGATGCTGGATCGACTGGAGAATGTCCAGCGCACGGTCGGACTCGCCCATCGCCCAGAGCGCGAGGGCGAGTTCGGCTGATTCGCCGCCCGTCACCCACGGGTTGGGGACGACGCAGCGCACCCCGAGCCCGGGCACGACGAAGCGGTCCCAGTCCTTCTCCATACGGGACTTGGCCTCCGCGCCGGTGAGCGCGCCGCCCAGGATCGGGTAGTACCAGTCCATGGAGTAGCGGTCCTTGTCCAGGAACCGCTCCGGGTGCCGGCGGATGGCGTGCCGGAGCATGCCCAGCGCCAACTCCCAGTCCGGCTGCGGCTCTTCGCGCTGCTCGGCGATCGCGAGGGCGCACCGCAGCGCGTGGTGAATGGACGAGGAACCGGTCAGCAGCGCGTCCGTGGTGAAGCTGCCGTCGTCCTCGCCCTTCCAGCCGATCTGTCCGCCGGGCTGCTGGAGGCGCAGGACGTATTCCACGGCCGCGTAGACGGAGGGCCACATGCGGTCGAGGAAGGTGTCGTCGCCCGTGGAGAGGTAGTGGTGCCACACGCCCACGGCTATGTAGGCGACGAAGTTGGTCTCCCGGCCCCGGTCGGTGACGTCGTCGAACGCCCCGTCCCGGTAGGCCGCGTACCAGGAACCGTCCTCGTTCTGGTGCCGCGCCAGCCAGTCGTAGGCCCGCTCGGCGGCCTCGTGTTCGCCCGCCGCGTCCAGGGCCATCGCGGCCTCGGTGTGGTCCCAGGGGTCGAGGTGGTGGCCGCGGAACCAGGGGATCGCCCCGTCCTCGCGCTGCACGGCGAGGATGCCGGAGACGGTCGCGGCGGCCTGCTCGGCGGTGAGGACTCCGGACAGGACGAGGTGTTCGGTACGGGGAGTGGTCACCGAGCGTCCACGGAAGGCAGGTGCGGCTTGGTCGCGTACGCCACGAAGCTCTTGCCGATCAGGGGGTTGAGAGCCTGCTCGGCGACCCTGGTCGCCAGCGGCTTCTTCATGATGTCCCAGACCAGCAGCTTGTGGTACGCCTTCACCGGCAGCGCCTTGTCGTTGTCGACGCCGAACGCGCACTTCAGCCACCAGTACGGCGAGTGCAGGGCGTGCGCGTGGTGGGTGCCGTACGGCTTGAGGCCGGCCTCGCGGATCTTGGCGAGCAGTTCGTCCGCCTTGTAGATGCGGATGTGGCCGCCCTCGACCTCGTGGTAGGCGTCGGAGAGTGCCCAGCAGACCTTCTCGGGGCCGTAGCGCGGGACGGTGATGGCGATACGGCCGCCGGGCTTCAACACCCGGACCATCTCGGCGAGTACGCCCTTGTCGTCCGGGATGTGCTCCATGACCTCGGAGATGATCACGACGTCGAAGGAGTCGTCGGGGAAGGGCAGCGCCAGGGCGTCGCCCTCCATCGCGGTGGCCGTCGCGCCCTCGGGGGCCTCGCCGGCCTCCTTCATCGCCGCGAACCACTTGGCGACCTCGCGGATCTCCTCGGCGTTCTGGTCCAGCGCCACGACCTGCGCGCCGCGCCGGTAGCACTCGAACGCGTGCCGGCCGGCTCCGCAGCCGAGGTCCAGGACACGGTCGCCCGGGGCGAGCGGGAACCGGGAGAAGTCGACGGTCAGCACGTGGCCCTGCTTTCGGAATAGGCGCCTGCGGGGGCGGCGGAGGGGTCGGTCGAGGTCGAGGGAGAGGTCCCGGGCGCGCCGATCGACTCGCGGTACCTGGCCACCGTCCCCTCGGCGGCGCGGGCCCAGGTGAACCGCGCCAGGACCCGCTCACGGCCCGCGAGACCGAGCCGTGCCCTGAGGTCGCGGTCACCGAGCAGTCGGCTCAGGGCGCTCGCCAGTGCCCCGGAGTCCCCCGGCGGTACGGCCAGACAGGTCTCCCCGTCGCGCCCGGCGACCTCCGGGATGGCGCCGCCGGTCGTCGCGACCAGCGGGGTGCCGGTGGCCATGGCCTCCGCCGCGGGCAGGGAGAAGCCCTCGTACAGGGACGGCACGCAGGCGACCTCGGCCGAGCGGACCAGGTCGACCAGTTCGGCGTCGGAGATGCCCTTGACGAAGCGGACGGCGCCTTCGAGGCCGTAGCGCTCGATGGCCTGGGCGACGGGGCCGTCCTCGGCGCGCTTGCCGACGACGACGAGGTGGGCGTCGGGGTGCTCGGTGCGGACTTTCGCGAGGGCCTCGACGAGGAAGACCAGGCCCTTGAGCGGGACGTCGGCGCTGGAGGTGGTGACGATCCGGCCGGGGATCACGGCCACCGAGGGATCCGGTGAGAAAAGGTCGGTGTCGGCGCCGATGTGGACGACGTGGATGCGGTCGTCGCGGACGCCGAGGTGGTCGACGATCTCCTGGCGGGAGGTGCCGGAGACGGTGAGGACCGACGGGAGCCTGCGGGCGGCGCGCTTCTGCATGCGGGTGAAGGCGTACCAGCGTCGCTTGGCCAGGCGCTGGCCCCAGCTCTCGGCCGCGTCCAGCTCCAACTGGCGGTCCACGGTGATGGGGTGGTGGATCGTCGTGACGAGGGGGGCGCCGATGTCGCCCAGGAGGCCGTAGCCCAGCGTCTGGTTGTCGTGCACGACGTCGAACTCGCCGCGGCGGGCGCGCAGGTGGCGGCGGGCGCGCAGCGAGAAGGTCAGCGGTTCGGGGAAGCCGCCGGTCCACATCGTCGCCACTTCGAGCGCGTCGATCCAGTCGCGGTACTCGTCGCGCTTGGGCGTGCGGAAGGGGTCCGGGGAGCGGTACAGGTCGAGGCTGGGCAGTTCCGTGAGGCTCAGCCGGCCGTCGATGTCGTCGCCCTCGTCGAGGACGGGGTAGGGCTGGGAGCCGATGACCTCGACGCGGTGGCCGAGGCGGGCCAGTTCGCGGGAGAGGTGGCGGACGTAGACGCCCTGGCCGCCGCAGAACGGGTTTCCCTTATAGGTGAGGAGTGCGATGTTGAGCGGTCGCTCGCCGTCCGCGGCCGGGTCCTCCTGGGAACCCGCCCGACTGGCCTCAGCGGTCACTCCGGGCCCCCTTCTCCCTGCTATTTCCCGCGAGATTACGCCGGGACGCTAATCTAGAACAAGTTTCAGACTTGATCGTTCAAGAGGCTCTGAATCTACCGGCAGGTAGGGGCACTGTGAGCAGTGGATCAGGTGATTCACGCCACCACCGGGACCCCCTGACATGCTGTGTGATCATTTGCCCTCACCGACTGTCACGGAACGGGACCCATGCCTGCGGAAGCCATCACCCAGCGCCCCGCCTCTGCGCCCCTCACGGAGCGGCAGGAGGCCCGTCGTCGCCGCATCCTGCACGCGAGCGCGCAGCTGGCGAGCCGGGGCGGTTTCGACGCGGTGCAGATGCGGGAGGTCGCGGAGTCCTCGCAGGTGGCGCTGGGCACGCTGTACCGCTACTTCCCGTCCAAGATCCATCTGCTGGTCGCCACGATGCAGGACCAGCTGGAGCACATGCACGGCACGCTGCGGAAGAAGCCGCCGCAGGGCGAGACGGCGGCCGAGAAGGTGGCGGAGACCCTGATGCGGGCGTTCCGCGCCCTCCAGCGCGAGCCGCACCTCGCCGACGCGATGGTCCGTGCCCTCACCTTCGCCGACCGCAGCGTCTCCCCCGAGGTCGACCAGGTCTCCCGCCAGACCACGGTGATCATCCTCGACGCGATGGGCATCGACGACCCGACCCCGGCCCAGCTCTCCGCGGTCCGCGTCATCGAACACACCTGGCACTCGGCCCTCATCACCTGGCTCTCGGGCCGCGCCTCCATCGCCCAGGTCAAGATCGACATCGAGACGGTGTGCCGCCTGATCGACCTGACCGGGGTCAAGGAGACGCCGTAGCTGCGGCTTGCCCGCACTTCTTGCCGAACGCGAGGAACGACAGTCCCTTGAACGCCCCGGCACCGTCCTGTTCCTCGCTCTGGAGCACGGTGCCCACGCCCTCCTCGGATGCCACTCCGGACAGGAAACTGAGCGTCCAGCCCGCGTCGTGGTCCAGCGCCCAGCCGACGCCGCTTCTGTCCGCCATCGGTTCGGTCGCCTGCCAGCCACGCTTCTCCAGTTCGGCGACGGCCCGTTCGGTGGCCTTGCGGTCCGGCGCGGTGCGGGTGCGCAGCCTTCCCATCACCTGGCAGGGGTTCCGGATAGCCCCCGACCGGCCGTCCACGTACGACGGCTGCCCGAATCCGCCCGCTTTCAGGGCGGCTTGGAGGTCCTTCCGCACGGCATCGGTGGTCAGCACCTGTCGGTCCGCGGCCGGGCCGTCGTCCCCGTCGCCGCCGCACCCCGTCAGGGCCACCGCGGCCACCCAGGCCGTGACCACGGCGCTCGCCACCCGTCGCATCGCTCCCCCGTCTCCCACAGATCACACACAGACAGGGGAGTTTCGCACACATGAGCTACTCCTCCGGCGGAAACACCGGCTCCCCGCTCCCCAGCAGGGTGATCATGATCGCCTCCACCGGGCAGCTCTCCGCGGCGGCCAGGATCTTTTCGTTGGCGTCCGTCTCCGGTTCCACGGGATGGGACTGGCGGCCGGTGTCGAGGCGGAAGTTGTCGGGGGCGTGGTGGAGGCACTGGGCCGAGCCGATGCAGATGGAGCGGTCGACCTCGACCTGCCAGCGGTCACCCATGGCCGGTCATCCCTCCCAGCCGGCCGGGAGGTGGATCATCTTGTGCTCCAGGTACTCGCTGAAGCCCTCGGGGCCGAATTCACGACCCAGGCCCGAGTTCTTGTAGCCGCCGAACGGGCCGAGCATGTCGAGGCTGAAGGTGTTCACCGAGTACGTGCCCGTACGGACCTGGCGGGCGACGTCGATGCCGTGCGCCACGTCCGCCGTCCACACGCTGCCCGACAGGCCGTAGTCCGAGTCGTTCGCGATCTTCAGGGCCTCGGACTCGTCGCCGTAGGGCAGGAGGCAGATCACCGGGCCGAAGATCTCCTCGCGGGCGATCCGCATGGAGTTGTCGACGTCGCCGAAGAGGGTGGGCTCCACGTACCAGCCGCGGTCCAGGCCCGGCGGGCGGCCGCCGCCCGTGAGGATCTTGGCGCCCTCCTCCTGGCCGATGCGGATGTAGTCCAGATTCCTGCGCTGCTGGCGCCGCGCCACCAGCGGCCCGACCTGTGTCGCGGGGTCCAGCGGGTCGCCGACGACCAGGGCGCTCGCCGCCGCGGCGAAGGCGTCCGCGAACTCGTCGTAGCGCGAGCGCGGCAGGAGGATGCGGGTCTGGGCCACGCACGCCTGGCCGTTGTTCATCCAGGCCGCCGACACGATCCCGGGGACGGACGT
The DNA here is from genome assembly GCF_042894505.1 of Streptomyces sp. NPDC001536. NCBI lineage: Bacteria > Bacillati > Actinomycetota > Actinomycetes > Kitasatosporales > Streptomycetaceae > Streptomyces > Streptomyces sp. NPDC001536. The sequence goes on from NZ_JBIAVQ010000001.1 coordinate 203,059, forward strand.
CTCGATGTCCGCGTCCGGCAGGACGACCGCCGCCGACTTGCCGCCCAACTCCAGTGTCACGCGCGTCAGATTGCGCGAGGCCACCTCCATCACGCGCTTGCCGGCCGCCACCGACCCGGTGAAGGAGACCTTGTCGACGCCGGGGTGCCCGACCAGGTACTCGCTGACCTCCCGGTCGGCGGGCAGGATCGACAGCACGCCCTCCGGCAGCCCGGCCTCGCGGGTGATCTCGGCGAGGAGGTACGCGTCCAGCGGCGACTCGGGCGACGGCTTCAGCACCACCGTGCAGCCGGTGAGCAGCGCGGGCGCGAGCTTGGCGGCGGCGACGAACTGCGGGACGTTCCAGGGGACCACGGCGGCTACGACACCGACCGGTTCACGCCGGACGAGGATCTTGCCGAGGACGCCGTCGCGCTGCTCCTCGTACGTGAAGTTCCGGGCGACCGTGATCGCCGCGTCCCACACCATCATCGCGCCGAGCGCCTGCGCGAGGACGCTCCAGGAGTACGGCGAGCCGTTCTCGGAGGAGATCACGCGGGCGATCTCCTCGTGCCGGGTGAGGATGCCGTCCTTGATGCGGGAGACGACCTCGATGCGCTCGTCGAGCGTCATGCGCGGCCAGGGCCCCTCCTCGAACGCCCTGCGCGCCGCCGCGACCGCCCGGTCCACGTCCTCGGCCGAGGCGTGCGGCACCCTTCCGATGACCTCCTCGGTGTGCGGGGAGATCACCTCGATGACGTCCTTGCCCAGGGGGTCGGTCAACTCCCCGCCGATGAACAGCTGTCCGTGTTCCACGAGCTCGGTCATGGCGACTGCCTCCCCGGGAGCTGACTCTGACGGTTCATCAGATACGGGAACTGATACCAGTTCCCCTCGGAGGAGTCCACAGAGCTCACACCGCACTGAAGGGTGACTTGGGCTCCCATCGAAACGCGTTCTAGTTATAGTGGCGGGAACGCGGCGACAGGGGGGCTCATGGCTCAGCTCATGCCACAGGTCGGCGACCACGGCGGAGGCGTCCGGTCGATCCGGGTCCCCATCCCCGACAACCCGCTGGGCTTCACGCTGGTGTACGTCGTCGACACCGACCGCGGTCCGGTGCTCATCGACACCGGCTGGGACGACCCGGAGTCCTGGGACACCCTCGCCGAGGGACTGCGGGCCTGCGGCACCTCGGCGACCGAGGTCCACGGGGTGGTGATCACCCATCACCACCCGGACCACCACGGTCTGTCGGGCAAGGTCCGAGAGGTGTCCGGCGCCTGGATCGCGATGCACGCGGCGGACGCGTCGATCGTCCGCCGTACCCGCGAGACCCGCTCGGAGCGCTGGTTCTCCTACATGACGGCCAAGCTGGAGGCCGCCGGCGCCCCGGAGTCCCATGTGGCGCCCCTGCGCACCGCCCGCCCCCGCAAACTCCCCGGCTTCTCCCCCGCCGTCCCCGACCGCGAGATCGTCCCGGGCGAACTCCTCGACCTGGCGGGCCGCCGCCTGCGCGCGATCTGGACGCCGGGCCACACACCGGGCCACGTCTGCCTCCACCTGGAGGAGGCCCACCCCGCCCAACTCCCCGGCAACGGACGCCTGTTCTCCGGTGACCACCTGCTCCCCGAGATCACCCCGCACATCGGTCTGTACGAGGACCCCGACGACACCACGGTCACCGACCCCCTCGGCGACTACCTCGACTCCCTCGAACGCGTCGGCCGTCTCGCCCCCGCCGAGGTCCTCCCCGCCCACCAGCACGTCTTCACCGACGCGGCCTCCCGGGTACGGGAGTTGCTCGCCCATCACGAGGAACGCCTCACCGACCTGCTGACGCTGCTGGTCGAACCCCTCACCCCGTGGCAGCTCGCCGAGCGCATGGAGTGGAACCGGCCGTGGGACCAGATCCCCTACGGATCAAGGACCATCGCGGTCTCGGAGGCCGAGGCGCATCTGCGGCGGCTGGTGAAGCTGGGGCGGGCGGAGGCCGTGGCCGGGAGCGATCCGGTGACCTACGTCGCGGGGTGAATCGGGTCGCGGGTCATGATCCGCGCCTGGTACCACTGATCCATGGACCCTCTGGAGCAACTCCTCGCCGAGCGCGCCTGCGAACGCCTCATCCTCGACTTCGTCCGCCGGCTCGACATCGGGGACCCGGGTTCCGTGGCCGAGCTGTTCACCGAGGACGGCAGCTGGGAGTGGCCCTCGCCGGGCGACGGCCGGCGCTTCGACGGGCGCGCGGCGCTGCGGGAGTACTTCGGGTCCCGGCCCGAGGACCGGCTGTCACGGCGGGTGATGTCCAACGTCCTGGTCACGGTGACCTCCTCGGACACCGCGACGGCGACCTCGTACTTCACCACGTACCGGGTCGACGGGTACGACGGCGGGATCGTGCCGCCGGGGGCGCCGGTCCAGGTCGGGCACTACGAGGACACGTTCCGGCGGGCAGGCGACGGGAGGTGGCTGCTGGCGTCACGGGCGCTGCATCTGCCGTTCGGCGGGCCGACGCCTCAGCTCAGCGCGTAGTCGAGGCCTTCGTCGTACGCCATGGCGAGACCCGCCGCGTACGCCTCCTTGTACGTCCGGTCGCCGAGGCGGTCGCGGAGCAGGCGTTCGCGGGCCTCGCGGGCGGCGACGCGGCCGGGCAGGCTGAACTGCTCGCTGCCCACGCGTTCCCAGACCCGACGGCTGATGCCGAGCAGCCGGGCGGCACGGCGGCCGTCCGCGGTCTCGTCCCTGATCTCGGCGGCGACCAGGGCGTCGATGCCGAAGGCGACGCCGGAGGTGTTGTGCATCCGCCGATGCCCGGCCAGCGCGGCGCGGGCGTTGGCCAGGGCGGCGGCGGTGCGGCCCAGCGCGAGATCGGCGTCGGCGATGAAGGCGTCGACGAAGGCCCCCGTCCAGAGCTCGCCGCTGCGCGCACAGAGCGCGCGGACCTCGGCGGCCGACGCGTCGGCCGCGTCGTACGCGCCGCTCATCAGGTGGGCGAGCGGCCGCATGGCCCGCATCTGGAGCTGGCCCGATCCGCGCCAGTCGGACACGACGGGCACGAACGGCAGCTCCGGCAGCCCCTTGAGCGTCTCGGCCGGCCGAGCGGTCAGGACGAACAGGCCGAGGGTGAGGTACCCGCTCGCGTCGATCGCGGCCGGATCAGCGAGGTCCCGCGCCAGGTCCATGCACCGCTCCGCCCACGGCACCGCCGCGTCCGGGTGCCCCTGGGTGACCGCGACGGCCGCCCGGCTCCACAGCGCCAGCAGCAGGCCCTCGCCCGGCTCGTGCTCGGCGGCGAGCACCCGGTCGAGGGCGAGCTGGGCGTCGCGCAGCATGCCGCAGTGGCGCCACAGGAACCCGATGCCGCCCACCGTCTCCAGCGCGGTCCGGCTGCCGGGGTCCTCCAGCGCGCAGTCCACGGCGGCACGGAGGTTGGCGTGCTCGGCGAAGACCCGTTCGCACCAGGCGACCTGGCGGCCGGTGTTCCAGTCGGAGCAGGCCTCCCGCGCGAACCGCCGGTAGTGGTCCCGGTGCCGCCGCCGTACGGCCTCCTCCTCCCCCAACTCCCGCAGCCAGTCGGCGCCGTACTCGCGCACGGTGTCCAGGAGCCGGAAGCGGTCCGGGTCGGCCGGATGGCGCAGCACCACCGACTGCCGGGTCAGACGCAGAAGCAGGCCCTCGACCTGGTCGGCACGCAGCGGTCCGCCCGCGCAGACCCACTCGGCGGCCCGGCGGGTGAAGGAGCCGGCGAAGACCGACAGCCGCGCCCACAGCAGCCGTTCCAGCGGGGCGCACAGTTCGTGGCTCCAGCCGATGGTCGTGCGCAGGGTCCAGTGCCGGGGCAGCCCCCGCGCCGGCCTCTCGTCCCGGGCGAGCACGTCGAAGCGGGAGCGCGGCCGGTCGCCGAGGAGTTCGTGGAGCTTGTCCAGGGGGTGCGACGACAGCCGTGCGACGGCGAGTTCGATGGCGAGCGGGATGCCGTCGAGGGTCCGGCAGATGTCGGTGACCTGGCGTCGGGTCGTGGCGTCGAGGACGAAGCCCGGGGTGACGGTGGCGGCCCGCTGGGCGAACAGGGCCGTGGCGTCGGGCTCCCGCAGCGGGGCCACCTCCAGCGTCCGCTCCCCCGGCATGTCCAGCGGCTCACGGCTGGTGACGAGGACGCGCACCCCCGGCGCGACGGCGAGCAGGTCCGCGATCAGCGCCGCGCACTCGGCCAGCAGGTGCTCGCAGGTGTCGAGGACGAGCAGCAGCCGCTTGTCCCGCGCCCAGGCGCACAGGGACCGGGTCACCGGCCCGGCGGTCTGGCCGGCGAGCCGCAGCGCCTCCATCACGGCCAGGGGCACCTGGCCCTCGGCACGCAGCGGCGACAGCTCCACCAGCCACACCCCGTCGGGATACGCCGCCCCGGCCCGCTCCGCCGCCCGCAGCGCCAGCCGCGTCTTGCCCACCCCTCCCACTCCGAGGAGGGTCACCGGACCACTCCCGCCGGAGGGCTCCAACTTCTGTGCAAGCCACGCGAGTTCGTTCTGCCGTCCGACGAAGCCGCGGGGATCGGGCAGCAGGTTCCCGGGGAGGGTCTTCTCGCTGGGCACGGGCAACAGTCTGGCCGTGACGCCCCCACGCCCACGCGATCCGACCGAACCGGACGGAGTGATCACCCGAAGTGGCAATGTCCCACCACTTCCCGACCGAACCCGATCACACCAGCGACCGGATCAAGTCCTCCGCCTCCCCGAGGAGTTCGACCTCCCGCCGGCTCATCGTCGGATTGGCCACCCGCCTGCGCCGCGCCTCCGCCAGCCCCTCGTCGGTCAGGGACGACGGCTCGGCGAGCAACGCGGTGAGCATCGCGCGCGCCGGCTCCGCGAACGTCTCGTCCCCCACGGCGACCTGGGCGAGGATCACCGCCGACATGCCCCAGTCGAGACCGGGGTCGCCCTCCTCGGCGTTGGCCCAGTCGATGACGTAGGGCCCGGCGGGGGTGAGCATGACGTTGTCCGGATGCAGATCGAGGTGGACGACACGGCCGGGCAGCGCGTGCAACTGCCGCAGCAGTCGGGCCAGTACGACCCCTGCCTCCCGCGCGTCGATCTTTCCGGCGGCGAAGGCGGCCAGCATCGTCGGCCCGTGCAGCCGCTCCATCACCAGCTCGGTGGGCGAGCAGTCCTCGACCCGCACCCGCGGCACCGGATACCCCTGCCCGCGCACCCGCTCCATGACGGCCGCCTCGACGCGCGCGTCGCTGTAGGTGTCCCGGGCCCGCCGCAGCACCCACGCCTCGTCGATCTCGTACACGTCGGACGCCCGCCCCGAGCCGATCAGTCTCCCCGTGATGATCCCCATGCCGGGAACCTACCGCTGCTCACAGCCACCCCTCAGGGGCTTTGCTACGGGCCGGTAGAGTGGCCGCGTCGTCATCACACCCGTACGGGGGGAAGCCGGTGCAATTCCGGCGCTGACCCGCAACCGTGAGCCGTCTCCCGCCGGGAGCGGCGAGCCGGATCGCCCCGCTTTCGGTACTTGTGACCGGCTCACGTGCACCGGCAACCGGCCGGTGCGCGGCACCGTCGAGGTATACGGAGCCGAGCCGCCGGGGTGTCCCGTGCTGCCCGGCTCCCTTGCAGGGAGAGGCACCCGCCGATCATGAACGTCCGCCGCAGCGCAGCGGTCCTGGCCGCCACCGCAGTGATCGGTACGGCCGCACCGGCCGTCGCCGCGAGTCCTTCTCCTTCGCCGTCGGTGGCGATACCGGAGGGGTTGTACGGGAGTGGGGATCCGACGTACGACGGGGTGTGGCGGCAGTCGCTGACGCTGCTCGCGCAGGACACGGTGGGTGTCGTACCGGCCGCCGAAGCGGTGGACTGGCTCACCGGCCAGCAGTGCGCGAACGGCGCCTTCGCCCCCTTCCGCGCCGACACCACCAAGGCCTGTACCGCGAAGCTCCTGGTCGACACCAACAGCACGGCCGCCGCCGTCCAGGCCCTGGCCGCGCTCGGCGGGCACGACACCGCGACGGGCAAGGCGGTCGCCTGGCTGAAGTCCGTGCAGAACAAGGACGGCGGCTGGGGCTACGCCCCGGGCGGGGCCAGCGACGCGAACTCCACGTCCGTGGTCATCGGTGCGCTCACCGCGGCCGGTGAGAAGCCGGCCGATGTCGTCAAGGGCGGCAAGTCCCCCTACGACGCCCTGCTGACGTTCGCCCTGCCCTGCGCCGGGGACGGCGCGGGCGCCTTCGCCTACCAGCCGGACAAGAAGGGCAAGCTCGCGGCCAACGCGGACGCGACGGCGGCGGCCGTGGTGGGCGCGCTGGGCAAGGGCCTGGCCGGAACTCCCGAGAAGCCCACCGGCACCACCCCGACCTGCAAGGACGCCACCGATCCGGAGCAGGCCGCGGAGAACGGTGCCGCCTACCTCGTCAAGGCCCTCGCCAAGGACGGCCACCTCACGTCGGCGCTGCCCGGCTCCGAGGACCAGCCCGACTACGGCAACACGGCCGACGCGGTCCTCGCCCTCGCCACCGCCGGACAGGGTGAGCAGGCGGCCGACAGCATGCGCTGGCTGGAGGCCAACTTCGAGCAGTGGGCCCAGCAGAGCGGTCCGGCCGCGTACGCGCAGCTGATCCTCGCAGCCGAGGCCGACACCTTCGACACACGGGACTTCGGCGGCCAGGACCTGGTGAAGCTGCTCAACGCGACCGGCCCCGCGCCCGAGAAGGTGCCCTCCGCCACCGGAAGCGCGTCCCCGGCGGCGGACGACCGGGCGGCCGAGAAGGACGACGAGGGCGTCAGCGTCTGGTGGATCGTCGGGGTCGGTCTCGTGGGCGGCATCGGCGTCGGTTTCCTGATCAGCGGCCGCAAGAAGAAGCAGCAGCCGTGATCCGCCGAGCCCTCGCGCCGCTGCTGGCCGCGCTGGTCCTCCTGACCGGCGCGGCCCCGTCCGCCCACGCCGCCGGCTACCGCTACTGGTCCTTCTGGGACCGCACCGGCGGCGCCTGGACCTACGCCACCCAGGGCCCCGCCACCGCCGTCCCCGCCGACGGCGATGTGCAGGGGTTCCGTTTCGCCGTCAGTGAGGACTCCGGGGACGCGACGAAGCCCCGTGGCACGGCGTCGTTCGGGACGATCTGTGCGCAGACCCCGGCGGCGGAGGGCAAGAAGCGGGTGGCGCTGGTCGTCGACTTCGGTACGGCACAGGACGCCCCGTCCGGCGAGAGGCCGCCCGCGACGCGTACCGCCTGCGCGCTGGTGTCGCGGGACGCGACGACGGCGGAGGCGCTGGCGACGGTGGCGAAGCCGTTGCGGTACAGCACGAACGCGCTGCTGTGCGCGATCGCCGGGTATCCGGAGACGGGGTGCGGGGAGCAGGTGGCGGGAGGGAAGAAGCCGGCTTCCACGCGGCCGGCGTCCGCGCAGGACAAGGACTCCGACAGCGGCCCCTCGCTGGGCCTGTTCGCCGGCGCGGCAGCCGTCGCGGTCCTCGGCGCGGCAGCGGTGTGGCAGGCGAGGCGGCGCGGGAATGCGCGGTGACCTTCCGCGGCCGCGGAACCTGCACCCCGCCGCCTGGTGGCTCTGGGCCCTCGCCCTCGGCGTCGCTGCCACCCGCACCACCAACCCCCTCCTGCACGCCCTCCTCATCGCCACCTCCGCCTACGTCGTGGTGACCTGCCGCTCCGACGCCCCCTGGTCCCGCTCGTACTCCGCCTTCGTCAAGCTCGCCCTCGCCGTCCTCCTCATCCGCCTCGTCTTCGCCGTCACCCTCGGCTCGCCTCTCCCCGGCACCCATGTGATCGTCACCCTCCCCGAACTCCCCCTCCCCGACTGGGCGCAGGGCATCCGGCTCGGCGGCAAGGTCACCGGCGAGTCACTCCTGTTCGCGTTCTACGACGGGCTGAAGCTGGCCACCCTCCTCGTCTGCGTGGGCGCGGCGAATTCCCTCGCCAACCCCAGCCGGCTCCTCAAGTCCCTGCCGGGCGCCCTCTACGAGATCGGCGTGGCGGTCGTCGTCGCCCTCACCTTCGCGCCCCACTTCATCGCCGACGTCCAGCGCGTACGCGCCGCCCGCCGGCTGCGCGGCCGCCCGGACAAGGGCATCCGGGGCCTGCTGCACGTGGGCCTGCCGGTCCTGGAGGGCGCCCTGGAGCGCAGCGTCGGCCTCGCCGCCGCGATGGACGCGCGCGGGTACGGCCGTACCGCCGACGTCCCGTCCCGTGTCCGCCGTACGACGACCGCGCTCACCCTCGGCGGTCTGCTCGGCATCTGCGCGGGAACGTACGGCCTGCTCACCGCCGAGGGCGGCACGTACGGCATGCCCGTGCTCCTCGTCGGAGCGGTCGCCGCCCTCGCGGGGCTGCGCCTCGGCGGGCGGCGCACCCCGCGCACCCGCTACCGTCCGGACCGCTGGAACACGCGCGGGTGCCTCGTCGCCGGTTCCGGCGCGGTGGTGGCGGTGGCGCTGGCCCTCGCGGCCGCGGCGGACCCCGCGGCCCTGCACCCCGGCGTGATCCCGCCGGTCGCCCCGACCCTGCCCCTCTGGCCCGCGGCGGCGATCCTCGTCGGACTGCTCCCGGCCTTCATCGCGCCCTACAAGGAGCCGTCGTGATCCGCTTCGAGGATGTCTCCGTGACGTACGACGGGGCGGCCGAACCGACCGTCCGGGGCGTGGACTTCGAGGTCCCGGAGGGTGAACTCGTCCTGCTCGTGGGGCCGTCCGGCACCGGCAAGTCGACCGTCCTCAATTCCGTCTGCGGTCTCGTCCCGCACTTCACCGGCGGCACCCTGCGCGGCCGCGTCACGGTGGCCGGCCGTGACACCCGTACGCACAAGCCGCGTGAACTCGCCGACGTGGTGGGCACGGTGGGCCAGGATCCGCTGTCCCACTTCGTGACGGACACGGTCGAGGACGAACTCGCCTACGGCATGGAGTCGTTGGGCCTCGCGCCGGACGTGATGCGCCGCCGGGTGGAGGAGACCCTGGACCTCCTGGGCCTGGCCGACCTCCGCGACCGCCCCATCAGCACCCTCTCCGGCGGCCAGCAGCAGCGCGTGGCCATCGGCTCGGTCCTCACCCCGCACCCCAAGGTCCTCGTCCTCGACGAACCCACCTCCGCACTTGACCCGGCCGCCGCGGAGGAGGTCCTCGCGGTCATCCAACGCCTCGTCCACGACCTGGGGACGACGGTCCTGATGGCCGAGCACCGTCTGGAGCGGGTCATCCAGTACGCCGACCAGGTGGCCCTGTTGCCGGGTCAGGGGGCTCCCCTGGTGCTGGGCGACCCGGCCGAGATCATGGCCGTATCCCCGGTGTATCCGCCGGTGGTGGATCTGGGGCGCCTGGCGGGCTGGTCCCCGCTGCCCCTGACGGTGAGGGACGCGCGCCGAAGGGCAGGAGACCTACGGGCGCGTCTGAACGCAGGTCCAGACGCTGCCGCCCAGGGGCGCGGGGAACTGCGCGACCAGCCACATCAAACCCGCACCCGCCAACAACCTCCACCCCCCGAGCTATGGGGCGCCCCCACCCGCCGCCGCTGGTTCACACGCACCCCCACCCCTCTCCCCCCATCCCCCCACACCGCCGAAGTCCAAGCCCTCTCGGTCCGCCGTGCCCACGTCCACGCCCTCCGCCACATCGACCTCACCGTCACCCCCGGCGAGACCATCGCCCTGATGGGCCGCAACGGCGCGGGCAAGTCCACGCTGCTCAACGCACTCGTCGGTCTCGTAGAACCCTCCGCCGGTTCCGTGCGGGTGGGTGGAGCCGTGCCCCATCACACGCCCCCCAAGGACCTCATACGGCGTGTGGGCCTCGTACCGCAGGAGCCGCGCGACCTGCTGTACACCGACACGGTCGCCGCCGAATGCACGGCGGCCGACGCGGACGCGGGCGCCGCCCCCGGCACCTGCCGCGCCCTCGTCTCCGAGCTCCTCCCGGGCGTGAGCGACGACACCCACCCCCGCGACCTCTCCGAGGGCCAGCGCCTCGCACTCGCCCTGGCCGTCGTACTCACCGCCCGCCCTCCCCTGCTCCTCCTCGACGAGCCGACCCGAGGCCTGGACTACGCGGCGAAGGCCCGCCTGATCACGCTCCTCACGTCACTCGCCACCGAGGGCCACGCCATCATCCTGGCCACGCACGACGTGGAACTCGCCGCCGAGATCGCCCACCGGGTCGTCCTCCTCGCCGACGGCGAGGTGATCGCGGACGGCCCGGCGGCGGACGTCGTGGTGACCTCCCCCTCCTTCGCCCCTCAGGTCAGCAAGATCCTGGCCCCCCAGAAGTGGCTCACGGTGACACAGGTACGGGAGGCCCTCCGATGAAGCCGACGCCCGACGCCGAGAACCAAACCGCCCCTCCGACGAAATCGGCACCCGCCGACCAGGCCCGGACAAGCCCTCCGCCGCAGCCCGCACCCGGCACCCCCGACCACGGAAAGCCCGCCCCGAAACCGGCACCCGGCACCCCCCTCCACGGAAACCCCCTGTCCGTGTCGGCACCCGGCAAGGGCCGGCCTCGTCCCCGGCCGCGTGCCATCCGCCTCGGCCCCCGCTCCATCGCCGCCCTCGCCCTCTCCGGCGCGGTGGGTGTCGTCGCCTTCGGGTGGCCCTTCCTCGCGCCGCCGACCTCGCAGGTCGGGACGCATACGCAGGACGCGCCGTGGCTGTTCGCGGGGTTGTTGCTGCTGCTGGTCGGGGTGGTGGGGGCGGCGATGTCGGAGGCGGGGCTGGGGCCGAAGGCGGTGGCGATGATGGGCGTGCTGGCCGCGACCGGCGCCGCGCTGCGGCCGATCGGTGGCGGGACCGCCGGGATCGAGCCGATGTTCTTCCTGATGGTGCTGAGCGGCCGGGTGCTCGGCCCGGGGTTCGGGTTCGCGCTCGGCTCGACGACGATGTTCGCCTCGGCGCTGCTGACGGGCGGGGTGGGCCCGTGGATGCCGTTCCAGATGATGGCGATGGGCTGGTTCACGATGGGCGCGGGCCTGCTGCCGGGCCGGATCCGGGGGCGGGCGGAGCTGCGGCTGCTCGCCCTGTACGGATTCCTGGCCGCCTTCGCCTACGGCACGGCGATGAACCTGGCGGGCTGGCCCTTCATGGGCGCGCTGGCCTCGAACATCGCCTTCGCCCCCGGGGACCCGGTCCCCGAGAACCTGGCCCGCTTCCTCGCCTACTGCCTGGCCACCTCCCTCGGCTGGGACCTGGGCCGGGCGGTGTGCACGGTCGTGCTGACCTTCGTGCTCGGGCCGGCCGTACTCAGGGCGCTACGCAGAGCCACCCGGCGCGCGGCGTTCGAGACCGCGGTCACATTCGAGCCTCGTTGAGCGGTGAAGCACCCCACATGACCCACATCACGAACTAACCGGGCTAGTAGTACATTTCGGACGCCATGTACACGCCATAAGCGCCTCTGACCTGCACTTTGAGAGCCACGTCACACGGACCCCGCCCGCCCCACATACGACCACAACTAGCAAAAGGGGTCATTGCGGACGCGCTCCAAGCCTGTTTCTCTGGACAACGTCGCACGGCGCCGACCCGCCCCCCGGGCCTCGGCGCCAACGCATGTCACCGCCGCTCACCGCGGTCACGGCATACCCGCGACTCCCTGTCCCCGAAGAAAAGGTTCTCCGTGTCCGTCTCCCGCATCGTTCGCCGCATCGCTTCCCCCAAGAAGGCCATCACCACCGCCGCGATGGCCGCCGCCACCGCCGGTCTGGTGCTGACCGCGGCGCCCGCTCAGGCGGCCACCACCTCCTCGGCCGCCGAGGCCAAGTCCATCGCCCGTCAGATGATCCCGAACGCCGCGCAGTACAACGCGTTCAGCAAGATCGTCGAGCACGAGAGCGGCTGGGACGTCGACGCCACCAACGCCTCCTCCGGCGCCTACGGCCTGGTCCAGGCCCTGCCCGGCTCCAAGATGGCCTCCGCCGGCGCCGACTGGAAGACCAGCGCCGAGACCCAGATCGAGTGGGGCCTGAAGTACATGAACGAGCGCTACGGCAGCCCCACCGGTGCCTGGGCGTTCTGGCAGGCCAACGGCTGGTACTGAGCCGGCTGACAGCAGACTGACGTAAGAAGGCGGCGGTCCCCTCCACGAGGGGGCCGCCGCCTTCGTCGTCCAGGGGGAGCGCTCATGGTCCACTGGGCCGGTGAGCACAGAGACTGAGGAGTCCACCACCCCCGAGGACCGCGGGCTCCGACTGGTGCCGGTACTGCTCGCGCTGACCCTGGTCAGCGGTCTGATCGACGCCGTCAGCTATCTCGGCCTCGGGCACGTCTTCACCGCGAACATGACCGGCAACGTGGTGGTGCTGGGCTTCGCCGCGGCCGGTGCCCCCGGGTTCTCGGTACCGCACACCGCAACTTCGCTCGCCGCGTTCCTGGTGGGCGCGGTGGTGGGCGGCCGGACCGCCGTACGGCTCGGTCGTGGCTCCCGGCGCAGGTGGGCCCGTCTCACCCTCGCCGCCGAGGCCGCGCTGCTGGGCGCGTCCGCGGTGGTCGCCTTCCTCGCGCCCGACGACCCGGCCACCGTCTACACCCTCATCGCGGTCACGGCCTTCGCGATGGGCCTGCGCAACGCCACGGTCCGCAAACTCGGCGTCCCCGACATCACGACCACCGTCCTGACCATGACCCTGACCGGCCTCGCCGCGGACTCCCGCGCGGGCGGTGGCCCGGGGACACGCTCTCCCCGCCGTTCCGCCGCGGTCGTCGCCATGGTGGTGGGCGCCGCGCTCGGGGCGTGGCTGGTGCTGCACCACGGGCTGGGCATCCCCCTGCTGGTCACGGCCGTACTGGTGGGGGTGCTGGCGGTGGTGGCGTCGGGGCGGGAGTAGCGGGCCGTTCCGTCCGGCGGGACCGCTCGGCGCCACCGCGGCGGAACGTTCGCCATCCGCCGCGGCACGAGCAGCTCTCCGCCGTGGGCCGCTCCCTTCCGCGGCGACCCGGCCTACGCCAAGTCCGGCCGGGAGCGCTACGGCACCGGCCCGGACCTCCCCGCCCTCCTCGACGCGTGCCTCGCCGAGACCCGGGACCAGGCACTCCCCCTCACCGCCCGGGCCGCGCGCGCCTACCTCGACGTCTGCTTCTTCCACCCCTTCGACGACGGCAACGCCCGCTCCGCGTTCCTCACCCTGACCTTCGTCCTGGCCCGGGCCGGTGTCGCCCTCGACCAGGTCGGCCCCGTACGCCGGATCCGCCGCCGCGCCGACGACCCCGAGGGCGCGCTCGCCCTCGCCGACCTGCCGGCCGTCCTCATCACGGCCGCAGCGGGTCGACGGGCACCCGGTGGTCCGGCGTGCCGTCCTTCGCCAGCATCGAGTGACCGCCGGCCACCGCGCGGTACAGCCTGATCCCGGAATCGCCCCGCACGTCGTCGAGGTTCCAGACCCGTCCTCCGTGCCCCACCGAACGCCGGGAGAAGACCTCCAGCGCCCGCTCGGCCGCCGGGTCGTCCAGGACCTCCTCGGCCACGCCGGCCATGTACACGCCCTGCCCGGTCCCGATCGGCACCGACGAGTCGAAGACCGAGATCCCCACCTCGGGCCGTACCGCGATGTTCCGTGAGTGGGTCGCCTCCGGCGAGGACACCCAGAAGAACTCCCGGTACCCCTCGTGCGCGAAGTAGACGGGCGAACCCCACGGCCGCCCGTCCGCGTCGGCGGTGGCCAGCACCATGTACCGGATCCCGTCGACGATCCCCCGCGCTACCTCCCCGCGCCCCGTCACCGACGCCGCCGGTAGACGAGCCCGAAGTCCCGCTCCCACGGCGCCGATTCGTCCTTGGCCAGCTCCCAGGCACCCGTGATGACATCACCTTCGACCCGCCCGGTGAACCGCTGCCGGAACGACAGCGCCGAGAAGTCCGCCGTCTCGCGCAGCAGCCGCCACTCCTCGCCGTCGAAGCTCATCGCGTACGTCCGTACCACCCCGCGCGTGTCGAAGTAGTGGTACGTGTACGCCCCCGACTCCGGATCGACGGCGATCACCGCCATGCTGTCCGGGGCCCCCTCGACCGGGATCTCGGTCCGCTGCACCAGGAACCGCCCGTCCAGGTCCCACGCGAACACACACCGCGCCGGAGGCCCGTCCGCCCCGGGAAGATCGGCCTCCACGGCCCACTCCCCGGCCAGCACCTCCAGCCGTTCCAGCGCTTCCTGCCCCGCCGATCCGCCCATCGCGGACACCTCCTCCTCGCGTCTGACACCAGGGGTGACGTCGACGGCGGGTGAAACTCATCGGTCCGGGCCGAACGGGGGGCGACCCGGACCGACGCCTGCTCGGCGGACTACTTGGCGAGGAACGCCAGCAGCGCCGCGTTCACCTCCTGCGCGTGCGTCCACAGCAGGCCGTGCGGGGCGCCCTCGATCTCGACGTACTCGGCGGAGGGCAGCAGGGCGTGGAAGGGGCGGCCGGTCGCGTCGATCGGCAGGATGCGGTCGCCGGTGCCGTGCAGGATGAGCGCCGGGACGTCCACGTTCGCCACGTCCGCGCGGAAGTCGGTGATCCAGGTGGGCACGCAGGCCACCGAGGCATGCGCGGAGGCGCCGGCCGCGACGTTCCAGCTGTTGCGGACGGCCTCCTCGCTGATCCGGCTGCCGAGCGTCTCATCGAGGTTGTAGAAGTCCTGGTAGAAGGCGGTGAAGTAGGCGTACCGGTCCTTGGTGACGGCCTCCAGGATGCCGTCGAAGACCGCCTGGTCGACGCCGGCCGGGTTGTCGTCGGTCTTCAGCAGGAAGGGTTCGAGGGAGGCCAGGAAGACCGCCTTGGCCACCCTGCGCGAGCCGTACGTGCCCAGGTAGCGGCCCACCTCGCCGGTGCCCATGGAGAAGCCGACGAGCACCGCGTCGGTCAGGTCCAGGGTGGTCAGCACCTTGTCGAGGTCGGCGGCGAAGGTGTCGTAGTCATAGCCCGTGGTCGGCTGCGAGGAGCGGCCGAAACCGCGGCGGTCGTACGTGATGACCCGGTATCCGGCGTCCAGGAGGGCGGGAAGCTGCTTCTCCCAGGAGTGCCCGTCCAGCGGGTAGCCGTGGATCAGTACCACGGGCTGCCCGGTGCCGTGGTCCTCGTAGTACAGCTCGATCTCCGCGCTGTTCTCTTCGCCAACGGTGATGTACGCCATGACAGTTGCTCTCCGTTCGGTCATATGTGTTGGGGAGGCCCTCAGCCCATCAGCCCCACCCCGAGGGCTCCAGGCAGAACCACAGGCGGAAGTGCGCCCGCGTTTCCGAGGCTTGCGACAATTGCCCCGATGACCAGTGACTTCCCGCAGGGCACCGCGTTCGGTGTCACGCTGCGCTCCCTGCGCCGGACCGCCCGACTGACCCTGGAGGAGCTGGCCGGGATCTCCGGGGTCAGCGTCCGGGCCCTCGGGGACATGGAGCGCGGCCGCAGCCGAGGCCCCCAGCGCCGTACCGTCGAGGCCCTCGCCGACGCCCTGAAGCTCGACACCGAGCAGCGCGGACGCCTTCGGCGTCTGGCCGATGCGGGGCGGGAACGCGGCGGCGCCCCGCCACCGCCGTATCTCCTGCGCACGGTCCCGGACTTCACCGGCCGGGAGGAGGAACTGGCCGCCCTCGCGGCCCTCGCCGCCGCCCCGGCGCGCACCCGTGGCGTGGTCCTGTTCGGGCCCGGCGGTCAGGGCAAGACGACCCTTGCCGCCGAGGCCGCCCGACGGCTGGCCGGGCACTTCCCGGACGGCTGTGTCAGCGTCCAGCTGCACGGCATGAGCGAGTCGCCGGTGCCCGCCGCCGAGGCCCTGGTCCTGCTGCTCACCGCGCTCGGCCACCCGCCCGACCGCATCCCGGTCGACATCGCCGCCCGCGAGGCCGTCTACCGTGCGGCCCTCGCCGGCCGGCGCGTCCTGGTCGTCCTCGACGACGACGCCGACGAGGCCCACACCCGCCCGCTCCTGCCGGACGCCCCGGGCTGCTTCGCCCTGGTCACCGGACGCCGCCCGCTGGCCGGACTGGAAGGCGTCCAGCGCATCCGGCTCGGCGGGCTGTCCACCCGGGAGTCGGCGACCCTGCTGGAGCGGATCCTCGGCACCGGACGCACGGCCGGGCAGAGCGACGCCATCGGGAGGCTCACCGGCCTGTGCGGTCATCTCCCCCTCGCCCTGCGGATCGTCGGCAACCGGCTCTCCAGCCGGCCCACCTGGACCCCGGACCGGCTGGCCGGTCAACTGGCCGACGAGGAGCGCAGGTTGAGCGGCCTGGTGGCGGGCGACCTCGCGGTACGCAGCGCCTTCGCGCTCTCCTACCGCCAGCTCACCGGCCCCCGCCGGCTCCTGCTGCGCCGCCTCGCGCTCACCCCGGGCCGGGACACCGGTCCGGAGCTCGCCGCCGTGCTGGTGGAGGGGGACCCGATCGCGGTGGAGGACTCCCTCGACCAGCTCGTCGACCGGGGCCTGCTGGAGGAGACCGCGCTCGGCCGCTACGCCCTGCACGACCTGGTACGGCTCTTCGCCCGCGAGCAGTTGGCCCAGGAGGACCCCCCGGAACTCACCGAGGCCGCCCGCCTCCGCATGGCCGACTGGCTGCTGCGCTCGGCCTCCGCCGCGGGCCGCCCCTTCGAGGCACCGGGCGCGCCGGAGCCATGGCCCGGCGGCACCCCAGCCTTCCACCCCGAGTCACGGGAGGACGCGGAGCACTGGCTCACCGCCGAACGCGCCCACTGGGCGGGGGCGCTGGAGATCCTCGCGGAGGCGGGGGAACACGAGCACATCCTGCACGTCTCCCGCACGCTCTACTGGTTCTCCGACCGCTGGAGCGAATGGCCCGAATGGCGCCTGCTGTTCGCCCAGGGTGCCCGCTCCGCCGCCGCCCTCGGCGACCGCGCGGCCGAGGCCCATCAGCTCAACTGCCTCGCCTGGGCCCACTCGGTCGGCGCCGCGCAGTACACCCGGGCCGAGCAACACGCGCGCCGCGCCCTGGAGTTGGCTACCGAGGGCGGCGACGTGGAACAACAGGCCTGGTCCTGGGCCTACTTGACCGGCTCCCTCATGGGACAGGGCCGACCGGCCGAAGCGGTGCCGGCGATCGAGCACGCCCTGCGCCTGTTCGAGAACCTCGGCGACCCGATGGGCACGGCGGTCGCCGCCCGCCAGCACGCCAGCGCCCTCCGCGAGGCCGGACGCCCCGAGGAGGCCCTGACCCTGCACCGCGCCCAACTCGGCATCCCTTCCGGGGATGTCCCCGACGTCGGCGAGTACATCCAGGCACTCCTCCAGCACGAGATAGCCGCCGACCTGCTGGCCCTGGACCGCTGGACCGAGGCGGCAGCCGCCTACCGCGCCATCATGACCCCGCGCACCCACAGGGGCATCGAGCGTTTCCGCGCCAACATCCTCACGGGCCTCGCCACCGCCCTGGAACACCTCGGCGAACTCCCTGAGGCCCGCGAGCGCTACGAGCAGGCCCACCGCCTCTACATGTCGGTGGGCGACACGGCGTCCGCGACCGGGACCCGGACCTCGCTCGCCCGCCTCGCACAAGAATGACCGACGTCCTCACGCGGACGTTCCGCACTCGAACCACACGGTCTTCCCACCCCCGGCCGCACTCGCCACCCCCCACTTGTCCACGACCGCCCCCAGCAGCACCAGCCCCCGCCCGCCCTCCGAGTCGGACGCCGGCTCACCGCGCACAACGGGCCGCTGGGCACATCCGTCCGTCACCTCCACCCGGGCCCCGGCCGTTCTCAGGACGACCACCTCGCACCGCCGGTCCGGAACATGCCGTACGACATTGGTGACCAGCTCCGTCACACCCAGCTCCACGGCGTCGGTCAGCTCGGTCAGCTCCCACTCGGCGAGCAACGAGCGGACGATACGGCGGATGTGCCGGACCGAGTGCTCGCCGACGGTGAGGCTCATTCGGTAGTGCGTGGTGGGGGGAAAGTATGTGTTCACGGTACGAGCGTGAACTGGCGCGACTACGCTGGGCTACAGGCTGAACACAACCTGTTCTGGAGTGGGGGCACTTCGTGACGCACGTCAATGTCCTTGACCCGGGGGCCTCGCCGCTCGACTACTACGGCTTCGAGCTGCGGCGGCTGCGGGAAGCCGCGGGGCTGACACAGAAGCAGCTCGGGGACATCGTCAACTACACCGCGTCACTGGTGGGGCAGATCGAGACAGCGAGAAAGGTGCCGACACCGGAGTTCAGCGAGCGGGTGGACGTGGCGCTGGGGACGGACGGGCTACTGTCCCGACTCGTCGACCTGGTGCTGCGCAATCAACTCCCAGCGTGGTTCCAGCAGGTGGCCGAACTCCAGGCGCGGGCCATCGAGATCTACTCCTTCGAGACGCACCTGGTCCACGGTCTGCTCCAGACCGAGGGCTACGCCTGTGCCGTGCTCAGCGCGCTGGACAGCACCAATCTCGACGACCGCACTGCCGTACGGCTCGCCCGTCGGCGCATCTTCGACAAGGAGAGGCCGCCCGTCTACTGGGCGGTACTGAGCGAGTCTGCGCTTTATCAGAACATGGGCGGCGCAGGCACCATGCGGAACCAACTGGCCCACCTGTTGGCTTTCGAGACCAACCCCCGGATCAACATCCAGATCCTGCCGTTCACAGCCGGAGCGCACGCGGGCATGCAAGGCTCGTTCGACGTCTACCGATTCGCCAGCGACCCGGCCATCGTCTACACCGAGGGCTACAACAGCGCGCACCCGACCGCGAACCCGGACACGGTCAACGACTGCACACTCCGTTACGATCATCTTCAGGCTGCCTCACTCTCCCTCAGGGAGTCGGCGGCGATGATCCGTCGCGTGATGGAGGAACGCTATGGAGAGCAGCAACTGGCGTAAGTCCAGCTACAGCGGCGACCAGGGTGGCAACTGCGTCGAAATCGCCGACGCACGCCCCGCCATCGCCATCCGCGACTCAAAAACCCCGGCGGGACCGATCCTCACCATCGACCCCGCCGCGTTCACCACCTTCATCAACTGGACGTCTACAGCCGCTGAATGATCGTGCCGGTGGCCAGACCGCCCCCCGCACACATCGTCACCAGCGCGAACTCCTTGTCCGCGCGCTCCAGTTCATGAAGGGCCGTGGTGATGAGCCGCGCCCCGGTCGCCCCCACCGGGTGCCCGAGCGCGATCGCCCCGCCGTTCACGTTCACCTTCTCCAGGTCCTGCTCGAAGACCTGGGCCCAGCTCAACACCACCGACGCGAAGGCCTCGTTGATCTCGACGAGGTCGATGTCCTTCAAGGACATCCCGGCCTTCCCAAGCACCGCCTTGGTCGCGTCGATCGGTCCGTCGAGGTGGAAGTGCGGGTCGGAGCCGACCAGCGCCTGGGCGACGATCCGGGCGCGCGGACGCAGCTTCAGCGCGCGCGCCATCCGTTTCGACGCCCACATGATCGCCGCCGCGCCGTCGCTGATCTGGGACGAGTTGCCCGCCGTGTGGATGGCGGTGGGCATGACGGACTTCAGGCGCGCCAGCGCCTCCATGGACGTGTCGCGCAGGCCCTCGTCCCGGTCCACCAGCCGCCACATGCCCTGCCCGGCGTGCTGCTCGTCCTCGGTCGTCGGCACCTGCACGGCGAAGGTCTCGCGCTTGAAGCGTTCCTCGCTCCAGGCGACGGCGGCCCGCTCCTGCGAGATGAGCCCGAGTGAGTCGACGTTCTCCCGCGTCAGCCCCCGATGGCGGGCGATCCGCTCCGCCGCCTCGAACTGGTTGGGCAGGTCCACGTTCCACTCGTCGGGGAACGGCTTGCCCGGCCCGTGCTTGGACCCGGACCCGAGCGGCACGCGGGACATCGCCTCGACGCCGCAGGAGATGCCGACGTCGATGACGCCCGCCGCGATGAGGTTCGCCGTCATGTGCGAGGCCTGCTGCGAGGAGCCGCACTGACAGTCGACGGTCGTCGCCGCCGTCTCGTACGGCAGGCCCATCGTCAGCCAGGCCGTGCGCGCGGGGTTCATGGACTGTTCGCCGGCGTGGGTCACCGTGCCGCTGACGATCTGCTCGACGCAGTCGGCGGGGATGCCGGTGCGGCCGAGGAGTTCACGGTAGGTCTCGCCCAACAGGTAGGCGGGGTGCAGATTGGCGAGGGCGCCGCCGCGCCTGCCGATGGGGGTGCGTACGGCTTCGACGATCACGGGTTCCGCGGCCATGGGGAGTTCCTCTCCTCCGTACCCGCGCGGCGCGGGGGCGTCCCGGCCCGGCCCGCCACGCGGAACTAGTACGTGTTCTAGTTCCACAGGCAGTCTGCTGACACGGAGTCCATCACCGCAAGAGTCGTGCACGCCTCTTGCTACTTCTAGAACCGGTTACTACGTTCACGACAGAAACTGATGGACCGTCAGAAGAATGCCGGAACACGGCTGGAGCTGCCCATGACCTGTCCCGCGCTCCCCGACGGGTTCGACCTCACCGACCCCGACATGCTGCAACAGCGCGTACCGCTACCGGAGTTCGCCGAACTGCGCCGAACGGAACCGGTCCACTGGATCGCCCAGTCGGACAACGTCGCCGGCTTCCAGGACGAGGGCTACTGGGCCGTCACCCGGCACGAGGACGTCAAGTTCGTCTCCACGCACCCGGAGATCTTCTCCTCCATGCTCAACACGGCGATCATCCGCTTCAACGAGCACATCGAGCGCGACGCCATCGACGCCCAGCGGCTGATCATCCTCAACATGGACCCGCCGGAGCACACCCGGGTCCGCCAGATCGTCCAGCGCGGCTTCACCCCGCGCTCGATCCGGGCGCTGGAGGACACCCTGCGCGCCAGGGCGCAGGGCATCGTCCAGAACGCCCTCGCCCACGAGGGCTCCTTCGACTTCGTCACCCAGGTCGCCTGCGAACTCCCCCTCCAGGCCATCGCCGAGCTCATCGGCATCCCGCAGGAGGACCGGCTCAAGATCTTCGAGTGGTCGAACCGGATGATCTCGTACGACGATCCCGAGTACGCCATCACCGAGGAGGTCGGCCAGGAGGCGGCGATGGAGGTCATCGCCTACGCCATGAACATGGCCGCCGACCGCAAGAAGTGCCCGGCGAAGGACATCGTGACCACGCTGGTGGCGGCGGAGGACGAGGGCAACCTGGGCTCGGACGAGTTCGGCATGTTCGTCCTCGCGCTTGCGGTCGCGGGCAACGAGACCACCCGCAACGCGATCAGCCACGGCATGCACGCCTTCCTGACCCACCCCGACCAGTGGGAGCTCTTCAAGCGCGAGCGCCCGGCGACCACGGCGGAGGAGATCGTCCGCTGGGCGACCCCCGTGGTCAGCTTCCAGCGCACGGCGACGCAGGACACCGAACTGGGCGGCAAGAAGATCAAGCAGGGCGACCGGGTGGGCATCTTCTACGCCTCGGCCAACCACGACCCGGACGTCTTCGAGAACCCGGACACCTTCGACATCACCCGCGACCCCAACCCCCACCTCGGCTTCGGCGGCGGCGGCCCGCACTTCTGCCTCGGCAAGTCGCTGGCGGTCCTGGAGATCAACCTGATCTTCAACGCCATAGCCGACGCCATGCCCGGCCTCCATCTGACCGGCGACCCCCGCAGGCTGCGCTCCGCGTGGATCAACGGCGTGAAGGAACTCCAGGTGAGCGTGGACTGACGGCAGCGACCCCTACTCGGGCCGGCGGCTTCCCGGCGCCGTCGGCCCGTCTCCAGACCCGGGGGAGGCGGGGAGCACCCCCATCCCTACGCCCCGCTCCTGCCTCCCCCGAG
Source organism: Streptomyces sp. NPDC001536 (assembly GCF_042894505.1). NCBI lineage: Bacteria > Bacillati > Actinomycetota > Actinomycetes > Kitasatosporales > Streptomycetaceae > Streptomyces > Streptomyces sp. NPDC001536. The sequence continues at coordinate 224,728 of NZ_JBIAVQ010000001.1, forward strand.
GCCCGCCGCCACGGGTTCCTCCTCGGCACGCGCCGCCACCGCCACCGTCGTACGCGCCCGCGGCCCCTGGAACAGATAGGCCAGCCCGAAGCCGCCGCCCACCACCAGCGCGCCGCCCACCGCGTCCAGGACCCAGTGGTTGCCCGTCACCACGATCGCCGTCACCGTGAACAGCGGGTGCAGCAGGCCCAGCGCTTTCAGCCACCACTTCGGGGCGACGATCGCGATGACCAGACCGCACCACAGTGACCAGCCGAAGTGCAGGGACGGCATCGCGGCGTACTGGTTGGTCAGGGCGGTCAGCGTGCCGTAGTCCGGCTTGGAGAAGTCCTGGACACCGTGGACCGTGTCGATGACGCCCAGCGACGGCATGAGCCGGGGCGGGGCCAGCGGGTAGAGCCAGAAGCCGACCAGGGCCAGCAGGGTCGTGAAGCCCAGTGACGCGCGGGCCCAGCGGTAGTCCACCGGGCGCCGCCAGTACAGGACCGCCAGCACCGACAGCGGCACCACGAAGTGGAAGGACGTGTAGTAGAAGTCGAAGAAGTCGCGCAGCCAGGCGACCTTGACCACCGCGTGGTTGGCCCAGTGCTCGATGTCGATGTGCAGCCAGCGCTCCAGATCGAGGATCTGCTGCCCGTGGGCCTCCGCCCGCGCCCGGCCCTCGGAGTTGCTGCCGCCCGTCGCCGCCAGCCGCACCTTCTGGTACGCCGCGTACGTCACCCGGATCAGCAGCAGTTCCAGGAGCAGGTTCGGGCGGGTCAGCACGCGCTTCAGGAACGGCAGCAGCGGCACGTGCCGGAAGCGGGTGGGGACCGGTTCGGCCTGCTGCGCGGGGATCGCGGTCTGGTAGTACGGCGAGGTGCGGGACAGGAACGGGATCACCGTCGCCGCCGCGAGCGCCGCGAGCAGGACGACGTTGTCGCGCAACGGGTACAGCGACGACATGTTCGGCAGCATCATCTTCGTCGGCAGCGTCATCACGAGCACCACGGCCACCGGCCACACATACCGGTCCGAGGCCCGCTTCCCGACCCGCCCGACCACCGCGAGCAGCACCCACAGCAGCTGGTGCTGCCAGGTCGTCGGGGAGATCAGGATCGCCGCGCAGCCCGTGATGGCGACCGCGAGCAGCAGCTGCCCGTCGTGGGCGTAGCGCACCGCCCGGCGCAGGGCCAGTACCGCCACCGCCGTGCCCAGCACGAGGAACAGCGCGATCTCCAGCGGCCCGGACAGGCCCGCTCTCAGCAGCGCGCCGTGCAGCGACTGGTTGGCGAGACCGTCCGCCGCGCCGCCGAGCCCGGTGCCCGCCACGTGGTGGACCCAGTAGGTGTACGAGTCGTGCGGCATCGCCAGCCACGCGAGCGCCGTGCACGCGGCGAAGGTCACCCCGGCCGACAGCCCGGCCCGGCGCCGGCCCGTGAACCACAGCAAGGGCGCGAACAGCAGCACCGTCGGCTGGAGCGCGGCGGCCACCCCGATCAGCAGCCCGCCCGCCCGCTCGCCGCGGACGACGAAACAGCCCAGCAGGACCAGGAGCACCGGCATGATGCTCGTCTGGCCCAGATACAGCGTGTTGCGGACCGGCAGCGACAGCATCAGCAGGCTGATCGCGACCGGCGCGGCCAGCAGCGACGTACGTCTGTTCACCGGCTGAGGAAGCGCACGCGCGGCGACGAGGCCCAGCGCGACGACCAGCAGCAGCGTGCCGAAGGTCCATCCCCAGCCGAGCGCCTGCTCGGCGGCACGTGTCAACGGCTTCAGAACGAGCCCCCCGAAAGGGGTACCGGTGAACAGCGTCGAGTCGTAGAGCGAGCCCTTCACATGCAGGACGCCGTCCGGGCCGACCCAGGTCTCCAGATCCGTCAGCCGCTCCCCGTCGGGGGTGCTCAGGACGACGGCCACCTGTCGGACGGCGAGTATCGCGGCGATCAGCCACAGTCCCAGGCGGGCCACGCGCAGACGTGCTCTCGCCGTGTCGGCGGCTGCCGCTCCGAACGCCTCCGCGGTTTGCCCGCTGTGTTCCGCATTCGCCACGCCTCGTAGGCCTCCCGCCCCGTTTTCCCACGCATTGGATGCGTGAGGGCTGCTTTGCGAACCCTATTCAAGGCTCGCATCACCCCCGGAGAGAGACGCAGGCTTCCCCCGCTTCACCTGACGTCCGTCTTGCTTTTGTCCGAATGACGATAGTCCGGGGCCGGTCGCTCCGCTTCGCGGGGCGCGATGTGGATCACTGACGGCGCCGGACGGAACGGAACCGTATGCTCCCGCCGTACTACCGTCTGAAGCCGTCGGCGGTACGGCGAAGGGTCTGGGGGACATGGTCGGTTTCCTGCGAGGGCGGGCGCGTCGCCGTGTGCTCGCGGTCGTACTGGCGTTACTGGCCACCCAGGTCGGCTCGCTCGTCGCCCCCGCCTACGCGTGCGGCTGCGGCGCCCTGATCCCGGACACCGCCCGGCGGGTCGGCGTGTCGCGCGAGGTGTCCGTCGTGCGCTGGGACGGCACCCAGGAACAGATCGTGATGCGGCTGACGGTGGACGGCGACAGCGACCGTGCCGCCTGGGTCATGCCGGTACCCCGTCGCGCGACCGTCAAGCTCGGCGACCCGGCCCTCTTCGACGAACTGGACGCGGCGACCGCGCCGGTGCACCGCACCCGCCACCACTTCTGGCCCCAGGACGGCGACTGGCCCCTCGTCTCCGGCCGGGGCGGCCCCGACACCGGGCGGCCACCACCGGGCGCCCAGGTCGGCGCCGAGCCGCCCGTGGGCGTGGTCGGCCGCCAGAAACTCGGCCCCTTCGACGTGGCCCGGCTGACCGCGACCGACCCGAACGCGCTGGGCAACTGGCTGGACAGCAACGGCTTCGCCCTCCCGCCCCGCCTGGGCACCGCACTCGAGCCCTACGTCCAGGGCCGCTGGGAGTACGTGGCGGTGCGGCTGGCCCCCGAGACCTCCGGTACCGCCCTGCGGGGCGCCCTGGACCCGCTCCACCTCACCTTCTCCGCCGACCGGCCCGTCTATCCGATGCGGCTGTCCCGGCTCGCGCGGACCCCGCAGTCGCTGGGCCTGTACGTGCTGGCCCCGCACCGCATGGAGCCCGTCTCCGGGATCGGCGGGGAGCGGCCCCGGGTCACCTTCGCCGGCCGGGTGACCGCGAAGTCCGGCCCGCTCGCCGAGCTGGCGCAGGGCACACCGTTCCTGACCGCCGTCGGCCAGGACTTCCCGACGCCGTCCCTGATCGACGGCGACCACATACTGCGCCGAACGGCCTCCGACACCACGTTCCAGCAGGTGATCTACGAGGACCGGCTGCGGAAGGTGGCCGGCGTCCCGGCATGGATGCTGACGGTCACCGGCGGTCTCGCGCTGGTCGTCACGGCCGCGGCCCTGCTCGCCGTACGGCGCTCCCGGCGCCCGGTGATCCCGCCGGAGCCGGTACAGCCACCCCCACCGATCACCTAGCGACACGAAAGGCACAGGCCACATGAGCGAGTCGAAGATCTGGGACGACGTCGACGACTACTTCACCGCCCAGCTCGCATCCGACGACGAGGCACCGGCCGCCGCCCTGCGCGCGAGCGAGGAAGCCGGACTCCCGCAGATCGCCGTCAGCGCCCCGCAGGGCAAGCTCCTCCAGCTGCTGGCCCAGATCCAGGGCGCCCGGAACATCCTGGAGATCGGCACCCTCGGCGGCTACAGCACCATCTGGCTGGCCCGCGCGCTGCCCGCCGACGGCCGGCTGGTCTCGCTGGAGTACAGCCCCCGGCACGCCGAGGTCGCGACCCGCAACATCGCGCGGGCCGGCCTCGACGAGCTCGTCGAGATCCGCGTCGGCCCGGCCCTGGAGTCACTGCCCCGGCTGGCCGACGAGGACGCAGCCCCCTTCGACCTCGTCTTCGTCGACGCCGACAAGAACAACAACCCGCACTACCTGGAGTGGGCCCTCAAGCTGACCCGCCCGGGCAGCCTGATCATCGTCGACAACGTCGTGCGCGGGGGCAGCGTCGCCGACTCCTCCAGCACCGCCCCGGACGTCACCGGGACCCGGACCGCGATCGAACTGATCGGCTCCCACCCGAGGTTGAGCGGTACGGCGATCCAGACGGTGGGCAGCAAGGGCTACGACGGTTTCGCGCTGGCGCGGGTGCTGTCGTAGCCCACTGCGGGGGCCCGCTGCGGAGCCCGCGGAAAATCAAGCCTCGTGGTAGAAACCCACGTTGACGGTACGGGGGGCGGTGCGGTCCCGGATGACGATCTCGCCGTTGCCGCCCCTGGGCAGCGGGATGGTCCCGCCGTAGACGAGCGGCTGCGCGTACTGGCCGACCACCAGGTGCACCTCGGAGGACGGTTCGGGCTGCGAGCCCTGGAGCCAGGTGACCTGCCAGCCGCCCTCGGGGCCGCACAGGAACTCCAGATGGACCCGGGAGACGAACAGCCAGTCGTCGGGCGTCGAGAGACGGCACACGGACTTGTCGCGGCCCACTCGCAGCACCGCGCCCGGATCACTGGGCGCGTCGGCCATCTGCATGCCGGCCGTGGCACCCTCCTCCGCCGCGGATACGGCGGCCATGGTGAGTTCGAGCACGTGCGCTCCCTTGTGCAGTTGCTGAAATGTCCCTGTGCAATTGTGCTTGCACAGCGGCCGCATGATAAATCGCCCGGCCATTCCGCGTCCGGCACAATGGACTCATGACCGAGCGAAAGCCACCTGGCGTCCCGTTCGAGTCCTGGGTCGACAAGCAGATCCAAGACGCGCAGGGCCGCGGCGACTTCGACCGACTCCCCGGCGTGGGCGAGCCCCTGCCCGCCGATCTCGACACCCCGTACGACGAACTCTGGTGGATCAGGCGCAAGATGGCCCGCGAGGGCTTCTCCGTGCTGCCGCCCGCACTGGCCCTGCGCAAGGAGGCCGAGGACACCCTCGCCGCGGCGCTCACGGCACCCTCGGAGCGGATCGTCCGGAAACTGATCACGGACGTCAACGTCAAGATCCGCGAGATGATGTTCCGGCCGCCGCCCGGCCCCCCGCTCGGAAAAAAGCCGTACGACGTCGAGGACGTCGTACGGCTTTGGCGGGAGCGCCGCGCTGCGGCGGGCGGGTCAGAGGTGCAGTAGCCGGTCCGCCAGCTCACGGTAGTCGCGCAGGGCGAGGCGGAGCTGCTCGGTGTCACCGGCGTTGCCGTGCTTGTCCTCGCCGTCCTGCCAGGAGGTGCGCAGGGTGCGGCGGCGCTGCGTCAGGGCGTCCGTGACCCGCGTGGCGAGCTCCTCCATCACGTGGTCGGCCTCCTCGACGGCGTTGCGGGGTCCGTCGACGAACCCGGCGACCGCGTGCTGGAGCTGGAGCTGGAGCTTGTCGCTCTCGTCGTGCGGGAGCAGGTGACCGCGCTGGGAACCCTCGCTCCCGGTCACTCCGGCCGCCCCGGCCGTCCGGGGCGTCTCGGTCGCCGTCTCGTGGCCCTTGGACGCCACCTCGTGTCCGGCGGGACCGGCGACCAGGGGAGAGCCCGAGCCGTCGTCCTTCTCGGTCCGCTCGGCACCGAAGGTGTCGCGGCCGGAGGTGTCACGTGTGCCGTGGCCCGCCACGAGAGGGGCGCTCTCCTGGCCCTCGGGGCCCTTGGAGCGGTCGCCCTGGGGTGCGTTCGGCTGGCCGCCCGTCCCGTAGGCACGTCCTGCCGGGCCGACGCCCGTCGTCTTCTCGCCGCGCCGTGCGCCGTCGGCGCCCTGGCCGGTCGTCGCGTCCGTCATGTCGCTCAACTCCCCTTCGCGTGACGCCTGGTGGATGCCCACGGCAGATGGCCGCGGCTGTCGGTGCGGGCGGGGCGGTTCCCGCCGTCGGACTCCTCTTGCTCGGCCGTCCGGGACGGCTCCCCGTGCCGGCCGTCGTGGCCGCTGTGGCCGCCGTGGCCGTTGTGGCCCACCAGGTCCTCGAACAGGAACCGGGCCTCGACCATGGCTTCGCGCATCTCCTCGGTGCCGACGCGGCCGCCGTCCTGGGTCTCACCCCCGCGCAGATGGGCGGCGTGGTGCACACGCCGGTAGCCGTGCACATGGTCCGCGTGGTGCACGGACAGTGCGGCGAGCTGCTCGTCGAACTGCGCGCCGTCCGGGAACCCCTTGGCTCCGGCGAGGTCGGCGAGCAGCCGGTCCGCCTCGGCCACGGCCTCCTGCGGCGAATCGACGAAGCGTTCCTGGGCGGCCGTCCAGCGCGCCTCGTACTGCTGGCGCTGCGCCGGCTCCAGCGGGCGCTCGCGCAGCGAACCGTGCCGCTCGACACGTTCGGCGAGCTCCCGCTCGGCAGCCTGTGGGTCCCCGTCGTGGCGGGCCACGGCCCGGTCGTACTCGGGGCCGAAGCGCCGCTTCAGACTGCGGCCGCGCTGCGGGCCCCGGGCACGCCGAGCGAGTACGGCCGCCACGGCGATGACGGCCACAACGATCACGATCAGAGCGATGATCAGGCCTGTTGACATGGCTACCGGGTAGCCCGGCGCGGCCTCCTCAAACCGCCCCGATATCCGCCGCGCCGACGTGTCGATCCGGCAGGGGCCCGATCGACGCAGAGGTGCAGAGGAAATCGAGGAGGTTGTCATGAGTGAGGTCATCGCACAGCTGTCCGTGTCGCTCGACGGGTACCTCGCGGGCCCCGACTCGGGGCGCGAGCATCCGCTGGGCATCGGCGGGGAGCGGCTGCACCGGTGGGTGTACGGGCTGCGGACCTTCCGGCGCATGCAGGGGATGAAGGGCGGGACGGGCGGGCCTGAGGACGAGCTGCTCGCCGAGTGGGTGGAGCGGCTGGGTGCGGTGGTCATGGGTCACGCCATGTACGTCACCGGCGAGATCCCGTGGGGCGACGACCCGCCCTTCGGCATGCCGGTCCACGTCGTCACCCACCATCCGCGGGAGTCCCTCGTGAAGGAGGGCGGCACCACCTTCCACTTCGTCACGGAAGGGCCCGAGCGCGCCCTGGAGCTGGCCCGGGAGGCGGCCGGCGACAAGGACGTCTCGCTTGCGGGCGGTGCCGACCTGGTGCAGCAGTTCATCCGGGCCGGCCTGCTCGACGAGCTGTGGCTGCACATCGTCCCCGTCTTCCTCGGCGCCGGCCGCCGGCTCTTCGACGGCCTGCCCGACCAGCTCGTCGAGTGGCGCAAGACGCAGGTGCTGGACTCGCCGGAGGCCACGCATATCCGCTTGCGGTCGGCATAGCGCGCCTCCCGAGAATGGCCGCATGACGACCTGGACCGTGACCCCCGAGCCCTACGACTCCCCCGTCGCCGCCGCGCTGTGGCGGGCGTACTACACGGAGGTCAGCGACCGCTACTACCTCCTGCACGAGGGGCGGCGCACCGACCCGGCGGAGCTGGAACGGGAGGTCACCGGCGCGGACTGGTCCGAACTCACCCTGCCGAAAGGCCGGTTGCTGGTGGCCCGCTACGGCGGCGACCCGGCCGGCAGCGCGGGCGTACGCCTCCTGGACGCGGACACCGCCGAGCTGAAGCGGGTGTTCATCCGCGAGGAGTCGCGCGGCAGGGGCGGCGGCCCGGCGCTGGTCCGCGCCGCCGAGGACACCGCCCGCGAGCTGGGCGCCGTACGCATGGTCCTCGACACCCGCGACGACCTGACCGAGGCACGTGCGCTGTACGCGCGCCTGGGCTACGAGGAGACGGAACCGCACAACGAGGACCCGTACGCGGAACACTGGTTCACCAAGACGCTGTAGGTCCCGGAGGGGCTCAGGGGGTCAACCGAGGCGTCTGGTCGAGCCGTTGTGGGGCTGTTCCCGGTCCGAGCCGCAGAGTTCGTTGTTGAGGTCCTTCACGAGGCGGTTCAGGTCTGTCGGGCGGTCAGGGCCCCACCAGTCGCCGAGGAGCTCCGCCAGGGACTCCTCGCGGGCCTGGGCGAGGCGGTCGGCGACCTCGTGGCCGGTGTCGGTCAGGACGAGGTCGAGGCCCTCGCGCCGGGCCAGCCGCCGTTCCTCGACCTGGCGGGCGGCGTCCATGATGACGTGCAGCGGCACGGAGGTGCGTTCGGCGAGGACGGCCGGCTCGGTCCAGCCGTACTTCTTGATCCGCAGCAGCAGCCAGCTCGCGCCCGGCAGCAGGTCGTACCCCGCCCGTTCGGTGATCTTCCGGTAGATCTCCCGCCGCCCCTCCCGCGTACCGAGCACCGACAGCGCCCGGCACACCTCGTCGTACGACGACCGCTCCACCGGATTGCTGGCGAGCGTCTCGGTGAGGTCCGGCGCCATGACCGAGCCGCGCAGCCGGTCCTCCTTGAGGAACCACGCCAGCACGAAGCCGGCGAGCGCGACCGGCGCGGCGTACAGGAAGACGTCGGTGATGGACGACGCGTACGCGTGCACCGCGGGCGGCTGGAGCGCGCCCGGCAGTTCCGTGATGCCGCGCGGGTCGGACTCCAGCGCGTCCACCGAGGCGCCCGGCGGGAGTTCGGCGCCCCGGAAGGCCGCGGTGAGCTTGTCGCCGAGGCGGTTGGCGAAGACCGTGCCGAAGATGGCGACGCCGAAGGAGGCCCCGATCGAGCGGAAGAAGGTCGCGCCGGAGGTGGCGACGCCCAGATCCTCGTAGGAGACCGCGTTCTGCACGATGAGGACCAGCACCTGCATCACCAGGCCCAGGCCCAGACCGAACACGAAGAAGTACGCGCTCATCTCCCCGGTCGAGCTGTTCTCGTCCAGTCGGTGGAGCAGCAGCAGACCGATGGTGGTGACGCCGGTGCCCGCGACCGGGAACACCTTCCAGCGTCCGGTACGGCTGACGATCTGCCCGGACGCGGTCGACGACAGCAGCATTCCGGCCACCATCGGCAGCATGTGCACTCCGGACATGGTCGGGCTGACGCCCTGCACGACCTGGAGGAACGTCGGCAGGTACGTCATCGCGCCGAACATCGCGAAGCCGACGATGAAGCTGATGACCGCGGAGAGCGTGAAGGTGCGGATCCGGAAGAGCTTGAGCGGCAGGACGGGTTCGGCCGCTCTCCGTTCCACGGCGACGAAGGCGAAGGCGAGGACGACACCGAGCACCGCCAGGCCGATGATCTGCGGCGAGCCCCAGCCCCAGGTGGTGCCGCCGAGGGACGCGACCAGGACCAGACAGGTCGCGACGGAGGCGATCAGGAAGGTGCCGAGGTAGTCGATGACATGCCGTGTCGACTTGCGCGGGATGCGCAGCGCGGTGGCGATGACGGCGAGGGCGACGATGCCGATGGGGATGTTGATGTAGAAGACCCAGCGCCAGCTGAGGTGCTCGGTGAACAGCCCGCCGAGGAGCGGGCCGAGGATGCTGGTCGTTCCGAAGACCGCGCCGAACAGCCCCTGGTACCGGCCGCGTTCGCGGGGCGAGACGATGTCGCCGACGATCGCCATCGACAGCACCATGAGCCCGCCGCCGCCGAGCCCCTGGAGAGCGCGGAACGCGATCAGCTGCGGCATGTTCTGCGCCATGCCGCACAGCGCCGAGCCGATCAGGAAGATCACGATCGCGGTCTGGAACAGCTTTTTCCGGCCGTACTGGTCGCCGAGCTTGCCCCACAGCGGGGTCGCGGCGGTCGAGGCGAGCAGATACGCGGTGACCACCCATGACAGGTGCTCCAGGCCGCCGAGGTCGCTGACGATCGTGGGCAGCGCGGTGGAGACGATGGTCTGGTCCAGGGCGGCGAGGAGCATTCCGAGGAGCAGGGCGCCGATCGAGACGAGGACGTTGCCGGACACGTGGGGGTCCTGTGCCTGGCCTCGTACCGGGCCTTTCGTGCCATCGCCTGGGTCTCGCACATTCCCCGTCATACCGTGCGCGTCCGCGGCCATGAAGACCTCCCGTCGGTCTCGTTACCTCTCCATCGTGGTCGGTGTGACCGTTTATGGCCTGTTGAGTCCTGGTGGAATCGGGCATTCCGGGGGCTTATGGGGCGGGAGTGTGGAGGGGGTCTGCATAATCTCTGGAGTTCGCGAGGGGAGGGACGAACACATGACGGAATCGAACGGTCATCTGTGCCCGGAGTGCGGGGCACCGAGAGGGGCCGACAACACACCGTCGTGCGCGTGCACGCAACGGGCGTCCGACGCCCTGCGCGATGCGCGTACGGCGGAGGCGGCCGCGGCGGAGGACTTCGACCCGCTGCGGATACGTCCCTATGTGGAGCTGGAGGGGGAGGCGTCGACCGGGGTGCCGGCCGGGGCTCCCGCCGGGGCGGACGTGACGATGCCGTTGCGGCCGGTACCGGGGCCGGCGCCCAGCACGCGGGATCTGAGCCTGTTCGAAGGAGCGGAACGGGAAGGCGACGACCTCGACGGCCTCGACGGCCTCGACGACTTCGACGGGGAAGCGCGCCGCCGTCCCCGCCGCACGGTCCTGCTGGGTGCGGCGGGTGGGCTCGTCGCGGTGATCGCGGCGGCCGGGCTGGCGAGCGGGCTGTTCTCCTACGACACACCCACGCGGGACGGTGCCCTGCCGGAGGAGGTGCGGGCGAGCGTCCCGGACACGTCGCCGACGACGGGCTCGGCGTCCCCGTCGACGACCAGGACCTCGGCCCCACCGGTTTCGACGCCTCCGTCACCCCCCGCCCTGACGAGCCCGTCGGCGCCCCCGACCACGACCTCGGCGTCCCCGTCCCCGTCGCCGTCCCGCTCGACGGACCCCACGGCCTCCCCCACCCCCTCCACCACCACCTCGGCCCCGGCCGACAACACCTCCGAAAGCCGCGAGAGCACACCCCCGGTACTCCGCCGCGGCTCCCAGGGCGAAGAGGTCATCGAACTGGAACTCCGCCTCACCCAACTGAACCTCTACACCCGCAAGGCGAGCGGCCACTACAACGAGGGCGTCGAGGACGCGGTGGCCCGCTACCAGTGGGCGCGGGGGGTCCAGCCGGACGAGTACGGGGTGTACGACCTGGAGACCCGCGAGCGCCTGGAGTCGGAGACCCAGGAGCCGTAGCGGGGTGGATGCCTGCGGCGGCCGTTCCGGTCCGGTGGGGGTGTGCGCTGCGCACTGCGGCTGCGGCGTGAGTGGGTGGATGCCTGCGGCGGCCCGTTGCGGTCCGGTGGGGGTGCGCGTTGCGCAGTGCGGTTCGTTGTGGGTCGGGGCCGCACCGGGGGGTGTCCGTCCTCGGTCGGGCGGTGCTGTGTGTTGGGGCTGTGCGGTTGGTCGGTCGCCCGACGCTGCGGGCGGACACCCCCCGGTACGTCCCCTGCTCGCCGTTGCGCGAGCGCGCGTGGTGTCCCGCCTGGGGCGGGCGTCGCCTCTGAACGCCGGTCCGTGTTTTTCAGCCCGTCCGGCGTTTGAGGACGAGGCCCTTTGGGCCGATGGGGGTCCAGGGGGCGGAGCCCCCTGGGCGGGGTCGAAGGGGCGGCGCCCCTGGGGATGGGAATGGGTAAGGGCGGCGGGGGCGAAAAAGGCCCCGTCAGCGCAGGTGCCGGCGTCGGGTTAGCGGACGTACAGGTGGATCGTGCCGTCCGGCGTGGTCTCCACGCGGACCTGGGTGAGGTCGCGGACGACCACGTCCGGGTCGTAGAAGTCGGCGCGCGCACCGACGCCGACGACCCGCATCCCCGCCGCCCGCCCCGCGGCGATCCCCGCCCCCGAGTCCTCGAAGACGACGCAGTCCTCCGGCGCCAGCCCCAGCTCCGCGGCCGCCTTGAGGAAGCCCTCCGGATCCGGCTTGCTCGCGCCCACGGACTCCGCGGTGATCCGGAGGTCCGGCAGTCGCAGACCCGCCGCGGCCATCCGCGCCGTGGAGAGGGCGACATCCGCCGAGGTGACCAGCGCGTGCGGCACCCCGCGCAAGGACGCCAGGAACTCCGCCGCCCCCGCTATCGCGACCACGCCCTCCATGTCCGCCGTCTCCTCGGCGAGCATCCGCGCATTGTCCGCGTGGTTCTGCTCCATCGGCCGATCCGGCAGCAGCAACGCCATCGACGCATACCCCTGCCGGCCGTGGACGACCTTCATGACCTCGTCGCCGTCCAGCCCGTGCCGATCCGCCCACCGCCGCCAGCAGCGCTCGACGACGACATCGGAGTTCACAAGGGTGCCGTCCATGTCGAGCAGGAAGGCGCGGGCGGTCAGCACGGTGGGCACGGCGGTGGCCGTCATCGGCAGCTCCAAGGCGCGGGGACCGGGGGTGACCCGGAGAGGGACAAGGCGGCCCCCACCCGCCGGTCAGGGAGAACGAGCGGGGAGCCACTTTGTTTCTCTACGGTACAAAACAGGGACCGCTTTGCGCCAGCGCATCGCGAAACTGTTCACCCACCGTTCAGCTCACCCGCTGACCGCCTCCCACAGGCTCCACACCCCGAGCCCCAGCATCAGCAGCGCCGCCACCTTCGTGATCAACCGCAACGGCACCCGCTTCATCAGCGCCTTCCCACCGACGATGCCCAACCCGGCCACCGCCCACAGCGCGAGCACCGCACCGAGACCGACGGAGAGCGGATCGTCGTAGCGGGCGGCGAGATTCGCCGTCATGATCTGCGTCAGGTCACCGAACTCGGCGACCAGGATGAGCATGAAACCGGCGCCCGCGACCTTCCAGAAGGACTGGTTCTCCGGGCGCCGGATCTCCGCGTCGCCATCGGCCCCGTCCTTCGTCATCAGCAGCACCGCGGCACCACCGAGGAAGAGGACACCCGTGATCGCGTGGACGATCTGCTGCGGCAGCAGGGTGAGCACACTGCCCGCCGCCACGGCGAGCGCCACATGGAGGGCGAAGGCCGCCGCCACGCCCGCGAAGACGTACGACGCGCGATAGCGGGTGCCGAGGACCAGACCCGCCAGCGCGGTCTTGTCCGGCAGCTCTGCGAGGAAGACGACGCCGAAGACCACGGCCGTCACGGTGAAGCTGATCAAGGTTCCTCAATCGGTCGGGGCTGCCCCACCGAGAGTGCTGATCCTGCGAAACGACACACCTCGGCACGGCAGCACACAGTCAAGTGCACTACTGGCCGAAGGTCTCGCTGGCCGGTCGCGAATGACCTGCCTCCGGGCGCCGGCTCAGACGAGCTGAGCAGTATGTCGACGGTCCGGCGAAGAGCTACTCCCCTTCAACTCCGTCAATCATACGAGATCGTTTCGCCGTAAACCTTGTCGTGTCATGTACGCGTCATTAACTTCTTACCCGGCGCACACCTCCCGGCAATACGGCGCCGCGAGCATTCCAACGCTCGCGCTCCAACACCCCCACCCCTCAAAGGGAGTTCGCATGGCGAAGTTCTACGCGCGTCGACGACTCAGCATACTCGCCGCGCTCACCGGACTCATAGCCTCGGTCGGACTTTTCAACGGTCCGACCGCCTCCGCCGCGCTGCCCACCCCGGTCAGCGCCGCCACGGCCCGCACCTACCTGGCCTCGCTCACCACGGCGACGGAGGTCCGCACCGGCTACAGCCGTGACCTCTTCCCGCACTGGATCACCCAGTCCGGCACCTGCAACACCCGCGAGGTCGTCCTCAAGCGCGACGGCACGAACGTCGTCCAGGACTCCGCCTGTGCCGCCACCAGCGGCAGCTGGTTCTCCCCCTACGACGGCGCCACCTGGACCGCCGCCTCCGACGTCGACATCGACCACCTGGTCCCGCTCGCCGAGGCCTGGGACTCCGGCGCCCGCAACTGGACCACCGCCCAGCGCCAGGCCTTCGCCAACGACCTGACCCGGCCGCAGCTCATCGCCGTCACGGACAACGTCAACCAGGCCAAGAGCGACCAGGACCCGGCCGAGTGGATGCCGTCGGTCACCTCGTACCGCTGCACCTACGTCCGCGCCTGGGTCCAGGTGAAGTACTACTACAACCTGTCCGTGGACTCCGCCGAGCGGAGCGCGCTCACCAGTTACCTGGCGAACTGCTGACGATTCAGCGACGGAATCTCCCCGCCGGCCTCCGTCGTTCCGTACCGTACGGGGCGACGGAGGAGGATCACGTGGCCGAACTTCGGTTGGGACCGCTGCTCAGGTATGCCGACGGCTCGTCCGCGACCCTGTGGGTCGAGGCGAGCCGTCCGTGCACCGCGGAGGTGCGCTGTGCGGGCGGGGCGGGCGGTGAGACCCGTACGTTCCAGGTCTCGGGTCATCACTACGCCCTGGTTCAGGTCACCGGTCTGACACCGGGCAGCTCGTCGCCGTACGAGGTCCTGCTCGACGGGGTACGTGTGTGGCCCCTGCCCGACTCCCCGTTCCCGGAGTCCGTCATCCGCACGCCGGCCGAGGGCGACACCGTCCGCGTCGCCTTCGGGTCCTGCCGCTGGGCGGCCCCGCCCCACGGTGAGCCGGACCCCGTGGGCCTGGACGCCCTGGACACCCTGGCGGCCCGGATCGCGGCCGACCCGGACCATGAACGGCCCGACGTACTGCTGCTGTTGGGCGATCAGGTCTACGCCGACGAGACCTCCCCCGCGACCCGCCGCTGGCTCGCCGCGCGCCGGGATCTCGACGATCCGCCGGGCAGCGAGGTCGCGGACTACGAGGAGTACACCCACCTCTACTACGAGTCCTGGCTCGACCCCGAGATCCGCTGGCTGCTGTCCACCGTGCCCAGTTGCATGATCTTCGACGATCACGACGTGATCGACGACTGGAACACCTCCGCCGCCTGGCTGGAGGACATGCGGGCCACCCCGTGGTGGCGGGAGCGGCTGCTGAGCGGCCTGATGTCGTACTGGGTGCACCAGCACCTCGGGAACCTGTCCCCGGCGGAACTCGACTCCGACCCGCTCTACGCCGCCGTACGCGAAACCCCGGACGGCACCGACGAGTTGCGCGCCTTCGCCTCCAGGGCCGACGTCGATCCGGCCTCCGTGCGCTGGAGTTACCGGCGGGACTTCGGGCGGGTGCGGCTCGTGATGGTCGACAGCCGGGCGGCGCGGGTCCTCGACGAGGAGAGCCGGTCGATGCTCGATCCCGGTGAGGCGCGGTGGGTGCGCGAGCAGGTGCTGGACGGACCGGGGTCGTACGACCATCTGCTCATCGGGACCTCGCTGCCCTGGCTGCTGCCGCATCTGGTGCACGACGCCGAGGCGTGGAACGCGGCCCTGTGCCGGGGTGAACGCGGGGCGCGCTGGGCGCGGTTCGGGGAGGGGCTGCGGCGGCGGGCGGACCTGGAGCACTGGGCGGCGTTCCCGGCGTCCTTCGAGGCGCTGGTGGAGCTCATCGCGGAGGCGGGGTCGGGGCCGGACGCGCCGGCGACGGTGTGCGTGCTGTCGGGCGACGTCCATCACGCCTACATCGCCGAGCCGAAGTGGCCGGAGGGGAGCGGGCCCGAGGCACGGGTGCTCCAGTTGACCTGCTCCCCCGTCCACAACTCCATCCCGCTGTCGATAAAGCTCGGCTTCCGCTTCGGGTGGAGCGCGGTGGGCCGCTTCCTCGGCCGCCGGTTCGCCGGACACGGTGCCTGTCCGCAGCCGTCGGTGGACTGGCGGCGCACGGGCGGCCCCTGGTTCGGCAACCAGCTCATGACGCTGACGCTGCGCGGGCGTTCGTCACTGCTGCGGCTGGAACAGGCCCGGCCCGTGCGGGGCGGCAAGGCGCGACTGGCCCTGGTGTCGGAGTCGGTGCTGAGCGAGAAGTGACCGGACTGTGCACAAGTGAGCCTCGGGAAGGGCGAGTTGAGCACAGCTGAATCTTCAGCAAATCCGGCTTCGAACATACGCTCCTCGACACTTGGGCCCCACCGACGGCCCAACTGCTCGAAGGACAAGCCTTGTTGAAGAAGATCAGCATCCCGCTCGCCGCCGCCGGAGCGGGCGTCCTCCTCATGGCCGTACCGGCCCACGCCACCTGGTACCCGACGGGTTGGCCGCAGCACGCGTACACCTCCGACAACGCCGGCGAGGGCGCCTTCCAGGCCGAGGGCGACTGGATCATGGCGAACGACATCGGCGCGGACAGCAAGAGCGTCGTCACCCGCTGGGAGACCAACTACGGCCGTGAGGGCGAGTGCAAGGCCACCGGCGGCGCGTTCACCGGCCGCGAGGAGTGCAACTACAACTTCGACGAGGACTACAAGGTCCGGATCAAGGTGTGTCTGCGCGACTACTCCGACGACATCGGCTGGGCGAACTGTTCGACCTGGACGCCGTGGCTGAGCATCGCCACCGGCAACGCGTGACGCCCATGTGACGCACGGGGCCTCCGGGACCGCCGTTGGCTTCCGTGACGGGCGAAGGCATGATGAGGCGGACCGTCCGCTTCCAGTGGGCGGTCTGCTGCCAAGCGCCCCCACACGCCCGGGAGTCCCCGTTTTGTCCGCACCGACCACGGCCTGCGTGCCCCTCTCCGTCGCCGTGGTCGGCGCCGGGCCGCGCGGCACCAGCGTCCTGGAACGCCTCTGTGCCTCCGCGCCGGAACTGCTCCCGCCCGGCGCCCGGCTCACCGTCCACGTGGTCGACCCGGCACCGCCCGGCGCCGGCCGCGTCTGGCGCACCACGCAGCCCGCTGACCTGCTGATGAACACCGTGGCCTGTCAGGTGACCCTGTTCACCGACGACAGCGTCGACTGCTCCGGACCCGTCCGCCCCGGCCCCAGCCTGCACGAGTGGGCGGCCGGCGAGCTGGGCCCGGACGAGTATCCGACCCGCGCCCACTACGGCCGCTATCTGGAGTGGGTGTTCGCCCGTACGGTGCGCGAGGCGCCGCCCGGCGTCCGCATACAGACCCACACGGCCCGCGCGCTACGGCTCGACGACACCCCGGGCGGCCACCAGGTCCTCACCCTCGACGACGGCCGTGAACTGACCGACCTGTCCGCCGTCGTCCTCACCCAGGGCCATCTGCCGACCGTCCCCGACGCGGCACAGCGGGCCCTCTCGTCGTACGCCGAGACCCACGGCCTGTTCCACGTCCCGCCCGCCAACCCGGCCGACGTCGACCTCTCCCCCGTCTCCCCCGGCGAACCGGTGCTGTTGCGCGGCCTCGGCCTCAACTTCTTCGATCACACCGCCCTGTTGACGACCGGTCGCGGCGGCCGCTTCGTACACGATCGGCGCGGGCTGCGGTACGTCCCCTCCGGCCGCGAGCCCCGTCTGTACGCCGGCTCCCGGCGCGGCCTCCCCTACCAGGCCCGCGGCGACAACGCGAAGGGGCCGTACGGCCGTCACACCCCGCTCGTCCTGACGCCGGAGGTCATAGCGGGCTTCCGCAAGCGCGCCGACTCGGGCGAGGCGCCCGACTTCCTCACCGAGATATGGCCGCTGGTGGCGAAGGAGGTGGAGACGGTCTATTACGAACTCCTCGTGAAGGACGAAGAGTTCAGGGACCGCTTTCTCGCCGTCCCGCACCGCCATCCCGAAGAGGCGCTGATCCTCGACGAGTTCGGCGTCCCGGACGCCGACCGGTGGAGCTGGGACCGGATCTCCCGTCCGTACGCGGGACACGGCTTCGCCCACCCCGGCCAGTGGCGCGACTGGCTGCTGGCGCATCTGCGCGAGGACGCCGCGCAGGCCGCCCTCGGCAACGCGCACGGCCCCCTGAAGGCGGCCCTCGACGTGCTGCGCGACCTGCGCAACGAACTCCGCCTCACCGTCGACCACGGCGGCATCGCCGGCGCCTCCCGCCGCGACCACCTGGACCGCTGGTACACCCCGCTCAACGCCTTTCTGTCCATCGGTCCGCCCCGCCGCCGCGTCGAGGAGCTGGTGGCGCTGATGGAGGCGGGTGTGGTGGAGGTGCTGGGGCCGCGCCTGGAGGTCCGGGCGGAGGACGGGGCCTGGGTGGCGCACTCGCCCGACGTCCCGGGGTCCGGCGTACGCGTGACGACGCTCATAGAGGCCCGGCTTCCGGAACCGGATCTGCGGCACACGGCCGACGCGCTTCTCGCCCGGCTGCTGAAGACCGGGCAGTGCCGGCCGCACTCGGTCGACGGTTACGAGACCGGGGGGCTGGACGTGACGGCCCGGCCGTATCACCTGATCGACCGTCAAGGACACGCGCACACGAGGAGGTTCGCGTTCGGGGTGCCGACGGAAGGGGTGCACTGGGTGACCGCGGCGGGTGCCCGCCCGGGTGTGGATTCGGTCACGCTTTCGGACGCCGACGCAGTGGCGAGAGCGGCCCTACGTGCAGGTACGACGGGAACGGAACCACAAGTGGAAGCAAAGCCGTGGCCAAATGTTGAACTTGTAAGCATTGATTAGCCCCACCTACCGTGGGGGGCTCGCTCGGTTCCGTCCCCCGACCGGTCCACCCCACGGACCGGCCCGACCGTAGGAGTACCCCCCACATGACCGGACGCCTCAACAGCGCCCAGCCGTACGTCCTCGGCCTGTTCCGCATCGTCGTCGGCCTGCTCTTCACCTGCCACGGCGCCGTCGCGCTCTTCGGCGTGCTCGGCGGCGCGGACGGCAAGGGCGGCACCGTCGAACTGGGTACCTGGCCAGGCTGGTACGCGGCCGCCATCGAGCTCGTCGGCGGCTCGCTCATCCTGATCGGCCTGGGCACCCGCTTCGCCGCGTTCATCGCCTCGGGCGCGATGGCCTACGCCTACTTCAAGGTGCATCAGCCGAACGCCCTGTGGCCGATCGAGAACAGCGGTGAGGGCGCGGCGATGTTCTGCTGGGCCTTCCTGCTGCTGGTCTTCACCGGCTCCGGCGCCTTCGGGGTCGACCGGCTGTTCGAGAAGCGCTCGACCGCCGCCGAGCGGCCGGCCTCGGACCAGTCACCCGTGGCCGCCTGAGCCGCGCCCGCACCCGACGGCGCCCGTCCCCATCTGGGGACGGGCGCCGTTTCCGCACTCACATCACGGACCGCGTCCAGGACGTGACGGCGAAGTGAACATGCCGTGCCGAACACACACGCCCCCATGAACCTCCTGTCACACCCCGGGCGTAGGCTGTCAGGCTGCTACGGGGGAAAACGGGGAGTAACGGTGTTCGAGAGTCTCGGGAGTACGGGCGCGCTGACCGGCAGCCCAGGAATCATCTACGCGATGGTGGCCGCGTCAGTGCTGCTCGACGTGTTCCTTCCGGTCCTGCCGAGCGGTGTCCTGGTCATCACGGCCGCCACCGCCGCGGCGGCGGGCACCGGTGCGGCGACCGGCAAGGTCCCCGGCGAGGTGCCCGACCTCCTGCTGCTCACCCTCGTCGCCGCGACGGCCTCGGTGCTCGGCGACATGGTCGCGTACCGGCTGGCCTGGCGCGGCGGCGCCCGCCTGGACCGGGCCATCGCCCGCTCCCGCCGCCTCACCACCGCGCAGGAACGTCTCGGCTCGGCCCTCGCCCGCGGCGGCGGCCCCCTGGTCGTCCTCGCCCGCTTCGCCCCGGCCGGCCGCTCGGTCGTCTCCTTCGTCGCGGGCGCCGCCCACCGCCGCGTCCGGGAGTTCCTCCCCTGGTCCGCCCTGGCGGGCCTGGCCTGGGCGGCCTACAGCGTCGCCCTCGGCTACTACGGCGCCCAGTGGCTGGGCACGACATGGCTGGCGACGGGCGTCTCGGTCCTGGCCCTGTTCGGGGCGGGCGCGGGAGCGGCCTACGTGATGCGCCGCCAGCCGGCGTAGCACGGCACTCGCCGCCGGCCGGCGGCGTGAGGGATTGATCGGCAGATGTGTCCCACGGCGATCGACGCCGACGAACCGGCTACCCGGCTCGTTGTGGCGTCGCGCCTCGGATCTCCAGGTCGGACAACAGCTCCGCCGTGGCCTCGGCCACCGCGGCCACCGCCCGCTCGAACACCTCCTTGTTGTGTGCGGCCGGTGCCCGGAAGCCGGACACCTTCCGTACGTACTGGAGGGCGGCGGCGCGGATCTCTTCCTCCGTAGCCTCCTCGGGCAGCGCGGGCGGGCGAAGGGTCTTGATGCTGCGGCACATACCCCCAGTCTCGCCCCGGCCGGGGAATAGCGCCGGGCGTCCACGCAATTGTGCGGAACATGACGACAGTGGAGATCCCTTCGTACCGGACGCACCGACGTCTGGGATGATCGATTCCGAGGCGGCCACCGTTCAAGGGGCCGACCGACGAAGGGACTTCGTGTGATGACGCACGACAAGAAACTGACCGTGGCCGTGCTGGGTCCGGGCGGCATCGGCGGCCTGCTCGCCGGGCTGCTGTCGCGGGCCGGGCACCGGGTGATCTGCCTGGCCGGGGACGAGACGGCCGCGACCCTGCGGGCGTCCGGGATCCGGGTCCGCAGCGGCCTGTTCGGGGACTTCACCGCCGAGGTGGAGGCGGACACCGAGCTGCGGGTGCCGGTGGACGTCTGCCTGGTGGCGGTGAAGCAGACGGCGCTTGAGGCCGCCCTGGACCGTGTGCCGCCCGCGGCGCTCGGCGACGCTCTCCTGGTGCCGTTCCTGAACGGGGTGGAGCATCCGGCGGCGCTGCGGGCCCGCTACCGCGAGGACGTGGTGGCCCCGGCGGTGATCCGCGCGGAGTCGACGCGGGTGGCGCCGGGGGAGATCGCGCACGGCAGCCCGTTCGCGGAGATCGACCTGACCGGCGACGGGGTGGCGAAGGAGCGCCTGGAGGCGCTGGCGGACGCGCTGGGGGCGGCCGGGCCGACCACCCGGGTCCTCCCGGACGAGACGGCTGCCCTGTGGGCGAAGATGTCGTTCCTCGCCCCGTTCGCCCTCCTGACCACGCGCTACGGCCTCCCCCTGGGCGACGTACGCACCCGCCACCGCGAGGAGCTGACGGCCCTGGTCGAGGAGACGGCCGCGGTGAGCCGCGCGTCCGGCGCCCCGACCGACCCCGCCCAGGCCCTGGCCCGCTACGACGCGTTCCCCCCGCAGACCAAGTCCTCCATGCAGCGCGACGCCGAGACGGGCCGCCCCCTCGAACTCGACGCGATCGGCGGCGCGTTGCTCCGCGCGGCGCAGCGCCACGGGGTACCGGCGCCGGTGGCGACCCGCTTGGTACGGGAGCTGAGGGACGCCGGCCACTGAGACAGGCGGCGGTTCCTCAGCCGCTGTCGCCGGACGACGAGCCGCCGCCCCTGTTCTTCCCCGAGCTGTGCAGCAGCTTGCCCAGCCCGACCGTCACGGCCGCCACGGCGCGGACCCAGGTCGGGCCGCCGCGCTCCGCCCACACCACGCACACACACCCGAAGACGGCGAGCGCCAGAACGACCACCAGCACCAGAACGGTCATGTCCCCTACCCCTGCGTTCGTACGGTTCCAGTGATCTTCTCAGATCCCCTTCACTCGAACACACGAACTACCCCAAGGAACTCGCACCCCTAAATCGAACAGGCGTAGCATTGCGTCGTGGCTACGACCTATGACTTTCCGAGTGACCTCCTCGCCGGTCAGGAGGAGCTGCATCAGGTCCGGGCGGAGCTGTCGGCCCTGCTCAAGCGGCTGCCCTGGTCGGTCGAGCCCCTGGACGGCTTCAGCGACACCGCGGGCTGGCGCAAGGTGGAACGCCCCGCCTCCCCCGGCTGGACCCCCGACGAACAGGCCGAGGTCGAAAAGCTCCGACAGCGCGAACACGAACTCGCCGTCTTCATCACCGGCCACCGCTTCTGGGCGGAGGTCGCCGGCGAGGAGTGTGTGGACGCCCGCATGCGGCTGAAGCACGCGCGGGAGGAGAGCTGAGAGACGAAGAAGACCCCGGCCGTCGGCCGGGGTCTTCTTTCCGTGTGGGCGCGGACGGTTTCGAACCGCCGACATCCTGCTTGTAAGGCAGGCGCTCTACCCCTGAGCTACGCACCCGGGTCCCGAACAACCGCGCTCAGGACGAGTCGACAGACTACCTTGCCCTGGGCCCTGTCCTGCAAACGCGTATCGCGGGAGCCGGACCTCAGGGTCGATCCGGGGGTTTTCCCCACCCCGGATCCGGGAGCGTCCCGGATCCCGCGGCGGCGCCCCGCTCCGTACGGTCGTAGAGCCTCATCATTCTGGCTCAGGGGGAGATCCCAATGGCTCGTACCGCCACCGCACGCATGGTCCTCGCCGCCGGCGCCGTCGCACTCATCGCGGGCGTCAGCGCCTGCGGGGCCTCCGCCGGGGACGACAAGGATCCGGAGCAGCGGTCGTTCGCGCTGGAGGGGAAGACGCTGACCATCGACTCCGACGACTCGGCGCTGGAGATCGTCGCCGCCGACGACAACAAGGCGGGGCGGATCGAGGTCACCCGGTGGTTCCAGGGCACGGTCGCCCTCGGCAAGGACCCGAGGATCACCTGGTCGATGACGGACGACACGCTGAAGCTGCGGATGAAGTGCACCGGCGTGGTCGCCGACTGCGCGGCCAAGCACCGCATCGAGGTCCCGCGCGGAGTCTCCGTGAAGGTCGAGGACGGCGACGGGAGCGTGCGCGCCAGGGGGTTCGAGGACGCGCTGAGCATTCGTACCGGCGACGGATCGGTGCATGTCACCGACTCCAGCGGGCCTCTCGTCCTGAAGACCGGCGACGGGTCCGTGCGCGCCGACGTCACCTCGCGCGACGTCCGCTCCGAGACCGGCGACGGCTCGGTCCACCTCGAACTGGGCGCCGTACCGGACCGCGTGGAGTCCAAGAGCGGCGACGGGTCCGTGACCATCGACGTCCCCGAGGCCACGTACAAGGTGACGACCCAGACCGGCGACGGCGGGGTGGATGTGTCCGTGCCGCGGGCCGACTCCAGCTCCCATGTCATCACCGCCCGCACCGGCGACGGCAAAGTCACGGTCCGGACCGCGAACTAACCGGCCCGTGTGTTCGTCCTTAACCGGTGGGAGAATGACACCGGGCCAGGACGGACACAGCACGGGAGAGGGATGTGACGGCGACACCAGCGCAGCCGTACTCGCCGTCGAAGCCGCGCGCACTTCATGCGCTGCGCGACACGCTCACCCTCATCGCGTTGCCCCTGGTCGCCGCCCTCGCACTGCCGGCCGCGTTCGCCGGCGGCGGCACCCGGCGCTGGTTCGGCGGACGCTCCGAGAGCCAGCGGGCCGAGGCACAGGCCGCGAAGGACGCCGCCGCGGCCGCGTTCTACGAGCTCGACACCGCCCAGCGCGATCTGCGGATCTCGATAGAGACGATCACCGCGGTCGACGACTCCCCCGCCGCCCGGCGCGCGGTCGCCGACTTCGAGGCGATCAGCAGACGCATCGACGAGGCCAGTCACCAGTACATCGAGGCCGTCGACGCGCACGACCTCGACCGGGACGACCTGGAGGCCTCGGTCGCCGTCCGCGCGCGTACCGAGCTCACCAAGGCCAAGGACGAGCTGGCCAACGTCAAGCGGGAGCTGGACCGCTTCGGCGACAGCCTCGGCCCGCTCCTCGGCAAGGCCGAGACCCAGCTGGCCCGCCTCGCCCCCGCCGTCGAGCGGGCCCGGCAGGGGCTGCTGGCCGCCTCCAACGCCCTTGACGCCGTACGGCAGTCGGGGCTGAAGGCCGATGACCTCGCCGCCCGGCTCGCCGCCCTCGGCCCCGAGCTCACCAAGCTGAACCAGGGCGCCGGGCAGCACGGCGTCCCGGACACCCTGGAGCGCGCCGAGCGCGTCGCCCGGGAGGCGGAGGCGGTCCGCGTCGAGTCCGAGCGGCTGCCCGAGAAGGCCGCCGAGATCGACCACCGGCTCGTCTCCCTGCGCACCCGCGCCCAGGCCCTCACCACCCGCGCCGGCCAGGTCGACCCGGTCCTGAGCGAGCTGCGCCGCCGCTTCACGGCCGCCTGCTGGCAGGACCTCCAGCAGGTCCCGGACCAGGCCGCGGAGAACGTACGCCAGGCCGAGCGCAAGCTCACCGAGGCCCGCGCCGCCCGTGACGAGCAGCGCTGGCCGGACGCGACCGCCCTGCTGTCGACCGTACGGGCCCTGCTGAACGCCACCGACGAGTCCGTCTCCGCGGCGGGCGACCGGCTGCGGCGCCTGAACGCCGTACAGAAGGAGCCCCAGCAGGAGATCGACCGGACCCGGTTCGCGATCCGCGACGCGCAGCGGCTGGCCATGACGGGCCGGACCACCCCCGACCCACGTCACGCGCGCCCCCTGGACGACTCCGTGGCCCGGCTGGAGCGGGCGATCGGCACGCTGGAGGGCCGTCACCCCGACTACTGGCACTTCCTCACGGAGACGGAAGCGGTGCGGCAGACGGTGGCACGGGTGGTGGCGCAGATCCGGGAGGAGCGGGGGGCCGCGCCGCACTGACGGCTAATCTGTGTGCATGCCTCGCTATGACTACCGCTGCCGGACCTGCGGTGACACCTTCGAAGTCAGTCGGCCCATGGCTCAGTCCTCCGACCCGGCGTCCTGCCCTGACGGGCATGAGGACA
The DNA here is from genome assembly GCF_042894505.1 of Streptomyces sp. NPDC001536. Classification (NCBI taxonomy): domain Bacteria; kingdom Bacillati; phylum Actinomycetota; class Actinomycetes; order Kitasatosporales; family Streptomycetaceae; genus Streptomyces; species Streptomyces sp. NPDC001536. Next base: position 248,909 of record NZ_JBIAVQ010000001.1, read on the forward strand.
CGGTGAAGCTGCTGTCGACGGTGGCTGTCGGAGGTACGGCGAGCGCCTCCGCCGCCCCCGCGCCCCAGGCGGGCGGCGGTTGCTGCGGCGGGGGCTGCTGCGGCTGACGGCCGGCGGCTTCAGGAAACCTTCAGCCGCGGTTTCCTACCGTGGGCGGTATGACAGCCGCACCGCAGTGGATCAACGGACTCATGGACACGCTCGGCGCGCCCGGCGCCGGCCTGGCCATCGCCCTGGAGAACCTCTTCCCTCCGCTGCCGAGCGAGGTCATCCTGCCGCTCGCGGGGTTCGCGGCGAGCACCGGCCAGATGAACCTGTGGGCCGCGCTGCTGTGGACGACCGCCGGTTCGGTGATCGGCGCGCTCGCCCTCTACGGCGTCGGCGCGCTGCTCGGCCGTGAGCGCACGGTGGCGATCGCGGCGCGGCTGCCGCTGGTGAAGGTCTCGGACATCGAGAAGACCGAGGCGTGGTTCCTGCGGCACGGCACCAAGGCGGTCCTCTTCGGCCGGATGATCCCCATCTTCCGCAGCCTGATCTCGGTCCCGGCCGGCGTCGAGCGCATGCCCCTGCCCGTCTTCCTCGGCCTGACCACGCTGGGCAGCGCGCTGTGGAACACCGCGTTCGTGATGGCGGGCTATCTGCTGGGCGACAACTGGACCCAGGTCACGGACATCGTGTCCGCGTACTCGAAGATGGTCCTGGCCGGGGCCGCGCTGGCGGTGGTGGCGTTCGTCGTCGTACGACTGCTGCGGCGACCGGGATCCGGCCGCCGCAGGCGCACCCGGGACGTGCGGGACGCGCGCGTCAACTCCTAGCTCAGAAGCCCCGCGTCCCCTTCAGGAACTCCCGCAGGATCCGCTCCCCCGCCAGCACGCCCCGCTCCGGCAGCGCGCTGATCGTCGGAGCGGTGAAGCCCTCGTCGGCCAGTTCGCCGTGGCCCGGGCGCCAGGCCTGGTCCGCGGCGAGCAGCAGGTCGGCGTCGAGGAGGGAGTCACCGGCGGCCAGCGTCAGCTCCGCACCGGTGCGACGGGCGACCTCGCGCATGGCGGCGCTCTTGGTCAGCGGCTTGGGGACGGCGTAGATCTTGCGGCCCTGGAGCGAGACCGTCCAGCCGCGGTTCTCCGCCCACACCGCGAGCTCCTTCACCCAGTCCTCGGGCAGCAGTTCGCGCTCGACGACGAGGTAGGCGAAGAGGTCCTCGGCGACCCGGTGCTTGCGCACCCACACGGGGTCGGCCGTGCGCAGCAGGTGCTCGCGGACCTCGTCCAGCGGCGCGCACTCGTCGGCGAGGCGGGCCTGCACGCGCGTGTGCCAGTCGGCGTCCGTCACCCCGTCCACCAGCAGGTGCCCGCCGTTGGCGCAGATCGCGTACTTCGGGGGCGGGCCCGGCAGGTTGATGCGCTGGTACTGCTTGCGGGTCCGGGTGGTCGTCGGTACGAACACCGCCGCGTCGCCGAGGTCGGCCAGCAGTCCGGCGGCCGTCTCGGTCATGTACGACAGCGGCTTGCTCTCGTGCACCTCGACGCAGAGCAGCCGGGGTGCCCGCGCGTCCGGCATGGTCAGCGCGAGCGCCGCGGAGGAGTAGATCAGCGTACGGTCCAGGTCGCTCGCCACCAGCACCGGCATCAGACGTTCACCGCCTTGCCGTCGGCGCCCGTCGCGCCCCGCGTGTACTTGGGGTGGATCAACCCCACGCAGGTGTACGGGAGTTCGTCGACCTCTTCCACCGGGACACCTCTCTGTTCGGCCAGCAGGCGTACGTGGTCCAGGTCGGCGCCCGCGCCGGCCCGCGCCAGGATCTTCCACGGCACCCGGCGCAGCAGCACCCGGGTGGTCTCGCCGACACCGGGCTTGACGAGGTTCACGTCGTGGATGCCGTACTCCTCGCTGATCCGCTCGACGGCCGCCCAGCCCTCCCAGGTGGGGGTGCGGTCGCCGGACAGCAGTTCCTTGACCTGCGTCCCGACCGCCTCCGCGACCTCCGGGAAGGCGGCGGCGACGGCGTCGAGGAAGTCCACGGAGACATCGGCGCCGGCGAGTTCGCGGTAGAACTTCGCGCCGTGGAAGTCGTTCGGGCCGACGAGGTCCGCGCGCAGTACCGTGCGGGAAATCAGGCCGGACACCGTGGAGTTGAGGCAGGCGGAGGGGATGAGGAAGTCCTCGCGGGTGCCGTACGTCTTCACGCACGAGCCCGGGTCGGCCAGTACGGCGATCTCCGGGTCGAAGCCGGTGATGCCGTCGGACGCCTCGAACTCCTTGATGGCGTCGGCCAGTTCACGGGTGATCGCGCCCTTGCCGGTCCAGCCGTCGACGAACACCACGTCGGCCGGGTCGTGGTGGGCGGCCAGCCAGCGCAGCGCGTTGGCGTCGATGCCGCGGCCGCGCACGATCGACACGGCGTAGTGCGGCAGGTCCAGGCCGTGCCGGAACTCGGCCCAGCGGCGCATCAGGACACCCACGGGGGTGCCGGCGCGGGCGAGCGAGACGAGGACCGGGCGGGGCGAGCGCTCGGCGAGCACGATCTCGGTGACCGCGCCGACCGCCTGCGCGAGGCGCGCCGCGGATCCTTCCAGCGCGGTGTGGAAGAGCTGCTGGTACTGCTCGCTCGGCTGGTACTCCACCGGCAGCGACTCCGCGTAGTGCGCGCCGCCGCTCTGGATGGCCTCCTCGCGCTCCTCGGTCGGCGCCTCCAGCGTGACGTCCGAGAGGTCCTGGAGCAGCCAGCCGACGTCTTCCGGGGCGTACGAGGAGAAGGCGGGGCCGCGGAGGGGCTCGGGCAGCATCGGGGGCCTTTCGGGGACGTACAGCGGCTCGGGGACGTAGGAGGGGACGACCGTGAGCAGTACCCGCGGGGTGTGTGCGTGCAGCTGCGCGAGGAGGCCGTCGGGGGCGTGGAGCTCCGCTGTGTCGGCGGTGGAGTCGATCACGGCGACGATCGCGTCGAAATCGGCGCCGGCGATGTTGTAGGCGTAGCGCTCGCCGGGGCCGTCCGCGGGGTTGTCGTGGGACGGGAAGGTGATGCGGGTGCGGATCGCGTAGCCCGGGTCGTCCACCGCCAGGACGGGTGAGCGGGTGGTGGTGGAGTAGGTGACCGCGACGCCCTCGGCGACCTGCTCCAGCTCGCGGGCGAGTCTGAGGGGGGCGTACATCAGCTCTTCGAAGCCGAGGACGTGGACGCGGCGGGCGGTTGCCGGGAGGGCCTCTGCCAGGCGGGCGGCCATGGCGGGGAGGGCGGTTTCCAGGCGTATTCGGTGCTGGGGGGTGAAGCCGTGGCGTCCGCCGTCAGGGAGGCCGTGGGGCCAGTGGAGGTCGACGCGCTTGTGTGTCGGGTGCGGGCCGGTGGGGGCTTGTCGCGCCCGCGCGGCGGTAGCCGCGGATTCAACACAGCCCCGCGCCCCTAGGGCGTCCAGGTGCTCGGCGACCAGTGCTTGCCCCTTCTCCAGTACTCCCTCCGGCAGGCTCACCGTGCCCGACGCCGCCGCCACCAGATCCACCCTCGCGCCTATTTCCCGCGCGAAGTCCTCCAGGCGCCCAGCGTCCGCCGCCGAGCGCATGTCGACCAGCGCCACCACGACGTACCGCCTCCGCGGATACCGCTCGTGCAGGTCCCTGATGGTGTTCAGGATCGTGTTGCCGGTGGAGAACTCGTCGTCGACCAGGACCAGCGGACCGTCGCCGACCAGCAGGGCCGGGTCCTCCGGCAGGAGGAGGTGGGAGGTGGCGTGGGAGTGGGACTCCTCGAAGCCGCCCGCCGGGGCCACGCCGGGTACCGGGCGGCGGGTGGAGTGCAGGTAGGGGGCGAGGCCGACGCCGTCGGCGACGGAGTGGCCGAGGCCGGTCGCGGTCTCCGCGTAGCCGAGGACGACCGCGCGGGCCGCCTCCTCGGTGCCCAGGAGGTCGCGCACCCGGCGGCCGAGGGCGAAGCCGTGGCCGTAGACCACGGACGGTGACTGCGGGACGTGCTTGCCGAGCACGTTGGAGACCAGCAGATGGGCCCGCTTGGGGTTGCGGCGCAGGGCGAGGCCCAGCAGGTCGGCCAGCTTGTCGTCGCCCAGGAGTTCGACCCCGAGCCGCTCGGCGACCCAGGTTCCGGACCAGATCCCGCCAGGCACCTCGTTGTTCACTGCGTTGTTCATGCGTCCCTTGTGTGTAACCGACCCAGTCACTGTGTGGCTCAGTCGGGGATTCCGGCGGCGAGCAGTTCCACGAAGCCGATGTCCTCGTTGGCCACCCCGAACACCTCGGCGCGCAGCATGGTGCGCTCGGCCCAGGCCCGGTGCGGCTTCACCTCGTTCATCTTGTTCGTGTACTGCGACCGCAGCACTCCCCCGCCGCCGCGCTCCGGGCGCAGGATGTCGGCCGCGTCACTGAACTCTTCGTGACTGACCACCGACAGCGCGTGCACGGGAAGCACGTGCGAGGGGTGAATACAAGTCTTACCCATCAGACCGTTGGCCTGATCGAGGGAGATCTCGCGGAGCAGCCCGTCCATGGCGTGCTCGATGAGCGCCTCGCGCAGTTCCTCGGCCTGGCCCTCCAGGAAGGGGCTGCGGCGCAGCTGCGGCTTGAACATGCGCTCCTGGACGCGGAAGTACTCCCAGACCGGCCCGGTCACCGTGAAGCCGGTGCCGTCGGCGCGGCCCAGCATGTTCACCACGTCGGCGATCACGGAGGCGACGATCTGGACGTCCCAGGCGGTCATGTCGGGGGCGCGGCGCAGGCCGTAGGAGGAGCAGAAGTCGGTCACGCCGAGGCGCAGCGCCAGCACCCGCTCCCGGTACTTGTCGACCGCGCGGGCGATGCCCTCCAGGGTCTCCACCCGCGACTCGCGGTACATCAGCTCGGGCGACTCCAGCACCGGCATGGCGAACAGTCGCCGCCCGCTCGCCGTCTCGGCGCCGGAGAGGGCCTCCAGGAAGGGGATGCCGCGCTCCTCGGTGAACTTCGGGAGCACGAACCCGGACAGCAGCCGGACGGCGGGGCCGAGGCGCTGGACGAGGTCGGGGATCTGTTCGGGGTAGCGGACCCGGATGAAGAGCAGCGGCAGATCGGTCGCCCGCTCGGCGAGCTCCGTGAACTGTCGTACGAGGTTCTCCTCGGCGTCCACGACGTCCTCGTCGCCGATCGAGTCCTCCAGGCACAGCACCATCGAGACCACGCCGCGCCCGACCTGTTTCAGGATGTCGTCGGCGAGCCGCGGCCTGGTGGCCGGGCTGTAGAGCGTGGCGCCCAGGGCCGCGGAGAGCAGCCGGGCCGAGGAGCCGGCGGTGAACTCGCACGGCTCCTGATGGAAGAGGCGCTGACGCACCTCAGGGGCGATGTGCCCGAAATGACGCATATGACTCCCCCGTGGCGGCTGGGCCTTCTGTGAACGGTTCACAGGTGGCCGGTAATAGTACGTACAAACCCATGTCAGGAATTCCCATCGGGCATGAACTTCAGGTAACGCAGGCGAGCACGACCGGGTCGGATTCCCTTGCGGAACCCCTACCCCCGCGTTGTCGTGACCAGGACCGAGAAGGCAGGATGACCGCATGACGCACGCCATGCTGAAGGGGTCGAACGTCCCGCTCGAAGTCACCACGGTGCGCGCCGTGGTGCGCTGGACGCCCGGACAGGGGGTCCCGGATGTCGATGCCTCGGCGCTGCTCCTCGGCCCCGACGGTCGCGTGCGCTCCGACGAGGACTTCGTCTTCTACAACCAGCCCCGGCACCCCTCCGGGAAGGTCTGGCGCCTCGGCAAGAAGCGGGTCGCCGAGGGCCTCACCGACACGATCCAGACAGATCTCACCGGTGTCGAGTCCGGCGTCGGTCAGATTCTCCTCGTCGCATCGGCGGAGGACGTCACCTTCGACCGTGTGAAGGGCCTGCGCATCCTGCTGTACGACGCGGCGGTCGCCGACAGTGAGCCGCTGGCCTACTTCGACATCAAGCCGGAGACCGGCCGCGAGACCGCGCTGATCTGCGGGGAGCTGTACCGCCGCGGGGACGGCTGGAAGTTCCGTGCCCTGGGCGAGGGCTACTCGGACGGTCTGAAGGGCCTGGCCGGCGACTACGGCATCTCCGTGGACGAGTCGGAGGCGGCGGCGCAGGAGCCGGTCCCGGAGTTCTCCCAGCCCCTGCCCCCGGAGCAGCCCACCACAGCGGTCCCGCCCCAGCCGGCCTACGGCTACCCCCAGTCCCCGCCGCCGACCCAGCCGGCGTACGGCTACCCCCACCCGACCAGCCAGCCCGCCTACGGCTACCCCCAGCCCCCGGTCACGGTCCCCCCGGACCCGGACTTCCGGCTGCCCCCGCAGGGCCCCCAGTTCATCGGGCGCTGACGGGAGCACCCCCGGCTCACCGCTCCGCCTTGGTCTTGAAGCCCCGCCCCCACTGCAACCCCCACCCGTACAACCGGTCCAGCTCCGCCTGGAACCCGTAGACGAACTTCACCTCGCGCCGCACGACGATCTCGCCCTTGACGTTCTCGATCATGACGACGGCACAGGAGCGGGCCTGGGGGTGACGTTCGTCGAGGCCTATCTCGATGCGCGGCCCGTTGCTCGGGTAGAGCGTCACGATCGCGTGGGTACGGTCGAACGCCGGCGTCTGGTCGTAGATGTAGACGAACACCAGGATCCGCTTGATGGCGTCCTTGTGGTCGAGGTTGACGTAGATCGTCTCCCCGGACGCCGACCCGAAGCGGTCGTCCCCGCTGAGTTTGACGTACGGCGCCGAGTTGACGTCCCCGAAGAACCCGCCGAGGGGCTGCACCACGCCCTTGGAGCCGTCGGCCAGCTCGTACAGACACCCCAGGTCGAGGTCGACGTTGACCATGCTCTGGCTGTGCCCCATGACCTCCGGCGGCTTGAGCGCCCGGAAGGGGTGCCTGAGCAGGCTCTCGCGCTGTGAGCCGCCGATGTCGGAGGTCCGCATCCGCCAGGCCAGGTTGATGCGCAGATGGCCCGTCTCGGCGCCCTGCTCCTTGAGCGAGACCCGATCGTGCCGTTTGGTCAGCACGATCGAGTTGGTCGCCGCGTTGCCCGAGTCGAACTCGGCCGCGCGTCCGCGCCAGAGTCCGTCCAAGAAGCCCATGTCCCGCCCCCACCGTTCGCGTCAAAGACCGGCGGGGCGGCGTCGGGAGTCGACGCCGCCCCGCTCAGAGCGTTCCCTCACAGGAGGGCAGGTCACACCCCGGACGAGACCTCGGTCTTGTCGTCCGAGCCCTCAGCTTTTCCCTCTGCCGCTGCCAGGGCCTTGTTGCGGCGCACGGAGGACCAGAAGGACCAGGCGATCAGCACGACACCGACGAGGCCGGTGATGACCTCGTGGATCTGGTACTGGATGGTGATCATGAGGATCACGGCCAGCGCGCCGATCGCGTAGTGCGCGCCGTGCTCCAGGTAGACGTAGTCGTCGAGGGTGCCCTGGCGGACCAGGTACACGGTCAGCGAACGGACGTACATGGCACCGATGCCCAGGCCCAGCGCCATCAGCACGATGTCGTTGGTGACGGCGAAGGCGCCGATGACCCCGTCGAAGGAGAAGGAGGCGTCGAGGACCTCGAGGTAGAGGAACATGAAGAACGCGGCCTTGCCCGCCAGGACCACGGCCGAGACCGGCTTGCCGGTGCGTGCCGCCTCTTCCTCCGCCTCGTGCTCGCGTTCCTCCTCCTCTTCGAGCTTGTCCTCGAAGTAGCCGGAGAGACCGCCCACGATCATGTAGGTGATGAGACCCGCGATACCGGCGAGCAGAACCGTCTCCGCCTTGTCGACATGCGCGCCGCCGTGCTGGTGGGCGTGGGTCGCGAAGGTCATCGCGGTGATGAGCAGGACGACGAGGGCGATGCAGACCGACAGCATGTCGACCTTGCCGAGCTTGGCGAGCGGGCGCTCCAGCCACGCGAGCCACTTGATGTCCCGGTCCTCGAAGATGAAGTCCAGGAAGATCATCAACAGGAACATGCCACCGAACGCGGCGATCGCCGGGTGGGCGTCGGTGACCAGTTGCTGGTACTGGTCCTTGTCGTTGAGGGCGAGGTCGACGGCCTCGATCGGACCCAACTGGGCGGTGACCGCCACGATCACGACCGGGAACACCAGCCGCATGCCGAAGACGGCGATCAGGATGCCGATGGTGAGGAAGATCTTCTGCCAGAAGGCACTCATCTTCTTCAGGATTCCGGCGTTGACCACCGCGTTGTCGAAGGACAGCGAGATCTCGAGGATGGAGAGGATCGCCACGATGCCGAACCCGGTCCACCCCCCGTAGAAGACCGCCGCTACGAGGCCGAGCGCGGTGACCGCGAACGACCAGCCGAAGGTTTTCAGAACCACTGGCTACCCAATCCTGTATGTACGGGTCTCCCCCGCTGCCGTACTCGGCTTTTTACCGAACTTTGAAGCGGAGTCTAGTCGGCCCCCCTCCGTACCCCGCCGGGCCCCGGATTTTGCTCATATCGCGTTACGACACATTGACCCCGAAGTCGAGCGCGATGCCCCGCAGCCCTGACGCGTACCCCTGCCCGACGGCGCGGAACTTCCACTCGCCCTGGTACCGGTAGACCTCGCCGAAGATCATCGCGGTCTCGGTCGAGGCGTCCTCGCTGAGGTCGTAGCGGGCCAGTTCCTGGCCGTCGGCCTGGTTCACCACGCGGATGAAGGCGTTGCTGACCTGCCCGAAGGTCTGGCCCCGGTTGTCGGCGTCATGGATGGAGACCGGAAAGACGATCTTGTCGCACTGGACCGGCACCTTGGAGAGGTCGATCAGGATCGACTCGTCGTCGCCGTCGCCCTCACCGGTGAGATTGTCGCCGGTGTGCTCCACCGAGCCGTCGGGGCTCTTGAGCTGGTTGTAGAAGACGAACCACTCGTCCCCCATGACCCGTCCGCCGTTGCAGATCAGCGCGCTGGCGTCGAGGTCGAAGGGGGCTCCGGTGGTGGAGCGTGCGTCCCAGCCGAGCCCGACCAACACCTGAGTGAGGTTGGGTGCGGCCTTGGACAGGGAGACATTGCCTCCCTTGGCGAGCGTGACGCCCATGATGCTGGTCCCTCCCCGTGTACTGCTTCCTAGGTGGTCCTGCGCTCCCCCGGAGGGGGACCCCCAGGCGCCGCACGCGATCGGTACGGCGCCTGGGGGTGGGTGGTTCGGGTGGAACGGCTCAGACGTTCACGCCGAAGTCCTGCGCGATGCCGCGCAGGCCCGAGGCGTAGCCCTGACCGATGGCGCGGAACTTCCACTCCGCCCCGTGCCGGTACAGCTCACCGAAGACCATCGCGGTCTCGGTGGACGCGTCCTCGGAGAGGTCGTAGCGCGCGATCTCCGCCTCGCCGGCCTGGTTCACCACGCGGATGAACGCGTTGCGGACCTGGCCGAAGGACTGCTGGCGGTTCTCGGCGTCGTAGATCGAGACCGGGAAGACGATCTTCTCGATCTCGGCCGGGACCCCCGCGAGGTTGACCTTGATCTGCTCGTCGTCGCCCTCGCCCTCACCGGTGATGTTGTCGCCGGTGTGCTCGACCGAGCCGTCGGGGCTCTTGAGGTTGTTGAAGAAGACGAAGTTCGCGTCGCTGCTCACCTTGCCCGAGCCGTCCAGCAGCAGTGCGCTGGCGTCCAGGTCGAAGTCGGTGCCGGTCGTGGTGCGGACGTCCCAGCCCAGACCGATGATGACCGCGGTCAGGCCGGGGGCCTCCTTGGTCAGCGATACGTTGCCGCCCTTGCTGAGGCTGACTCCCACGAGTCCTCCATTGGTGTCCAGGGGCGGGGAGCCCCGCCATGCGTTTGATACCGGATCAACGAGTCGATCCTAGTGACGGGTTCCCGCCCTACGCAGGGCTTGGAACCTAACAATCACAGGGTGTCCCGACTCAGATGGTGTCGAGCGCCTTCACGTACTCGTTCAGGTCACGGGCGTCCGGAAGGGCGTTGACGACGGTCCAGCGGACCACGCCCTCCTTGTCGATGACGAAGGTGCCGCGGACCGCGCAGCCCTTGTCCTCGGCGAAGACGCCATAGGCGCGCGAGACCTCGCCGTGCGGCCAGAAGTCGCTGAGCAGCGGGTACTCCAGGCCCTCCTGCTCGGCGAAGACGCGCAGGGTGTGGATGGAGTCGTTGGAGACGGCGAGCAGCTGGGTGTCGCGGTCGGAGAACTGCGGCAGATTGTCGCGCAGCTCGCAGAGCTCGCCGGTGCACACCCCGGTGAAGGCGAAGGGGTAGAAGAGCAGGACGACGTTCTTGCTGCCGCGGAAGTCCGACAGCTTCACGGACCTGCCGTGGTTGTCCTTGAGCTCGAAGTCGGGGGCCTTTTCGCCGACCTGGATCGCCATCGCGTGCATGTCCCTTTCGGTGGGGCTGTTCGGGTGGTGGGACCACCCTACGCAGCGATCACCAAAAGCCGACGGACGGGCTGAGGAATCTCAGCCCGTCCGGCGTTCGAGGACGAGGTCGTTCAGGCCGAAGGCGGGTCTGGGGGCGCAGCCCCCGGAGTCACCGGTCCGACCAGCGGAGCGTCACCGCTTGGACTTGGCTGCCTTCGGCGTCACCAGCCGGCTGCCGCTCCAGTCCTTGCCGACGCTGACGCTCTTGGAGGCGGAGAGGCCCGCCGTCGTCGCGGCTTCGGAGATGTCGCTGGGCTCGACGTAGCCGTCGCGGCCGGTCTTCGGTGTCAGCAGCAGGATCGAGCCGCCCTCCTCGATGTACGTGGTGGCGTCCACCAGTACGTCGGTGAGGTCGCCGTCGTCGTCGCGGAACCAAAGCACCACGGCATCGGCGACGTCGTCGTATTCCTCGTCCATCAGCTCGCTGCCGATGACTTCCTCAATGGCCTCGCGGAGCTCCTGGTCGACGTCGTCGTCGTAGCCGATCTCCTGGACCACCTGCTCGGGCTGGAACCCCAGCCTTGCGGCAGGGTTCGTCCGCTCCTCCGCGTGGTCCGCGGTCGCGCTCACGGGTTGCCTCCTGATCATGTTTCGGGAATAACTCAGCCACGCGCGTGCGCGAAGCATTGGCCGTAGTCCACACGGGCGGGACGGATCGCGCAAGTACCCGGCCGTTCAGACCGCCGAAACGGTGACGTTCCTGGCCGTGTCACCGCAACTCCAGTCACACGATTACGGTCATAAGTGACCTACACCACACCTTTCTGCCCGGTATGTGGCATTGGGAACCCGAGTGAGGGTCGAGGAACCCGTGAAGAACCCTGGTTACCAATCAGTAGAGATGACGTTTGCTTTTCCGAGGTACACGATGGGGAGCGGTGCAGACATCCCGCATACCCATGGAAAACAGCCCTCTGACAGCGAAGGAACAGCGTGGCTTCCGGATCCGATCGCAATCCGATCATCATTGGCGGCCTTCCGAGTCAGGTTCCTGACTTCGATCCCGAGGAAACCCAGGAGTGGCTCGACTCCCTCGACGCCGCCGTCGACGAGCGCGGCCGCGAGCGGGCCCGTTACCTGATGCTGCGGCTGATCGAGCGGGCCCGCGAGAAGCGCGTGGCCGTGCCCGAGATGCGCAGCACGGACTACGTGAACACCATCGCCACCAAGGACGAGCCGTTCTTCCCCGGCAACGAGGAGATCGAGCGCAAGATCCTCAACGCCACGCGCTGGAACGCCGCCGTCATGGTCTCCCGCGCCCAGCGGCCCGGGATCGGCGTGGGCGGCCACATCGCCACCTTCGCCTCCTCGGCCTCGCTCTACGACGTCGGCTTCAACCACTTCTTCCGCGGCAAGGACGAGGGCGACGGCGGCGACCAGGTCTTCTTCCAGGGCCACGCCTCCCCTGGCATCTACGCGCGCGCGTACCTGCTGGACCGTCTGAGCGAGCAGAACCTCGACGCCTTCCGCCAGGAGAAGTCGAAGGCGCCCTACGGCCTGTCCAGCTACCCGCACCCGCGGCTGATGCCGGACTTCTGGGAGTTCCCGACCGTGTCGATGGGCCTCGGTCCGATCGGCGCGATCTACCAGGCCCGGATGAACCGCTACATGCACGCGCGCGGGATCGCCGACACCTCCAAGTCGCATGTGTGGGCCTTCCTCGGCGACGGCGAGATGGACGAGCCGGAGTCGCTCGGCCAGCTGACCATCGCCGCCCGTGAGGGCCTGGACAACCTGACCTTCGTCGTCAACTGCAACCTCCAGCGCCTCGACGGGCCGGTGCGCGGCAACGGCAAGGTCATCCAGGAGCTGGAGTCGGTCTTCCGCGGCGCCGGCTGGAATGTCGTCAAGCTGGTCTGGGACCGTTCCTGGGACCCGCTGCTGGCCCAGGACCGCGACGGTCTGCTGGTCAACCGGATGAACACCACGCCGGACGGCCAGTACCAGACGTACGCCACCGAGACCGGCGCGTACATCCGCGACCACTTCTTCGGCGACGACCAGCGGCTGCGCGCGATGGTCGAGAACATGACCGACGACCAGATCCTGCACCTGGGCCGCGGCGGTCACGACCACAAGAAGATCTTCGCGGCGTTCTCGGCGGCCAAGGCGCACAAGGGCCAGCCGACGGTGATCCTCGCCAAGACCGTCAAGGGCTGGACGCTCGGTCCCAACTTCGAGGGCCGCAACGCCACGCACCAGATGAAGAAGCTGACGGTCGACGACCTCAAGGGCTTCCGCGACCGGCTGCACATCCCGATCACCGACCAGGAGCTGGAGTCCGGCGCCCCGCCGTACTACCACCCGGGCCGGGACTCGGAGGAGATCCAGTACATGCACGACCGCCGCAGCGCGCTCGGCGGTTACGTCCCCACCCGCGTCGTGCGCGCCAAGCCGCTCGCACTGCCCGACGACAAGACGTACGCGAGTGTGAAGAAGGGTTCCGGGCACCAGTCGATCGCGACCACCATGGCCTTCGTACGACTGCTCAAGGACCTCATGCGGGACAAGGAGCTCGGCAAGCGGTTCGTGCTGATCGCGCCGGACGAGTACCGCACCTTCGGCATGGACTCCTTCTTCCCGAGCGCGAAGATCTACAACCCGCTCGGCCAGCAGTACGAGGCCGTGGACCGCGATCTGCTCCTCGCCTACAAGGAGTCCCCGACCGGCCAGATGCTGCACGACGGCATCTCGGAGGCGGGCTGCACGGCCTCGCTGATCGCGGCGGGCTCGGCCTACGCCACGCACGGCGAGCCGCTCATCCCGGTCTACGTCTTCTACTCGATGTTCGGTTTCCAGCGCACCGGCGACCAGTTCTGGCAGATGGCCGACCAGCTGGCGCGCGGTTTCGTCCTGGGTGCGACCGCCGGACGTACGACTCTGACCGGTGAGGGTCTCCAGCACGCCGACGGCCACTCGCAGCTGCTCGCCTCGACCAACCCGGGCTGTGTCGCTTACGACCCGGCGTACGGCTTCGAGATCGCGCACATCGTGCAGGACGGTCTGCGGCGGATGTACGGCCCGGACAGCGAGGACGTCTTCTACTACCTCACCGTCTACAACGAGCCGATCCAGCACCCGGCCGAGCCTACGAGCGTGGACGTCGAGGGCATCCTCAAGGGCATCCACCGCTACAGCGAGGGCACTTCGGGCACCATCCCGGCGCAGGTCATCGCGTCCGGTGTCGCGGTGCCGTGGGCGCTTGAGGCGCAGAAGATCCTCGCCGAGGAGTGGAACGTCAAGGCGGACGTCTGGTCGGCGACCTCCTGGAACGAGCTGCGGCGCGAGGCGGTCGACGTCGAGCGGCACAACCTGCTGCACCCCGAGGAGGAGCAGCGGGTGCCGTACGTGACGCGGAAGCTGTCGGGTGCGCAGGGTCCGTTCGTCGCCGTGTCCGACTGGATGCGGGCGGTGCCGGACCAGATCGCGCGCTGGGTGCCGGGGACCTACCAGTCGCTGGGCGCGGACGGGTTCGGCTTCGCCGACACCCGCGGGGCGGCCCGCCGCTTCTTCCACATCGACGCGCAGTCGATCGTGGTGGGTGTGCTGACGGAGCTGGCGAAGGAGGGGAAGGTGGACCGGTCCGTGCTGAAGCAGGCGATCGACCGGTACCAGCTGCTCGACGTGTCGGCCGCCGACCCTGGCGCCGCCGGGGGCGACGCGTAGGCACCGCGGTGATGTGAAGGGCGGTGGGGCTCAGGTCCCCACCGCCCTTACCGCTTCTTTACGATGCGTCCATGAAGGAACAATCGGCGCAGGAGCGCTGGGAACACGCCACCCAGCGGCCCCTGATGGCGCTCGCGGTGCTGTTCGCCGTCGCCTATGCCGTGCCGATCGTGGACGACGCGGCCGGCCGGTCGCTCACGACCGTGTGCACGGCGATCGAGTGGACGGTGTGGGGCGCGTTCGCCGTCGACTACCTCGTACGGCTGTCGCTCTCGCAGGACCGGCGGCGATTTGTGCGCAAGCACTGGCTCGACCTGTGCGCGGTGCTGCTGCCCCTGCTCCAGCCGCTGCGGCTGCTTCGGCTCGTCGCCACCCTGCTGCTGGTGCAGCGGCGGGCCCGGATGGCCTCGCAGATCCGGCTGACGACGTATGTCGCGGGCGCGGTCGTCGGGTTGCTGATGTTCGGCTCGCTCGCGGTGCTCTCCGTGGAGCGGGACTCGCCGGACGGGAACATCCAGACGCTGGGTGACGCGGTGTGGTGGTCGTTCACCACGATGACGACCGTGGGGTACGGGGACCACGCGCCGACCACCGGACTGGGCCGGATCATCGCCGTGGGACTGATGCTCTCCGGCATCGCCCTGCTCGGTGTCGTCACCGCCAACATCGCGGCCTGGTTCATCGCCCGCTTCGAGAAGGACGACGTGGAGGAGCGGCGGCAGACCGAGGCGATCGTGGCGCTGACCGAGGAAGTGCGGGCGCTGCGGGCCCAGGTGACCGCGTTGCAGGAGCAGCGGTCGGTCAGACACTGAGGTGGGCCCCCGGCCCATCCACCGGGGGCCCTCCCCTCACTCCCCCCGGCTCAGAACAGGCCGCTTCCGGGGGATGCCGCTCCGGCCAGCCAGATGACGGCCAGGAGCGTGTCTATGGCGCCCAGGACGACGGCGACCAGGGCCGTCACCGGGCGGGAGCCCGTCCAGCTACGGCCCATCGCGAGCCAGCCGGTCACGATCGCGATCGGGCCGAGGATGATCCCCAGTACGAAGAATCCCGCGATCGCGCAGATGACACCGATGATTCCGAGCGTCGCGCGATCCGGCCCGGTCCGTGACCACGTCCGGCCACGTGAGCGGGGGTGCCTGCGCGTGCGCGTGCCGTTTCCGAAACCCGCCATCATCAACAACTCCCTGAACCCCTAGGCAGATTGGGTTCGAGAGGGCGAGTACCCCCGTTTCGGGGCTCAATCCTCCGGCCTTGCGGCGCGCCGCCCCCCTCCGGCAGCGCGCCGCAGCACCGGCCGCCCTCCGCGGCATATGCACTGCCGTGCGGAGGGCTTGACTAACTGTGACCTGCGGCGCGTACCGGGGGCGAGGAATCTTTAGCGTCTTCACCCTGATAGGCGAAGTCGCCTGAAATCCCGTCAGTTTCGACCCGCGGAAACTCCCGCGGGACAGGGCCCGCTAGACGTGGCCCACTCCCGCGCCCGCCTCCGCGTTCTCGCCGCGCTTGGTGAGCAGGGCGACGAAGACGGCGATGGCGGCGACCCCGGCCGCGACCAGCGACGCCAGGCTCATGCCGGAGATGAAGGTGTCGTGCGCGACGTCGGTGATCTTCGCGGCGATCGCCTCCGGGGTGCCCTTGCCGATCGGCGGCATACCGACTTGGACCGCCTCGGAGGCCTGGGCCTGCTCGGCCGCGGTGAGCGGCGGCAGGCCCGCGTCCTTCCAGTTGCCGGCGAGGTCGCTGTCGACCTTGGAGGCCATCACGGCGCCGAGGACGGCGGTGCCGAGGCTGCCGCCGATCTGCATCGCGGCCTGCTGGAGACCGCCGGCGACACCGGAGAGCTCCAGCGGCGCGTTGCCCACGATGACCTCGGTCGCGCCGACCATGACCGGGGCGAGACCCAGGCCCAGCAGGGCGAACCAGAGGGACATCACCGCACTGCCGGTGTCCGTCTCCAGCGTGGACATGCCGTACATGGCGATCGCGGTGGCCGCCATGCCGCCGGCCAGCGGGACGCGCGGGCCGAGCTTGGTGATCATGACGCCCGCGAGCGGGGAGCCGACGATCATCATGCCGGTGAGCGGGAGGAGGTGGAGGCCGGCGTCGATCGGGCTCATCCCGTGCACGTTCTGGAGGTAGAACGTCACGAAGAACAGGCCGCCCATGAAGGCGATGGCCATGAGGACCATCAGCACCACACCCGCGGACAGCGGGACCGAGCGGAACAGCGCCAGCGGGATCAGCGGCTCCTTCACCCTGGTCTCCCAGAAGGCGAAGAGCGCGAAGCCCAGGACCGACGCGGCGATGAAGGTCCACGTCTGTCCGTCGCCCCAGCCCCACGCCGGGGCCTTGATGAGGGCCCAGACCAGGCAGAACATCGCGGCCGACAGCAGGGCGATGCCCAGGACGTCGAAGGAGCGCGGGGCGTTCTCGGCGCGGTGGTCCAGCAGGATCACGACACCCAGGACCGCGGCGAGGATGCCGACCGGCACGTTGATGAAGAACACCGACTGCCAGCTGACGTGCTCGACGAGGACACCGCCGAGGATCGGGCCGCCCGCGGTGGAGGCGCCGATGACCATGCCCCAGATACCGATGGCCATGTTGAGCTTCTCGGCCGGGAAGGTCGCCCGCAGCAGACCGAGCGCGGCCGGCATCAGCAGGGCGCCGAACAGACCCTGGAGCACCCGGAAGGTGACGACGAACGCGATGCTGTCGGACAGACCGATCGCACCGGAGGCGGCCGCGAAGCCGACCACGCCTATCAGGAAGGTCTGGCGGTGGCCGAAGCGGTCACCGAGCTTGCCCGCGGTGATCAGGGCGACCGCGAGGGCGAGGAAGTAGCCGTTGGTGATCCACTGCACCTCGGCGAAGGTGGCGCCGAGGTCCTGCTGGATGGCCGGATTGGCGATGGCGACGATGGTGCCGTCGAGGGCGACCATCATGACGCCTACGGCGACGGTGATGAGGGTGAACCAGGGGTGGCCGCGCAGCCCTGAGGCCCGTGCCCCCTCCGACGGGGCGGCCGGCCTGCCGTCCTCCGGCCCCGTCTTGTCGATCGTGGTCTGACTAGTCATACATCGAGGCTAGTGACAGCCACTGACAATTGACAAACCGTTTCATAAGTCGGTAACTGACACAGCATGGAAAACCTGCGCGAACGCAAGAAACAGCGCACCCGCGAGGCGCTGATTCGAGCCGCCCTCGAGCTGTTCACCACCCGGGGGTACGAGGGGACGACCGTCGACGACATCACCGAAGCCGTCGAGGTCTCGCAACGCACCTTCTTCCGCTACTTCGCCAACAAGGAGGAGGCCGCCCTCGCCGTCGTGGAATTGGCCGTCGTGCACTTCATCGAGGCGGTGCGCGAGCGGCCGCCGCACGAGGCACCGCTGGAGGCGATGCGCCAGGCGGTCCTGGAGGGCTGGGACTCGCTCAACGACGTGATCGAGTCCGTCGTACCGGTGGAGCTCTACCTCCAGATGTACCGGGTGATCGAGTCGACGCCGGTGCTGCTCGCCGCCCATCTGCGGCGCTCCATGGAGGTCGAGGAGACCCTGGCGCGCATGATCGCCGAGCGCGAGGGTCTCGACGTGGCGGCCGACCCGCGGCCGCGGCTCGCGGTGGCCGTCTTCAGCGGGGTGATGCGGGTGACGGAACGGCAGTGGAGCGCGGCGGCGGACTTCAGCCTTGACGCGATGCGGACGCTCACCGTTTCGTATCTCGAACAGGTGGGCCCGGCACTGACGGAGAACTGGCGAACACACTGAGGTCATCGTCACGCGAGGCGAAACGTGACCTCCGTCACTCGGTTAACGCGAGACCCTCTCGTTCTCCTAGTGTGTCCTTTCAGTGACTTCCTTCGACACCTCTCCCCAATTGAACGTCTGGCGCGCACTGCTCGCGCTGGCCGTGGTGTTCGTGATGCTCGCGACCACCGGCTGGACGGCCATGCGCAACCAGCGCGACTCGACCCCGCTCCAGAGCTCGCTCAGCGCCTGGGAGCGCGGCCGGATAGCCGGACACCGGCTGCCCGACCCGGACGACTCGACCTCCGCCGCGCTCTCCCGCTTCTTCGCCTCGCTCACCGCTCAGCAGCGCTCCACGCTCGCCCACCGCTATCCCCTCGCGGTCGGCAACATGAACGGCGCCCCCGTCGAGCTGCGTTACCGCGCCAACCGCATCGCGCTCGGCCAGGCCCGCAAGGTCGAGCTGAAACGCATGCACGACATCAGGCTCTCGGCCGACGGGCAACGCCAGGCGGGGCACCGTATGCACCGCTTCGAGGCGCTGATGAGCACCAAGCGCAAGATCCTCGCCTTCGACCCGGCGGGCAGCGGGCGGGTCGCCGAGGTCTTCGGCAATCTGAGCAAGGCGCAGCGGATCTCGGTCGTCGTCCCCGGCGTCGACACCGATCTGCTCACCTTCCAGCGCACCTACCGCAAGTACTCGGCCCCGGTCGGCATGGCCAAGTCGCTGTACGCCGCGGAGAAGGCGGCGAGCCCCTCGACGCGTACGGCCGTCATCGCCTGGGCCGACTACACCGCCCCCGGCGGCCTCGGCCTCGACTCGGCGACCGCGACACGCGCCGAGGGCGGTGCCGTCCGGCTGAACGCACTGGTGCGTGCGCTGCCCGGCAGCGCGCCCGTCTCCCTGTTCTGCCACAGCTACGGCTCGGTGGTGTGCGGTGTCGCCGCGCACAGCCTGCCGGAGCGGGTGGCCGACATCGCGGTGGCCGGCAGTCCCGGGATGCGGGTCACCAACGCCGCCCAGCTGCACACCTCGGCCCAGGTGTGGGCGATGCGGGACGCCGACGACTGGATCCAGGACGTGCCGTACCTGGAACTCGGCGGCCTGGGCCATGGAGCCGATCCCGTGTCCTCCGCGTTCGGGGCACGGGTGCTCTCGGCGGCGGACGCGAAAGGGCACAGCGGCTATTTCGAGCCGGGCACCGAGAGTCTGCTGAACTTCGCCGAGATCGGCGTCGGCGCATATGACTCGGTGCACTGTGCGAAGGATGACGGCGCCTGCCGGGCCGGTTTGTCCGGCACCGTGGCGGGCTGACGCGCGTAGAGACGCAGGAATTGCGGTCTGCGCAGGGAGGCGACGGAGGAGCTCGTGCCGCATACGATGAGCCGCATGGGTGACGTACTGGCCGGATTTCATGCCGCCTGGGAGTTCGAGTCC
Source organism: Streptomyces sp. NPDC001536 (assembly GCF_042894505.1). NCBI lineage: Bacteria > Bacillati > Actinomycetota > Actinomycetes > Kitasatosporales > Streptomycetaceae > Streptomyces > Streptomyces sp. NPDC001536. The sequence continues at coordinate 268,123 of NZ_JBIAVQ010000001.1, forward strand.
GACTCCGTGCTCATCCGTTACGAACGAGGGATTCGAACACCCAAGCTCTTCCAGTCCCTGGGAGAGCGACGGATCCCCCTCTCGGCCCTCGCCGGTGTGACCCTGACCCCCGGCAGGCGCGGCACCGTGGTGCTGCGGGCCGAGCCGCGCCCCGGCGCCGACCCGCTGATGGAGGCGGCCGCGGGACAGCTGAAGGAAGGGTGCGATCCGTACCGCCTCGTGCTGCCCGCCGAGCGGGAGGTGCTCGCCGAGTACTACGCCGACGAGTTGCGTGGCCTGCTCAAGCCGGACGACGGTGAGCCGGCCGAACGGTTTCTGGTGCCGGCGCCCGAAGTGCCGCTGTCCTTCAAGGCGTACGACGGGAAGGCGTCCTTCGACGGGAAGACCGTGCGCTTCCGGTGGTTCTGGACGGGCGCGTCCTCGGCGAAGTGGAAGGCCGGCGACCAGAGTTTCCCGGTCGCCGACCTCGGTGGGGTGGAGTGGCGGTCCCCCGAGGTGTTCGAGGGGCATCTGCGGCTGATCCCGCGGGACGCCGACGGGCAGCCCGTGCAGGCCGACCAGGACCCGGCCGCCGTGGTGTTCGGGCTCGGATACGGGCCGGTGCACGAGTCGTTGCCGTTCGCCGCGGCGGTGCTGGCGGCGGTGCGGGAGCGCGGGCCGGTCGCGGCGGTGCCGGCCAGCGCGCCGAGGCGCGATCCGGCCGACATCGCCGAGCGCATCCGTCATCTCGGGGAGCTGCACCAGGCGGGGCTTGTCACGGACGAGGAGTTCTCCGTGAAGAAGGCGGAGTTGCTGGCGGAGCTCTGAGCTGCGTGGCCGATTACAGGTGAGTTCACTCGCGTCCGGCGGAGGTGAACGTCATGTCCGCGTAGCGGTCGCCTGCCACTTTGCCCGCGATCGGCTCCAGCAACGCCAGCTGGTCTTCCGTGAGTTCGATCCTTGTGGCCGCCACGTTCTCCTCCACCCTGCCCGGCTTCCTCGTGCCCGGGATCGGGACGACCGACAGGCCGTGCACCCGCGCCTGCTGCTGGACCCACGCCAGCGCGACCTGGGCCAGTGAGACCCCGTGGGCCTCGGCCACCGTGCGGATCGGGTCCAGGAGGGCCACGTTCGCGGCGGCGTTCTCGCCGGTGAAGCGGGGCTGTTGGCGGCGGAAGTCGTCGGCCGTCAGGTCCTTGTCGGCGTTGGCGAAGGTGCCGGTGAGGAAGCCTCGGCCCAGCGGGGAGTACGGGACGAGGGCGACGTCGAGGTCGCGGGCGGCCGGGACCACGCCCGTCTCGATGTCACGGCTGAACAGGGACCACTCCGACTGCACTGCGGCGATGGGGTGGACGGCCTGGGCCGTACGCAGCTCCGTGCCGGTGACCTCGCTCAGGCCCAGGTGCTTGACCTTGCCCTCGCGCACCAGCTCGGCCATGACGCCGACGGACTCCTCGATCGGCACGTTCACATCGCGCCGGTGCATGTAGTAGAGGTCGATCACGTCGACGTCGAGACGCTTCAGGCTCGCCTCGACGGCCTGGCGGATGTACGGGGCGTCGTTGCGGATGACGCGCCGGGTCGGGTCGTCCGGCGGGATCGACAGGGCGAACTTCGTCGCGATGACGACCTCGTCGCGGTGGGCCTTGAAGAACGGCGAGAGGAACCTCTCGTTCTCCCCCGCGCCGTAGGCGTCCGCCGTGTCGTAGAGGGTGACGCCGAGTTCCAGGGCCCGCTCCAGGGTCGCCCGGGACTCGCCGGCGTCCGTGGGCCCGTACGCGAAGCTCATGCCCATGCAGCCCAGGCCCTGCACCCCCACCTCGGGGCCGCCGGCGCCCAGTCGTGCGGTCGGGATCCTGCTGTCGGTCATCCGGCCTTCTCCGTTTCGTAGCGGTGACCGGCGTCGGCGTAGAAGCTGATCTTCCGGTCGAGTACCGCGAGGGTGTCCTGAAGTTCCGTGATCCGGGTCAGGACGTCCCGGCGGGTCGACTCCAGCAGTTCGAAGCGCTCGCCGAAGGTGTGGTCGCCCTCGCGGACCAGTTCCGCGTAGCGCACCATGTCGGCGACCGGCATCCCCGTGAGCCGGAGCTTGCCGACGAAGTCGAGCCAGTCCAGGTCGCGGTTGCTGTAGCGGCGCTGACCGGTGTGCGAGCGGTCGATGTGCGGCATCAGGCCGATGCGCTCGTACCAGCGCAACGTGTGCGCGGTCAGCCCCGTGAAGGCGACGACCTCGCTGATCGTGTAGCTGTCCTGGCCCTGGGGGCGCCGGTGCGGGTGCGGCGGGGCGCTGCAGCTGTCGGTCCTGGTACCCGTCGTGGTGGTGTCCATCACCGTCATGACCTCAACGCTATGGCCTTGGAGTGCACTCCAAGCAAGCGAAACCGGTAAGAATTCGCGGGACGTCGGCCGGGCGCGGTGGCTAGCGTGCGGGCCATGACTGTCGTACGACGTGCTGGGGCCGAGGACGCCGGGGAAGTGCTGCGGCTTCGGCAGGTGATGATCAACTCGGTGGCCGGTGCCGATGCTTCCACACGGTGGCATGCCGAGTCGCTCCCCGTGTTGAAGGAGCGGCTGGCGGATCCGGACGGGGACTTCGCGGCGTTCGTCGTGGATCACCCGGAGCGGCCCGGGGCGCTGGCGGCGCTGGCGGTCGGGACGCTGGAGTACCGGATCGGGCGGGCGGACAATCCGCGGGGGCGGGTCGGGTACGTCTTCAGCGTCGCGACCGATCCCGACGCCCGCCGTCGCGGTTACGCGCGGGCGTGCATGACGGGACTGCTGGCGTGGCTGCGCGAGCAAGGCGCCGCCCACGTCGACCTCAACGCCTCCGCCGAGGCCGAGCCGCTCTACGCCGCCCTCGGCTTCGTCCGCAAGCCGGACCCCTCGATGCGGCTGGCACTGTGACCGGCATAGTCTCGACGGCATGTCGCTGAAGAGCCTCGCCCTGATCGAGAACTGGCCGGTTCCGACCGCCGCCGCGGCCGTCGTACGGGCCGACGGGACCCTGCTCGGTACGCACGGGCCTGCCGGTCACCGTTTCCCGCTGGCCTCGGTCACCAAGCCGCTCGCGGCGTACGCGGCGCTCGTCGCGTACGAGGAGGGGGCGATCGAGCTCGACGAGCCGGCCGGGCCCGCGGGGTCGACGGTGCGGCATCTGCTGGCGCACACCTCGGGCCTCGCCTTCGACGAGCACCGGGTGACGGCCCCGCCCGGTGAGCGGCGGCTGTACTCCAACGCCGGGTTCGAGCAGTTGGGCGATCACATCGCCAAGGCGACGGACATCCCGTTCGCGGAGTATCTGCGGCAGGCCGTGCTGGAACCGCTGGGCATGGTGTCGACGTCGCTGGAGGGGTCGCCGGCCAAGGACGGGGTCTCCACGGTCGAGGATCTGGTCCGGTTCGCGGCCGAGGTCCAGGCCCCGCGTCTCCTGGACCCCCGTACGGTCGCCGAGGCGATGACGGTCCAGTACCCGGGCACCAAGGGTGTCCTGCCGGGCTACGGCCACCAGAACCCCAACGACTGGGGGCTCGGCTTCGAGATCCGCGACTCCAAGTCCCCGCACTGGACGGGCTCTTCGTCCTCGCCCCGCACCTTCGGGCACTTCGGCCAGTCCGGCACGTTCCTGTGGATCGACCCCGCCGCGGGCGCGGCCTGCGTGGCCCTGACCGACCGCGCCTTCGGTCCGTGGGCCGTCGAGGCGTGGCCCGCGTTCACGGACGCGGTACTCGCCGAGCTCTAGGCCATCTCCCACAGCAGCAGCTCCGCCGCCGTCACCCCCACCGCGTCCAAGCCCTCGGCGTCCGTGATGCGGGCCGCGTCGCCCGGCTGCAACTCCTCGCCGTTCAGGCGTACTTCGCCGCGTACGACATGGACGTACAGGTGTCGTCCGTCCGGCACCGCCGTGCGCTCGCCCGGAACCAGGCGCCGTACGTGGAGCATCGATCCCGCCTCCGGGACCGCGTACGGCGTGGAGTCGGCGATGCCGCGGACGATCTCGTACGACGGGTCGCCGCCCGGGGTCAGCGGGGCCAGCCACATCTGCACGAAGGTCAGGGGGGTGTCGCCGGCGTTGCGCTCGACGTGGCGTACGCCCGCGGCCGCGCTGAGGCGCTGCACGTCGCCGGGCCGGACCGTCGTCTCGTGGCCCGTCGAGTCGCGGTGGGTGAGCTCGCCCTCGACCACCCACGTCACGATCTCGGTGTGGCTGTGGGGGTGCTCGTCGAACCCGGCGCCCGGAGCGAGCCGCTCCTCGTTGCAGGCGATCACCGCGCCGAACCGGAGGTTGTCGGGGTCGTAGTGCGGGCCGAAGGAGAAGGCGTGGAACGACTCGATCCCGGTCGCCGGATCGCCCCCTGGATAGCGCTCAGCGGCGCGCCGTACGTCCATCACGGACCCCACCGTAGCCCTCACCCGGTACCCGGCGGAGCGCACTCACGTCCGGATAAGGCAGTCTTGTCCCCGTGCCCGAACCCGAAGCCAGCAACACCGAAGCCTTCGCACGTGACTCCCATCCGCACTCGGCGACCCTGAAGCGGCTGGAGAAGTCGTCCGGGTCCCTGGCCGCGCAGGCCATCGCGCGGATGGACGAGACGCTGTCGTGGTACCGGGCCATGCCCCCGGAGAACCGTTCCTGGATCGGGCTGGTCGCGCAGGCCGGTATCGCCGCGTTCACCGAGTGGTTCCGGCATCCCGACGCCCCGCAGGCGATCTCCACCGATGTGTTCGGCACCGCTCCGCGCGAGCTGACCCGGGCCATCACGCTGCGGCAGACCGTGGAGATGGTGCGGACCACCATCGAGGTCATGGAGTCCGCCATCGACGAGGTGGCCGCGCCCGGTGACGAGTCCATCCTGCGCGAGGCCCTGCTCGTCTACGCCCGCGAGATCGCCTTCGCCACCGCCCAGGTCTACGCCCAGGCCGCGGAGGCACGCGGTGCCTGGGACGCCCGGCTCGAATCACTCGTCGTCAACGCCGTGCTCAGCGGTGAGGCCGACGAGGGGGCCGTCTCCCGGGCCGCCGCGCTGGGCTGGAACGCGCCCGAACATGTGTGTGTCGTCCTCGGCACCGCGCCCGACGGTGACTCCGAGCTGACCGTCGAGGCGATCCGCCGGGCCGCCCGGCACGCCAAGCTCCAGGTGCTCACCGGGGTCCTCGGGGACCGGCTCGTCGTGATCGCCGGCGGCAGCGACAACCCGCTCGCGGTTGCCAAGTCGCTGATCGGGCCCTATGCCGCGGGACCCGTGGTCGCCGGGCCCGTCGTACCCGATCTGCTGGCCGCCACCCGCTCCGCGCAGGCCGCCGCGGCGGGGCTCAAGGCCTGTACCGCCTGGCAGGACGCCCCGCGCCCGGTCCTGGCGGACGATCTGCTTCCGGAGCGCGCCATCGCGGGTGACCCGAGCGCGCGCGAGCAACTGGTGGAGGAGATCTACAGACCACTGGAGGAAGCCGGTTCAGCTCTCCTGGAGACGCTCTCGGTCTATCTCGAACAGGCGAGCAGTCTCGAAGGCGCCGCCCGGATGCTCTTCGTCCATCCCAACACCGTGCGCTACCGGCTTCGACGTGTGACTGACGTCACCGGCTGGTCACCCTCCGATGTACGTTCCGCGTTCACGCTGCGGATCGCCCTCATCCTGGGGCGTCTGGTCGACGGGGATCTCCAGCTCTAGGCTTTTGTCGGGGGCCCACAAAACCCCCTCGTGTTCTTCGTCCCTGTCCCCACGGGCGGCCGTGCCCGTCCCCAAGAGAGAGTGTGAGAGTGCTCGTACTCGTCGCTCCCGGCCAGGGCGCCCAGACGCCCGGCTTCCTGACTCCTTGGCTCGAACTCCCCGGTGCCGCCGACCGCGTCGCCGCGTGGTCGGACGCCATCGGCCTGGACCTCGCCCACTACGGGACCCAGGCCGACGCGGACGAGATCCGTGACACCTCGGTGGCCCAGCCGCTGCTGGTGGCCGCCGGAATCCTGTCCGCCTCGGCACTCGGTGCCGTCACCCCGGGCGCCGTCGCGGGCCACAGCGTCGGTGAGATCACCGCCGCCGCGTTCGCCGGTGTCCTCGACGACAGCGCCGCGCTGACCCTCGTACGCAAGCGCGGGCTGGCCATGGCCGAGGCCGCCGCGATCACCGAGACCGGGATGTCGGCGCTGCTCGGCGGCGACCCCGAGGTGAGCGTCGCGCACCTGGAGAAGCTGGGGCTGACCCCGGCCAATGTGAACGGCGCCGGTCAGATCGTGGCCGCCGGCACCATGGAGCAGCTCGCCGAGCTGAACGAGGACAAGCCCGAGGGTGTCCGCAAGGTCGTCCCGCTGAAGGTGGCCGGCGCCTTCCACACGCACCACATGGCTCCCGCGGTCGACGCGCTGGCCAAGGCCGCCGCCGATCTGGCCCCGGCCGACCCGACGCTCACCTACGTCTCCAACAAGGACGGGCAGACCGTCGCCACCGGCGCCGAGGTCCTCTCGCGCCTGGTCGGCCAGGTCGCCAACCCGGTCCGCTGGGACCTGTGCATGGAGACCTTCAAGGAGCTCGGTGTCACGGCCCTGATCGAGGTGTGCCCCGGCGGTACGCTCACCGGTCTCGCCAAGCGCGCGCTGCCCGGTGTGAAGACGCTGGCCCTGAAGACCCCCGACGACCTCGACGCTGCTCGCGAGCTCATCGCCGAGCACAGTGCCTGAGAAGGAGCCTGGAGCAATGTCGAAGATCAAGCCCAGCAAGGGCGCCCCGTACGCGCGCATCCTCGGTGTCGGTGGCTACCGCCCGACGAGGGTCGTGCCGAACGAGGTGATCCTCGAGACGATCGACTCGTCCGACGAGTGGATCCGCTCACGCTCCGGCATCGAGACCCGGCACTGGGCGAGCGACGAGGAGACCGTCGCCGCGATGTCGATCGAGGCGTCCGGCAAGGCGATCGCCGACGCCGGGATCTCCGCCGAGCAGATCGGCGGCGTGATCGTCTCGACCGTCTCGCACTTCAAGCAGACCCCGGCCGTGGCGACCGAGATCGCCGACAAGCTGGGCACCAACAAGGCCGCCGCCTTCGACATCTCGGCCGGCTGCGCGGGCTTCGGCTACGGCCTGACCCTCGCCAAGGGCATGGTCGTCGAGGGCTCGGCGGAGTACGTGCTTGTCATCGGCGTCGAGCGGCTGTCGGACCTGACCGACCTGGAGGACCGGGCCACGGCCTTCCTGTTCGGTGACGGTGCCGGCGCGGTCGTCGTGGGCCCCTCCAAGGAGCCGGCCATCGGCCCGACCGTGTGGGGCTCCGAGGGCGACAAGTCCGAGACGATCAAGCAGACCGTGCCGTGGACCGAGTACGACAGCACGGGCAAGTTCCCCGCCATCACGCAGGAGGGCCAGGCGGTGTTCCGCTGGGCCGTCTTCGAGATGGCGAAGGTCGCCAAGGAGGCGCTGGACGTCGCCGGTATCACCGCGGACGAACTGGACGTCTTCATTCCGCACCAGGCCAACGAGCGGATCATCGACTCGATGGTGAAGACACTCAAGCTGCCGGAGTCCGTCACGGTCGCGCGTGACGTACGCACCACCGGCAACACCTCGGCCGCCTCGATCCCGCTCGCGATGGAGCGGCTCCTGGCGACCGGCGAGGCGAAGAGCGGCGACACCGCGCTCGTCATCGGCTTCGGGGCGGGTCTCGTCTACGCCGCGACTGTCGTTACCCTCCCCTAGGCACTCCGTGCCGGATCAGCAACGGTCCGGCCCGGAACGCACTGCCAACCCTCTGGAAAACAACGAAGGAGCGCCTCACATGGCCGCCACTCAGGAAGAGATCGTCGCCGGTCTCGCCGACATCGTGAACGAGATCGCCGGCATCCCGGTCGAGGACGTCCAGCTGGACAAGTCCTTCACCGACGACCTGGACGTCGACTCGCTGTCCATGGTCGAGGTCGTCGTCGCCGCCGAAGAGCGCTTCGACGTCAAGATCCCGGACGAGGACGTCAAGAACCTCAAGACGGTCGGCGACGCCACCGACTACATCCTGAAGAACCAGGGCTGATCCCCGGATCAGTCCATTGCCCCGCCACCCGGCGGTGGCGCCGCTGAATCCTCGTAATCGTTGGAGAAAGATTTCCCGTGAGCCCGACCAATCGCACCGTGGTCGTCACCGGTATCGGCGCAACCACACCGCTGGGTGGCGACGCAGCCTCTACCTGGGAGGGTCTGGTCGCCGGCAAGTCCGGCGTGAAGCCCCTGGAGCAGGAGTGGGCGGCCGACCAGGCCGTCCGTATCGCGGCGCCCGTCGCCGTGGAGCCGACCGAGGTCATCCCGCGGCCGCAGGCCCGGCGCCTGGACCGGTCGGCGCAGTTCGCGCTGGTCGCCGCCCAGGAGGCGTGGGCCGACGCGGGCTTCACCGGCAAGGCCGGTGAGGACAGTGCCGTGGACGCCGACCGCCTCGGTGCGGTCATCGCCTCCGGCATCGGTGGCGTCACGACCCTGCTCGACCAGTACGACGTGCTCAAGGAGAAGGGCGTCCGCCGCGTCTCCCCGCACACCGTCCCCATGCTCATGCCGAACGGCCCGTCCGCCAACGTGGGTCTTCTCGTGGGCGCCCGCGCGGGTGTGCACACCCCGGTCTCCGCGTGCGCCTCGGGCGCCGAGGCCATCGGCTACGCCATCGAGATGATCCGCACCGGCCGCGCCGACGTCGTCATCGCGGGCGGCACGGAGGCGGCGATCCACCCGCTGCCGATCGCCGCGTTCGGCAACATGATGGCGATGTCCAAGAACAACGACGACCCGCAGGGCGCCTCGCGTCCCTACGACACCGCGCGCGACGGCTTCGTCCTCGGCGAGGGTGCCGGTGTGATCGTCCTGGAGTCCGCGGAGCACGCCGCCAAGCGCGGTGCGCGCGTGTACGCCGAGGCGGTCGGCCAGGGCATCTCCGCCGACGGCCACGACATCGTGCAGCCCGAGCCGGAGGGCCGCGGTATCGCCCACGCCCTGCAGAACCTGCTCGACAACACCGACCTGAACCCGGCCGAGATCGTGCACGTCAACGCGCACGCCACCTCGACGCCGGCCGGTGACGTGGCCGAGCTGAAGGCGCTGCGCAAGGTGTTCGGCGACGACGCCGACCACTTCGCGGTCTCCGGTACGAAGTCCATGACCGGGCATCTGCTGGGCGGTGCCGGCGGTGTGGAGTCGGTCGCGACGATCCTCGCCCTGTACCACCGGCTCGCTCCGCCGACCATCAACGTGGAGAACCTCGACCCGGAAGCGGAGGCCAACGCCGACGTGGTCCGCGGCGAGGCGCGCAAGCTGCCCGTCGAGGGCCGGATCGCCGCACTGAACGACTCGTTCGGGTTCGGCGGGCACAACGTGGTGCTGGCGTTCCGTACGGTCTGAGAGACCTCCGTACGCAACTGAAGGGCCCCCACCGGTCGGTGGGGGCCCTTCGGCATGTCCGGATTCCTAGACGACCTGGTGCAGCCAGCGGACCGGGGCGCCCTCTCCCGCGTACCTGAACGGCTCCAGTTCGTCGTCCCACGGCTTGCCCAGGAGTTTGGCGATCTCGGACTCCAGGTCGGTCTCGCCGGCCTGTGAGCGGGTCAGGGCTGCTCTCAGGCGGTCCTCGGGGATCAGGATGTCGCCGTGGATGCCGGTGACGGCGTGGTAGATGCCGAGGTCGGGGGTGCAGCTGTAGCGCTCGCCCTCGGCGGTGGGGCAGGGTTCGGCCGTCACCTCGAAGCGGAGGAGGTGCCAGCCGCGCAGGGCCGACGCCAGCTTGGACGCCGTGCCCACCTCGCCCTTCCAGGAGAACTCCGAGCGCCAGGTGCCGGGGGCCGCCGGCTGCCGGATCCAGTCGAGGTTGACGCGTGTGCCGAGCACCCCGGCGACGGCCCACTCGACGTGCGGGCACAGCGCGCGCGGCGCGGAGTGCACGTACAGAACTCCACGTGTCGTCACCGGGACCTCCGGGCAGAGCGGGACCATTGTGCGAATGGACGGAACGGTGGTGGCGGCAGCCACGTTGATGGCGAGGCTACCGTGCGGCGGCGCAAGGAGTGTGACGTACCGTCGGTCCCGGTGCCCTGAAACGCCCGCCATTCACCCGGCAGGACGCTAGTACGGGTGTGAGCCGTTGCACGGCGGAGGGTGGTGAAGGTCGGGAACTCCCGTGCGTTGGTAGGGAGGGGGACGAAGTTCGCAGGGGATTGCATGCCGACCGAGGGGATCACCAGGGGATGCGGAAGCGCAGGCACCGCTCGCGTGCCGTTCTCGCCGTCGTGACGGCGGCCGTCCTGGGCGCCGCCGGCTGTGACGCCGTCGGGGGCAGTGAACCGGCGCCGTCCGGCACCGGGGCGCAGAGAGCGAAGCCCTCCCCCAGCCCGACGACGCCCGCCTGGGACTCCAGCCCGTCCTCGCTGGCCGCCGTGGGCGACTCCATCACCCGCGCCTTCGACGCCTGTTCGCTCCTCCAGGACTGCCCGGAGGCCTCCTGGGCGACCGGCAGCAGCACCGAGGTGGACAGTCTCGCCGTACGGCTGCTGGGGTCGGCGAAGGCGGCCTCCCACAGCTGGAACTACGCGGTCAGCGGGGCGCGGATGACCGATCTGGCCGGGCAGATGGCCCAGGCCGCGGCGAAGAAGCCGGGATTGGTGACGGTGATGGCGGGGGCCAATGACGCGTGCCGGGACTCCACCTCGGCGATGACGTCCGTGGCCGACTTCCGGGCGCAGTTCGAGGACGCGATGCGCACCCTGCGCGACACGGCACCGAAGGCGCAGGTGTACGTGGCCAGCGTGCCGAACCTGAAGCGGCTGTGGTCCCAGGGGCGCACCAACCCGATGGGCAAGCAGGTGTGGAAGCTCGGGATCTGCCCCTCGATGCTCGGCGACGCGGACGCCGTGGACACGGCGGCGACCGAGCGGCGTGACACCGTGCAGGACCGGGTGGAGGCGTACAACAAGGTCCTGGAGGAGGTCTGCGCCAAGGACGAGCGGTGCCGCTTCGACGGGGGCGCGGTGTACGAGTTCCGGTTCGGCACGGACCAGCTGAGCCATATCGACTGGTTCCACCCGAGTGTGAACGGGCAGGCCAGGCTCGCCGAGATCGCCTACCGGGAGGTCACGGCGAAGAAGGCGTGACCTAGAGTTTTGAACATGAACGAACTCTTCGGCACACTTTCCGACGGCACCCCGGTCCACCGCTGGACGCTGGAGCGGGCCGGCGTGCGGGTCAGGGTGCTGTCGTACGGCGGGATCGTGCAGTCCGCCGAGGTCCCGGACCGGGACGGAAGCGCCGGGAACGTGGTGCTGGGGTTCGCGGATCTGGACGGGTATGTCACGCACACCGGCCCCTACTTCGGCGCGCTGATCGGCCGGTACGCGAACCGGATCGCGGGCGGCCGCTTCCCGCTGGACGGGGTGACGTACGCGGTGGCGCCCAACAGCGCGCCGAACTCCCTGCACGGCGGCGAGCGCGGCTTCGACAAGCGGGTGTGGGACGTGGTGCCCGTCGAGCACGGCATCCGGCTCTCCCGGGTCAGCCCGCACGGCGAGGAGGGCTTCCCGGGGCGCCTTGAGGTCTCGGCGACGTACACGCTGGACGCGGACGGTGCGCTGCGGATCGCGTACGCGGCGGTGACGGACGCGCCGACGGTTCTCGCCCTGACGAACCACAGCTACTTCAACCTGGCCGGTTCCGGGAACGCGGGTGGCCATGAACTGCGGATCGCCGCCTCCCGGTTCACGCCGGTCGACGCGGATCTGATCCCGACCGGGGTGCTCCAGGACGTGACCGGCGGGCGCTTCGACTTCCGGGAGAGCCGGAAGGTGGGCCCGGGGTACGACCACAACTTCGTGCTCGACAAGGGGCTGACGCGGACGCCGGTCGAGGTCGCCGAGCTGCACGACCCCTCCACCGGGCGGGTGCTGACGGTGTCCACCACCGAGCCGGGCCTCCAGCTGTACACCGCGGACCATCTGGAGGAGCCCTTCATGCCGTGCGAGGGTGTCGCGCTGGAGACCCAGCACTTCCCGGACTCCCCCAACCGGCCGGAGTTCCCGAGCACGGTGCTGCGGCCGGGCGAGGTGTACCGGTCGGAGACGGTGTACGCGTTCGCGGTCCGTTAGAACGGCACAAGCCCCGGCCCGGGTGTCAGGTCCCGGACCGGGGCTGCTCTGTGGGGAGACTCGTCCCGGGTCAGACGTTAACCGTGGTGGTGAGGCGGCGGTCCGTGATCGAACGGCTCACCTGGATCTCGTACGAACCCTTCACAAACGACCACTTCCCCTCCGTCCCCTCCCCCTCGGTCCACGTCTCGAAGGCGCGGCGCGGGATCTCGACAGCGACCTCGACGCTCTCGCCGGGAGCGGCCTCGACTCCGGCGAAGCCGGCCAGCACGCGCTCGGGGCGGTCGCCGGGCTCGGCCGGGGCGAGGTAGACCTGGACGACCTCGCGGCCGGCGCGCTCGCCGGAGTTGCGGAGGCGGACGCGGACCGTGGTGCCCTCCACCTCGACGGACTCATAGGTCCAGTCGGTGTAGCCGAGGCCGTGGCCGAAGGGGTACGAGGGGGTCCGGCCCTCCTTCGCCCAGGCGCGGTAGCCGATGAAGACGTCCTCGGTGTACGGGAGTTCGCCGTCGGCGGGGGTCACCTGGGTGACCGGGGCGGCGTCCAGGGAGCCCCAGGTGGTGGGGAGGCGGCCGCCGGGCTCGTGGGCGCCGGTGAGGACGTCGGCGAGGGCGGCGCCGCCCTCCTGGCCGGGGAACCAGCTGAGCAGGACGGCGGCGACCTCGTCGCGCCAGGGCAGTTCGACCGGGGAGCCGGAGTTGACGACCACCACGGTGTTGGGGTTGGCGGCGGCCACGGCCCGGACCAGGTCGTCCTGCCGGCCGGGCAGGGCGAGGTCCCTGCGGTCGAAGCCCTCGGACTCGACGCGGTCGGTGGTGGCAACCACGACGACGGCGGTGTCGGCGTTCCGGGCGGTCTCGACGGCCTCGGCGATCAGCTCGTCGGCGTCGCGCCGCGGCTCCTGGTGGGCGAGCGCGAAGGCGATGGCCTTGAACGGGATGCCCTCGGGGAGCTGGAAGACGTAGGTGAGGGAGACCTCGACCGGCTGGCCCGCGGTCAGTTCGACCTCGCCGCGGGGCACCGGGGAGCCGAAGAAGGCCTCGAAGGGGTCGCTGGTGTCGGCAGGGAGCTGGAGGTCGTCGTAGTACGTCGTGCCGTCGACGGTGAGGGTGAAGGCGCCGACGCCCTTGACGCCGAAGGTGTGGGTGCCGCTGTCGCGCGGGGTGAAGGTGCCGGTCAGCTCGATGGTGTGGAGGGTGTCGTGGGTGACGCCGTCGGGGAGGTCGTCGCCCATCCACTGGATCTGGCCGTTGGGGGCGTTGCCGGTGCCGAGGACATTGCCGTCGCGGTCACGGCAGACGGCCCGCAGGGTGAACCCCTTGTCGGCGACGGCGAGTTCGGTGTTGGGGTCGGCGCCGACGGCGTACGTCAGGTCGGGGAGGACCGCGGTGAGGCCGTCGAGCGGGGAGACGGTCCGGGGCGGGAAGACGGTGGCGGAGCCGCCGCCGAGGACGCGGGCGTCGCGGGCGGCGGCGCCGATGAGGGCGACGCTTCCGGGCTTCAGCGGGAGGGCGCCTTGGTTGCGGACCAGGACGAAGGCGCGGCGGGCGATCTCGCGGGCCAGGGCCTCGCCGTCGATGGTGTCGGGGAGCTCGGTGACGACCGGCTCGGCGTTCTCCAGGGCGCCGACGCGGGCGGCGAGCCGGAGGACGTTCCGCACGGCCTCGTCGACCTTGGTCTCGTCGACCTCACCGTCGCGCACGGCCTGGGCAAGCGCCTCGCCGTACACGGTCTGCGGGCCCGGCATGGCGACGTCGAGGCCGCCCTCGATGGCGCCCTTCGTGGAGCGGGCGGCCATCCAGTCGGAGACGTTGTAGCCGTCGAAGCCCCACTCGCCGCGTGCGATCTCGTTCACGAGGTGGTGGTGCTCGGTCATCGTGACGCCGTTGACCTGGTTGTACGCGGTCATGATGCCCCAGGGGCGGGCGTTCTCGACGATGAGCTCGAAGGGGCGCAGGTACAGCTCGCGCAGGGCGCGTTCGGAGACGACGTTGTTGACGGTGAAGCGGTCGGTCTCGGCGTCGTTGGCGACGAAGTGCTTGACGGTGGTGCCGACTCCGCCGGACTGGACGCCCCGCACATAGCCCGCGCCGATGAGCCCCGTGAGGTACGGGTCCTCGCTGTAGGCCTCGAAGTGGCGGCCGCCGAGCGGGGAGCGGTGCAGGTTGACGGTGGGGGCGAGCAGGACGTGGACGCCCTTGCGGCGGGCCTCCTGGGCGAGCAGCGCGCCGGCGCGGCGGGCGAGCTCGGGGTCCCAGGTGGCGCCGAGGGCGGTCGGGGAGGGCAGCGCGATCGAGGGGTCGTCGGCGGTCCAGCGCACCCCTCGGACACCGATCGGCCCGTCGGACATGACGAGGGACTCCAGGCCGATCTCGGGCAGGGCGGGCAGCGTCCACATGTCCTGGCCGGCCAGCAGCCGGGCCTTCGCGTCCAGGTCGAGCTTGCCGAGGGCCGCCTCCACGGCGGCCTCGCGCGCCTGGTCCGCCGGGGTGGAGTGGGTGCCCGCCATGGGGTCCTCCTGGTTTCGGGTGCGTGCCGTTCCCTCATCGTGCACCCGTTACCTGTAGACCGGTAGGTTTCGTTACCTTGCCGTTATATTTGGCATACGGTCATGCCGTACGGTGACCCCATGAACGCCAGGGTCAGGAGCGAGGAGCGGCGCGCGGAGATCGTCCGGGCGGCCCTGGAGGTGATCGCCGAGCGCGGCTACCGCGGGGCGAGCCTCGCCGCCGTCGCGGAGCGCGTCGGGCTCACCCAGCAGGGGTTGCTGCACCACTTCCCCACGAAGGAAGCGCTGTTGGTCGCCGTGCTCAAGGAGCGCGACCAGTGGGACGCGGTGCCGGACACCCGGTGGCGGATCGACCTGCTCGCCTCGCTCGTCGAGTACAACGCGATGCGGCCGAACATCATCCAGACCTTCTCGGCACTGCTCGGCGAGAGTGTGACGGACGGGCATCCGGCGCGCGCGTACTTCACCGAGCGCTACGCGCAGGTGCGCGAGAGCATGGCGACGGTGCTGCGGGCCGAGTACGGGGAGCGGCTGCCGAACGGGCTGACGCCCGAGCGCACGGCGCCGTTGCTGGTGGCGGTCATGGACGGGTTGCAGTACCAGTGGCTGCTCGGCCCGGAGTCGGTGGACATGCCGGGGGCGTTCCGGGACTTCCTCAGGCTGCTGGGCGAGAACCCGGACTGACGGCGGCGACGACCTCGACCTCGATCCGCGCCTCCGGCCGGAACAGCTTCGGCACCTCGAAGGTCATGCTGGTGGGTGGGGTGCCGGTGAGGAACTCCCTTCGTACGGCGCCGTATTCCTGGAGCCTGTCGATGTCGGTGAGGTACGTGCGGATGTTGATGATGTCGGCGAGGGTGCCGCCGTGGGCCTTGAGCAGGGCGTCGATCGTCTCGAAGACGCCTCGGCTCTGCTCGGCGAGCGTCTCCCCCTCGGCGATCTGGCCGGAGACGAACAACAGGGCGCTGCCGTCGGCCTGTTCGACCCGGGCGACCTGGGAGTAGTAGGGGCTCAGGGGCTGGGGTGCGGAGGCGGGGTTGTCGATGGTGACCTTCATGCGGCTCCTTCAGCTGGTGCGGATGCGGGCCGCGGCCTCGGAGATGTCCTCTCCAGGTGCCGCGACGCGGCGGTAGTGCTCCAACGCGGCCTCGATCGCGGGCAGTCGGGCCGCCTTCGTGGCCAGGTCGAGGCCTTGACCGCGAGGGTCGCGTCGAAGTGCGCGTCCTCGGCGAAGGCGCGGGCGACGGCTCCGGCGAGGGGACCGTTCGCGAGGGCGGTGCGGGCGACGGTGTCCGGAAGCCCGAGGGCGTCCGCGAGCCGCAGGGCCTCGGCGACCACCGCGATCCCGCTGATGACCGCCGAGTTGAGGACGAGCTTGAGTGCGGCTCCCGAGCCGAGGGGGCCCGTGCGGGTGACCTTGCCGAGGTGGGCGAGGACGTGCTCGACGCCGGTCGCGTCGCCTCCGGCGAGGATGCCGAGGGTGCCCGTGGCCGCCTTGTCGGTACTGCCCATGACGGGGGCGTCGACGAGGGTGACCTCTTCGGGGAGTCGGGCTTCGAGGCGGCGCAGGGCGTCCGGGCCGACGGTCGACATCTCGATCCAGTGAGTGCCTGGCCGCAGGGCTCGCGCGGCGGCCTGGGCGACCGCGTCCAGCGCGTCCGGGCCGGCGAGCATGGTGACGACGACGTCGGCGTCCCGGACGGCGTCGGCCGGGGAGGCGGCGAGTGCGGCGCCCTCGGCGACGAGCGGTCCCGCCTTCTCGGCGGTGCGGTTCCAGACGGTCAACGGGTGGCCGGCGGCGAGGAGTCGGCGGGCCATGGGGGCGCCCATGTGGCTGAGGCCCAGGAATGCGATGTGCTCCATGGCGTCGACGCTAGGTCCACGCCTGTGATGCGACAAGCGAATGTCTAGCATGAGTGTCATGCCCTCTCCGCATGAGTCGCCGGACCTCTCCACCGTCTGGTTGCGCGCCTTCCTCGAAGTCGCCCGCCAGGGTTCCTTCACGGTCGCCGCGCGGACCCTCGGCTGGACCCAGTCCGCGGTGTCCCGGCAGATCTCCTCGCTGGAGTCGGCGCTCGGCGGGGCGCCGCTCTTCGACCGGCTGCCGCGGGGCGTACGGCTCACCGAGGCGGGCCGGGTCCTCGTACCGCACGCGGAGGCCGTCGTCGAGGCGCTGCACGGGGCCGGGCGCGAGCTGGCGGCGCTGCGCGAAGTGGCCGGCGGGCGGCTGCGGTTCGGGGCGTTCGCCACGGCCGACGCGGCGCTGGTGCCGCACGCGCTCGGTGCCTTCCGGGCCCGCCATCCGCGCGTCCGGGTCTCCCGCGAGGAGGGGTTCACCCCCGCCCTCCTGGACCGGCTCGCCGCCGGGCATCTGGACCTGGCGGTGGTGTCCACGACGGGCGGCGCGCCGCTGGAGTCGTACGACCTCCACCATCTCCTCGACGAGTCCCTGTACGTCGCCGTCCCGGCCGCGCATCCGCTGGCGGACGGCGGCCCGGTCCGGCTCGGTCAACTCGCCGACGCCGACTGGATCTCCGGCAGCGCCCGCCCGGAGGGCACCCTGCTGGACGCGGCCCTGCGCCAGGGCTTCCGGCCGCGCGTCGCCCACGTCGTCGCCGAGTGGACCGCCAAGCAGGGCTACGTCGCCGCGGGCCTCGGCGTGACGCTGGTCCCGGCGCTCGCGGCCGAGTCGGTACGACCGGACGTCACCCTGCTGCCGGTGGTGGACGAGGGGGCGCCGGCCCGGGCGGTGTACGCGGCGACGGCACGGGGGCGGGCGCCGGCGCCCGCGGTGGAGGCGTTCGTGGGGGTGCTGCGGGAGGCGGCGGGGCGGATCCCGGGGTAGGTACGGATACTCAGGCGGCTCGGTCCCCTTCCGGCGAGGATGGCGCCATGAGGGCGAAGAACACCATCACCGTGCTCGCGCTGCTGCCGGTCAACTTCCTTGTCGTGGCCTACGGATGGTGGGCCGCCGGGTGGAGCGGGTGGGCGGCGAGCTGGAACGAGGAGCCGTACGAGCCGCCGATGACGGAGCTGGGCACGGCGTGCGCCGTGGTCGCGGTCATCGGTGTCGCGCTGCTGCTCGCCCGGCTGTGGGGAGCGGCCGTCTTCCAGGTGCTCCCCGCGCTCGCGCTGATCGCGCTGATGAGCCCCTCCTGAGTCACACCCCATGGCGTGGACCACTTCTGTCACGCATACTTCCGCCGTCGGCACCAGCACGCTCCCCACGGCGACGGAAGGCTGAACTCCCTTGAATTCCCTACGTGTTCGCATTGGTGTCCTCGGTGTGGTCCTGATGGCAGGGCTCGCGGTGCCCCAGGCGGCCCAGGCGGCTCCCACCGCCACCGTCGAGGAGCTGCGGCTCGACAAGACCGTGCCGCAGGAGATTCTGCGGCGGTCCGGATTCGACTCCGTGGCACCGGAGTTCGCGCGGGAGCTCGACTCGGCGCGCACCTACGCCCAGGCCCGCAGGATCGTCGTACGCGAAGGATCCGCGCTGTGGAAGCGGGCCGTCGACCGGGCACAGGGGCGGGGGCCGGCCGGGGGTGATCTGAGCCGGGACGACGACCGGCCGCTGTACTGGGCGCGGTTGGGGATGACGCGGGAGGTACGGACCTGGGAGCCGGGGTTCGGGCTGGGTGATGAGCAACGGGCGGCGCTGCTGGACGAGTTGGAGCGGACCTCGCGGGGGCAGAGCGCCATCCGCTATCCGTCCGGGAAGGGGATCAAGCGGGTCCTCGTCACCGGGTTCGACCCGTTCACGCTGGACCGGGACATCCGGATCTCCAATCCCTCCGGGGCCACCGCGCTCGCGCTCGACGGCACGGTGATCGAGACGGCGCAGGGTCCGGCGCGGGTGGAGACGGCCGTGTTCCCGGTGCGCTGGCAGGACTTCGCGGAGGGCACGGTGGAGCGGACGCTGCGACCGTATCTCAAGAAGGTCGACCTCTTCACCACGGTCAGCCAGGGGCGGGTCGGACGGTTCGACATCGAGCGGACCAACGGGGCCTGGCGGGGCGGGTTCCCGGACAACGAGAACATCTCCCGGACGGAGACCGTCCCCGTCACCGATCCGGCCTCGCAGCCGCAGTGGACGACGACGACCCTGCCGTACACGGAGATCGTGGCGGCGAGCACCGGGCGCTTCCCCGTGTACGACAACACGAGCGTGACCGAGATACCCGCGGGCGGCACGGAACCCGTCGTACGGCCCGACGGGCCGACGGAGGGGTCGACGGCCCGGGCCGGGGGCGGCGGGAACTACCTGTCGAACGAGATCGCCTACCGGGCGACGCTGCTGCGCGACCGGCTGGGGCTGCACGACGAGCTGCCCGGCGGCCATGTGCACACGCCCGTGCTCCAGTTCGCCACCGGCAACACCACCGAGGTCACCGACCCCGAGTTCGTGAAGAACCGGCTGGACATCATCGCCCAGGTGCGGGCGATCGTGACCGTGGCGGTCAGTGAGACGGGGCGAACGCGAGGCTGACGCCGAGACCGGCCAGGACCGAGCCGATCACCTTGTTGAGGATCTTCTGACCGCGCAGCATCAGGGTGCGCATCCGGTCGTGCGAGAAGAAGACCGCGACGACACCGAACCACAGCAGGTGGGCCAGCGACATGAACAGTCCGTAGCCCACCTGCTGGTAGACCGGGGTGCCGGGGCTGACGACCTGAGCGAAGGTCGAGACGACGAAGAGGGTCGTCTTCGGGTTGAGGACGTTGGTGAGGAACCCGGAGCGCAGGGCCTTGAGCGGGGTCAGGTCCGACTGGGTCTCCAGGTCGACCTCGACCTCGCCGCGGGTGCGGAAGGTACGGACGCCGATGTAGACGAGGTAGGCCGCGCCGACCAGCTTGATCACCGTGAACAGGAAGGTCGAGGAGGCGATCAGCAGGCCCACGCCGAGCATCGTGTAGGTGACGTGCACGAGGACGCCGGCGGCGACGCCGAGCGCGGCGAGCAGGCCGGTGCGGCGGCCGTGGAGGTAGCTGTTGCGGACGACCATGGCGAAGTCGGCGCCGGGGGCGATGACGGCCAGGACGGTGATGACGGCGACGGCGAGTATCTCGGTCAAGAGGTGATCTCCTCTATGTCGTTGTCGTCGGAGTCCTCGCGGGTCTCCTCCCCGAGCAGTTCGCGGGCCATCAGGGTGGCGCCCGCGACCGCGCCCGGCATGAGGAACACCGCGACGAACGGCACCAGGAAGGCCACGGCGAGGGGGGTGCCGAAGCCCCAGATCAGGGTCTTGCGGGAGCGGAACAGGGCGAGCCGGTCGCGGAGTTCGACGCCGCGGCGCTGGAGGGCCACGGCGGCGAGTTCCTCGGTGAGGAAGAAGCCGGTGACGAAGAAGCCGATCACCGGGACGACGGTCTGCCCGGCGAACGGGATGAAGCCGAGGGCGAAGAGGAGCACTGCCCAGCACGCGGCGCGGATCACGATCCGCAGGCTGTCGCGGCCCGAGATCCACAGCTCGCGCCACAGGGGGAGGTTGGACTCGGGGGCGGTGCCGTCCGGGGAGACGTCACGGTCGACCGTCTCCGAGAGGCTCTCGTAGAACGGCTGGCCGATCAGGAGCGTGACCGCGGTGAAGGTCACGACCGCGAGGAGGAGGGCCAGGGCCCACAGCACGACGGTCAGGAAACCGCGGAACAGGCCGAGCCAGGGGCTGGACCAGTCGTCGGCGAAGGGGGTGGCCCAGCCGATGAAGTCCTCGCCCCAGACCGCGAGCGAGACGAGCGCCGCCGCGTAGAGAACGAGGGTGATCAGCCCCGGGATCAGCCCGAAGCCGTACTGCTTGCCGTGCCGGGCCACCCATCGCTGGCCCTTCAGCAGGTACCCGAAGCCCACCCCAAGATCGCGCATGGGGGAACTCTATCGGGCGGCGGGGACAGGGTTCCCGGGTCGTGGACAGGCCCCCTTCCGATCACCCCGGCACCACCGCCACCACCACCCCCCGCTCATCCGCCGGACTCACCGCCGCCTGGACCCGTACCGCCGCCGCCCGGGCCACCCGGCCCGCGCGGGCCGCGCCGGCGAGCAGTGCCGGCTGGAGCTGTTCCAGGCCCGTCACCAGCAGTTCCTCCCCGGCGATCAGCACCGGACGGGCCGCCTTCGTGGTCGCCGCGGCCGCTTCCGTGAGGTCGGCGAGGGGCTGGAGGGAGGCGCGGACGACGCCCGCGCCGGCGGCGGCAGCGCGCTCCGCCAGGGCGACCTGGAGCGGCATCAGCGGGGCCAGCGCGGCGGTCAACGCGTCCGCGATGCGGCGCAGTTCCGGGGAGGAGTCCCGCAGGATCTCCGCCGCCGTGCGGATCACCGGGGTCAGGGCGAGCATGGTGCCCGCCGCCAGCCCCGCCGCCGCGGGCAGCAGCGGGGACATCGCCTCCACCAGGTCGCCCAGCGCGGTCGCGAACTCCTCCACGGCCGGCTCCACCGCGTCCAGCACCGGCAGCAGACTGTCGCCCAGCGCCGTCAGCAGGGCCTGGGCCGGTTCGCTGACCGGGTGCACGGCCAGGGGAGCGCCGCTCGTGCCGAGCCGGGTCAGTGTGTCCACGATCCGGTAGAACGCCTCCTGCGCCTGCGGTGACGCGCTCGCCTCCGCCAGCTCCGCCGTCGTCTCGCGCAGGACCCGCAGTGCCTCCTGGCCCGAACCGTCCCTGGGGTCGAAGGTGTTGATCGCGATCTTCGTGATGTTCCCGGCCGTGTCCAGGAGTTGGCCGGTGATGTCGGTGGTGCTGCGCGCCATGCGCAGTACGTCTTCCCTGCTGGGGAGAGGGGGGATCGGTGCCATGAGGAGCTCTCCTCGCGTCGCCTGACAAGCCGCAGTCGCCGGGTCCATCACCGGGTCCGTCGCCGGGTGTCCCGAGCTCAGCATGCCCCCTTCGGCCCCCTCCGGATGCGCCATCCGGGGCATCCGTGACACCAACTCCCTCTTGTTCCGGTTGAGTCGAACAGGTACATGTCGCCGTACCGATCTCAGGAAGCTCCCGGAGGAGGTACGACGCGTGCGCACCACGAGAACCGCACCCGCGAGACCCGTACTGATCGCCGCCCTCGCCCTCACCACGGCAGGCTCACTGCTGCTCACCCCGCACACCGCGGGCGCGGAACCCGCCCCGCCCGTCACCCGCGACGAGGCTCCACTCGACCAGCGGGCCGCACAGGCCCCCGCGAGCGCCGCCAAGAGGGCCCTCGCCGACGAACGGACGACGGGCGGCGCGATCCGCGGCTACCCCCGCGAGCAGGTCCTCTCCCCCGACCCGGTCGACCCTGCCGACAGGTCCATCAAGCTCGGTCTCACCCCGTACCACGCGATCGCCCCGAAGCTGAACGCCGTCCAGGCCCTCGGCGACCGTGTCAGTGTCGAGGTCGCCGGAGAGTCGGCCGGCGGACACCGACTCTACCTCGTGACCGTCACCGCGCCCGAGACGGTCCGCCAGGCCCGGGCCCAGGAGCGGATGCGCGACCTCATCGAGAACTCCCCCGCGCAGGCCGCCAAGTCGCCGGAGATCAAGGCCGGTTACAAGGCGCCCGTCTTCGTCAACAACAACATCCACGGCAACGAGTGGGAGGGCACCGACGCCTCCCTGAAGCTCATCGAGCAGCTCGCCACCGCCAAGGACGCGAAGACCCGCGACCTGCTCGCCCACTCCCGGCTGTACTTCAACATCACCGCCAACCCGGACGGCCGTATCGCCGGCACCCGCGCCAACGCCAACGGCTTCGACATGAACCGGGACTTCGTCACCGCCTCGCAGCCCGAGGTGCGGGCGATGCGGCAGATCGAGATCGACAAGCAGCCCGCCGTCATGCTCGACCTGCACGGCTACGTCAACGGCACCCTCATCGAGCCCACCACTCCCCCGCACGGCGAGAACTACGAGTACGACCTCTTCCTGAAGAACACCTACGCCAACGCCCTCGGCATGGAGGCCGCCGTCAACGGCCTCGGCTACACGCCCGCGAAGGACGGGGTGCAGCCCGCGCAGATCCCCTTCAGGGACCAGGAGGAGGGCTGGGACGACTGGCCGCCGATCTTCACCCCGCAGTACGCGGCGTTCCACGGCACGGTCGCCGCGCACACGGTCGAGATCCCGTTGCAGGTGAACAACGCGGCCTACAACAACCTGCCGGTGGAGGAGCTGCGGCGGCGCTCGGCGATCAACGTGGACGTCGCCGGTGCCGCCATCCGCGCCACGCTCGACTTCGTCCAGGCCCACCGCAGGGCGCTGGTGAGCGACCAGATCGAGGTCTTCCGCCGCGGGGCCACGGGCGCCGCGCAGATCCCCGTCTCCCCCGAGACGGTCCCCGGAGTCCCCGGCATCGGTCCCGAGGACGTCTACACGACCGCCTTCCCGCGCGCCTACGTCCTCCCCGGCGGCCCACAGGCCACCGCCACCGCCCGCCTGGTCGACCACCTCCTCGCCAACGACGTCCGCGTCACCCGCGCGAGCCACGCCTTCCGGCTCGGCGGAAGGACGTACGCGAAGGGCTCGTACGTCATCGACATGCACCAGCCCAAGCGGGGCCTGGCCAATGTGCTGCTCGCCGACGGCCGGGACATCAGCGACAAGGTCTCGGTGATGTACGACATCTCGGGCTGGAGCCTGGGCAGGCTGTGGGGCGCCGCCGTGGAGCCGGTGACGAACGGGACCCTCAAGGGCCTGCCGCTGCGGTCCGTCCACGAGGCCACGCCCGTCGGGTACGTCGCCCCGCGCGGCGCCCTGCGGCTGCGGCTGGACGACCCGCAGGCGATCTCCGCCGTCAACTCCCTGCTCCGGCAAGGTGTTCCGGTACGGCAGACGGCCGACGGCACCGGCGCGATCGTCCCGGCGTCGGCGCGGCAGAAGGCGGCCGAACTGGCCCGGACGTACGACGTGGCCTTCGACGCGACGACTCTCACCGGTACGCAGGCGCTCCCCCGCACCCGTGTCGCGGCGGCCGTCACCCCCGGCGAGCTCTTCGCGCTGCGCGAGATGAACTTCCAGGTCACCCCGGTCTCGACGGCCGTCCTCAACGCGGGCTTCGACTGGTCGGCGGCGGACGTCCTGTTCGTGTCCACGGGGCTGGACCGCGGCGCTCTCACCCCGTCCGCCCGCACCGCCCTGGACGCCTTCCTCGACGCCGGTCACGGTCTCGTCGGGCGCGGCGTCACCGGTGCCGAACTCGCCACCGCCACCGCCCTGCTGGCCGCGAAGCCGGTCGAGGGCAACGGGGACGCCAACGGTGTGGTGCGGGTGGTGAACTCGGGGCCGGTGACCGCCGGCGCTCCCGGGCACGGTTTCGTGTACGCGCCCGTCTGGTTCACGGACCTCGGCCCGGAGGTGCGCGTGGAGCAGTCGTACGCGACCGGGAACCCCCTTGTCTCCGGGCACTGGCGACCGTCGCAGGACGGCAGCGGCGGGCCCCTTGCCGCCGCCGGACAGCCCTCGGTCGTCAGTGGTCCGCAGTCGGTCCTCTTCGGCACCGAACCCCTCTTCCGGGATCATCCGAAGGGGGAATTCCCGCAGGTCGCAAGGGCGTTGTTCCGCATGGCCGGCGTCGGCTAGCGGTGTAGATCAGTCAAGGAGAGCGGATGACCCAGGAGATACACGGCACCGTCGCCGACGGCTTCGAGGCGGTGCGCGAGGAGTTCGCCGCGTTCGTGGCCGGTGAACGCCCCGACTACGAGGGCCAGTTGTGCGCATACGTCCACGGCCGCAGGGTCGTGGACCTGTGGACGGGCGACGGCAACGACGCCGACTCCCTCCATGCCGTGTTCTCGTCGACGAAGGGTGCCGCGCATCTCGTGGTCGCTCTCCTCGTCCAGGACGGCACGCTCGAACTGGACCGCAAGGTGACGTACTACTGGCCGGAGTTCGCGGCCGAGGGCAAGGGCGCGCTGACCCTGCGCGACCTGGTCACGCACCGGGCCGGGCTGGTCGGTCTGGACGCCGGGTTCACCCGGGACGAACTGGCCGACGACCGGGCGATCGCCGAACGCCTCGCCGACCAGCGGCCGTTCTGGCGCCCGGGCACGGCCTTCGGCTACCACGCCCTGGTCATCGGCGCGCTCACCGGCGAGGTCGTACGCCGGGCGACGGGCCGTACGATCCAGGAGCTGTGGGAGGAGCGGATCCGGGCCCCGTACGGCCTGGACTTCCATCTGGGCCTGCCCGCGGCCCTGGAACCGCGGTACCGCTCCGCGCAGCCGATGATCCCCACCCCGGTCCAGCAGGCCGAGATCGACGCCGCTCCCTCCGGCCCGCACACCCTGGCGTCGATCGCGTTCAACGCGCATGTGCCGGACCCGGGTGATCTGCTGGAGTACGCCAACTCCCGTACCGTGCGCGCCAAGGGCCCGGCGTCGGCGGGCGGCGTGGCGGCCGCGCGCGGGCTCGCCGGGATGTACGCGGCGGCGATCAGCGAGGTGGGCGACCGGCCGCCGCTCCTCAAGCCGGACACGATCGCCGAGGTCGGCCAGATCCACTCCACCGGCTACGACCTGGTGGCCCGCCAGCACCGCTCCTTCGGCCTGGGCTTCCAGGCGACCGCCGACAGCCGGCACCCCTTCCTGGGCGCCGGCACCTTCGGGCACAGCGGCGCGGGCGGCTCCCAGGCCTTCGCCGACCCGTGGAGCGGCCTCGCCTACGGCTACACCCGACGCCGGCTCGCCTACCCGGGCGGGGCGGCGCCGGAGAACGACCGGCTGGTGAAGGCGGTGCACACCGCGGCGCTGAACGGGTGACACGGACGAAGGCCCGCACCCCACGTCCAGGGGTGCGGGCCTTCGTCGTACGCGACGAACGCGTCAGACCAGCGTCACGCTGATGTTGCCGCGGGTCGCCTTCGAGTACGGGCAGACCTGGTGGGCCTTCTCCAGGAGGTCCCGGGCGGTCTCGGCGTCGACGTTCGGGATCCGGGCCGAGATCTCGACGATGATCCCGAAGCCGTCGTCGTTCTTGCCTATGCCGACCTTCGCGGTGACCGTCGAGCCGGAGATGTCGGCCTTCTCCAGGCGGGCGACGACGCCGAGGGCGCCCTGGAAGCAGGCGCTGTAGCCGGCGGCGAACAGCTGCTCCGGGTTGGTGCCCTCGCCGCTGCCGCCCATCTCCTTGGGCGGGTTCACGACGACGTCGAGCCTGCCGTCCTCGGTGGCCACCCGGCCGTCACGGCCGTTCTCGGCGGTGGCGACGGCGGTGTAGAGGACATCGGTCTGCTGGATGGACATGCGGTGTCTTCCTCCTAGGTCCGCCGCGCTCGCGCCCACGATCGACGACGGTTTCGGAAAGAAGTTACCGCATACCGGAAACTGACAGAAGACGTCAGAGCTTGACGATCATCTTTCCGGTGTTGTCGCCGCGCAGGACGCCGAGGAAGGCCTCCAGGTTGTTCTCGATGCCCTCGACGACGGTCTCGCGGTACTTCAGCGCACCCGAGGCGACCCAGGGGCCGACCTCCTGGACGAACTGGGACTGGAGGTCGTAGTGGTCACTGACCAGGAAGCCCTCGATGCGGCCGCGGGTCGCGATGAGGCGGGCGAGGTTCTTCGGGCCGGGGGCGGGCTCGGTGCTGTTGTAGACGGAGATCATGCCGCAGACGGCGATACGACCGCCCTCGTTGAGGGAGCCGATGGCGGCCTCCAGGTGATCCCCGCCGACGTTGTCGAAGTAGACGTCGACACCGTCGGGCGCGGCCTCGCGCAGCTGCTGGGCAACGGGGCCGTTCTTGTAGTTGAAGGCGGCGTCGAAGCCGTACTCCTCGACGAGCAGCTTGACCTTCTCGTCGGAGCCGGCCGAGCCGATGACCCGCGAGGCGCCCTTGAGCTTGGCGATCTGACCGACCTGGCTGCCGACGGCACCGGCGGCGCCGGACACGAAGACGCTGTCGCCCTCCTTGAAGACGGCGGTGCGCAGGAGGCCGGCGTAGGCGGTGAGGCCGGTCATGCCCAGGACGCCAAGGTATGTCGACAGGGGGGCGGCCTCGGGGTCGACCTTCACTGCCTGGGCGGCGTCGAACGTGGCGTACTCGCGCCAGCCGCCGAAGTGCAGGACGTGGTCGCCGACGGCTATGCCCTCCGCCTCGGAGGCGACGACCTCGCCGACCGCGCCGCCCTGCATCGCCTTGCCGAGCTCGAAGGGGGCGACGTACGACTTCGCGGCGCTCATCCTGCCGCGCATGTACGGGTCGACGGACAGGTACTTGTTCCGCACGAGGACCTGTCCCTCGCCGGGCTGCCGGACCTCCGCCTCGACCAGGGCGAAGTCCTCGGGCTTGGGCCAGCCGACGGGGCGGGAGAGGAGGTGCCACTCGCGGTTGATCATGACGAAGAGCCTTTCGGATTTACTTCAGTACCTGAAACAACCATGCTCCTGAATATTTCATGTTGTCAAGTAATGGGAGTAAGCTGAGGGCATGGCCACTCCACAGAAGTCCGAGCGCCGCCCCGATGCGCTGACCCTTGAGGTCGTCGAGCTGATCGGGGATGTCGTGGCGCGTTTCTACGCGGATTTCGAGGATGCGGCCGCGGAGCATGCGCTGACCGGGGCGCAGGCGCGGCTGTTGAGTCTGCTGTCGCTGGAGCCGCTGCCGATGCGGAAGCTGGCGCACAAGCTGCGGTGCGAGCCGTCCAATGTCACCGGGATCGTGGATCGGCTGGAGTCGCGGGGGCTGGTGGAGCGGCGACCGGATCCTGCGGATCGGCGGGTGAAGCTGGCGGCGGTGACGGAGGAGGGGCGGGCGGTGGCCCGGAGCCTTCGGGAGTCGCTGCGGTTCGCCCGCGAGCCGCTGGCGGGATTGTCCGATTCGGAACGGACGGTCTTCCGGGACCTGTTGCGCCGGATGCTGGGGTCTTGAGACAGGGCGTACGCACTGGGCCTTTTCTCGCCCCCGCCGCCCCTACCCGTCCCATCCTCCAGGGGCGCTGCCCCTTCAACCCCGCCCCTGGGGGCTCCGCCCCCAGACCCCCATCGGCCCTGAAGGGGCCTCGTCCTCAAACGCCGGACGGGCTGAAAAAGACGCGGGACCGGCGTTCAGAGGTGACGCCCGCCCCAGGCGGGGCACCACGCGCGCTCGCGCAACGGCGAGCAGGGGACGTACCGGGGGGTGTCCGCCCGCAGCGTCGGGCGACCGACCAACAGAACAGCCCCAGGACACAGCACCGCCCGACCGAGGACGGACACCCCCCGGTGCGGCACCGACCCACGACGGCGAGAAGTGCGCGACGCGCACCCCCACCGGACCGCAACGGGCCGCCGCAGGCATCCACCACTCACGCCGCACCCGCAATCCGCAGCGCACACCCCCACCCGCCCGCGACGGGCATCCGTCCCGCTAGGTGCACCACCACAGGAAGCGTTCGCAGGATTCCGTCGGGGACGGGGCCGTTGTGGGTTCCGAGGTTGTCGGGGCCGCCGTGGGAGTCGCGGAGGGGGCCGGGGTGGTCGGTGCCGGGGCCGAGGTGAGGTTCGGGGCGGAGGCGGTTGCGGACTGGGCGTCCTTGTCGGGGTCCTTGTCGTCCTTGGACTCCGATGCCGAGGGCGACGGGGATTTCGAGGCGTCCCGGGACGCGGAGGCCGACGGGACGGTTCCGTTCTCGTCGTCCAGCGGCTCGGCGGTCGTGCTCGCCTCCGCCTCGGCCGCCCCCTCCGCCGACTCACCCCCCGCCGCGGCAGGCGTCGACGACGAGCCGGGCGCGTCCATACCGAGCTCCGCCAGGCTCAACCCACCGGCGGCGAGTATGAAGCCCGCCGCGACCAGCAAGGTCCGCCGCCGCCGACGCCGATGCGCCGCAGCCTTGCGATCACGACGACTCGCGCCACCACCGGCACCGCCCTCGTCGTCGTCCTCGAACTCGTCGGAGTCGTCGTAGCCCTCGGGCTCCTCATCCACCTCGGCAGCCCTGCCACCCCGACCCCGCGCACGTCTTCGCGCCGCCCGACCACCACCCACAGGCACACCCACGGGCTCGGCCACCTCGGCGGCCTCGCGGCTCTCCGCGCTCTCCGCCACACCGCCGGCCTCGACCCCGTCGCCGTACGCCGCACCCACGTACGCCTCATGAGCTCCACCGTCCACCCCCACCTGCTGCTGGGCGACGGCATACGGCTGAGCCGCGTACGCGTGGAGTTGTTGGGCTGAGGTGCCGCAGCCCGGGCAGGCGAGGGCGCCGTTGAGGTGCCTTCGGCACGGGAGGCAGTAGTCCATGACGCGGGAAGATTAAGTTCCGAACCGGCGGTGTAACCAGAGGCAGCTGTGAAGGTTGTGTGGGGAACCGGCCGTTCCGG
Source organism: Streptomyces sp. NPDC001536 (assembly GCF_042894505.1). Classification (NCBI taxonomy): domain Bacteria; kingdom Bacillati; phylum Actinomycetota; class Actinomycetes; order Kitasatosporales; family Streptomycetaceae; genus Streptomyces; species Streptomyces sp. NPDC001536. The sequence goes on from NZ_JBIAVQ010000001.1 coordinate 296,961, forward strand.
CGCGGCGAGTTGAGGATGTTCTGCCCTCAAGCCACCTCATCGCATCGAAAGCGACATCGCACCGAGAGCCGGCCGGTTCCCCCTCCGCTCACGTTTCCTTACGGGCCGTCATGACGCGCTGGATCAGGATGAACGCGCACAGCAGCACACCGGTGGCGATCTTCGTCCACCAGGAGCTGAGCGTGCCCTCGAACTGGATGATGCTCTTGATCAGGCCGAGGACCAGGACGCCGAACAGCGTGCCCAGCACATAACCCGAGCCACCCGTCAGCAGCGTGCCGCCGATGACCACCGCGGCGATCGCGTCGAGCTCCATGCCCACCGCGTGCAGCGGGTCACCGGACTGGATGTAGAGCATGAAGAGAAGACCGGCGAGCGCCGAGCAGAAGCCGCTCATCGTGTACACCGCGATCTTCGTGCCGCCCAGCGGCAGACCCATCAGCAGCGCCGACTGCTCGTTGCCGCCGATGGCGTAGATCCGGCGTCCGAAGCGGGTGTAGTGGAGAAGGTAGAACGCCGCGCCCAGGACGACCAGTGCCACGACGGCACCGATCGACAGCTCCCCCACGCCCAGCGACACCCGCGTCTCGGCCAGACTGCTCACGGACGAGTCGGTGATGGCGATCGACTCCTTGCTGATGACCAGGCACAGGCCCCGGAAGAGGAAGAGGCCCGCCAGCGTCACGATGAACGGCTGGATCTCGAAGTTGTGGATCACATAGCCCATGAGGAAGCCGCCGAACGCTCCCACGCCCAGGGATATGGGGATGACCACCAGCAGCGGCAGACCCACGTCCTGCACCAGCCACGCCGTGAGCATCGTCGTGAAGCCGATGACCGAGCCCACGGACAGGTCGATGCCGCCGGACATGATGACGAAGGTGGCGCCGACCGCGGCGACCAGGAGATAGCTGTTGTCGATGAACAGGTTGAGGAACACCTGCGAGTCGCCGAAGCCGTAGTTCACGTAGCGGCTCAGTCCCCCGATGTACATCGCGAGGAAGAGGCCGGCCGTGACCAGGACGGGCAGCCGCCGGTCGGCGAGCAGACGCGCGGCCTTGGACGGCGTACGGCTCTGCGGTGTCGTGGGGGCCTTGGTGGTCGTACTCATCACGACACCTCCATCTTGGGAGCGGAGTCGGCGGGCTCGGCGACCGGGGCGGGTGCCACGGGCGCCGCGGCCTTCGCGCGGGCGCCGAAGACCTTGGCGCGGAACTTCGGGGACTGGAGGAGGCAGACGACGATGACGACGGCGGCCTTGAAGACCAGGTTGGTCTGGGTCGGGACGCCGATCGTGTAGATCGTGGTGGTGAGGGTCTGGATGACCAGGGCTCCGACCACCGTGCCGCCGATCGAGAACCGGCCGCCCAGCAGCGAGGTGCCGCCGATCACCACCGCGAGGATCGCGTCCAGCTCGATCCACAGGCCGGCGTTGTTGCCGTCCGCCGCCGAGGTGTTGGAGCTGATCATGAGGCCGGCGATGCCCGCGCACAGGGCGCAGAAGACGTACACCATGATCTTGATACGGCGGGAGCGGATACCGACGAGACGGCTGGCCTCGGCGTTGCCGCCGACGGACTCGACCAGCAGGCCGAGGGCCGTGCGGCGTGTCAGCGCCACCGTGACGGCCACCACCGCGGCCACCACGAAGATGGAGAAGGGCAGGGTCAGCCAGTAGCCGCCGCCGATCAGCTTGTACGGCTCGCTGTTGATGGTGATGATCTGGCCGTCGGTGATCAGCTGGGCCACGCCTCGGCCCGCGACCATGATGATGAGGGTCGCGATGATGGGCTGGATGCCCATGCGGGCGACGAGGAACCCGTTCCACAGACCGCAGACGACCGCAGCGATCAGGCCGAGGCCCATCGCCAGCAGGACTCCGGCCAGGGCGTCCTGGTCGGACTGGTCGCTGATGTACGAGCACGTCAGCGCGCCCGTGATGGCCACGACCGCGCCCACCGAGAGGTCGATGCCGCCGGTGGCGATGACCAGGGTCATGCCGACCGCCACCAGGATCAGCGGCGAGCCGAACAGCACGATCGACACGAGGCTGCCGTAGAGGTGGCCGTCCGTCATGTGGATGGCGAAGAAGTCGGGGGTGAAGGGGACGTTGACGAGCAGCAGGGCCACCAGGACCACGATCGGCCAGAAGAGGTTGTGGCGCGTCAGTGCTCGCCAGCGGGAGGTGGTGGTCACTGCTGTTCTCCGCTCGCGATGGTCTCGAGGATCTTGCTGGTGGTGATCTCCGGGCCGTTGGTGAGCTGTGCGACCAGCTTGCGGTCGCGCAGGACGCCGATGGTGTGGCTGAGGCGCAGGACCTCCTCCAGCTCGGCCGCGATGTAGAGGACGGACATGCCGTCCTCGGAGAGGGAGACCACCAGTTTCTGGATCTCGGTCTTGGCACCGATGTCGATGCCGCGGGTCGGCTCGTCCAGGATCAGGAGTTTCGGCTGGGTGATCAGCCAGCGGGCCAGGAGCACCTTCTGCTGGTTGCCGCCGCTCAACTGGCCCACCCGGGCCTCGGGGTTGGCGGGGCGGATGTCCAGCGCCTTGATGTACTTGGCGACCAGTTCGTCGCGCTGGGCGGTGGGAATGGGACGGGTCCAGCCGCGGGCCGCCTGGAGGGCGAGGATGATGTTCTCCCGGACCGTCAGGTCGGGGACGAGGCCCTCGGACTTGCGGTTCTCCGAGCAGAAGGCGACCCCGGCGCCGATGGCGTCGTTCGGGGCGTTCATCGCCACCTGCTTGCCGCCGATGGTGACCTTGCCGCTGTCGGGCTGGTCGGCGCCGAAGAGGAGCCTTGCCAGTTCGGTGCGGCCGGAGCCCAACAGGCCCGCGAGGCCCACGACTTCGCCCTTCTTGATGTCCAGGTCGAAGGGGGCGATACCGCCGCTTCTGCCGAGGCCCTCCGCCGTCAGCAGCGACTCGCCGACATCCGCGTGGAGTTGGTGGTCGTGGAGCTCCTCCAGCTGGTCCAGGGCCTTGCCGATCATCAGCTCGATCAGCCCGACCTGGTCGAGGTCGCGGACCAGGTGCTCGCCGACGAGAGTGCCGTTGCGCAGGACGGTCATGCGGTCGCAGATCTCGTAGATCTGGTCGAGGAAGTGCGAGACGAACAGGATCGCCACGCCCTCGTCGCGCAACCGCCGCATCAGGCGGAAGAGTTCGAGGACCTCGTCGCGGTCGAGGCTGGAGGTCGGTTCGTCCAGGACCAGGACCTTGGTGCCGGAGCCCGAGCCGTCGCTGTCGCCGTGGCCCACCGACCGTACGATCGCGACCAGTTGCTGCACGGCCAGGGGGTACGAGGAGAGCGGGGCCGTGACGTCTATGTCGAGGCCGAGGCGGTCGACCATCTCCGCCGCCTCCTGGCGCATGCGCTTCCACTGGATGCGGCCGGCGCGGGTGGGTTCACGGCCGATGAAGATGTTCTCCGCCACCGAGAGGTTGGGGCAGAGGTTGACCTCCTGGTAGACCGTGCTGATGCCGGCCTGCTGCGCCTGTAGCGGGCTGCCGATGTGCACGGCCTGGCCGTCGAGGGTGACGGTGCCGCCGTCCAGGGTGTAGACCCCGGTCAGCACCTTGATCAGGGTGGATTTCCCGGCCCCGTTCTCGCCCATCAGGGCGTGGATCTCGCCGGGGAAGAGCCGGAAGTCGACGCCCGACAGAGCCCTTACCCCCGGAAACTCCTTGACTATGCCCGTCATCTCCAGGACGGGCTGCGGCTCTGCCATGGCAGCGCTCCTCTAGGACTCATCGATTCGGTTCAGGCCCACACAGGGCCAGGCCGACAGCGGGCCGAGCCCCGGAAGGGCCAAGCCCGCGGGGAGCCTGGCCGGCCGAGAGGTACTCGGCCGACCGGAGGCTCCCTGTCGGTGGTGCGGTCGGTCATTGCCGCGATCGGTCGATACCGCGGCGGGTCGCTACGACGCTCGACCGGCACGGCGGCCAGTCGGCACCGCCAGTCGATCGATACGGTGATCGTTCGGCACGGCGGCTGGTCGGCACTTCGGCCGATCAGCACCGCCAATCAGCCGGCACCGCCTGCCAGTTGGCGCCGCCGGCCCGTCGGCGCCGCCCGTCGGTCAGTACTTGCGGGTCGGGAGGGCGTCCTTCGCCTGGTCCTGCATGAAGTCGCTCTCCTTGGTCTTGATCCAGCGCTCGACCGAGCCGCCTTCGTGGACCGTCTTGACGACCTCCATCAGCTGGGGGCCGAGCAGCGGGTTGCACTCGACGATGGCGTTGATCTTGCCCTCGGACATCGCGACGAAGCCGTCCTTCACGCCGTCGACCGAGACGATGAGGATGTCCTTGCCGGGCTTCTTGCCTGCCGCCTCGATGGACTGGATGGCACCGATGGCCATGTCGTCGTTGTGGGCGTAGAGGACGTTGATGTCCGGGTTGGACTGCAGGAAGGCCGCCATGACCTGCTTGCCGCCGGCGCGGGTGAAGTCACCGGTCTGCGTGACGACGATCTTCCAGTCGTCGGCGTGGTCGGCGTCCATGACCTCCTTGAAGCCCTTGGCGCGCTCGATGGCGGGGGCGGCACCGGTGGTGCCCTCCAGCTGGGCGATCTTCACATCACCCTTGAGGCCGGCCTTCTCGATGACCTTCTCGAGGATCTTGGCGGCGCGACGGCCCTCGTCGGTGAAGTCGGAGCCGACCAGGGTGACGTACAGCGAGTCGTCGGAGGTCTCGACGGAGCGGTCGGTGAGGACCACGGGGATCTTCGCGGCCTTGGCCTCCTTGAGCACCGCGTCCCAGCCGGTGACGACCACCGGGGAGAAGGCGATGACGTCCACCTTCTGCTGGATGTAGCTGCGGATCGCGGAGATCTGGTTCTCCTGCTTCTGCTGGGCGTCGGAGAACTGGAGCTTGTAACCCGCCTCCTTGGCCGCGGACTTGACCGAGTCGCTGTTGGCGGTGCGCCAGCCGCTCTCGGAGCCGACCTGGGAGAAGCCGAGGGTGATCGTCTTGCTGCCGCTGCCGGAGGTGCTGGTGGAGCTGTCGTCCTCCTTGGCGCAGGCGGCCAGGGTGCCCGCCGCCGCGACGCCGATCGCCGCGGTGAGGAAGTTCCGTCGGTTGAGCATGTTCTTCTCCTTTGAAGAGCCGGTCCGGGGAGGACCGCTGTTACTCGCGGGGACCGACCACACTGCGTCCAGCCTGTCGATCATTATTCGAAATATCGGTCACACTGGTGTGCGAATGTGGCCGATCGGTGCCTGGAGCGGTGTCAGTCGGGAGCGGTGCTGGCCCGGACGACGAGTTGGGGTTCGATGGCGACTCCGGGCGCCCCGGAGGGGGCCCGACCCTCGATGAGGTCCAGCAGCAGGGCGATGCTGTGTTTGCCCACCGTCGCGAAGTCCTGCCGGACGGTGGTGAGCGGTGGAGCGAAGAACTCCGATTCCGGGATGTCGTCGAAGCCGACCACCGCGACGTCCTGGGGCGTGCGCAGGCCCGCTTCACGCAGTGCCCGCAACGCCCCCAGCGCCATCTGGTCGTTGGCGACGAAGACGGCGGTCAGTCCGCGGCCCACCCAGCCGGCCAGTTCCTGGCCCGCACGGTAGCCCGAGAGCGGACTCCAGTCCCCCCGCAGCGGCGTCGGCGGCTCGATGCCCGCCGCTTCGAGGGTCGCCCGCCAGCCGGTCTCCCGGTCGGCGGCCTCCTGCCAGTCCCCGGGCCCGGCGAGATGCCAGACCGTACGGTGACCGGCGGCCAGCAGATGGCCGGTGGCCAGCCGTGCGCCCAGCTGCTGGTCCACGTTGACGCTGGGGATCTCGGCGCCGGAGCCGGTCCCCACGGCCACCACCGGGAAGGGATGGCGCAGTTCGGCCAGGGCCTCGACCGCGGAGCGCTGTGGAGCGAGGGCGATGACCCCCTCCACCCCGCCCTCGCTGAGATGGTCCAGGGCCTCCGACAGGGTCTCCACCGCCAGCCTGCGCAGACTGACCGTCGAGACGGTGTAACCGGCGGCGCGCGCCGCGTCCTCCAGCGCGAACAGGGTGCTGGCCGGCCCGTAGAGCGTGGTGTTGGAGGCGACCACTCCCAGGGTCCGGGTGCGGCGGGTGACCAGGGCCCGGGCGGAGGAGTTGCGGCGGTAGCCCATCTCCTCGATCGCCCGCAGCACCCTGGCCCGGGTCTCGTCCCGGACGTTGGGGTGATCCCCCAGGACGCGGGACACGGTCTGGTGGGACACACCGGCCAGGCGTGCCACATCGGCCATGGTGGGCGGCCGAAGCTGTAAGTGGTCCACGGTCGCACCTCCTGGCTCTCAGCGATCGATTGAATGCGGTGCACATTGTGAGCGCTAACAATTCACGGCGGTCAAGAGGGCTGCATCAGGGAGGGTGTCACGGTTGAATAACGCCACAGGCAGGGAGACTTGAGACCGTGGGCGAATGTGGGCGTCTCCAAAACCGTTACGCCGTTCGACCAACCGACCCATTGACACCCCGACCGCGTCGTCCTTACGGTCGGGCCAGCATTTCGAACGTGAGCCGAAATTTCGAACAAGCTGGAAAGTCTAGGGAGTAGCTGACGTGCGCATCACGGGAATCAGCACGCACGTGGTCGGGACGCCATGGCGCAACCTGACCTACGTCCAGGTGCACACCGACGAGGGACTCACCGGAGTCGGCGAGACCCGCATGCTGGGCCACACCGACGCACTGCTCGGCTATCTGCACGAGGCAGAGGCCAACCACATTCTCGGGTCCGACCCGTTCGCTGTCGAGGACCTCGTCAAGCGGATGAAGTACGGCGACTACGGGCGGGCCGGCGAGATCGTGATGTCCGGCATCGCCGTCATCGAGATGGCCTGCTGGGACATCAAGGGCAAGGCCCTCGGCGTTCCGGTCTGGCAGCTGCTCGGCGGCAAGGTCACCGACAAGGTCAAGGCGTACGCGAACGGCTGGTACACCACGGAGCGCACCCCGGAGGCCTACCACAAGGCCGCCCAGGGGGTCATGGAGCGCGGGTACAAGGCGCTCAAGATCGACCCCTTCGGCACCGGGCACTTCGAGCTCGACCACGAGCAGAGCATGTACGCCGTCTCCCTGATCGAGGCCGTCCGGGACGCGATCGGCCCCGACGCCGAGCTGATGCTGGAGATGCACGGCCGGTTCTCCCCCGCCACCGCCGTACGCCTGGCCCGGGACCTCGCCCCCTTCAAGCCCGCGTGGCTGGAGGAGCCGGTGCCGCCGGAGAACCTGAAGGCGCTGGAGAAGGTCGCCGCCAAGGTCGACATGCCGGTCGCCACCGGTGAGCGCATCCACGACCGCATCGAGTTCCGCGAGCTCTTCGAGAGCCAGGCCGTGGACATCATCCAGCCCGACGTCGGCCACATCGGCGGCATCTGGGAGACCCGGAAGCTGGCCGCGACCGCCGAGACCCACTACATGCTGGTGGCGCCCCACAACGTGGGCGGCCCGGTGCTGACCGCCGCCTCGCTCCAGGTCGGCTTCACCTCGCCGAACTTCAAGATCCTGGAGCACTTCAACGACTTCGCCGACGCCGACATCAAGAAGGTCGTCAAGGGCGCCCCGCAGGTCGTGGACGGCTACTTCCACCTCTCCGACGCCCCCGGCCTCGGCGTCGAGCTGGACGTGGACGCGGCCGCCGAGTTCCCGCAGCAGCAGGCCCGCTTCGACCTGTGGGCCGACGGCTGGGAGCAGCGCAAGCCGAAGGGCACACAGCAGTGAGCACGGCTGTCGTCATCGGGGCGCCCGGCGAGCACGAGCTCGTCGAGCACACCCCGCGTGAGCCCGGCGCCGGCGAGGCCCTGGTCCGCGTCCACGCGGTCGGCATCTGCGGCAGCGACCGCGAGGTGTACCAGGGCAACCGGCCCGAGGGGTACGTCCGTTACCCGCTCACCCCGGGCCACGAGTGGTCCGGCACGGTCGAGGCGGTCGGCACCGGGGTGCCGTCGGGTCTCGTCGGCCGCAAGGTCGTCGGCGAGGGCTTTCGCAACTGCCAGGTCTGCGACCGCTGCCACGAGGGCGAGACCACGCTGTGCTCGGCCGGCTACGAGGAGACCGGGTTCACCCAGCCCGGCGCCATGGCCACCACGCTCACCCTGCCGGCCCGTCTCCTGCACGTCCTCCCGGACGACGCCGACCTGACGGCGGCGGCGCTCCTGGAGCCCGCGGCGTGCATCGCGGCCGCCGCCCTCAAGGCGAACGCGCGGCCCGGTGAGCGGGTCGCCGTGGTGGGCACCGGGACGCTCGGGATGTTCGCCGTGCAGTTCCTGAAGGCGGGCTCGCCCTCGGAGCTGCTGGTGGTGGGCACCCGCCCGGACCGTGCGGAGCTGTCGAAGAGGTTCGGCGCCACCGACTTCCGCACCCGGGACCAGGAGCTGCCCGACGACTTCGACGTCGTCATCGAGACCGCCGGGTCGGCGTCCGCCGCGAACACCGCCGCCTCGCTGCTCAGGCGCGGTGGCCGGCTCGTCCTCACCGGGATCCCGGCACCGGGCGCCGACGGTCTCGACCCCACCGACCTCGTCGTACGGCAGCTGGAGGTGCACACCGTGTTCGGGGCGCCGCCGGACGCCTGGGCGCACACGGTGCGGGTCTTCGGGGCCGGGCTGCTCGATCCGCTGCCGCTCGTCACGCACGAGCTGCCGCTGGATGAGTTTCCGCAGGCCATCGAGTTGGTGGGGTCCGGCGACCCGAAGGTCGGAAAGGTCCTCCTACGGCCATGACACCCCCCTGAGCCGTACGCCGGTACGGGGTACCTGACGACTTCGTACCGGCGTACGCCCAAGGCCTTCTCCATCCAGAGCCGCGACCCTCGTCCGAAATATCGAACCTGAAGGACAGCTTGTGACCGAGACCACCGCCAGCGCGGCCCGACGACCCGGTGAGCAGGCGCTCGCTGCGCTCGGCCTGAACGCGCCCGCGCCCGATCCCGCCGACGCCTCGCCGCACTCCTTCCCCGGCGGCGGCCGCTGGCGCACCGAAGTGCCCTCGGTGGAGGGCCCCGAGGCCCTCTCCGTGGTCCTCAAGGAGTCCTCGCGGCTCGACGTTCCGGTGCACCGGGTCAGCCAGGGCAGCGGCGTGTGGATGCTCACCGACGCCGAGATCACCGAGATGGTGGAGGCGACCGCCGAGCGCGACATCGAGCTCTGCCTGTTCACCGGTCCCCGCGGCACCTGGGACATCGGCGGCTCGACACGGACCGACTCCAAGGGCGGCGGGCTGCGCGCCCGCGGGCACGACGCGGTCGCCGGCTGCATCGAAGACGCCGTCCGGGCAACGGAGTTGGGCGTCAAGTGCCTGCTCGTCGCCGACGAGGGCGTGCTGTGGGCGCTGCACCGGGCGCGGGTCGCCGGGATCATTCCGGCCGACACGACGCTGAAGGTGTCGGCACTGATCGGACCGGTCAACCCGGCCGCGTACGCCGTCTACGAGAACCTCGGCGGCGACTCGATCAACGTGCCCAGCGATCTGACGCTGGATCACCTCACCGAGATCCGCCGGGTGTCGGGCGCTCCCATGGACATGTACATCGAGGCCCCCGACGATCTCGGCGGCTACGTGCGGATGTACGAGGTCGCCGAGCTGATCCGGCGCGGCGCACCGCTCTATCTGAAGTTCGGCCTGTCGAAGGCCCCCGGGATCTACCCGTACGGGCATCACATGCGCGAGCTCACGCTGTCCACCGCCAAGGAAAGAGTGCGGCGCGGACGGCTCGCCCTGGACCTGCTCGCACGGCACGGAGCGGACGGCGACATGGCGCCGCTCGGCTCGCGGCTGCCGGGCGCACTGAAGCGGTTCGAAACGCCTGCATAACGTTCCGGACAACGCCTTCACAAAAGTCGACGCAGTCACACAGACTCCGACACAACTTCGCCAGACCCCTCGCCCCGAACATCAAGGAAGATGATCATGATCAACCGCAGAGCCGCACTCTCCGCCATAGCCACCTCGGCCGTCCTCACCCTCACCCTCTCGGCCTGCGGCCAGAACAGCGATGGCGGCAGCGAGGAGGAGGCGGGCAGCGCCAAGGGCGGCACCATCGGCATCTCGATGCCCACCAAGTCCTCCGAGCGCTGGATCGCCGACGGCAAGAACGTCGTCGCGGACCTGGAGGCCAAGGGCTACAAGACGAGCCTGGTCTACGGCGAGGACGACCCGGAGAACCAGGTCTCGCAGATCGAGAACCTGATCACCAAGGGCGTGAAGGCGCTCATCGTCGCGGCGATCGACAACAAGTCCCTCAACGGCGTGCTCCAGCAGGCCAAGGACGCGAACATCCCGGTCATCGCCTACGACCGCCTCATCCTCGGCTCGCCGAACGTCGACTACTACGCGTCGTTCGACAACACCAAGGTCGGCGAGCTCCAGGCCAACTACATCGTCGAGAAGCTCGGTCTGAAGGAGGGCAAGGGCCCCTTCAACATCGAGCTGTTCGCCGGCTCCAACGACGACAACAACACCAAGTACTTCTTCGGCGGCGCGATGAGCGTCCTGAAGCCGTACATCGACGACAAGAAGCTGGTCGTCCAGTCCGGCCAGACGGGCCTCACCCAGGTCACCACGCTGCGCTGGGACGGTGCCACGGCGCAGAAGCGCATGGACGACATCCTCACCAAGTCGTACTCCAGCAAGAAGGTCGACGCGGTGCTCTCGCCGTACGACGGCATCTCCATCGGCATCCTGTCGGCGCTGAAGTCCGACGGCTACGGCACCAAGGCCAAGCCGCTGCCCGTCCTCACCGGCCAGGACGCCGAGCTCGCCTCGGTGAAGTCGATCATCGCGGGCCAGCAGACGCAGACCGTCTACAAGGACACCCGTGAGCTCGCCAAGGTCGCCGGCAGCATGGTCGACGCGGTCCTCAACGGCAAGAAGCCGGAGACCAACGACACCAAGACCTACGACAACGGCTCCAAGGTCGTCCCCGCCTACCTGCTGAAGCCGGTGAGCGTCGACAAGACCAACTACAAGTCGGTTCTGATCGACGGCGGCTACTACACCGAGGCCGACCTCAAGTAATCCGCCTCGGCCGTAAAGAAACAGAGATTGGAAGGCACGACCATGGCGGGACCCGTCCTGGAAATGCGCTCGATCGTCAAGACCTTTCCCGGTGTCAAAGCGCTCTCGGACGTCACACTGACCGTCCGGCAGGGCGAGGTCCACGCCATCTGCGGTGAGAACGGCGCCGGCAAGTCCACCTTGATGAAGGTGCTCTCCGGCGTCCATCCGCACGGCACGTACGAGGGCGAGATCCTCTTCGAGGGCGAGCGCTGCGAGTTCAAGGACATCCGCGCGAGCGAGCATCACGGCATCGTGATCATCCACCAGGAGCTCGCGCTGGTGCCCTACCTCTCCCTCGCGGAGAACATCTTCCTCGGCAACGAGCACGCCAAGGGCGGGCTCATCGACTGGCGCGAGACCCTGCGGCACGCCAGTGAGCTGCTGCGCCGGGTCGGTCTGAGCGACCACCCGGAGACCCGTGTCGCCGACATCGGCGTGGGCAAGCAGCAGCTCGTGGAGATCGCCAAGGCGCTCTCGAAGAAGGTGAAGCTGCTCATCCTCGACGAGCCGACCGCGGCGCTCAACGACGAGGACAGCGGCAAACTCCTGGATCTCATCCTGGAGCTGAAGAACCAGGGCATCACCTCGATCATCATCTCCCACAAGCTCAACGAGATCCGCAAGGTCGCCGACTCGGTGACGATCCTGCGCGACGGGCAGACGATCGAGACGCTCGACGTGAAGGCCGAGGGAACCTCCGAGGACCGGATCATCTCCGGCATGGTGGGCCGCGACCTCGACCACCGCTTCCCCGAACGCACCGCGTACGAGGGCGAGTCGGGGGCGGCTCCGGCCCTGGAGATCCGCGACTGGACCGTGCACCACCCGATCGACCAGACGCGCAAGGTGGTCGACGATGTGTCGATCAACGTCAAGCGCGGGGAGATCGTCGGCATCGCGGGTCTGATGGGTGCCGGGCGCACCGAACTCGCGATGAGCGTCTTCGGCCGCACCTACGGCCGGTACGCGGGCGGCACGGTCCTCAAGGACGGCAAGGAGATCCGTACCAAGAGCGTCTCCGAGGCGGTCGGACACGGCATCGCGTACGTCACCGAGGACCGCAAGCACTACGGCCTCAACCTCATCGACACCATCAACCGCAACATCTCGCTCAGCGCGCTGAACAAGGTGACCAAGCGGGGGATCGTCGACGAGCACAAGGAGCGTCAGGTCGCCGAGGGCTTCCGCAAGTCCATGAACATCAAGGCACCGACGGTCTTCGAGCCGGTGGGCAAGCTGTCCGGCGGCAACCAGCAGAAGGTCGTCCTCAGCAAGTGGATCTTCGCGGGTCCCGATGTGCTGATCCTGGACGAACCGACCCGAGGCATCGACGTGGGTGCCAAGTTCGAGATCTACACCGTCATCGACCAGCTGGCCGCCCAGGGCAAGGCGGTCGTCTTCATCTCCTCCGAGCTGCCGGAGCTGCTCGGTATGTGCGACCGCATCTACACGATGGCCGCCGGACGGCTGACCGGAGAGTTCTCCCGGGAAGAGGCCTCGCAGGAATCGCTGATGCGCCAGATGACCAAGGACAAAGAGGTAACCCGATGAGCACCGACGTGACCAAGAGCCCGGCGGTGGTCCCGCCCGGCAAGAGCGGGGGACCGTCCTCCGGCGGCGGGTTGCTGCAACTGATGCTGGACGGCCTGCGCCGCAACATGCGCCAGTACGGCATGCTGATCGCCCTCGGCCTGATCGTGGCCCTCTTCGCCGTGTGGACCGACGGCGTCCTGATCGAGCCGCGCAACGTCTCCAACCTGGTCCTCCAGAACGCCTACGTCCTGATCCTCGCGATCGGCATGATGCTGGTCATCATCTCGGGCCATATCGACCTGTCGGTCGGCTCGTTGACGGCGTTCGTGGGCGCGTTCGCGGCCATCCTGACCGTGCAGCACGACGTGGCGTGGCCGGTCGCCGTGGCACTGTGCCTGGTGTGCGGCGCGATCGCGGGCGGCATCCAAGGGTTCTTCATCGCGTATCTCGGCATACCGTCGTTCATCGTCACCCTCGCCGGCATGCTGATCTTCCGCGGCTTCACCGAGATCCTGCTGGACGGCCAGACCCTCAGCCCGTTCCCCACGGGCCTGGAGAAGATGGGCAACGGCTTCCTGCCGGAGGCCGGCCCGGAGACCAACTACCACAACATCACCCTGCTGCTCGGCCTGGCCCTGATCGTCTTCGTGGTCCTCCAGGAGATCCGGGACCGCAGGCGCCAGCAGGAGTTCTCGCTGGAGGTGCTCCCGCGGAACATCTTCCTGCTGAAGCTCGTCTCGATCGTCGCCGCGGTCCTCGTCGTCACGCTGCTGCTCGCCAGCTACAAGGGCGCGCCGATCATCCTGCTGATCCTCGGCGGGCTGCTCGTCTGCTACGGCTACGTCATGCGCAACGCCGTCTTCGGCCGTCACATCTACGCGATCGGCGGCAACCTGCCGGCCGCGAAGCTGTCCGGCGTGAAGGACAAGAAGGTCGTCTTCCTCGTCTTCCTGAACATGGGCGCCCTCGCCGCCCTCGCGGGTCTGGCGATCGCCGCGCGACTGAACGCGGCCTCCCCGAAGGCGGGTCTGAACTACGAACTCGAGGCCATCGCCTCGGCGTTCATCGGTGGCGCGTCCATGAGCGGCGGTGTCGGCACCGTCCTCGGCGCGATCATCGGCGGTCTCGTCCTCGGCGTCCTGAACAACGGCATGAACCTCCTCAGTGTCGGCTCCGACTGGCAGCAGGTCATCAAGGGCCTCGCCCTGCTGGCCGCCGTCGGCTTCGACGTCTGGAACAAGCGCAAGTCCGGTTCGTAGAACGGATCGACCGGATCGGTTCGGGCCCCGCCGGGAGGCGGGGCCCTTCCCACAGGAGGCATCGGTGAAGACGCTCTTCGGCAGGCTCGCCGACGGGACGGAGATCCACCGCTGGTCGCTGGAGAACGGCGGCACCCGTATGAAGGTCCTGTCCTACGGCGGGATCGTGCAGTCCCTGGAGATCCCCGACCGGGACGGCCGGTACGCCGATGTCTCGCTGGGCTTCGACCGCATCGAGGAGTACGTCGACTCCAGCCCGTACTTCGGTGCGTTGATCGGCCGGTACGGGAACCGCATCGGCAAGGGCGCGTTCACGCTGGACGGCGAGACACACCGACTCTCCGTGGACGACGGGGAGAACAGCCTGCACGGGGGCGCCGAGGGCTTCGACCGGCGGGTGTGGGAGGTGGAGCCGTTCACCGAGGGGCCGGACGTCGGCCTGCGTCTGTCGTACACCTCCGTCGACGGCGAACAGGGCTACCCGGGCACGCTCCGGGCGAAGGTGACGTACACCCTCACCGCGCGAGGCGACTGGCGTATCGACTACGAGGCCACCACCGACAAGGCGACGGTCGTCAACCTGACCAGCCACGTCTACTGGAACCTCGCCGGCGCGGGCAGCGGCACCATCGAGGACCACGAGCTCCAGCTCGCCGCCTCCCACTACACGCCCACCGACGCGGGCCTGATCCCGACCGGCGAACTGGCCCCGGTCGAGGGCACCCCCTTCGACTTCCGCGAGTCCAAGCCGATCGGCCGGGACCTGCGCACCGGGCACCCGCAGCTGCTCGCCGCCAAGGGCTACGACCACAACTGGGCGCTGGACAAGGGCGTCACGGCCGAGCCGGAGCACATCGCCACCCTCCACGACCCGTCCTCCGGCCGCACCCTGAGGATCGCCACCAGCGAGCCGGGCGTGCAGTTCTACTCGGGCAACTTCCTCGACGGCACGCTGGTCGGACCGGGCGGTCGCAGCTACCGTCAGGGCGACGCGCTGTGCCTGGAGACACAGCACTATCCTGACTCCCCGAACCACCCGTCGTTCCCGTCGACCGTGCTGCGGCCGGGCGAGACGTACCGGACGACGACGATTCACTCGTTCCCCGCGTGACGCCGCGTCACCTGTGAAACTTCTTCACAGGTGCCACACAAGTTCTCACCGGTTTCTCAGCCCTTGAACAGTGCCACCCCAGCCTCCGTATGTATGGGCGGCCCGTGCTCCCCCGCGCGGGCCACCTAAAGACGACGGTCCCGGTCGTCCCCACCGGGTCCGCCCCATACGGAGGTTCCATGGCCGAGAACGTCACCTCGCTGTTCCGAGCCACCGCGGCACACAGCCCGTCCATGGCGGCGCTGACGCGGGCGGCCGGCGACGGGGCGGGCCCGATCGACTTCTGTATCCCGGTCAATCCGTACTTCCCCACACCGGGGATGTGGGACGAGATGTCCAGCCGCCTCCGCGACATCATCACGTACTACCCGAGCAGCGCCGACACCATCACCTCCGAGCTGTGCAATCTGCTCCAACTCCCGCCGCAGGCCGTGGCGATGGGCAACGGCTCGACCGAACTCATCACCTGGATCGACCACCTGCTGGTCCGTGAGTCCCTCGCCATCCCCGTCCCCACCTTCGGCCGCTGGACCGACCAGCCGATGGAGACCGGCAAGCGCGTCGACATGTTCCCGCTCCAGGAGTCCAGCGGCTTCGCCCTGGACCTCGCGCAGTACGCCGAGTTCATCCGGGCCCGGGGAACCCGGGCGGCCGTCATCTGCAACCCGAACAACCCCGACGGCGGCTTCCTGCACAAGCACGCGATCGTGCAGTTCATGGACGCGATGGCGGACCTGGACCTCGTCGTCATCGACGAGTCGTTCCTGGAGTTCGCGGACGCGGAGGCCGAGCCGTCCGTGGTCCAGGAGGCGATGCTGCGCCCCAACGTCATCGTCCTGCGCTCGCTCGGCAAGAACTTCGGCCTGCACGGCATACGTTTCGGCTACATGGTCGCCAACCCGGCGCTCGCCGGCCGGGTCCGCTCGATGCTGCCGAAGTGGAACCTCAACGCCTTCGCCGAGTACGTGGTGTTCATGCTCAAGGAGCACGGCGCCGAGTACGCGCAGAGCCTCCAGCAGGTGTACCGGGACCGGCTGGACATGTCGAGCCAGCTCTCCGCGCTGCCCGGCCTCACCGTCTACCCCTCCCAGGGCAACTTCCTCTTCGTGCGCCTGCCCGTGGGCGCCGAAGGCACCGTGGTCCGGGACCGACTGCTCACCGAGCACCGGATCCTGGTCCGCGAGTGCGGCAACAAGATCGGCTCGTCCAGCCGCTTCCTGAGACTCGTGGTGCGCCCCCAGGTGGACGTGCGTCGCCTGGTGTCCGGCCTGGAACAGGTGCTCTACGGGACCAGGAGGGGAGCCGCCGTGCCCGAGCTGGCTACCGGGACCAGTTACAGCTCGGGCACGGCGGCCGTGGATCGGCTGGTCGGCTCCACGAACGGTGCGGGTGCGCCGCTTGCTCCGCAGCCGCAGCCGCAGCCGCAGGTTCAGCCGATGCCGGTTGCGGCGCCGATGCCGGCTGCCGCCGCTTCCTACGACCAGTCGAACGGGTACGGCACGCCGATGCCCACGCCCACGCCGATGCCCACGCCGATGCCCGCGCCCATGCCGGCCGCCGCGCAGATGCCGGTCGCACCGGCGGCCGCGGCTGCGGCTCCGTCGCCGTTCGCGGCGCCCCAGGGGCCCACCCCGCCCGGGGTTCCCGCACGGGGTGGGCTCACTGCGGCGCAAGTGCGGGGGACGAACGGGCTTACGCCCGCCCCCGCGTCGGGGTGGCCCAACGCCCAGAGTTGGCCCAACGCCGCGGGGATGGGGCAGACCGGCTGAGTCTCGCCCGCGGGTGCGTGGGGGCCGGTCGCGCCCCGCGGCGGAGCCGCAAATCGATACAGCCCCGCGCCCCTTTCGGGGCGCGCCATGGCTAGACCGGGTTGAGGCGCCACTGTTGGCAGGTGTTGTTCAGCCACGTCCATTGGCGTACGTCTGCCGCATCCGCCGTCGAGCAATTCGCCACGTCCGCCACCTTCCCCGTGGCCTGGTTGACGATTCTCACCCAGCTGTTGTCCGTGACGACGAAGCGGAAGCGCTGGCAGGTGTTGTTGAGCCAGGTCCACTGGCGTAGGTCGGCACCGTCCGCGCTCGAACAGTCGGCCGTGTCCAGGACCTTGCCCGTGGCCACGTTCACGAGGCGGCTGGTGTCGTCGCCCTGGTCCTCGATGCGCCACTTCTGGTTGTTGCCGCCGTTGCAGGTGTACTGCTGGACATTGGCGCCGTCGGCCGTCGAACTGCCCGCCACATCAAGGCACTTGCCGCTGTTGCGGTTCGTGATGGTGTACGTCGTCGAGGTGGCCGAGGGTTCGCCCGACGGGCCCGTCAGGCTGGACCCCAGGGCGACCGGGGTGCCGAGGTTCGGGGTGCCGTCGGAGTTCCACGTGAACTTCTGGGCCCGGGTCGTACGGCCGTTGTCGCAGCCCTCCGAGGCCGAGTCGTTGGCGTGGTAGACGATCCAGTTCTCGGTGCCGTCGGGTGAGGTGAAGAAGCCGTTGTGGCCCGGGCCGTAGACGCCCGCCGAGTCGTTGCGCTGGAAGACGGCCGTGGACTTCTTGGTCCAGGAGGAGGCCGCGAGGGGATCCGATCCCGTGAGGGTCAGCTGGCCCAGTTTGTAGTCCGGTGTCCAGCAGCCGCTCGCCGAGTAGATCAGGAAGGTCCGGCCGTTGCGCTGGAGGATCTCCGGGCCTTCGTTGACCGTGCCGCCCGAGGTCTCCCAGGAGTACGTCGGCGTCGAGATCGTGGAGAAGCCGGTGGCGAGGGTGTACGGGTTGGACATCCGCGCCGCCACCAGGTTCTGCGTACCGCCGCTCGCGCTGCCGAACAGATACAGCTGCCCGTTGATCGTCGCGACCGTCGGGTCGAGCATCCAGGCGGAGTTGAGCTGGTTCCGGTACGTGTACGGGCCCGTCGGGTCCGTACCCGCGCTCTCCAGGACATGGGTGCGCTGGGTGGCGTTGTAGTCGGAGATGTTCTGCCCGGCGACGTAGTACAGGTACCACTTGCCGTTGAGGAAGTGCAGCTCCGGCGCCCAGATGTTGCAGCAGCGCGACGCGTTGTCACCCGTCCACACCTGGTAGTTGGGGGCGGTGGCGAGGCCGGCGAGGGTGGTCGACTTCCGCATGGTGATGACGTTCGTCCAACTCGTCGTCACCATGTAGTAGTTGCCGTTGTAGTACGAGATCCAGGGGTCGGCGCCCTTCTGCGTCTTGATCGGGTTGGCGAACGAGGCCGCGCTCGCCGAGGACTGTCCCAGCGACAGGGCGAGGACCAGTGCGGCCAGCAGGGTCAGTAGGCGACGGGCCATCCGCTGCTCCAGTTCAGAAGGTTGATGCCGAGTTTGGGGGTGCCGTTGTCGTTGCCGTCGTAGTAGTGGTAGACGATCAGGTCGCCGTCGGAGTCGCTCATGATCGACTGTCCGCCGGGCCCGATGTACCGCCCGTGCGACTCCAGGACCGGCGTCCCTCCGTTGTTCATCATGGAGACGCCGTTCCGGTCGTAGTACGGCCCGGTGACGCTGGTGGCGCGGCCGACCTTGACCTTGTAGGTGGAGCTGGTGCCGGCGCAGCAGGTGTCGTACGAGGCGAAGAGGTAGTAGTAGCCGTTGCGCTTGACGATGTACGGCGCCTCGACGGCCTTGGTCCCGGTGGGGCGGGACGCGATGGAGTACCGGGTGGTGTTGGAGGAGAGCTGCTTCCCGGTCGCCGGATCGATCTGGATCATCTTCAGCCCGGTCCACCAACTGCCGAACGACAGCCACCACTTGCCGTCGCCGTCGACGAAGAGATGGGGGTCGATGGCGTTGTAGTCACTCGACGTGGTGGAGGTGTAGACCGTGCCGTAGTCGGTCCAGGAGCCGGGCAGTCCGGTGGCCGAACCGGCCAGCCCGATGGCCGACTTGTTGGATCCGAAGGTCGAGACGGCGTAGTACATCAGGTACTTGCCGCCGTGGTACGAGATGTCGGGCGCCCATGCCTCCGTCGCGTACGACGACCACCATCCCGGCTTGGCCGTGAAGGCGTCGCCGCCGGCCGAGAAGGCGATCCGGTCGGTGGAGGTCTTGTAGCCGAGTCCGCCGCCGGTGCCGTAGAGCAGGTAGCGGCCCGCCGAGGTACGGATCATCGTCGGGTCGTGGACGACGGTGGCGCCGGTGACCGTCCCGGGGTTGGGGTACGCGGAGGCGCTGCTGGGGACCAGGGCCAGGAGTAAGGCTGCGGGGACAGCGAGGAGGGTGGTTCGGACGCGCGAGGTGCGGCTCACACGGACCTCCTTGACGGAAGGGGGGGGGATCGTCCGAAATCCCGGACGACGATCGTCAATTCGGACGGACCGTAGAATCGAATCACTTGCGCGTCAATGGCCCTGACATTCACAGGAGTCCGCAAGCGAGGAGATCTTGTACGGAGATCAGCAGTCGGGCACGACTCCGACATGAACGAGGCCGTCTGCTTCTACTTCACACGTTCGCGCCCCCGGTTCCGAGGTCGGAGCGGGGGCGCGTCGGTGCTGCATGACCGTCAGTGATCGTTCTCCAGATGCAGCTTCAGCAGATCCACGCCGTAGTCCCCGCCGTTGGGGGTGCGGACGATGGTGTGGATGTGCTCCTGGGACGGGCCGGTCGAGGAGGACCCCTTGTAGAAGAGCGGGGCCTGGGCGTCGTACTCGATGAGGACGACCGGACTGTGCACCCGGTAGTAGAAGGCGGAGTCGTCCTCCGTCTCCCCCATCCAGAAGAAGTACGTGTCGTCCAGATGCTCCTCCACCTCGGACATCTTGACCTCGGCGTGCCCGTCGTTGATGTATCCGACGTACACGCGGACCAGGTCCAGCAGCCTCTTCCGCTGCGCGGCGGTGAGGTCGGAGCCGGGCACGCCCTCGTAGGCGAGCTTGAGGTTGTCCTGGCCCGCGCCGGCCTTCATGTCCTCGTTGCCGTTCGACTGCGAGGAGACGGCCTTCTTGAGCTGCGCCGCGGTGAGGGAGCGGATCATGGTGAGACCGACCGTGGTCTCCGGCTTGAAGAGGGTGATCTTCTCGCCCTTGTACGTACCCGTGGTGGGCTCCGAGCCCATGAAGGTGGGTGTCATCACGACCTGGTCGCCCAGGACGAAGTAGTTGATGGCGACGTGATGGCCCTCGTACTGGAAGCCCCACGGCTTCGTGGTCGACGGGGTGCCCATGAAGGTGAAGAAGTAGTGGCCCTCGGTGAGCGTCTTCTGGTTGCCGCCGTTGGAGTCGCCCAGGAAGGCGTTGAGCTTCATGATGCCGCGGGTCTGGGTCAGGCCGTCGGCGGAGAGTGCCGTGCCGAGGAGCGCGTAGCCGAGATTGCGCTGCTTCTCGGTCAAGTCGCCCATGCGCACGCCCTTGCGGTCGTAGCCGTCGACATTGCTCCACGCCGTCCATTCATCGGCGTCGATGTCGAAAACACAGGACGTGCGCTCCTTCGCGGAGAGCCCGTCCAGGAACGCCTGCGCCGCCTTGACCAGCGCGTCCGTGGAGACGTCCGTGGAGTGGATCGAGTACAGGTCCTCGACGACCTCGCCGTCGGTGGTGACTCCGACGACGTCCGCGTACTTGACCTGGGAGGCGCCGGGGCCCATGCCACCGCCGCCCCCTCCGCCGGGTCCGCCGGAGGGCATGCCGCTGGGGGCACCGGAGGAACTGGAGCTCGCGGTGTCGGAGGAACTCGTGGAACATCCGGTCATGGTCGCCATCGCGGCGACCCCACCGGCAAGCAGCGCCTTGTTCATGAACCAACGGCGACTGCGTTCGGTTTCGGGAGTGCGGGGTCGGTGTCCGTGCATGAGCCCAAACTCAGCCACCGACCTGAAGCGCCGATGGGCGAACCCTGTGGGTTTCCCGTGGGTGCGGCGCGCCGGCCGCTCGACCCGCCCGCCCCCGGGGCCGCCCGCTCATCAGACCCGGCAGCGCAGCATCTCCAGCGGCGGTTCGGCGAGCAGGTCCGCCCAGAAAGCCGTACCGAACTCACGCCGGCCCGCGTCGGAGATCTCCAGGGGGACCCAGGTCAGGTCGTCGAAGCCCGCCGCTCGCAGACAGGACTCGTAGACCTCGCGGCGCGGGCACGTGGCGACGAAGGAGATCGGCGGGTCGAGCAGTGCCGTGATCCGTACGCGCGGCCCGGTCTCGGCCTCCTCGCCGGTGGACTCGCAGAGGAAGCCGTACCTGGCCAGGGAGGGGTCGTTCATGCCGTAGTCCGGGTTCTGGGCGAGCACGAAGAACTCGGCGCCGGGCTTGAGGCTCCGGTAGACGTTGCGGCACATCCGCTCCATGGCGGCGATGTCCTGGGCGTAGTTGAGCAACTGGACGCCCAGGGCGATGTCGAAGCGCCGTCCGAGAGGCCGGAGTTCGGCCACATCGCCGACCTCGTAGCTCACCCCCAGCGGTTCGCGCTCCTCGAACCGGCGTGCCGCGGCGACCATCTCACCGGAGATGTCGACGCCGAGCACCTCCGCCGCCCCGCGCCGCCTGAACTCCCGGCTGTAGAACCCGGTGCCGGAGGCGAGGTCGAGAACCGACTTGCCGCGCACGTCCCCGACCAGGTTCAGAAAGCTCGGCACCTCGCCGTACCGGGCCAGCGGCAGGGACTTGAACCCCTCGAACGCCTCACCGATCTCGTCGTACTGCTGCACGCTCATCGCGATGTCCTCCCGTATGCCTCGTGATGTCCTCGGCCTCGGCAGTCTCTACGAGCCACAACAGCCGCCCGTACTGGCAGAACCCACAAAGATCCGGCCCTCGCCCCGGTCTCCCGCACAACACCGCATCCCCGGCGTGCGGCCGGGCCGGCGGCAAGAACCCTGACCGACAAGGAACTTGACGCTCCGTCACTTTGCCGAACTGACAGCCCACCGACAGCATCCCTTCCTACGGTGCCGTGTCCATGACAGACACTTCGGAAGCAACCCCCACCCCGATCGGGCGCCGCACCGTACTGATCGCCACCGGCGCCGCAGCAGCCACTCTCGCCGTGACCGCCGCCGCGCCCGAAGCCCCCGAAGCCGACGCGGCCGGCGCCGCCCCCGTCGCCGCCGCGGCCGTCTGCACCCTCACGAAGGAGATGACCGAAGGCCCTTACTACCTGGACGGCGCACTCGTCCGCGCCGACATCCGCGAGGACAAGACCGGCTTCCGGCTCAACCTCGCCCTCACCGTCGTCGACGACGACACCTGCGCCGTGATCCCCAACGCCCTCGTGGAGATCTGGCACGCCGACGCTCTCGGCGAGTACTCCGGCTACGTCGGCAGCAACGGCCACAACGAGCCCGACAACGGCACCTTCCTGCGCAGCGGCGTCCTCACCGACTCCAGCGGCGTCGCCGACATCACCACCGTCTACCCGGGCTGGTACCGCGGCCGCTGCGTCCACATCCACATCAAGGTGCACACCGGCGTCACCCTCACCTCCGACGGCTCGTTCACCGGCGGCACCGAACTCCACACCGGACAGCTCTTCTTCGACGAGACGATCTCCGCGAGAGTCGGCGCGCTCTCGCCGTACTCGGCGAACACCGTCACCCGCACCACCCTCGCCCAGGACTCCATCTACGACGAAGGAGGCGCCGCCTCCGGCCTCCTGACCCTCACCGCACTGGGGAGTTCACCGTCGGCCGGCTATACCGGGACCCTGACCCTCGGTATCGAGCGCTGACCCCACCCCCACACCGCAGACCTCCCCGGGTCCCGCCGCCGGCGGCGGGACCCGGGGAGAGCGCTACAACCGCCGCGCTACGACTCCGGACACTCCTTCCACGCCATGTGGTACACCGTGCTGATGTCCCCGTCCGTCGAGTCCATCGTCATGAAGCTGACCTTGCCCGGGGCCGATGTCCCCGCGTTGACCCGCAGTTCCGTGTTGATGTTGAAGTTGCGCTGAACTCCACAGGGTGCCCAGACCAGTTGGGCCCAGTCGGTGGTGTCGGTCGCCTGCCAGTTGTCGTTGAGCGGGCCGCTGAAGGGGTGTGTCCGGAACGCCGTGCTCGGTGAGCCCTGGAAGTAGTACGACGCTCTCTGTGTGGCGCTCGCCCCGGACTGGAGCGCGGCGAAGCCGCGGTAGTCGGCGCTGGCGATGGCGTACGTGAAGCCCTGCGGGACATGGACGATCAGGTTGAGCTGACAGTTCTTGCGGAAGGCCGTCGGGTCCGAGTTGCCGCCCGCCTGGGCGAGGTAGTCGCTGTACGTCACCGTGAACGCCGTGTTGTCCTCGGAGACGGCGACCGCGGTCGTACCGGCCGGACAGCCGGAGCCGTTGACCGTGGCGACCTTGATGACGATCTTGTCCGGCGGCGGGTCCTCGAACCCGTCGGACGGGCCCTGCGCGGGCAGTGCGGTGGTGAGCAGAGCGGCGAGCGCGCCGCCCAGCAGGAGTCCACCAGCCATGGTCTCTCCCTGAAGGGTTGGGGGGTGGTCGGTTGCACCCCGGACCGTAGGGAGAGACACACCTCGCGGTCAGGTCGAACTCAAGCCATTCACAGGTGCGGTTTTCACAGTTCCTTCACAGTGTCTGAACTCTGCGGAAATAAGGGTCCGTTGACGAATCCATCCCCAGCCGACAGCGACTGACGGTCGAGCGCCGACCATCACGCGCCGACGGGCTGCCGCTCGGCCGGCTCGCTCTCCGCCGCCCTCTCCTGCCGGTAGGCACGGATCGAGTACGTCAGAGCGGCGGCCCACACCGCGTAGAGCAGCACGTACACCACCGCACCCACCGAACCGCTCGCCCCGATCCAGTCGCTCCTCAGCAGCGTCCGGACGTTGGTGACGATGATGACGCCACCCACCGCGGAGCCCAGCACCCGCGGCGGGACCAGCCGCACCAGCCAGGCGGCGACCGGCGCGGCGACCAGGAACTCGCTGGTGTCGATGGA
Source organism: Streptomyces sp. NPDC001536 (assembly GCF_042894505.1). NCBI lineage: Bacteria > Bacillati > Actinomycetota > Actinomycetes > Kitasatosporales > Streptomycetaceae > Streptomyces > Streptomyces sp. NPDC001536. Next base: position 320,766 of record NZ_JBIAVQ010000001.1, read on the forward strand.
GCCGATCACCGAGCGGGGTCAGGAACCGCCTCCGCAGCGGCTTGCCGAGATGCGTCTTGGGCAGGCCCCGGAAGGTGAAGCCGGACATGACGTACAGGCCGAGACCCAGCAGGATCAGGGACATCACCGGCTCGGCGACCTGCGTCGACAACGACGACAGGACCGTCGCGCCGAGGAAGGAGCCGAGCGCGCCCGGGACGCCGATCCACGAGCTGGGCGCCCAGACCCGCGAGGGCGAGCAGGATCAGCGTGCGCATGGGGAGGTCCCGTCCGTCGTTTCCTGGTTTTCCCACCGGGGAGGTAGGGATCAACGGGACGCGACGGTAGGGCGTCAAACTGAGGACAGCCTGAGACCCGGATGAGCGCACTCACAGACAGAGCTACGGGTTCTCCCATGCCGCCGGCTCCGCCGCCAGCGCCTGTACCGGCGCCGGCAGGGCGTCCGCGGCGATGTCGGCGATGGTGACGCCCTCCAGGATGCGGCGCACATTGGCCCGCAGCGCGATCCACAGGGGCAGCAGTGGCTGGGCGGAGCCGGTGTAGGCGAGTTCGGTGGGGCGTTCACCTCGTACGGAGACGATGGGGCCGTCCACGGCCCGGATCACGTCGGCGACCGTGATCCTCGCCGCGTCACGGGCCAGCCGGTAGCCGCCGTTGCCCCCGCGCCGGCTGTCGACGACACCGCCGCGCCGCAGGTCACCGAGGATGCCCTCCAGGAACTTGTGCGGAATGTCCTGGGTGGCGGCGATCGCCTCCGCCTTCACCGGACCGTCGCCCTGCCGTACGGCGAGCTCCAGTACCGCTCGTACCGCGTAGTCCGCCCGTGCCGAGATCCTCATGGGCCCATTGTGAGGCGTGTCGCGCCGGGCGTGGAGAATGGTCCCTCCCTCGCGTCCCGGGAAACGCAGGCACAACAGGAGGCGACGCTCGCGTGGAGCTCAGCAGACGAACATTCAGCGCCCTGGCCGGCACGACCGCGCTCGGCTTGGCGCTGACCGGCAGTGGCGGTGCGCTGCCGTCCTCCGCCGCGCCCGGACTCGCGCCCACGGGCCCTCCGCCGAGCCCGCCCACCGCCGACGGCAGCGGGCACACCGTCGGCTTCGACCGGTATTCGCTGCTGGTCGACGGCCGGCGGCTGGTGCTGTGGTCGGGCGAGATGCATCCGTTCCGGCTGCCGAGTCCGTCGCTGTGGCGGGACGTGCTGCAGAAGATGCGGGCGCACGGCTACAACGCGGTGAGTGTCTACGTCCCGTGGAACCTCCACTCCCCCGCGCCCGGCGCGTACGACTTCACGGGCGTCCGCGACCTGGACCTGTTCCTGCGCACGGCCGCCGAGACCGGCCTCTACGTGATCCTGCGCCCGGGCCCGTACATCAACGCCGAGGTCGACGCGGGCGGCTTCCCGGGCTGGCTGACGGCGACCGAGGGCAGGGCCCGGACCACCGATCCCACCTATCTGTCACACGCCGACGAGTGGTTGACGCGGGTGAACGCGATCGCCGTCCGGCATCTGTACACCAAGGGCAAGGGCACGGTCCTGCTCTACCAGATCGAGAACGCGTACGACGTCACCGGTGCGGACGGCCGCGCCTACATGTCCCACCTGTACAAGAAGGTGCGGGCGGACGGGATCGACGTCCCGCTCTTCCACAACGACAAGACTCGCGAGGGGCGTTGGGTGCCCGGGTCCTTCGACACCGGCGGGGAGAAGGGGCGTTGGCTGTACGGATTCGACGGGTATCCGCGGCCCGACGAGGTCCCGCAGGACTGGGGGCGCTTCGGCACCCAGCGAGCCACGGCCGCGAAGGCCAGCCCGAGGACCCCCGGTTTCCTCCCGGAGTTCGGTGGCGGCCGGCCCGATCCGTGGGGCGGGGCGGCGTTCGACGGCAAGGGGTACGAGGAGGCGCGGCGGACCCGGGACGCGGCGTACGAGCGGCGCTTCCATCTCACCAACCTCGCCAACGGGATCACGCTGCACAACGTCTACATGACGTTCGGCGGCACCTCGTGGGGCTGGCTGCCCGCGCCGCAGGTCTACACGTCGTACGACTACGGGGCGGTCCTCGACGAGGGGCGCCGGCAGACGGCGAAGCTCGCCCCGATGCACCAGCTGGGTCATCTGCTGCGGCATGTCCCGGACTTCGCGAAGCTGGACCGGGCCAAGGACGTGACGTCCCCCGACGACCGGCTGAAGGTGTACCACCTGACCAACCGCGACACGGGCTCCCATGTCTACGTCGTGCGCAACGACTCCGCCGAGGACGTCACCGTGCCGCTGCCGGATGCCGGCATCGAGGTGCCGATGACCGTCCCGGCCCGTGACGCCCGGCTGATCACCACCGAACTGAAGCTCGGTCGGCGGACGTTGCGGTACGCCACCGCGCAGCTCGCGATGTTCGTCGCCGCCGGGCGGCAGGACATCGCCGTCTTCTCCGGCCGGCACGGCGACATGGCCCAGGTCGTCCTGGAGTGCCCGGACGAGCCGACGGCGACCCGCCTGGACGCGGAACCGGCGTGGATCTACGACCGCGGTCTGCTGCGCGTGACGGCCCCGCTCGGCGTCGGCCTGCTGGCCCGGGTGAAGGTGGAGAACGGCGGCTCCGGGCGTCCGCTGCTGATCTTCTTCGCCGACGACGCGACGGCTCTGCGGCTGTGGCCGTACGAGACGCCGTCCGGGACGGTGCTGGTGTACGGCCCGTCGCTGGTGCGGTCGGTCACCCTGGAGGACTCCACCGTGCACCTCACCGGTGACACGACCGCGGTGACCGGCCTGGAGGTGTGGGGACCGCGCGGTATCGGCCAGGTCACCTGGAACGGACGGCCGGTGCCGACCCGGGTCAGCGCCACCAACAGCCTCATCGCCCTCAAGCCCCTGCCCGGGGTGGGCGCCGTGTCGCTGCCCGCGCTGGACAAGGGCTGGCGGCGCCGCACCGAGAACCCCGAGTCCGCGCCGGACTTCGACGACTCGGCGTGGCGACAGGCCGACAAGAAGAGCTCGTTCAGCACCACCCCGGTGCCCGAGGGGCAGCCGGTGCTCTTCGCGGACGACTACGGCTTCCACTACGGCGACGTCTGGTACCGCGGCCGCCTCACCGACGCCGAGGACACCGAGTCGCTCTCCCTCGCCTACAGCACCGGCACCCAGGGCCTCCTGATGGCCTGGCTGGACGGGGAGCCCCTGGGCACCCACCGGATGCCGGTACCGGACAAGAAGACGGCCCGGAAGGGTACTTGGACGGACACGGCGACTTTCGAGGTGCCGGAGCAGCTCAGGGACCGGGACGAGCATGTGCTGTCCGTCCTCGTACGGCGGATGCAGCACGACATGGACGGCGAGTCCCTCGACACCCACAAGGCGGCCCGGGGACTGACCTCCGTGCGGTTCAAGGGCGCCTCACCGAAGGTGAGTTGGCGGCTGCAAGGTGCGGCCGCCGCCGATCCGGTGCGCGGGCCGCTCAACAACGGCGGCCTGTACGGCGAGCGGGAGGGCTGGCATCTGCCCGGCTTCGACGACGCCGACTGGGAGCCGGCCGAACTGCCGCGCGGGGAACGGCGCCAGGGCGTCACCTGGTACCGCACGTCCTTCCGGCTGTCCGTCGACCCCGGCGTCGACGCCTCGATCGCCCTCACCCTCGACGACGATCGGAAGCGTGCCTACCGGGTGCAAATCTTCCTCAACGGCTGGAACATGGGCCAGTACGTCAACGACGTCGGCCCCCAGCACACCTTCGTCCTGCCGAACGGCGTCCTGCGCACCCGGGGCACCAACACCCTTGCCCTGGCGGTCGTCTCGGACGGTACGACACAGGCGGGACCCAAGGACGTACGGCTGACACTGCTGGGCGCGACGGCGGGCGGGGTGACAGTGGCGAACGTCTGAGGAGGAGAACCTCGTGCGAAGACGGCGATTCATCAGCGGGTTACTCGGCGCCGGGGCGGCGATGGGCCTCGCCCCGGAGAGCAGCGGGGGCACGGAGGCCGCCGCGCCCCGGGTCACGGGCCCCCATGACTGGCAGACCGTCCCGGCCCCCACCTGCACCCCGGCCGCCCAGCTCCTCGCCGTGGCGGCGGCGGGCCCGGACCTCGCGTGGGCCGTGGGCGAGGAGGGCCGCAACGGCGGCACCCGCGGGGTTCCCCTGGCCCTGGTGTGGGACGGCGGCACATGGACCCGCCTCGACCTCACCCACCTCGGTCTCACCGGCGGGTATCTGCGCGCGGTCGCCGGCTCGGCGGGCGCCGCCTGGGCCGTCGCCACCGACCCGGCGGGCGCCGCCCGGCTGCTGCGCTGGGACGGGACGACCTGGCAGGAGTCCCTCTTCGCCGGACGACTGGCGTACGGGACGAGCCTGACCGGGGTGACGCTGGACGCCAAGAACCGTGTCTGGCTCTCGGGCCGCAACAGCGACGGCTGCGTGCTGCTGCGCGGCGACGGCGGTGACGACGGCTGGACCTGGGTGACCCCGCCCCCGACCCCGCCCACGAGCGCCCCGGCCGGCGTCAGCGTGGCACCGGACGGCGATGTCTGGGTGTACGACTCGGCGTTCGTCGCCCGCTGGGACGGCGAGACCTGGACGGAACTGCCCGTGCCTGCTGGTCTTCGCCCCTATGTCACCGGACTCCTCCCGGTCACCGCCGACGACGTCTGGCTCACCGGCTACGACTACGGAGTCGGCGGCCCGCCCGGCAAGCCGCCGTCCGTCACGCTGCGCCACTGGGACGGCGGCGCGTGGACCTACGCCACCACCCCGTTCACCGTCGGCATGCTCACCGCGATCGTCGCCGACCCCCAGGGCCGCCCCGACCGCATCGCGGGCTGGGACTTCTGGGACCAGACCCGCGCGCACCACCTCCGCTGGGAGGACGGCGCGTGGGTGAGCGAGCGCGGCCCGCTGTCCCCGACCCCCGTGCTGCTCAGCGGACTCGCTCCGGTGCCCGGTGCGGGCGGGTACTGGTCCGTCGGCACGAACTCCGCCTCGCCGTACCCGCCCGCACAGGTGTACATCGAGCGGTGAGCCGCTAGGCCAGCCGGATCACGTTCCACGACAGCGGTTCGAGTACGGCGGTCAGGGTGCCGTCGGTCAGCGCGGTGCCCTCGGCCGGGCGCGGGGCGACCCGCTCGGGCTCGGCGAGGGTGTTGCGTGCGTCCGGGTCGGCGTCGGCGAGGACGCTGTGCTCGACGACGGACGTCAAGTCCAGCGCGCCGAGGGCGACTTCGAGGGGCAGCGCCTCGGTCCGGCTGCGGTTGACCGCGAAGACGGTGACCGAGCCGTCCTCGCCGCGCACGGCGGTGGCGTGCAGCAGGTCGGTCTCGCCGTACTTCTTCGTCTCGTACGTCGGTGAGTCGACCCGCACGTCGAGGACCTCGCCGCGGCCGTACTTCGCCGCCTGGGCGAACGGGAAGAACGTCGTCTGCCGCCAGGCGGGGCCGCCCGGCTCGGTCATGATCGGCGCGATGACGTTGACCAGCTGGGCGAGACAGGCCACGGTGACGCGGTCGGCGTGCCGGAGCAGGGCGATGAGGAGGGAGCCGAAGACGACGGCGTCGGTGACGCTGTAGTTGTCCTCCAGGAGACGGGGGGCCTCCGCCCAGTCCCGCGCGCCGGAGTTCTCGATCTCGTGCCACTCCGAGATGTACCAGACGTTCCACTCGTCGAAGGAGAGGTTGATCTTCTTCTTGGACTTGAGCTTCGCGCCCACGTGGTCGGCGGTGGCGACCACGTTCTCGATGAAGGACTCCATGTCGACGGCGGAGGCGAGGAAGGAGTCGAGGTCGCCGTCCTCGGGCTGGTAGTAGGCGTGCAGGGAGATGTAGTCGACGAGTTCGTACGTCTCCGCCAGGACCGTCGCCTCCCACTCGGCGAACGTCGGCATGGACTGGCTGGAGGAGCCGCAGGCGACGAGTTCGACGCCGGGGTCGATCTGGCGCATCGCGCGGGCCGTCTCGGCGGCGACCCGGCCGTACTCCGTCGCCGTCTTGTGGCCGGTCTGCCAGGGGCCGTCCATCTCGTTGCCGAGGCACCAGAGGTTGATGCCGAAGGGCTCCTTGTCGCCGTGCGCGGCGCGGAGGTCGGAAAGGGCGGTGCCGGCGGGGTGGTTGGCGTACTCCTGGAGTTCCAGGGCCTCGGCGACGCCGCGGGTGCCGAGGTTGAGGGCCATCATCGGCTCGGCCTGAGGGCCGACCTTCTTCAGGAAGGCGATGTACTCGGAGAGGCCGAAACGATTGGTCTCGGTGGAGCGCCAGGCGAGGTCGAGGCGACGGGGACGGTCCTCGGCGGGGCCGACGGAGTCCTCCCATTTGTAGCCGGAGACGAAGTTGCCGCCGGGATAGCGGATGGCGGTTACGCCCAGTTCGCGCACGAGTTCAAGGACGTCCGTGCGGATGCCGTCCTCGTCCGCGGTGGGGTGGTCGGGCTCGAAGATGCCGGTGTAGACGCAGCGGCCCAGGTGTTCTACGAAGGAGCCGAAGAGGCGGGGGTTGACCGTGCCGACGGTGAAGGCCGGGTCGAGGGTGAAGCGGGCGGTGCTCATGGTTGCCTTTCGCAGGTTGTGTGTTGTCTGCGGGTTGGTGGGGGCTTGTCGCGCAGTTCCCCGCGCCCCTAAGCCACGTTTGGCCAGCCGTTTTCTGTCCAGTGCAGTCTGTTCAGCCCTAGCTTTGGCGTGCCTTCGTCCTCTGCGTCGTAATAGTGGTACGCCAGCCAATCCTGACCCCGGTCCCTGAAGACCGACTGGCCGCCTGTGCCGATATACCTTCCGTGGCCCTCCAGCACCAGGTCGCCGCCGCCCTCCAGCATCGGCTTGCCGGTGCTGTCGGTGTACGGGCCCGTCACCGACGTAGACCTGCCCACCTTGATCTTGTACGTGGAGTTCACGCCCGAGCAGCAGGCGTCGTACGAGGCGAAGAGGTAGTAGTAGCGGCCGTGCTGCACGATGTACGGGCCCTCGACCGCGTACGGGGTGTCCGGGCGGGTGGCCAGGTGGTGGACGGTCGTGCCCGGCACCGCCTTGCCCGTCCTCGGGTTCAGTTCGACCATGCGGATGCCGGTCCAGTAGGAGCCGAAGGACATCCACAGCTTGCCGTCGGCCTTGATCAGGGCGGGGTCGATGGCGTTCCAGGTGTCCGTGCGCTCGGAGGTGAGGACCTTGCCGTGGTCGGTCCAGGTGCCGGGGAGGCCGGAGGGGGACGTGGCCACGCCTATCGCGGAGTGGTTGGTGCCCCAGGACGAGACGGCGTAGTACAGCCAGTACTTGCCCGCCCGGTAGGAGATGTCCGGGGCCCATGGGTCGCCGGTGTCGTTGTACTCGTACCACCAACTCGGCGGCTCGGCTAAGGCGTTGCCGGAGTCGTCCCAGTGCTTGCGGTCCTTGGACAGGCGGGCGCCGATGACGCCGCCCGTCGAATAGGCCACGTAGCCGCCGGACTTGAGGCGGACGACGGTGGGGTCGTGGATGATCTGCTGGCCGGTGACGGGCTGTGGGTCCGGGTAACTCTGCTCGGCCTGGGCCGTGTTGGGGAGGAACGCCAGGAACGCCGCCGCGAGCACGGCCGTCAACGCTCTGCGTGCTCTCACTGTCCCGCCAATCCCGTGTGGGCGACGCCCGCCACGATCTGCCGCTGGAAGAAGACGAAGACGACGATCAGGGGCAGCCCCGCCATCAGGCCGCTGGCCATGAGCTGGGCCCACTGGATGCCGTAGGAGTTCATGACGGTCGCGATGCCGTTCGGCATGGTCATCAGGTCGGGGTTGTTGGTCACCATGTACGGCCAGAGGAAGTTGTTCCAGGACGCGATGAAGGTGAAGATGCCCACCGCCGCCAGGGAGGGTCGTGCGAGCGGGACGACGATCGTGAAGAAGACGCGCCAGCGGCCGGCTCCGTCGATGAAGGCGGCCTCCTCCAGTTCGCGCGGGATGCCCTGGAAGAACTTGTAGAGGATGTAGACCATCGCGGCGGGCGCGCACTGCGGCAGGATCATGCCCCAGTAGGTGTCGACCATGCCCATCTGCTGGACCGTGGTGAACAGCGGTACGCCGAGGACGGCGGGAGACACCATGAGGCCCGCCATCACCACGCCCATCAGGACGTTCTTGCCGCGGAACTCGGTGCGGGCGAAGCCGTAGCCGGCCAGTGCGCTCACCGCCAGCACGATGGTCGTCACGCACACCGAGACGACCAGCGAGTTGATGAACCAGTTGCCGATGTTGCCGGTCTCCCACAGGGACTTCCAGGCCTGGAGCGTCCACACCTCGGGCAGCCAGTGCGGCGGGATCTCGGCCGCCTCCGCCTCGGACTTGAGCGAGGTGAACAGGGCGGCGGCGATCGGGGCCATGAAGACGGCGGAGACGGCGACGCCGGTCAGTGTGAGGATGATCTGGCTGGGCGTCCAGGGCTTGCGGGACCTGAGCCGTATCGGGGTGCTGCTCATCGGGTGCCCTCCTCACGGTTGCGCAGCAGTGCCATCCGTCCGAGGGCGACGGCCGCGATGATCACGAAGAAGATGATGGACATCGCGGAGGCGTAGCCCACGCGGTAGCTGGTGAAGCCCTGTTCGAGGGTGTACTGGACGAAGGAGCGGGTGCTGAGCTCGGGTCCGGGGCTGAAGTCCATCATCACGACGGCCTGGTCGAAGAGCTGGAGCGAGGCGAGGATCTGGAGCGCGATCACCAGGCCGGTGATGTGGCGCAGCATCGGCAGGGTGATGTGGACCATGCGGTGCCAGGCGTTGGCGCCGTCCAGCTTGGCTGCCTCGTAGAGGTGGCCGGGGATGCCCTGGAGCGCGGCGAGGTAGAGCAGGAAGCTGAAGCCGACCGTCCACCACAGGGTCTGGATGACGATGGCGAGCATCGCGTACGACTTGTCGGTGAGCCAGGGGGTGGTGAGTCCGAAGGTCTCGTTGAACAGGCCGATGCCCTGGGTGAAGAGCCACTGCCACATGTTGGCGGCGACCGTCGAGGGCAGCAGGAAGGGGGCGAAGAAGCACAGCCGCCACAGCCATTTGCCGCGCTCGATGTGGTGGGCCAGCATCGCCAGCAGGAAGGCGAGCACGGTGATGCAGGGGACCACGAGCAGGGTGAAGTACGCGCTGTGGCCGAGCGCGTCCCACATCGCCTGGTCGTGGAGGGCCTCGCGGTAGTTGTCGAGGCCGACGAAGCTCGCGCCCTCGCCGGAGATGTTGGCGTCGGTGAAGCTGAGGTAGAGGCCGCGCAGCAGCGGCCAGACCACGAAGAGCACGAAGAGCAGCAGGAACGGGGCGATGAACCAGCCCCCGTGCTGGAAGCCCTGCTTGCGGCGGACGGTCGCGACGGCGGTGGCGGTCCTCGTCCGCGCCGGTGCGACGACGGTCTGAGCGCTGGTGGTCATGCGGCCGTACCTCCCTGCGCGGCGGTCCTGCCGTCCATCGGGTTCTTCGAGGCGAGGAGTCTGGTGAGCCGGGACTTCATGGTCCGCGCGACGGCGGCCGGCTTGGCGGAGCCCATCGTGGAGGAGACGACGACGGGGCCGAGGTCCTGGGCGAGGACGCCGGTGGAGCCCGCGAACCACACCTTGGGCTCGGTGGCCTGGTGGTCCATGGCGCTGACGTACTCGTTCTGCGGTTCCAGCTTCTGGTACGCGGCCGTGGACAACGTCGGTGTGTAGGCGGGGATGTGGCCGCCGGCGGCCCACTGCTGGGCGTGGGTGACGACGTACGCGGCCAGTTCGTGCGCGGCCCTGTCGGTCGCGCCGCCGCGGCCGGCCTGGTGGGGCAGGACGAACGCGTGCGACTCGGCGTGGGTGGCGGGCCGGCCGAAGACGGGCGGCAGCGGGGTCGCGCCGTAGTCCAGTTTCGCGCCGGAGAAGACCGGCACCGACCAGTTGCCCTCCCAGGTGAAGGGGGCGCCGTTGATGAACTGCTCGCCGGTGGGGGCGCCGGGGATGACGTAGCCGTCGGTGACGTGCTGCCGGAGGAACTCCAGGACCTGGGTGGCCTTGTCGGCGTCGAAGAGGACCTCGGTGTTGCCGTCGTCGAACCAGCGGCCGCCGAGCTGGGTGTAGAAGGCGACGAAGAACCACCACTGGAAGTTCTGGTCGTTGGTCCACAGTCCGACGGTCTGCAAGCCGTTCTTCTGGACCTGCTTGGCCTTCTTCAGGACGTCGAACCACTCGCCGGTGGAGCCGACCGGGATCATCCGGCCGTCGTCGCCGAGCAGGTCCGCCTTCTTCAGGACGTCCTTGCGGTAGAAGCAGAGCTGGACGTGGATGTCGAGGGGGAGGGCGTAGAGCTTGCCGTCGATGACGCCGCGGTTCCACAGCGCGGGGTTGTAGTCCGCCTTGCGCACGCCGTACTCGGCGAGGAGTGTCTCGTCCCACGGGTCCAGGAGCCGTCCGGGCGAGAAGCCCGCGACCCGGCCCACGTGCATGACGCCGAGCTCGGGGGCGCGGTTGCCCGCGGCGGCCATGGCGAGCTTGGTGTAGAAGGGGTTGCCCCACTGGAGCGTGGAGTCCTTGACGGCGATGCCGGGGTGTTCCTTCCGGAAGGCGTCCAGCATCGCGATCATGTTGGCGCCGTCGCCGCCGCTGAAGAGGTTCCAGTAGCGCACCCGGGTGTCGGCGCCGGAGGCGAGCGCGTCGGCGCCGGTGCCGAGCGCGGCGAAGCCGAAGCTGCCGGCCACGGCCAACCCGCCTGCGGCGGCGAGCAGTTGCCTGCGGTTCAGGTCAGGTCGTCCCATTGCCTGCCCTTACAGTCGGAGAAGAGATCCTGTCGGTTCGCTGTTGTTCGATATTTCGATAGATGCTCGCAACTTCGAACGGGACCGTAGATAGGAAGCGCTTTCTAGTCAATGGTCCGGACAGGATTCTCAGAACCGCGAGCGGTCGTTCCCACTTGTACGAACGGTCGCCGGATCACATGACGTGGACAGTTCGGGCCGCGTACGCTCGGACGGGCTGCCGTACGCGGTGAGAAGGGGGATCGATGGACATCGCGCGCAAGAGGGCGGGGCGGGTCGCCGCGGCGCTGCGGCGCGCGAGAACCGGGTCCGCGATGCGCCGGCTCGCCGTCGAACTCGACACCGCGCTGCGGGCCAGGTCCACTCCCCCGGCCGGGGTGCACGAGGTGTGCCGGGCGCTGTGCGAGGAGATGAGCACGCGCCGCGGCGGACGCCCCGTCGAGCTGCGCTTCGAGCGGTTCCCCGACGAGATCGAGGTGACCGGCCTGTGGGTGGAGTTCCAGGACTTCGACCTGGTCATCGTCGAGGAGCGGGCCGAGGCGGTACAGCAACTGGTCATCCTCGGCCATGAGTTGTGGCATCTGAACGCCGGGCACCGGCACGGGGTGGGCCCGGCCGCCGCCCGCGCGCTGGCCGGCGGCCCCGACTGGAAGGACGCCCTGGCCGTCGCCGCGCGCGACGGCTCGCGGCAGACCGACGAGGCGGAGGCGGACGACTTCGGGCACCGGCTGGCGGCGGCGTTCCGGCCCTATCTGTCGGGCCGCGGCGGCAGGGCGTCCCTCAACGGGATGGAGCGGTCCATGGGATACCGCGGGCGCGGAGGCACAGAGCGGTGACACACGCCGGTCCGCTCGCGCAGGGCAACCTCCTCAGCGGGGTGTACGTCTCCTTCTGGCTCCCCACCGTGGTGCTGACCGCGGCCCTGGTGATCAAACTGCCCAGCATCCTCAAGCTCTGGCGGGACCCGCTGCTGCGGGCCGTCGGCGGACTGCTGCTGTTCGCCTGCGCGGTGTTCGTCTTCGCCGCCCCCAGCACCATCTCCTGGACCAACCGGGTCACCGGTGTGCCGAACATCGCGGCACCCTGGGTGTACTCGCTGCTCACCGCGCTCTGCGCGTCCTGGCTGCTGCTGGTCGTCCACTGGCGCAACGGCCGCACCGAGCGCCAGGCCCACACCCGCCGCGCGACCCGGTGGGTGGTCGCCGTCTACGCGGGTGTCGTGGTGGCCCTGTGGGTGCTGTTCGCCCTCGCCGACGTGCCCGTGGAACAGATCCGGGACCTCGACACCTACTACGCCTCCACCCCGTTCATGCGGGAGGCGATCCTCCTCTACCTGTTCGCCCACATGGTGGCCAGCCTGGTCACGTCCCGGCTCGTCTGGAACTGGATCCGCACCGAGGGCCTGGACGGCTGGCTGCGCTGGGGACTGCGGTTCCTGGGGGTCGGATTCGCGACGAACCTGCTCTTCAGCGTCGCCAAGCTCACGGCCGTCGTCGCCCGTTGGACCGGACACGACCTGGACTGGCTGAACACCAACATCGCCCCGTCGGCCGCGTGCATCGCGGCGACCCTGGTCGCGATCGGCTTCATCGTGCCGCACGCCGGCCAGTACCTCCAGGAGCGGTGGCGGCTGCGCCGCCGGTACCGCGACCTCCGCCCCCTGGCCCGGCTGATGCGGAACGTCGCGGGCGGCCGTGAGCCCTTCGCGCTGCGGGCCACCCACGAGATGCGGCTGATCCGCCGCGAGACGCTCATCCGCGACGCGCTCCTGCACCTCTCCCGCCACCTCGACGACGAGCTGCGCGACCGGGCCCACGACGCCGCCCTGGCCCTCGGTTTCGAGCGCGGCCGGGCGCAGGCGCTGGCGGCGGCCGTGACGATCCTGGACGCCATGGAGCGCGAGCGGGGCGCAGCGGACACCGACGGGGCGAGCGCCCCCGACACCACCTACCTGCTGCAGGAGATCCAGGCCGTGTCCGAGGCCCTGCGCAGCCCCGACGAGATCAAGGCGGTACGCACCCGTGCGGCCGTCCCGGCAGAGAGCATGTCCGCGCATGAGTGAGAGTCCCTCCCCCGCCAGAACCGCCGTGGTCCTGGGGGGATCCCATACCGGCATGCTCGCGGCAAGGGCGCTCGCCGCCTTCGCCGACCGCGTCCTGGTCGTCGAGCGGGACGTGCTGCCCGAGGGCCCCGAGCCGCGCAAGGGCCTGCCGCAGGCCCGGCACGCCCACATGCTGTGGTCGGGCGGGGTGCGGGCCATGGAGGAGCTGCTGCCGGGCATCTCCGAGACGCTCCGGGCGGCGGGGGCGCGGCGGGCGCCGGTCACCACGGACATCGTGGGCTACTCGGCGCAGGGCTGGTTCCGGCGCTGGCCCGAGTCCCACCACGTGATCCTGGCCGGGCGGGACCTGCTGGACGCGACGGTCCGCGCACAGGTCCTGGCCGACGGGCGGGTGGAAGTGCTCGGCGGCACCGAGGTGTTGGGCCTCGCCGGCACGCCGGAGGCGGTCACCGGGGTCCGGGTGCGGGAGCGCGACGGCCGCGAACGGACCATCGGGGCGGGCATGGTGGTCGACGCCACCGGACGGGGCTCCGGAGCGCCCCGGTGGCTGTCGGAACTCGGACTGCCCGCGCCGCGCGAGCGCAAGGTCGACTCCGGCCTCGCGTACGCCAGTCGGCTCTACCTCGCGCCCGAGCAGGCCCGCGACGGCTTCCCGGTCGTCCATGTCCAGCCCGACCCGCACGCCGGCGTCCCGGGCCGGGCGGGTTTCCTGCTGCCCATCGAGAACGGCCGCTGGATCGTCACCGTGAACGGCACGCGGGGCGGCGAACCCTCCGCGTCCGACGACGACTTCGTCCGCTTCGCCCGGGAAGAGCTGCGGCACCCCCTCATCGGCAACCTGCTGCGGCAGGCCGAGCCGCTGTCCGAGGTGGCGGTCACCCGCGCGACGGTCAACCGCCGGTACTTCTACGAGCGGATGCCTGCCTGGCCCGACAACTTCACGGTGCTGGGCGACGCGTTGGCCGCGTACAACCCGGTCTACGGTCATGGACTCGCCGTCGGCGCGCAGAGCGCGCTGCTCCTGCGGAAGCTGACCGCGCGTCATGGCTGGGGGGCGCCCGGGCTGTCCCGCCGGGTCCAGAAGGCCGTGGCCCGGCCGGTGGGTGCGGCGTGGGATCTGGCTACGGGGCAGGATGTCTTCTATCCGGGGGCTACGGAGAGCGGACCTACGCTGCGGGATCGGTTGCTGGCCGGGTATGTGGACCGGCTGATGCGTACGGCTACCGGGAACGGGCGGATCGCCCGCCGCGTGACGGATGTGACGTCGCTTGAGCGGCGGGCGGAGGTGTTGCTGGCGCCGTCGGTGTTGTTGGCGGCGGTGGTGGGGCCGTTGAAGGCCCCGTTGGTGGCGCCGCCTTTGACTGCCGAGGAGTTGAAGAGGGTGGGGCTTCAGTAGTTGGTCGGGCGCGGGCCGGTGGGGCTTCTCGCGCAGTTCCGGCGCCCCTGGGTGGGTCCACTTACCCGGCGAATGAAGGTTGCTGCAAGCCCTTCCCCGCGCCCGGTACCACCAGCAGCGAACCCGCCACCGGATGCGGGGACTTGAGGCCCACCCTCGCCGTCGTGATGTACAGGTCGGTCAGGTCCGCGCCGCCGAAGGCACATGCCGTCACCCTCGGCGTGGGCAGGACGATCACCCGGTCCAGCACACCCTCCGGCGTGTAGCGGCGTACCGCTCCGCCGTCCCACAGGGCCACCCACACGCAGCCGTCGGCGTCGACGGTGAGGCCGTCGGGGAAGCCGGCGCCCTCCTCGATCTCGACGAGGGGGCGGCGGTTCGCGGGGCGGCCGTTCTCGAAGTCGAAGACGTCGACGCGGCGGGTCGGTGAGTCGATGAAGTACATCCGGTGGCCGTCGGGGCTCCAGCCGGTGCCGTTGCTGACGGCGACGTCGTCGAGGACGGTCTCGAAGGTGCCGTCGCCGGTGAGACGGGACAGGGTGCCGCCGCCCGGTGCCTCGTCGTAGCGCATGGTGCCCGCCCACAGCGAGCCGTCGGGGGCGACGGCGGCGTCGTTGGCGCGGTGGCCGGGGACCGGCTCGTGGTGCAGCCAGCGGAAGGAGTCGTCGGCGTCCAGCAACGCCACTCCGTCCCGCAGGTTGAGGACGAGTCCGCCGCCGGTGCGCGGCTTGGCGGCGCCGATGTGCTGGTCGGTGACGCGGACCGTGCGGTGGCCGGAGACGGGGTCGTAGGTGTTGATCCGGGCACCGAGGATGTCGAGCCAGACGAGGTGGTGGTGCGCCGGGTCCCAGGTGGGGCCCTCGCCGAGGGTCGCCTCGGCGCGGACGGCCACCTCGTAGTCGTACGTCGTCGAGGTCATCCCACGCTCCGGTGACCGAGGCGCTCGGACAGCTCGACGGCACCCTTGGCGGCGAGCTGCTCCAGCTCGTCGCGGCGCTCGTCGCTCCAGCGGATCATGGGCACGGAGATGGACAGCGCGGCCACGACCCGGCCGGTGCGGTCGCGGACCGGGGCGGCCACGCAGGAGACGTCCGGGTTGGACTCCCGGCTCTCCACGGCGAGACCGCGCTCACGGATGTGGGCGAGGGCCTCGCGCAGGGCGTGCGGGTCGGTGATGCTGTTCGGGGTCATCGCGACCAGCTCGGCGGAGTCCGGGATGCGGGAGCTCAGCTCCGGCTCCGGGAGCGAGGCGAGCAGCATCTTGCCGACGGAGGTGCAATGGGCGGGCAGCCGGCGTCCGGCGGCGGACACCATCCGCACCGCGTGCGTCGAGTCCACCTTGGCGATGTAGATGACGTCGGTGCCCTCCAGGATCGCCACGTGCACCGTCTCGTCGCAGGTCTCGGCGACGGACCGGGCGACCTGCTGCCCCTCGGCGGCGAGGTCGAGCTGCTCGGCGTACCGGCTGCCGAGCTGGTACGGCCGTACCCCGAGCCGGTAACGTCCCGGCTGACCCGGCACCGGGACGATGTACGACCGCGCGGCGAGCGTGGTCACCAGTTCGTGCACGGTGGTGCGCGGCAGCTGGAGCTTGCGCACTATGTCGGGGGCGGAGAGCGTGCCGTCCCCGTCGAGGAAGAGCTCCAGAATGTCGAGAGCCCGGGTCACGGCAGGTACGAGACGTCCCACGTCCGGCCCCCTCCCTTTGCATCTTAGGCATCTGTTCGAAATTTCAACAGACGATCGGCATAACGAACACAGGCTAGCCATATCGCGTTTCCCCGGGCAATGGGCATGCGGGTCACACGCTCCCGGCCGTCCTCTTTGGGCAGGAAGCGTACGGGTGCGAGGCGCCGGCACTACTGTGTCCGTGTGCGACACATCACACTGAGTGGTGCGTCTTGGGGGATGCGGTTCCTGGGGGGATCTCGTGCACGAAATGTCCAAGGGGTCGAACACTGCCCTGTCCGCCCTGAGTGAGAACACCGACTCGGTGATCGTCAGCCTGGGCTGGAGCAGTCCGGGCGGGGACGGCGACGCGGACGTGTCCGTCCTGCTGCTGGGCCCGGACGGCAAGGTCCGCAGCGACACGGACTTCTACTTCTACAACAACCCGGTGGCCGCCGACGGCAGCGTGCATCTGCTGGACAAGACGCCCACCGAGGACGGCAACGAGGACCGGATCAGCTTCGACCTGACCGTGGTCGCGCCCGACGTCGACCGTGTCGTCGTGGCCGCGAGCCGCTACGGCGGCGCCCACTTCGGGGAACTGGACGATCTGCGCGTGACCCTGTCCGACGCGGTGGGCGAGAGCCTCCTGCGCTTCACCATCGGCGACCCCGGCAAGGTCAGCGCGATCATCTTCGGCGAGCTGTACCGCCGCGACGGTGACTGGAAGTTCCGGGCCGTCGGACAGGGCTACGACTCGGGGCTGGCCGGGCTGGCGACGGACTTCGGCGTCGACATCGACGACGACGCGGAGGCCGCAGGCGAGGACGTGGACGGTACGACGGCCGACGAAGACATCGACGGGGCGACGCCCGCGGCGACCCCGGAACCGGCCATGGACGCCGAGCCGGCCGGCCCGCCGCCGGACCCGGCCCCCGCGCCGGGACCGCCGGCCGCGCTGGACGCCGTACCGGCCCCGCGCCGGTCCGCCGACGAGACCAGGCCGCGCAAACCGGCCGCCCGGCCCCGCACCGCCAAGAAGCGGGCCGCCCCGCCCAGCGCGCCGCAGAAGTCCCTCGCGGAGAACGACTCCTGGCGGCCCGCCCGGCTCTTCCCGCTCTCCGCGCTGAAGAGCGACCGGGACCGGGAGATGCGCGCCACCTCGGTGCTGCTGTCGGTGATGACCCAGGTACCGAGGTTCGGCAGACGCCTCACCGCGGCGTTCGGCGCGCCCTCGGGCCGTATGGAGACCTTCACCGAGGTCTCGCTGCCGCACGGTGACACACCCCGGCGGCCCGACGGGGTCATCCGCATCGAGCGGGCCGGCAAGCTGTGGACGGCGCTCGTCGAGACCAAGACCAACGGCAACCCCCTCAAGGCCGACCAGGTGCAGGCCTACATGGACATCGCCGCCCGGCGCGGCTACGAGGCCGTGATCACGGTGTCGAACGACGTCGCGCTGGAGGGCAGCCCGCTGGTCGACGTCAGGATCGACCGGCGGCGCAAGCACCAGGTGGCGCTCTGGCATCTGTCCTGGGCCGAGGTGGCCCATCAGGCGCAGCTGCTGATCCGGCACGAGGGGGTCGGCAACGCGGCCCGCACCTGGCTGCTCCAGGAGCTGCTGCACTACCTCCAGCACGAGAACTCCGGCTGTCACGGCTTCCAGAACATGGGCTCCGCCTGGGTGCCGGTACGCAACGGCATCAACGACGAGACCCTGTGCCAGGGCGACCCGCGGGCCCTCGAAGTGGTCGAGAGCTGGGAGCGGCTCATCCGGCAGGTGTGCCTCAGGCTCGGCGGCGAACTCGGGCAGAAGGTGCTGCCCGCCCAGCGCGTCCGCCGCGGCACCGACCACGGGACCCGGCGGATGCAGCTGGCCGACCGGCTGTGTCTGGAAGGGCGGCTCCATGCGGAGCTCCGCGTCGAACAGGCCCCGGGCCTGCTCACCGTCGGCGCCGATCTGCGCACCGGCAGGCTGCGCACGTCCGTCGAGGTCCCCGCGCCCGAGCAGGGCTATCCCCTGACCTGGGCCAAGCGACTGGTGCGCCGCCTCGCGGAGGCACCGGCGGACCTCCATGTGGAGACCCTGGTCGAGGGCGACGCCGTCGGCCCGCGCGGCACGCTGGAACGGCTCCGCCCGGAACCCGCGGACCTGCTCCCGAAGAACGGCACCCGGATCACCGGCTTCCGGCTGTCCCTCCTCAAGGGCATGGGCAGCGGCCGCGGCAACGCCGAGTCCGGCTTCATCCGCAGCGTGGACGACGCGGTGCACCGCTTCTACACGACGGTGGTGGTCCACCTGGACCAGCCGGCCCCCCGACGTGCCGCGCAGAGGGAACCCGTCTGATCGAAGAGCCCCCGGCGAACCCTCTTCCCTTCCCGATCCGATGTGACAGGGTGACGTGACGTCGAAGGGTGGGGGGGAGTCGCTGTGCCTGAGCTTCTCAAGGGCGGGAACACCGTGGTGAGCTCCGGGCCGCTGACCGCCGAGCTGCACACCGTGGGTGATCCGGTGGATCTGAGTGCGCTGCTGGTGGGGGCGGACGGGCGGGTGCGGTCCGATGAGGATCTGGTGTTCTACAACCAGCCCTCGGGGGAGGACGGGGCCGTGCGGCATGTCGGTGCCGACGGGTCCGGGCCCGAGCGGGTGGTCGTGGATCCGGCCGGGCTGCCCGCGGACGTGGACCGGGTCGTCCTGGTCGGCAGCTGCGATCCCGACAACGCCGCCCGTACGTTCCGTGAGGTCAAGGAGGTCACCGTCCGGGCCCACCAGTCCGACGGCGACCCCGTCGTCTTCCGTGCGCCCGCCCTGACCGACGGCGAGCGCGCGGTGCTGCTCGTGGAGCTGTACCGGCGGGGCGACGGGTGGAAGCTGCGGGCCATCGGGCAGGGGTACGCCGAGGGGCTGGCGGGACTGGCCACGGACTTCGGCATAGACGTGTCCGAGCCGGAACCGGAACCGGAGCGCAGGCCCCGGACCGAAGCGCCTCCCGCGCCGGCACCGGTGGCTCCGGCCCCCGCGGCCCCCGCCCCCGCCAACCTCACCAAGCCCCCACTCGGCAGGATCAGCCTCGACAAGGGCAGCCAGGTCTCCCTCAGCCTCGACAAGAAGGACCGCGAGCTCGTCGTCACCGTGACCCTGGAGTGGGACGGCGGCAGTGACGAGCGGCGGCGCCGGGGCGCCGACCTCGATCTGTACGCCCTGTTCGTACCCGCCGCCCAGGCCCGGCGCGGGTCACAGGCGCCGGGCACGATCGTCAAGACCGGGCGCGGCGAGAAGAAGGGCAAGGGCGGCGACGTCGTCTACTACAAGAACCTCGGCTCGTTGCGGCAGGCGCCGTACATCCAGCTCGACGGGGACGCCCGGGTCCCCGGCCGGGAGACCATCCGGATCGTGCGGCCCGAGGAGCAGGGGTACGTCCTGCTGTGCGCGTACTCGGCCGTCAGCAACGGGTTCGGTTCCTTCAAGAGCTTCGGTGCGCAGGTCGTGGTCGACGACGGGCGCGGCTCCCATGTCACCGTGCCGCTGTACGAGAACACCAAGACCCGTTACTGGGTGGCCATCGCGCTGGTCGACTTCACCGCCGCCGACGGCGCGGCGATCCAGCACGTGGAGTCCTACAGCGGCCGTATGAACGAACGCCGCCCTGTGCTGCACCCGGACGGCACGATCGAGATGAACGCGGGCCCGGTGGAGTTCAAGCGGCGGTCGGACTCCTAGGAGCCCGGCGTCTCCCCCAGCACCCCCCTCAACCGCTGCGCCCTGAGCACCAGTTCCAGCTCGAAGCGCCGGTCCGGGTCGTCGATCTCGGCGCCCCAGAGCTCACGGATCTGGCGGAGGCGGTAGCGGACCGTCTGGGGGTGGACGCCCAGCCGGGCGGCCACCTCCGGGGCGCCGCCGCGGGTCTCCAGCCAGGCCAGTAACGTCTCGGCGAGCCGGCGGCCGTGGGTGGGGCCGCAGTGGGCGAGGGGGGCCAGACAGCGCAGCGCGAGGTCGTCGATGAGTTCCTCCGGCTGGAGGAGCACCAGCGCCTCCGTGTGCTCGGTGCAGTGCAGGACCTCGCCCGACGGCAGCAGACCGCGTTCCATCAGGCGCACGGCGGCCTCGGCCCAGCGCAGCGACTTCGCCGCGTCGGCCAGCGGGACGGGGGGCCCGATCGCGCCCGCCCAGCCGGTCAGGGCGCGGTGGAGGAGGTCGGGGCGGCCCGCCGCGTCCGGTTCGGGGACGACCATGCGCGGTTGTTCGTACTCCATGTCCAGGAGCACGCCCTGGCCGACCGCGGGCGGTACCGCCTCCCGTGCCGGGCGCAGCAGGACCCCGACGGCGACTCTCTGGGGGAGCGGCCAGCCGATGCGGGCGGCGCGTTCCGTGAGGGCCTCGGCGGGGTCGCCGTGCCGGTGGCGTTCGACCAGCAGGAGTTCCATCAGGCGGCGTTGGAGCCTGAGCCGTTCGCCGGCCTCGCGGGCCGCCGCCTCGGCGTAGCCGCGGACCGACTGGTCGACGAGGCCGTCGAGGTACTCGTAGCCCGCGTCGACGAGTTCGTACATCGCCGGCGGCGGGATCTCGACCCGCTGGCCGATCTCGGCGAACCGGCGCCAGGCCAGACGTACGCCCATGCGGTAGATGGCCTGGAGGGAGTCCAGGCTGCGGCCGTTGAGGCCCTCGCCCCGGCCGAACTCCTGGAAGACGCCCGGGGGGACCGAGGGACGGCCCTGCGCGGTCTCCAGGTGCTGGACGAAGACCTCGATGGCGCGCCGGATGCCGACGAGGGCCATCGGTTCGCCCGACTCGTCGAGGACGACGGGCAGATGGGGGTACTCGCGGCGGATCTCGCGCAGGATCTCCTCGGCGAGCGCGGGTGCCTCCGCCATCGCGATCTCCGCGAAACGGCGCACCTGGAGCCGGGGTACATCGAGCCAGGCCGAGCGGGAAGTCACCGCCGTCACGGGTCAACTCCCCTGACCTGCTTGCTCGTACGTGATTAAGGGCGTGTTCGGCTGGTCGGGCGTCGCTTCGAGCAGCGCGACGATGCCGAACGCGGCAGCCACGGCGAGCGCCGCGGCGGCCGCGACGGTGAGTACGGCGGCAAGCAGTCTGGACATCGCAGGGTCAGCCTTTCGATGGCTCTGTACCGGCGGTCGTCCCCACCCCGGCAGTCCACCCTGTCTGTCCGCCCCAGTGTCGACAAGACATTGACACCCCGTCAAGAGCAGCCTACGGTCCTCGGCCCATAGAGCGGCCCGAACTCCGTACCCTCATGCCTCAGGAGTGCCCGGATGCGCCGTACAGCCTCTCCTTTCTCTCTGATTCTGCTGGGACTTGGCACGTTTTTGCTGGTCCTGGCGCCCATGCTGGCGTGGTACGTGACCCCGCGGGCCGCAGTGAACCCGATCGACATCGACCAGACCGCCGTCTACAAGGGCACCGGCCGCGTCTTCGACACGGACAAGGTCGAGACCGTGGACGGCCAGACCATCACCGTCACCCAGCGGGTGCGCGGCAACGTCGAGGACAGCGAGCGCAGCGGTGACGCGGTCTGGGACGTGACGACCACGGTCGACACGGACAAGACGCTGCCGGCCGCGGATCCGCACGACGCGCTGGACTTCGTACCGCACCGCTGGGTCATGGACCGCAGGACCACCAAGCCCGTCCACTGCTGCGGCGAGACGCCGTACATCGAGGGCGAGGCGTATCTGAAGTTCCCCTTCGACGTGCAGAAACGCGCCTACCAGTGGTGGGACAACACCCTCGGCAACACGATCGTGCTGACCTACCGGGATACCAAAAAGGTCCAGGGGTACACGGGTTACCGGTTCACCGGCACGGTCGCCCCGACGAAGGTCGGCACCCGGATGGTGCCGGGCAGCCTCGTCGGCCGGCCGGACAGCCCGCAGGTGCTGGCCGAGGAGTGGTACTCCAACCACGGCTTCGAGCTGGTCGTCGACCAGCGCACCGGCCGCGTGATCTACGCGCAGACCGGCCCGAAGCGGACCCTGCGGGCGCCGGGCGCCAAGAAGGACGCGGTGGTGCTGCTGGACAGCGAGAAGATCGCCTTCACGACCGCGACGCAGAAGGACGCGGTGAAGAAGGCCGAGCAGGACAGCGGCCAGCTCAAGGCCATCGGCGAGACGGTGCCGATCGGTGCGGCTGTGCTGGGGTTCGTCCTGGTGGTGGCCGGTTCCGTTTTGGTGGTACGAGGGAGGCGGCATCCCGGTTCATCCGATACGCCCGATTCCCCGCTCACGATGTGACTGGACGTCAGCTCTAATAAGGCCGGAAATTGTCACCTCGGTGAGTAGCCACGGCGAACGGGTGGGCGAAAACTGTCCACCCCCACCCGAGCACAGTCCACCCACAACACCCTCGCAGGAAGCACCCAAACCCCCCACAGGAACGTAAAGCACTCCCCCACGCTCAAAGTTCCGCACCCTGAGACGAGTTGGAGCACACATGCCCCAGCACGTGCCACCCTCGCTGCACGCCGCTTTCCCCCGGGCGTCGCAGCACCCCTCGGCGCTCCCCCCACCCCCGCGCCGAATCGTTTTCCTTGCCCATCGTGATCTGGGCAACCCGGCCGCCGGGGGCTCCGAGCTCCTGGTCGACCGGCTCGCCGACGGCCTCACCCGGCTCGGCCACCAGGTCACCCTGCTGTGCGGCGGTCCCGCGTCGTACCGCGACTACCGGGTCGTCTCCGCGGGCGGCGAACTCGGTCACTTCCTCCGTGCCCGCTCGGCCTTCTCCCGTCAGGTCGGCGACTGCGATCTGCTGGTCGAGGTCTGCAACGGAATGCCGTACTTCGCGCCCGTCTGGCACCGCGGTCCCACGCTGTGCCTGGTCAACCATGTGCACACCGATCTGTGGAAGATGCGGTTCGGCGGGCCGATGGCGCCCGCCGCGCGGCTCGGCCGAAGACTCGAGCATTGGGCTTTGACCGGTGCGCAGCACCGGAGTCTGCTGGTGGCCGTGTCCCCCTCGACGGCCCACGCGCTGCGCGGGATCGGCGTGGAACGCGACCGTATCCGTGTCGTGCACAACGGAGTGGAGGAGCCGGGTCCGCGCGCGGACCGCTCCCCCGAGCCGCTGTTCGTGGCGGTCGGGCGGCTCGTCGAGTACAAGCGCATCGATCTGCTGCTGCGGCTGTGGGAACGGGTCCGGCCCGTGACCGGCGGCCGGCTCCTGATCGTCGGAGACGGTCCCGAACGGGAGCGTCTCGAACAACTCGCCGGTCCCGGCGTGGAGTTCACCGGCCATGTCTCCGAGGCGGAGAAGCACCGGCTGCTGTGTGCGGCGTGGCTGCTGCTGCATCCGTCCGCGGTGGAGGGCTGGGGCCTGGTCGTGACCGAGGCCGCGGCGCGCGAGACACCGACGATCGCCTTCGACGTACCCGGTCTGCGGGATTCCGTCGTGGACGCGGAGACGGGTGTGCTGGCGCACGGCGAGTCCTCGTTCGCGGCGGCGTGGTGCACGCTCGCCCTCTCCGGAGAGCGCCGGGAACTGATGGGCAAGGCGGCACGGGAGCAGGCGGCGCGCTACCGCTGGGACCGGACGGTCAGACAGTTCCGCGCGGTCGCCGCCGAGGCGGTGAGGAGCTGGGCGCCATGACGGGCACTGGCCTCAAGGACCCCTCGATACGCAGATCGGTCGCCCTCTTCCGGGCCTTCCTCCACGAGCAGGACGATCCCGAGGCCTGCTACTCCCTCCTCGCCCGCGACTCCGTCGACCAGGTCGAGGCCTACGACGGTCCCGTCGCCGGCCGCACCGTCGTGGACGTCGGCGGCGGCAGCGGGTGCTTCACCGAGGAGTTCCGCAGACGGGGTGCCCACGCGTACCTCTTCGAACCCGACGTCACCGAACTCGGTCCCAAGCCCACCGACGGGGCCGTGATCGCCGACGGGTATCTGCTGCCGTTGTACGACGGGGTCGCGGACGTCACCTTCTCCTCCAACGTGCTGGAGCATGTCGCCGATCCGCAGACCTTCGTCAGTGAGCTCGTACGGGTCACGCGGCCCGGTGGGCTGATCTATCTGTCGTTCACCAACTGGCTGTCCCCGTGGGGCGGCCACGAGTGGGCACCCTGGCACTACCTGGGCGCCGAGCGGGCGCGGGCCCGCTACCGGCGCCGTACCGGAAAGGCCGCCAAGCACACCCTCGGCGAGAACCTGTTCGCCGTGCACATCGGCCCGACCCTGCGGCAGGTGCGCGCCCGCGACGACGTGCGGGTGGTCTCGGCGCGCTCCCGCTACTGGCCGTTCCTCGCGGAGACCGTGGTCAAGGCGCCCGGTATCCGCGAGATCGCCACCTGGAACCTCCTCCTCATCCTCCGGCGGTGTCCACGATGACGACGTCCACGGTCCAGGCCCCTCCCCCGGCGGCCGTACCCTCCACCGCGCGTATGTCGGGCCCGCCGGAGGGCCCGCGGTCGCGGCGCTGGCTGCTGGGGTTCTGGGCCGTGGTGTTCGTGCTGTTCCTGGCGGTGCACCCGGGGCGGCAGACCTTCGACACCAAGCTCGGGGTCACCGTCGACCCGGGCCGGTTCTTCTCCGACCTGGGCCAGCTGTGGCAGGACCAGGGCGGTTTCGGCGGGATCTCCGACCAGTACACCGGCTATCTGTGGCCGATGCTGCCGTTCTACTGGCTGGCCGACGCCGTACGGCTGCCGGTGTGGCTGGCCGAGCGGCTGTGGATGTCGCTCATCGTGTCGGTCGCCTTCTGGGGCGCCCTGCGGCTGGCCGAGCGGCTGCGCATCGGCAGCGGCGCCTCGCGGCTGCTCGCGGCCGTCGCGTACGCGCTGTGGCCGGTGTTCACCATCGTCATCGGCTCGACGTCGGCGGCCGCGCTGCCCGGCGCCTTCCTGCCGTGGGTGCTGCTGCCGCTGGTCGACGAGCGGTACAGCGCCCGGGTCGCCGCGCTGCGCTCGGCGGTGATCATCCCGTTCATGGGCGGCGTGAACGCGGCCTCGACCCTCGCGTCCCTGCTCCCGGTCGGGCTCTATCTGCTGTCCCGCCCGCCCGGGCCACGGCAGCGCAAGCTGATCGCGTGGTGGGTGCCGGGTCTGGTGCTGGCGACGGCCTGGTGGTGGATCCCGCTGCTGCTGCTCGGCTTCTACGGCGAGAACTTCCTTCCGTACGTGGAGAGTTCGCAGACCACGACCGAGACCATGGCGGCGACCGAGGCGCTGCGCGGCGCCGGGAACTGGGTCGCGTATCTGCACTTCGGCGAGGCCTGGCTGCCGGCCGGCTGGACCGTGGCGGCCTCGGTGGTCGTCATCGTCTGCTCGGCGCTCGCGGCCGGCCTCGGCCTCGCGGGGCTGGCCCGGCGGGACATGCCGGAGCGGCGCTGGCTGACGCTCACGGTGATCGTGATCGCGCCGATCCTGCTCGCCGGGTACGGCGGCGCGTTCGGGGCGCCCTTCCACGGGGTGGTGCAGGACTGGCTGAACGGCGGGCTCGTCCCGTTCCGGAACATCTACAAGTTCCAGACGGGGCTGGCCCTGGCGCTGGTCCTGGGCCTCGCCCATCTGGTGGGGGTCGCGGCCGAGACACGGGGCGCCCGGCCGGTGCGGGGGCGCCGGTTCGCGCCGCTGATCGCCGCGGTGCTGATCCTGCCCGGTCTGATGTGGCCCTACCTCAACGGCTCGATCCTCAACCCGGGTTCCTTCCAGGAGATCCCCAAGTACTGGAAGGCGACGGCCGCCTGGCTCAAGGAGGCCTCGCCCGACTCCCGCGCCCTGGTCGTCCCGGCGACCGCGCACGGCATCTACACCTGGGGCTCGACCATCGACCAGCCCCTCGACGTGGTCGCCGAGTCCCGCTGGGCGCAGCGTGACTACGTCCCCTTCGGCACCGCCGGCAACCGGCGCGCGATGGACGCCGTCGAGCAGGCGTTGATGTCCGGGGGCGAAGTCCCGGGCCTGGCCGACTACTTGAGCCGCTCCGGCATCTATTACGTCGTCGTCCGCAACGACCTCGACCCGGACCAGATCGGCTATGTGCCGACGACGACGGTGAAGCGGACCCTGGAGGAGTCCGGCTACCAGCGTATGAAGGGCCTCGGCCCGATCATGACCGGCGGCCGGATCATCCAGGACGCCCCCCTCGCGGTCGAGGGCCTCTATCCGAGGCAGCGGGCGGTGGAGATCTACGCCCCGGCCGAGGACGTACCGCGTCCCGGGCACGCCGGGCTGCTCCCGGTCGCCGACACCGCCGTCGTCTCCGGCGGCCCCGAGTCCCTGCTGCCGCTCGCGACCGAGCTGCGCGGCCGCCCGACCGTGCTGACCGGCGACAACCACCCCGGCGTCGGCACCCCGCCGCTCCAGGTGGTCGGCGACGGACTGCGCCGCGCGGACACCCGGTTCGGCCTGGTCAACGCCAATACCTCGTACACGTACACCAGCGACGAACGCAACGCGCCCGAGGCGGCGGAGGATCCGGGCGAGCAACCGCACCAGATCCTGCCGACGAAGGGCCTCGGCCATCAGACGGTGGCCCAACTGCGGGGCGCCCGCTCGGTGTCGGCGTCCTCGTACGGCAACTGGCTGTTCCATCTCCCCCAGTACGACCCGGTCAACGCCTTCGACGGCAACCCGGACACCGCCTGGGCGGAGGGTGCGCTGGGCTCGGCCGACGGGCAGTGGCTGCGGATCGCGTTCTCGGACGACGCGTACGACATGCCGTCGTCGTTCAAGGTGACCCCGCTGCCGCAGGACAGCGTGCGGGCGGCGGCGACGAAGGTGCGGGTGGAGACCGAGAAGGGGTCCGAGACCACCATCGTGCGCTCCGACGGCAGCACGCAGACCGTCAAGGCACCGCCGGGCGCGACGAGTTGGATGAAGCTGACGATCCTCGACTCGGTGGAGCGCCGCACCGGGCTGCTGGGCGCCGGTTTCTCCGAGATCACCCTGCCGGACGTCCAGGTGACCCGGCTGCTGCGGCTGCCGACCGACGCCGAGGACACGAGCGCAGGCGCCGAGCTGATCTCCCTGCACCGCACGGCCAACCCCACGGGTCTGTCCGCGACGGGTATGGAGGCGGGCCTGCACCGGCGCTTCTCGACGGCCACGGGAGGGACGTACTCGCTCCGGGCGAGCGCGGTCCCGGTGCCGGGCGAGCAGCTCGACCGGCTCCTGTACGAGGTAGCACCCGAGGGCCAGGACCATCGCGTGATCGCCACCGCCGACTCCACGGCCGCCCTCGGTGTCGGCCTGTCCGCGCGCAACCTCACCGACGGCGATCTGACGACGGCGTGGATCGCGGGCGACCGGCCGACGATCCATCTGCGCTGGGACGGCAAACAGCCGGTCAGTGAACTGGTGTTGGCACCCGCGGGCGGCCTGTCCACGCGTCCGACCGAGGTGAACATCAGCTCCCCGGACGGGGCGACCATCGCCGGTGTCGACGAGAACGGCTGGGTGCGCTTCCCGGCGATCACCACCGACCGTCTCGACATCACGATCACCCAGACGGCCCCGCTGACCCTCTACAACCCGATGGTCGACGAGGATCTGCGCCTGCCCGTGGGCCTGACCGAGGCGTACATCCCCTCGCTGGAGACGCCCGACGCCTCCTCTCGCACGCCCCAGCCGGTCAGCGACCGGGAGTTCTCGCTGCCGTGCGGCGAGGGCCCGGTGGTGTCGGTGGACCGCGAGCTCTACCAGACCGGCGTGAAGGGGACGGTGGGCGACCTCACCGAACGCCGCCCCGTCGAGGTGACGCTCTGCCAGGAAGGGCGCGACGACGCCGAGTTGGACCTCGGCTCCGGCACGCACCAGGTCGAGGCGGGGGACGCCGGACCCCTGACGCTGACCGACGTCACCCTGACCCGCGGGACGGTCGCCGAACCCACCGCCGCAGGACGTGACCTGCGCATACGGGACTGGCTCGGCGACCGCCGCGAGGTGAGCGTCGGCTCCGGCGCGGCCATGTATCTGACGACGTACGAGAACTACAACGACGGCTGGAAGGCCACGCTGGACGGCAAGGAGCTGTCGTCGGTACGGCTCGACGGCTGGCAGCAGGCCTGGCGCGTCCCGGCCGGGGCGGGCGGCACGGTCAAGCTGTCGTACGAACCGGCGACGACCTACGACGGCGCGCTGATCGGCAGTGCCGTGGCGCTGCTGGCCCTGGTGGGCCTGGTGCTGTGGCGCCGGCGCTCGCCCAATCCCGACGAGCCGCAGGTCCTTCCGCCGCCGCCGGGGCTGTGGCTGGGCACGGTCGCGCTCACCGTGGTGGGGGTGCTGATCGCCGGTTGGTTCGCGCTGCTGGTGCCCGCGCTGGCGCTGCTGGCACACCGGCGGCACGAGTGGCTCGTACCGATCGCGTTCGTGGCGCTGACCGGAGCGGGGATCGCGGCCGCCACCGGGGCGGGCGAGCCGGTCGCGGCGGGACACGGCGCCTTCGGCCATACGGCCCAACTGCTGGCGCTGATCGGGCTGTTCGCGGCGGTGGTGAGTGTCCGGGAGGCCCCTGACACCGGGCCCGAGCCGGAGGCGCCGACGCGACGGCTGCCCAAAGCCGAAGGGGGCGAACCCGTATGACCACCGCACCCGCGCGCATCCCGTTCCCGGTCGTGGACGAGGTCTCCCGGCACTGCCTCCAGGAGGAGGAGCCGGAGACGGTCCACATCGAGGTCCATCTGCCCGGGCGTCTCGACCCGGCGGGACTGCGCAAGGCGTTCCACGAGGCGCTGCTGCGGCATCCGCGGATCCTGATGCGGGAGGCGCGCGGGGCGTGGTACCGGCGCCGGTACGAGTGGGAGCTGACCGAGCGCCCGGACGTGGAGGTGGTCACCTTCCCCGCTCCGGGGAGGGACGCCTTGCGGGACGCCCGGACCCGGGCGCTGACGACCGCGCCGCCGCTGACGGACTCGCCGCCGATCCGCCTGGAGGTGGTGGAGGGGGCGGGCCGGGCGGAGGGCAGCGAGGCGTCGGACGTCGTGGGATGGGGCGGGACGCCGTCGCAGCGGCCGTGTCCGCCGCTGAGCGACTCCACCGTCCTCTTCCTCACCATCAACCACACGGCCCTGGACGGCCCCGCCTGTCTCCGCGTCCTGGCCACCGCCGCCGGGCTCTACAGCGGCCGTGACAACAGCCCCGCGGCGCCCCCCGTCCGCACCACCGAGAGCCGGCAGGACCCCGCGGACACCCCCTCCAACTGGTCTCCCCCCGCACGCGTGGCGCCCGGCACCCCCGAACCCTCCCCCGGCAACGGCATGCTCGTCACCGAACTCCCCCTCCCGCACCGCCCCAAGGGCGCCCCCTACACCGTGAACGACCAGCTCATGGTCACCACGGCCCTCACCATCGCCCACTGGAACCGCGAACACGGCGCCCATCCCCGCCCCCTGCGCATCACCATGCCCGTGGACGACCGCCCCCGCGACACCAGCATGCCGATCGGCAACGGCACCCGGCTCGTCGAAGTCCCCTTCGCACCACAGGAGTTGACGACGACCGACCTGCCCGGCCTGCTGGAGCGCACCGCGACCCGCACCCGCGCCCTCAAGTCCCTCCCGCGCCCCCAGCTCGGCCACGGCGCTGCCCTCCTCACCGCCCCCGTCACCCCCGTGGCCTGGCGGGCCGCCCTCACCCGGGGTCTGCGCAGAGCGGCCGGGCCCTGGACGTCCACCACGCTCCTCAGCAACATCGGCCGTATCCCGTACCCGCTGGACTTCGGCGAGGAGGCGGGCCGGGCGCACGCCGTGTGGTTCTCGGCGCCCGCCCGGATGCCCCGCGGCCTCACGGTCACGACCGCTTCCACCGCCGGTCGCCTCCATCTCGCCCTGCGCTGGTCGCGCGCCCTGCTCAGCCACGGCGACGGCGCCCACCTGCGGGACCTGTTCGAGCACTATCTGCACACGACGGACGTGGACCAGCGATGACGACCGCCCGGACCTCCCCGACCGCCCCCGCCAGGCCGCCCGGGCTGCGCGACTTCTACGAGGACCCCGCGGTCCCCGTCGCCTCCGGCACCCCGCGCAGCCTCCGCCAGGCCCGGATGCTGGCCAAGGCCCTGGCGGCGGAACGCCCGCAGACCATCGTCGACATCGGCTGCGGCGACGGCACCGCCGCCGCGGTCGCCGCCCCCCTGCTTCCCGGCCACCGCCTCGTCGGCGTCGACTGGTCCCAGGACGCCCTGCGCCGCGCCCGCACCCGGCTGCCGTACGCGGTCCGCGGCGAACTCGGCGACGGCGGGCTGCCGTTCGGCACCGAGTCCGTCGACGCCGTGCTGTTCAGCGAGGTGATCGAGCATCTCGTCGACCCGGACTCGGCACTGGACGAGATCCGCCGGATCCTGCGCCCGGGAGGCCATCTCATGCTGTCCACCCCGAACCTGGCCGCCTGGTACAACCGCGCCCTGCTGCTGGCCGGGGTACAGCCGGTGTTCTCCGAGGTCAGCCTGCGCGCCATCCACGGCCGACCGGGCCGGGAGGTCGTGGGCCATCTGCGGCTGTACACAGCCCGTGCGCTGCGGGAGTTCGTCGCGGCTGCCGGCTTCACGGTCGTACGCCTGGAAGGGGCGCCCTTCCACGGCGTACCGCGCCCCATGCGGCCGCTCGACCGGCTGGCGTGCCGCAGACCGTCCCTCGCCTCGATCCTGCTGTTGCACGCGCGGAAGACCTAGGGGGCCTGGCCATGTGGTGGGGAGTGGCGGCGGCCCTGTTGGCGAACACCCTGTACAGCATCGGTTTCGTCCTGGAGAAACGGGCGCTCACCTCCCTGCCCGAGGTGTCGATCCGGCAGCCCGCCCGGCTGCTGCGGCTGGTGCTCGGCAGTCCGCTGTGGATCGGGGGGTCGCTCGCGCTGGCCGCCGGGTTCGGGGCGCAGCTGATCGTCTACCGGACCCTGCCGATCGCCGCCGCGCAGGGCATCTTCGTCTCCGGTCTCGTGCTGCTGGTCCTGCTGTCGGCGCGGCTGCTGGGCGAGGAGACGACCGGGCGGGAGCGGTACGCCCTCGGGGCGATCCTCGGTGCCCTGCTGATGGTCGTCCTGTCGTTGGACGAGCGCGCGGACACCGTCAGCCAGGCCGCCCCGTACCCGCTGATCCTGCTGGTGTGTGTGCCGTCGCTGGCGGCGGGCGTGTGGCTGTACGGGTCCGCCGAGCGCCGCGCCCGCCATCGGCACCGGATGCCGACGACCGGCGTCGAGTACGGCGTGGCGGTGGGCCTGCTGTACGGCGTGAGCTCGCTCGCCATCAAGGGGGTGTCGAGCTATCTGACCTCAAGCGGCCTCGGAGGAGCGGTCGTCGACCTCCTCCAGTCCCCCTATCCCTATCTGCTCCTGTTCACCGGCGCGTTCGGACTCGTCATGTCGCAGGCCGCGCTCCAGCGCTGCCGGGCCTCGCTGATCGTGCCGGTGTGCACGACGGTGACCTGTCTGTTCACGGCGGTGCTCGGCACGCTGTCGTTCGGCGAGGCGCTGCCGCACGACCCGCTGCGGCTCGCACTGCGGCTGGCCGGCACGGCCCTCGCCGTCTCCGTCCTGCTGTCCATGCCCAAACACGACCGGAGCCCGGCCCAACCCCCCGTCAGCGCCAAGGAGTTGACTCCCCCATGAAACCCGACGACCCGCTGCTCCAGATCCTGGCGTGCCCGCTCGACAAGGGCCCGCTGCACCTCGTCGAACCGGACGAGGTCCTCTACAACCCGCGCCTGCACCGCCGTTACCCGGTGGTGGACGGCATCCCGCAGCTGCTGCCGTCCTCCGGGGAGCAGGTCTCGGACGACGAGCACGAGGAACTGCTCAAGCGGATGAGCCCATGACCCTGGCCGCGAGAGTCGCCCCGCTGCTGCCCACCCGGCTGGTCGCCGCCGTCGCCCGGGCCGTGTATCCGCGCTTCGAACCGGAGTTGGCAAGGCTCGGCGAGCTGTGCCCGGC
Source organism: Streptomyces sp. NPDC001536 (assembly GCF_042894505.1). NCBI lineage: Bacteria > Bacillati > Actinomycetota > Actinomycetes > Kitasatosporales > Streptomycetaceae > Streptomyces > Streptomyces sp. NPDC001536. The sequence continues at coordinate 352,470 of NZ_JBIAVQ010000001.1, forward strand.
CGGCTGCGGGACCGCCGTGGACGTCGGCGGCTGGTACGGCCCGTGGACGCGTCGGCTGTCGAGGCGTGCGCGCCGGGTGGTGACCGTGGAGCCGGTCCCCCATCTGGCCCGTCTCCTCGCCGCGACCGCCCCGCCCAACGTCCGGGTCGTCCAGGCCGCCGCGGCCGAACGCCCCGGCCAGGCCCGCCTCTGGCTGCCGGCCCGCGACGCGGGCGACCGGGGTGTCTCCTCGCTGGTCCGCCGTGACATCCACGCCCAGGCGCTCTCGGTCGGCTGTGTCACCCTCGACGAACTCGGCCTCAAGGACGTCGGTTTCGTCAAGGTCGACGTCGACGGCAGCGAGCTCGCGGTCCTGCGCGGCGCGACCGGCATCCTGGCGCGCGACCGTCCGGCCCTCTTCATCGAGCTGGAGTCCCGTATCCAGCCGATCGCCCCGGTGGTGACGTATCTGGCGCTGCTCGGCTACGAGGGCTGGGTGCTGCCGGGCCGCGACTGGGTGCGGCTGAGCGCCTTCCCGCTGGAGGCGCACCAGGCGGAGGCCTCCTACGTCGTCGGCCGCGGCCTGCTGCGCCGCGTCCTGCCGCTGCGGGGTCCCCGGTACGTCAATTCGGTGCTCTTCCTGCCCGACGCCCGCCGCCCGGTGGGCCACGATGGATCACATGTCCCTTGATTTCCAGCTGGTACTGCTGCGCCGCATGGCCGACCACAACCCGGACCTCGTCGAGGACGCCCGCCGCGAGCTGGGCGCCTCCCTGGCCGACATGCGCGAGGCGAACAAACGCTGGCAGGCGATGATCCGCTCCCCCCGCGCCCGCGCCGCCGCGTCCCGCTACCGCTCGGTCCTGGGGACCCCCGAGACGGTCCTCACCCGCAAGATCGGCGACCTGGACTGCGAGGCGTGGCTGTGGCCCCTGCCCCTGTGGCCGGACCTGCGCTTCGAGGTACTGCTGGCGCCGAACGGCGGGGTGTGGAACGAGTGGCTGGTGAGGGCACCGGGGGCTCCGGCGCCGGAGCTGCGGACCCTGGAGGACCTCACCCCTTGGTCCTGCACGGTCGACGAGGCCGCCCGGGCCTTCCCCCCGGCCCGCCCCCTGGAGGGCACGGCCCCGACCCGCTGGGGGCTTGCCTTCACGGCCCCGGACGGGGACGGCGTACGGCGGGAGTGCGCGGCGGAGTTCACCTGGGGCTTGCTACAGCGACTGGCAGTGCACTGAAATCTGTCCCACCCGATCAACCTTCATCGGATTCCGTTCCGAAACCGGTCATCCAGCAGATCACACCCCATCAAGTCCTACGGTGTGGCGATGACCGAGACGTCAGATCGGACCGTGCCCGTCGAACGGCTGAAGCTGGGCGATCACGCCTGCATGAGTCCGCGCGACACCGACTCACCGTGGAAGGTCTTCACCGCGTACACCCGGACCAGTCTCGCCCGCCGGGAGAAGGTCCTGCTCGTCATGAACCCGGACGACATGAACGACGACGACGTGGTCGCCCTCCTCGACGGCGGCTCCGGCCATGTCGCCGCCGCCCGGGACAACGGACAGCTCTCCCTGAAGCGGAACACCGAGATGTACATCCCGGACGGCCGCTTCCGCGAGGACCGCACGATCGAGCTGTACACACAGGAGGTCAACCGCAGCCACAGCGAGGGCTGGGCGGGGCTGCGGCTGACCGCCGACATGAGCTGGGCCCCGAGGATCGGCCTCGACCACGACCGGCTCCTCGACTACGAGGCCTCCGTCGCCCCGCTCTTCGCCGACCCGCTGTTCACCGCGATCTGCTGGTACGACCGGGAACGCTTCGGCGACGGCCTGCTGAGCGACATGACCAAGGTCCACCCGCTGCGGGTCCTGGAGAACCTCGACTCCATCGACGCCGGCGCGACCCAGGACGGCAGCCGCATCTCCGGTTCCGCGGAGCTCGGCACCCGCGCGGAGTTCATCGAGTCGCTGCGCGAGGCGCTGGACCGCCGGGACACCACCGGGCCCGCCCGTGTCGTCCTCGACCTGCGGGACCTGTGCTTCATGGAGGCGCACTGCGCCTGGCAGTTGATCAGCCTCGCCGGTTCACTGCCGGACGGCAGCGAGGTCACCGTGCGGTGCGGGGAACTGCTGGGGCTCGTCCTGCGGCAGCTCGGCGCGGACGAGGTGCCCCAACTGGTGCTCAGCGTCGAGGGGGACGAGGTGGCGGGGTGAGCGAGGACCTGCTGCTACGACGGGAGTTCGACCGGACCGGCCTCCCCCTGCTGCGCGCCCTGGTCACCGAGAGCGCGATCAGGGCGGGGCTCGCCGGCGGTGCCGTCGGAGCTTTCGTGCACGCCGCGTTGGAGATCGCGACGAACGCCGTGGTCCACGGCGGCGGGCACGGGACCCTCGAAGTCCGGCTCACGGGCGGCGAGTTGCGGTGCCGCGTCACGGACCGGGGACCGGGCCTGACGGAGCGCGCCACGGAGGGACACGGACTGCGGCTCGCCGAGGCGCTGACGGGACCGCTCGAACTCCACGGCGGCCCCGGGCGGTTGGGCACCAGCGCGACGCTGGCGGTACGGGTCTGAGGGGACCGGGCGGTCGTAGTCCTCACCCATACGGCCGCCCACCGCCGTCCGCCTACTCCTCCTCCGTCCGCCGGGTACCGAACCACGCCGCCACCTGACTGCGGTTCGCGAACCCCAGCTTCACGAGTATCCGCTCGACATGCCCCTCGGCCGTGCGCTGCGCGATCACCAGCTTGTCGGCGATCTGCTTGTTCGTGCACCCCTGCGCGATCAGCGCGGCCACCTGCGTCTCCCGCCGGGTCAGCGGCACCTCGCCCGGCGGTGCCGCGGCCTGCCTGATCACCGCGGGCTCCCGCGCCTGCCCCAGCGCGTACGCGACGGCCTCCTCCATGGACAGCCCGCCGCCCCGCCGGTGCGCCCGCTCGTACGCCGCGTCCCCGAGCGCCCGGCGCGCATGCCGCTCGGCGATCCTGAGCCGCCCGGGCTGGAGCGTCTCCACGGGGTTGCCGCCGATGTCCCGCCAGATCCGGTCGACCGCCCCGCGCAGCACGCCCGCCCGCTCGGCGGCCCCGGTCAGCGCCAGCGCCTCCGCGGCGGCGAGCAGATCGAGGGTGCGGGCGAGACTCTGGGCCTGCCGGGTGGTGTACGGCAGCCGCAGACACGCCCGCGCGTGCTCGGCGGCCCGCTCGTAGTCCCCCGCCGACCAGTACGCCAGCGCCAGAGTGCGCAACGCCCAGCCGCGCGCCCACTGTTCGCCGTGCGCCTCGCAGAGCGTGATGGCCTCGACGCACAGCGGCACCGCCTCCTCCGGCCGGCCCCGGCTGACGAGGGTGCAGGCCAGTTCGACACGGGTGAGGACGATGAAGCTGGCCGTCGTGGTGCGCGCCCGGCCCGGGCCCAGGGTGCCGGCCGGCACCGGCGGCGGACTGGGCACCGACAGCTCCCGGTCCGCCGTCGAGCGGGGCGTCTCGGTGCCCGACAGGACGGCGGCCGAGCGGGTGTGGACCAGCGACATCAGCGCGCCCGCCCACATCGCCCTGGTCAGCGCCACATCCGGACGCGCCCCGGCGCGCAGCGCGCCGTCCATGAAGTGCCGGCCCTGGCCCCAGATGCCGTCCGCGACCCAGTGGAACCACAGGGAGGAGGCCATCCGCAGCCCGTGCTGGGCCTCGCCGGGGGTGGTGAGACAGAAGTCCAGTGCGGCCCGGAAGTTGTCCCGGTCCAGGCGCAGCCGCTCGGTGATCTCCGCCTGGTCGGGCCCGAACCAGTTCCGCTCGTACTCCCCGGCCAGCCGCGCGAAGTGGTCCCGGTGCCGGCGCCGGGCCGCGGTCACCTCACCGAGGTCCTCCAGCTTCTCCAGGCCGTAGTCCCGCAGGGAGACGAGCAGCCGGTAGCGGACCTGCCCGCCGTACTCCTCCCGGACCAGCACCGACTTGTCGACCAGCCCCGCCACCGCGTCCAGGACGTCCGCCTCGCCGAGGCCCTCCCCGCCGCAGACCGCCTCCGCGGCCGTGAGGTCGAAGCCGCCGACGAACACCGACAGCCAAGCCCACACCAACTGCTCCTGCGCAGTGCACAGTTCATGGCTCCAGTCGACCGCGGAGCGCAGCGTGCGGTGCCGGGGCGCGGAGGCGGGGCTGCCGCCGGTGAGCAACTGGTAGCGGTCGTCGAGCCGTTCGACGAGCTGCTCCACACCGAGCGCCCGCACCCGTACCGCCGCGAGTTCGATGGCGAGCGGCAGCCCGTCGAGCCGCCGGCACAGCCGGGCCACGGCCTGCTGGTTGCCGTCGCCGAGGGTGAAACCGGGCACCACGGCGGCCGCCCGGTCGGCGAACAGCCGCAGCGCCGGGAACCGTTCGGCGGCGAGCGTGCCCCGGGCGATCTCGTCCGGCGCGGGCGCCGGCAGCGGCGGCACCTCGAAGAGCCGCTCGCCGACCGGACCGAGCCGGTGCCGGCTGGTGGCGAGGATCCGTACCCCTTCCGTCGCCGACAGCACGGCGGCCGCGAGCACGGCACAACTGCGCAGCAGATGCTCGCAGTTGTCGAGCACGATGAGCAGCCGCCGCTCCCGCAGATACTCCACGAGCGCATCCAGCGGCGGCCGTACGCTCTCGCTGCGCACCCCGAGCGCGTCCATCACGGCGTGCGGGACGAACGCCTCGTCCCGCAACGCGGCGAGCGGCACCAGCCACACCCCGTCCGGGAAGACCCGCGCCACCTGCCGTGCCACATGCCCGGCGAGCCGGGTCTTGCCCACCCCGCCCGGGCCGGTCAGTGTCAGCAGTCTCCCCACCGACAGCAACCGTCTGACTTCGGCCGCCTCGTCCCTGCGCCCCACGAAGCTCGTCAGCTCCGCGGGGAAGCCCGAAGTACGCCGCGACTCTGATCCGCCCACGACCAGTCACGCCCTCTGTAGTGGTCCCCGTACGCGCTGTTTCCCCGCAGGGTAGGCACCGGGTGTGCGCGACAGGCCGGGTTCGCGGAATTCCCGCCTCTAAGGGTGAGCGAAAGTTGCGCCCGGCCCCTGGGCCGCCCTCAGGATCGCCGCCACGACGAGCGGCAGGGACCGCGGATGCAGGTCGAGGAAGAGGTTGGGCTCGACGAGCTCCAGCTCCATCACGCACGGCCGGCCGTCGTCACCGTCCACGAGGTCCACGCGCGCGTACAGCAGCTCCGGTGCATCCGGTACGGCGGCCAGGGCGCGCTCGGCGACGGCGAGTTCGGCCGGGGTCGCCGTCCACGGCTCCAGACCCGGGTGGGCGACCTTGTCCGCGTCGAAGGCCGTACCGGGCGCGAGGACCGCCCGCTTGCGGCTGGCGTGCAGGAACCGGCCCCCGAAGAACAGCAGCGCCCGCTCGCCGCCGGCGTCGATGCCCCTCATGTACGGCTGCACCATCGCGGTGAGCCCCTCCTCGTGCATCCGCGCGAGCTGCCGTACGGCGGTCCCGTGCTGCTCCGGCGTGTACCGCGCGGCATAGCGGGCGCCCGCTCCGGAGGCCGGCTTGACGACGTACTCCCGGTCGTCCGGGAGGTCGACGGCCGCGCCGGGTGCGAGATACCGCGTGGGCACGGTGGGCACCCCCGCCGCCGCCAGCTCTCCCAGATACCGCTTGTCGGTGTTCCACCGCACGACCTCGGCCGGGTTCGCGAGCCGGGTGACCTTGCCGCACCGCTCGGCCCACGCCACGAACTCCGCCACCCGCCAGCTGTAGTCCCAGGTGGACCGGATGAGGGCGAGGTCGTAGCCGCCCCAGTCGACCTCGGCGTCGTCCCAGAACACGGCGTCCGCCTCGGCCCCGGCCGCGCGCAGGGCGTCCAGGAGCACGGGCAGATCGCGGTCGTGGCTGGGCTCCGGCCGGGGGTCGTAGGTGACGAGGGCGACTCGGGGCACGACGGGGTCCCTTCTCATGTGACGGCTACCTCGGCAGGCTAGGCACGTCCCCCGTGATCGCGGCAACCCATTTGACCTTGCCCTATGGGGAGGCCCCAGCATCAGCGGCGGAACCCGGACGGGAAGGACGTACATGCTGACGATCGGTGCCTTCGCGAAGGCGTGCCGGCTGTCGCCCAAGGCCCTGCGGCTCTACGACGAGCTGGACCTGCTGCGTCCCGCGAAGGTCGACCCGGACACCGGCTACCGGTACTACGCGGTCGAGCAGCTGGAGCGGGCACGGCTGGTGGCGTGGCTGCGGCGGATCGGGATGCCGCTGGCCCGGATCCGCGAGGTGTGCGCCCTCGATCCGTCGGCGGCGGCCCGGGAGGTCCGTGCGTACTGGGAGCGCGTCGAGGCGGAGACCGCCCAGCGGCGCGACCTGGCCGGGTTCCTGGTCGACCACCTGACGTCCGCCGCGCGAAGGGACCCGCCCGTGCTGGAACTGCGCTACGCCGCCCGCTCGGACCCCGGCCGGGTCCGCCCCGCCAACCAGGACACGGCGTACGCGGGCACCCGGCTGCTCGCGGTCGCCGACGGCTACGGCCCCGCGGGCCTGCCGGCGAGCAGCGCGGCCGTAGCGGCGCTGAAGTCCCTGGACGCCGAGGACGTGTCGGCGGGTGACGTGCTCAATCTGCTGGAGGAGGCGGTGCGGGGCGCGACGGAGGCGGTGGAAGACGTGACCGACTCGGGCACGACCCTGACGGCACTGCTGTGGACGGGCTCCCGGCTGGCCCTGGTGCACATCGGCGACTCCCGCGCGTATCTGCTCCGCGAGGGCGGTCTGTTCCGTATCACCCACGACCACACGCTCGTCCAGTCGCTGATCGACGAGGGCCGTCTGACACCGGAGGAGGCGAGGTCCCACCCGCAGCGCGCCCTGCTCCTGAAAGCCCTCGGCACCACGGCCCCCGACCTGCGCCTGCACGAGGCCCGCCCCGGCGACCGCTACCTCCTGTGCTCCGACGGCCTGTCCTCGGTCGTACCGGAGGACGACATCCGCCGCACCCTCGCCTCGGCCACCACGCCGGACGCGGCCGTCCACACCCTGATCGCCACGGCGAACACCGCGGGCGGCCCGGACAACGTCAGCTGCGCGGTCGCGGACCTGGTGCCGGCGGACGGCGCCGACCCGACCTGATCGGGCACAGGATGTCGGGTCGGGCAGGGTGGGTCCTTCCTACCGTGGGTGATCGAAAGGGAAGGAGGCCGGGGTGCTGGAGCGGCTGAACCAGGCCATGGAGTACATCGAGCACCGCCTCGACCAGCGGATCGAGGCGGCCGACGTGGCACGGACCGCGCTGACCTCGGAGTACCACCTGCGACGGATGTTCTCCGCGCTGGCGGGGATGCCGCTGTCGGAGTACATCAGGCGCAGACGGCTCACCGTCGCCGGTGCCGAGGTACTGGCCGGGGACCGGACGCTGCTGGAGATCGCGGTGCGCTACGGCTACACGTCGGGAGAGGCGTTCGCGCGCGCGTTCCGCGCCATGCACGGCGTCGGTCCCGGTGAGGCCAGACGGACCGGCGCGGCTCTGGAGTCCCAGTCACGGCTGTCCTTCCGTCTCACCGTCGAAGGGAGCAGCAGTATGCGATACCGGATCGTGGACAAGGACGAGTTCCGGGTGGTCGGCAGGAAGGTGCGCGTCCCCCTCGTGCACGAGGGGATGAACCCCGCCATCGCCGACTTCATCCGGGGCCTCGGCCAGGAGACCGTACGGCGCATCGAGGAACTGTCCGACCAGGAGCCGCAGGGGATCGTGGGGGTGAGCGACAACCTGGACCCGAGCCGGGCGGAGGGCACCGAACTCGACTACTACCACGGGGTGGTGAGCGGGGCGGCCGTGCCCGAGGACATGGACGCGCTCACCGTGCCGGCCGGGACCTGGGCCGTCTTCGAGAACTCCGGGCCGTTCCCGCAGGCACTCCAGTACCTGTGGCGGGACGTGTTCACACAGTGGTTCCCGTCCAACCCGTACCGCGGCCGCCCGGGCCCCGAGCTGCTGCGGACCCGGCTGACACCGGACGCGGCACAGGCGGACGCGGAGCTGTGGATCCCGGTGGAGCGGGATCGCGGCTGAGCAGCGCCGGGTGTCCGGCGAGGGCGCCGTGCACAATCACCGCATGCCGATCTCCGCAACGGACGCCTACGCCAGGGAAACCCACCTCCCCGCGCTGGTCGAGCGCGCCCTCACCGCCGCCCGCGCCCACGGCTCCTCCTCCGTCCGCCCTGAACTGGGCCGTCTGCTGCACGCGCTGGCGGGCGGCGCGGAGGGCGCCGTCGCCACGACGGGCGCGGGCTGCGGGGTGGGCCTGGCGTGGCTGGCCTCGGGGGCGCGGGAGGGCGTACGGATCGTCGGCGTGGAGCGCGACCCGGAGCGCGCCCGCATCGCCGCCGAGGTCTTCGCCGACCGGCCCGAGGTGGAGGTCCGCCACGGCACGTGGCGGCGGATCGTCGAGCGGGGGCCGTACGACCTCCTCGTCCTCGACGGCGACGGCACCGGCACCTCCCCCGACGACGACCCCGCCGACCCGGCCCGGCTGCTCACGCCGGACGGCACAATCGTGATCGACGGTTTCACCCCGCCGACCGACGATCCGGCCCTGCACGACAGGGAGGTGGGCCGGTCCCGGCAATTCTGGCTACGGCATTCCGCACTCGAGACCCTCAAGCTCCCCCTCGCTCCGGACCTGGCCCCGCTCGTGGCCACCCGGCGCCAGCTCGCCGGCACCGAGACGACCTGGCGGGGATTCGAGCAAGGGCAGGTCGTCCGCGGTGTCGTCACCCGCATCGAGAGGTTCGGCGTCTTCGTGGACGTCGACGGCAGCGAGGGCTTCATCAGCGCCCCCGAGCTCACCCGGCGCCACTTCGACTCCTACCACGACGTCGTCCACGTCGGGCAGGAAGTGATCGCGGAGGTCCTCGCCTACGAGCTGTTCCGTCCGCAGGTCCGGATCTCCACGGCGGCTCTGGAGCCCGACCCGCTGGCCGAGTTCGCCCGGCAGTCCCTCGGCCGCACCGTGGCGGGGACGGTTACCAGGGTCGTCCCGTTCGGGGTGTTCGTACGCGTCGCCGAGGGTATCCACGGCCTCGTGCACCTCGACGACCTCGAAGGCCCGGCCCTGCCGGACGCCGGCACCGCGCTCACGGTCGAGGTCACCGACATCAATCTCGCCCTGCGCCGGGTCCGTCTGCGTCCGGCGCGCTGACCGCGAGCGTTTCTTCCGGCAGTCGATGGTCTACGGGGGGATGGTGGTGGTGTGGTCGGTACCGGTCGTGCCCGGCATCGGGTGACCACCCCCTGCGACAACTGCCTCTGCGAATCCGGCAACAGAGCGAAGGAGTACAACGCGTGACCTCTCTCTTCCCGGCCCTGACGGACGCTCCGGCGGACCGCCCCGCCCTGCGGTTCGGCGACCGTTCCCTGACGTACGCGGAGCTCGCCACCGCGACCGGTCTGCTGGCCGCCCGTCTCGGGAACGCCGGCCGCGTCGCCGTATGGGCGACCCCGACGCTGGAGACCGCCGTAGCCGTCGTGGCGGCGCTACGGGCCGGTGTACCCGCGGTGCCGCTGAACCCGAAGTCCGGGGAGAAGGAGCTCGGGCACATCCTGTCGGACAGCGCCCCGTCGCTGATCCTGGCGGGCCCGGGCGATGAACTGCCGGCCGTCATAAGGAACTTGCCACGCATCGACGTGACCCCGGACACCACCACAGCCCCCACCCCCACCGAGGAGACGGCCGGCGACGAAGACCCCGCCCTCGTCGTCTACACCTCCGGCACCACCGGCCCCCCGAAGGGCGCCGTCATCCCCCGCCGCGCGATCGCCTCGACCCTGGACGCCCTGGCCGACGCCTGGCAGTGGACCGGCGAGGACGTGCTGGTGCACGGTCTGCCGCTGTTCCATGTGCACGGCCTGGTCCTGGGCATCCTCGGCCCGCTGCGGCGCGGCGGATCGGTGCGCCACCTGGGCCGGTTCTCGACGGAGGGCGTCACACGGGAGCTGTCCGAGGGCGCGACGATGCTGTTCGGGGTGCCGACGATGTACCACCGCATCGCCCAGTCCCTGTCCGGGGAACCGGAGTTGGCGAAGGCGCTGGGGCGGGCGCGGCTGCTCGTCTCCGGGTCCGCCGCGCTGCCGGTGCACGACCACGAGCGGATCACGGCGGCGACGGGCCGGCGGGTGATCGAGCGCTACGGCATGACGGAGACGCTCATGAACACCAGCGTCCGCGCGGACGGCGAGGCCCGGGCGGGGACGGTGGGGGTGCCGCTGCCGGGGGTGGAGCTGCGGCTGGTGGAGGAGGACGGGTCGCCGATCACCTCGTACGACGGGGAGACGGTGGGCGAGATCCAGGTGCGCGGCCCGAACCTGTTCACCGAGTACCTCAACCGGCCCGACGCGACGGCGGCCGCGTTCACGGCGGACGGCTGGTTCCGTACGGGGGACATGGCGGTGCGCGAGTCCGACGGCTACGTCCGGATCGTCGGTCGGAAGGCCACCGACCTGATCAAGAGCGGGGGTTACAAGATCGGGGCGGGCGAGATCGAGAACGCGCTCCTCGAACACCCGGGGGTGCGGGAGGCGGCCGTCACCGGGGAGCCGGACGCCGATCTGGGCGAGCGGATCGTGGCGTGGATCGTGCCGGCGGACCCGGAGGCGCCGCCCGGACTCGAAGAGCTGGCGGAGCACGTGGCGAGCCGCCTCGCCCCCCACAAGCGGCCGCGCGTCCTCCACCACCTCCCCGCCCTCCCCCGCAACGACATGGGGAAGATCATGAAGCGGTCGCTGACCCATGACTGACCGTCTCTCCGCCCGTGAGATCCTCGCCCTCGTCACGGACGACTTCACCGAACTCCCGCCCCCCGCCCGGGAGTCCGAGCCCGACGGCCCGCTCGCCTGGCAGGGCTACGACACCGCACGCGCCCGCGCGACCGAGCGCACCGGCGAGAACGAGTCCGTCGTCTGCGGCACGGGCCGGGTCGAGGGGACCCGGGCCGTGCTGCTCGCCTTCGAGTTCGGCTACCTCGGCGGGTCCCTGGGCGTACACACCGGCGACCGGCTGGAGGCGGCGTACACCTACGCCCGGGCCCATCGCCTCCCGGTGGTCCCCCTGGTCGCCACGGGCGGCAGCCGTATGCAGGAGGGCATGCTCGCCCTGACCCAACTCCAGCGCGTGGCCCGCCAGTCGGCCCTCACCCGCGAGGCGGGCCTGCCCCAGATCGCGGTAGCGCGAGACCCCACCACCGGCGGCGGCTGGGCCACCCTCGGCGCGGGCGCCGACATCATCCTCGCCCTCCCCACCGCCCAGATCGCCTTCGCCGGCTCCCGCGTCCGCCCCCCGGACGCGGACCCGAGGGCGTACACGGCGGAGGCCCAGCTGGCGGCGGGCGCGGTGGACGCACTCGTACGCCCCGAGTCACTCCGCAAAACCCTGGGCCACTGGCTGCGCCTTCTGACGTCCCCGGCCCTGGAGGCACCGCTGCCACAGCACCCCGGCCCGGCCGCTCCCTCACCGACCACCGCCACCGCCACCCTCTCCGCCACCCCGCACTCCGCCCGAAAGGCAGACCCCGCCCCGACCGAAGACGCCCCACACCCGGCCGGCGCCGCCCCCTCCGGCGGCGCCCAGGAACCCTCCGCCCCGCCCCTCCCCCACACCGGCTGGGAAGCCGTCCAGCGTGCCCGCGACCCCCAACGCCCCCGCGCCGACCGCTACTTGGACACCTACTTCACCCACCGCGCCGCGATCTCCGGCGACCGTTGCGGCGGCACCGACCCGGGGATGCTGTGCGGTTTCGGCGAGCACGCGGGACGGACGGTGGCGTACGCCGCGCAGGCCGGCACCGCGACCCGCCCGGCCGGCTACCGCACCGCCGCCCGCCTGATCCGGCTCGCGGACCGGCTCGGCATCCCGGTGCTGACCCTGGTCGACACCCCGGGCGCCGCCAACGACGCGGACGCGGAGCGCCAAGGGGCGGGCGCGGCGATCGCGGACCTGTTCGCCGCACTGGCCTCCGCCCGAACCCCGATCACCACCCTCCTCATCGGCGAGGGCGGCTCCGGCGGAGCCCTCGCCCTGGCCGCCCCCGGCAACACCTGGGCCACCCCGGACAGCTACTTCTCCGTCATCGCACCGGAGTCGGCGGCGGCCATCCTGAAACGCCCACCGGAGGAGGTGGAGGCGACGGCGGACCAACTCCGGCTCCGACCGCAGGACTTGGCCGAGCTGGGCGTGATCCGAGCAGACGGTCATCGCTACTGAGACGCCCGGGACCCGCGCCCTCGTTCCACGGCGACCAGGCGGGAGTGAAACCGGGACAACTCCCCCTGTCGTCCGGAACAATGAACGGGCTCGGTTCCACCGGACGACGGGGGCGTCATGGAAGGCTTGGTCGAGTTCAAGACCGACGACGGTGCGGTGATCGCGGTCGAGGCCGCCGACGACATACGAGGCTCCCGCCTCGTCTCCCGCGACGGCACGGTCCAGGCCGCCCGCACCTTCGAGAACGCCCTGGACGGCGTGCGCTCGGCGGCCGAGGCGGCACTTCGGGTGTTCCGGGACGGCGCGCTCCAACCGGACGGCGTGGAGATCGAGTTCGGTGTGAAGCTGTCCGCCGAGACGGGCGCGATCATCGCGAAGGGCAGCGCCGAGGGCCATCTGGTCGTCAAGCTCACCTGGACCCCGGCCAGGCCATGAGCGGCGCCGAGTGGCACGCCCGCGTCGAGTGCGCGGGCAAAGTGATCGGGTCGGGCTTCCTGGTGGCCCCCGGCACCGTGCTGACCTGCGCCCATGTGGCGCTCGACCGCGACACGCTCACCGTGTCCTTCCCACAGCGCCCGGGGTCCCCCGCCGTCCCGGCCCGTGTGGTCGCCCACGGCGACTGGGCGGGCGGCCCCGCCGACCCGGGCGACCTAGCCGTACTGGAACTGGCCGAGGAGGTCACCATCGCCCCGGCGGCCCTGGCCCCGGCCGACACCGCACACGGCGACCGCAAGCTCGTCGCGTACGGCTTCCCGGCCGGCTGGGACGAGGGTGCCCTCGCCGAGTACCGCACCACGGGGCCGGTGCTGGTCGGCGGCGAGTGGATCCAGCTGGAGGCGTGGAGCGGGTACGGCCAACCCCTCGTCGCCGGGTTCAGCGGTGCCGCCGTCACCCTGGTCGAGACCGGCGAGGTCGTCGGCATGGTCACGGCGGCGGCGGGCGCGAAGGGAATCCTGTCGGGCCGGATGATGCCGACGGACGTCATCGAGCGCCACTGGCCCGGCCTCGCGGGCCTCGTCCCGGCACCGGGCAGTGCCCCGGCCGCCCGGCGGCGGCTGCGCGCGCTCGTGGAGCGGGCGGTCCGCACCGGTCTGGACTGCGACCCCGTACGGCTCTACACCGATGCCGCCGGTGACCTCGACCCGCTGCCGCCGGCTGAAGGCTTCGACTCCCTCTGGTCGGCGGCCTGGTTCGTCCAGGGCGAGGTCGACGACCCGGACACGGCGACGCGGTTCGCGAACCGCCTGGAAGCCCTCCTCGCCCCACCCGCCGTATCCCGGAGCAAGGCACCCGTCTGGGCGCCCATCCTGATCGAGCTCGCCCGCACCGGTGCGGGCGAGGACCTGGTCCGCGTGGAGGTGTCGGCGTACAGCGGGGGCCGCCGCCACCCGGTGGCCTCCGACACCGTGCCGCACACCCGGCTGCGCGCCTGCGTCCAGGACGGCATCGAGGCGGCATTCCTGCGGCTGACGCCCGGCGCCGACGAGTTGATCGCGTTCGCGCTGCCCCGTGACTGGCTGGACTGGCCGGTGGAGCGCTGGGAGAGCGACGCCGAGGACGACACCCCGCTCGGCCTCGCCCTGCCCGTCGTCGTCACCGACCACATACGCCGCAGAGCCCGCACCCGGCACGCCCTGACCCGCGCCTGGAACCGGCTCGACTCCCGCACCGGCGCCCGTGTGCACCGCGTCGCGTGCGGCTGCCCCGGCAAGCCGAGCGAGCTGCGGCTGGCCCTGCTCGAGTCGGACCCCTGCCTCGCGGGCTTCGCCGCCGCACCGGACCCGGCCCGCGCCGGCGAGCACTTCAAGACCTCGCTCACCGCCCCGGCCCCGGCGATCGTGTGGTCACGCCGGGGCTGCGGGGAGCCGGACGGCTGCGAGGACGGCTGCCCCGGCACGGCGTTCCTGGACGAACTCGACGCCCATGTCTCCCACGTATCGCCCGCCGAACTCCCGCGCACCGTCCTCACCTTGCGCCGGACGGCCGAGACGGAGGACGGACACTGGGCACGCGACATACAGCTCCTGTGGGACGACCCGCGCTGCTTCACAGACCCTCACGAGGAGGCGACGCACCTGCGGTCACCCGTGGCCCAGGCCACCACTCGTCCCACCGTCCACCACGCCCGACTCGCCGCCCCCGACAACAGGTCCACCGTCGCCTGAGACCGCGTGGAGGGTCGCCGCCGGTCCGCTCCGCCAGACCACCGACCGATCCCGCCGGACCGCCCGCCCCCCACCGAGACCGATCGCCCGAACCATCATCCGCCGCCCCGCCCGCCCTCCAGACCGGAGACCCGCACCATGCCGCACTGGTCCGTCTACACCGGCACGAGCGAGCCGCACGACGGCATCACCGACCTGCCCGCCCCTCCTCCGTGGCGGGCGTTCGACGGCGGGCCCGCACTGCCGCCCCCCGGCGACACCGACGACGAGGCAGCCGTATCACCCGACCGCGTCCACCGCGCCCGCACCTACGTGGCCACCCCGGAGAGCATCCAGCTCGTCAACGCCGCCCTCTGCCTGCGCCGGCCGCTGCTGGTCACGGGGCCGCCCGGCACCGGCAAGTCCTCCCTGGTGTACGCGGTGGCACGCGAGCTGTCCCTCGGCCCGGTCCTGCGCTGGAACATCACCAGCCGCAGCACCCTCGCCGACGGCCTCTACCAGTACGACCCCCTGTCCCGCCTCTACGCGGCCCGCCCCGGCGGCGGCCGTTCCCAGGGCGGTGTGGAGGACCACCTCCGTCTGGGCCCCCTCGGCACGGCTCTCCTCCCCTACGACCGGCCTCGCGCCATCCTGGTCGACGAGCTCGACAAGAGCGACCTCGACCTGCCCAACGACCTCCTGAACGTCCTGGAGGAGGGCCAGTTCGAGATCCCCGAACTGGTCCGCGCGGCCCGCCACTCCACCGAGGGCACCGCCGAGGTCCTCGCGGACGGCACGGACACCCCGGTCACCGTGCGGCGCGGCCGGGTCCGCTGCCGCGCCTTCCCCTTCGTCGTCCTGACCAGCAACGGCGAGCGCGAGTTCCCGCCCGCCTTCCTGCGCCGCTGTGTACGCCTGCAACTCCGCCGCCCCGACAAGGAGCAGCTCACCGATATCGTCCGCGCCCACCTCGGCGCCCCGGACGACCGGACACAATCCCTGATCGAAGGCTTCCTGGACCGCTCGAACAGCGGCGAGCTCGCCACCGACCAGCTTCTGAACGCCATCTACCTCACGGGTGTGTCGGGTCTGGACGCCGAGTCCCGGGAGCAGCTGGCCAAGCAGCTGATGCCGTATCTGAGCGGGGCGGCGGACGGCGATGGGTTCTGACGCACGGGACGCCGGGGAGGCGGTGGCCCGGCTGACGGCGGTGCTGGCCGCCGCGGCGGGCTCCGAGATGCCCGGTCCGACGCCGCGCGAGCTGGCCGAACTCCTGTGGCTGGCACAGCAGTTGCCAACCCCGGACAGTCACCACGAGGCGCCCGCCGCAGCCACCGCCACACCACCCCCGGCCCCCACCGCCGTTCCACTCCGACCACCGCACCACCCCGAGCCCGCCCCACCGCCGACCCCCCAGCCGCCTCCGGCCCCCGACGGCCGCGTCCCCCTGCGCCTGCCCGCGCCGGCCACCACGACCACGCCCCGGCTCCACACCCCCGCACCACCGATGCTGTCCCACCCACTCGCCCTGCAACGCGCCCTGCGCCCCTTGAAACGACACGTCCCCTCACCCCGCGCCCGTGTCCTGGACGAGCGCGCCACGGCTGACCGCATCGCCCGGCTCGGCGCGCACCCGGACGTCTGGCTGCCCGTCCTGCGCCCGGCCCCGGACCGCTGGCTGCGGCTGAACCTGGTGTACGACGCCGGCCCCACGATGCCGGTCTGGCGCCCGTTGGTACGCGAACTGCACACCACGCTCGCCCAGTCGGGCGTCTTCCGCACGGTCACCCTGCACCGGGCCGGCCCCGACGGCCGCGCCGGCCACGTCCCCGCCCTCGCGGACGGCCGCACCGTCACCCTGGTGATCAGCGACTGCATGGGCCCGCAGTGGCGCCCCGGCCCCGCGGGCGAACGCTGGCACCGCACGCTCCGCCGCTGGGCGAGCCGGATGCCCCTGGCCGTCGTACAGCCGCTGCCCGAGCGCCTGTGGCACACCACGGCGCTCCCCGCCGAACCGGGCCTGCTGACGGCCCCCGCCGCGGCGGCCCCGGCGGCGACGCTCGCTTTCACCCCGTACGACCCGGACGCGGCGAGGGGTCCTGTCGACGCGTGCGCCCTGCCAGTGCTGGAAGCAGGGCCGGTCTGGCTGGCCAACTGGGCTTCGATCGTCGTCAGTTCGGACAGGGGGCGAGTGCCGGGCGCGGCGGCATGGCTGAGCCCGGCCCCCGTACCCCTCATCGCCGACCCGGCCGCCGGCCCCGACATCGCTTCCCTCTCCGCACGCGACCTGGTCCTGCACTTCCGCGCCACGGCATCCCCGGAGGCCTTCCGCCTCGCCGGCCACCTGTCCCTGGCCGACCCCTCGGTCCCGGTCATGCGCCTCGTCCAACGCGCCCTGGAACGCAGTCCACGACCGCAGCACCTCGCCGAGGTGATCCTCAGCGGCATGCTCACGACGGTTCCGGGGCGGCCGGCGGGTTCGTACACCTTCCGGCCCGGCGTACGGGATCTGCTGCTGCGGACACTGCCGCGTACGGCGCGAGGACGTACGCGTGAATTCCTGGCCCGGGTCGGCGGATTGATCGACGAGCGGGCCGGGCTGGCGGCGGGCGAGTTCGGGGCGGAGGCGGGCGACGGGGGTGCGGCGTTCGCGACTGTGCGGGAGGAGACGGTACGGCGGCTCGGCGGGGGCAGGGACGAGGAGGGGCCGCTGCTCCGGGGGCGGTACCGGCCGGTGGGGGTTCCGGGGCCGCAGCCGTGGGAGGCGGTGGATGTACGCACCCAGCGGCGGGTGGTGGTCCACCAGTACCCGGAACAGACGTCGGATCCGGACCTCTTCCTGACGCAGGCGGCGACGCTCGCCGAGCTGAAGCATCCGAACGTGGCGCCGGTGGTGGACCATTGGGTGGAGGGCACCCGGCCCTGTCTCGTGACGGAGTTCCTGGACGGGGTGACCGTGGCCGAGTTGGAGCGGGGGAGCGGGCCGGGGGTGTCCGCCGGGGTGTACGAGCGGGTGCGGAGGGGGGTGGAGGCGGGGCTTGAGGCGCTCTACGCGAATGGCCTGGTGCGGGGTCAGAACGGCTGGGACGGCATTCTGCTCAAACCTGACGGCACGGCCGTGATCACCCGGTTCACGCTGGGCGAGCAGTCGCTGCGGCACAGTCCGCGCACGGACCTGCGCGCGTTCCGCGTACTGCTGGAGGACCTTGCCTCGCGGGGCTTGCGGGAGTCGGAGCCGCTGCGCGTCACCATGCTCGGGCCACTGAGTGTCGACCGTGACGGCGTTCCGTCGCCGGAGGCGCAGGCCATGCTGTGCATACTGCTCCTCAAACCGGGCTGCCGCGTGAACAACACCGAGCTGTCCCTCGGACTCTGGGACCAAGCACCCTCCGAACACACCGAGCGGCACCGCCAGTTGGCCGACGAGCTGCGCCGGCTCCTCGGCGTCGGCATCCTCGCCGAACTCTCCGACGGATACGCCGTCCACGTACCGGACGCCTACATCGACGTGGTCCACTGCCAGAAACTCCTCGGCGGACGCATCCCCGACCAGGCCGCCCACCGCGCCACCATTCAGCAGGCGTTGAACCTCTGGTACGGCGATCCCGTCGCCGGCCTCCCCGGCCCCGCCGCCCGAGCCACCCGCACCCGGTTGCGCGCCCTCCGTCGTGACCTCTGCGCCATACGCGCCGAACTCGACCTGGACGCGGGCAACTTCGCCCAAGCGTCCGCCGACCTCACCGCCCTGATCCAGGAGCACCCCGACCACGAGGACTTCCGCCGCCTCCACATCCTCGCGCTCAAGGGCATGGGCAGGATCACCGAGGCCATCGAGGCGTACGAGTCCTACGAGGAACACCGGCAGCGGCTGTACTCCGAACCTCTCGACCCCGTCTTCCAGGAACTCCACCGCGAGCTGCGCGAGGCGGCGGAGCGGTCCCGGCCCACGATCGTCTTCGAGCTGCCCCACGGTGAGGATCCCCGCGGCGCCCTCGGCGAGGCCGTGCCCCTCCTCCTGGCCCGCGGTGATCTGCCCTCCCATCAGTACGAGATCCTGGCCCGCGACAACGGCTACGTCGTCCTGACCGAGCCCGGCACCCATGTGCTGCCCACCCTGGTCGCCGTACTCCGTGGGCTCCCCGAACACCTCGCCACCCTGGACGATCCACCGCAGGTCCGGGTGACGTTCTGGCACAGCCCATGGTTCGCCGGCCCCGGCCGACCCGTCGTACCGCCGCAGGTGCAGGGCATACTCGACGAGTCGTGGGCGGACGTCACCGTGCTCGTCTCCCCCACGCTGTACGAGAAGTTCACCGACAACGCGGTGGACTCCGATCGTTTCCAGCCGCTCTGGACAGGGGGCCAGGAGGCCCCCGTCGCCTGGTACTGCCCACTGCATCTGGCGTCCTGGGAGTCCGAGGCCCGCGACCTGGTGCGCGGCCCGTTCACCACGCACGACGTCACGCAACTGGAGCCCCCCGTCGCAGGCCGTACGGCCATCGTGCTCGCCCCGTCCGGCGGCCCCCTGACCTCGCTCAACCCGGCCCACCCGTGGGGCAAACGCCCGCCGCGCATCATCGACTACTACGAGGTCGACCTCACCATCCACCAGGCCGCCCACGATGTCTCCCTGCCGAGCTCCGGCGGCGGAGCCTTCGCCGCCTCGGCCGAACTGTCCTGGCACGTCGACGACCCGGTCGCTTTTCTGCGCGCCGAGACCGAGAACGTCTCCGCGGTCCTCCTCGACCACCTCCTGAAGGAGGCGGCCCGCATCACCCGCCGTTATCCCCTGGAGCGTGGGGGCGCAGCCCAGCAGGCACTCCGCAACGGGCTGCGCAGATGGCCGGTGCCGGGTCTGTCGGTGACCTGCTCGGTGGGACTGACCCCGGAGGGCGCACCGGCACCGCTCCCCCGAGCCCACCTCCCGTCCTCCACCCCCTTCGCCCGCCTCCTCCGCGAAGCCGAAACCGTACTCATCGGCTTCGACGGCCCCCTCACCCGCCTGTTCACGACGAAGACCGCCCGCACCGCCGCCCTGGACCTCCTCTCCCTGGTCACCGAGCACCGCCATCCGGACGAGGCGCTGGAGGGCCACCCTCTCGGTGCCGCTCAGGAAGAGCGCCTGCACCCCTTGGACGTGCTGCGCGCCTTCGCCGACAGCGGCGTCGGGCAGACGCTGCGCCGCCGGCTGGACGATCTGGAACTGCGCGCCGTCCCGTACACCCACCCCACCCCGGACGCCCACGCCCTCATCCGCGCCCTGACCGCCTCCGCGCGCCGCGTCGAGGTCGTGACGGACGCCAGCGAGCAGGCCGTACAGCGCTGTCTGTCCCACCACGGCATCCCGCCGACCAGCGTTCACGGCCGCAGCGACGACCTCGCCCTGCTGATGCCGAACCCCGACTGTCTGCTGCGTGCCCTGGCACACCCCGGCCGCCCAGCCGCCACCGGTCTCCTCGTGACCTCCTCCGTCGCGGAGTACACCGCCGCCACCCGCATCGGCCTGCGCTGCATCGGCTTCGCCGACATCCCCGCCACGGGCCGACACCTTCGCAACGCCGGCTGCGAGGAGGTCGTCGGCTCCCTCGAACCCCTCCTGGACGCGGCCCGCGCACTGTGACCTGACGCGGCCTGACATGACCTGCCGTCAGGATCCTTACGCGACCCTTATATAGGGCATAAGCCACAAAACCCCCCATTCAGTCGCTCCCCACCCGGCCCCCTCCAGCAGGCGCCCCACCCCCACCCCCCAGACGATGCCAATGAGCCCCGCCACCCGGCGCGGCCACGGTCTGTGTTCTCGGGAGGACCTGCCCATGACCGCCACCGCCAGTCTGGAGCAGCTGCGTCGCTGCCACTTCGCCGTCGACCTGGGGGCGGCGAGGACGCGGGTGTACGTGAAGGGCGCCGGGCTCGTCGTCGACCAGCCGTCCGTCGCCGCCGTGAACACCCGGACCGGCGCGCTGATCGCGGTGGGTGAGTTCGCGGAGAAGATGACGGGGCGCACCCCCGACTACATCCGTGTCGTCCGCCCCGTGTCCGGCGGCACGGTCGTCGACATCGAGATGGCCCAGCGCATGCTGCGGCACCTGCTCGGCGACAAGATCCGCCGCTCGCTGCGCCGCAAGCCGATCCTGCGCGCCGCCGCCTGCACCCCGCACGACGCGGACCCGCTCGCCCAGCGCGCCTGTATCGAGACCCTGGTCGGGCTGGGTGCCCGCCGTGTCGAGCTCGTGGACACGCTCATCGCCGCCGCCGTCGGCTGCGGGCTGCCGGTGGAGCGGCCCGAGGCGACGATGGTGCTGGTGTGCGGGGCCGCGGCCACCCAGGTCGCCGTGCTGTCCCTCGGCTCGATCGTGAACGCCGTACGCATCCCCGTCGGCGGCGAGGCCGTGGACCACGCGATCGTGCAGCACCTGCGCCACCAGCACGAGCTGATGCTGCCGAGCCAGTCCGTACGGCCGCTCCAGCTCGCCCTGTCCGGCAACGGCCTCACCGCCTCGGGCCCCGCCTCCACCGAGATCCACGGACGGGACGTCGCCACCGGCCTCGCCCGCTCCGTCCAGGTCGACACCGCCGCCGTCCGCGACGCGATCCAGACCCCGCTCACCGCCGTGCTCGACGGCATCGGCAAGGTGCTGCGGGACTGCCCGCCCGACCTGGTGGCCGACCTCGCCGACCGCGGGATCATGATGGTCGGCGGCAGCGCGCTGCTCCCCGGTTTCGACCAGATGCTGCGGCAGGCGACCGGCATGCCGGTGCACATCGCCGAGCGGCCCGAGGTGTGCGCGGTGGAGGGTCTCGGCGCGATGCTGGAGGGCCGTATCGAGCCGCTGGCACTGGACCCGCTGAGCGACTGAGCCCCCACCTCGGCCCGCCCCATGCCCGACGACCCCCTCCCCCCGCTCCTCGAAGCCGTCCTCAGCGTCGGCACCGACCTCGAACTGCGCACCACCCTCCAGCACATCGTGGACGCCGCCGCCGACCTCACCGGCGCCCGGTACGCCGCGCTGGGGACGGCCGACCCGGGCCAGGACGGACTCATCGAGCTCCGCACCCCGGGCACCGCCCCGCGCACGGCCGTCTCGCTGACCGTGCCGATCCGGGTGCAGGACGAGGAGTTCGGCACGCTGCACCTCGCGGACAAGGCAGACGCCCCCTTCACCGCCGAGGACGAGCAGCTCCTGCACGTCCTCGCCGCCCAGGCCGGCATCGCCATCGGCAACGCCCGGCTGTACGAGGCGGCCCGGCAGCGCGAGCGCTGGATCGAGGGCGCGGCGGCCGTCACCACCGCGCTGCTCGGCGAGGGGTCCGCGGCCGACGCGCTCACGACGGTCGCCGAACGCGCCCGCCTCCTCGCCGACGCCTCCGCGGGGGTCATCCTCCAGCCCACCGAGGAGGGCGGCATGGAGATCGTGACCGCCTCGACGTACGACGATCCCGGCGACATCGTCGGCACGACGATCGCACCCGGCAGCCCGGTCCTCGAGCAACTCCTAGGCGGTGAACCGGTGTTCGTCGACGACTCGGCGACCGACCCGCGGATGACGACCCATGTACGGCACCGGTTCGGGCCCAGCATGATGCTGCCGCTCCAGGCCGGCGGCCGGCTGATCGGCACCCTCGCCCTGCCCCGCCGGCGCGGCGACCGCCCGTACACCTCCGTGGAACGGCTGCTGGCGGTCCAGTTCGCCTCGCAGGCCGCGCTCGCCCTGGTCCTCGCCGACGCCCAGCACAGCCGTGAACTCCTCGCCGTCTTCGAGGACCGCGACCGTATCGCCCGCGATCTGCACGATCTCGTCGTCCAGCGGCTGTTCGCCACCGGCATGATGCTGGAGTCCACCCAGCGCCGCAGCGGGGCGGACGACGTGCACGAGACGCTGGGGAAGGCGGTCGACGAGCTCCAGTCGACCGTCCAGGAGGTCCGTACGACGATCTTCGCGTTGCAGCAGCCGCCCGCGGACGCCCCGACGACCTTCCGGGGCAAGGTGCTGCGGGAGACGGCGGGGGCGGCGGCCCTGCTGGGTTTCGCGCCGTCCACGCGGTTCGCCGGCGCGGTCGAGAGCCGTGTCCCCGAGCAGACGGCCGGGCATCTGCTCACCGCCCTGCGCCGCGCCCTCGCCGGCGCGTCCCGTCGGTCGGGCGTCTGCCGCATCGAGGTCACGGTCGACGCGACGGCGACCCTGCCGGACGGCCGGGAGGGCGTACGGCTGACGGTGCACGACGACGGGGAGGCCGACGACGGGGGCGCGGGGACGACGGTGACCTGGCAGGCACCGCTCTGACACCGGGGGCCGAAGAGCTCAGCGCGCGAACCAGCAGCGCACCGTCGTCCCCTCCTCGCCGGTGTGGATCCGCACCAGGTCGGCGATCAGGTTGACCAGCAGCAGTCCTCGCCCGCCGCGCTGGTCGCGGGCCGCGGGCCGGCGTCCCGCCAGAGGGTCGGCGAGCCGGCCCTTGTCCTGCACGTCGCACACCGTGTACCCGTCCTCGGCCCACACCCGCAGGGTCCCCGAACCGCCGCCGTGCACCACGCTGTTGGTGGTGAGCTCGGCCGCCGCCAGGGTGAGGTTCTCCAGTGCGATCCCGGTCAGTCCGAGCCGGGCGCCCTCGGCGGTCGCGAGATGGCGGACCTCGGACAGCGATCCGGCGTCGAAGCAGAGCGACAGCACGTCCGCCACCGCGGGCAGCGGCTCGTTGTAGCGGTCCACGACGGTGTCGGGGGCGTATCCGCCGCTCTCCCGTTCCGGGGCGCCGCCGGAGGGGATGACCGTGGGGTGGGTGGCGTAGGCGTCGGCGAGCACCCGGTCGTCGAGGCGGCTGACGTCGTACGGGCACAGGATGGTCGCGAGCCGGTCCTCGAAGGCCGCGTTGATCAGCGCCTCGTGCTGGACGCACGCCGGGTACTCGTCGGCCGTACGGCCGGCCCAGATCGGTTCGCCGATGATCCGCACCCGGCGGCCGGCCGGCTGGGCGTCGGCGAAGGCGCGCAGCACGCCGGGGATGATCCGGCCGGGGTTGCGGCCGGCCTCCCGCATGTCCAGGAGCCGTACGGCCTCGGCGGCGTCGCCGAGCGCGTCACGGATCAGCCGGAGGTTGTCACCCGGTACGGCCACGGCGACCGGTTCGCCCGCCGCGAGGCCCTCGCGGACGAAGGGGATCGTGCCCGCGAGGTAGTCCCGGGCGTCCCGGTAGAAGAGGGCGGGGTGCAGGAACGCGGCGGTCATGGCAGCGTCACCTCGATCCCCGGCAGGCCCGGCCAGAACAGGTCCAGGGTCCGGCTCAGTGTGGGCGGCGGACGGTGCAGCTCCAGCAGCCGGCCCTGCTCCAGTCGTCGCGCGGCGGCCGCGAGGGCGTCGGCGCCCGCGATGTCGACGAAGGTCACGGCGGACAGTTCCAGCCGGTACACGTCCGCACGCGCGCCCACGGCCTGCTCCAATGCGCGCTCCCAGATCTCTTGCGTGGCATGGCCCACCTCACCCGCGGCCCGCAGGCCACTGCGCCCGCGCAACACGGACACCGTGAGCCGCGGTACCGCGCCGGCGGGCCGCGGCGCTGGTCGGTGGTCAAGATGCACGCCGTCTCCCCCGGCTCGTGCGCCGTCTCCCGCTGTTCGTGGACGACACGCGCGTACCCCCGACGGTAGCCGGTCAATCCCCGCCCCACGGGTGTAGCCCGCGACGCGCCGGGCAGGCGCACGGTCAGCACCGCCGGGCGACCGCGGAGCTGGGGTGCCCGGCTCCGTCCGGACCCCGGTGGCACGAAGGAGGCCCGTCAACGTGACGACGGTCGGGGACCGACGAGGCGGAGACATGATCCCAGCGGCACACACATCTCTCGCAGGACGGCTGAACACCCTGGTCATCGACGGCTCCACGAACGCGGGCCGGGCCGAGCTACGGCCACGCGGCGAGCTCGTGCGCGGCTGTGCGGAGGTCCTGGACAAGACCCTGACGGCGCTGCCGGACGGAATCCGCCGGGTCGAACTGGACATGGCCGCCGTGGTGTTCATGGACACCGCCGGGCTCCAGTTCCTGGAACTCCTCGACGCCTACCGCCATCGGCGGCGCATCCCGGTGGCCACCGCGCGCTGGACCGGCCAGCCGCGCCGGATCCTGGAGCTCGCCGGCCTGGACACCACCGACCCGCTGCGGCCGGCACCGCGCCGGACCGGGCCCGAGCCCACTCCCCCGGCGTCCTCCGTGGTGGCCCTTGAGCGCGCGGAGCAGCTCCATCTGCTGCGTGCGGAGGTCGAGCAGCTCCGCCAGGCGCTCGCCTCCCGGCCCGTGATCGACCAGGCCCGCGGCATCCTCATGGCCGCCCACTCCTGTACGTCGGAGGAGGCCTGGACCATTCTGCGCAAGACCTCCCAGCTCTCCAACACCAAGCTGCGCACGGTCGCCGCGGCCCTCACCGCCGGCGCGGAGTCCGACGGCCCGCTGCCGTCCGTGGAGGTGCGCACGGCGTTGCGTACAGCGGTCAGGAGCTGTCTGAACTGAGGCGGGCCTGCTGGATCTTGGCGTCAAAGTCCGTTGATCCGCTGCTCGGCCGGACCGTAGGTTCCGTCGTATGACGAATCTCCGGATCGGTGTGATGTACGACCGCGACTGGGCCCCCGAGGGGCTGCCCGACTTCGCGCGGCAAGCCGAGGCGCTCGGCGCGGACGACCTGTGGGTGGTGGAGGACCTCGGCTGGAACGGCGGGGTGTCGGCGGCGGCCGTGGCGCTGGGCGCGACCGGGCGGCTGCGGGTGGGCATCGGCATCACACCGGCGCCGTTGCGCAGCCCGGCGCTGCTGGCGATGGAACTGGCCACGCTGGCAAGGGTGTTCCCGGGCCGGCTGGTGGCGGGGATCGGGCATGGCGTACGGGAGTGGATGGAGCAGGTCGGTGTCGCGCCGCGCTCTCCGCTGGCCCTGCTGGAGGAGACGATCACCGCCGTACGGGCGTTGCTGCACGGGGAGCGGGTCACGTCGCAGGGCCGGGAGGTGCGGATCGACGGCATCCGGCTCGTCCACCCGCCCGCCGAGCCGCCGCCGCTGGTCGCGGGGGTGGTGCGGCCTCGTTCCCTGGAGCTGTCGGGGCGGGTCGCGGACGGCACCCTGATCGCCGAGGGCCACGGACCGCGGGACCTGGAGAACGTCCGGGCGCTGCTCGCGAAGGGCGGCGCGGGCGACGACCACACGCTCAGCGTCCTCGCCTTCTGCGCCGTGGGCGACGACCCCGA
Source organism: Streptomyces sp. NPDC001536 (assembly GCF_042894505.1). Lineage (NCBI taxonomy): Bacteria > Bacillati > Actinomycetota > Actinomycetes > Kitasatosporales > Streptomycetaceae > Streptomyces > Streptomyces sp. NPDC001536. Next base: position 378,033 of record NZ_JBIAVQ010000001.1, read on the forward strand.
GGAGGTGGCCCGGACCCTGCACCCGCACACCGAGGGCCACGGCGCCTGGCTGGGCCGCCCGCAGGAGGACGTCTTCACCGTCTCCGGCAGCGCGGCTCAGGCCGCCGAGAGGATCGGTGCGCTACGGGAGTCCGGCGCCGACACCGTCGTCCTCCGCTTCGTCGGCGCCGAGCCGCTCCGGCAGCTGGAGGCCGTCCTGGAGGCCGCCGGGCGCTGAGCACGGCGACCCGGGTCCCGGACGCTCACACCTCTTCGGTCGCCACCGCACCGGCGTGGGGCGTCGCCTCGTGATGGGCGTCCACCTGGGCCAGCAGTGCCAGCAGGGCGGCGACCGTGAGCCCGGCCTCGGCCTCGGCGGGATGGCGCAGGACCTTCCCCTGCTCGATCCGGTACGTGTTGCTGCGCCCCTCACGTGTGTGGGACAGGTATCCGCTCTGCTCCAGATCGGAAATGATCTTCTGGACAGCGCGCTCCGTCAGCCTGCAATGGGCGGCGATGTCCCGCACCCGCGCGCTCTGATTCTCGGCAATGGCCGCCAGTACCCGCGCATGGTTGGTGATGAACGTCCACCCCGCGTGCGGCTCCGTCGCTCCACTCATGAGCGCATCGTACGCCTAGAGATTCACGCATGAGAATACACGAAGACAATTTCACGTATCCCTTGACGTGAGTCTGCGTACGGGTGAATCTGGTGACGTCGGAAAGTGGGTGTACCCAGCCCTGGGAGAGGACCATGTCCAAGTCGGCACGTTGCTGTGCCGGGCCGGTCGACGAATGCACGAGGCTCGCCGGTGACGGCGGGGCACGGCTGACGGTCTGCGCCCGACCCGACGGCGACCGGACGGTGGTCACCGTGCGCGGCGACCTCGACCTGGCCGCGGACCAGCAGCTCCAGCACGCACTGCGCTCGGCCCTCACGGACTCCGGCAAGGGCATCGACCTGGACCTCGACGGCGTCGACTTCTGCGACTGCTCCGGGCTCAACGCCCTGCTGGGGATCCGGCAGCAGGGCCTCGACCAGTGCAAGACGGTCACGATCCGCGCCATCAGCCCCGCCGCCGAACGGGTGTTCGCGCTCACCAACACCCTGCCCCTGTTCGCCCCGGAGGGTGAAGTGGACCAGAAAGACGACGCCTCGCACTCCTCGACGGACCCGCGGGTCGAGGTCGTACAGCTGCGGCGGGCGATGCAGACCCGGGGGCTCATCGATCTGGCCCGCGGCATCCTCATGGCCACCTTCGCCCTCAGCGCCGAGGAGGCCTGGCACGTCCTGGTGATGACCTCGCAGAACACCAACACCAAACTCCACCGCGCGGCCCAGCAACTGGTGGACTCCGTCCGCGGCGAACCCCTGCCCGAGGCGTCCCGCAAGCAGCTGTCCGCCGCCGTCACCCATGTCACCGCCGCGCGGGAGCGGATGCGGCAGGCGGAGTGAAAGCGCCGGCCTCGGGCCGTATCCGCAACCACTGAGCAGGACTACGCTGTGAGTTGAGGCCCCAGTCCCCGGTATCGAAGCAGAGTCCAGCTTCCCGGGAGACCCGCTGTGTTCGTCCTGCTCCTCATCCTCATCGTGATTCTGTTCGGCCTCGGCTTCCTCAATCCCCTGTGGTGGGTGGCCGCGGCGGTGCTGGTCTACGGCATCACCCGCCACGGCCGCGGTCGCGGCGGCGGACGGATCCGTGACGGCGGGACCGACTTCGGGGACTACCGCGACTACCGGGAGCGCCGGGACCGTCGCGAACGCTGGGACCGCCGCTACAGCCGCCAGAACCGGGCGCGCTGGGGGCGCGAGGACCGCCGGGACCGCGCGCGCCGCAGGTGACCGCCCGCACGCCGGTCGTCCCGCTCAGTCGGTCGGCGGCCCGGCGGGGCGCGCCGCCTCCTCGATCAGTCGGCCCGTACCCGACATACGCAGGGGGCCGCTCACGGCGGCCGTCAACCAGGCCGCCGAGACGGGGACCGTCCGCGGATCCAGCACGGCCAGGGAACGGGGCCACCAGACGCCGTCCAGCGGATCCGGAAAGGAGGGCCGGCCTGCGAGGCTCGGCGGGGACGGGACGGTCGCGGTCATGACGGGAACCCTGCTCCGGACCGGCCGAACCGGCCCGGCGTGATCCATCGCCGAGAACGGCACGGGCATGGCGGCCGGTGCGCGAAATGCCCTCGGTATCGCCACCGTACTCCTCCGGCGGCCGCACGGACCCGTGCCGCCCGCGCCGCCGTCAGCGGACAGGACGCCGTCGAGCGCGCCGCGACAACCACACGGCGGCCACGGCCACATCGGCCACGAGCACCACGATTCCGATGATGAGGAGATGGCCCAGCCCGTCGGCTGTCGCGCCGATGAGTCCCAGGACGACGGCGACAAGGACGAAGAAGAGGAAGTAGGCCACGCCTCGCACCTCCCTCGACCGTGCCCCCGCTCAGCGGCGGGCGAGCTTGCGTTCGCCGTTGGCGCCCGGCTGGTACGTCAACCCGTAGTGCTGGAAGATCGCTTCCTCCTGCTCGGCGGGCAGGACGTCGTCCGTGCCGATCGAGGGCGCCTTTCTGACCTGACTCCTGGCGTAGGCGATCTTCACGTAGCCCGGCCCCAGGAGTGCGTCGTCGAGGGGTACGAAGACCAGACGCCGACGGCTCGGCAGCCCGGTCCGTACGGTCACCACGGCCGGTTCGTCGGTGACGGTGTCCACGTAGACCGCTTCGAGCACACCGATCTTGTGCCCTTTCGGGTCCACGACGTCATGGGTGCGCCACTCGCGGACATCGGCTGCGTGGATCATGCGCTGCCTCTCCTGGGCGGGACCGGACTCCATCGTACTGCGACTAACCGGCCCAAGCCCGGCGGCGTCGGGGCACATCCGGCACCGAGTGCCGCAGGACGCGGCCCCACATCGACGCGTACTGGCGCCACAGCGGCCCGCTCACATACGTGATCCCGTGCCGGGCGCAGATCTCACGCACCCGGGGCGCGAGTTCGGCGTAGCGGTTGCTGGGCAGGTCGGGGAAGACGTGGTGCTCGATCTGGTGGCTCAGGTTGCCGGTCAGCAGGTGGAGCAGGGGACTGCCGTCGATGTTCGCCGAGCCCTGGATCTGGCGCAGGTACCACTGACCGCGCGTCTCGCCCTCCAGCTGTTCCTCCTCGTACGAGAAGGTCTGGACGTCACCCGGGAAGTGCCCGCAGAAGATCACGGTGTGCGCCCAGATGTTGCGCAGCCCGTTCGCGGTGACATTGCCCAGCAGACAGGGCACCGCGGACGGCCCGGCGAGCAGCGGGAACAGGACGTAGTCCTTGGCCGCCTGGCGCACGGCCTTGCGGGCCAGCCCCGCCACGTCACCGAGGAAGGACCGCACGCTCTTGCGGCCGGAGGGGACGGCGTCCGCCTCCAGGTCGTAGAGGGCGATGCCCCACTCGAAGACGGGCGCGAGCAGCGCGGTGAACAGCGGCTGGAGGAGGTGTGCCGGGTGCCAGGGCTGGTCCGCGCTCATGCGCAGGACCGTGTAGCCGAGGTCCCGGTCGAGGCCGACGACGTTGGTGTACGTGTGGTGCAGGTGGTTGTGGGTGTGCTTCCAGGCTTCGGCGGGGGTGAGGAAGTCCCACTCCCAGGTGGTGGAGTGGATCGCCGGGTCGCCCATCCAGTCCCACTGGCCGTGCAGGATGTTGTGGCCCAGCTCCATGTTCTCCAGGATCTTGGCCGTGGTCAGCATGGCGGTGCCCGCGAGCCAGGCGGGCGGGAAGAGGGAGACGGCTAGGGCGGCACGGCCGCCGGTCTCCAGGCCGCGCTGGGCGGCGATCACCGTACGGATGTAGCGGGCGTCCTTCGCGCCGCGCGCCGCGACGATCTCGGCACGGACGCGGTCCAACTCCTCGCCGAGCAGCTCTGTTTGATCCTCGACGGAACGAAGAGGGGTGACAGGTACAGCGGTTGCGGACATCGCAGGCTCCTTGAGGGGCCTAGAGAGCGAGGGTGAGCGGACCTGCTGCTCCGTTGACGCAGGTCTGGATCAACTCACCTGGTTCACCGTGCAGTTCACCGGTCCGCAGATCGCGGACGCGGCCGTGGACCAGCGGGACGAGGCAGCCGAAGCAGATCCCCCGGCGGCAGCCGTACGGCATCGCCACGCCCGCCGCCTCCCCGGTCTCCAGCAGGGGCGTGGCCGCGCACGCGTCGGCCTCGACGCCGCTGCGCTCGAACCGGACCCGGCCGCCCGACACGTCGGAGCCCTGCGGCCGCACGGGCGCCGGCCGGAACCGCTCCACCCGCAGCCGCTCACCGGCGCCGGCCGCCGCCCAGTGCCCCTCCAGTGCGTCGAGCAGTCCGTCCGGACCACAGGCCCAGGTCTCCCGGTCGTACCAGTCCGGGCAGAGCACGCCGATGTGCTCGGGGACCAGCCGGCCCGCGGTACGGGTGTACCGCGCGTGCACGGTGAGCCAGGGCGACTGGGCCGCGAGAACGGCCAGTTCGGACCGGAACAGGAACTCGTCCGGGCCGGGTGCGCTGTGCAGGAGGACGACGTCGGGGGCGGGCGCGGAGAAGCGGCGGCGCGCGAGGGTGCGCAGCATCCCCGCCACCGGGGTGATGCCGCTGCCCGCCGTCACCATCAGCAGCCGCGGCGGCGGCGGATCCTTTGGCAGCGTGAACTCACCCTGCGCGGGGCCGAGTCGGAGCACGGCGCCCGGCCGGATGCGATGCACGAGGTACGGACTGACCCGGCCGCCGGGCTGCTCCTTGACCGTGACGGTCAGGGTGCGGCCCGCCGCTTCGGGGGGCGAGGTGATCGAGTACGTACGCCAGTGCCGTACGCCGTCGATCTCCACCCCCACCGGCAGATACTGCCCGGGCCGGTGCCCCGCCCAGCCGCGCCCGGCACGGATCTCCAGCGTGGCCGCCCCGGCGCCCTCCGGACGCACGGCGAGCACCCGGCCCGCGGGATGGCGGGCGGACAGCAACGGGTCGATCAGGCCCAGGTAGTCGTCCGGGGCGAGGGGACTCGCGAGCGGACGGACGAGGGCACCGGTGATCCGGCCGGCCGCCGTCGGAACCCGGCGGCTGCTCCACTCGGCGAGTCTGCCGCTGAGAGCGCTGAAGAAGGCGGCCGACGGCAACGCCGGGATCGGCGCGTGCGGAACCGGCATGGAAGAACCCTTCACTCGCACGGGGCACGCGGGGACAGGGCGCGTCGGACACGTCGGTTCGTCGGGCGCATCCCCGCATCAGGTACGCGGGATCGCCTCGGTCATCTGCCTCGGCCCGCGGGTGGCGGACCGCAGCCGACGTCCCGCCAGAGAACCACAACGGCCCGGCCCGTGACGGATACGGAACCAGATCGCGCCACCCCACCCGCCCCTCCTCCCCCTCGCGCCGGGCGGCGGGGGCGATCTCCGCGGCTCTGACGAGCAAGGACCCCGGAAACAGGGTGTACGCGTTCCGCGTCCGTCCCTCGCACCATGGCCGAATCCCGTTCGAGCACGTCTGGTCGCGGAGAGCGCACGCGGTGCCGTCAGGGTGCCCGAGAGGCGGGCTGGTGCCCGAGGCGCCGGAGGCCGGCGTGGCGGGTGTCGCCGAGGGGCACAGCCCTGGGGCCCGGCCGGTCTGTGTGCGTCGAATGTGTGCGTCGAACAGGCGGGCGGCCGGCGCGGTGATCCGGTGACACCACCCCGTCCGCGGCGGCCGTCCGGCCCCGGAGAAGTCGCCTCCTCGGGGGCCTCCGGCGCCGTCCGCATCCTGGAACCGGCGGCTTCCGGCCGTCCGCGGGACCGGGTTGGGGACTATGCTGCTGTACGGACGTCCCAGACCCCGGCGGCTTGTCGTTGCTCGACACAGATGGCTGCGGGGAGCGGAGCTTCTCTCCGCCACCCGGCGCATCTCTGGAGGGAACTGGGTGGGTCCGCTGTCCTGTCGCACAGGTTGCAGGGCCGATCGATGCTCCGTCTCCGTCGAACGTACGCCCCTGCCAGGAGCACGCCGGGAGAGCCGGGAACGCCGGCGTCACCGCGTGCGCTGCCGGATGGTCTTGTGAACCGAGGCGTCATGCCCTTCCCCCAGCTCACCGTCTACCGCCATGACCGACGGAACCGGGCGCTGATCACCCTGGCCGGTGAGATCGACCTGGAATCGGCCCCGCTGGTGCGCACAGCACTGGCGCGGTGCCTGCGCGACGGCATCCGCATCGTCGATGTCGACCTCACCCCCGTCACCTTCTGCGACTGCGCCGGCCTCAATGCCTTCCTGTACGCCGCACAGCAGACCGCCGAGTCCGGCGGGACCCTGCGACTGCACCACCCGCCACCGACGCTGGAGCGGATACTCGACCTCACCGGCTGCGGGGCCCTTCTCCTCGGCCCCGCGCTCGGGCATCCGGCACCTTCTCCCGGGGATGTCCCGGCCCCGACCGCCCAAGCCCCGCCGCACCGGCCCGTCCCGCTGGGCTCCGTCCTCTCGGGTGACACGCGGTGACGGCCCGGTCGGAGCGAGGGCGGCAACGAGCGCCCTGTGGCGGTGAGCCGGCCACCATGGACGCCATCCTGTTGCGCCGGGTGAACCGCCGGCAGGCACAGGGCATGAGCGGGGAGCTCGCGGATCTGTACGTGGACTCCCGCGCGAGGTCTCCCCATGAGGCGTATCGCCCCTCCGGCCGCCAGGACTTCCTGCACCGCCTCACCGCCGAGATCCGCCGGCCGGGGTTCGCCATGGTGATCGCGGAGACGGACGGCCTGGTGGGAGGCGCGTTCGGGTTCCCGGTGCGCGGTGACCGCTTCTGGTGGCCCGGTTCGGTCACCGGGCCCTCGCCGCGTGGCAGCGAGCGGCTCACCGAGCCGGGCGGAGTCCTCGCGATCACCGACATCCTGGTCCGCCCGCACCCGCGGGACAGGCACGTGGCCCGCCGGTTGCAGGAGCGGCTGCTGAGCGATCAGCACGCGGCGCTCGGCGCCACCCTGGTGGACCGGTTCGATCACCGGGCCCTCGCCGCGCTCCGCTCCTGGGGATGGCAGGACGTGGGAGAGATCTGGCGGCCGGTCAGCGCCACCCTGCTCCGGATGCTGGTCCTCCGAGTCGGGGAGCAAACCGCGGCGCGTCCGGCAGGACTCGCGCACGGTGCCCGGACGCGGGGGCCGCGATGAGGTCCGACAGCCGCTCGGCGCGGATCCAGGCGCTGGTCGCCACGCAGGCGGCGCGACGCGGTGCCCGGGTCGGTGTGATGGACGTGTGCACCGCGGCCGTGGCCGCGCTCCCGGTCGGCGGGGCCGGACTGTCGGCGATGTCCCGGACCAGGGCGAGCCATCCGCTGTGCAGCACCGACGACATCAGCGAACAACTGGAGGAGCTGCAGCTCACGCTGGGCGAGGGGCCCTGCGTGGACGCCTTCACCGATGGCTCGGCCGTCCTGACGCCCGATCTGCGGACCGGTGCGCCGCAGGACCGCTGGGTCGTGTTCGCGGACGCGGCCCTGGGCGCGGGGGTACGCGCCGTCTTCGCGCTCCCCCTTCAGATGGGGGCGATCAGCCCGGGCGTCCTGGACCTGTACGCCGACGTGCCGACCGTGCTGAACGCCGAGGAACTGGCCGACGCGCAGGCCTTCGCCGATCTCGCGACGCTGCTCCTGCTCGACGCGCGGATCGAGGAGACGGGCGCGCCGACCGGCGGACCGCCGCCGGACCACGGCTTCGAGGACCTGGGCGCGTACCGGGCGGAGATCGACCAGGCGACCGGAATGGTCACCGTCCAGCTGGGCGTCGGCATCGACGAGGCCTTCGTCCGGCTGCGCGCCCACGCCTTCATGCAGGGACGCCGGCTCGCCGATGTGGCCGCCGACGTGGTGGCCCGTCGGCTCCGCTTCTCCCCGAACTCGGAACCCCGACGGACCGACGAGGAGCCCTGATGCACCGGTGCCGTCCGACTGACGCGCCCAATACTTCCCGCCGCTTCCCCGGCGGGCATAGTCTCCATCGAGGGTGACACGAATGAATCAGCAGCTCCTGGCCAAGACCTTCGTCGAACTGGCGGACAACCTGGTCGCCGACTTCGATCTGATCGACTTCCTGCGCCTGCTCACCGACCGCTGTGTAGGGCTGCTCGGCGCGAGTGCCGCCGGGGTGCTGCTGGCGGACCGTGACGGCGAACTTCGTGTGATGGCCGCTTCCGACGAACAGGTGCGGCTGCTGGAGCTCTTCCAGCTCCAGAACGACGAGGGCCCCTGCCTGGAGTGCTTCCGCACCGGCGCCCCCGTGATCGTCCCCGATCTGACCCGGGAGGTCGACCGCTGGCCGCGCTTCGTCACGGCGGCCCACCGCGGCGGCTTCGGAGCGGTGCAGGCGCTGCCCATGCGCCTGCGGGACGAGGTGGTCGGCGCCCTGAACCTCTTCCGCGTCGCCCCCGGCCCCTTCGACCCGGCGGGCACACTCGTCGCCCAGGCCCTGGCCGACGTCGCCACCATCAGCCTCCTGCAACAACGCACCGCCCACCGCAGCAACGTCCTCAACGAGCAGCTGCAGACCGCGCTGAACAGCCGCGTACTGATCGAACAGGCCAAGGGCAAACTCGCCGAACGCCAGAACATCGACATGGAACAGGCGTTCACCGCACTGCGCGGTTACGCCCGCGCCCACAACCGCCGCCTGTCCGACCTGGCCCGCGCCTTCATCGACGGCTCCGAACCCCTCTCCGACCTGGGGTCCTGACACCGTCACCGACGACCGCCGGGCTGATCCCGACCGGCTCCGGGGCGTTCGACCGGTCCGGCAGGCTCTTCGTCGGCCCTTTCCGTCTGCGCTACGGCTGTCTCGCGCCGACTCTGCTGTAGCTCACGACGCGCGATGCGGCCGCGGCGAGCGGTGCGGCGAGTACCGGTCAGGAGCAGGCTGAGCCCGAGCAGCATGATCCGTCACCGCCGCTCCAGCGCGCGAAGGCGCCCCAAAAGCACGGCGCCAGGACCATCACCATGCCGCGTGCCTGCTCGATCACCGCGCGGCTTTCCAGTGCCCGCCCCAAGCGACAACGAATACTTGGCTAGCCACATGTTTACTGTTACGGTAATTATGTGGCCAGCCACCTAAACGGGTGGGGGCACGAGAGGAGTTGTCATGCAAGCCATCCTGTTCGACCGTTTCGGAGGCACGGAAGTGCTGCACGAGGCGGATATCGATGTCCCGCAACCCGGCCCCGGGCAGATCCGCGTCCGCGTCAAGGCGGCCGGGCTGAACGCGCTGGACGGCAAGATCCGCTCTGGGGCAATGGAGGCCGCGTTCCCCACACCGCTCCCCTCCGTCCCCGGTCACGAGCTCGCCGGCGTGGTGGACGCCCTCGGCGAGGGCGTGCAGGACGTGCAGGTCGGCGATGAGGTGCTCGGCTGGTCGGACACCGGCTCGTACGCCCAGTACGCGCTGGCCACCACCGTGGCCCCCAAGCCCGCCGGCCTCGACTGGCAGCACGCGGTCGCGCTGCCGGTGGCCGCCGAGACGGCCGAGCGGGTCCTGGACCTGCTCGGCGTCACCGCCGGGGAGACCGTGCTGATGCACGGCGCGGCCGGAGCGGTCGGCACCCTGGCGGTCCAGCTCGCCACGGCCCGCGGAGCACGCGTCGTCGCCACCGCCGGCCCCGCCAACCAGGACTACCTCACCTCGCTCGGCGCCACCGCGACCCTCTACGGCGAGGGCCTGGTCGAACGGGTCCGGACGATCGCCCCCGACGGCGTGGACGCGGTGTTCGACCTGGCCGGCAAGGAAGCCCTCGAGGACTCCATCACCCTGCGCGGCGGCACCGAGCGCATCGTCACCATCGCCGACTTCCGCGCGCACCAGCTCGGCATCACCTTCTCCAGCGGTGGCCAGGAACGCTCGGCCGCCCGCCTGGCCGCGCTGGCGCAGGACGCCGCGACCGGCAAGCTCGTCACCACCGTCACCGCCTACCCGCTCGATCAGGCCGCCACGGCCCAGCAGATCAGCGACGCCGGGCACGTCCGGGGCAAGCTCGTCCTCACCGTCGACTGATCACGCCCGCCATTCCCACTTGTTCCGATCATCACCCGGCCATGACCTGGCCAACACCGCACCGAAGGACCACTCATGCTGAACGCCCTCTGGACGCCGACCACCGTCGGGGACATCTCCCTCCCGCACCGCCTGGTCATGGCCCCCATGACCCGTGACCGCTCCACACCTGAAGGCGTCCCCACCGAACTGAACGCCGAGTACTACGCCCAGCGGGCCTCGCACGCGCTCATCATCACCGAGGGCACCCAGCCCTCCGCCGACGGTCAGGGCTACCTCCTCACCCCCGGCATCCACAACGACGAGCAGATCGCCGGCTGGCGCAAGGTCACCGACGCCGTACACGCCGCCGACGGCCGGATCGTCATCCAGCTGATGCACACCGGACGCATCTCCCACCCCGACAACACCCCCCACGGCCGTCAGCCGGTCGCCCCATCGGCGATCCAGCCGCAGGGCGCGATGTTCACCGCGTCCGGGCCCCAGGAGATGCCGACGCCCCGTGCGCTGTCGACGCGGGAGGTCGCAGCGACCGTCGACGACTTCCGCCGCGCCGCGGCGGCCGCCGTCGCGGCAGGCGCCGACGGCGTGGAGATCCACGGCGCCAACGGCTACCTGGTGCACCAGTTCCTGTCCGACAACACCAATCAGCGCACCGACAGCTACGGCGGATCGATCGAGGGCCGCATCCGCTTCGCCGTCGAGGTCGCCGCCGCGGTGGCCGACGAGATCGGCGCCGAGCGCACCGGTATCCGTATCTCCCCCGGCAACCCCTACAACGACATCGCCGAGTCCGACACCGCCGAGCTGTATCCGGCGCTCCTGCGCGCCCTCAGCCCGCTCGGCCTCGCCTACCTCCACGTGCTGCACGCGGGCGACGAGGAACTGCTGGGCACCCTGCGCGCCCTGTGGCCGACCACGCTGATCCTCAACCGGGCCGGCACCGACCTGCCCACCCGCGCCAAGGACGTCGACAACGGCACGGCCGACCTTGTCTCCGTCGGTGCCCTCGCGCTCGCCAACCCGGACCTGGTCGAGCGGCTACGCTCTGACGCGCCGCTGAACACCCCCGACCCCGCGACCTTCTACGGAGGCGGAGTGGCCGGCTACACCGACTACCCCACCCACACCGTCTGAGGAACCGATGCCCGTCCCCGCACACCGCACCCCCTCCACGGCCGGCGACGGGCCGATGAGCTACGCGATCTTCCAGCTCGCCCGCGCTCACCGCGCCCGCGCCGCCGCCATGCTCCGCGAGATGGACCTGCATCCCGGACAGGAACTGCTGCTGATGCAACTTCTCGACCGGGACGGCCAGACCCAGTCCGAACTGCTCGAAAGCGTCGGCCTGGACCACTCCACCGTCTCCAAGTCCCTGCGCCGCATGCAGGACGCCGGCCTGCTCGTGCGCGAGCCGGCCGAACACGACCGGCGCGTCATGGTGGTCCACCTCACCGACAAGGGCCGTGCCATGCGCGAGCCCATCGCTGCCATGTGGCGGGCCCTGGAGGAGACCTCCGCGCGGGACCTGTCGGCGCAGCAGGCAGAGTCCTTCGTCCGTATCGCCTACACCATCACCGACGCGATCAACAGCCGTGACGTCGCGGCGGGAGAGTCCGCGTAACTCCCCTCGGCCCGCACCCCGGTTCCGGTCTGGGAGGGGCGAACCGGGGTGAACGGGCCCCAGTGTGAGGGGCAAGCGCGAGCTGTCCCGGTGGAGGCAGGACGGACCTCATTCGAGGCCAGGGCGACACCCGCGTGGCCTGCGCGCCCTTCCCCAGACAGGGCAGCCGGTCCGCACGATCGACCTCAGGCGCTTCCGGATCCTCGCGTCCAGCCGGCGCCCGAATTCGACGTCCAGACGCTCACACAGCCCACCCACGACGCCGTCTTCCAGCCGTGGGCTCCAACGCCCTGAATCCGCACCCCAGATGAGACGTTTCCGCAGCTCACAGGGGTGCATGGTGGGGCGGGTGGGACTCGAACCCACGGCCGACGGATTATGAGTCCGCTGCTCTAACCGGCTGAGCTACCGCCCCAACGCGGCGTGTCGCGTACATGTGTGCGCGCCGTCTGCCGCAGCATAGCCGCTCATACGATCTCCTGCTTCGTATGGTCGACTTCGCATGCCCTGAAGGACTCCGCTGTGACCTGCGCGGTTCCCGGTGCGAGGGTGATCACATGAAAAAGGACCCCCTTCGGGGCCCTTGTCCAACGCGCTCTCCCGACTGGACTCGAACCAGTAACCTGCCGGTTAACAGCCGGCTGCTCTGCCAATTGAGCTACGGAAGATCGAAGCTCCCCCGACTGGACTCGAACCAGTAACCTGCCGGTTAACAGCCGGCTGCTCTGCCAATTGAGCTACGGAGGAATGCCTCGTTGCATCGAACGTACCTCCCTGGGTATTCGCCAGGGGGCGGGCGTTCGCTGCGACACATACATTAGCGCAAGCAGGGGGGTGCTCCGCCAATCGGTACTCCTCCACGACGGAAGGGTGGCTCCGCCATGCGCTACAAGCTCACGTTCGTCTCCGGGCTGGCACTGGGTTACGTGCTGGGCACCCGCGCGGGACGAGAACGCTATGAACAGCTGAAGAAGTCGGCACGTCAGGTCTCCCAGAACCCCGCGGTCCGCAACACCGCCGAGTCGGCCGCCCAGCAGGGCCGCCAGTTCGCGGGCAAGGCGTACCACGCGGTGAGCGAGAAGGTGGGCGAGCGGGTTCCCGAGTCGGTGACCCAGCGGGTGCGCTCCCTCCGGGACCGGAACACCAACGGTGCGGCAGAGGACGACTGGGGCACCAGCAACACCTAGACAGGCGACGAACGAAGCGGACCTGGGGGCGCGGAGAACGGCGCGACCGGCCACGCCCCAGCCGCGCCCTGAAGCGCCCGCGCACCCCCACGGCGCGTGGCCCATAGAATTTCCGCCATGGGGATAGTCGCCGGGCTGGACAGTTCGCCCGATTTCACTCGCATCGTCGTCTGCGACGCGGACACCGGTGCCGTGCTCAAACAGGGGTATGCCCCACATCCGGTGGAAGGCCGCCCCTCCGACGTCGACCCCCAGGCCTGGCTCCTCTCCCTCGGCGAGGCCGCCGGCGGCGGTCTCCTCGAGGGCGTGCAGGCCATCGGCGTGTCGTCCCAGCAGAACGCGGTCGTGCCGCTGGACGCCCAGGGCAACACCGTGCGCCCCGCACTGGTCGGCGGCGACAAGCGCGCCCAGGTCGCGGCGGCCGACCTGGTCGACGCGCTCGGCGGCCGCGAGGCATGGGCGCAGGCGGTGGGCTGTGTACCCCAGGCCGCCCAGCCCGTCACCAAGCTCCGCTGGCTGGTCAAGAACGAACCCGACGCGGCCGCCCGCACCGCCGTCCTCCTCCAGGCCCACGACTGGCTGGTGTGGCAGCTCCTCGGCCGGCCGATCCGCCGGACCACCGACCGCGGCGGCGCCTCCGGCACCGGCTACTGGTCCGCCGCCACCGGCGGCTACCGCACCGACCTCGTCGAGCTGGCGCTCGGTCACCAGGCCATGCTGCCCGAGGTGATCGGCCCCTCGGACGCGGCCGGCACGACACCGGAGGGGCTGCTGATCTCCGCCGGGACCGGCGAGACCATGGCCGCCGCCTTCGGGCTGGGGATCGGGCTCGGCGACGCCGTCGTCTCGCTCGGGGCCTCCGGCTCCGTCATGGCCGTGCACCCCGAGGCGCTCGTCGACAACACCGGGATGATCACGTCCCTCGCCGACGCCACCGGCATGCACCTGCCGGTCGTCACCACGCTGAACGCCGTACGGACCCTGCGCGGCACCGCCGAGCTGCTCGGGCTGCCCGACCTGGAGAGCCTGTCCGAGCTGGCGATGAAGTCGACGCCGGGCTCCCACGGTCTCGTCCTGCTGCCCTATCTGGAGGGCGAGCGGACGCCGAGCCTGCCGCACACCGCCGGGACGCTCGCCGGGCTGCGGCGCGAGTCGATGAAGGCGGAACATCTCGCGCGGGCCGCGTTCGAGGGCATGCTGTGCGGGCTCGCCGACGCGCTCGACGTGCTGCGCGGACGCGGAGTGGAGGTGCGGCGGGTCTTTCTGCTGGGGGCGGCGGCCGAGCTGGCGGCCGTGCAGGCGGCGGCGCCGTCGATCTTCGGGACGCAGGTCGTCGTACCGCAGCCCGCCGACTACGCGGCGCTCGGTGCCGCCCGGCAGGCCGCCTGGGCGCTCGGCGTGTCGCAGGGCACGCTCGACCCGCGGAACCCGCCGGCCTGGCAGGGGGCGGCCGCGCAGATCCTGGAGCCCGGCGAGGAGCTGGCGGTGGGACAGGCGGTGCGGCAGCAGTTCGTGTCGGTGCGGGAGCAGACGCACCCGGGGGCGTTCCGGTCGTAGCGGAAGGTGAGGGACCGGTAGGAAACCAGCGTTTCCCTACCCATAAGGCCGTACGAAGCACTGCTGACGGCTTAATCGGTTGAGGTAACGCGGGTGGAGTGTCCGACGATAGGGGCCAGGGGCAACCAAAGCCCCTCCTGCCGACTCCGAGAGACGTAGCGTGCTCATACGACTTCTGCGGACCTATCTCAGGCCCTACCGGAAACCCATCGCCCTCCTGGTGGTGCTGCAGTTCCTCCAGACCTGCGCCACCCTCTACCTGCCCACGCTGAACGCGGACATCATCGACAGCGGCGTCGTGAAGGGCGACACCGGGTACATCCTGTCCTTCGGCGCCCTGATGATCGGTATCTCGCTGGTCCAGGTCGTGTGCAACATCGGTGCCGTGTACTACGGCGCGCGGACGGCCGCGGCGCTGGGCCGGGACGTGCGGGCCGCCGTGTTCGACCGGGTGCAGTCCTTCTCCGCCCGCGAGGTGGGGCACTTCGGGGCGCCCTCGCTGATCACCCGGACGACGAACGACGTGCAGCAGGTCCAGATGCTGGCCCTGATGACGTTCACGCTCATGGTGTCCGCGCCGATCATGTGCGTGGGCGGCATCGTGCTGGCGCTCGGCCTGGACGTGCCGCTGTCCGCGGTCCTCGTCGCGGTCGTGCCCGTGCTGGGCATCTGCGTGACCTTGATCGTGCGGCGGCTGCGCCCGCTGTTCCGGGCCATGCAGGTGCGCCTCGACAAGGTGAACCAGGTGCTGCGCGAGCAGATCACCGGCAACCGGGTGATCCGCGCCTTCGTGCGCGACGAGTACGAGAAGGACCGCTTCCGGCACGCGAACGCCGAGCTCACCGAGATGTCGCTGGGCAGCGGCAAGTACCTCGCGCTGATGTTCCCGATGGTCATGACGGTGGTGAACGTGTCGTCGATCGCGGTGGTGTGGTTCGGCGCCCACCGGATCGACGGCGGGCAGATGCAGATCGGTGATCTGACGGCGTTCCTCGCCTATCTGATGCAGATCGTCATGTCCGTGATGATGGCCACCTTCATGTTCATGATGGTGCCGCGCGCGGAGGTGTGCGCCGAGCGGATCCAGGAGGTGCTGGACACCTCCTCCAGCGTGGTTCCGCCCACGGCTCCGGTGCTGGAGCTGCGGCGCCGCGGTCATCTGGAGATCCGCGGGGCCGGCTTCCGCTACCCGGGTGCCGAGGAGCCGGTGCTCAGGTCCGTCGATCTCGTCGCCCGGCCCGGTGAGGTGACCGCCGTCATCGGGTCGACGGGCAGCGGCAAGTCCACCCTGCTGGGGCTCGTGCCCCGGCTGTTCGACGCCACCGACGGGGAGGTGCTGGTCGACGGGGAGAACGTTGCGGGCATCGAGCCCGGACTGCTGGCGCGGACCGTGGGGATGGTGCCGCAGAAGCCGTACCTCTTAGCGGGGACCGTGGCGAGCAATCTGCGCTACGGCAATCCGGACGCCACGGACGAGGAGCTGTGGCACGCGCTGGAGGTGGCGCAGGCCAAGGAGTTCGTGGAGCGGCTGGAGAACGGGCTCGACTCCCCCATCGCCCAGGGCGGCACCAATGTCTCGGGGGGGCAGCGGCAGCGGCTCGCCATCGCCCGTACTCTCGTGCAGCGCCCGGAGATCTACCTCTTCGACGACTCCTTCTCCGCGCTCGACTACGCCACCGACGCGGCCCTGCGCGCGGCCCTGTCCCGGGAGACCGCCGAGGCGACCGTGGTGATCGTCGCCCAGCGGGTGGCGACCATCCGGGACGCCGACCGGATCGTCGTACTCGACGAGGGACGGGTCGTCGGGACCGGCCGGCATCACGAGCTGATGGCGGACAACGAGACCTACCGGGAGATCGTGCTCTCCCAGCTCACGGAAGCGGAGGCAGCCTGATGGCCGGGCCCATGGGGCGCATGATGGCCGGGACCGGCCCCGATCACCGGTCGATGGACTTCAAGGTGTCGGGACGGCGGCTCGTGGCCCAGTTCCGGCCGGAGCGGTTCACGGTCTACGCGCTGGTGTTCTGTGTGTTCGTGAGCGTGGGTCTGTCGGTCGTGGGGCCGAAGATCCTCGGCGAGGCCACCGACCTGGTCTTCGCGGGCATCGTCGGACGGCAGATGGAGCCCGGCGCCTCCAAGGAGCAGGTGCTCCAGGCGATGCGGGAGCGCGGGGACGGCCAGGTCGCCGACATGCTCCGCAGCACCGACTTCACCCCGGGCGAGGGCATCGACTTCGACGCCGTCGGCCACGTGCTGCTGCTCGCGCTCGTCGTGTTCGTCGTCGCCGGGCTGCTGATGCTGGTGGCGACGCGGCTGGTGAACCGGGTCGTCAACCGGACGATGTTCCGGATGCGGGAGGACGTACAGACGAAGCTGTCGCGGCTGCCGCTGTCGTACTTCGACAAGCGGCAGCGCGGTGAGGTGCTGTCCCGGGCGACGAACGACATCGACAACATCGGGCAGACCCTCAACCAGTCGATGGGCCAGCTCATCAACTCGCTGCTCACCATCATCGGGGTGCTCGCGATGATGTTCTGGGTGTCCTGGGTGCTGGCGCTGGTCGCGCTGATCACCGTGCCGCTGTCGTTCGTCGTCGCCACCCGGATCGGCAAGCGCTCGCAGCCGCACTTCGTGCAGCAGTGGCGGTCCACCGGCAAGCTCAACGCGCATGTCGAGGAGATGTACACCGGGCACACCCTGGTGAAGGTGTTCGGGCGGCAGGAGGAGTCGGCGCGGCAGTTCGCCGAGCAGAACGAGGCGCTGTACGAGGCCGGGTTCAAGGCGCAGTTCAACAGCGGGGTCATGCAGCCGCTGATGATGTTCGTGTCGAACCTGAACTATGTGCTGGTCGCGGTGGTCGGCGGACTGCGGGTCGCCTCCGGCACGCTGTCCATCGGTGATGTGCAGGCCTTCATCCAGTACTCGCGCCAGTTCTCGATGCCGCTGACGCAGGTCGCGTCCATGGCGAACCTGGTGCAGTCCGGGGTCGCCTCGGCCGAGAGGATCTTCGAGCTGCTCGACGCGGAGGAGCAGGAGGCCGACCCGATGCCGGGTGAGCGGCCTGCCGAGCTGCGGGGGCGGGTGGCGCTGGAGGGCGTGTCCTTCCGGTACGACCCCGAGAAGCCGCTCATCGAGGATCTGTCGCTCAAGGTGGAGCCGGGGCACACGGTCGCGATCGTGGGTCCGACGGGCGCGGGCAAGACCACGCTGGTCAACCTGCTGATGCGGTTCTACGACGTCTCCGGCGGGCGTATCACCCTCGACGGGGTCGACATCGCGCGGATGTCCCGGGACGAGCTGCGGGCCGGGATCGGCATGGTGCTCCAGGACACCTGGCTGTTCGGCGGCACGATCGCGGAGAACATCGCGTACGGGGCCTCGCGGGCGGTCACCCGGGGCGAGATCGAGGAGGCCGCTCGGGCCGCGCACGCGGACCGGTTCATCCGGACGCTGCCCGACGGGTACGACACCGTGATCGACGACGAGGGCTCGGGGGTCAGCGCCGGTGAGAAGCAGCTCATCACCATCGCGCGGGCGTTCCTGTCCGACCCGGTGATCCTGGTCCTCGACGAGGCGACGTCGTCCGTCGACACCCGGACCGAGGTGCTGATCCAGAAGGCGATGGCGAAACTGGCGCACGGGCGGACGTCGTTCGTGATCGCGCACCGGTTGTCGACGATCCGGGACGCGGACACGATCCTGGTGATGGAGAACGGGTCGATCGTGGAACAGGGTGCGCATGGGGAGCTGTTGGCGGCGGACGGGGCGTACGCGCGCTTGTACAAGGCACAGTTCGCCCAGGCGGTGGCGGAGGTCGACTGATTCACGCGGGGGCTGGACCCACCCAAGGTGCGTGGGGAACTGCGCGACCAGCCCCCACGCACCCGCACCCGGCGTCAGTCCAGATAACCCCGAAGCTGATCCGCGAAAGCGTGGTCCCTCAGCTTGTTCAGGGTCTTGGACTCGATCTGCCTGATCCGTTCCCGCGTCACGCCGAAGATCCTGCCGATCTCCTCCAGCGTGCGCGGGCGGCCGTCCGCCAAGCCGTACCTGAGCTGTACGACCTTCCGCTCCCGCTCGCCCAAAGTGGACAGCACCGCCTCCAGGTGCTCCCTGAGCAGCAGGAACGCCGCCGACTCGACCGGAGACGTCGCGTCGCCGTCCTCGATGAGGTCGCCGAGGGCCACGTCGTCCTCCTCGCCCACCGGGGCGTGCAGGGAGACCGGCTCCTGGGCCAGGCGCAGGACCTCGCTGACGCGTTCCGGGGCGAGGTCGAGGTGGGCGGCCACCTCTTCCGGGGTGGGTTCGTAGCCGCGTTCCTGAAGCATGCGGCGCTGCACGCGGACGACCCGGTTGATCAGCTCCACGACGTGGACCGGGACGCGGATGGTGCGGGCCTGGTCGGCGAGGGCCCGGGACATGGCCTGGCGGATCCACCAGGTGGCGTAGGTCGAGAACTTGTAGCCGCGGGCGTAGTCGAACTTCTCGACGGCCCTGATCAGGCCCAGGTTTCCTTCCTGGACCAGGTCGAGCATGGTCAGGCCGCGGCCGACGTACCGCTTGGCCACCGACACCACGAGCCGCAGGTTCGCCTCGATGAGCCGGCGTTTGGCCATCCGGCCCATGACCACCAGGCGGTCGAGGTCGAGCGCCAACTGGCTGTCCAGATCAGGGGTGTTGAGGAGCTTCTCCTCGGCGAAGAGACCCGCCTCGACACGGCGGGCCAGCTCGACCTCCTCGGCTGCCGTGAGCAGCGGGATACGGCCGATCTCGCGGAGGTACTGGCGGAACAGGTCGGAGGAGGGGCCGCTGCTGTCGGCGGCGCGGGCGCGGCTCGTCGGCTCGGGGGCCTCGACCGGTTCGGCGGGTTCCGTGGTCTCCAGGGCGTCGGCCAGCGGCTCTTCCGGCTCCGCCTCGGGGTGGTGCGCGACACGGTTCTGCGGTGGGACCGCGGTGAGAACGTCGGTCTCCGTATCCGGCTCCGCGCCGTCCGTACTGGCGTCGGTCTTGTTGAGGGTCTGGGTCTGCACGGGGGCGACCTCCAGGATGATCGCTGCAGAAGTGAGCGGCAGCGCTGTTTCGGGGGCGGAGTCGGCGGCCTCGCCGCTGTCCGTCCCGTACGCGATGAGCGGAACCGCGGGGGTCTGGGACCCGTTGGGGACGGATCGGCCGCGCTCCGAGGACTCAGGCACCGGAACCCAGTGTGGAGTACGACACATCGCCGCCACGAGGGGCGTGCGGTGACTTTTTGAGTCCGGTCCGTGACCGGGTGGTTACCCTGACGGACGCGAACCCCTCAGAGAGCTGCGGCTCCGTGCTCGCGCAGCGCCTGGTCGTACTGCTGGAGTACCCACAATTCGTTCTGCACCGCGGCCAATTGCGCCGGATCTCCGTGGGTGCCGAGCCGGGTGAGGGTGGACTGGATGTCGACGATGCGGCGCTCCACAGCCCGGCGGCGGACCGCCACCAGCTGCACGCCCGCGTAGATCTCGTCGACGGTCTTACGCATGATCGCCTCGACGGCCAGCTCCGTGACCATCGCGCGGACCGTGTCGTCGGGCGCTGCCTCGCGGACTCGCACGAGGTAGTCCTGGGAGTCCTGTACGCCGTACTCGGCGCCGCCGGCCTCCATGATCGCCTGGCGTACGGCGGCGTAGGGCGCGGCGGTGAACTCGTCGATGCCGTACGCGTCGAAGGCCGGGGAGACCAACTCGGGGCGCTGGAGGGCGAGCTTGAGGAGCTCGCGCTCGGTGGCGTAGACGGGGTTGCGGAGGTTGAGGGCCGGTCCTGAGGCCTGGGGGCGGGGCGCGGAGTCGTACTGCTGCGGGCCGCGGGCGGCCGGCGCCGGGCCCTTGCCGCCGCGGTCGCGGGCCCAGCGGGCCAGCTGGGCCACCCGCTTGACGACGAACTGGGTGTCGAGGATGCCGAGCATGCCGGCGAGCTGGACGGCGACCTCGTGCTGGGCGCCGCTGTTCTTGATGCGGGCGACGATCGGGGCGGCCTCGTCCAGGGCGGCCGCTCTGCCCGCCGGGGTGTCGAGGTCGTAGCGGACGACGATCTGGCGGAGCGCGAACTCGAAGAGCGGGGTACGGGGTTCGGCCAGCTCGGCCACCGCCTCGTCGCCCTTGGCGAGGCGCAGCTCGCAGGGGTCCATGCCGTCGGGGGCGATCGCGATGTAGGTCTCGGCGGCGAACTTCTGATCGTCCTCGAAGGCGCGCAGGGCGGCCTTCTGACCGGCCGCGTCGCCGTCGAAGGTGAAGATGACCCGGGCGCTGCCGTTGTCCATCAGCAGCCGGCGGAGGATCTTGATGTGGTCGCCTCCGAAGGCGGTGCCGCAGGTCGCGATGGCGGTCGTGACGCCGGCGAGGTGGCAGGCCATGACGTCGGTGTAGCCCTCGACGACGACCGCGCGGGACGCCTTGGCGATGTCCTTCTTGGCGAGGTCGATGCCGTAGAGGACCTGGGACTTCTTGTAGATCGCCGTGTCGGGCGTGTTGAGGTACTTGGGGCCGGTGTCCGCCTCGTAGAGCTTGCGGGCGCCGAAGCCGACGACCTCGCCGCCGATGTCGCGGATCGGCCACATCAGGCGGCCGCGGAAGCGGTCGATGGGGCCGCGGCGGCCCTCCTGGGAGAGGCCGGAGAGGAGGAGCTCCTTGTCGGTGAAGCCCTTGCCGCGCAGGTAGCGGGTGAGGTGGTCCCAGCCCTGGGGGCTGTAGCCGACGGAGAAGTGCTCGGCGGCGGACTGGTCGAAGCCGCGCTCGGCGAGGAACTTGCGGCCGGTGTCGGCCTCCGGGCTGGTGGCGAGCTGTTCCACGTACCAGTCGGCGGCGATCTTGTGGGCCTCGACCAGGCGGATCCGTTCGCCGCGCTGGTGGGAGGGGTTGTAGCCGCCCTCCTCGTAACGCAGCGTGATGCCGGCCTGTCCGGCGAGGCGCTCGACGGCCTCCGAGAAGGAGAGGTGGTCGACCTTCATCACGAACGTGATGGTGTCGCCGCCCTCCTGGCAGCCGAAGCAGTGGAAGAGACCCTTGCTGGGGCTGACCTGGAAGGACGGCGACTTCTCGTCATGGAAGGGGCACAGGCCCTTGAGGTTGCCTCCACCCGCGTTCCGCAGCTGGAGGTACTCGGACACCACGGCGTCGATCGGGACCGCGTCCCGTACCGCCTTCACGTCCTCGTCGTTGATCCGTCCTGCCACGCGTGAAGTCTACGGTGGCGGACCGACAACTAAGAGACGAGGTTTTCGAGCGGAACGTGCGGGTCCGCCAGCGCCTCCGTGTCCACCTGTGTCTTCGAGCGAATCAGCTGTTGGACCGGCTCTGTGACGTCCCACACGTTCACGTTCATCCCGGCGAGCACCCGGCGCTCCTTCACCCAGAACGCGATGAACTCACGCTTTCCCGCGTCCCCGCGAATCACCACTTCGTCGTACGACCCCGGGGGCGCCCAGCCGCTGTACTCCATGCCCAAGTCGTACTGGTCGGAGAAGAAATAGGGCACGCGGTCGTAGGCGAGGTCGCGGCCGAGCATCGCGCGGGCCGCCGCGGGGCCGCCGTTGAGGGCGTTGGCCCAGTGCTCGACGCGCAGCCTGGTGTCGAAGAGGGCGTGGTGGAAGGAGGCCACGTCGCCGGCGGCGTAGATGTCGGGGTCGGAGGTGCGCAGCCGCTCGTCGACCACGATCCCGCCGCCGTAGGCGCGCTCGGCGATCTCCAGTCCCGCGGCCTCGGCGAGGGCGATGCGCGGGGCGGCGCCGATGGCGGCGAGGACGTCGTGCGCCGGGTGCTCCTCGCCGTCGTCGGTGCGGGCGGCCAGGACCATGCCGTCCTGGCCGACGATCTCGGTGAGCTTCGCGCCGAAGTGGAAGCGGACGCCGCGTTCGCGGTGCAGGTCGGCGAAGAGTCCGCCGAGCTCGGGGCCGAGGACGGAGTGCAGCGGGGTCGGCTCGGGCTCGACGACGGTGACCTCGGCGCCGTACTCCCGGGCCGCCGCCGCGACCTCCAGGCCGATCCAGCCGGCGCCGGCGATCACGATGTGGCCGTTGTCCCGGCCGAGCGCGGCCAGCACCCCCTTGAGCCGTTCCGCGTGGGCGAGGCGGCGCAGGTGGTGGACGCCCGCGAGGTCCGTGCCCGGGATGTCGAGGCGGCGGGGCTCGGCACCGGTGGCGATGAGGAGCTTGTCGTAGTGCACGAGCGTGCCGTCGTCACCGAAGCGGACGGTCTTCGCCGTGCGGTCGATCGCGTCGACGGTCTGGCCGAGGTGCAGTTCGACGTCGTTGCGCGCGTACCAGCCAGGCTCGTGCACGAAGACGCTGTCGCGCTCCTCCTTGCCGAGCAGATAGCCCTTGGACAGGGGCGGGCGCTCGTAGGGGTGATCGCGTTCGTCGCAGATCAGTATCACGCGGCCCGTGAAGCCCTCCGCGCGGAGCGTCTCGGCCGCCTTCGCGCCGGCGAGACCGCCTCCGACGATGACGAATGTCTGATCCGCGTCGACCACTTGATGCCTCCTCGTAAGGGTGCCGCCACATGGGAGCGTCCCGCACGGAGCGTGATGGGGGAAGAGGGAGTGGCCCGATCAGGCCACGGAGGGTCACATTCGGGCTCGTTTCACGTCACCCGTGGCACATATGTCCCATGAGTACCCACTCAGGTGTGCGCGAACAACCGGAAGGACCAACTCCAGGTAATGAGGACCTCTTCTCGGGGCTCCAGTAGCTCGCTACCGTCCCTCCCACCTCGTTCGCACATCCCTGGGGAAGGACGTCTGTGAACGCATCATCCAAGAGATCGCCCCACTCGCGCAGAGCCGTCGCGGTCATCGCCGCCACCGCACTCGCGACACCGCTGCTGATCGCCTCCGCCGGAACGGCGGGCGCCCACGGCGGCCACGGCGACCCGGCCCGAGACGCCAGGAAGCTCGCGAAGACCCTGGTCAGGGAGGCGTCCGCGAAGGACGCGTACAAGCATCTGAAGGCGCTGCAGGCCATATCCGACGCCAACGGCGGCAACCGCGCGGCGGGCACACCGGGCCACGACAAGTCCGCCCAGTACGTCTACAAGGTGCTGAAGAAGGCGGGCTACAAGGTCTCCTACGACACCTTCGACTTCGAGTACATCGAGACCCTCGCCGAGAAGGCCTCCGTCCTCTCGCCCACGCCGCGCGACCTCGGCATCTCGGCGATGTCGTACACCAAGTCGACGCCGGTGGGCGGCATCACGGCCCCGCTCGCGGCCGCCGCGGTGGACGCCACTCCCGGCTGTGAGGCCGGTGACTACGCGGCCGGTGCCTTCACGGGGAAGATCGCCCTGATCAAGCGCGGCGGCTGCACCTTCGCGCAGAAGCAGCTCGTGGCCTCCGAGGCGGGTGCCGTCGGCGCGATCATCTACAACAACACCGCGGGCGTCATCGCCGGCACCCTCGGTGACGCGGCGAGCGCCAGGATCCCGACCGCGGGCCTCGGCCAGGCCGAGGGCGAGGCACTCGCCGCCGATGTCGCCGCGGGCGAGGTCACGATCAGTTTCGAGGTCCGCCAGCTGATCGAGACCCGCACGACGAACAACGTCATCGCGGAGACCCGCGGCGGCGACGCGGACAACACGGTGTTCCTCGGCGCCCACCTCGACTCCGTCACCGAGGGCCCCGGCATCAACGACAACGGCTCCGGCTCCGCCGGCATCCTCGAAGTCGCCGAGGAGCTCGCCGACCACACCGGGCACGGCAAACAGCCACGCAACAAGGTGAAGTTCGCCCTCTGGTCGGCCGAGGAGCTCGGCCTGGTCGGCTCGGAGTCCTACGTCGAGCGGCTCACCGAGGAGCAGCGCAAGCAGATCAAGCTCTATCTGAACTTCGACATGATCGCCTCGCCGAACTACGCGCAGTTCGTGTACGACGGCGACAACTCCGACGGTGTGGGCGCGGGCCCCGGCCCCGAGGGCTCGGCCCAGCTCGAACGCGACATCAACGCGTTCCTCGACTCCCAGGGCGAGCCGCACGAGGGCACCGACTTCACCGGCCGCTCCGACTACGGGCCGTTCATCGCCGTCGGCATCCCCTCCGGCGGCACCTTCACCGGCGCCGAGGGCATCAAGACCGAGGCCCAGGCCGCGCTGTACGGCGGCACCGCCGGCGTCGCGTACGACGCGTGCTACCACGAGAAGTGCGACGACCTGAAGAACATCAGCATGAAGGCGTTCGGCATCAACATCGACGTCATCGCCAACGCGACGGGCACCTACGCCCACGACCTGAGCTCGCTCACAGCGCCGGTCGTGACCGCGCCCACCACGGGCGGCGACGGCAGCGGCGGCGGTCTGCACCCCGACCACGACGAGGTCGCGGAGTAACCACCGCGGCGGGCGGGCCGGTTCGCGCCGGCCCGCCCGTCCGCTCAGCGCCCTGTCAGGCGGGCGTGCAGCGAGCGGGCCGTGGCGTCCGTGAGGGACGCGATCTGGTCGACGATCACCCGCTTGCGGGCACGGTCGTCGGGAGCCTGATCGAAGAGTGCGCGGAACTGGGGCTCCAGGCCGTCGGGAGCGCGGGCCGTGAGGGCCTCGGCGAGCTCCGCGACCACGATCCGCTGGTCCGCGCGGAGTCTCTCCTGCTCGGCGCGCTGCATGACGTAACGGTCGGCGACCGCCTTGAGGACCGCGCACTCCAGCCGGGTCTCGTGCGGTACGACGAGTTCGGCGGTGTAGCGGGTCAGGCGCCCGGTGCCGTACCGCGCGCGGGTGGCGGCCTCCGCGGCGAGGCAGAAGTGGCCGATGAGCTGGCTGGTCGCGTCCTTCAGCCGGGCCTGGGCCACGGCCGAGCCGTCGTAGCCGTGCGGCCACCAGGGCTGGTCCTGGAGTCGGTCGAGGGCCGCCGCGAGTTCCGCCGGGTCGGTGTCCTCCGGGACGTACCGGCCGAGGGCGACGGCGAAGACCGCCTGGCGTTCGGGTTCCGCGTGCAGGCAGTTGGGGTCGATGTGCCCGGCGTGCAGGCCGTCCTCGACGTCGTGGACCGAGTACGCCACGTCGTCGGACCAGTCCATGACCTGGGCCTCGAAGGTGGTGCGGGTGCCGGGGGCGACCTTGCGGACCCAGTCGAAGACGGGGCGGTCGTCGTCGTACACACCGAACTTCGGGGACGTGTGCGCTTCGCGGGGCCAGGGGTATTTGGTGGCGGCGTCGAGGGTGGCCCGGGTGAGGTTGAGGCCTACGGATCCCTCCTCGGTGAACCGCTTGGGCTCGATGCGGGTGAGAAGTCTCAGGGACTGGGCATTGCCCTCGAAGCCGCCGCAGTCGTCGGCGAACTCGTTCAGCGCCTGTTCGCCGTTGTGTCCGAAGGGGGGGTGGCCGAGGTCGTGGGCGAGACAGGCGGCTTCGACCAGGTCCGGGTCGCAGCCAAGGGCTGCGCCCAGTTCGCGGCCGACTTGAGCGCATTCCAGGGAGTGGGTCAAGCGGGTTCGAGGGCTGGCGTCCCAGGCCTGGCTGCGGGTGCCTGGTGTGACGACCTGGGTTTTACCGGCGAGCCTTCGCAGCGAGGCGGAATGGAGGATTCGGGCGCGGTCGCGTTGGAAAGCGGTGCGGCCGGGGCGCTTGTCCGGTTCCGGGGCCCAGCGTTCGGTTGACTCCAGGTCGTACGACATGTCTCGACAGTACGGGCACGGACTGACAAACGGAGTGCGCCTTTGCGACTGCCGGGTTCTGTCATCCGGCGAGTGCGGGTCGTGGGTGGCTGGTCGCGCCCCGCGGCGGAGCCGCAGATTGATGCTGCCCCGCGCCCCTTAGGTTGGTCATCTGGTCGTACCTGTGCAAGAGGAGCCGCGCCATCGCGGGATGCGTGCCCAACGGGGCCGATGCGATCCAGGGGGCCGCCTCCGCGCACTCCGTCGCGAAGCGGCCGGGGGCCGTGAAGTAGGAAGCCACCGCCACCCGCGTACGGCCACTCGCCATCAGAGCGCTTATGGCGTCCTGCACCCTCGGGGACGCCGTGGTGGCGTACGCGGGGACGACCGGGACGCCCAGGCGGTCGGAGAGCAGTTGGGCCGTGCGGCCGGTGTCGACCTTCGACTCGGGGTCCCGGGAGCCCGCCGCCGCCAGAACCACCGCGCTCCCCGCGCGTGCGGAGTCCTCCCAGCCGGCCTCGACCAGGCGGGCGTGCAGCGCTTCCACCAGCAAGGGGTGCGGGCCGAGCGGGGCGGCCACGCGTGCGTGTACCCGGGTCGCGGCGGCCATCTCGGGGATGTCGCGCTTGACGTGGTAGCCGCGGCTGAGCAGGAGCGGGACGAGGATCGCCTCGCGGTCGCCGAGGGCGGCGAGGGTGTCGGGCAGCAGGGGCTCGTTCAGCTCGATGTGGCCGAGGTGGACGGGCAGACCGGGGCGCAGGGCGCGGACCTTGTCGAGGAGGGTGCGTACGGTGCTCAGGGCGCGCGGGTCGCGGCTGCCGTGGGCGACGACGACGAGCGCGGGCGGTTCGGGGCGCCGTCTGCCGTCGAGCGACACGAGGCTGAGCTGGCTGGCGAGCTGGCTGCTGATCCGGTTCATGAGGTGCGCCGTACTGTCGAAGTGGACTGCCTTGGACTCGTCGCGAGAAAGGTTCGACGCCGTCATGAACCGATGGTGGCGGCGGGAGGTTGCCGCCCCATTGCGCGAAGATAACGGAGATTTTCCGCGGGTTCACGGTGGGGTGGGAGGGGAGTGTGAGGTGACCTGACCTGCGGTTTCTCTTGCGCTAGTGAGGCTGGTCACGTGCCCTGCGGCGAACCGTTGGGGCTTACATCACGTCCCTGACTGTCGAAGGACGACCACGGAGGACCGCCCATGAGACCGCGCAGGCCACGCATCCCGCGCACCCGTACCGGGCAGCGGCGGCTGGTGCAGGCCGTGATGCTCGGGTGCGTCCTGGCGCTGCTGCCGGCGACCTGGATGTACGTCGTGACGGGCGACCGGCTGCGCACGACCGCGGACGTGCCGCACACCGAGGTCGCCGTCGTCTTCGGCGCGGGACTGTGGAACGACGAGCCGTCGCCGTACCTCGCCCACCGGCTGGACGCGGCGGCGAAGCTGTACCGCGAGGGCCGGATCGAGGTCGTCCTGGTCACCGGTGACAACAGCCGCAAGGACTACGACGAGCCCGACGCCATGCGCGCCTACCTGACCGCGCACGGGGTTCCCGACCGGCGCATCGTCAGCGACTACGCCGGCTTCGACACCTGGGACTCCTGTGTCCGGGCCAAGAAGATCTTCGGCGTCGACCGGGCCGTCCTGATCAGCCAGGGCTTCCACATCCGGCGGGCCGTCGCGCTGTGCCAGGAGGCCGGGGTGACGTCGTACGGCGTCGGGGTCGAGGCCAGGCACGACGCCACCTGGTACTACGGCGGGGCGCGGGAGGTCCTCGCGGCCGGCAAGGCGGCCCTGGACGCGGTCTTCGAGCCGGATCCCCGGTTCCTCGGCCCGGAGGAACCGGGGGTCGGGCAGGCGCTCGCTAGCGCCCGGTGAAGCGCGGGGCGCGTTTCTCCAGGAAGGCGGTCATGCCCTCCTTCTGGTCGTGGGTCGCGAACAGGGCGTGGAACACCCGGCGTTCGTAGCGGATGCCGTCGCGCAGGCCCGTCTCCAGGGACCGGTCGACGCAGTCCCGGGCGGCTCTGACCGCCGTGCGGCCGTACGAGGCGATCGTCTCCGCCGCCTCCAGGGCGTGCGCGAGGACCCGTTCGTCGGGGACGACCCGGGAGACCAGGCCGGCGCTCTCGGCCTCCCTCGCGTCCATCGTGCGGCCGGTGAGGACCAGGTCCATCGCCTTGGCCCGGCCGATCAGACGGGTCAGGCGCTGGGTGCCGCCGATGCCGGGGATCACGCCGAGCTTGATCTCGGGCTGGCCGAACACCGCCGACTCCCCCGCGATCACCAGATCGCACATCATCGCGAGCTCGCAACCGCCGCCCAGCGCAGGGCCGTTGACGGCGGCGATCTTCGGGGTGCGGAGGTCCGCGAACTCCTCCCACGGGGAGAAGTAGTCCTCGGCCGCCATGTCCACGGCCGTCCTCCCGGCCATCTCCTTGATGTCGGCGCCCGCCGCGAAGACCTGCTCCGAGCCGGTGACGACGAAGCAGCCGGTCTCGGGGTCCGCGTCCAACGGGCGCAGGGCGTCGAGGAGTTCGCTCAGCAGCTCGCCGCTCAGCGCGTTGCGGACGTGGGGGCGGTGCAGGCGTACGGCCACGACACGGTCGTAGCGCTCGGTCTTGATGGTGTTCATCCGTCGTCTCCCCTGTGAGTGCTACGAGTCCCAGATGGCGCCGTACGCCGGGATCCCCCGCTGTTCCAGGCCGTGCACCACCTGCCAGGTCAGCTTCTTGTTGCTGATGCAGATCACCGCCTCGGCGCCGAAGTCGCGGTAGGCGGCGTACGCGAGGCGGACCATGTCGGGTTTGCCGTCGCGGGAGGTGTCCCAGATCAGGGCGTGCGGCTGGACGGCGAGGATCTCCTCGACGAGGGCGTCGCCGTAGGTGGTGCGGGGGTCGCGGGTCGCCCAGACCAGGCGGGAGGGGACCTCGGCGGCCAGGAGGTGCGGGAGGCAGGGGCCGATGCCGCTGCCCGTCGCCACGTAGACGACCTTCTTGAAGAGGGTCTCGATGTTGGCGACTCCGGCGGTGGTGATGCCCTTCACCCAGACGCGGCTCGGCAGGTCGTCGATGAAGTCGCCCGTCCAGTCACCGGCCCGGGAGATCGTCAGCCGGAAGCCGGGCTCGCCGGGGGCCGGGACGTTGGCGAAGGAGTGCCATTCCTTCAGCGGGCTGCGGCTGATGGCCGTGGAGGAGCCCGCGAAGGGGGTCTCGCCGTGGTCGAAGCGGGCCAGCACCACGTGCGGGGAGGGGCGTTCCAGTCGTACGCCGACCTTGCGGAGCCTGAGCCACGGCAGGGCGACGCTGAAGGTGACGACCGAGAGGACCGTCACCTCGGCCGGGCCCGGGGACGCGAGCAGCGTGTGCGTCCAGAAGAGGGCGAGGGCGATCCAGCCGCCGAAGCGGTGGATCTTCTCGAAGTGGTCGTGGTGGCGGGCGCGGAAGGGCGGCAGGGCCGTGGCGATGATGAGCGCGAGGAGGGCCGTCAGGGTCCAGCCCACCGCCATGAGCGGACCGTTGCTCGTCGTGATCGTGAGCGCCAGGAACCAGCCGGCCCCCGCCAGCGCCCCGCCCACGTGCAGTCCGCCGAAGTGGTACACCTTCCCCAGCGTCCAGCGGACCTTCAGCGGCCAGCTGGTCGGCGCCCAAGTGGCCAGTCTGAAGAAGAGGTTGATGACGTACTGCTGGCGGACGAGGATCGCGAGGGCGAGGTTGGCGAGGGCCGCGTGGCCCATGGTGCGTGCCGACGGGGTCCAACTCGCGTACAGGAAGACCAGGTTGGCTGACAGGACCAGTGCCGCCAGGCGGTTGTAGTGCATCAGGCGCGGGTGCTTCAGCAGTCGGCGCGCGGCCGGGGTCCGCGGGGGCAGTTCCACCGACTGGCGCTGGAGTGAGGTCGTCATCGGGACACCGCCGTGCGCTCCTCGGCCAGCCGCAGCAGCGCCGCTTTGTCGATCTTGCCGCGGTCCGTCTCCGGTAGTTGCGTCAGGGGCAGGACACTCTCGGGCACGCAGTAGTACGGCAGTGCCTCCGCCACCGCGCGCCGGGCCGTGTCGGGGTCGACGTCGGCCGGGGTGACGAAGGAGACCAGGGTGCGGGCGTCCCGCTTCAGGGTCACCGCACGCCGGCAGCCCTCGACCGACTCCAGCACCGAGGAGACGGAGTCGAGTTCGACGCGGAAGCCGCGCACCTTGACCTGGTCGTCGGTGCGGCCCAGGTGCTCCAGTTCGCCGTCGGCGGTCCAGCGGCCGAGGTCGCGGGTGCGGAACATACGGTGGCCGGCGCCGAGGAAGGGGTCGGGGGCGTAGCGCTCCGCGTTGAGGCGGTCGTTGTCCAGGTAGCCCGCCGAGACGCAGTCGCCGCCCGCCCACATCTCGCCGACCTCGCCGATGGGGAGTGGACGGAGCTCGGCGTCGAGGACGTAGACCGTGTTGTTGGGGGTGGGGCGGCCGATGGTGAGGAGCGGCGACGACACCTCGTGGCGGCGCATCGTGTTGACGATGGTCGTCTCCGTGGGGCCGCAGCAGTTGTGGAAGGCGGCCTGGCGGGCCCAGCGGTCGGCGAGCGGGCGCGGGCAGGGCTCCCCCGCCACCGCCACCGTGCGGACGCGCGGGCAGGTCGCCGGGTCGATGCCGGACAGGACCGTCGGGGTGGCGATGACGACGTCCGCCTTACGGGCCGCCGCCGCGATGTCCTTGCCGCGGATGACGAGGGTGCCGCCGTGCGCGAGGCAGCCGAGGATCTCCCAGGCGGCCATGTCGAAGGCGATGTTGAGGAGCTGGGCGACCCGGTCGCCGGGGCGGATGCCGAGGTCGCCGGGGGCGGTGAGGAGGATGTTGGCGACGTTGCGGTGGGTGACCTTCACCCCGTTGGGGCGACCGGTGGTGCCGGAGGTGAACAGGACGTAGCAGCCGTCGTCGGGGTGCACCCGGACGTCCGGTCGCGGCCCGGGCGCGGCGGTGCGGGGGCCCGGGACGTACGGCAGTGGCTCGTCGAGGGCGATCAGGCGGTGGCCCGGCGGCAGCGGGACGCGGTGGGCGTACTCGGCGACGGTGAGCACGACGCGGGTGCGGGCGGCGCGGATGACGTGGGCGAGCTGGGAGGCCGGGGCGAGGCCGATGTCCTGGGGGACGTAGGCGGCGCCCGCCTTCAGGATGCCGAGCAGGCCGACGAGCATCGGGACGGAGCGGCGGACGAAGAGACCGACGTGGTCGCCGGGGCGTACGCCCTCGCGGATCAGCCGGGCGGCGAGGGCGTCGGCACAGCGGTCGAGCTCACCGTAGGTGATGCGGGCGCCGAGGTGTTCGGCGGCGACGGTGTGCGGGGCGGCGGCCGCCTGCCGCTCGACGGCGTGGTGGATCAGCGGGTCCGGGACGGGAACGGCGGGGCCGAAGCCGTACTGGTGGAAGAGGTGCTGGTCGCGGGGGGCTAAGTGGCGCAGGGGCATGCTGGGGAAACCTCCTGGCTGGCTTTTCGCGTGAGAGAAGTGCCTGGCGCCAAGCTGGATCCGCGCTCGACTGTAGCTCCGGTTTTTCAACGCTCAACAAGGCGTGATCGGCCATCGACGAAAGGGAACGCGCCACATGTGGCGTCTTTCACAGCAGAGGCAACCTCCGTCACGGCCGGCGGCGACTCTCGGTGGGCAGGTGTGCGCCCGGCCAGGCCGCCTCACCGCGCCCGGGCCCCGGCGGGGAGGTCGCCGTGCCGCTCGCGTAACAGGGAGCCGCCGCGCACGTAACACGGCGGAAGCACGCTGAGGAGCATGCAGAACTCCGCGACGCCCACCCACTGCCCCTACTGCGCCCTGCAGTGCGGGATGAATCTCACGCCCGTCCCGGACGGGGGCGTGGAGGTCACCGAGCGCGCGGACTTCCCGGTGAACCGCGGGGCGCTGTGCGGCAAGGGCCGTACGGCACCCGCGGTGCTCTCGTCCCGGGTGCGCCTGACCTCCCCGTTGGTGCGCTCCGAGGAGGGCACGCTGGTGCCCGCCACCTGGGACGAGGCGCTGGACCGGATCGCCGGGGAACTGCGGCGCACGCGTGCGGAACATGGTCCGGACGCGTGCGGGGTGTTCGGCGGGGGCGGCCTGACGAACGAGAAGGCGTACACGCTGGGCAAGTTCGCCCGGGTCGTCCTCGGCACCTCGCAGATCGACTACAACGGCCGCTTCTGCATGTCCTCCGCGGCGGCCGGCGGGATCAAGGCGTTCGGCCTGGACCGCGGACTGCCCTTCCCGCTGGAGGACATCCCGAAGACGGGCTGTGTGATCCTCGTCGGCTCCAATCTCGCCGAGACCATGCCGCCGTCGCTGCGCTTCTTCAACGAGCTGCGCGAGAACGGCGGCACGCTCGTCGTCATCGACCCGCGCCGCACCAAGACCGCCGAGCAGGCGGACCTGCATCTGATGCCCCGCCCGGGCACCGACCTCGCGCTGGCGCTGGGCCTGCTGCACCTGGTCGTCGCCGAGGGGCGGGTCGACGAGGCCTACGTCGACGAGCGCACGGCCGGCTGGGAGGAGGCCCGCGCCGCCGCGATGGCCCACTGGCCGGAGTACGTGGAGCGGATCACCGGGGTGCCGGTGCCCCAACTCCGCGAGACGGTACGGATGTTCTGCGAGCCCGAGGCCGCGATCGTGCTGACCGCGCGCGGACCCGAGCAGCAGTCCAAGGGCACGGACACCGTGGGCGCCTGGATCAACCTGTGCCTGGCGACGGGCCGGGCGGGGAAGCCGTACTCCGGATACGGCTGTCTCACCGGGCAGGGCAACGGACAGGGCGGGCGCGAACACGGCCAGAAGGCCGACCAGTTGCCCGGCTACCGAAAGCTGGACGACCCGGCGGCACGGCGCCATGTGGCCGAGGTGTGGGGAGTCGACCCCGACTCGCTGCCCGGACCCGGGCGCAGCGCCTACGAGTTGCTGGACGCCCTCGGTGTCGACATCAAATCGCTGCTGCTGATGGGCTCCAACCCGGTGGTGTCGGCGCCGCGTGCCGCGCACATCGAGGAGCGCATCAAGTCCCTTGATTTCCTTGCCGTCTGTGACGTGGTGCTGTCGGAGACGGCGGAGCTCGCGGACGTCGTGCTGCCGGTCACGCAGTGGGCGGAGGAGACGGGCACGACGACCAACCTGGAAGGCCGGGTGCTGCTGCGCCGCCAGGCGATCACCCCGCCGGAGGGCGTGCGCAGCGACCTGGAGGTCATGCACGAACTCGCCGACCGGCTCGGCGTGGAGAAGGGCTTCCCGACCGACCCGGAGGAGGTCTTCGAGGAGCTGCGGCGGGCGAGCGCGGGCGGGCCGGCGGACTACTCCGGGATCACGTACCGGCGACTGGCCGAGGAGAACGGGGTGTTCTGGCCGTGTCCCACGGCCGACGCCGATGCGGAAGCGGGACATCCCGGCACGCCCCGCCTCTTCCTCGACCGTTTCGCCACCCCGGACGGCCGCGCCCGCTTCGTCCCCGTCTCGCACCGACCGTCGGCGGAGGAGCCGGACGAGGAGTACCCGGTGCTGCTGACGACCGGCCGGGTCGTGGCCCAGTACCAGTCCGGTGCCCAGACACGGCGCGTGGACGAGCTGAACGCCGCCGCACCGGGCCCGTTCGTGGAGCTGCACCCGCGGCTCGCTGCGCGGCTCGGCGCGGCCGAGGGTGACCCGGTGGCGGTCGTGTCCCGGCGGGGCCGGGCCGTGGCACCGGCCCGCATCACCACCGGCATCCGCCCCGACACCGTCTTCATGCCCTTCCACTGGCCGGGCGAGGGCCGCGCGAACACCCTCACCAACCCGGCGCTCGACCCGACCTCGCGGATGCCGGAGTTCAAGGCGTGCGCGGTGCGGCTGGAGGCGGTGAAGCCGTAGGCGCGGGGTCGTTCGGCAGGCTGCGGGCGCCGGCGTCGACAGTCCCCGGTCGGGCGCCGAAGGTCCCTCAGCCGTGGACCAGCCAGTCACCGCTGTCGATCAGCTTGCCGTGCGCGCGCAGTTCGGCGGCCACGGCGGGGGCGGCGACGTACACCCAGGCCCGTACGGGCGCCCCGTCGGCGTCCCGTACGACCTCGCGCTCGACGCGCTCGTAGAGGTTGCGGGGATCGCCGGGGGCGTAGTCCTCCAGCCGGTCGAGGGCGACGAGGAGGTCGTCGTACGCCTCGGGGAGGGCGGTGACGAGTTCCCCGAGAACGGTGCCTCCGGGCTGCTCGACGGCGTACGGATAGCCGGGACCGTCGTAGAGCACCACGCCGTCGAGCCGGCCCGGCTCCTCGGAGCGGGTGCGGCCGCGCAGGAAGTGGTCGTGGTTGACCTGTCCGGGGCGGAGGGTGCCGTAGACGAAGAACGGGAGTCTCACGGAAACGATTCTCTCTCCTCACACACGGGTGCCGGACGTGCACAGACGCCCTCTGGACATGACATGTCATGGCCCCTTAAATCTCAGGCAGCACTCGCGCCTCCTCCTTTCCCCCCACGCGCCCAACGCGCCTTTCCAAGGAGACAGATGAGCCGGATACGTCCCGTTCGCCCTGTCCACACCCTCCTGGGGTCCCGTCTCGCCACGGTCGGCACGGCCGCCACCGCCGCGATCCTCCTGGCCGCCGCGCTCTCCCCGACCGCGGGCGCGGCCGACCGGCCGACCCGGGCCACCGCGATCGGCAACGCGGCGGACGTGCTCGTGGCGCAGGCCTCGAAGCTGGGCCTCACCGCCGCACAGGACACGAAGGTCCGGGACGTCGTGGTCGACAAGGACGGCGCGCAGCACGTCCGCTACGACCGTACGTACCGCGGAATCCCGGTACTGGGCGGCGACTTCGTGGTCCACCTGGACGCGGACGGCACGTACCGCGGCGCGAACAGAGCCACCCGTCAGTCCATCGCCCTGTCCTCGGTCACCCCTGGCCTGACCGCCCCGAAGGCCGCCGACCTCGCGGCGAACGCGCTGCGCGCCGCCAACCTCGGCGAGACGCTGAAGAAGCTGACGGCCAAGCCGAAGCTGGTCGTCGACGCCCTGCACGGCACCCCCAAGCTGGCCTGGCAGACCGACGTCGTCGCACAGGACTCGCTCGGCAACCCGGTCGGGCGCACGGTGCTGACCGACGCGGGGACGGGCGCGCAGATCGACGCGTGGGACTCGATCGAGACGGCGTCGGGTGACGGGAAGTCGCTGTACGGCGGGACGGTACCGCTGGAGACGACCCTGTCGGGATCGGCGTACCAGCTCAAGGACGCGACGCGCGGGAACACGTACACGGGCGACGCGGCGAACAAGACGGACCTGTGCATCCTCGGCATCTGCGTCAGCCGCGCCCCGTCCACGGTCTTCACGGACGCCGACAACCACTGGGGAACGGGGGCCACTTCGGACCGCGCCACGGCGGCCGTGGACGCCCAGTACGGCACCGACGTCACCTGGGACTACTACAAGAACGTCCACGGGCGGTCCGGTATCGCGGGCGACGGCAAGGGCTCGTTCAACCGCGTCCACTACGGCAACAACTACAACAACGCCTTCTGGGACGACAGTTGCTTCTGCATGACGTACGGCGACGGCGACGGGACGCAGCTCGGCCCGCTCGTGTCGCTGGACGTGGCGGGCCACGAGATGTCGCACGGCGTGACGTCGAAGACGGCGGCGCTGACGTACTCGGGTGAGTCGGGCGGCCTGAACGAGGCCACGTCGGACATCTTCGGAACGCTGGTGGAGTTCTACGCGGGCAACTCCGGCGACACCGGGGACTATCTGATCGGCGAGAAGATCGTCCGCTCCGGATTCGGCCGGGACGCGCTGCGCTACATGGACAAGCCGTCGAAGGACGGGAACTCGGCGGACTGCTGGAGTTCGACGGTCAAGGACCTGGACGTGCACTACTCGTCCGGCGTCGCGAACCACTTCGCGTTCCTCCTCGCGGAGGGCAGCGGCGCCCGGACGGTGAACGGCGTCAGCTACAACTCCCCCACCTGCGACGGCTCTTCGGTGTCGGGCATCGGCCGGGACAAGGTGGGCGCGATCTGGTACCGGGCACTGACGGTCTACATGACCTCCTCGACGAACTACGCGGGTGCGCGTACGGCGACGCTGAACGCGGCGAGGGATCTGTACGGGTCCGGGAGCACCGAGTACAACGCGGTGGCCGCGGCGTGGAGCGCGGTGAACGTGAGCTGAGGTGCGGTAGCCGGCAGTGCGGCGGGGACGGACGTCACCGGGCTCCCTGCCGCACCGCCACCGCCTTCCCACCGCATCGACACGGAGTCGGCCGTGGGGCTGCACTACGCCCCGTACGGCCTCAGCTCCCTCGCCTCCCTCAGCCCCCTCCCCCACCACACCAGCTGATCCAGCATCCCCTTGGCCGCCGCCCCCGGGGCCGCCGGATCCTTCAGCCGGCCCTCGTCGTCGAAGGACGCCCCCGCGTTGTGGAAGGACACCGTGTCGCGGACGGTCACCGCGTGCAGTTCGGCGAAGACCTGGCGGAGGTGTTCCACAGCTCGCAGGCCGCCTGACATACCGCCGTAGGAGACGAGGGCGACGGGCTTGGCCTGCCATTCGGTGTAGTGCCAGTCGATGAGGTTCTTGAGACCGGCGGGGTAGGAGTGGTTGTACTCGGGGGTGAGGACGACGAAGGCGTCCGCGGTGGCCAGTTTCGGGGTGATGCCCGAGAGGGCCGCCGTCGCCTCCTGGGTGCGGGCGAAGGACATGGGGAGGTCGGTGTCCGCGACGTCCACGACGTCGGGGAGCAGGTCGTCCCGGTCTCGCATCAGGTCGAGGAGCCAGTCCGCGACGACGGGGCCGAAGCGGCCGTGGCGGTTGCTGCCGACGACGAGGGTGACCTTCAAAGGAGCGTCTGTGATCTGCATGAGGGACAGCCTGATACCTCAACAAAGCTTGAGGTCAAGTCCCGGCGCCCGACCCCGGGTCACCCGGTCGCACCCTCGCCCCGCGCCCTTCGGGTTCTCTTCCGCGACACCTCCGCCCTACGCCGATGACCTGCCCAAACACCGCCACCACAGCCCCGCCGCACACCGACCTGACACCCATTCACCCCATTTCTGACGCACCCTCAGGAAGCGCGCTCGGCCCGCTGCCTTTTACCTCGGAAGGGCAGGGGACACCGAAGAGCTCGAGGGAGCACCGATGCGCCGTACCGCCCGCATGCTGACCGGCACCGCGCTCGCCGTCGCGGCCGCGGGGCTGGTGGCCGCACCGGTGCACGCCGCGGACGCCGCAAGCCTGGAGGTGTACCCGTCCTCGGTCGTGCCCGGCGAACAGGTCACGGTGAACACGGCGGCGTGCCAGGACGGCGACACCGCGGCGGGCGACGCGAGCGCGGTGGGCGCCGGATCGTTCACCCTCGCGCCGAGCACCCATGAGCAGGACGCGATCGGACAGTTCCGGGTGCCGGAGAGCGCGCAGCCGGGGACGTACGAGATCGTCGCGACCTGCGCGGAAGGCGGCCGGCGGGTCACGGGCGACCTGGTGGTCACGCTCACCTCCACCCGTCAGCAGGTGTATCCCCGAGGAAGTGTGAAGACGGGGGTCGGTGGCGCTCTGGGCCCCGATCCCGTGCAGACCGCGGCCGGCGTGGCGGCTCTCGCCGTCGCCGCCGCGGGCGGTACCTGGCTCCTGCATCGCCGGGCGAGAGGCGACGGGATCTGACGGACACCCTCCGCTGTCCGTCCGCCGGTACCGCATGTCCCCTCCCCCTCCGGGTCCGACGCCCCTCGCGGCCCGGAGGGGGACAGGGGCAGGCCCAGCGAAAAGGAGGCTCTCCGCATGCGCGGACACCGCAGCGCCGGCAACTTCGTCATAGCGGCCGTCACCGTCGTCGCCCTGTGCTGCGGTGCCTGGCTGCTGCGCGGTGCCGCCGCGACCCACGCCCCGCCGCAGCCCGCCCCCTCCGAGGCCCGCGCCGACCACACCGAGGCAGGCTCCGCGCCCGCGCTGCCGCCCTCCCCACCGGACCGCATCCGCATCCCGTCGATCCGCGTGGACGCCCCCCTGATGGGCCTCGGGCTCACCCCGACCGGCAGCCTCGACGTCCCGCCCGCCGAGAAGGAGAACCTCGCCGGCTGGTACGAGGCCGGCACCACCCCCGGGGAGACGGGCACCGCGATCGTCGCCGGACATGTCGACAACGCCGACGGTCCCGCCGTCTTCTACGACCTCGGCGCCCTGAGGAAGGGCAGCACCATCGAGGTGGCCCGGCGCGACGGCACCGCGGCCCTCTTCTCGGTCGACTCCGTCGAGGTGTACGACGCGAGGGACTTCCCCGACGAGAAGGTGTACGGCGCGGCGCACCGGCCCGAGCTGCGGGTGATCACCTGCGGCGGGGGCTACTCACGGGCGACCGGCTATCAGGGCAACGTCGTCGTCTTCGCGCATCTGACCGGCAGCCGCTGAGGCACCGTCGAGCGTGTCCGCCGGCGCACCATCGAGCAACTTCGCCGAAGCTCCGCCGAGCATGTTCTCCTTGCCCCAGTCCCCCAGCGGCCCCAGCGCCTCGTTGAGCGTCTCGCCCCGCCCGGTCAGGGAGTACTCGACCCTCGGCGGCACCTCGTCGTACGCCTCCCGGTGCACGATGCCGTCCGCCTCCAGCTCCCGCAGATGAGCCGCGAGCACCTTCTCCGTCACCCCCGGCAGCTCCCGGCGCAGTTCGCCGAAGCGGCACGGCTTCTCGTGCAGCGCCCAGAGGATGAGCACCTTCCACTTGCCGCCGATCACGTCCATCGCCGCGTCGATCCCGCAGACGTACGT
Source organism: Streptomyces sp. NPDC001536 (assembly GCF_042894505.1). Lineage (NCBI taxonomy): Bacteria > Bacillati > Actinomycetota > Actinomycetes > Kitasatosporales > Streptomycetaceae > Streptomyces > Streptomyces sp. NPDC001536. Next base: position 416,713 of record NZ_JBIAVQ010000001.1, read on the forward strand.
CCCCGGCCGCCGTGCCCTCGCCATGCCGCCCCTCCTCTGCCTGGACCCTTTCCCGGCGGTAACCACCCACTCTCAAGTACGTACTTGAGCAGGCGCTTCCCTACGAACAACCCTAAACGGCATGACTGACAACGCCCCGACCACGAAGACCCCACTGACCCTCCTCGGCGCCGGTGCCATGGGCACCGCCCTCGCCCGCACCTGGCTCGCCGCCGGCCATCCCGTGACCGTCTGGAACCGCACCCCCGCCCGCGCCGAGGCCCTGGCCGCCGAGGGCGCCACGGTCGCCGCGAGCGCCGCCGAGGCGGTGGCCGCGAGCCGGCTCGTGATCGCCTGTCTGCTGGACGACGCGTCGGTCGGCGAGGCCCTCGACACGGCCGATCTCCAGGACAGGGACCTGGTCAACCTCACCACCGGGACGCCGGGTCAGGGGCGCGCGAGGGCCGCCTGGGCCCAGGCTCGCGGCGCCCGTTTCCTGGACGGCGGGATCATGGGCACACCGCCGATGATCGAGGCGCCGGACTCCGGTGCGTACGTCTTCTACAGCGGTTCCGCCGACCTCTTCGAGGAGCACCGCGACACTCTCGCCGTGCCGGCCGCGACCACCTACGTCGGCGCGGACCCGGGGTTCGCCGCACTGCACGACGTGGCGCTGCTGAGCGCGATGGACGGCATGTTCGCGGGCCTCACCCACGCCTTCGCGCTGATCCACCGCGAGGACATCGCGCCGAAGGACTTCGCCCCGCTGCTGGCGGAGTGGCTGACCGCGATGACGTTCATGGTGCACAAGGCCGCCGACCAGTTGGAGAGCGGCGACTACGGCAAGGACGTCGTCTCCAACCTGGCCATGCAGTCCGCCGCCAACGCCACGCTGCTGCGCACGGCCGAGGAACAGGGCGTGAGCGCCGAACTGCTGACACCGTACGCGGCCCTGATGGCGCGACGGGTAGCGGGCGGACACGGGGCCGAGGACATCACGGGGGTGATCGAACTGCTCGTACGACAGCCTTAGTGGACGTGCGCGGCGATCGTCCGCGCACACTCCAGCGACTCGGTCCCCGCGGTGTCCACCTCCACGTCGTACACCACGCCCTGGTGGACGATCTCCGCCTGCTTCTCCGCCATCCCGCGCACCCGGTCACCGCGGGCGATCTCCCGGCCCGCGGCGACCGAGGCCTCGCAGCGGACGCCGACCCAGAGCACGTCCAGGCCGTCGAGGACCCGGCGCCAGCGGTCCTGGGTCGACGTTCCGCCGAGGAAGACGTCGTCGATGATCACGCGGGCGCCCGCGTGGACCATGGCCGCGATGCCCTTGGCCCAGGCCGCTTCCAGGGTCATGTACTGCGGGCCGACGTTCACCGAGCCGTCGGGGGCGAACTCGATGCCCGCGCCCTCGCCGGGCATCGCCTCGATCAGCGAGTCGACCCCGAAGGCCAGCCACGGGTCCGGCAGCACCGCCTGAAGACACCGCACGATCCCGGACTTGCCGGAGCTGGAACCGCCGTTGAGCACGATCACCTGGGTCGCCATGGGGTCACCGTAGGTCAGGCGAGCCACTGCTCGTACGCCATTTTCGCGACCAGCGAGAACACCACCGTCAGCAGGACGACCCGTACGAAACCGCTCCCCTTCTTCAGTGCCGTGTGCGCGCCCAACGTGCCGCCCGCCAGGTTGAACACCGCCATCAGCGCCGCCAGCTGCCACAGGACCGTGCCCTGCCAGGCGAAGGTGGCCAGCGCGCCGGCGTTGGTGCAGCAGTTGACGATCTTCGCGGTGGCGGAGGCGGTGACGAGGTCGAGGTGGAGGACGGCGGTGAGGGCGAGGACCAGGAAGGTGCCGGTGCCGGGGCCGATCAGACCGTCGTAGAAGCCGATGCCGAGGCCCGCGAGACCGATCGCGGCGAGGACGCGGCGGCGGGTGGCCGGGCCGGTCGCGGGGGCGGTGCCGAAGGCGGGACGCAGGATGACGAAGGCGGCGACGGCCAGGAGGACCACCATGATCACGGGCTTGAGCACTTCGGTGCTCATTCCCGCCGCGAAGAACGCCCCCGCCGAGGAGCCCGCGAGGGCCGCGAGGCCGATGCGGACCGCGAGGCGTACGTCGACCGGGGCCTTGCGGGCGTAGGTCACCGCCGCGCCGGACGTGCCGACGATGGCGACCGCCTTGTTGGTGCCGAGGGCGTAGGCGGCCGGGGTGCTCGACGGCAGGCCGAGCAGCAGCGCCGGGAGCAGGAGCAGGCCCCCGCCGCCGACCACGGCGTCGATCCAACCGGCGGCGAGCGCCGCGAGGCACAGGACGACGAGGGTGGTCAGCGATATGTCGGGCATGATCGGGACCCTAGACAGGAGATAGGTGTCCAGTCCATCGAGATGAGCTTCGTTTGAGCCTCGTAGACGATGTCACCTGCATGGATTCCGCCGGCTCGGCCACCTCACAGCCCGTCCGCGGCGCATTCTCGGAACCCTCACACCCGCCCACCGCCCCCGCTGAGGGCAGCGTTCCTCGCGGGAAACAGATGTGATGCGGTCGGGTAACACCGGCAACGCACGCTCCTGAACATGACCTCGAATACGCGTGTGGTGGTGATCGGCGCCGGACTCGCGGGCGTCCGTCTCGCCCGGCGGCTCGGCGAGCTCGGCACGCCCGTGACGCTGATCGGCGAGGAGGAGCACCGCCCGTACAACCGGGTGCTGCTCGCCGATGTGCTGGCCGGACGGTACAGCCCCGAGGTGATCGCGCTGCCTGCGCCCGCGGAGCTCACCCGTGCCCAGGTCACCGGCATCGACCGGGAGGCGCGGACCGTCGAGTGCGCGGACGGTTCGAAGATCGCATACGACCGACTGGTCCTGGCCACCGGCTCGAACCCGGTGCTGCCGCCGCTGCGCGGTCTGTTCACCCCGGACCACGTCCTGCCGGAGGGCGTCCACGCCTTCCGCACGATGGACGACTGCCTGGGCCTGTCCAAGGCGGTCAGGCCGGGTGCGAAGGCGGTCGTCATCGGCGGCGGGCTCCTCGGGGTCTCCGCCGCCCGGGCGCTCGCCCAGCGCGGCGCCCAGGTGATCCTCGCCCAGCAGGCCGAGCGGCTCATGGAGCGCCAGCTCGACCCGAACGCCTCCAAGCTCGTCCGGCGCCATCTGGGCGAGCTCGGCGTCGAGGTCCACACCGAACTGCGGGTGCGTGACGTGCGCTGCGTCAACGGCGCGGTCCGCTCGGTCGAGATGGCCGACGGATACGCCCTCGACGCCGACCTGGTGGTCCTGGCCTGCGGGGTCCGCCCGCGCGCGGGACTTGCCTGGGGCGCGGGCCTGGAGGTCCGCAAGGGCATCGTCGTGGACGACGAACTGCGCACCTCCGACCCGTACATCCACGCCATCGGCGACTGCGCCCAGCACGACGGAAACGTCTACGGGCTCGCCACTCCGGCCCTCGAACAGGCCGAGGTGCTCGCCGAGTTGCTCGCCGGCCGGGCCGATGCCCGCTACACCGGCACCCGTTCGCTGACCCGGCTCACCCTGCCCGGTCAGAGTGCCTTCGACCTCGCCGCGTTCGGCGAGACGGAGGCGTTGCCCGGCGACGACGTCGTCCAGCTCGCCGACGCCACCCGAGGCACCTACCGCAAGGTCGTCGTCCGCGACGACCGCCTGGTCGGCGGGGTCCTCGTCGGCGAACTCGGCACCGTCGGCGCGCTCGCGCGCGCCTGGGAGGGAGCAGAGCCGCTCCCCACCGACGGCGGTCCCCTGCTCCACCTGCTCACCAACGATGGAGGCTCCTGATGACCGCCACCCCGGAGGCCACGGAGGCCACCCCCACGATCGTGCTCGTCGGCCACGGCATGGTCGGCCAGCGCTTCCTCGAATCCCTCGCCGAGCGCGGCCTGACCGCCACGCACCGCGTGGTGGTGCTGTGCGAGGAGCCGCGTCCCGCGTACGACCGCGTCGCGCTCACCTCGTACTTCTCGGGCAAGACGCCCGAGGACCTGTCCATGACGGACATGGAGTTCATCGACGCCCAGGGGATCGAGCTCTACGTCGGTGACCCGGCGGTGACCGTCGACCGCGAGGCGAAGAAGGTCACGGCCCGGTCGGGCCAGGTCTTCGACTACGACATCCTCGTCCTCGCGACCGGCTCGTACCCCTTCGTGCCGCCGGTCCCCAACAAGGACGCCAAGGGCTGTTTCGTCTACCGCACCATCGAGGACCTGCTCGCCATCGAGGAGTACGCCAAGACGCGCACCACTGGTGCCGTGGTCGGCGGCGGTCTGCTCGGACTCGAGGCGGCCGGTGCGCTGAAGGGGCTCGGACTCACCTCCCACATCGTCGAGTTCGCGCCGCGGCTGATGCCGGTGCAGGTCGACGAGGGCGGTGGCGCGGCGCTGCTGCGGACCATCGAGGAGATGGGGCTGAGCGTCCACACGGGCGTCGGCACACAGGAGATCGTGGTCGACTCCGAGGGTGCCGTCACCGGCATGAAGCTCTCCGACGGCTCCGAACTCGCCACCGACCTGGTGGTGTTCTCCGCCGGTGTCCGCCCCCGCGACCAGCTGGCCCGCGACTGCGGCCTGACGGTCGGCGAGCGCGGCGGCATCACCGTCGACGAGCAGTGCCGTACGGTCGCCGACCCGCACGTCTTCGCGATCGGCGAGTGCGCGCTGGCCGCCGACGGCCGGGTGTACGGCCTGGTCGCCCCCGGTTACGAGCAGGCCGAGACGGCGGCGGCGACCATCGCCTCGGACGAGGCCGCGTTCCTCGGCGCCGACCTCTCCACCAAGCTGAAGCTGCTCGGCGTGGACGTGGCCTCCTTCGGTGACGCGCACGGCGCGACCGAGGACTGCCTGGACGTCGTCTACTCCGACTCCCGCTCGGGCCTGTACAAGAAGCTCGTCATCGGCCGCGACGGCACGCTGCTGGGCGGCATCCTGGTCGGCGACGCGGAGGCGTACGGCACGCTGAAGGCCTTCACGGGCTCGGTCCCGCCGGTCTCCCCCGAGTCGCTGGTGCTGCCCGCCGGTGCCGGCGAGTCCGTCCAGCTCGGCCCGACCGCGCTGCCGGACGACGCGATCATCTGCTCCTGCAACAACGTCCGCAAGGGCACCATCCGCGGCGCGGTCACCGAGCACAACTGCACCACCGTGCCCGAGGTGAAGAAGTGCACCAAGGCCGGTACGACGTGCGGCAGTTGCGTCAAGGTGCTGGGCCAGCTGGTCACCGCCGAGCTGGAGGCGTCCGGCGTCGTCGTCGACAAGGGCCTGTGCGGCTGCTTCTCGCAGACCCGCGAGGAGCTCTACGAGATCGTCCTGGCCCTGCGCATCAACACCTACCAGGACCTGCTGGACCGCTACGGCCGCGACGGCGCCCGGGGCGGCGACGGCTGCGAGACCTGCAAGCCGGCCGTGGCCTCGATCATCGCCTCCCTCGCCCCGACCATCGGTGCCGACGTCTACGTCCTGGACGGCGAGCAGGCCGCGCTCCAGGACACCAACGACCACTTCCTGGCCAACCTCCAGAAGAACGGCTCGTACTCGGTCGTCCCCCGTATCCCCGGCGGTGAGATCACCCCGGAGGGCCTGATCGTCATCGGCGAGATCGCCCGCGACTTCGGCCTCTACACGAAGATCACGGGTGGTCAGCGGATCGACATGTTCGGCGCCCGCGTCGAACAACTCCCGCTCATCTGGACCCGGTTGGTGGACGCGGGCTTCGAGTCCGGCCACGCGTACGGGAAGTCGCTGCGTACGGTCAAGTCCTGCGTGGGCCAGACCTGGTGCCGCTACGGAGTCCAGGACTCGGTGCGCATGGCGATCGACCTGGAGCTGCGCTACCGGGGTCTGCGCTCCCCGCACAAGCTGAAGTCGGCGGTGTCGGGCTGCGCCCGTGAGTGCGCCGAGGCCCAGTCCAAGGACTTCGGCATCATCGCCACCTCGGGCGGCTGGAACCTGTACGTCGGCGGCAACGGCGGCGCCACCCCGCGCCACGCGGACCTGCTGGCGCAGGACCTGAGCGACGCCGAACTGATCAAGCTGATCGACCGGTTCCTGATGTTCTACATCCGCACCGCCGACCGTCTGGAGCGCACCTCCACCTGGCTGGAGCGGATCCCCGGCGGCCTGGACCACGTCCGGGACGTGGTGGTGGAGGACTCCCTCGGCATCTGCGAGGAGCTGGAGTCGCTGATGGCCACGCACGTCGCCCACTACCGCGACGAGTGGTCCGACACCATCAACGACCCCGAGAAGCTCGCCCGGTTCGTGTCCTTCGTGAACGCGCCGGACACCCCCGACCCGGTCGTCGGCTTCGTCCCCGAGCGCGACCAGATCAAGCCCGACCTGCCCCTGCTGTCCATCGGCCTGCGCCCCGCCGAAGACGTCCTGGAAGGAAGCGCCCAGCGATGACCCTGGCACCCGAGACGACCGCTCTGAAGATCCAACTGCGCCTCGGCGACAGCTGGTTCACGGTCTGCGACCTCAACGTCCTGCTGCCGGGCCGCGGTGTGGCGGCCCTGCTGCCCGACGGCCGGCAGGCGGCGCTCTTCCGTGACCGCGCGGGCGAGCTGTACGCCATCGACAACCGTGACCCCTTCGGTGGCGCGGCGGTCCTCTCCCGCGGACTGACCGGCACCCACGAGGGCCGCCCGTTCGTCGCCTCGCCCCTGCTGAAGCAGCGCTTCGATCTGCTGTCGGGACAGTGCCTGGACGACGAGACGGTACGGATCCCGACGTACCAGGTGCGGGTGTCGTGACCCGTTCCCGGTCCGGGAGAAGCCTTTCTTGACCGAGCGTTCTCATTGGATCTAGGCTGCGGTACGTGGCCAGGACCAAGGAGTTCGATCCGGAGGCCGCGTTGCAGGCAGCCCTGGAGCTGTTCTGGCGGCGCGGCTACGAGGCGACGTCGATGGCCGACCTCGTCGAGCACCTCGGCATCGGCCGCGCCAGCCTCTACGCGACCTTCGGCAACAAGCACGAGCTGTATCTGAAGGCGCTGGAGCGCTACCAGGAACAGCTCCCGGACCTGCTCGGGGAGCTGTCCCGGCCGGGCCCGGTACTGCCCGCGGTCCGGGCGCTCGTACGGCGTTACGCGGCCGAGGCCACCGCCGAGAACCTGCGCCTGAACGGCTGTTTCATCACCAACACGGCGGCCGAACTCGCCCCGCACGACCCGGCCGCCGCACGGCAGGTCGAGCGGAACTGGGACCACGTGGAAACGGTGCTGCACTCGGCGCTGGTGCGCGCGCAGGCCCAGGGCGAGCTCGGCGCGGGCCGCGATCCGCTCGCCCTCGCCCGGATGCTGCTGGTGCTGCTCCAGGGCCTCAAGGTGGTGGGCAAGGCGTCGCCGGACCCGGCGCGGGTGCGGGACGCGGCGGAACAGGCGCTGGCACTGCTGGACTGAGGCCGCCGATTTCCTTGCCCTCGCCGTTTTTTATTTGGCGCCATATTGAACCGATCGGTCAAGAACAAGGGGAGATCATGACCAGCACTCGTTTCCACGACAGGACCGTTCTCGTGACCGGCGCCGGCTCCGGCATCGGCCGCTGCGTCGCGCTGGCGTTCGCCGCCGAGGGGGCGCGGGTCGTCGTGGCCGGGCGGCGGCGGGAACCCCTCGACGCCACGGCGGCCCTGATCGAGGAGGCGGGCGGCAAGGCGCTCGTGGTGACGGGGGACGTCACGCGCGCCGCCGACGTCCGGGCCGTCGTGGCCGCCGCCGTGGACCACTTCGGCTCCCTCGACGTGGCGGTCAACAACGCGGGCGTCTTCCGGGGCGGGCAGCCGCTGGCCGACCTGCCGGAGTCCGACTGGACCGAGCAGCTCGACATCAACGTCACCGGCGTCTTCCACGCCCTCCAGGCCGAGATCCACCAGATGCGGACCCAGCCCTCCGGCGGCGCGATCGTCAACATCGCCTCCGTCTTCGGCGTCCACGCCCGCCACCCGGGCGCCACCGCGTACGCCGCCACCAAGGCCGCCGTCTCCGTCCTCACCCGGGGCGCCGCCCGCGACCACATCGGCGACGGCGTCCGCATCAACGCGGTCAGCCCCGGCCCCGTGGAGACGGAGATGTCCCTGCTCCCCGGCGAGACGGAGGCCGAGCGCGCCGAACGCATGGAGAACTCGGTGCCGCTCGGCCGCGCCTCCGCCACGGCGGAGATCGCCGCCGCGGTGCTTTATCTGGCCTCGGACGACGCCTCGTCCGTGGTGGGGACGGACTTGGTGGTGGACAGCGGCAAGACGGCCTGAGACATGAGGTCCCGGGTGTGGAGCAGAGCCTGTTCGACGGCCAGCAGGAGTCGGTGGTCCCCCTCTATGGAGCGCAGGTCGCTCTGCCAGGCGTCGACGGCCCGCCATCCGTGTCGGGTGAGTTCGGGGAACGGCCAGCGAGCCTCTTCGAGATCGGCCGGCGCCTTGGGAAGCCGCAGCAGCAGCGCACTCGTTCCCATGGCGAGCGCGGCCGCGACACCCTTGTAGGCCAGGAGCGGAACACCGTAGGCGGCACTCAGGGGCACACCCAGGCCCAAGTCCTTCAGCCGGTACATCAGGTCGGGGTGCGTGTGCAGTTGCCACTCGCCGAGCGTCCAGTCGTCCGGTCCGCTCGGCGGCGAGCCCTGTTCCCGCAGGTAGTCCAGCAGTGCGGTGTTGAGGGGATGCTTCGGCAGCCTCGTCGGGAAGTCCGGTCGCATGGCGAGTGACCCTAGGCCTTCAGGGCGTCGTACGACACTCCCGTGAGCCGCTCGGAAGCGGCCCAAAGCCGTTCGCCCGCCCGGTCGTTGCGGGTCCACGACACTCGCCAGGACGGTCCCGGCGATCCGCGCCAGCCCGCGAGGGACGGGCCGGTGAAGGAGTCGGCGGACACCTCGGGCGCGGTGGCGGCGTAGAGGGTGGGGAGGGCGCCCGCCTCCGCCGGCTGGGCGAAGAACCTGTTGCCGACGGCCATGAAGCGCTCGGTGAAGCGGCGGCCCGCCATGCGGGGGCCGGCGGCCTGGAGGTTGGTCGCCGCGTAGCCCGGGTGGGCGGCCGCCGCGACGAGGTCCGAGCCGTGGGTGGCGAGCCTGCGGGCCAGCTCGTGGGTGAAGAGCAGGTTGGCGGTCTTGGAGCGGGCGTAGGCGATCCAACGGCGGTACCGCCGCTCGCTGTTGAGATCGTGGATGTCGATGTTGGCCATGGCGTGCACCGTGCTGGAGACGGTCACCACCCGCGCGCCCGGGGTGTCGAGCAGTGCGGGCAGCAGCAGTCCGGTGAGCGCGAAGTGGCCGAGGTGGTTGACGCCGAACTGGGTCTCGAAGCCGTCCGCCGTCGTCCCGTACGGCAGGGCCATCACGCCCGCGTTGTTGATCAGCAGGTCGAGTCGGTCGTACGGCAGTGTCCGCGCGAACTCCCGTACGGAGGCGAGGTCTCCGAGGTCGAGCCGGGCGAACTCCACGTGCGCGTCCGGAACTTCGGCGACCAGCCGGTCCGCCGCCCCGGTCCCGCGCGTCTCGCTCCGGCAGGCGAGCACCACCCGGGCGCCCTTGCGTGCCAGCTCGCGCGCGGTGACGTAGCCGATGCCGCTGTTGGCTCCGGTGACGACGGCGGTGCGGCCGTGCTGGTCGGGAATGTGCTGCGCGTTCCAGCCGGTGGACATGGCCGGGCTCCTTCCCGCCGCTTGGATGCTTGCCGCCAGCCTGCCCCCGATGAGGGCCGGCGTCGACAGGACTCACCGACCGCGAGTTCATGACCCGGCCATGACATGTCCACCCGGTTCCCCTAGGTTCCCACCCGCACGCTCCCGCCCCCGACCGGTGGCGGGACGGTCACGGCACCTCTTGGAGCGACAGTGGAACGTCGTACCTTCCTCCGTGCGACCGCCATCGGCGGCACCTCCGCCGTCTTCGGCGGCACCCTGTGGCGCGGCGCCGCGTACGCCGCACCGGCCCAGCCCGGCACGGGCCCCTACGGGGCGCTCGGCTCCCCGGACGCCAACGGCATCAGACTCCCGTCGGGCTTCACCAGCCGGGTCATCGCCCGCTCGGGCCAGACGGTCACCGGAACGTCGTACACCTGGCACAACGCCCCGGACGGGGGCGCCTGTTACGCGGACGGCACGGGCTGGATCTATGTCTCCAACTCGGAGATCAACCCGTCGGGCGGCGCGAGCGCGGTGCGGTTCTCGTCGAGCGGCACGATCACCTCGGCGTACCGCATCCTGTCCGGCACCCGGCAGAACTGCGCGGGCGGCAGGACCCCGTGGAACACCTGGCTGTCCTGCGAGGAGGTCGACCGGGGGTACGTCTACGAGACCGACCCGTGGGGTGTGAACGCGGCGGTGCAGCGCCCGGCGATGGGCCGCTTCAAGCACGAGGCGGCCGCGGCCGACCCGGTCCGTCAGGTGATCTACCTGACGGAGGACGAGACGAACGGCCGCTTCTACCGCTTCATACCGGCGACTTGGGGCAACCTCTCCTCCGGCACCCTCCAGGTACTGGTCGCCGGCACCGCCACCTCGGGCTCCTACACCTGGACCACCGTCCCCGACCCGGACGGCTCCCCCACCTCCACCCGCACCCAGGTCTCCGGCTCCAAGTCCTTCAACGGCGGCGAGGGTTGCCACTACGCCGACGACAAGGTCTGGTTCACCACCAAGGGCGACAACCGTGTCTGGCAGCTCAACCTCACGTCGAACACCTACGAGTTGGCCTACGACGACTCCCTGGTCACCTCCGGCACGGCCCCCCTCACCGGCGTCGACAACATCACCGGCTCCTCCTCCGGCGACCTCTACGTCGCGGAGGACGGCGGCAGCATGGACATCTGCCTCATCACCCCGGACGACGTGGTCGCCCCGTTCCTGAGGATCGACGGCCAGTCCTCCTCGGAGATCACCGGCCCGGCGTTCTCCCCGAACGGCACCCGGCTGTACTTCTCCAGCCAGCGGGGGACGTCGGGGAGTTCGTCGGGCGGGATCACCTACGAGGTGACGGGGCCGTTCCGGTCGTAGTGCCGTGAGGGTCACAGTTTGAACACTCAACCTCCACAAATGAACACACAGCAATACGGTCATCCCCTCACGTAACACCTCTGGGGGACGAATGACCAACCCGTACACCGCACCGCCCGCCGCTTCCGGACCCGCGCCCAAGTGGGCCCGGAAGCGGTACGTCCTGCCCGCCCTGGCCCTCGCCCTGTTCATCGGCGCCGGCATAGGCAACGGCGGCGAGGACACCAAGGCCGACGCGAAGCCCGTGACGGCCAAGCCGCAGCCGACGGTCACCGTGACGGCCACGGCGACGATCGCCGCGGAGTCGGAGCCGGAGCCCGCCGAGACGGTGACCGCGACGGAGACCGTCAAGGTCACGAAGACGGTCACCGCGGAAGCGGCGGCGGCAGACGACTCCGACGCCGGCGCCGACGTCTACTACGCCAACTGCGCCGAGGCCCGCGCCGCGGGTGCCGCGCCGGTGCACCGGGGTGAGCCGGGGTACGCCTCACATCTGGACCGGGACAACGACGGGGTCGGCTGCGACAGCTGACTGTGCCATGTGGACCGCAACACCCTTACGCGTGACCGCACTTGAGCGATCACTGTGCGCTTCCGTCCGGTCGCGTCACGTTCGCATCACGGGTTCTTCACGTCACCTCCACCATGACGGTCTCGCACTACCTTCGGGCACCTCTTGTTTCACCACGACCCCGTAAGGACCCGCCGTGAACCTGCTCCGCAAGCCCGGCGCCATCGTCGTCGCCGCGCTGGCCCTCGCCGTCCTGCCCTCAGCCGCCGAGGCGCACGACGGCGACCACCCGTTCGCCAACTGCACCGAGGCGTACGAGAACGGCTACGCGAACATCCCCGAGAGCGACGAGCACTACGGCACCCACCTGGACCGCGACGGCGACGGCATCGGCTGCGACAGCCCGCCCGCGGACTTCACCCCCGCCGAGGACCAGGAAGCGGACGCCGCGGCCCCCAAGGACACGGACCTCGCCGAGACCGGCGGCGACGACACCACCCCGTACTTCGCGGCCGCCGGCATGTCCGTCATGCTCGCGGGTGCGGGCGTCCTGGTCGTCGTGAACAGGCGACGCGCAGAGCGCTGAACACAGACCGAAGGGGCGCCACCCCCGCACAGGGTGACGCCCCTTCTTGGTGATCCGGAACCGGCGCCCATCGGTACTGAGGGTCGGGGACAGGCGTCGGTTCCGGGGTCTGATGGCCGTGAAGCCGTGGCCGTAAGGCCTAGCGGTGGTCGCTTCCCGCCGACTCCGACGCCGCGCGGCCCGCCTCCAGGCGTGCCACCGGGATGCGGAAGGGCGAGCAGGAGACGTAGTCCAGGCCGACCTCGTGGAAGAAGTGGACCGACTCCGGGTCACCGCCGTGCTCGCCGCAGACGCCGAGCTTGAGGTCGGGGCGGGTCTTGCGGCCCGCCTCGGCGGCCAGCTTGACCAGGGAGCCGACGCCGTCCTTGTCGATCGTCTCGAAGGGCGACACCCCGAAGATGCCCTTCTCCAGGTACGCCGTGAAGAAGGAGGCCTCCACGTCGTCCCGGCTGAAGCCCCACACCGTCTGGGTGAGGTCGTTCGTGCCGAAGCTGAAGAACTCCGCCGCCTCCGCGATCTGACCGGCGGTCAGCGCGGCGCGCGGAAGCTCGATCATCGTGCCGATGGTCAGCTTGAGCTGCGCGCCCGTCGCCGCCTCGACCTCCGCGATGACCTGGTCGGCTTCCTCACGGACGATCTCCAGCTCCTGGACGGTACCGACGAGCGGGATCATGATCTCGGCCCGCGGGTCGCCCTTGGCCGCCTTGCGCTCGGCCGCGGCCTCGGCGATCGCCCGTACCTGCATCGTGAACAGACCCGGGATGACCAGACCGAGGCGCACACCGCGCAGGCCCAGCATCGGGTTCTGCTCGTGGAGGCGGTGGACCGCCTGGAGCAGCCGCAGCTCGTTCTCGTGCGGCTCCTGACGGGACTCCGCCAGCGCCACACGGACCGACAGCTCGGTGATGTCCGGCAGGAACTCGTGCAGCGGCGGGTCCAGGAGTCGTACCGTCACCGGCAGGCCGTCCATCGCCGCGAACAGCTCGACGAAGTCCTGCTTCTGGAGCGGGAGCAGCTCCTTCAGGGACTCCTCGCGCTCGGCCTCCGTGTCGGCCAGGATCAGGCGCTCGACCAGCTCACGGCGGTCGCCGAGGAACATGTGCTCGGTGCGGCACAGTCCGATGCCCTGGGCGCCGAAGCGACGCGCGCGCAGCGCGTCCTCGGCGTTGTCCGCGTTGGCCCGCACCCGCAGCCGGCGCTTGCGGTCGGCGAACGCCATGATCCGGTGCACGGCCTCGACGAGCTCGTCGGCGTCCTGCGCACCCGCGTGCATCCGGCCCTCGAAGTACTCCACGACCGGGGAGGGGACGACGGGCACCTCGCCGAGGTACACCTTGCCGCTCGACCCGTCGATGGAGATGACGTCGCCCTCCTCGACCACATGGCCGCCGGGCACCGTCATCCGCCGGCGCTTGGTGTCGACCTCCAGCTCCTCGGCACCGCAGACACAGGTCTTGCCCATGCCCCGGGCGACGACGGCCGCGTGCGAGGTCTTGCCACCACGGCTCGTGAGAATTCCCTCCGCCGCGATCATGCCGTCGAGGTCGTCGGGGTTGGTCTCGCGGCGGACGAGGATGACCTTCTCGCCGGAGCGCGACCACTTCACCGCGGTGTACGAGTCGAAGACCGCCTTGCCGACCGCCGCACCCGGCGAGGCCGCGATGCCCCGGCCGACCTGCTGGACCTTCGCGTCCTCGTCGAAGCGCGGGAACATCAGCTGGGCCAGCTGGGCGCCGGTGACGCGCTGGAGCGCCTCGGCCTCGTCGATCAGGCCCTGGTCCACGAGCTGCGTGGCGATCCGGAAGGCCGCGCCCGCCGTGCGCTTGCCGACGCGGGTCTGGAGCATCCAGAGCTGGCCGCGCTCGATGGTGAACTCGATGTCGCAGAGATCCTTGTAGTGGTTCTCCAGGGTCGCCATGATCTGCATCAGCTGGTCGTACGACTTCTTGTCGATCGATTCCAGCTCCGCGAGCGGGACCGTGTTGCGGATACCGGCGACGACGTCCTCGCCCTGGGCGTTCTGGAGGTAGTCGCCGTACACGCCCTGGTGGCCGGAGGCGGGGTCGCGGGTGAAGGCGACGCCGGTGCCGGAGTCGGGGCCGAGGTTGCCGAAGACCATGGAACAGACGTTGACGGCGGTGCCCAGGTCGCCGGGGATGCGCTCCTGGCGGCGGTAGAGCTTGGCGCGGTCGGTGTTCCAGGAGTCGAAGACCGCGTGGATGGCGAGGTCCATCTGCTCGCGCGGGTCCTGCGGGAAGTCCCGGCCCGCCTCGGTCTTGACGATCTTCTTGAACTTGGTGACGAGTTTCTTGAGGTCGGCCGCCTCCAGGTCCGTGTCGACGTGGACCTTCTTGGCCGCCTTCGCCGCCTCCAGCGCCTCCTCGAAGAGCTCGCCGTCGACGCCGAGGACCGTCTTGCCGAACATCTGGATGAGACGGCGGTACGAGTCCCAGGCGAACCGCTCGTCGCCCGCCTGCTCGGCGAGGCCCTTCACGGACCTGTCGGAGAGGCCGATGTTCAGGACCGTGTCCATCATGCCGGGCATGGAGAACTTGGCGCCGGAGCGGACCGAGACGAGGAGCGGGTTGTCGGCCTGGCCGAGCTTCTTGCTCATCTGTGTCTCAAGGGCTTCGAGGTGCGCACTCACCTCGTCACGCAGTGCCACCGGCTCCGCGCCGCTCTCCAGGTAGACCTTGCAGGCTTCGGTCGTGATGGTGAAGCCGGGAGGAACGGGGAGTCCCAGGTTGGTCATCTCGGCGAGGTTCGCGCCCTTGCCACCCAGGAGGTCCTTGAGGTCCTTGTTTCCCTCGGTGAAGTCGTAAACGAACTTCGCTACGTGGGGTTCTTTGTTTTCCGACACGGTTCTCGACTCCCTCGAGGACGCGGTGGCTGCCCTGACGACGGGGAACATACCCAGATCGAAGGCGTCTGGGGAGGTCCACTCGGGCGTCATGTGCCCGTAACCAGTCGTCTGCCAGCGGATTGAAAGTCAAAGCTTGGCAAGCGACTGAGCCCCGATGTTTTCACTTCTTGAACACATGAACCCTGGAAGCGGCGGCATATCGCTCATCTGAGCGGCATTCGGCACGCCTGATTTCGATCGATGAACGATCAAGGGGTGGCACCGAGTGCCACCCCTTGGAGAAGTGCAGTCGCCCAAGATCCGCTCATCTGAGCGCTACCCCTATCAAGGGTGGCGAGAATCACGCTGCCACAGGCGCCCGGATTTCACCATGCGGACGGGTATCCGGACCGAAATGTGCCGGTCACACGCCGAGCGCGGCCAGCCGCTCCTCGGCCCGCTCGGGGGCGTAGAGATGCTCCACGACCAGCGCACCCGCTCCGACCAGCCCGGCCCGCTCCCCCAGCCGTGAGGTGACGACGTCCAGATGGGCGGTGGAGCGCGGCAGCGCCCGCTGGTACAGCAGCTCGCGCACCCCGGTGAGGAAGGGGGTTCCGGCCAAATCACCGGCGATCATCAGAACCCCGGGGTTCAGCAGGGTCACCACGGTCGCCAGGACGTCCCCGACCTGCCGCCCCGCGTCCCGGGCGAGCGCGGCCGCCTCCGGATGCCCGGCGGTCAGCAGATCCCGCACATCCGAGCCGGAGGCCGCGGGCACCCCGGTCTCGGCCAGCCGCCGCGCGACGGCGCCACCACTGGCGACGGCGGCCAGACAGCCGTAGGAGCCGCACCGGCACAGCGCGTCCGCGCCCACCCGGATATGGCCGATGTCCCCGGCGCCCCCGTCGATGCCCCGGAAGATCGAGCCGCCGACGACGACCCCGGCACCGATACCGGTCGAGACCTTGACCAGCACGAACGCCGAGCAGTCGGGATAGGCCGTGCGCTGTTCGCCGTACGCCATGAGGTTGGCGTCGTTGTCGACGAGGACCGGCACCGCGGGCGCCCCCGTGTGCTCGGTGAAGGAGCGGGCGAGGCGGCCTCTTATGTCGTAGCCGTCCCAGCCGGGCATCATCGGCGGCTGGACCACTCGGCCGCTCTCGCTGTCGACCGGTCCCGGCACCGCGAGCCCGATGCCGCAGACCTCGCCCGCGCGGTGGCCGGCCTTCTCCAGCAGCTCGGCGAACCAGCGGCCCAGCTCCCCCAGCACCACGTCCGGCCCGTCCTCGATGACGAGCGTGCCGCTGTGCTCGGCGAGCAGCTCGCCGCTCAGCGACAGGACGGCCGCGCGCGCGTGCCGGGTGTCGAGGTCGGCGGCGAGGAGGACGGCATGGGCGTCGTCGAACTCCAGGGTGATCGAGGGGCGCCCGCCGAGCGGGGAGTCCACGGGA
This sequence comes from Streptomyces sp. NPDC001536, assembly GCF_042894505.1. Lineage (NCBI taxonomy): Bacteria > Bacillati > Actinomycetota > Actinomycetes > Kitasatosporales > Streptomycetaceae > Streptomyces > Streptomyces sp. NPDC001536. Next base: position 433,064 of record NZ_JBIAVQ010000001.1, read on the forward strand.
CCGCCGGCGCCCTCGCGCAGCCAGCCCGCGCGGAAGAGCCGGTCCAGGCGCTGGCCGACGGTGGCACGGGACAGCCCGGTGGCCTGCTGGAGCGCGCCGCGCGTGATCGCGCGCCCGCTTCGTACCAGTTCGAGCAGATCGCCGGCGCTTCCCTGACCCCGTCCGGTCATGCGCACCCCCTTGTGTTTCCCAACTCTGCATTACATATTGAGTTTTGCGTGTTAAATAGACGTAACCCTACGGTAGCCACGACCGAACCGGTCGGCCGGACGTCTTTCGGGGAGCCCCGAGTGGATCGCACTGCCCAACTCACCGCCCGTCTCACAGAACGCGCCTTTGTATACGATCCACCCCCTACGCGGGGTTCGCTGCACCTCAGGGCCGCCCGGGTACTGGAGGACAACTGGACCGGCACCTCCACAGTGCCCTCGCGCGGCCTGTATCCGCACCAGTGGTCGTGGGACTCGGCGTTCATCGCGATCGGCCTCAGGCATCTGTCGCCGCTCAGGGCGCAGACGGAGCTGGAGACACTCCTCGCCGCCCAGTGGGGCGACGGGCGTGTCCCGCACATCGTCTTCAACCCCTCCGTGCCGCTCGACGCGTACTTCCCGAGCCCCGACTTCTGGCGCTCCTCGACCGCGGGGCGCGCTGCGGGCGCCCCGCGCACCGTACAGACCTCGGGCATCGTGCAGCCACCGGTGCACGCGCTGGCCGTGTGGCTGGTGCACTGCTCGGACCCGGGTCTGTCCCGGGCGCGCGGCTTCCTGACTCGGATGTACCCCCGCCTGGCGGCCTGGCACCGCTATCTGCTGCACCGGCGGGACCTGGGCGGGGGTTCGCTGGCCTCCGTCGTGCACCCCTGGGAACAGGGCATGGACAACAGCCCCTGCTGGGACCTGCCGCTCTCCCGCGTCACCCCCGCCCCGGCACGCTCCTTCCGGCGCGCCGACCTGGACCACGGGGCTGCGGAGGACCGGCCGACGGATCTGGACTACGGGCGGTACGTGCGGCTGGCGACGGACTACAGGGACGGCGGCTACGCGGACGGCCACGGCGAGTTCGCGGTCGAGGACCCGTCCTTCAACGCCCTGCTCATCGCCTCCGAGCACGCCCTCGCCCGGATCGCGCAGGAGCTGGGCGCGACCGGCACGGCCCGGCACGCGCGTGCGGAGCGTCTGACGGCGGCTCTGATCGACCGGCTGTGGGACCCGACGGAGGGCATGTTCTTCTGCCGGGACGTGCGGGGCGGGGGACTGATCCCCGAGCGCAGTGTGTCCGGGCTCATCCCCCTGCTGCTGCCGACGCTCCCCCGGGACATCGTCGAGGCCCTCGTCCGTACGACCACCTCCAAGCACTTCGGCCTGGGCGGCACGACCCGCCTCGTGCCCAGCTACGACCTTCTCGGCGAGGCCTTCGACCCGCACCGCTACTGGCGGGGCCCGGCCTGGTTCAACACCGGCTGGCTGATGGAGCGGGGCCTGCGCACCCACGGCGAGCGGGGCCGCGCCGACGCGCTGCGCCGGGCCGTCCTCGACATCGCCGACACCTCGGGCTTCGCCGAGTACGTCGACCCGTACACCGGCGAGGCCTGCGGCGCGACCGGCTTCGGCTGGACCGCCGCGCTCACGCTCGACCTGCTGCACACCGGCACATCCAAGGGAGGGGACCGGGAATGACGGAACGGCATCATCTGCTCGTGCACGGCGGCACGTTCGCAGCCGTGGGTGACGGTGGAGACATCAGTGGGGTCCGGGGCGGCGCCTCCCCGTCCCCGGAAGGGTTATTCGTCCGCGACGCCCGGCACCTCAGCCGCTGGCAGCTGACGGTCGACGGCGCGGTGCCCGAGGCCCTCACCCCCGTCGCAGACGGCGACACCGCACGCTGTGTCCTCGTCCCGCGCGGCGGCCGGCAGGAGCCGCCCGCGTACACGATCTTCCGTGAACAGGCTGTGGGCGACGGCTCGTTCATCGAGTCCCTGCGCGTCACCAGCAACCGCCCGGCGCCGGCCACGGTCCGGCTCGCGGTCACCGCCGACGCCGACTTCACGGACCAGTTCGAACTGCGCTCCGACTACCGCACCTACACCAAGATCGGCGCCACCCGCTCCCGCGAAGTCCTCGACGCGGGTGTCGAGTTCACCTACCAGCGCGGCGAGTGGCGTTCCTGTACGACGGTGACGGCGGAGCCCGCTCCGGACGGCGTCGAGGAGACGGGCACCGGAGCCCGGCGCCTCGTCTGGACGCTGGAACTGGAGCCGCACGGCACGGCGGAGCTGACGCTGAGGGTGATGGCACGGCCGCACGGCGACAAGCGGGCGCTGCGGGTACCGCAGTCACCGGCCGCGCTGAACGCCCAACTCCTCGCGCTGGAGGGCGAGTTCGTGGAGGGCGTCGCCTTCCCGACCGGCTGGCCCGAACTGGCCGCCGCATGCGCCCGCGGCCTCGCCGACCTCGCCTCGCTCCAGGTCCCGGCGACCGGACCGGACGGCGAGGAGCTGCGCGTCCCGGCCGCCGGCGCGCCCTGGTTCCTGACCCTGCTGGGCCGCGACGCGCTCCTCACCTCACTCTTCGCCCTCCCCTACCGCCCCCAGCTCGCCGCCGCCACCCTCCCCGCGCTCGCCGCGGCCCAGGCCACGGAGATCGGCGCGGACTCGGTGGCACAGCCCGGCAAGATCGTGCACGAGGTGCGGCACGGAGAGCTGGCGCACTTCGGCCAGGTGCCGTACGGCCGTTACTACGGCTCGGTGGACGCCACGCCGCTGTTCCTGGTGCTGCTCGGGGCGTATGTGGAACAGACCGGGGACGTCGCGATGGCCCGGCGCCTGGAATCCCATGCCCGGGCGGCGATCGGCTGGATGCTGGACCACGGCGGGCTGACCTCGCGCGGCTACCTCGTGTACCGAGCCGACCAGGGCGGGCTCGCCAACCAGAACTGGAAGGACTCCCCCGGGGCGATCTGCTGGGCCGACGGGACGCGGGCCAGCGGGGCGGTGATGGCGGCCGGGGCACAGGGCTACGCCTACGACGCGCTGCGGCGCACCGCGTGGGTGGCGCGGACGGCCTGGGCGGACGAGACGTACGCGGCGCTCCTCGAACAGGCCGCGGGGGATCTGCGGGACCGTTTCCAGCGGGACTTCTGGATGCGGGACCGGGCCTTCCCGGCGCTGGCGCTGGACGGCGAGGGACAACAGGTGGACGCGCTGGCGTCCGATGCCGGGCATCTGCTGTGGTCCGGGCTGCTCGACAAGGAGTACGGGGAGGCCGTGGGGCGGCGGTTGCTGGAGCCGGACTTCTTCTCCGGGTGGGGGGTGCGGACGGTGGCGGCCGGGCAGTCGGCGTATCACCCGCTCTCGTATCACCGGGGGTCGGTGTGGCCGCATGACAACGCGCTGATCACGCTGGGGTTGGCGCGGTACGGGCTGCATGACGAGGCGCGGACGGTCGCGCATGCGTTGGTGGACGCGGCGACGGCTACGGGGCATCGGCTGCCGGAGGTTCTTGCGGGGTATGGGCGGGATACGCACGGGGAGCCGGTGCCGTATCCGCATGCGTGCGTGCGGGAGTCTCGGTCTGCGGCCGCGCCTCTTGCGTTGTTGACCGCGGTCGGGGGCGCGTAGGGAGGTTGTATGGCGGGTGCGGCGCCGTCGTGGCTTGGCGCGCAGTTCTCCGCGCCCCTGGGGTGGGTGCAGTTGCCCTTGGTCTGCTGTTTGCTGCCTGTTTGCCCAGTGCTGTGAACGGCCCTTGAGAGCGAGCCGTACGGGACTGTGCCAAGTTCCGTACGGAAGGACCCTCGGGTGGCCGTCACTCTGCGCACGCGGCAATTGCCGGACACGCCCGCGCCCCCTGCGCGTCCGCGTCCGCCGGTCCTCCGGTGGACGGTCACCGCACTCGCCGCCCTGCTCGTCATCGGGGCGTTGCTGTTGCCGAACGCTCTGGGGGCGCTGAAGCCGAACCGGTTCACGCGTATCCCCGTCGAGGCGATCCTCGGGGCGGCCGTGGCGTTGTGGTTGCCGCGGCGGCCTCGGGTGGTGGTGGCGGTGGTGGCCGGGGTGGGGCTCGGGGTGCTGACCGTGCTGAACGTGCTCGACATGGGGTTCCGGGAGTATCTGGGGCGGGGCTTCAACCTGGTGCTGGACTGGGAGTTGCTGGACGACGCGCAGTCGTATGTCGCTGATTCGATGGGCGGGACGTTCGCGGTGCTGGCCGCGGTCGGGGCTGTGCTGCTCGTGCTGGTGCTGGTGGGGGTCATGGCGCTGGCGATGGTGCGGCTGAGCAACGTCCTGGTGGCGAGCAGGCCGGTCGCCGCGCGGGGCACGCTCATCGCGGCGCTGGCGTGGATCACCTGTTACGCGCTCGGGTTGCAGATCGGCGGTACGCCCATCGCCTCCGACCGGACCGCCGACGCGCTGAAGATCCAGGCGCGGCGGGTGGCGGACACGATCCGGGACGAGGCGGCGTTCGCGAAGGAGGCGAAGGCGGACACGTTCGGGGCGACGCCGGGTGCGCAGTTGGTGCCGGATCTGCGGGGCAAGGACGTGATCTTCACGTTCATCGAGAGTTACGGCCGGAGTGCGATCGAGGATCCGGTCATGGCGCCGGGGGTGGACTCGACGCTCGCGGCGCGGACGAAGGCCTTGGACAAGGCGGGGTTCCATGCCAAGAGCGGGTGGCTGACGTCGGCGACGTACGGGGGCAGCAGTTGGCTGGGGCACTCCACGTTTCTGTCGGGCCTGTGGATCGACAACCAGCAGCGGTATCGCACGGTGACCTCCGGGGACCATCTGACCCTCACCAAGGCGTTCCAGAAGACCGGTGACTGGGACACCGTCGGGGTGATGCCGGGTATCCAGAAGGGCTGGCCGGAGGCGAAGTACTACGGCCTGGACAAGGTGTACAACGCCTTCCAACTCGGCTACAAGGGACCGAAGTTCAGCTGGTCGACGATGCCGGACCAGTACGCCCTGGAGGCCTTCCAGCGCCAGGTGCACGGCAAGAAGCGCGACAGACCGCTGATGTCGGAGATCATCCTGACGTCGAGCCACCAGCCGTGGGCACCGATCCCGAAGCTGGTGGACTGGGACCGGTTGGGCGACGGCTCGGTCTTCGACGCGATCCAGAAGGCCGGCAAGAAGCCCGGCGACATCGTCACCGACTCGACCAAGTCCCGTGAGGAGTACGGCAAGTCGATCCAGTACTCGGTGACGGCCCTCACCCAGTGGCTGGAGCGCTACGGCACCGACGACACCGTCCTCGTCTTCCTCGGCGACCACCAGCCCATCGCCCGCGTCAGCGGCGACCACGCCAGCCGCGACGTCCCGGTCTCGATCGTGGCGAAGGACCCGAAGGTGCTGGACAAGATCGCAAGCTGGAACTGGACGGACGGCCTGCGCCCCGACCACAACGCCCCGGTCTGGAAGATGAGCTCCTTCCGCGACCGCTTCCTGACGGCGTACGGCTCGACACCCCGCCCGTCCGGGGACTGACGGTCAGGGGGACCGCATCGCCGCGCGCGCGACTTCTACGAACTTCTCCAGAGCGCGTGTGAATTCCTGGTGCCCTTCGTCGAAGGCCGCACGCGCCTCGGACTCGCCGCACGCGACCCGCCACAGGGTCCGGTTGGTTTCCGCGACCACCCGCAGGACCGTCTCAGCCGCCTCCGCCGCACCGACGGGACCTTCGAGGACGACGACCCGGACACTGCGCATCAACGGATCGAAAGCGCCCCGGAGTTCGGTCCGCAGATCCTGGACTCGCGTCGCCAGCCGCTCGGGATCGGCGAGTTGGTCCAGGTCGAAGGCGGCCTGCCAGTACAACTCGCCGGTGATGTGCGCCTGTTCCATGAACTCCAGATAGGCCGCCCGGCGCAGTTCCCGTATCCGCCCCTGGAGCTGGGCCTGTGCCGACGCCTCCGCCTGGGCCCGCGCCGCGCGCACGTTCCCGAGGTTGGTCACCCAGCTCGCCAGCACTGCCGTCGCGCCGGTGAAGGCCGCGATCCACACCCCGCTGTCCCCCACGCCGATCAGTGTGCGGCGGCCCCACCCCGCTGTCGAGGGCGCCTCAGTCCTCCGGCGGCGTCCCGGGCTTCGTGGAGAGGATGTCGCGGGCCTGTTCCGCCGCGCGGGCGATGCTCTCGGAGACGAAGTCGAGGAAGCGGGCGATGTTTTCGAGGCGGACGGCGGCCGGGGTGTCGGGGCCGAGGACGGTGACGCCCTGGCGGGCGATCTCGACTATCTGGGCGGTGGAGCGGGCGCTGGCCATCATGGACTGGTACCAGATGTCGTCGTCGACGACATAGCGCTCGCGGCGCCGCTCGTCGCGCTCCCGGCGCACCATGCCCTGGCTCTCCAGGAACGTGATCGCCTTGGAGACGGACGCCGGACTGACGTTGAGGCGCTGGACGAGTTCGGCGGCGGTGAGGCTGCCGGTGTCGGTGAGGGTGATGCAGGCCATCACGCGGGACATCATCGTGGGCATCCCGGAGCCCATCATGACGGTGGTGAACGTCTCCTCGTACTCCCGTACCGCCTCGGCGTCACGCCCATAGGCCTGCTCGGGCGCCCGCCCGTCCCGGGGCGCGGTCCGCCCGCGTCGATGCGCCCGGCGTTCGGTGGCGCGATGGGCCACCTCGGCGCGGTAGGCGCTCGGACCGCCGTTGCGCATCACTTCGCGCGTGACCGTGGAGGTCGGACGCTCCAGGCGGCGGGCGATCTCCGCGTAGGCGAGGCCGTCGGCCAGCCCCAGCGCGATCTGCTGGCGTTCCTGCTGGGTGAGCCTGCCTCCGGGCATCGGGGCCTCCTTCGTGCTCCGCGGAAGCCAGCAGCATAGTCGGCGGGCGGGGCGCCGGGCGCGGCGACCAATGCAACGATCCCACGCCGTTCACCTGCCGTTACGGCAACCGGACGCAACAGGCCCGCCGCTGTGCGCTCGCCTCAGCCGCCCGAGGTGTCCAGTTCCGCGTCCTCGCCGATCCCCGCGCAGTCGTACGGGTCCTTGAGCCAACCGTCCGGCAGGACAACCCTGTTGTTGCCCGACGTCCGCCCACGCGGCCCGTCGGCGCCCGTCGGCCAGGCCTGGTCGAGGTCCAACTCGTCGAGACCGGACCGCAGTTCCTCCAGGGAGGAGGTGATGGCGAGGCGCTTGCGCATCTCCGAGCCGACCGCGAAGCCCTTGAGGTACCAGGCCACGTGCTTGCGGAAGTCGATGACTCCGCGGGCCTCGTCGCCGATCCACTCGCCGAGGAGCGTGGCGTGACGGACCATCACATCGGCGACTTCGCGGAGGGAAGGGCGCGCGATGTCGTCAGTACGGCCCTCGAAGACGGCCACGAGGTCCGAGAACAGCCACGGCCGGCCCAGGCAGCCACGGCCCACGACCACCCCGTCGCAGCCCGTCTCCCGCACCATCCGCACCGCGTCCTCGGCCGACCAGATGTCACCGTTGCCGAGGACGGGGATCTCCGGCACATGCTCCTTGAGCCGGGCGATCGCGTCCCAGTCCGCCGTGCCGCCGTAGTGCTGGGCGGCGGTGCGGCCGTGCAGCGCGATGGCCGTCACGCCCTCCTCGACGGCGATCCGGCCGGCGTCGAGATAGGTGATGTGGTCGTCGTCGATGCCCTTGCGCATCTTCATCGTGACCGGGAGGTCTCCGGCCCCGCTCACCGCCTCGCGCAGGATCGCGCGCAGCAGATTCCGCTTGTACGGCAGTGCCGAGCCGCCGCCCTTGCGCGTCACCTTCGGGACCGGGCAGCCGAAGTTCAGGTCGATGTGGTCGGCGAGGTCCTCCTCCGCGATCATGCGGACGGCCTTGCCGACGGTCGCCGGGTCGACGCCGTACAGCTGGATCGAGCGCGGCTTCTCGGTCGCGTCGAAGTGGATCAGCTGCATGGTCTTCTCGTTGCGCTCGACCAGCGCCCGGGTCGTGATCATCTCGCTCACGAACAGCCCCTTGCCACCGCTGAACTCCCTGCACAGGGTGCGGAAGGGCGCGTTGGTGATCCCGGCCATGGGGGCCAGGACGACGGGCGGCTGCACGGTGTGCGGCCCGATCTGAAGGGTCGCGTTCGAGGTGGGCGCGGTCGTGGGCATTCCCCCATTGTGGCGCACGACGACCCGTGCTCGGCCGTGCGATCTTGTACCGACCATTAGTTAGACGCACTATCGATATCGGCGTACGATGGAGCGCATGCCCGAGCTCAGCTTCCGCCGACGCCTGTTGGTCCTCGCGATCTGCTGCATGAGCCTGCTGATCGTGAGCCTCGACAACACCGTGTTGAACGTCGCCCTGCCGTCCATGCAGCACGATCTCGACGCCTCCACGTCGGGCCTGCAATGGACCATCGACGCGTACACGCTGGTGCTCGCCTCGCTGCTGATGCTGGCCGGCTCCACGGCCGACCGGATCGGCCGCAAGCGGGTCTTCGTCGCGGGCCTGATCGTCTTCACGATCGGCTCGGTGCTGTGCTCGATGGCCCCGAACCTGGAGGCGCTGGTCGCCTTCCGCATGGTGCAGGCGGTGGGCGGCTCGATGCTCAACCCGGTCGCCATGTCGATCATCACCAACACCTTCACCGACCCCCGTGAGCGGGCCAGCGCGATCGGGGCGTGGGGTGCGGTCGTCGGTATCTCCATGGCGGCGGGACCCCTGGTGGGCGGTCTGCTCGTGGACACCGTCGGCTGGCGCTCGATCTTCTGGATCAACGTCCCGGTCGGTCTCGCCGCCCTCCTCCTCACCCTTCGCTTCGTCCCCGAGTCCCGCGCCCCCAAGGCCCGCCGCACCGACCCGGTCGGCCAGCTCCTGGTGATCGCGCTGTTCGGCTCGATGACGTACGCGATCATCGAGACGCCGAACACCGGCTTCGCCTCGGTCCTGCCCTACGCCGCGCTGGCGCTGGCCGCGCTGATCGGGCTCCTGGTGTACGAGCCCCGGCGGGCCGAGCCGCTGATCGATCTGCGGTTCTTCCGCTCGGCGCCGTTCAGCGGGGCCACGGTGATCGCGATCAGCGCGTTCGCGGCGCTGGGCGGGTTCCTGTTCCTGTCGACGCTCTACCTCCAGAACGTCCGCGGCCTCGACGCGATGCACGCCGGTCTGTGGATGCTGCCGATCGCGGCCCCCGCGTTCGTCTGTGCCCCGCTGTCCGGACGCCTGGTCGGCCGGCACGGGCCGCGGCTGCCGCTGCTGATCGCCGGTGTCTCGATCACCGCGAGCGGGGTGCTGTTCGCCGCGTTCGAGGCGGAGACGTCCAATGCCACCCTGCTCATCGGGTACATGCTCTTCGGTATCGGGTTCGGCTTCGTGAACGCGCCGATCACCAACACGGCGGTGTCGGGGATGCCCCGGTCGCAGGCGGGGGTCGCCGCGGCGGTGGCTTCCACGAGCCGGCAGCTGGGACAGACCCTGGGGGTCGCTGTGATCGGCGCGGTGCTGGTGGCGGGGGTGGGGTCGGCCTCGTACGCCGACACGTTCGTCTCGGCCTCCGTGCCGGCCTGGTGGATCATCGCCGGGTGCGGGTTCGCGGTGCTGGTGCTGGGTGCGGTGACGAGCGGGGCCTGGGCCCGTGGGACCGCCCAGCGGACCGCCGAGCGGCTGGAGTCGGTCGAGGTGCGCGAAGCGGCGGGGGTCGGCGCGTAGTCCGTACGACCGGAGTCGACCGGTGATGCGGGGATCCGGCGATTCAGGCGGACCCGGCCGACCTGGCGACCGCGATCGCGTGCAGCTTCTCCAGCCGCCTCCGCGACTCCTCGTCCGCCGGTGTGTACGTGACCATGCGCGGCCCCAGGTCAGGGCCGAGCCACAGGTCGGTGTGGATGACGGAGACCCGGCCGACGTAGGGGTTGAGGAACTCCTTCTGCTTGCTGCGGTGGGAGACCACCTCGTGCCGGTCCCAGGCCTCGCGGAACTCCGGGGACTCCGTGCGCAGCCGCTTCAGCAGCATCTTCCAGGCGGGCTCGGCGAGATGGTTGGCCATGGATGCGCGCAGCCGGGCGGCCATGAGGCGGCGGGTCTCCTCCAGGTGCACGATCGACGCGGCCCACTCCTCGTTCGTGTAGCAGAGGACCATGCAGTTGCGGTCCTCCGGCGGCACCGCCTCCAGGTCGCACAGGAGCAGGCCGTACGTGCGGTTGTGGGCGAGGATGTCGTAGCGGCTGTTCTGCACACAGGCCGGGATCGGCTCCATCTGCTCGATCAGCTGACGCAGTGCGGGCGTGACCGACGGGCAGCTGGTGGCCGGTGTCGGGTCCGCCGCCCCGGCGAGCTGGAAGAGGTGGGCGCGTTCGCTCGGGTCGAGCAGCAGGGTGCGGGCGAGGGCGTCCAGGACCTGGACGGAGACCTGGATGTCGCGGGCCTGCTCCAGCCAGGTGTACCAGGTGACGCCGACCGCGGAGAGGTGGGCGACCTCCTCGCGGCGCAGTCCGGGGGTGCGGCGCCGGCGGCCGCGGGGCAGGCCGACCTGTTCGGGCGTGATGTGCTCGCGGCGGTGGCGCAGGAAGGCGGCGAGTTCGTGCCGCCGGATGTCCGCGGGAGCCGCCGTCGTCGTCTCCTGGACCGTCATCGTCATGCCTCCAGCGTGCCGCCGTACGGACCCTGTTTCCAGGTACTCCTTCTACCAGGATAAAGACACTCTGGTACCTGTCTGAGGGGAGGCGGAGGCTGGTCTCCGTGAGCACCGAAACCACCACCCCAGGCCAGGTCCGCACCACGGGCGCGCCACCCGTGCTCGGCGGCCTCGGACTCTTCACCGTGCTGCTCGGCGCGGCACTCCCCCTCATCGACTTCTTCATCGTCAACGTCGCACTGCCCACCATCGGCCACGACCTCGCGGCGAGCGAGTCGGTCCTCGAACTCGTCGTCTCCGGCTACGGGTTGGCGTACGCCGTCCTGCTCGTCCTCGGCGGCCGGCTCGGCGATCTCTTCGGCCGCCGCCGGCTCTTCCTCGGCGGCATGGCGGCCTTCGGCCTGACCTCACTGGCCTGCGGCCTCGCCCCCACCGCGTGGACCCTGGTCGCGGCCCGGGTCGCGCAGGGCGCGGCGTCCGCGGCGATGCTGCCGCAGGTGCTCGCCACGATCCAGGCGGCGACGTCGGGACAGCGGCGCGCGAAGGCGATGGGTCTGTACGGCGCGACGGCGGGTCTGTCGATGGTGGCGGGCCAGATCCTGGGCGGGGTGCTGGTCGCCGCCGACATCGCCGGCACCGGCTGGCGCTCGGTCTTCCTCGTGAACGTCCCGGTGGTCGTCCTCGGCCTGTTCCTGGCCGCTCGTGCCGTGCCCGAGACCCGCTCCCCGAACCCGGAGCCGGTGGACGGCCCGGGCACGGTCCTGCTCGCCGTGTCCCTGCTCGCGCTGCTGGCCCCGCTGACCGAGGGCCGCTCCGCGGGGTGGCCGCTGTGGACATGGCTGTCGCTGGCGGCGTTCCCGTTCGTGGCGGCGGCGTTCTACGCGGTGGAGCGCGGGGCGGACCGGCGGGGGCGGACGCCGCTGGTGCCGCCGAGCCTGTTCCGACTGGTGTCCCTGCGGCGCGGGTTGGTGATGATCGTGCCGTTCTCCATCGGCTTCAGCGGCTTCATGTTCGTGATCGCGGTGGCGCTTCAGCGGGGCGCGGGGCTCGGCCCGGTCCGGGCGGGTCTCGCGCTGGCGCCGATGGCGGTGGTGTTCTTCTTCGTCTCGCTCGCGGGTCCGCGGCTGGTGGCGAGGTACGGGACGCGTGTGGTGACCGCGGGTGCCGGGATCCAGGCGGTGGGCGTGGGCCTGATGGCGCTGGCGGCCTGGCGCTCCTGGCCGGACCTGGGCCTGGTGGAACTGCTGCCCGGAGCGGCGATCGCGGGCGCGGGCCAGGCGCTCCAACTCCCGGTGATCTTCCGGATCGTGCTCTCGGAGGTGCCGGCCGCGAGGGCGGGCGTGGGCAGCGGGGTCATGGTCACCACCCAACAGTCCTCGCTGGCCCTGGGCGTGGCGACGCTCGGCACCCTGTTCCTGTCCCTGATCCCGGGGTTGGGCATGCGGGACGCGCTGGTGACGACCCTTGTGGTGCAGCTGGTGGGCGTGGTCCTGACCGGGCTGCTGAGCCTGCGGCTGCCGCGGACGGTCGGGTGAGGCGGTTCAAGGATCGACGAACTTGCCGTGAAGATACTGCTGTTGATGTTGGTCTTGCTGCACACTCCTAGCCGGAGGCGAGGCCATGTTGCAGATCAACACGAGCAAAGTGAGCCGCTGGGACCAACACGGACGCGAGCACGTCGTCCAAGTGCGGCGCAAGGGCGCGCAACGCACGATCAGATGCGACACCTGCGGCTGGCGCAAGAACGCGCAGTTCCTGCCGTGGCTGAAGGCGGAGGAACACCTGGCGGAGGAACACCAGGCCACCGTCGACCCACGGGAGACGTGACGAAAACCCGTACCGGACCCTGACATCGCCCGGCTACTGTCCGCCCATGCCGAAGAAAGAGCCGAAGGAACTGGTCGTCGACCTGCGCGGCCGCCCGATCGACACCCTCGACGACTTCTACGACGCCATCACCGAACCCTGCGGTCTGCCCGACTGGTTCGGCCGCAACTCCGATGCCCTTCGGGACACCCTCCAGGTCGGCGGGATCTCCGACGTCGTCGACTCCTACGACCTGATCACCTTCCACCTCGACAAGCGCGGCGTCTTCGCCAGGAACAACATCGACGTCAGGGCCTTCCGGAGGGCGTTCGCGGGCAGGCAGTCGAAGCTGATCGTGCATCCGATGTCCTGACACCTCGGTGCAACACCGCCTGCCGGACCCCTGACCTCTAGGCCCGCAGCCCCCGCACCAGCACATCCACCACCGCCGCGAAGTCGTCCCACACCTCCGGCCGCTCCCACTCCCGTGCATAGCCGGGGTCGTGGAAGCGGCCGGTGGCGTGGAAGACGGCTCGGGCGGTGGCGACCGGGTCGGGGGTGGTGAAGGTGCCCGCCGCGACGCCGGACCGCACGATCTCGGTCAGCTGGTCGGTGAGTTCGGTGAGGTGGGCGCCGACCACCTCACCGGCGTCCCCGGCCAGCACCGAGTACGTGGCGAAGAGTTCGGGGTCGCCGCCCGCCTTGCGCCGCTTCGCCTCCAGGAGCGCCGCGAGCCAGTCGCGGAGCCGGGTCTCCGGGTCGCGGTCGGTCGCCGCGACGATGCCGGCCAGTTCCGCCGTCGTCCGGTCCAGCCACCGCTTCGTGACCGCCTCCCGCAGCGCCGCCTTCGTACGGAAGTGCCGGTAGACGCTGCCATGGCTGACGCCGAGCGCGCGGGCCACGTCCACCACGGTCGCCTTCGCCGGGCCGTGGCGGCGCAGCACCTCCTCGGTGGCTTCGAGGATGCGCTCGGCGGTCAGGGTCTCGCTGGTCGGAGGCATGCGTAGACGGTACCCGGCACCGCGATCAGCGCTCGCTGTCGAGCATGGCCATCTGCGCGGGGGCGTACCGCTCACCGGACGCCGCGTCCGCCGGTACGGCGGCCTCGACGGCGGCGAGGTCGGCCGCGTCCAGGGTCACGTCCAGGGCACCGAGGGCCTCGCCGAGCCGCTCGCGGGTGCGGGCGCCGATGAGCGGCACGATGTCCGCGCCGCGGGAGACCACCCAGGCGATGGCGATCTGCGCGACGGAGACGCCCTTCTGCTCGGCGATCTTGCGCAGGGACTCGACCAGCGTGAGGTTGTGCTGGAGGTTGTCGCCCTGGAAGCGGGGCGAGTGGGCGCGGAAGTCGTTCGCGGTGAACCCCTGGCCGGGCGTGACATGGCCGGAGATCAGGCCGCGGGACAGGACGCCGTACGCGGTGACGGCGATGCCCAGCTCGCGCAGGGTGGGCAGGATCTCCCGCTCGGGGCCGCGGGAGATGAGCGAGTACTCGATCTGGAGGTCGGCGATCGGGGCGGTGGCGGCGGCCCGGCGGATGGTGTCGGCGCCGACCTCGCTGAGGCCGATGTGGCGGACGTACCCCTTCTCCACGAGCTCCGCCATCGCGCCGACGGTCTCCTCGATCGGCACGTCCGGGTCGAGGCGGGCGGGGCGGTAGACGTCGATGTGGTCGACGCCGAGGCGCTGGAGGGAGTACGCGGCGAAGTTCTTCACGGCGGCCGGGCGGCCGTCGAAGCCGTACCAGTCGCCGTCCGGGCCGCGCAGGGCGCCGAACTTCACGCTGGTCAGCGCGTTCTCGCGGAGGGCGGCCGGGGCGGTGCGCAGGGCCTCGGCGAGCAGCAGTTCGTTGTGGCCCATGCCGTAGAAGTCGCCGGTGTCGAGCAGGGTGACGCCGGCCTCCAGGGCGGCGTGGACGGTGGCGATGGACTCGGCGCGGTCCGACTCGCCGTACGCGCCGGACATGCCCATGCAGCCCAGACCGAGGGGGAAGACCTGGGGGCCGGTGGTTCCGAGGGTGCGGGGGGTCTGTGTCGTCATGCCCTCCACCATGGCATGACAACTGACAGATTTCAATATCTGTCAGTTGTCAGCAGCTTCGCCCCCAGCACCATGAACGACCCCGCGAACCCCCGCCGCAGCCACGCCATCACCCTCGGCCGCGAGATCACATGGCTGCGGACCGATGCCGCGAGCACCCCGTACGCGGCGAAGACCACGAACGTCGCCAGCATGAAGACCCCGCTCAGCGCCAGCATCCGCCCCATCGCGTGCGGCTCGCCCGCACTCACGAACTGCGGCAGGAACGCGAAGAAGAAGATCGTCAGCTTCGGGTTGAGGATGTTGATCAGCACACCTCGGACGATCACCCGGCCCGACGACCGCTCCCCGGACTCACCGTCGACGCCCAGCGCGTCGCGGTCCCGCAGCGTCGCCCACGCCATTCACAGCAGATAGGCGACACCGGCGTACTTCAGGACCTGGAACGCCGTCGCGCTCGCGTGCAGCAGCGCCGCCACCCCGGTGATGGCCGCCACCATGTGCGGCACGATCCCCAGGGTGCAGCCGAACGCCGCGACGACACTCGCGCGCCGCCCGCGCGACAGCCCCGCCGCGAGCGTGTAGACGACACCGGTACCGGGAGTGGCGACCACGACGAGGGTGGTCAGCAGGAACGCGAGACTCATGCCGCCACCCTGCCGTGGCCGCCACATCCGGCTACAGGGCCAATCGAGCGGCCGCTACGGGGACCACTCAGCCCTGCTTCAGCGGGATCGCCAGGTCGACCACCTGCCACCCCTTGGGGAAGGAGCCGGTGGCCGCCACCGTGCCGGTCAGCAGATCGACCCGGAAGGCACGCGAACCCGTCACCGCGTAGGCGGAGTTGGTCCCGGTCCGCGTCGAACTGTAGATGTCGAAGCCGGAGTTGCCCGGCACGTCGACACCCGTCTGACCGGTCGGGGCGAGGTTGCCCGCGTTGGCCGGGGACTGGACGGAGACCCGGTCCTGGGCGGAGTCGAGGTCGAACAGGGTGGTGGCCGTCGCGGCGTTGAGGTCGTTGTTCGTGTACGCCGCCCCCGTCACGCCCGTGGCCGTCGTACCGGTCGTCGCGGGCGGGACCGGCGGGTTGGTGAGGGCGCCGTCGGTCGCGGTCGTGCCCGCCGCGGGGGCGCCGGCCGGGTCGTCGATGTTGTGGCGGAGGTTCTGGCCGGTGTCGCTGATGACGCGGAGCCGGTTGGCGGCCGGGTTGAAGTCGACGCCGAAGTTCGTGCCCTGGAGGGCCACGCTCAACTGGGAGACCTTGGTGGCCTTGGCGCCGATCTCGCGGATCGTGTAGATGCCGCCCTTGTCGCCGACGCCGTACAACTTGCCGTTCTGGACGCGGTAGTCGATGCCGATCAGGCTGCTGTCGCCCTGGAGGCCGCGGACCTTGCCGAGCGGGAGGGTGCGGTCGGGCCGGTCGACACGGAAGCTGACCAGCCGCCCGCCGTCGGTGAGACCGACCGCGCTGAGCCGCCCGCCCGCGGCACCGGGGAGCCCGGCCGAGGTGCCGGACTGGGTGGAGATCCCGGAAGGGGAGTCGCCCTGGTCGTTCGCCGCCACATAGCCGACCGTGCCGACGGCCAGCGCCAGCGTGGCCACACCGATGACTGCCTGCTTACGCATGAGTACCCCCGTGAGAGACCGCGCGACCCCCTGCGGACCGCGCATGTCCTCCCCTTCGGAGGCGATTGCGCCCTGGATGGGCGAAACCCCGGTTCCGTTACATCTGTTACGGAACCGGGGTCTTCGTGGACCGTTGGTGACTAGCAGCCGACCAGTCGGCCGGCCAGGTAGCCCTCGATCTGGTCCAGCGACACGCGCTCCTGCTTCATCGAGTCACGCTCGCGGACGGTGACCGCGTTGTCCTCAAGCGTGTCGAAGTCGACCGTGACGCAGAACGGCGTGCCGATCTCGTCCTGGCGGCGGTAGCGGCGGCCGATGGCGCCGGCGTCGTCGAACTCGATGTTCCAGTTCTGGCGCAGTGCCTGGGCCAGGCCCTTGGCCTTCGGGGACAGCTCCGGGTTGCGGGACAGCGGCAGCACCGCGACCTTCACCGGGGCCAGCCGGTGGTCGAGGCGCAGCACCGTGCGCTTCTCCAGCTTCCCCTTGGCGTTGGGGGCCTCGTCCTCGACGTAGGCGTCGAGGAGGAACGCCAGCATCGCGCGGCCGACACCGGCCGCGGGCTCGATGACGTACGGCGTCCAGCGCTCCTGGGCCTCCTGGTCGTAGTAGAAGAGGTCCTGGCCGGAGGCCTTGGAGT
Organism: Streptomyces sp. NPDC001536; assembly: GCF_042894505.1. Taxonomy (NCBI): domain Bacteria; kingdom Bacillati; phylum Actinomycetota; class Actinomycetes; order Kitasatosporales; family Streptomycetaceae; genus Streptomyces; species Streptomyces sp. NPDC001536. Next base: position 449,724 of record NZ_JBIAVQ010000001.1, read on the forward strand.
GCGCGGTGAGGTCGTAGTCGGTGCGGTTGGCCACACCTTCGAGCTCGCCCCACTCGTTGCCGCCGAACTGGAAGCGGTACTCGATGTCAGCGGTGCGCTTGGAGTAGTGGGAGAGCTTCTCCTGCGGGTGCTCGTACCACCGCATGTTCTCCTCGCGCATGCCCAGGCCGGTGTACCAGTTCCAGCGCTGCTCCATCCAGTACTCCTGCCACTTCTCGTCCTCGCCCGGCTTGACGAAGAACTCCATCTCCATCTGCTCGAACTCACGGGTGCGGAAGATGAAGTTGCCGGGCGTGATCTCGTTGCGGAACGACTTGCCCATCTGGGCGATGCCGAACGGCGGCTTGCGGCGCGAAGTGGTCTGCACCTGCGAGAAGTTGGTGAAGATTCCCTGGGCCGTCTCGGGGCGCAGGTACGCGATCGAGCCGGTGTCCTGCGTCGGGCCGAGGTGCGTGGAGAGCAGACCCGAGAACTGCTTGGGCTCGGTGAACTGGCCCTTGTTGCCGCAGTGCGGGCAGTTGATGTCCGCGAGGCCGTTCTCCGGGAGGCGGCCCTTCTTGGCCTCGTACTCCTCCTCCAGGTGGTCCGCCCGGAACCGCTTGTGGCAGGAGGTGCACTCGGTCAACGGGTCGGAGAACGTGGCGACGTGACCGGAGGCCACCCAGACCTCGGGGGCCAGGATCACGGACGAGTCGATACCGACGACGTCCTCGCGCGAGGTCACCATGTAGCGCCACCACTGGCGCTTGAGGTTCTCCTTGAGCTCGACACCCAGCGGTCCGTAGTCCCAGGCGGCCTTCTGGCCACCGTAGATCTCACTGCAGGGGAATACGAAGCCACGGCGCTTGCTCAGGCTGACGATGGTGTCGATCTTGTCGGCGGCCACGGTGCTCTCTTCATTACGAATGGACGGCAGCGAATGCCTCAGGTTACCGGCGCCGCCACCCCCCGTATCAAATCGGTTGGCCACCGGAGCTTTGTTGACAACGGTTTCCATATTTGTTGAAAATGAGAGTCATGAACGTACGACGACGCCTCATACCCACGCTGGCCACGGCCGCGGTCACCGCCCTCGGCCTGGCCGGCCTGTCCGCCTGCTCCGGCGAGAGCGCCGCCGCCGGCAACACGGACAAGTTCGACGTCGTCGCGTCGTTCTATCCGATGCAGTACCTCGCCCAGCAGATCGGCGGGGACCATGTGAACGTCACCACGCTCACCGAGCCCGGCCAGGAACCGCACGACCTGGAGCTCAGCACCCGGCAGACCGCCGAGCTGGGCGAGGCGGACGCGGTGCTCTACCTCAAGAACCTCCAGCCGGCCGTCGACGAGGCCGTCTCCCAGTCCGAGGTCGAGACGAAGATCGACGCGGCCTCGCTGACGAAGCTGGAGGACCACGGCGACGTCGAGCACGAGCACGGCTCCTCCGAGGAAGAGCACTCCGACGAGGAGGAGCACGCCCTCGACCCGCACCTCTGGCTCGACCCGGTCAAGTACCGCGAGGTCGCCGAGGGCGTCGCCAAGGCCTTCGAGAAGGCCGACCCGGACCACGCGGCCGACTACAAGAAGAACGCCGCCGCGCTGACGGCCAAGCTCGACGACCTCGACACCCGGTTCGAGGACGGGCTGAAGAACACCGCGACCAAGGTCTTCTTCACCAACCACGCCGCCTTCGGCTACCTCGCCGAGCGCTACGGCCTCACCCAGGAGGCCATCTCCGGCCTGGACCCGGAGAGCGAGCCCAGCCCGGCCCGGATCAAGGAGCTCCAGACCGAGGCCAAGGCCGACGGCGTGACCACCGTGTTCTACGAGACACTGGTGTCCGACAAGACCGCGAAGACCCTCGCCTCGGACGCGGGACTGAAGACGGACGTCCTCGACCCGCTCGAGGGGATCACCGACAAGTCCAAGGGCGACGACTACTTCCAGGTCATGGAGTCCAACCTCACGGCGCTCAAGACAGCACTAGGCGCCAAGTGATCAGTACGGAGGCCCTCGTGAGCGAGCCCGTCATATCGATGCGCGGTGTCCGCGCCGACCTGGGCTCACGCCCCGTCCTCCGCGGCATCGACCTCACCGTGCACCGCGGTGAGGTCGTCGCGCTGCTCGGCGCCAACGGCTCGGGCAAGTCGACGGCCGTGCGCAGCGTCATCGGCCAGGTGCCGGTCGCGGCCGGCGAGATCGAGCTGTTCGGCACCCCGCGCCGCCGGTTCCGCGACTGGGCGCGCGTGGGCTACGTCCCGCAGCGCACCACGGCCGCCGGCGGCGTGCCCGCCACGGTGACCGAGGTCGTCGCCTCCGGCCGGCTGTCCCGGGCCCGCTTCGGCGTGCTGCGCAAGGCCGACCACGCGGCCGTACGCCACGCCCTGGAGCTGGTCGGCATGGCGGACCGCGCCAAGGACTCCGTCAACGCCCTCTCCGGCGGCCAGCACCAGCGCGTCCTCATCGCCCGCGCGCTGGCCTCCGACCCCGAACTGCTGATCATGGACGAGCCGATGGCGGGCGTCGACCTGGCCAGCCAGGAGGTGCTGGCGCGGACACTGCGCGAGCAGGTGGCGCAGGGCGCGACCGTCCTCCTCGTCCTCCATGAACTGGGCCCCCTGGAACCGCTGATCGACCGCGCGGTGGTGCTCCGCGACGGCTGCGTGATGCACGACGGCCCGCCCCCGAAGGCCGTCGGCCAGCACGCGCTGCCCGGCCACGACCACGTACACCCGCACGCGGCTCACGACGCCGAACCGATCCGGACGGGACTGCTGAGCTGATGGAATTCCTCGACTACGCCTTCATGCAGCGGGCCCTGCTCGCCGCCGTCCTCGTCGGCGTCACGGCCCCCGCGATCGGCATCTACCTGGTCCAGCGCCGCCAGGCCCTCATGGGCGACGGCATCGGCCATGTGGCCATGACCGGCGTCGGCCTCGGCTTCCTGCTCTCCTGGTCGCCGGTGTGGATGGCGACCGTCGTGGCGGTCCTCGGCGCGGTCCTCATGGAGCTGATCCGCTGGTACGGCCGCACCCGCGGCGACATCGCCCTCGCGATGCTCTTCTACGGCGGCATGGCCGGCGGCGTGATGTTCATCAACCTCGCGCCGACGGGCTCCAACGCGAACCTGACGTCCTATCTGTTCGGGTCGCTCTCGACGGTCTCCGAGGACGACGTGACCGCGATCTGTGTGCTCGCCGCCTTCGTGGTGCTGGTCACCCTGGGTCTGCGCCGGCAGCTCTTCGCGGTCAGCCAGGACGAGGAGTTCGCGCGCGTCACGGGCCTGCCGGTGCGCGCCCTGAACCTGCTGACCGCGATCACGGCGGCCGTGACCGTGACGGTGGCCATGCGGGTCGTGGGCCTGCTGCTGGTGTCGGCGCTCATGGTCGTCCCCGTGGCGGCGGCGCAGCAGCTCACCCGTAGCTTCGCGGCGACCTTCGCGATCGCCGTGGCCATCGGCGTCAGCGTGACCATCGGCGGCACGGTGACGTCGTACTACCAGGACGTCCCGCCCGGCGCGACGATCGTGCTGCTGACCATCGGCGCGTTCATCGTGCTGACCGCGCTGGCGACCCCGCTGGCCCGGCGCCGGGCCCGTCAGGCGGCCGCGGCGCAGCCCGGCGGCGACCCGGCGGAGTGCACGATTCCGGCCAGCCGGGAGACGACGGGGAAGGTCGACGTCTGACTCCGCACAGACCGGGCTGGCACAATGGCCCGGCAGATGCACACGTGAGGAGGCAACCGGTGACGACCGCTGGACCGCCCGTCAAGGGCCGCGCGACCCGACAGCGGGCCGCCGTGGCGGCGGCGCTCGACGAGGTCGACGAGTTCCGCAGTGCGCAGGAACTCCACGACATGCTCAAGCACAAGGGCGACTCGGTCGGCCTGACCACGGTCTACCGCACGCTCCAGAACCTCGCCGACGCCGGCGAGGTCGACGTGCTGCGCACCTCCGACGGCGAGTCCGTCTACCGCCGCTGCTCCACCGGCGAACACCACCACCACCTGGTGTGCCGGGTGTGCGGCAAGGCCGTCGAGGTCGAGGGCCCGGCGGTGGAGAAGTGGGCCGAGGCGATCGCGGCGGAACACGGGTACGTCAACGTGGCGCACACGGTGGAGATCTTCGGCACCTGCGCGGACTGCGCCGCGGGGTGAGCCGGATCTGCTGCGCGCCCGGTGGGGGTGCGCGACGCGGGACGGGCTGAGGGTTCCCGGCCGACGCCTTCTCAGGACCGCCCGAAGCACCTCTCCAGCTCGTCGAAGTCGTAGAACTTGCTGCCCTTCGCGATGGGCGCGCAGCTCGCCTTGAAGGCGGTCTCCTTCTCGTTGTAGAGCATGCGGACCAGAAAGCGGCCGTTCTTCTCGTAGACGTCCCACTGGATGTTCGAGCCGAGCGGGGCGACGGACGCGCCGCGCCAGGGGTTGTCGGCGTAGGTGTACGGCTCGGCCCCGGTCACTCCCCGGGTGCTGCCCGGCAGGCCCATCAGCGCGGCCAGCGGGATGATCTCCTCGGCGTGGGTGAAGCGGAGTTCGGCGCCGAGGGTGCTGGTGCCGGCCCGCTTCGCCTCGACCTGCTGGAAGAAGTCGTCGAGCAGGACGCCGGCCATCTTGTACGTGATGTCGCTGTCCGCGAAGCCGGGCCCCTTCTCGTAGAAGTCCTCGGCGTCGCTGAGGTATCCGAACCAGTCGGCGTCGGAGCGCGAGACGTACCGCTCCATGCCCCAGCCCCTGCCGTCGGGGCTCTCCTCGCTCATCGCGGGGGCGATGGCGTACAGGTTGTAGACGGCGGTCGCGGCGGCGACCTGGTCGTCGGCGCCGAGCCCGGCCACGAAGTCGGCCGTGAAGAGCCGGCGCAGCACGCTTCCGGCGGCCTTGTGGGTCTTGGGCTGGTCGGTGATCGACTCGAGGGTGCTCGCGAGGCGCTGGTCGTTCGCGAGGTAGTCGCGGTACGCGGCGCCGCCGTCCGCCTTGTGGAAGTAGAGCAGGTCCTTGTCGGTGCGGGTCGCGCCGATCAGGGGGGTGAGCGAGGGGTCGGTGTCGGCGAGGGCGCCCGCGTAGATGTTGGCGCTGTCGACGGCCCGGCCCTGTCCGGAGCTGACGACGTCGATCTTCTCCCCGTCCGCGGCGATCTTCGTGAACAGCGACGGGAGGCGCTCGGCCGTGCGGACGGCCGTGTCGTGGATCTCCTCCTTGCCGCGCCCGCTCAGATCGCCGTAGCCGACCTTCGCCATGGCGGCCTGAAGGGCCCGCACCTTCGGGCCGAACTCCTCGCCCTTGCCGGTGAGTTGGCCCGCCGCCCGCGCCTTGTCCCACAGCCCGAGGATGAGATCGCCGTCCTCGCTGTCGGTGGCGGAACGGGACCCGTGCCGGGAGACGTTCTCCGTGAAGACGGGGGTGGAGCCGGCGGGCGGGCGCTGGTAGCCGTGCGCGCTCTGCCGGGGCTCGTAGACGGCCTTGGTGCCGTAGCTGTCGCGGTGCGCCAGATGCCCGGACGCGTCGGCGTGGGCGGGCAGCGCGGTGAGGACCAGCGCGCCGAGGGCGAGGGCGGGGGTGAGCCGGAGGCGGTTCATGTGCGGGCCGTTTCAACGAGCGGGAGACCGTGGATGATCTCCCGCAGCGTCGAGGGCCCCGGTGAACGCGCGGCGGCTACGAGGTGGCCTGCTGGTCAGGAGTCCTTCCCTGCATGGCCAAGAGTTCCTCATTCGGGATCGCGCCACCGAAGCGGCGGTCCCGGGAGGCGAACTCCACACACGCCCGCCACAGGTCACGGCGGTCGAAGTCCGGCCACAGGACGTCCTGGAAGACCATCTCGGCGTACGCGCTCTGCCACAGCAGGTAGTTGGAGGTGCGCTGCTCGCCGCTGGGGCGCAGGAACAGGTCCACGTCCGGCATGTCCGGGTAGTAGAGGTACTTCGCGAAGGTCTTCTCGGTCACCTTCGACGGGTCCAGGCGCCCGGCGCGGACGTCCTCCGCCAGTGCCTGCGCGGCGTCGGCGATCTCGGCGCGGCCGCCGTAGTTCATGCAGAAGTACAGCGTGAGGCGGTCATTGTCCTTGGTCTGCTCCTGGGCGACCTGGAGCTCCTTGGCCACCGACTTCCACAGCTTGGGCATCCGGCCCACCCAGCGCACCCGGATACCGAGCTCGTCGAGGGTGTCGCGGGTCTTGCGGATGAAGTCGCGGTTGAAGTTCATCAGGAAGCGCACCTCGTCGGGCGAGCGCTTCCAGTTCTCCGTGGAGAAGGCGTACAGCGAGATGGCGCCGACGCCGATCTCGACCGCGCCCTGGAGCACGTCGAGAACGCGCTCGGCACCGACCTTGTGACCCTCGGTGCGCGGCAGTCCGCGCTCCTTGGCCCATCGGCCGTTGCCGTCCATGACGATCGCCACATGCTTGGGGACGAGCTCGCCGGGCAGCTTCGGCGCACGGGCACCGGACGGGTGCGGCTCCGGCGACTTGTACTCGCGGCGCGGGCGCCCCATCAGCCGGCCTACCACCATGTGCTTCTCGATTCCTCTTCGGCTTACTTCTCTACGTAACGCAGCGAGCGGAGCCCGCGTTCCAGATGCCAGTGCAGATAGGCGGAGACCAGCCCGCTCCCCTCCCGCACATACCGCGGCTCGCTCGCGTCCGCGGTCTCCCAGTCTCCCGTAAGCAGCGCGCCGAGGAGTTCCAGGGTCTGCGGCGAGGGTACGACGCTCCCCGCCACCCGGCAGTCCACGCAGACGGAACCGCCGGAACCGACCGAGAAGAACCGGTTCGGCCCGGGCAGCCCGCACTTCGCGCAGTCGCTGAAACTCGGGGCGTACCCGTTGACGGCGAGGGAGCGCAGCAGGAAGGCGTCGAGCACCAGGTGCGGGGCGTGCTCGCCCCGGGAGAGCGTCCGCAGGGCGCCGACGAGCAGCAGATACTGCTGTACGGCCGGCTCGCCCTCGTGGTCGGTGAACCGCTCGGCCGTCTCCAGCATGGCCGTCCCGGCGGTGTACCGCGCGTAGTCGCTGACGATGCCACCACCGTACGGCGCGATCGTCTCGCTCTGTGTGCACAGCGGCAGCCCGCGCCCGACCAGCTCGCTCCCGCGCGCGAAGAACTGCACGTCGACATGGGAGAACGGTTCGAGCCGCGCCCCGAACTTGGACTTGGTCCGCCGCACACCACGGGCCACGGCCCGCACCCGTCCGTGACCGCGAGTGAGCAGGGTGATGATCCGGTCGGCCTCGCCGAGTTTCTGGGTGCGCAGGACGATGCCGTCATCCCGGAACAGACTCATCGTGCGCCCCCACGTGGTTTCGGCCGGGGGGCCGGGGGGTGTCCCCCGGGTGGACACAGCATGATCCGGTCGGCCTCGCCGAGTTTCTGGGTGCGCAGGACGATGCCGTCATCCCGGAACAGACTCATCGCGCGGCTCCCGAGTGTGTCGCCTGCCCGGCGTGCGCCTCGCCCGGCTTCTGGGGGCGCGGCACGATGCCGTCTTCGCGGAACAGACTCATGGGTTCATTCTCCCGTACGCGCGGGGGTCAGCGGGCACGGTCAGGGAGGCTGATGGTGTCCCAGGGGGCCAGGTTCCAGGGGCTGTCCCTGTTGGCGGGGTCGAGGAGGGCGCGGAGGTGGGCGTCCGCGGTCGTCTGGGGGGCGGGGGCGTCGGGGGTGCCTGCCAGGCCGTCCTTCCACACCTTCCGGCCGAGCAGATAGTGGTCGGCGTACTCCTGCCAGGAGGCGTACGCCGACACCACCGCCGGCACGATGTTCTTCAGCGCGGTCCAGGCCTCGCCCTCGGTGATCAGCCCGCAGGCGAACCCGCGCCGGGAGATGTCGACGTACAGGGCGGCGTCCCAGGCGAGCGGTGCGACACCGAGCACGCGCTGGGCGCGGGCCCGGTAACCGGAGCGGGACAGCTCGTCGAGCCGGTCGATCAGCTCGTCCCGCGAGGCGATCTCCCACTGCTCGGCCAGCCAGCGCCGGGCACCGTCGTCGTCGGGCCGCGTGAACGGGTACAGGGTGGTCCGCGAGGCGTCCCGGTCCCGGCTCACGGGCGCGCTCAGCGACACCATCCAGAGCTGGTGCGTGGTGAGCGGCGGCGGCGCGGGACGGCGGTCCGTGCTCTGCCGCCTGCGCCTCGTCCATCTCCCTATGCTCCACAGGCCCATGCGCCCGCACCCTACGACACCGGCGTCAAGGCACCTCACCCCGGCTGCGGGCGTTGGCATACGCGTTCGCCGCGCTGAGCCGCTCGGCGGGGGTGGCGCGGCGGACGGCGTCCGGGGCCGCGTCCCACTCCTTTCCGCCGCCGTAAGGTCTGAGTTGTACGTACGGTCCTTCGTGCCCCATGACGATGCCGACCTTTCCGCTCCGGGTGTCCACGACGTGGCTTCCGACGGGGGGTTTCATTTCCGCTCCTCTTTCTTCACCGTCACCTGGATCCCCCGCCTTTTCGAGTTTCACGCTTTTCACGTACGGCACGGCGCTGTGCTTCTACACTCGGCAGGAGTCTGTGCACGCCAAGGGTGGGGTGACGCAGGGGCGTTGAACCGTGGCCAAGGGTGGGGACACGGGTTCCGAGGGTCGCGTGAATCCCAGGCTTTCGTAGACGTCCCTTATATGGGGCAGTTCGAGCATGCGGAGCGAAGGCACGGCGAGAAAGCCGTGGTGGGAAATTATGCGGTGGATATCGACGGCCCCCGGCAGGCGGATTGGTTCGGGTTCATTCGAGTTTCCTTGGAGTTCACGGGAACTGCGGATGGTGGCCCAGTGCCGCGATCAGGGTGTCGATCCGTAGCCGCAGGTCGCTGGAGTGGGCGCCGGTGACGAGGACGGACACGGTGTCGGGCTCGCCGTCGTCGTCCTCGGGGTAGGGGCGGGAGTACGCGAGATGGACCTGCGCGGCGTGGAGGCCGCCGTGGAGGGGATACGCGTACCAGGCGGCGGGGTCGTCGTCGGCGGTCTCCTCGATGCCCAGGGCGATGGTGTCCCAGTCGGTGTCGTCGAAGTCGTAGTGGACGTAGCGGGAGAGCAGCTCCAGGAAGGTGCGGAGGTTCTCGCTGCGAATGGCCCCGTCGAGTTCATGCGGAACGGCCGGCCCGCCCAGACCTCCGCTCACGGCGTGCCAGTCGTTGGTGGTCACGTGCAGCCCTGCCCAAAGGTCGAGCTGCCGGACGGAACTCCTGGGGTTGTAGGCGGCCTGAGGAAGCTGGGGGATGCGTTTGCGTCCGGTGGGGTCCAGTCGATACGGGACCTGGAACGCGGTGTTCCAACGCTCGAGCTCAGACGCGTACCGCTCCTCGGCGGCCTCTGCGGCGACTCCGAGATACCGCCCGATCTCCTCCCAGGACGCGCCGCGCTCCCTCTCGTACACGACCGCCCGCACCAACACCCCCTCCGCGGCCTCCACCACCCGCACCCCCTCACTGACCCGCCCCCCGAGCCCGGTGTCCACGTCATTCCGCGTCCCGACGAGCGCCTGAGCGGCGGACGCGGTGTCGACGGCCTGAGCGGAGAGGGTCAGCCGGGCCAGGGCTTGGGGGGAGTAGAGGGCTCGGTCCTTGTCGTAGGGGGTGGGGGTCGAGGAGGAGTGCTGGGTCATGGGGGCAGGGTTCCATGGGAGCCGCCCCGGGGCGCGGGGATTTTCGGCGCACCGTCCCGCCCGCTCCCCCGGCCACGTCAACGGACGGCACCCCTGCCGCTGACACCCCCATGGGACTGGGGTAAACCCCCGTCACGACAAGGCAGTTGACCGGATGGGGCCGGTGTCGAAGATCCGCGAGGCTCGTTCCCATGAAGCCGACCACGAGAAGCCTCGCCCTGATCGCCGCCGCATCCGGCATCGTCTTCGGTGTCGTCACGCCCCTCACCGCGTCCGCCGCCGGCACATCCGCGCCGCTGGAGTGGACCAGGTGCACGGGCGGCGGAGCCGACCCCCGTCAGCAGTGCGCCACCCTCGACGTCCCCATGGACTACGCCGACCCGTCCGGCCGGAAGATCGAGATCGCCGTCTCCCGGATCCCCAGCGAGAACCCCGGCGCCCGGCGCGGGGCGCTGTTCCTCATCCCCGGCGGGCCCGGTGGGACCAGCCTCAACGACCCGTCGGGGAAGGGGCAGAAGCTGCCGCAGAAGGTGCGGGACACCTACGACCTCATCGGGTTCGCCCCGCGCGGGCTCGCGCCCTCCACCTCCGTCTCCTGCGGGTTGGCCCACGAGGACCTCGCCCTGTCCAGGCTGCGGCCCTGGCCCGCCGCGGACGGGTCGGTCGACGGCAACATGGCCACCGCCCGGCGGATGGCGGACGCTTGTGCCACCAACGGCGGTGACCTCATCAAGCACCTCAGCACCCGCAACGAGGCCCGTGACCTGGACCGGCTGCGGGCCGCGCTGGGGGAACGGAGGATCTCGGCGTGGGGAGTGTCGTACGGGACGTATGTCGGGTCCGTCTACGCCCAGTTGTTCCCGGCGCGCACGGACCGGTTCGTGCTGGACAGCAATGACAACCCGGATCCGACGATGGTCTCGCGAAGCTGGCTCGCCGCGCACGAGCGGGGTGTCGAGGACGTCTTCCCGGTGTTCGCCGAGTGGGCCTCCCAGCCCGGGAATCCGTACCGGCTCGCCGAGAGCGCCGGTGAGGTGCGGCCGCTGTTCCTGCGGCTCGCCGCGCGGCTCGACCGGGAGCCGATCCCCTGGCCCGGCGCCAATCCCGAGGAGCTGAACGGGAATGTGCTGCGGCAGACCATGCTGGACAGCCTCTACGACCCCGACGACTTCCCCGTCCTGGCCAATCTGATGCTGGCCGCCGAGAGCGGCACCCTGCCGCCGGCGCCCGCCTCGCCGCCCGACGCGGTATTGCAGAACGTCACCGCCGTCGGCGCCGGGACCCTGTGCAACGACGTCGCGTGGCCCACATCAACGGCCGTGTACGAGAAGGGTGTTGCCGAGAGCCGGGCCAAGTACCCGCTGACCGCCGGGATGCCGCGCAACGCGATGCTCTGCGCCGCCTGGCCCTACGAGCCGAAGGAGCCGCCGGTTCGCATCACCGACCGAGGGCCGTCGAACATCCTGCTCGTGCAGAACGAACGGGACGTCGCCACCCCCGTGAGCGGCGCCCTTAAGCTCCGCGAGGCCCTCGGTCGGCGTGCCGTCATGGTCACCGTGGACTCCACGGGCCACGACGCCTATCTGGACAACGGCAACGCGTGCGGGGACGGGACCGTGTCGGCGTTCCTCGCCACCGGTGAGCGTCCCGCGGCCGACACCTACTGCCGCTGACAGGCCCTGCGGTAGGCACGGGCCACCGCGTGGAACGCCTCCTTGGGCTCCCAGTGCCAGTCCGTGTCCGGGTCGCCGGGGCGGTCCTGGATCGCCTTGGCGATGCCGTAGCTCGCCATGTCGAGGTCGTGGCGGGGGTCGCCGGGGCGGTGCGGGGCGTCCGCGGTGAGGAACTCGAAGACCATCGCCGCGTACAGGTCCATCGACTCGAAGACGGCCAACAGGTCGGTGAGATAGGCGGCTTGCGTGCGTTCGCTGCGGACCGGGGGCGGGTCTCCCTTGAGCTCCGGCGGTGTCTTGTCGTAGTCGACGATGTCCCAGCCCATGCCGCCCGCCTCGGGGGCTCCCCGGTAGGTGCAGGTGCCGAACTCGGTGATGGCGACGGGCTTGCCCCAGCGCAGGTGCTGCTTCAACTCCCGTACGTAGTCCGCCCGTTTCGGGAAGTACGAGTAGTAGTCGATGCCCACCACGTCGAAGAGGTTCCAGTCGACGCGGTCGATCTCCGGGGCGGACGCGTAGCTCAGCCGGCCGTGGAAGACCCTGCGGCCGAGTGCCGCCGCCTTCGCCGTGAAGCGGGCCAGGCGGCGCTGCATCTGTGCCCAGTCGACGGTGCCGTTCTGGAGGTTCGCGATGCGCTCGAAGACCGTGTCTCCCGGGATGATCCCGGGCACGAACAGCCAGAACTCGCAGCCCACGCTGAACTCGACGCTCGCGCCCTGCCTGCGCAGCCGCTCCGCGAACCGGCCGGTCTCGGCGAGGTGGTCGAGGATGTCCCGTTCCGGGACGTCGCCGAGGGTGGGCTGGAGCCAGATGTGCAGCCCGAGTTCGGCCGCCTCGGCGGCGGTGGCGGTGAGGCGTTCGACGCCGTCTCCGGTGACGTCGACGGTGTCGGCGTGCAGGTCGTCGCGGATGGCCCGCAGGTCCGCCCGCATCCGGTCGGCGCTCCACGCGGTGGCCGGCGTCTCCCCCTCGACGAGGGTGTAGACGACACCCCGGCGGGTCAGCCCTCCCCCACCGGCGGCTCCGCCCCGCCCGACCGCCCCGGCCCCGCCCGCGGGCAGCACTGCCCCCGCCACCCCGACCGCCGCCGCCCCGGCCAGGAACTGTGCCCGACTGATCCCCTTGGTCTTGTCCATACGGTCACTGTGGCGAGCGCGGGCCCGGACGGCTGTCGGCCGATGGTCTACGGCCCGGCAACCAAGGAATGACATCCGGCGTCGATCTACTGAGGGGATCTTCCCCGTCCGTCGAACGAAGGAGAGCGCGATCTTAGCCCGACGTACCCTTCTCGCCGCCTCGGCCGCCACCCTCGTGGCAGCCGCAGCCACAGCCGCACCCGCGCACGCCGCCGACGACGTCCCGGCACGCCTTCGCGAACTGGAGGCAGAACACGGCGCCCGCCTGGGCGTGTTCGCCCGCAACCTCGGCACCGGCCGGGCCGTCCGGTACCGCGCCGACGAACTGTTCCCGATGTGCTCGCTGTTCAAGTCCCTCGCGTCCGCGGCCGTCCTGCGCGATCTGGACCGCGACGGCGAGTTCCTGTCCCGCCGGATCCACTACACGGACGCCGATCTGCCGAAGGAGGGTTCCGACAAGACCCGGGAGCACCTGGCCGACGGCATGACGGTCGCCGAACTCGCCGAGGTCGCCATCACCTTCAGCGACAACGGCGCCGGCAACCTCCTGCTGCGCGAGCTCGGCGGCCCGACCGCCATCACCCGCTTCGCCCGCTCCCTCGGCGACCGGGTGACCCGCCTGGACCGCTGGGAGACCGAGCTCAACTCGGCGGAGCCCTGGCGGATCACGGACACCACGAGCCCGTACGCGATCGGCCGGACCTACGGCCGACTGGTGCTCGGCGACGCCCTGAACCGCCGCGACCGCGAGCTGCTCACGCACTGGCTGCTGAACAACACCACGAGCGGGACCCGGCTGCGCGCCGGTCTTCCGAGGACGTGGACGGTCGCCGACAAGACGGGCGGCGGCTCCTACGGCACCAACAACAACGTGGGCATCGCCTGGACACCGGAGGGCACCCCGCTCGTGCTGGCCGTCCTGACGACAAAGCCGGACCAGTCCGCCGCCCGCGACGACGAGCTGGTCCGGAAGACGGCCGAGCTGCTGGCCGACGCGCTCAGTTGACGGGGAAGTACTGCCTCGGAAGACGGCGGTGAAGGAGCTGGCCGTGGCATCGCCGACGCGGCGGGCCACGGCCAGGGCGCGCGGATCACGGGGCGAGGGAACCGAGACACCGACCCCCCAGGGCCTCCCGGCCCGCCCGGAGCGGGTCGGCTTCACCGAGGTGGCGGTGGGCGTCCACCCGAAGTCCGGCGGGCTACGCCTCCGTGCCCGCCGCCCCTGCGAACCGCCGCACATACCGCCGCTGCCACGGCGTCTCCACCGCCCGCCGGTGGTAGTGCGCCCGGACGTATCCGACGGCCTGGTCCGCCGGTACGCCGTCCAGGACCGCGAGACAGGCCAGCGCCGTCCCCGTACGCCCGCGACCGCCCCCGCAGGCGACCTCGACACGCTCGCCCGCGGCCCGCTCCCAGGCCTCGCGCAGCGCCGCACGGGCGGCCGGCCGGTCCGCCGGGAGGCGGAAGTCGGGCCAGCGGATCCAGTGGAACTCCCAGGGAACCGGGGGTGGTTGGTGGCCGAGGAGGTAGAGGGCGTACGAGGGGGTCGGCGCCCCCGGTGCGAGCGGGTACCGGAGGCCGCGGCCCCGCACCAGCCTGCCGGACGGGAGTCGCAGTACTCCCGCGCTGTTCTCGTCCCAGTGCTCCACGGGCCCATTCGACCACGCCCCGGCCGCGTGCCGCACGCGCCCTCGCCAGGGGATGCGCGGCACACCCGTGAGCAGCGTCAACTCCCGCCGCCGTGGGCCGCCATTGGTCCGACCTCCGGCGGCTCCGCCATTCGTGTGTGTTCCCTTGACCGCCTCTGCGGCCGCTCCTAAGGTCGCGCTGACCATGGGACGTAGGACGTCGTATCTCCTCTGGAGGAACCATGCATCGGCGGACCTTCCTGAAGCACACCGGCGCCCTGGGCGCGGCGGCCGCGGTCTCCGCGTCGCTGTCGGCCTGTTCGTCCGGGCCGGAGTCCACGAACGACACCGGGGACGGCGGCGGGAAGCAGACCCTGACCGCGGTCATCGGATACGGCAACGACGGCAGCTGGGACCCGACCCAGACCGCGTCCGCCTTCTGCATGGCCGCCAACAACCACATCTACGAGGGACTGCTCGACACCGACCCGATCTCCCGCGAGCCGTACGCTGCGCTGGCGACCGAGGTGCCGAGGGACCCGAACGCCACGTCCTGGAAGTTCACCCTGCGCCCGGGCGCCACCTTCCACGACGGCAGGCCGGTCACCGCCGACGACGTCGTCTTCGTCTTCGACCGCATCCTCGACCCGAAGACCCAGACGCTGGCGAAGGGCTTCTTCACGAGCTGGCTCAAGGAGGTCCGGAAGATCGACGCGCAGAACGTCGAGCTGGTCCTCAGGTTCCCCTTCCCGGAAGGGGTCTCCCGCCTCACCCTCGCCAAGATCATGCCGAAGCACGTCTTCTCGAAGCCCGGCGCCTGGGACGACGCCATCCGGGGACTGGCGGTCGGCTCGGGGCCGTACCGGCAGACCGCGCACCACCCGAAGTCCAACACCACCTTCGCCGCGTACGCCGGCTACAACGGTCCGCACCCGGCCGCCTTCCAGAAGATGAACTGGCTGACGATCGTCGACGCGGCCCCGCGCGTCGCCCGTATCTCGGGCGCGAGGGCCGGCGCGCAGATCGCGGACAACATCCCGTACGCGAACATCTCCCCGCTGGAGGGCGGCGGACTGACGGTCGCCGGCGGGGCCGGCATGAACAATCTCTTCCTGATGTTCAACACCCGGCACAAGCCCTTCGACGACGTGCGCGTGCGCCAGGCGCTCCACTACGCCATCGACACCGAGAAGATGGTGCAGGTGGCGCTCAAGGGCCATGGAAAGCCGTCGAGTTCGTTCCTCAACGAGGGCAACCCCAGTTACCGCCGGGCGAAGACCGTCTACGACCACGACCCCGACAAGGCGAAGGCCCTGTTGAAGGAGGCCGGTGTCAGCGGGCTGAAGATCGACATCCTCGCCGTCAACGTCAGCTGGATCGTCGACTGTCTGCCCACCATCAAGGCGTCCTGGGACGCGATCGGCGTCCCCACGACCCTCTCCCCGCAGGAGACGACCGCCGTCTTCACCAAGATGGACCAGAAGCAGGACTACCAGGTCGTCGCCGCCGCCTCGAACCCCAACCAGTTCGGCCTCGACGCCGACCTGATCATGCACTACAACTACGGCCCCACCAACCTCTGGATGCAGTACACCCGTTGGGCCGACAACGCCGTCGCGAAGGCGCTCTTCCAGGACATGGACCGTGCGACCCGGGAGCCGGACGCGGAGCGCAAGAAGGCGATGGTCCAGGACTACATCGACGTCGTCGCCGAACAGGCCGTGCTCTACCCGGTCGTCCACAACGAGCTGATGACCGCCTGGAACCCGAGGAAGCTCGCCGGCATAAGGGCCCAGCCGTATCCCGGGATCAACCTCCTCCAGGCCAAGTGGGTCTAGGAGCCTCACGGTGATCACCGTCGCCAGGATCCTGCTGCGCCGTCTCGCCCTGCTCGTCCCGCTGATGCTCGGCATCGTCCTGTTCGTGTTCCTGGTGATGCGTTTCTCGGACGCCGACCCGGCGTCCGCGTTCTTCCAGGGCGCCAACCCGACCCCGCAGCAGCTGCACGACTTCCGCGAACAGAACGGCCTCCTCGACCCCCTCCCCGTCCGCTACGTCGATTTCGTCGCCGACCTCCTCCACGGCGACCTGGGCACCAGCGCCCTGACCAGGGCACCGGTGGTGGAGCAGGTCACCACGGCACTCCCGCTCACCCTCCAGCTCACCTTCCTGGGCCTGGGCATCGCGGTGGTGCTCTCGCTTCTGGGCGGTGTCACCGCGGCCATCTACCGCGACCGGCTGCCCGACCAGGTCATCCGGGTCGTCTCCCTGACCGGCGTCGCGGCCCCCGGCTTCTGGCTGGCGCTGCTGATGATCCAGTACCTGGCGGTCGACCTGGGCTGGTTCCCGACCGGCGGCTACATCAACCCGGCGGACTCCTTCACCGGCTGGCTGAAGACGATGACGCTCCCGGCGCTCGCGCTCTCCCTCCCGGTGGCGGCCCAGCTGACCCGGATCGTGCGCACGGCCGTGGTGGAGGAGCTGGACAAGGACTACGTCCGCACAGCGATCGGCAGCGGGCTGCCACCGCATGTGGTGGTGGGCCGCAACGTGCTGCGCAACGCCCTCATGAACCCCCTGACCGTGCTGGGCCTGCGCGTCGGCTATCTCCTCGGTGGCGCGGTCGTGATCGAGACGATCTTCTCCCTGCCGGGGATGGGAAAGCTGATGATCGACGCGGTGAAGAACGGTGACCCTGCGGTGGTCCAGGGCGTGGTCCTGACGACCGCGATCGGCTTCGTCGTGGTCAACCTGGTCATCGACATCCTGTATCTGCTGGTCAACCCGCGTCTGCGGGAGGCGACATGACATCGCGACGCCTGCCCCCGCTGTCCAGGGTCGCCGTCTGCTTCCTGGCCGTGGTGGTCCTCGTGGCCCTCTTCGCCCCGCTCCTCGCGCCTCACGACCCGCTGGACCAGCAGGCGTTGGCCGACGGCACGGGCCGGCCGTCCGCCGCGCACTGGATGGGGCAGGACAGCCTCGGCCGGGACATCCTCAGCAGGCTGATGTACGGGGCGCGCTGGTCGCTGGCGATCGGTCTGGGCGCGACGGGGCTGGCCCTGCTGGTCGGCGCGCTCCTGGGAGCCGTGGCGGCCACCTCCCGCAAGGGGGTCGACGAGACGCTGATGCGCTGCCTGGACGTGGTGATGGCGTTCCCGGGGATCGCCCTGGCGGCCGTGCTCGTGGCCGTCTTCGGCGGCGGCATCACGGTGCTGATCTGCGCGATCGCGTTCCTGTTCACACCGCCGGTGGCACGGGTCGTCCGGGCGAACGTCCTCGACCAGTACGGCGAGGACTATGTGACGGCGGAGAAGGTGATCGGCGCCCGGACCCCGCACATCGTGATCCGTCACGTGGCGGTCAACTGCGCCGCCCCCGTGCTGGTGTTCTGCACCGTGATGGTCGCCGAGGCCATCGTCTTCGAGGCGTCTCTGTCCTTCATCGGGGCGGGCGTACGGCCACCGGACCCCTCGTGGGGCAGTGTCATCGCGGACGGCAAGAACATGGTGCTGACCGGGGGCTGGTGGGCGACGGTCTTCCCCGGCCTGCTGATCCTGCTGACCGTGCTGTCGCTGAACATCCTGTCCGAGGGCGTGTCGGACACCTGGGCGGCACCACCGGCACGCGAGGTGGACCCCGCGCACAAGGACGCCCTCGAAACCCCGGAGCCCGGCAGCGGCGAGGTCGTACCACTGCCCGGCCTCACGGCGGCGGCCGCACGGCTGCGCGCCCGGGCCCGCCCGCGCGTCGAGGCGGGGCAACCGGTGCTCGCGGTGGAGAACCTCACCATCGGCTTCCAGGACGGCGTGGACATCGTCGACGGCATCGGCTTCGAGGTGCAGCCCGGCGAAGTCCTGGGCCTGGTGGGCGAGTCGGGCTGCGGGAAATCGCTGACGGCGCTGACGGTGATGGGCCTGGAGCCGAAGGGGGCCCGGGTGCGCGGCCAGGTCCGCTTCCATCAGCGCGACCTGCTGGCCGAGCCGATGCGGGTACGACGTCGGCTGCTCGGCCACGAGATGGCGATGATCTACCAGGACGCGCTGTCCTCCCTGAACCCGGCGATGACGATCAGGGCCCAGCTGAAGCAGCTGGTACGCCGCGGAGGCCGCCGCGGCCCGGCCGAACTGCTGACCATGGTCGGCCTGGACCCCGACCGCACCCTGCGCAGCTACCCGCACGAACTCTCCGGCGGCCAGCGGCAGCGCGTCCTGATCGCCATGGCGCTCTCCCGCGACCCGAAGCTGATCATCGCCGACGAACCGACGACCGCGCTGGACGTGACGGTCCAGGCACAGGTGATGGAGCTGCTGCTCAGGCTCCGCGAGGAGCTGGACTTCGCCCTCGTCCTCGTCTCGCACGACCTGGCCCTGGTCGCGGACATCACGGACCGCGTGATCGTCATGTACGGCGGCCAGATCGTGGAGACGGGCGTGACGGCCGACCTCGTGGAGGCCCCGGCCCACCACTACACACGCGGGCTGCTCGGCAGTGTGCTGTCGCTGGAGTCGGGTGCGGAGCGCCTGACGCAGATCAAAGGTGTGGTCCCGTCCCCGGCGGACTTCCCGGCGGGCTGCCGCTTCACGGACCGGTGCCCGAGGGCGAGCGAGGTGTGCTGGACGACGGCACCGGACCTGCGGGGCGCGTCGACGCACACCACGGCCTGCCATCATCCGGCGGCGGAACTGGAGGCGGCCGAGTGAGCACGCTGGTGGAACTCTCCGACGTCCACATGGTCCACAAGGCCCGCAGCGGCGGTCTGTTCACCCGGGACAGGGTGTACGCCCTGACCGGCGCGGATCTCACGGTGGCGCCCGGCGAGACGGTCGGTGTGGTCGGCGAGTCCGGGTGCGGCAAGTCGACGCTGGCGAAGGTGCTGGTGGGGGTGGTACGGCCGACGTCGGGCGCGGTGCTGTTCCAGGGCCGCGACCTGTGGACGATGAACGCGGCCGAGCGGAGGGCGGCGGTCGGCCGGGGCACCGGCATGATCTTCCAGGACCCGTCGACGGCCCTGAACCGCCGGCTGCCGGTGCGCCGCATCCTGCGGGACCCGCTGGATGTGCACGAGGTGGGTTCGAAGGCCGAACGCGAGTCCCGCGTAGAGGAGTTGCTGGGGCTGGTGGGTCTCCCCCGCCCGCTGGGCGACGCGCTGCCCGGCCAGCTGTCGGGCGGACAGCGCCAACGGGTGGCGATCGCGAGGGCGTTGGCGCTGGACCCCGGTCTGCTGGTGGCGGACGAACCGACGAGCGCCCTGGACGTGTCGGTGCGGGCCCAGATCCTCAACCTGCTCCTCGACCTGAAGGAACGCCTCGGCCTGGCCCTGGTGTTCGTCTCCCACGATATCCAGACGGTACGGCGGATGAGCGACCGCGTGATCACGATGTACCTGGGCCGGATCGTGGAGGAGACCCCGGCGGCCCAGGTCACGGACGCGGCCCGCCACCCGTACACCCGGGCCCTGTTCTCGGCGACTCCGGGCCTGCTGCACCCGCTCGCCCCGATCCCGCTGGCGGGCCCGGTCCCCTCGGCGACCCGTCCCCCCAGCGGCTGCCCGTTCCGTACCCGCTGCTGGAAGGCGGACGCGGAGTGCGCGGCCCGGATGCCGGACTTCTCGGCCGCGTCGGCCCCTGGACACCGCTTCCGCTGTCACCATCCGGTGGAGGAGGGTGAGCAGACCCTCGACCTGGTGCGCGTACGCCAGAACCACGAGAACAGGGAGCCCTGATGACGATCCCCGCCCCCCTGACCGGTGTCGTCCCGCCCGTCTGCACCCCCCTGACACCGTCACGCGAGGTGGACGTCCCGTCGCTGCTCCGGCTGGTCGACCATCTGGTGGAGGGCGGGGTGCACGGACTGTTCGTGCTCGGTACGTCGTCGGAGGCGGCCTATCTGACGGACCGGCAGCGCCAGTTGGTCGTGGAGACGGTGACGGGCCATGTCGGTGGCCAACTCCCGGTGCTGGCGGGCGCGATCGACATGACGACACCCCGCGTACTGGACCACGTGGCCGCGGTGACGGCGGCGGGCGCGGACGCGGTGGTCGTGATCTCACCCTTCTACACGAGTACGCACCCCGCGGAGATCGCCCGCCACTACCGTCTGATCGCCGCCGCGAGCCCGGTACCGGTCCTCGCCTACGACCTCCCCGGCGCCGTCCACACCAAGCTGCCCGCCGAGTTGGTCCTCTCCCTCGCCGCCGAAGGCGTGCTGGCCGGCCTCAAGGACTCCAGCGGCGACCTGGCGGCGTTCCGCGAGGTCGTCGTCGGCGCGAGGACCCGGGGCGACATCAACGGCTTCAGCGTGCTCACCGGGTCCGAACTGATCGTGGACTCGGCCCTCGCGGCGGGCGCGGACGGGGCGGTGCCGGGGCTCGCGAACGTCGATCCGGCGGGGTACGTACGGCTGGACCGGCTGTGCCGGGTGGGCGACTGGGAGCGGGCCCGGGTGGAGCAGGAGCGGTTGGCTGCGCTGTTCGGGATGGTGCGGGTGGGGGATCCGGCGCGGATGGGGGCCAGTTCGGCGGCACTGGGGGCGTTCAAGGCCGCGCTGCATCTGCGCGGGGTCATCGCGTGCCCGGCGATGGCGGAGCCTCAGGTGCCGTTGTCGGAGGCGGAGGTCGAGCGGGTGGGGAAGTTCCTGGCGGGGGCAGGGCTGCTGTAGTCCGGCGAGGCTAGCCCTCGCGCACACTCCCCGGTGTGACCATCCCCGACTCGTACGCGACGATCACCAGCTGCGCCCGGTCCCGCGCCCCCAACTTGCCCATGATCCGGCTGACATGGGTCTTCGCGGTCAACGGGCTCAACCCCAACGCCTCGGCGATCTCGGCGTTGTTGAGTCCCCGGCCGACCAGCACGAGCACCTCGCGCTCGCGTTCCGACAGGCACTCCGGACCGCCCGAGAGCACCGGCGGCGACGCCGGTGTCTGGCTCAGCAGGCGGGCGATCAGACGGGCCGTCGGCCCGGGCGACAGCAGCGACTCGCCCGCCGCCACCGTACGGATCGCGTCCAGGAGCTCCGCCGGTCTGGTGTCCTTCACCAGGAACCCGGACGCGCCCGCGCGCAGCGCCTCGACGATGTACTCGTCGGTGTCGTACGTGGTCAGGACCAGCACCTTGACCCCGGCCAGTGCCTCGTCCGCCGCGATCAGCCGGGTCGCCTCGATGCCGTCGACGTCGGGCATCCGGATGTCCATGACGACGAGGTCGGGCCGTGCGCGCCGCGCCAGGTCCACCGCCTCCCGGCCGGTCGCCGCCTCCCCCACCACCTCCATGTCCCGCGCCGACTCGACGAGCATCGCGAACGCGGCCCGTACGAGGGTCTGGTCGTCGGCAAGCAGCACACGGATCGTCATACGGCCCTCTCCAGCACAGTCGTCAACGGCAGTACCGCCGTCACCGCGAACCCGCCCTCCGGCCGCGGCCCCGCGTCGAGTGTGCCACCCACGCTGCGGGCCCTCTCCCGCATGCCGACGAGCCCGAAACCGGCGCCCTCGGAACCGGCCACCGGGCCCGTGCCGTCGTCGGTCACCGACAGCCGCAGGGCGCCCTTCTCCTCGTAGACCTCGACGGAGATCACCGGTTCGGGTCCCGCGTGCCGGACCGCGTTCGTCAAAGCCTCCTGGACGATGCGGTAGGCGGCCGCGCCGACGGCGGGGGGCGCCTCACGGACCCGTACGGTCCGCTCGACCCGTGCCCCCGTCTGGCGGGCCGTCTCGACGAGGTCGGCAAGGCCGTCGAGGCCGGGCAGCGGGCCGCGGACGTCCCCGACGGCGCCCTGTTCGCGCAGCACCTCCAGCGTCGTCCGCAACTCTCCGCGCGCCGAACGGCAGGTCTCCGCGATGTCCTCCAGCGCCTTGGCGACCGTCTCACGGTCGAGGCGTTCGGGGTCCGTGGCGAGCACGTGCGCGGCCACCGAGGTCTGCACGCCGATCAAGGTGATGCTGTGGGCGAGCAGGTCGTGCAGGTCCCGGGCGATCCGCAGGCGTTCCTCCGCGACCCTGCGCCGGGCCTCCTCCTCGCGGGTGCGTTCGGCGCGTTCGGCGCGTTCGACGATCGCGCCGATGTAGTTGCGGTGCACGCGGACCGCCTCGCCCGTGATCGCGCACGCCAGGATCCAGCCGGAGATGCGCAGCAGCTCGATGCCCCGGTCCGGGTTGATGGTGGTCAGCATGATCACGCTCAGGGCGAGCAGGGTCGGCACCACGGCCAGGGTCCGGCGCCGCGGACCGGCCACCGCGAGCGAGTAGATGGCGACCATCGTGACCGCGATCAGCCCGGAGTGCGCGTTCCCCAGGGAGTGGTAGGTGCCCTCCACGACGATGAGCGCGAGGAGCACCCCCATCGGATAGTGCCGCCGCCAGGCGAGCGTCAGCGCCGAGAGGCCGAACAGCGTCCAGCCGGTGACGTCCGGCGTGTGCGCGTCGGAGCCCTGCGCCACGAACGCCAGCGGCACCGACGCCAGGCCGACCCCCACCGCGAACAGCCAGTCGCGCCGGGCGGGCCGCACCAGCCGCCTGCCGACAGGGGCGAGTTGCTCCTTGGTGGTCACCACGTGCTCCATCCTCGCCGATCCGGCCCGAGGCCGGACCCCCTGGGCATGAGCCCGGAGATCCGGCCGACTGCGCACGTGCTGTTCAGCGCATCCCCGCGGGCTCCGCCACCGGCTCGGGCGACTCCTCGCCGCCCGCTGCCGGCTCCTTCGACAGCGCGCCCGGCCACCACACCTTGCGCCGCAGCGCCACGCTCGCGCTGGTGACCAGATACGTCCGGACCAGGAAGGTGTCCAGCAGCACCCCGACCGCGATGACGAAGCCCAGCTCCACCAGTTGCAGCATCGGCATGCTGGTCAGCACCGCGAACGTCGCCGCCAGGACCAGGCCCGCCGAGGCGATGACCCCGCCCGTCGTACGCAGCGCCATCAGCGCGGCCTGCGCCGGTTCGGTGCCCTTCAGGGACTCCTCGCGCATGCGGTGCATCAGGAAGATGCCGTAGTCGACGCCCAGGGCGACCAGGAAGACGAAGGACAGCAGGCCGAGTCCCGGGTCGGTGCCCTCGAAGCCGAAGAGCGGGCCGAAGACCAGGCCGCCGATGCCGAGCGCCGCGCCCCAGACCGCGACCACGGCCGCCACCAGGATCAGCGGCGCGACGATCGACCGCAGCAGGGCGATCAGGATCAGCAGCACGGAGGCGAGGACGAGCGGTACGACGACCAGCCGGTCCCGGGCGTTGGTGTCCTTCAGGTCGAGCTGCTCGGCGCTCGGTCCGCCGACGTAGGAGCCGTCGAGGCGGTCGCGCAGTTCCTTGATGGTGGCGGTCTCCCCCGCCGACTGGGGTGCGGAGGACGCGATGACGGAGAGCTCCGTCCAGCCGTCGCCGCTGCGGCCGCGGGTCGCGCTGTCGACGCCGGGGGTGTCCCGGGCCTCGGCCAGGGCGGCGTCGGCGCGGTCGGTGGGGGCGATGACGGAGATCGGCTGGGTGCCGCGCTCCGGATAGGCCTTGCCCAGGGTCTCCATGGCGGCGACCGCCTCGGGCTTGCTGGTGAAGGAGTCCTCCTGCTTGAGGCTGCCGGGGAGGTTCAGCGCCCCGAGCGACAGGGCGCCGAGCAGCACCGCGCCGCCCGCGAGCACGGTCAGCGGCCGGCGCCCGGCGGAGCTGCCCATCGCGGCGAACAGCGACCGGCGGACCTTGGGCGTGCTGCCGTAGCGCGGCACCAGCGGCCAGAAGACGCGGCGGCCGAGCAGGACGAGGATCGCGGGCAGCAGGGTCATCATCGCGGCCAGCGCGCACAGGATGCCGACCGTGCCCAACGGGCCCATGCCGCGGCTGGAGTTGAGATCCGCGGCCAGGAGGCAGAACAGACCCGCGGCGACCGTCCCGGAGGAGGCCAGCACCGCCGGGCCGCAGCCCTTCAGCGCGGCGACCATCGCGTCGTAGGGCCGCTCGATGCGCCGCAGCTCCTCCCGGTAGCGGGAGACGAGCAGCAGGGCGTAGTCGGTGCCCGCGCCGAACACGAGGATCGTCATGATGCCGGAGCTCTGGCCGGACACGGAGGTCCCGAACCCCTGGTTCAGCCCGTAGGCGACCCCCATCGACAGATAGTCGGCGATGCCGGCGACGGCGAGCGGGACCAGCCACAGGAACGGGCTGCGGTAGATGAGGATCAGCAGCAGCGCCACGACGGCGGCGGTGGTGTAGAGCAGGGGCCCGTCGAGGGAGTTGTAGACTTCGCTGGCGTCGGTCGCCAGGGCGCCCTCGCCGCCGACGTCGACGCTCAGCCCGTTCTCGCCCTGGGCGATGTCCCGTACGTCGTTGACGAGTTGGTCGCGCTTCTTCTCGTCGGTGCCCGGCTCGGTGCTGGCCACCGGGTACATCAGGGTGGTGCCGTCCTTGGACGGGACGCCCTGCGGCTTCGCGGTGAGCGGGTGCGCGCTCGCGATCTCGCCGATCTGGTCGGCGGCCGTGGCCCGGTCCGCCGCGGTCAGTCCGCCGTCACGGTGGTAGACGACGACCATCTGGGTCGTCTCGCCGCCGGGCAACTGGTCCTGGATCTTGGCGACCTGGGTCGAGTCGGCGCTCGCCGGCAGATAGTCGACGGCCCGGTCGCGCTGCACGTCCGCGAGCTTCGACGCGAACGGCGAGGTGAGCGCCAGCACGGCGACCCACAGTCCGAGCACGAGCCAGGGCACGGCACGCCGTCCCCTGATGGTTGTCCTTGCGGCCCCCATGAGTCGGGCCTCCCCTCGGTCGGTTGTCTGGTCCGGTTCCAGACTCCCGGCGGCCGGGGGCCGATTCGTCGGGCGGCAGGGCGAGTTGGGGGTTACTGCGGAGGGCGTCCCTCAGGGGCCGTTACTCCCCGGGGAGTAGCGGCCGGAGTACGACGACGTAGGCGATGGTCACGACGGTGTACGCGCCGCCACCAGCAGCCGCGTCACATCGTCCGCGCAGATGGTGAGCGCGGCACCGACCGTCGCGAGGGCGTCGCGCTCCGCGGGGGTGTACGGGCCGTCGGCGAGGGCGATCCGGGCGCCCTGGAGGAGGATCGACTCCCGGCCGCCGGGGGCCAGGTGCGGGGCCAGCGGGTCCAGCGCCTCGTGGAGCTCTATGGCAAGGCCGGCCCCGCAGGGCTCGCCGAAGACCCGTCCGGTGTCCGCGGCCAGCGCCTCGACCAGCGCCCCGAGCTGGTCCTCGGTGCAGTCGTCGAAGCCGGCGGCGCGGACCGTGCAGGCGGCGGCCTCCAGCGCCGTACGGGAGCAGGTGCCGCCCGCGGCGAGCACCGCGAGGGCGACGGTGTGGACGGCGTCGCGGAGCATCGCGGAGAAGCGGGTGGTGGTCGGGTGGTCGAGGACGTCGGTGCCGAAGTGGCTCTTGCAGGCGGCGCACTCCACGACCGGGCCGGTCTCCCCGCGCGGCAGCACGGGCATGCCGAGGAGGGTGAAGCGGCGCCTCCCGGTCAGCCGCTGGTAATTGCGGTCGCCGCCGCAGCCGGGGCAGAAGAACTCCCCGTCGCCCACGGGCGTCCACGCGGTGCGGGTGCCCAGAAGGCGCGCAGCCCTGGCGGCCTGGCCGTTTCGTCCCCGTCCTGGCAGCACGTCGCACCTCCGCGTAACGGCACGGCAACATCGCCGTGCTGGCGTGATGTTAGCCACATCAGGGAGGCAGAGTCAGCACCCAGGACGAGACCTTTCCGTGACCCACACAGCAGATTGGCCGAAAAGTGCCGGGCACGGTGACGCGCCTAGGGGCGCGGGGCTGTATCAATAGCGGCTCCGCCGCGGGGCGCGACCAGCCACAACGGACCCGCAGCCGCCACGCAGCCCCCGCGGCACCCCTTAGCGCGCAGCCCTGTTGACCGCCGAGACAACCGCCTTCAGCGACGCACGAGTCGTGTTCGCATCGATCCCGATACCCCACAGGATCTTGCCGTCGATCGCGCACTCGATGTAGGACGCGGCCTGCGCGGACGCCCCCTCGCTCATCGTGTGCTCCTGGTAGTCCAGCAGCCGTACGTCGATCCCGATGGACTGCAGCGCGTCGAAGAAGGCCGAGATCGGACCGTTCCCGGATCCGGTCAGGACCGTGTCCTGACCATCCACCGTGGCCTCCACCTTCAGCGTGTCCACGCCGTCGGTGTCGGTGGTCGACTGGTTGTTCTTGACCTGGACCCGGCCCCACGGGTTCTCGGGGTTCGGCAGGTACTCGTCCTGGAAGACGTTCCAGATGTCGGAGCCGGTGACCTCGCCGCCCTCGGCGTCCGTCTTGGCCTGGATGAGCTTGGAGAACTCGATCTGCATCCGGCGCGGCAGGTCCAGCTTGTGGTCGTTCTTCAGGACGTACGCGATACCGCCCTTGCCGGACTGCGAGTTGACGCGGATGACGGCCTCGTAGGACCGCCCGACGTCCTTCGGGTCGATGGGCAGGTAGGGCACGGCCCACTCGATGTCGTCGACCGTGACCCCGCGAGCCGCCGCGTCGGCCTCCATGGCGTCGAAGCCCTTCTTGATGGCGTCCTGGTGGGAGCCGGAGAAGGACGTGTAGACCAGGTCGCCCACGTACGGGTGGCGCGGGTGGACCTCCATCTGGTTGCAGTACTCCCACGTACGACGGATCTCGTCGATGTCGGAGAAGTCGATCTGCGGGTCGACGCCCTGGGAGAACAGGTTCATGCCCAGGGTGACCAGGTCGACGTTGCCGGTGCGCTCGCCCTGGCCGAACAGACAGCCCTCGACGCGGTCGGCGCCGGCCATCAGCGCCAGCTCGGCGGCGGCGACGGCGGTGCCGCGGTCGTTGTGCGGGTGGACGGAGATGACGACGTGCTCGCGGCGGGAGATGTTGCGGCTCATCCACTCGAAGCGGTCCGCGTGCGTGGAGGGGGTCGAACGCTCCACCGTGGCGGGCAGGTTGAGGATGATCTCGCGGCCCGGACCCGGCTGGTAGACGTCCATCACCGCCTCGCAGACCTCCAGCGCGAAGTCCAGCTCGGTGTCGGTGAAGATCTCCGGCGAGTACTGGTAGCCGAATTCCGTCTCCGGGCCCAGCAGCTTCTCGGCGTACTCCATCACCAGACGGGTGCCGTCGACGGCGATCTGCTTGATGTCGTCCTTGGAGCCGCGGAAGACCACGCGGCGGAAGACGGGGGCGGTGGCGTTGTACAGGTGGACGGTCGCCCGCTTGGCGCCCTTCAGGGACTCCACCGTGCGCTCGATCAGGTCCTCGCGGGCCTGGGTCAGTACGGAGATGGTGACGTCGTCGGGGATCGCGCCCGGCTCCTCGATGATGGAGCGTACGAAGTCGAAGTCGGTCTGCCCGGAGGCCGGGAAGCCGACCTCGATCTCCTTGTAGCCCATCTTGACCAGCTGGTCGAACATCCGGCGCTTGCGCTCGGGCGACATCGGGTCGATCAGGGCCTGGTTGCCGTCGCGCAGGTCCGTGGAGAGCCAGCGGGGGGCGACGGTGATCCGGTTGTTCGGCCAGGTGCGGTCCGCGATGTCGACCTGGTCGTACTGGCCGTACTTGTGGATCGGCATGGCACTGGGCTGCTGGCGGTTCGCCATGATGCGGGGGCTCCTCAGGATGTCCGGAAGGACGGCCGACGACGCAACGCCAAGCTCCGCGGGGAGGGAGTCGACCTGGACTACAGGCCCTCGCCGCGGCAGCTAAGAAGAAGCAGCCCGAAACGCATGATGCGAAGCATGCTAGCCGAGCCGCTGCCCGCGCGAGGCGCCGTATCAGTATGCGGGACCAGGGGGATCAATGGGACAAAACGTGCGCCATACCACTTGAGGGCGGCTTACCTGGCTCCTTATCCCCACATTTCACCAATCATGGTTGCGGGTAGTGACAGCGGCATAACACAGTGCAATGGTGCCGGGCATGACGACCCACGGGGGCTATGAGCCCGTCTTCTGCACCGTCGTACCACCGCACGTCCTCGACAAGCTCGCCCAGGCCGAGGACCCCGCGCTCGCCGGTCCCGCCCGCCGGACCCTGGAGCGCGACGCCTTCGAGCGCACCCACCGCCGGCTGACCACGGTCGTCGGCGCACCCTCCGTCGCCGCGCCGCCCGGCGCCGAGGCGGGCAAGCCGCACCGCACCGTCTACGACGCCCGGCACCGCACCGACCTGCCCGGCAAGAAGGTCCGCACCGAGGGCTCGGAGCCCGGCAAGGACGCCACGGTCAACCGCGCCTACGCCGGCCTCGGAGCCACCTTCGACCTGTTCCTGGCGGCGTACGAACGCGACTCCATCGACGGAGGCGGCCTCCCCCTGGACGCCACCGTCCACTACGAGGAGAACTACAACAACGCCTTCTGGAACGGCAAGCAGATGGTGTTCGGCGACGGCGACGGCGAGATCTTCCTCGACTTCACCATCCCGATCGACGTCATCGGCCACGAGCTCGCCCACGGCGTCACCCAGTACACGGCCAACCTCACCTACTTCGGCCAGCCCGGCGCCCTCAACGAGTCGATGTCCGACGTCTTCGGCTCCCTCATCAAGCAGCACACCCTCGGCCAGACCGCCGCCGAGGCCGACTGGCTCATCGGCGCGGGCCTGCTCGCCCCGCGCGTCACCGGCTCCGCCCTGCGCTCCATGAAGGCCCCGGGCACGGCCTACGACGACGACGTCCTCGGCAAGGACCCGCAGCCCGCGACCATGGACGACTTCGTCCGCACCGGCCGCGACAACGGCGGCGTGCACATCAACTCGGGCATCCCCAACCACGCGTTCTACATCGCCGCCACCACCCTCGGCGGCCACGCCTGGGAGCGGGCCGGGCAGATCTGGTACGACGTCCTGACCGGCGGCCGGCTGAAGAGCGACGCCCTCTTCACCGACTTCGCCACGCTGACGGTCGACGCGGCCAAGGAGCGCTACCAGGACGGCGAGGAACTTCAGGCCGTACTGAAGGCGTGGGAGCAGGTCGGGGTGCGCACGGCGTAGTTCCGTACTAGACACGGACCCATGCGTATTCGAGTGAGCCGTACGGGTGGATTCGCGGGCATCGAGCGGCATGCCGAGGTGGACACCTCGGGGCGGCCCGACGCCCACGAGTGGCACGCCCTGGCCGAGAAGGCGCTCGCCGGCGGCCGGGGCACGCCGCCCATCGGGGTGCCCGACGGTTTCGCCTACGAGATCACCGTGGACGGCCGCACGGTCTACGCCGCCGACCCGCGGCTGACCGAGGAGCAGCGCAGGCTGATCTCGCGGGTTCTGAAGGAAGGGGCGTAACCGGTTGTTCATTCCCGCCCGTTGACTTCCGTTACCAGCGGTACGGATGATCCGGCGCATGGCGACTGAAGAGCACCCGATACCCCAGTTCCCGGCCGGCTTCCTGTGGGGCGTCTCGACCTCGGCCCATCAGATCGAGGGCGCGGCGGAGCTGCGCGAGCCCTCCGTGTGGGACGCCTTCACGGCCGAGCCGGGACGGGTGAAGGACGGCTCGACGGCGGCGGTGGCCGTCGACCACTACCACCGCTACCGCGAGGACGTGGCGCTCCTGGCCGCCCTGGGCGTGGACGCGTACCGCTTCTCGATCTCCTGGCCGCGGGTGCGCGCGGAGGGCGGCCTGGACTTCTACGACCGGCTGGTCGACGAGCTGTGCGCGGCGGGCGTACGACCGGTGCCGACGCTCTTCCACTGGGATCTGCCCGTCACGCTGGACTGGCTGGAGCGGGACACCGCGGCGCGCTACGCGGAGTACGTCTCGCTCGTCGCCGACCGCCTCGGTGACCGCGTCAAGAAGTGGATCACCATCAACGAGCCCGCCGAACACACCCTGTTCGGCCACGCGTTGGGCGCGCACGCGCCCGGCAAGCAGCTGATGTTCGACGCGCTGCCGGTCGCCCACCACCTGCTGCTGGCCCACGGACTGGGCGTCCAGGCCCTGCGCGCGGCCGGCGCCACGGACATCGGCATCGCCAACTCGCACGGTCCGACGTGGCCGGCGTCGCAGGAGCCCGCCGACGTCGAGGCCGCGGACTTCTACGACGTCCTGCTGAACCGCCTCTTCGCCGACCCGGTCCTGCTGGGCGAATACCCCGCCGGTCTGGGCGAGTTGATGCCGGGCGACGTGGCGGCCGACCTGAAGGTCATCGGGGAACCGCTGGACTTCTACGGCGTCAACTTCTACGCGCCGACCAAGGTGGGCGCTCCGCAGGGCGCGGACATCGAGTTCGGCGGACTGACGATCCCGGCCGAACTCCCCTTCTCCGTCCGGGAGATCAAGGACGTCCCGGTGACCGACTTCGGCTGGCCGGTGGTGCCCGAGGCGCTGACGGAACTCCTCACCGGCTTCCATGAGCGCTACGGCGGCCGTCTCCCGCCCGTCGTCATCACCGAGAACGGCTGCTCGTACGACGGGGTCCACGACCGGGCCAGGATCGACTACCTGGACGGTCATCTGCGCGCGCTGCACCGGGCGGTCGAGGCGGGTGTGGACGTACGCGGCTACTTCGTGTGGTCGTTGATGGACAACTTCGAGTGGGCCGAGGGCTACGCCCAGCGGTTCGGGCTCGTGCACGTGGACCTGGACACCCAGGAACGGACACCCAAGGACTCGTACGGCTGGTACCAGGAGCTGCTCCGGGCCCAGAGATGACCACGGCCCTCACCGAGCCGGCCGACCGGGTCGGCCGGGGCTGGACGACGGCGCTCTCACTGGCCAACGTGGCGATCTGGGTGGGCTGGTACGGCCCGCTCCAGATCCTGCTGGCCCGGCAGGCGGAGGACTTCGCACCCGGCACCGGGATGTCCAAGGAGACGCTGCTGGCGTGGGTGACCGGGGTGGGCGCGGTGGTGTCGCTGGCCGCGAACCCGTTCTTCGGCGCGCTGTCGGACCGCACCACGCACCGCCGGGGCCGCCGTACGCCGTGGATCGTGGCCGGTGCGGCGGGCGGCGCGCTGTCGCTGCTGGTGCTCGCGGGGGCGGGCGGGCTGTGGCTGATGATGCTCGGCTGGTGCCTGGTCCAGCTGACCCTCAACGCGGCCTTCGCGGCGGTGACGGCGGCGGTGCCGGACCGGGTGCCGCGGTCGCAGCGGGGTGCGGTGGGCGGCTGGCTGGGGGCGGCGCAGATCCTCGGCGCGGTCGCCGGTACGGGGCTGGCGACGGCGGCAGGCGGGATCGCGGCGGGGTATGCGGCCTGTGCGGTGTTCACGCTGGCGGGTGTCCTGCCGTACGTGCTGCGGTACGAGGATCTGCGACTGCCGGTGACGGACCGCCCGGCGTGGTCCGCGAAGGCCTTCCTGCGCGGCTTCTGGCTGAGTCCGCGCCGCTACCCGGACTTCGGCTGGGCCTGGCTGACGCGCTTCCTGATCAACCTCAGCAACGCGCTGGTGATCCTCTACCTCCTCTACTACCTGCGGGACCGGCTGCACCACGACGACCCCGAACAGGGCGTGCTGATCCTGACCGCGGTGAACAGCGTGACGCTGCTGGCCACGGTCGTGGTGGGCGGTGTCTGGTCGGACCGGCTGGGCCGCCGCAAGCCGTTCGTGCGGTGGTCCGGGGTGCTGATGGCGGCGGCCACGGCCCTGCTGTCGGTGTGGCAGACCTGGCCGAGCGCGATCGTCGTGGCGGCGCTGCTGGGCGTGGGCCTCGGGGTGTTCATGTCGGTCGACTTCGCGCTGATGACCGACGTACTGCCCAAGGCGCGGGACCGTGGCAAGGACCTCGGCGTCATCAACGTGGCCAACGCCCTCCCCCAGGTCGCCGCCCCCGCCCTCGCCGCACCGATCGTGACGCACCTGGGCGGATACCGGGTGCTGTATCTGGTGGCGGCGGTGGTGGGGCTGGCGGGGGCGGTGCTGGTGGGGAGGATCAGGGGGGTGGATTAGAGGGGTGGATCAGGGGGGCGGATCAGGGGGTGGGTCAGCCGATCACAGCGCTCCGGCGTCCCGGGCCGCCCAGACGCTGGGGTACAGCGGGCGGAATCCGAGCTCCCGGCGGATGCGCTCGGTGGAGGTGATGCCGAGCCACGGGTCGGGATCCGTGCGGTCGTGGAGTTCGGCGGGGACCTCGACGCCGTTGAGCTCGTGCAGTTCGAGCGCCGTGACGGGGGCGTCGTCAGAGATGTTGTAGATCCGGCCGGCGACTCCCGGCGCGTGCAGGAGACGCAGCAGGCCCTGGGCGACGTCCGCGTGATGGACCATCTGCAACCGCTGGACCGACGCCCAGTTCCGGGCCCACATCAGCGACTGGGCCAGATGCGGATCGCCCTCGCCGTACACGAAGACGAGCCGGCCGACCCGTACGTCCAGGCCCTCCAGGTCCAGCAGTTCCCGTTCGGCCGCCACCTTCGACTCGGTGTAGGCGCCCCACATCTCGCCGCCGGGCCGGATCTCGTCCTCCTCGGTCAGCGGCCGTCCGCGTCCCTCGCCGTACACCAGCCCCGAGCTGACCTGCACGAAGCGCCGCACCCCGGCGGCGAGCGCGGCACGGCCCAGTTCGACGGCCGCGTCCCGGTTGACGGCCCAGGCCTCCTCGTCCGGCACCCCGCGGAAGGAGGCCGCGACGTTGACGACGGCGTCCACCCCGGCGACCGCCTTGCCGAGCACCGCCTCGTCCCGCAGGTCCCCGACCACGGCCTCGGCGCCCGCCTCGGCGAACCGCTCCCCCCGTTCCGCGTCCCGCACCAGCACCCGTACCCGCTCCCCCGGCCGGGTCTGCGCCAGCAGCCTGGGGACGAACCGCCGGCCGACCTGTCCTGTCGTCCCTGTCACCAACGTCAGCGTCATCATGTGCTCCTCTCGTCGGTGACCAGCCTCGGCCGGACCGGGAGACGGCGGGAGAGACCTCCCGATCGGGGGACCGGCAGTCCCTGGCTAAACCGGGCGGACTGCCGCAGCCTGGACGGGTGAACCGAGCCGAACTCGCCGACTTCCTGCGCCGTGGCCGTGCCCGGCTGGAGCCCTCGGACGTGGGGCTGCCTCCCGGGGCCCGCCGCCGCACACCGGGGCTGCGCCGGGAGGAGGTGGCGGCGCTGGCCGGCATGTCCGTGGACTACTACACGCGCCTGGAACAGCGCAGGGGCCCGCACCCGTCCCGCCAGATGCTGACGGCACTGGCCCGCGCGCTGCGCCTGACGGACGACGAGCGGGACCATCTGTTCCACCTGACGGGCGAGGAACCACCACGCCGGGGAGGTACGTCGGCACATGTGCGCCCGGGGCTGCTGCTGGTCCTGGACCGCCTGCACGACACCCCGGCGATGGTCGTGAGCGACACCGGCGAGCTGCTGACGCAGAACGCGCTGTCGAGCGCGCTCAGCGGGGACGTGGGCGCCCGTCCGCCCCGGGAGCGCAACCTGCTCCGCCGCTTCTTCCTGGACCCGACCGCCCGGGAGCTGTTCCCCGCGGAGGACGTGCCCGACCACGCCCGCGCCCATGTGGCGAACCTGCGAGCGGTGGCGGCGGCCCGCCCCGACGACCCGGAGCCGGCCCGGCTGGTGGCCGAACTCCGCTCATCCAGCGAGGAGTTCGCCCGCCTGTGGGACGCCCACGAGGTCGCGGTACGCCGCCGGTCGACGAAACGCTTCCTGCATCCCGCGGTGGGTCTCCTGGAACTGGACTGCGAGATCCTCCTCACCCAGGACGCCCACCACACCCTCATCATCCACACGGCCCGCCCGGGCACGGAGTCCCACGAGCGGTTGCAGCTGCTGCGGGTGGTGGGGTCGCAGGACCTGTCCCCTCGGGGAGCGACCCCCTAGAAGCCCAGCTTCCGCAACTGCCGAGGATCCCGCTGCCAGTCCTTCGCCACCTTCACATGAAGGTCCAGGAAGACCGGAGTACCAAGCAGGGCCTCGATCTGCTTGCGGGACTTGATGCCGACTTCCTTGAGGCGCTTGCCCTTGGGGCCGATGATGATGCCCTTCTGGCTGGGGCGCTCGATGTAGACGAAGGCGTGGATGTCGAGGAGGGGCTTGTCGGCGGGGCGGTCCTCGCGGGGGAGCATCTCCTCCACCACGACCGCGATGGAGTGGGGGAGCTCGTCGCGGACGCCCTCCAGCGCCGCCTCCCGGATCAGCTCCGCGATCATGACCTGCTCGGGCTCGTCCGTGAGGTCGCCCTCGGGATACAGCGCGGGGCCCTCCGGCAGCAGCGGCACGATGAGGTCGGCCAGCAGATCCACCTGCTGGTCCGCGACCGCCGAGACGGGAACGATCTCGGCCCACTCGAACCCGAGCTCCTTGCCGAGCTGGTCGATGGCGATGAGCTGCTCGGCGAGCGTCTTGGAGTCCACGAGGTCCGTCTTGGTGACGATCGCGATCTTCGGCGTCTTCTTGATCGACGCCAGCTCCTTCGCGATGAAGCGGTCACCGGGACCCAGCTTCTCGTTCGCGGGCAGGCAGAACCCGATCACATCGACCTC
Organism: Streptomyces sp. NPDC001536; assembly: GCF_042894505.1. Taxonomy (NCBI): domain Bacteria; kingdom Bacillati; phylum Actinomycetota; class Actinomycetes; order Kitasatosporales; family Streptomycetaceae; genus Streptomyces; species Streptomyces sp. NPDC001536. Next base: position 484,082 of record NZ_JBIAVQ010000001.1, read on the forward strand.
GGCCCACGTCGTGCGCACGATGTCGTTCAACCGCTCACCCAGCAGCGTGCGCGGCTTGTGCAGCCCAGGCGTGTCCACCAGGATCAGCTGCGCGTCCGGCCGGTGCACGATCCCGCGTACGGTGTGCCGCGTGGTCTGCGGCTGGTCCGCGGTGATGGCCACCTTCTGGCCGACCAGAGCATTCGTGAGGGTGGACTTGCCCGCGTTGGGACGGCCCACGAAGCAGGCGAAGCCCGCACGGTGGCCGGACTCGGCGGACTGCTCGGATGACTGGCTGCGAACGCTCATGGCGCCCATTCTCCCTGATCCCCGGAGCCCCGCCGCACAACCGTCCACACCCGCCCCCGACGGTGAGATCCCGGTAACCCGCACGCAACGAAACGTCACGGAAACACATCGGTACACATCCGGTAACGCACACCGGTGAACCTCTGACGAGCCCCCACCTCGATGGAGACTCCCGTGACCCTCGCCGCCCCCCTCGCCGCCGGGCGTATCGACACCGGTGACACCGCCTGGCTGCTGGCCGCCACCGCCCTCGTCCTGCTGATGACCCCGGGCCTCGCCCTGTTCTACGGCGGCATGGTCCGCACGAAGAGCGTCCTCAACATGCTGATGATGAGCTTCGTGTCGATCGCCCTGGTGACCGTCGTATGGCTGGCCGCGGGCTACTCCCTCGCCTTCGGCGACGACGTCGCCGGCGGGCTCATCGGCGGCCTCGACCACGCCGGCATGTCCGGCCTCGGCCCCGACAGCGTCCAGGGCACCGTCCCCACCCTGCTCTTCGCCACCTTCCAGCTGACCTTCGCGATCATCACCGCCGCGCTGATCAGCGGCGCGATCGCGGACCGCGCGAAGTTCGGCGCGTGGCTGGTCTTCGTCCCGGTGTGGGCGCTGCTCGTATACGTTCCCGTCGCCCACTGGGTCTGGGGCCCGGGCGGCTGGATCCTCGACAGGCTCGGCGCCCTGGACTTCGCGGGCGGTCTCCCGGTCGAGATCACCTCCGGCGCCTCCGGTCTGGCCCTGTGCCTGGTCCTGGGCCCGCGCCTCGGCTTTAAGAAAGACGCCATGCGTCCGCATAACCTCCCAATGGTCATGCTCGGCGCGGGTCTCCTCTGGTTCGGCTGGTTCGGCTTCAACGCCGGCTCGGCGCTGGGCGCCAACGGACTGGCCGCGGCCGCCTTCCTCAACACCCTCGCGGCCGGCTGCACGGGCCTGCTGGGCTGGCTGTTCGTGGAGCAGATGCGCGACGGCCACCCCACCACCCTGGGCGCCGCGTCCGGCGCGGTCGCCGGTCTCGTCGCGATCACCCCGTCCTGCGGCTCGGTCTCCCTGCTCGGCGCGCTGGTCGTCGGCCTCGCCGCCGGTGTCGTCTGCTCGTACGCCGTGGGCTGGAAGTTCAAGCTGAACTACGACGACTCCCTGGACGTCGTCGGCGTCCACCTGGTCGGCGGCGTCATCGGCACCCTTCTCATCGGCGTCTTCGCCGTCGAGTCGATGACCGGCGGCACCGAGGGGCTCCTCTACGGCGGTGGCCTCGCCCAGCTCGGCAAGCAGCTGGTGGCGGTGATCGCCGTGGGGACGTACGCCTTCGTGGTGACGTACGGCATCGCCAAGGTGATCGACAGGACGCTGGGCCTGCGGGCGGACGAGGAGCAGGAGCACACCGGCCTCGACCTTACGGTGCACGCCGAGACCGCATACGATCACGGCGTCCTGGGCCACGGCGCCCCGGTCAGCTCCTCCGTCGTTCCCTCCGCCCAGAAGGTCAAGCCCCAGGCATGAAGCTCATCACCGCGATCGTCAAGCCGTACCGCCTCGACGAGGTCAAGACGGCGCTCCAGGAGCTCGGCGTACACGGGCTGACCGTGACCGAGGCCAGTGGCTACGGCCGTCAGCGCGGCCACACCGAGGTGTACCGCGGCGCCGAGTACCAGGTCGACCTGGTGCCCAAGGTCCGTATCGAGGTCGTCGTCGACGACGCCGACTCCGAGGCCGTGATCGACGCGATCGTGAAGGCCGCGCACACCGGCAAGATCGGCGACGGCAAGGTGTGGGCCCTGCCGGTCGACACCGTCGTACGCGTGCGGACGGGCGAGCGCGGCCCGGACGCGCTCTGAACCGGAGCGTCACGGGGGCGAGCGGTACGCGCTCGCCCCGCTCAGCGTCGCGGAGCTCGTGAGGACACGGCGGCCGGCTCCCGCCGGACCCGAACCGTCCGCGGCTCCCCCGCCGAGGGCCCGCCCGCGCCGCGCCTCGGACGGCGGCCGGACCCGGCCCGCGCCCGCCGCGCCCGGACCAGCAGGACGACGCCCACGGCCACGACCACCAGCAGCAGCACCGCCATCAGCCACGGCAGCGCGAAGAAGGATGCGCCCGCGGACTCGCGGGTGTCCCGCGCGCTCGCCGTCAGGGTCACCTCACCCCAGTCCAGCTGCGGCGCGCCCTTCCAGGGCTCGCTCAGCCGCACCTTCTGGCCGGGCAGCAGCTCGGAGGGGATCCTCGTCAGGTCGCGGGCGAGCAGCGTACGGCCGAAAAGGCCCGTCGCCCGCAGCTCCACCCTCGGGTTCAGGGTGAGATTGCCGGTGTTGTGCAGGGTGTACGAGACGGTCGCCGCGCTGTCGCCGAAGCCGGGCACGAGCGGCTGGTGGTGGGTGACGCGGACGTCCTCGACCGAGATCGCGGGCAGCGTGGGCCCGCCGACCCGGAGATAGACACGGGCGGCGACGGCCCGCTGCACACCGAGCGCGACGGAGCCGTCCCCCGGGTCGACGCGCTCGTCGAGTGCCACGATCGCGCCGGGGTGGTCGCCGGGTTCGGCGCCGTCGGGCACCTTCAGCGTGAAGGGGACGGTGACCTTGCCGTGCGCCGGGACCTTGATCCGGGACTTCGCGGGCTTCGCCCACACCCCCACGCCGCGCATCCTCTCTTTCATGGTGCGCACCGCGAACCCGCCGTCGCGCGCGGTGTTGTAGGCGTCGGCGGAGTACAGCCGGAACGTCATGGGCCCGGCCGTCTTGTTGACGACGACCACCTTGTCCTCGATGGTCTGCCCGGGATCGGCGGAGAGGTGGAAGTACGGCCGCTCGGCCACCGAGCCGGACACGGGGTAGACGGACCAACTCCCGTTGTCGGCGGCGCCAGAGGGCGTGGCGAGGGTGGTGAGCAGCAGGCTCAGGAGAAGGACGGACAGCTTGCGCATGGGTGCGGCCCCCCACGGGAGGAGTTGGACGGGCGGGTGCGGACGCCCGTACGGTCAGCTGAGCGTGAGGGTGAGGACGCCGGAGTACGAGCCCGGAGGCGTGAACGCCGGTACGTTCAGGGAGAGTTCGGCGTCGGCGGTGAACTCGCCGCCGGTGACCGTGTCGGCGGGGGCCGACGCGAGGGTCGCCCCGGAGGAGCCGACCGTGCCCGCCGAACCGGCCTGGCAGGTGCTGGGGCTGCCCGCCTTGGTGTCGCAGGCGGGGGTCCAGCTCAGCTGGTCGGCACCGATGGTGACACCGGGACCGGTGAAGGCGGTGACCTTGCCGGTCAGGGACCAGCCCGCGGTACCGCCACGGAAGTCCTTGACGGTCACGGCGTTGAGGTCGCCCGTGGAGGCGCCGCCCTCGCCGTAGTCGACCGCCGACAGCGAGACGGCGTCGCCGGCCTGGGTCATGGACAGGACTCCGCCGCGCACCGTGGTGGTGAGCTTCTGGGCGTTGTCCGGGACGGGGGTGTCGTCGATGACGACGTAGGCGACCGGACCGGCCCCCCGGGTGGAGTCCCAACTGCCGCCCTCGTAGGCCACGATGCCGGTCGTCGTCTTGTCGTTGACGACCAGCGAGCCGCTGATGGCACCGCTCGCACTCGCCGTCACGGTGGCCGTGTCGGCGGTCTGGCTGGAACCGGCGCGTCCGGCGAGGGTGACGGTGGCGTTCGGGGTGAAGTTGCTGCCGGTGACGGTGACACTGGCACCGGGGTTGCCGGAGGCCGAACCGAGCGCGATGGCCCGGGTGTTGGGGGCGGGCGCGTCGCTCGCCGTGATGGTCTCGGAGACCGGGGCGGGCGGGGTGATGACGGTGCAGGGGGTGTCCAGCTCCAGGATGTAGCTGGTGTGGATGTTGTAGTCGCCGGGCGCGAGGGTGATGGCGCCGGGGCTGGTGACGGTGAAGGTGCCGGTCATGCTGAACGACGGGAACGGGGCGTTGCCGGCGACGGGGTCGTTCTTCTTGGGTCCGACGACGGTCACGTCACCGGTCTGGGCCCCGCCGAGGGTGACCTTTCCGGACGGCGTCATGATGTCGGCCGGCAGGCTGATGGCCGTGGGGTTGCTGGCGGCGGGTTTGACGACGGTGTAGGTCACGGTGACGGTGTCGCCGACCGCGGGAGTGGCGTCGTCGACGGTGATGATCGCGGTGGTGGTGCCGTCGATGGGCGGGATGCCGGCGACGGCGGGCGGGATGCAGTGCGTGGCGAAGTCCACGTTGCTCGCGGCTCCGGCCGGAGCGGCGAGCGCGGCGCCGGCGGTGACGGCGAGCGCGGTCGCCCCCAGCAGCGACACCAGTCGGCGTCTTCGGTCTCTCATGGTTGGTTGCCCCCTCTGCGGGATGCGGGCGCGGCGGCTCATCCGCGCCGACAGGGGGCATTGATGTGTGGATCGCGTGAGAAGTCAATGGAAATTCAGCTGTGAACTGATGGAGCGTCAGCTCACCGTGTCGCGAGGTGAACTGACGCTCCGCACAGGCCGGTTGGGCCGGATCGGTTGCAGATTCTCAGTCGAACACGAACGGTCCGGGCGACTGGGGCCCGGTCGCCGTGCAGGTGACGGTGATCCCGAGGACGACGATCTGCAGCGAACCGCCGTACGCCTCAAGACTGTCGCCGGACGCCACGGTCCCGCTGAGCGGACCGACGGTGACCGGGTCACCTGCGGCGAGCGCGGGGTTCTCCGTGCCGCTGAAGGTGGCGGTGCCGCCGCTCGCGTTCACCAGGGTGAGGGCGGAGGTGATGGAGTCCTCGGACAGCGCGATCGGCGCGGTGATCGCCGAGGTGACGGTGATGGTTGCGGACGTACCGTCCTGGGTGGCGGCGAGCGTGGCCTCGCCGCTGCCGAAGCTTCCGCAGTCGGCGGTGATCGTCGCCGTGTCCGGGGTCACGGCCACAGCGGTGGGCGCGAACGCGAGCCCGGTGACCGCGAGCGCCCCGACGGCCAATGCCGCACCCGTACCGAAACGTTTGCCTCTCATGGGTTCCGACTCCCTTCCCATATCGGGAAATTGCCATGTGGGGATGGATGGGAGAACTACCCGAACGGCCCGCCTGCGGCGCGTGGTGCGGGACGCTCCGCGTGGGGGGTGGCGGGATCCAAATCTGACGGACCGTCGGAACTACCGGTTCCATTGATACGCGAGAGACTGAAAACGGCAAGGTTCAATTCCGGCCGAGAACTCTTCAGCCCGTCCGGCGTTCGAGGACGAGGCCCCTTGAGGGCCGATGGGGGTCTGGGGCTCAGCCCGCCGAGACGGTCAGCCGCACGACCCCGTCCGGCCCAGCCACCAGTACCGGCGTCCCCGCCCCACCCAGATCCCGTACGGCGGCCAGATCCTCGGCCACAACACCGTCGGCATCCGTCACCACCGCCGCCGCCTCCAACGACTTCGCCCCGGACGCCACAGCCATCGCCACCGCGGTCCGCAACGCACTCAACCGCAACGAGTCCAGCCCCACCGTCCCCGCCACATACGTCCGCCCCGTCTCGTCCCGCACAGCCGCCCCCTCGGGCACACCATTACGCGCCCGCGCGGAACGGGCCAGGGTGACGATCTTGCGGTCCTCAGGGTCAAGCGCGCTGCTGTCAGTCATGCAGCGAGCATAAACATCACGACTCAGCCCCGGTCCAGCCGGAGCCGCTCCGCACGCGGCAGCCCCGCCACCACCAGGTCGTACGAGTCCTCGATGAGCTCGCGAACCAGCCGATCCGGCAGCTCCCCGTCGACCCGCACCGTGTTCCAGTGCCGCTTGTTCATGTGATACCCCGGCGCGATCAACCCCTCGTACTCCCCACGAAGCCGGATCGCGTCCTCCGGATCGCACTTGAGGTTGACCTTCAGCGGACTGGCGTCGATCCAGCTCAGCGCGAACATCTTCCCCAGCACCTTGAAGACCGAGATCTCCGGGGCGAAGGGAAAGTCCTCCACGGCCGCGTTGAAGGAGAGACAGAACGTACGCAGCTCCTGCGGGGTCACTCCGGCTCGCCCTCCTCCTTCGGCGGCTCCACCGGCTCCACCAGCACCGTCACGATCTTGTTCCGCCGCCCGGCCGCCGCCTCCGCCGTCAACCGCAGCGCCCGCCCGTCCGGCAGTTCCACCACCGAGGACGCCCCGGCGATCGGCACCCGCCCCAGCGCCTTCGCCAGCAGCCCGCCGACGGTCTCGACGTCCTCGTCGTCGTACTCGTCGAGGTCGTACAGCTCGCCCAGGTCGGTGATGTCGAGGCGCGCGGTGACCCGGTAGCGGTCCTCGCCCAGCTCCTCCACCGGCGGGAGTTCACGGTCGTACTCGTCGGTGATCTCGCCGACGATCTCCTCGAGGATGTCCTCGATGGTGACGATGCCGGCCGTGCCGCCGTACTCGTCGATGACGACGGCGACGTGGTTGCGGTCCTGCTGCATCTCACGGAGCAGGTCACCGGCGTTCTTGGTGTCGGGCACGAAGGCGGCGGGCCGCATGGCGGTCGACACCAGCTCGCTCTCCGCGTCCCGGCTGATGTGCGTCTTGCGGGCCAGGTCCTTCAGATACACGATCCCGACGATGTCGTCCTCGCTCTCGCCGCTGACCGGTATCCGCGAGAAACCGGACCGCAGCGCGAGGGTGAGGGCCTGACGGATCGTCTTGTACCGCTCGATCACCACGAGGTCGGTCCGCGGCACCATCACCTCCCGCACGAGCGTGTCACCGAGCTCGAAGACCGAGTGCACCATCCGGCGCTCGTCGTCCTCGATCAGCGACTCCGCCTCCGCGAGGTCGACCAGCGCCCGCAGCTCCGCCTCGGAGGCGAAGGGACCGCGCCGGAAGCCCTTGCCGGGGGTGAGCGCGTTGCCGATGAGGATCAGCAGGCTCGGGATCGGGCCCATGATCCGGGCGAGCGGCAGCAGGACGTACGCCGCCGCCGTGGAGGTGTTCAGCGGGTGCTGGCGGCCGATGGTGCGCGGCGAGACGCCGACGGCGACGTACGACACCAGGACCATGACGCCGATCGCGACCAGCAGGGCCTCGGTCGTGCCGTCGAACTCCTGGAGGCAGGCGTAGGTGACCAGGGCGGCCGCGGCCATCTCGCAGGCGACCCGGACCAGCAGCGCCACGTTGAGATAGCGGGTCGGGTCGGCGGCGACCTGGGCGAGCCTGGCGCTGCCGCGGCGGCCGGAACGGACGGCCTCCTCGGCGCGGAAGCTGGACATGCGCGCGATGCCCGCCTCGGCGCAGGCGGCGAGCCACGCGACGACGACCAGGGCGATCGCGCCGGAGACGAGGGGAAGGCTCATGACACGGTCGGGGCCGGGGACGGACCGGTGTGGCCCTTCTCCGCGCGCCAGCCGTCCACGATGGCGGCCTGGAGGCCGAACATCTCGGCCTTCTCGTCCGGCTCCTCGTGGTCGTAGCCGAGCAGGTGCAGCACCCCGTGGACGGTGAGGAGCTGGAGCTCCTCGTCCATGGAGTGCTGCGTCTCGGCTTCCTCGCCCTGCTTCTTGGCGACCTCGGGGCACAGCACGATGTCGCCGAGGAGGCCCTGCGGGGGCTCGTCGTCGTCCTTCGACGGCGGACGCAGCTCGTCCATCGGGAAGGACATGACGTCCGTCGGCCCCGGCAGGTCCATCCACTGGATGTGCAGCTGTTCCATGGCGTCGGCGTCCACGACGATCACCGAGAGCTCGGAGAGCGGGTGGATGCGCATCCGCGCGAGTGCGTAGCGGGCGATGTCGAGGATCGCCTGCTCGTCGACCTCGGTTCCGGACTCGTTGTTGACGTCGATCGACATGGTGCTGGGTTGTCTACTTCCGCTTGTTACGGCCGCCCTTGTGGGTGCCGTTCTCCGTACCGTGGTTGCTGTCGTACTTCTCGTACGCGTCGACGATACGGCCGACCAGCTTGTGCCGTACGACGTCCTGCGACGACAGGCGGGAGAAGTGGACGTCGTCGAGGCCCTCCAGGATGTCCTGGACCTGACGCAGACCCGACTTGGTGCCGTTGGGCAGGTCGACCTGGGTCACGTCACCCGTGATCACGATCTTCGAATCGAAGCCGAGGCGGGTGAGGAACATCTTCATCTGCTCGGGTGAGGTGTTCTGGGCCTCGTCGAGAATGATGAAGGCGTCGTTCAAGGTACGGCCACGCATGTACGCCAGCGGCGCGACCTCGATCGTGCCCGCCGCCATCAGCCGCGGGATCGAGTCCGGGTCCAGCATGTCGTGCAGCGCGTCGTACAGCGGGCGCAGATAGGGGTCGATCTTCTCGTAGAGCGTGCCGGGCAGGAAGCCCAGCCGCTCCCCCGCCTCCACCGCCGGGCGGGTCAGGATGATGCGGTTGACCTGCTTGGACTGCAGGGCCTGCACCGCCTTGGCCATGGCGAGGTAGGTCTTGCCGGTACCGGCGGGGCCGATGCCGAAGACGATCGTGTGCTTGTCGATCGCGTCGACGTACCGCTTCTGGTTCAGGGTCTTGGGGCGGATCGTGCGGCCGCGCGAGGAGAGGATGTTCTGGGTGAGGACCTCGGCCGGGGTCTCCGGGCCGTCCCCCTCACCGTTCTCACTCGCTCTGAGCATCGCGATCGAGCGTTCCACTGCGTCCTCCGTCATCGGCTGTCCGGTGCGGAGCACCAGCATCATTTCGTCGAACAGGCGCTGGATGAGAGCGACTTCGGCGGGGGCGCCGACCGCGCTGACCTCATTGCCCCGGACATGGATGTCGGCCGCCGGGAAGGCCTTCTCGATCACGCGCAGGAGGGAGTCGCCGGACCCCAGAACGGTCACCATGGGGTGCTGGGCGGGGACGGTGAACTGTGCTCTCGCCTGCCCCTGCGCGGGTGTGTGAGCTGTGGGTGTCTCAGTCATGGGCCGGCTCTGTAGGCCTTGCTCGTCCTCCTCGAAACGACTCGCCCGCCACATGGGCGGTCTGGCGATTTCCAGGGTACGCCGGGGGACTGACAACCCCGTAGGCCTTTTCGCGCGGGGCCGCCGGGGCGGGGCGATCGGTGAGGGCGCCCTGAGTGAAACGGTGAGCCCTGCATGCTCCCCCCGCATAGCTGGGCAGAATCCGCCCCGTCCGTGCCACACATGTTCGGGGCGGTGCCCCTGGTCACCGCCCGCCGGGGAAAGCAGGTCGGCCGTGTTGTTGCGTCTGCCCACGACTGTGTCCGAGGCACAGCGGTGTCTGTCCGAGGGAGCGATACCCGTCGGCGGTGCCACGCTCCAGTGGGCCGTCTGGCAACGGGACGGCTTCCCGGAGCAGGCGATGTCGCTGCGCGAGGTGCCGGAGGCCAATGTGCTCGGCACCGAGGAACTGGGGGCGGCGGTGCTGCTGTCCCGGGTCGACGACCGGGTCCCTGAGGCGCTGCGCGGGGCGGCCTCACGGGTGGGCACCGGGGCGGTGCGCCGGGCCGCGACGGTCGGCGGGAACATCGTCGGCAGCACCCTGCGCTGCCTTCTCCCCGCGGCCCTCGTGCTGGACGCCCGTGCCACGGTGCTGGACGCGGAGGGCCCCTACGAGACCGACCTGAGCGAGCTCACGGCGAAGCGCCCGGTGCTGCTGAACCTGCGCTGGCACACCCCGCTGGCCAGCAGCCACCGCAAGCTGCCCGACGAGCCGGGCGGCGCACCGCCGCTCGTCGTCGCGGCCGCGGTGACGGCCGCGACGGACGGACACCTCCTGCGGGTCGCCGTCCGGGACGGCTACGACGTGCTCTGCGAGAGCGTGGCGTACGACACGGAGACCGGCCCGGTCCTCGACACCCTGGCGCGGACACCGCTCGGCGCGCTGCCGGCCGGGGCCTGGGACGTGGTCCGCGAAGAGGTGACCGCGGTGCTCGACCGCGTCGCCTGAGCCGCCCGCCGCGCGCGTCAGGCCGACTTGCGGAACCCGATCGTCGGCACCGCGCGCCGCAACGGCCACGGTCTCGCCTGCTCCGCCGGCACCAGGTCCGCCAGGAACCCGTAGCGCCGCAGGGCCGTCGGGTCCTGTCCCTCGACGGACTGGACCTTGCGCCACCAGGCCCCGATCTCGGACCAGCCCGGCGCCGACAGCGACCCGCCGAACTCCTGCACCGACAGGGCCGCCGTGAGCCCCGCGAAGGCCAGCCGGTCGGCCAGCGGCCAGCCCGCCAGCGTGCCGGTGACGAAGCCGGCCACGAAGACGTCCCCGGCACCGGTGGGGTCGAGGGCCTCCACGGCGATGGCGGGAACCTCGGCGGTCTCCCCCGTACGCCGGTCCACCGCGTACGCGCCCTCCGCGCCGAGGGTGACCACGGCCAGCGGCACATGGGCGGTGAGGGCGTGGGCCGCCTCGCGGGGGCAGGAGGCGCCGGTGTAGCGCATGGCCTCCGCCGCGTTCGGCAGGAACGCCTCGCAGTGCTCCAGGTCGGCCAGGCCCGCCAGGTCCCACGCACCGGTCTCGTCCCAGCCGACGTCGGCGAAGACGCGGGTGCCCTCGCCGGCGGCCTGGGCGATCCAGGGCGCCCGCTTGCCGGGCACCAGCGAGGCCACGGCCGCACGCGCGCGGGGCGGGCAGTCCGGGGCCGCCTCCTCGGGGGGCGGCTCGTGCCCGTGGGAGACCATCGTGCGCTCGCCCTCGTACGCCATCGAGACGGTGACCGGGGAGTGCCAGCCGGTGATCGTGCGGGACGGGGAGAGGTCGATGCCCTCGCCCTGCTCCAACGCGTCCCAGCAGTACTCGCCGTAGTGATCGGAGCCGAAGGCGGCGGCGAGGGATGTTTTCAGCCCCAGCCGGGCCAGCGCGGTGGCCATGTTGGCGACACCGCCGGGGCTCGACCCCATTCCGCGCGCCCAGGACTCGGTCCCGCGCACCGGGGCGGAGTCGAGCCCGGTGAAGATGATGTCGAGGAAGACGGGGCCGGTCAGATACACGTCCCAGGGCGGGTCGTCCGACGCGCGCAGGGCGGCCAGCGGGTCGACCTGGGCCTGGCGGTGGTGGCCGGTCTCGCCGGTGTCGTACGACGGTCCCTTCCCGGACGCGATCACGGTGCGCTCCCTGACGTGGTGCCGATCAGGCCAGTCTGCACCACACCACTGACAACCGGCCGCCGCTCACGCCCGACCCGCCCGTCACGTCAGGCCGTCGACGGCCCCGGACGGGCGACGCGAGCCGTCCCGGGAGTCGCCTTCGGGGCGGGAGTGACCCCCGGTGCCTTCGCGGGCCGCGTCCGGATCCGGTCGTTGCGCCCGCCGCCCCGCACGAACAGCACGCTCAGCGCGGCCAGGAACCCCGACGACCGTCAGTCCCACCAGGCCCCCCTTCGTCGACCCCGTCGAGTCCTCGATGATCCCGAAGGCCGTCGGCGCCACGAATCCGCCCAGGTTGCCGATCGAGTTGATCAGCGCGATACCGGGTGCGGCGGCGCGGGCGTCGAGATAGCTCTGCGGGATCGTCCAGAAGACCGGCGAGGCCGGCTTGAACCCCATCGCGGCGAGACAGAGCGCGCCCAGCCCGGCCCACGGCGACACGAACACCGCGAGCAGCGTGCCGCAGCCGCCCAGCACCAGCAGCGTCACCAGGATCGGACGCCGCTTGCCGATCCGGTCGGAGAGCCGCCCGCTGACGTACACCGCCGCGATCGCGCACAGCCACGGCACCGCGGTCAGCAGCCCGACCTGGAAGTCGCTGAGCCCGCCGATGTCGTCGACGATCGACGGCAGCCAGAAGGTGACGGCGTACAGGGCGACGTTGATCGCGAAGTAGATCCACAGGAAGAGCAGCATCTGGGGATCGGCGAGCAGCTTCCACCGGGAGACCTTCACGTTCCCGGTGGGCCGCGCGGCCTGCTCGGCGTCGATGACGGCGACCAGTCCGCTCTTCTCCTCCTCCGTCAGCCAACTCGCCGACTCGATACCGGAGTCGAGGAACCGGTACACGACGAACCCGAGGACCACGGAGAAGACACCCTCGATGAAGAACATCCACTGCCAGCCCGAGTGCCCCCACACACCGTGCATTTCGAGGAGCGCACCCGAGATCGGACCGACGATGACGGTCGCGGTGCCGGACCCCATGAGGAAGATGGAGGTCGCCCGCCCCCGGTGCGAGTCGGGCAGCCACCGGCTGAAGTAGTAGATGACGGCAGGGAAGAACCCCGCCTCGGCGACCCCCAGCAGGAACCGCAGCGCGTAGAACATCTCCACGCTGTTCACGAAGGCCATCGCCGTGGCGACGATCCCCCAGCTGATCATGATCCGGGTGAGCCAGACCTTGGCGCCGAAGCGCTCCATCAGCATGTTGGAGGGCACTTCGAAGATGGCGTAGGCAATGAAGAAGATCCCGGCCCCGAGCCCGAAGGCGGCGGCGGACAGGCCGACATCGGCACGCAGCTCATCCTGGGCGAAGCCCAGATTGACGCGGTCCATGTAGTTGGCCACGAACATGATGAAGAACAGCGGGACCACGCGGCGGAAGATCTTGCGGATGGCGGATTGAACGGCGGGTGGGTGTATTTCGGGGACTGCTGTGGACACGAGCGGCTCCGATCGCGGTTTTCAGCCCGTCCGGCGTTTGAGGACGAGGCCCTTGGGGGCCGATGGGGGTCCAGGGGGCGGAGCCCCCTGGGAGCGGGGTCGAATGGGCGGCAGCCCCTGGGGATGGGAACGGGTAAGGGCGGCGGGGGCGAAAAAGCCCGGCGGCTACCAGCGAGGCACGCTCGGCGTCACCCACCCCGGCTCGGCGACCCGCATCGCCGCCGCGTCGTCCCGCTCCCGCAACGACCCGTCGTCGTCGAGCCACCGCTGATGCAGAAACGCCAGCTTCTCCCGATCGAGCTCGACCCCGAGCCCCGGCGCGTCCGACACGGCCACCTTGCCGTCGTCGAACGTCAGCCGCGAGGTGAGGACATCCTCCGACTGCCAGGGATAGTGCGAGTCACACGCATGGTGGAGGTTCGGAACCGTGGCCGCCACATGGGTCATCGCGGCCAGCGAGATCCCCAGATGGGTGTTGGAGTGCATGGACACCCCCACCCCGAACGTCCGGCAGATCGCGGCAAGTTGCTGGGTGTTCCGCAGCCCGCCCCAGTAGTGGTGATCCGACAGCACCACCTGCACCGCATCGCGACGGAACGCCTCCTTGATCTCCGCGAAGGTCGTCACACACATGTTGGTCGCGAGCGGCACCCCGGTCCCGGCGGACACCTCGGCCATGGCCGGCGTACCGAGCGCGGGATCCTCCAGATACTCCAGGACGTCCCCGATCTCCTCGGCGACCTTCAGCGAAGTCGCCACGGACCAGGCCCCGTTGGGATCGAGCCGCAGCGGATGCCCGGGAAAGGCCTCGGCCAGCGCCCGCACCGCCGCGATCTCCTCCTCCGGCGGAAACACCCCACCCTTCAGCTTGAACGAAGTGAACCCGTACCGCTCCTTGAACAGCCGCGCCTGCTCCACGACGCCGGCCGGATCGACGGCGGCCCCCCAGTCGTCCTTCTCACAGGCCACGCCCGCGGGATGATCGGCCCACTTGTAGAAGAGGTACGCGCTGTACTCGACGGCGTCCCGCACCTTCCCCCCGAGCAGCGCGTGCACCGGCAGCCCGAGCGCCTTGCCGAGCGCATCGAGACAGGCGACCTCGAACCCGGAGACGACGGACAGCCGCAACTTGTCGGCGGTCTGAACCCCCCGCAGCCCACCGACGTCGACGTGTCCGGAGACCCGGGAGGAGTCGACGGAGACCTCTTCGGCGACGGTGAACAGGCCGTTGAGATCGGACACTTGACGACCCACCAGCTTCTCGGCGAACGGTCGTGCCAGCTCCAGGTACTTGGTGTCGCCGTACGTCTCCCCGACCCCGGTGATCCCGTCGGCCGTGACGACTTCGACGATGAGCCGCGGGGTGTACGGCTGGTGCACGCCCTGTGTGTTCAGCAGCGGCGGATCGGCGACGAGGATGGGCGTCAGCCGTACGTCGGTGATCGTGAGGTTCACAGGGAAGCTCCTACGAGGTCGAGGCCGGCCGTGAGCAGATTCTCGAGATCGGCCAGGTCGGCGGCCGAAGGATCGGTCAGGGGCGCGCGGACGGGACCCACGGGACAGCCCCGCAGCCGGGCCGCCGCCTTCACCAGCGACACGGCGTATCCGGGGACGCGGTCGCGGAGTTCGACGAGCGGGACGTAGAAGTCGCGCAGGAGTTTCTCCACCGTGCCCTCGTCGCCGGACCTCAGCGCGCCGAAGAAGGCGTTCGCGATCTCCGGGGCGAAGGCGTGGACGGCGGAGGAGTAGGCGGGCACGCCGACGGTGGCGTAGGCGCGGGCCTGGATCTCGGCGGTGGCGGCGCCGTTGAAGAAGAGGAAGCCCTCGGGGGCGGCGAGGGTGAGTCGCTGGAGGCGGTCGAGGTCGCTGTGGCCGTCCTTGAGGCCGATGACGGTGGGGATGTCGGCCAGCCGGCGGAACGCCTGCACCCCGAACGCGACCTGTCCGCGCTGGTAGGCGATGAGCGGCAGCCGGGTCCGCGCGGCGATCTCCGCCACCTGCCGGACGAGGCCTTCCTGCGGGGCGGCGACCAGGTAGTGCGGGAGGACGAGGAGCGCGTCGGCGCCGGCCTCCTCGGCGATGCGGGCGAAGCGGACGGCCTGCGCCCAGCCGTAGCCGATCCCGGCGACGACGGGCACCCGGCCGGCGGCCTCCTGGACGGCCACCGAGACCACGGTCCGGTACTCGTCCTCGTCCAGCGAGAAGAACTCCCCGGTGCCGCAGGCGGGGAAGACGGCGCCGGGGGCGGCGGCGATCCGTTCGGCGACATGGGCGCGGAAGCCGTCCGGGTCGAGGGAGCCGTCGGCGTGGAAGCTGGTCAGCGGGAACGACAGGACGCCGCCCGCCATGCCCTCCCCGAGCCGCCGCACGAGGTCGCCCGTATCGAGACTCACCCTCACTCATCTCCCTATGTAGACGTCATCCACGTATGGAGATGGAGATTAGATACGCGAACCGCGACCGTCAATGGCGTGGACACCCCGATTACGATCGGCACATGTCGGAGACAGGGGGCGTGCGCGAGGTGAAGTCGGCCGCGCGGACGGTCGAACTGCTGGAAGTGCTGGCCGCGCGCGGGGACCGCCCGGCGCGGCTACAGGAGCTGGCGGACGAGCTGGAGGTGCCGCGCAGCTCGATGTACGCGCTGCTCCAGACCCTGATCTCCCGCGGCTGGGTCCGCACCGACGTCACCGGCTCCCTCTACGGCATCGGCATCCACGCCCTGCTGACCGGCACGAGCTACCTCGACTCCGACCCCCGCGTCCGTGTCGTACGCCCGTATCTCGACGAGGCGTCCCAGGCGCTCGGCGAGACCATCCACATGGGCCGTCTGGACGGCCGGGACGTGGCGTACCTGGCGACCCGCGAGTCCCACGAGTACCTGCGCACGATCAGCCGCGTCGGCCGCCGTCTCCCCGCCCACGTCGGCGCCCTGGGCAAGGCCCTCCTGGCCGAACGCCCCGACGACGAGCTGCCGCAGGGCCCCTACGAGGCCCTGACCCCCAACTCGCACACGAGCAGGGAGCCCCTGGCGGCCGACCTGGCGGAGATCAGGGCACGCGGCCACTCCGTCGACCGCGAGGAGGGCGTCCTCGGCATCATCGGCTTCGGCTTCGCCCTGCGCTACGACTCCCCCGCCCAGGACGCCATCAGCTGCTCGGTGCCGGTGGCCCGGCTGACCCCGGCGCACGAGGAGCAGATCCTCACGGTGATGCGGGAGATCAGGGCCAAGATCGAGGCGACGGTGCCGGCGGCGGGCGGGGC
Source organism: Streptomyces sp. NPDC001536 (assembly GCF_042894505.1). Taxonomy (NCBI): domain Bacteria; kingdom Bacillati; phylum Actinomycetota; class Actinomycetes; order Kitasatosporales; family Streptomycetaceae; genus Streptomyces; species Streptomyces sp. NPDC001536. Next base: position 500,064 of record NZ_JBIAVQ010000001.1, read on the forward strand.
CGCCGTTCACTGGCGTTGAGGCGCTCGTATACCCGGCATTCCCCACGCGAAACACGACGTGCCCCAGATCACACCCCCCACTCTTCTTCTGCAACCGCGTGCTTGATACAAATTGCCCGCGCGTTCCTGTCCGTCGACGGTCGTCGCCCAATCCCCTTTTCGAGCCGCTTCTTTCGCATGCCCTGGGAACGCCCGTGTTCGCCCCCCGCACCATCGCCTGGCCCCTCGTCGCCCTTTTCACGGCCGGGTACCTCGCCCCGTACCTCCTCCCGACCACCGTCGGCAGACTGGACTCGGGACTTCCACTGACCGCCACTCAGGCGGGCGCCGTCGGCAGTGCGCTGCTGCTGTGCTCAGCGTCCGCGGGGTTCCTGCTGGCGTCCAGGGTCGACCGGATCGGCGCGCGGAGACTGGCGCGGATCGGGCTCTCCCTCGCGGTGGCCGGCTACGGCTGCGCCGCGCTCAGCGGCAGCGTCGCGGTCGTCGTCACCGGCGCGATGATCGGCGGGTTCGGATCCGGTACGGCCACCACGGTCGCCGCCACCGGGATCGCCGCCCAGCGCGACCCGCACCGCACGACCACCCTCGGCCTGCTCAGCGTCTCCGCGCTCGCGGGCGCGGTCTATCTGACCGTCCCGCACCTGGGCCCCGGCCACGGTCAGCCCCTGGCCGCGATCGCCCTCACCGCCCTCGCGGTCTGGCCCCTGACGAACCGCCTCCCGCGGCACACGCCCGCCACCCCGCAGACCCGCCGGACGAGGACCCCCCTCCCCCATCTCCGGGCCGGCCTCCTCCTCGCCGCCACCCTCCCCTGCTGGTCCCTCGCCCAGAACGCCCTCTGGGGCGTCAGCGGCCACATCGGCCTCACCCAGGCCCACCTGACGGAGGCCACGGTCGGCGCCGTCTTCGCCGTAGCGCTCGGCGCGGGCCTGCTGGGAGTGGTGGGAGCGGGCGCACTCGGCCCGAGACTCGGCCACGCCCTGCCCATCGGCGCGGGCACGGCCCTGATCGCCGCGTGCATCGCCCTCAGCGCGTCCGCGACCGACCTGACGACCTTCGCGACGGGCGAGATCGCCTGGAACACGCTCTACCCGATCGTCCTGTCGTACGTCATAGGCCTGGCCGCCTCCCTGGACCCGCGCGGCCGTTGGGCGGTCCTGGTCGGCTCGGCGTCGTCACTGGGCACGGCAGCGGGCCCCCTGACCGGCAGCCTGCTGGCGGCCCAGGCGGGCTTCCCGATGATGGGCACGGTCCTGGCCGTAGGGCTGCTGCTGATCGCCGTACCGATGACGGCGATAGCACGACGGGCGGGCAGCCGACCGGTGCCGGTGGTCGAGATCACCGTCGAAACCTCAGCTGTCCCGACCCAACGCTCTTACGACACAGCAGCCGTAGCGCCCCGTTAGGGGCGCGGGACTGTATCGATCTGCGGCTCCGCCGCGTGGGCGCGACAAGCCCTCACCGGCCCGCAGCCTGAGAACTACGAGAACTCGTACCTCTCCACTTCATCCAGATACCGCTGACGCCGCTCCTCGTCATGCTCCAGGAAGGACGCGACGAACGAGTTCCGGGCAAGCTCCCGCAACCGCTCCTCCCCCAGCCCCAACGCCGAGCGCACCGCATCGAAGTTGTCCCCCGCATACCCCCCGAAGTACGCCGGATCATCAGAGTTCACCGTGCACAACAACCCGGCATCGAGCATCGCGGGCAACGGATGATCAGCCAGCACGTCAACCGTCCGCAACCGCACGTTCGACAACGGGCACAGCGTCAGCGGCACGCGATCCCGCACAAGCCGCTCCACAAGCTCCGGAGACTCCATGCACCGCAACCCGTGATCGATCCGCTCCACCCCGAGCACGTCCAACGCCTCCACGATGTACGAAGGCGGCCCCTCCTCCCCGGCATGAGCAACTCGCCGCAGACCAAGCCGCGCCGCGACCTCGTACACCTCGCGGAACTTCACCGGCGGATGCCCGACCTCGGCGGAGTCGAGCCCGACACCGACGATCCGGTCGAGATACGGCTTCGCGGCCTCCAGCGTCTGAAGGGCCGACTCGGCGGATTCGTCGCGCAGGAAGCACAGGATCAGCTGCGTGGAGACACCGTGGTTCGCCTCGCTGCTGCCGAGCGCCCGCCACAGCCCGTCGACGACCGTCCCCATCCCCACACCGCGCGCGATGTGCGCCTGCGGGTCGAAGAAGATCTCCGCGTGCCGCACCCCCTGCGCGGCGGCACGGGCGAGATACGCGTTCGCGAGGTCCTCGAAGTCCCGCTCGGTGCGCAGGACGGCCATGAGCTCGTAGTACAGGTTCAGAAAGGACTGGAGGTCCTCGAACTGGTACGCCTTGCGGAGCTCGTCCGTGTCCGCGTACGCCAGTTCGACGCCGTTGCGGGCGGCCAGCTCGAACGCCAGCTCGGGCTCCAGCGTGCCTTCGATGTGCAGGTGCAGTTCAGCTTTGGGGAGGGGCATCGCAGCATCGTACGGGTGCTTTATCGCCGTTTCGGAACCGGCACCCGCAGAAGATCGTGCGCGACCGTCAGCTCGCCCTCGAACCCCGCCGCCCGTGCCTGCCGTTCGAACTCGTCGGGGTCGCCGTACCGCTGGCTGAAGTGCGTGAGCACGAGATGCCGTACGCCGGCGTCCCTCGCCACCGTGGCCGCCTGCCCGGCGGTCAGGTGGCCGTGGTCGACCGCGAGGTCGATGTCCTCGTCCAGGAACGTCGACTCGATGACGAGCATGTCGCACCCCTCGGCCAGCGCGTACACGCCGTCGCACAGCCGGGTGTCCATGACGAACGCGAACCGCTGCCCGCGCCGCACCTCGCTGACGTCTTCGAGGGACACGCCGTCGACCGAGCCCTCCCGCTGGATGCGGCCGATGTCCGGGCCCTTGACGCCGTGCGCGGCGAGCCGGTCGGGCAGCATGCGGCGTCCGTCGGGTTCGACGACGCGATAGCCGTACGACTCGACGGGGTGCGAGAGCTTGCGGGCCTCCAGGGCATAGGAAGAGCCCGTGGCCAGGACGCCGTCCTCGCTCACCGGCGCCTGCGTGATCTCGACCGTCTCGCGGTAGGCGGTGGAGTACCGCAGGCGGTCGAAGAAGTGCTGGCCGGACTTCGGGTAGTGGGCCGTGACCTCGTGCGGGACCTTGTCGAGGTTGACGCGCTGGATGACCCCGGCGAGCCCCAGCGAATGATCGCCGTGGAAGTGCGTGACGCAGATCCGGTTCAGGTCGTGCGCGGCGACACCGGCCCGCAGCATCTGGCGCTGGGTGCCCTCGCCCGGGTCGAAGAGGATGCCCTCGCCGTCCCAGCGCAGCAGGTAGCCGTTGTGGTTGCGGTGCCGGGTGGGGACCTGGCTGGCGGTGCCGAGGACCACCAATTCACGTACGGACACGATGACTTACCCGGGCGGCCACTGGAGGCCGCGGCCGCCGAGGACGTGCGCGTGGGCGTGGAAGACGGTCTGGCCGGCGCCCGCGCCGGTGTTGAAGACGATGCGGTAGCTCTCCAGCTTGTCCTCGTCGGCGACCGACTGCGCCTCGCCGAGGACGTCGGCGGCGATGGCCGGTTCGGCGGCGGCGAGGGTCGCGGCGTTCTCGTAGTGCACCTTGGGGATCACCAGGACGTGCGTGGGGGCCTGCGGGTTGATGTCCCGGAAGGCGACGGTGGTGTCCGTCTCACGGACGATCGTCGCCGGGATGTGCCCTGCGACGATCTTGCAGAACAGGCAGTCGTCCTGCGGTTCCCCTGGCATGTGGTGGTCCCTTCGGCTGGCGGCTGTGAAGGCATCGTATCGAGCAGGTCAGGGAAGCGACGGAGGCACCTTCGCGGGAGTCCCCTCCAGGGACTCCAGGGCGATCCTGATCGCCTCGTCGAGCTGTACGTCCTTCCCTGCCCCGTGGTCCTGCGGCCGCTGGACCACCTCGACGTCCGGGTCGACGCCGTGGTTCTCCACGCCCCACTCGTAACCCTCCAGCCAGAACGCGTACTTGGGCTGGGTGATCAGCGTGCCGTCGACGAGCCGGTACCGGCTGTCGATCCCGATGACACCGCCCCAGGTCCGGGTGCCGACCACCGGCCCGATCCCCAGCGCCTTGATCGCCGCGTTGACGATGTCGCCGTCGGAGCCCGAGAACTCGTTCGCCACGGCGACCACCGGTCCCCTCGGCGCGTCCTGCGGATAGCTGTACGGCCGCAGCCCGCGCGGCAGGGCCCAGCCGACGATCCGCCGGGCCAGCTTCTCGACCACGAGCTGGGAGGTGTGACCGCCGCGGTTCTCCCGGACGTCGACGACCAGGCCCTCACGGGCCACCTCGACGCGCAGGTCACGGTGGATCTGGGCCCAGCCGGGGGCCTGCATGTCGGGGACGTGGAGGTAGCCGAGGCGGCCGCCGGACTTGTCGTGGACGTACGCCCGCCGGTCCGCGACCCACGCGTGGTACCGCAGCGGTTCCTCGTCCGCGATCGGTACGACGACGGCGTGCCGCACCTCGCCGCCGCCGGACGGCGAGACGGTCAGCTCGACCGGCTTGCCCGCCGTGCCGACGAGGAGCGGGCCCGGACCGGTGACCGGGTCGACCGGATGCCCGCCGACCGCCACGATCGCGTCGCCGGCGCGCACCGCGACACCGGGCGCGGCGAGCGGGGAGCGGGCGTCGGGGTCGGAGGTCTCGGTCGGAAGGATGCGGTCGATACGCCAACTGCCGTCCTGGTGACGGGAGATGTCGGCGCCGAGCAGACCCTGCCGGGGCCCCCTGCCGTGGCCGCCGCGCGGCATGACGTAGGCGTGCGAGGTGCCGAGCTCGCCCTGGACCTCCCAGAGGAGGTCGACGAGGTCGTCATGGGTGGCGACCCGGTCCACCACCGGGCGGTAGCGGTCCAGCACGCCGGGCCAGTCGACGCCGCTCATGTCGGGGCGCCAGAAGTGGTCCCGCATGATGCGGCCGGTCTCCTCGTACATCTGCCGCCACTCTGCCGACGGGTCGGCGGTCTGCCGGATCCGGGCGAGGTCGACGGTGATGTTGGTGTCGCTGTCGTCGTCGTTGGAGGCACGGCGGTCGCTGGGGACGACCTTCAGGCGCCCGTCGGTCCACAGCAGGACCCGCTTGCCGTCCCCACTGACCGCGAAGTGGTCGGCGTCGGCGGCGAGATGCTCCAGACGCTGCTGGGCGAGGTCGTAGCGCTCCAGCTCGGTCTTGGGGTCGGGGTCGTCCGGGGTGGCCCGGGTGGAGCCGAGGACGCCCTGCACGGGGTGGCGCAGCCACAGCACGCCGTCCTTCGCCGCGCGCAGGTTGGAGTAGCGGGCGGCCTCGACCGGGAAGGGCACGATCCGGTCGGCGAGGCCTTCGAGGTCGATACGGGTGGCCGGGGTGCCCTCGCTGTCGGGCGTCTCGTCCTTGTCGGGGGCCTCGAAGGGGCGGCCGTGCCGCTGCGGGCCGAACGGCGAGGGCGTGGTCGCGGCGAGCGTGATCAGGTGCGGGCGGTCGCCGACCACGAAGGCGAGGTCGAAGACATGCTCGTCGTAGACCGGGTCGAAGGAGCGGGTGGAGAGGAACGCGAGGTGCTTGCCGTCCAGGGTGAAGGTGGGCGCGTAGTCCTGGAAGCGCAGCGGGGTCGCCTCGGTGACGGAGAGGTCGGTGGTGTTGGCGAGGCGGAGCTGGCGCAGCGGGCGCGGGCCGGGGTGGGACCAGGCGAGCCACGCCGAGTCGGGTGAGAAGACCAGCCCGGAGACATCCCCGTCGGCGCTCCGGTCGACCTCGCGTACCTCGCCGGTCTCCCGCTCGACGAGCAGGACGCGTCCGTCGTGCGCGGCGACCGCGGCCCGGCTGCCGTCGGGGGCCATGGCGAGCCCGAGGACCCGGCCGAGCTGTCCGGCGGCGAGCCGGCGCGGGGTGGCGCCGGGGGCGAGACCGGTGGCGGGCGCGAACTCCAGGGCGTCGTCGCCCTCCGCGTCGGTCACCCATACGACCCATTCCTCGCCCTCCGTGCGGAAGGTGCGGGGCAGCCGGGCCCGTACGCCGGGTTCGGCGGCCAGCGCCCGGGTCGGGCCGGAGCGGTGGGTGACCCAGTGCACGGCGCCGCGGACGGCGACCGCGCTGCCGCGCGCGGTGTGGTCGGGGGCGGCGGAGCCGAACCAGCGCGAGGCGTTCACCGCGAACGGCTGCCGGTCGACGCGCTGTCCCCCGAGCCGCACCTCCAGCCGGCGCGGCTCGGCCCCGTCCAGGTGGTCCAGGACCCACAGTTCACCGGCGGAGGTGTAGACGACCCGGGTGCCGTCACCGGATGCATGCCGGGCGTAGAACCCGTCGAGGGGCGTGTGCCGCCGCAGATCGGACCCGTCGGCGAGGGAGGAGTACAGCGCGCCGACGCCCTCGTGGTCGGAGAGGAAGGCGATCCGCTCCCCCGCCCACACCGGGAACTCGATGTTCCCGTCGAGGTCCTGATGCAGCCGTACGAACTCCCCGTCGCCCTCGCGGTCGATCCACAACTTGCCCGCCGTACCGCCCCGGTACCGCTTCCACCAGGCAGCCTCCCGCCCCATCGGCGCGGACAGCAGCACGGTGGACGGCCCGAGCGCGACACCGCCGACGGGCCCGTACGGCAGGACGGTCGACGGTCCCCCGTCCAGCGGGACGACGTGCGCCCAGGAGCGGCGCAGGCTGGCCTGGCCGTGGGTGGTGATCGCGAGGACCTGGCCGTCGGGGGTCCAGCCGCGCACCTGGGTACGCCAACTCCCCCAGTGCGTCAGCCGCTTGGCGGGGCCGCCGTCGACCGGGGCGATGTGCACCTCGGGGGCACCGTCCCGGGTGGAGGTCCAGGCGACGGTGGTGCCGTCGGGCGAGATGCGGGGCGTGGAGACGGGCACGTTGTCGGCGCTGACCCGCCAGGCCCGGCCGCCGTCGAGGGGGGCGATCCATATGTCGTCCTCGGCGGTGAAGGCCGCCAAGTCGCCGTGCAGGTGCGGGAATCGGAGATACGAGGGCGTCGCGGGCTGTGTCACCCGTCAACCCTATGCAGGGCCGACGGCCCACGGACAGGGCTTTGGATCACTTGCCCTGGACGGGCCGGCAGTCCGGGTACTTGTCGCACCAGATGGTCTCCGTGACCGTCACGGTGACGGTGGCTCCCGGCTGTCCGTTGCCGCCCGGGTTGTTCGGCTCGGGCGAGGCGTTGCAGTTGCCCAGACCGTTGACCTGGAACCACTGCTTGCCGTCGATCTTGGCCGTCAACTCACCGCGTACGCACTGCCCGTTGACCACACGGGTGATCTTGCCGTCGACGTCGATGTCCTGGTTGCTGGTGGTCTCGCCGGTGCAGTGGACCTCGGCGACGGCGTTGTCGGTCGCCGTCGGCGTGGGCCGGCTCCCGTAGGAGGCCTGGCAGGTCAGCCACTGCACGTTGGCCTTCTGCCGCTCCAGCTCCTTCGTCACGGTCTGGTCGGTCGTGTACGCCACGGAAGCGGAGTTCAGCCCCGCCGGATCACAGGCGGTCGCCCCGCCGACGACCATGACCGCGAGCACGGACACCGCTGCCACCCGCTGGACCCGGTGTCCTCGCGGGCGGCCCCAAAACCTGCGCAATACCCCCATGGAGGGCAGCTTCCCACTGTCACGGCCGCCGCGGTAGAGCGCATACGGACACTCGCCCCACAATCGAGTGGCACGCGATCACCTGGAGGACCGTTGCCCAGTTCGCCGCTCAGCCGGCGCGTCCTGCCCGCGCCACGCCCCTCGGACGACACCACGCAGTCCGTGGAAACGGCGGCCGATCCGGCGCCGGGGCCGCCCGCTCCGCCGCGTCGACGGCGGGTGCGGATGCTTGTCGACGTGGTCGACCAGGCGGATGAAGTGGCCTATGTGACGGGCCTGTTCGAGGAACGGGGCTGGACCGTACGCCCGGCCGAGACCGAGGAGTCCGCCCCCGCCGTAGCGCACCGCGTCTCGCTCGTCGTCGAGATCCGGTTGCACGGGGCCCGCCTGGGAGCCCTGCGCACCGCCATCACGGAGGTCGAACGGCTCGCCCGGCAAGCGGAGTTGGGCGCCTGGGTGCGGGACGCGGCCCTGGTGGAACACCCGCGGCCGGCGACGACGACGTACCACATGCATCGGGTACTGCCCTCCTGGGGCGGCCTGCTGACCTGGCTGGGCCTCGCGGACGAGCAGCGGGCGGTGACGGTGCCCGCGGGGCCGGAGTCCCAGGACGCCGCCCGCACCGAGCTGGCCGCCCGGACACTGGGCGGGCGAGCCTTCGACCCCGCCGCGCACGGGCTGCGGGTGCCGGGGCACTCGGACGCGAACCCGCCGCTGGACGAGACCCCGCACGAACGCCGGGTGCGCTGGGCCTGGGTGGCGGCGGGGGCGGTCGGGATCGTGCTGGCGGTCGTCTGCGGGATGTACGTGGTGTGGGCGGAGGGGTGGTGGAAGCTGCTGCCCGCGTTGCTGAGCGCCGTCGGCGCGCTGCCGATCAGCCGGGTGGCCAAGGAGACCCGGGATCGCAGCTGGCCGGTGCAGTGGGCCGTGGGGGTGGCGGGCACCTCCGTGATCGCGGCGTTCGGTGCGCTGATGGGTCTGGAGCTCGATCCCGAAGGCCTCGCAGCGGGCCTGCTGGTCGTGGCGGCTGCCATGTTCACCGGCTTCGGTGTGGTGTTCGCCCTGCGCCGGACGTTCTTCACCCGGCACGCCGCATGGCTGGTGCCGCTGTCCGTGCCCGTGGTGTGGTCGATGGTGGGGTGGCTGGGCGGGCAGATGCACGACGACTACCTGGACCGCTTCGACATCCGCGTGGAAGCCGTGCCCACCCCCAGGCTCGGCACGTATCTCGTGGCGGCCGAGCCCATGGTGCTCGCCCTGGGCAGCGGGCTGTTCTTCCTGGCGGTGATCGGCTGGGGGCGCCACTTCCATCTGGGCCGGGACAACGGCAACCGCTTCTTCGCCGTCGTCGTGGTGACCTTGATCGCCATCGCGTACGCCCTGACCGCGATCGGTCTGGGCACCAAGCAGGCGGCGAGCGCGGCCGGCCGAGCCGCGGAGAACGCCGCGCACACGGGCGAGGAGCCGGACGCCTACTTCGGTGTCTACGGCCATTTCATGTGCCTGCGTCCGGTGGACCCGGACAAGCGGCTCGCCGTCGAGAACGGCCCTGCCCCCACCAGCCGTCCGGTCCTGTCCTTCGGCACGTCCGGCGACTGGATCTGGCTCTGGGACCCGGCACGCAATGAAGGCGACATCCAGGAATCCTTCGCCGTCCGCCGCGAGGACGTCGAACTGATCCCCGCGAAAAACCCGGAGACCAAGCGCTGCCCGCCCGTCTAGCTTTACGGCATGCGCAACGACCGTCGCCTTCGCCGTCTCGTCGTGGACGAGCGGACGGCCTACCTGTGGAGCGTCCGGCACAACCGCCGGGAGGACGACGCGCGCCGCGACGTGCTGAACCTGTACCGCGACGGGGTACGCACCCGGATCGTCTTCCGGCAGGGCGAGCGTGGCGCCGTCTCCGACGGCTACTCGTACGTCGGCTGTGTGGCGACCGGCCCGGGAAAGCTGCTCAACCTGCGCGAACCCGGTGTCGTACGCGGTCTCGTCGATGAGGCGACCGAGCGTGGACTCCTGCCGGGTCCCGCCGAGCTGGACGGCTGGGACCTGTTCGACGCGGTCCTCAGGCGCGCAGCAGCAGCCACTCCTGAAGCTCCACAAGGTTCCCCTCCGGGTCCTTGAGGTGGGCGACCCGCATGCGGTCGGTCATGGGGGCGGGCCCGTGCAGCAGGACGGCGCCGCGCTCGGCGATCTGCTCGCAGTAGGTGTCGAGGTCGTCGACGCGCAGCACGACCAGTGACCGGTGCCCGCTCGCCGCGTCGCCCAACTCCCCCAGTATCCCGGCCATCATGGCCCGGTCCTGGAGGGCGATACCGGCGGAGCCGGTGGTGGGGCTGAACTTCTCGTACGGTCCCCGCGTCGCCCCCGACTGCGGCTTGAGGCCGAGGACTTCGGCGTAGAAGCGGTAACAGACGGGGAAGTCGGAGACGAGCAGCCGGACTTGGGCGAGTTCCAAGGTGTTCCCCCTGGTCTCAGGACCAGCGGCCGGTGCGGGCGAGGAGCACGGCGGTCGCGGCGGTCCCGGCGGTCGATGTACGCAGCACGGTACGCCCGAGGACGTACGGCTTAGCCCCCGCCTCCTCGAACAGCGCCAACTCCTCGGGGGAGACGCCCCCTTCGGGACCGACGACGAGCACGATGTCGCCCTCGGTGGGGAGTTCGACGGTGGCCAGCGGTTCGTCACCGCTCTCGTGGAGCACGGCGGCGAAGTCGGCCTCGGCGAGCAGCGCCGCGACCTGCTTACTGGTGGCCAGGTCCGCGACCTCGGGGAAACGGAAGCGCCGGGACTGCTTGCCCGCCTCGCGGGCGGTGGACCGCCACTTGGCGAGGGCCTTCAGTCCGCGGTCGCCTTTCCACTGGGTGATGCAGCGGGCGGCCTGCCAGGGCACGATCGCGTCGACGCCGGTCTCGGTCATGGTCTCGACGGCCAGCTCACCGCGGTCGCCCTTGGGAAGGGCCTGGACGACGGTGATGCGGGGGGACTCCTCCGGCTCCTCGGACACCGAGGTCATGTGGACGATCAGCCGGTCCTTGCCTTCGGTGCCTATCACGTCGCACACCGCGTAGCGTCCGGCGCCGTCGGCGAGGACGACCTCCTCGCCGGGCTGGAGCCGCTTCACGGAGACCGCGTGTCGCCCCTCGGGCCCCTCCAGGACATACCGTCCGCCGTCCCCGGCGTCGAAGTGCTCGACCACGAACACGGGAGCCGTCATCGCAGGTCACCGCCCTTCGGGAAGCCCGACAACGCTGTCCGGGCGTCCGCGAGTTCGGCGGCCAGCACCTCCACCAGCTGCCCGGCGGGCAGCTCGCGCGCCATGCGGTGGCCCTGCCCTGCCCACAGCGCCATGCCCTGCGCGTCCTTGGCCTTGGCGGCGGCCTTCCGCAGCGGGGAGGTGAGGTGGTGGATCTCCGGGTAGGCGGCGGGGGCGTAACGGCCGTGTTCGCGCATGAAGCGGTTGACGAGCCCGCGGGCGGGGCGGCCGGAGAAGGCGCGGGTCAACTCGGTGCGGACGAACAGGGGGTTGGTGAGCGCCTGCTTGTGGACGGGTGCGGCGCCGGACTCGGTGGTGGCGAGGAAGGCGGTGCCGAGCTGCGCGGCACTGGCACCGGCGGCGAGGACGGCGGCGATCTGGCTGCCGCGCATGATGCCGCCGGCGGCGACGATCGGGATGCCGACGGTCTCGCGGATCTGCCCGAGGAGCGACAGCAGCCCTGTGCCGGCCCCGTCGTTCTCCGGGATGTCACGGTGGGTGCCCTGGTGCCCGCCGGCCTCCACGCCCTGCGCGATGACCGCGTCGGCGCCGGCCCGCTGTACGGCCAGGGCCTCCTCGGCGGTGGTCGCGGTGACGAGGGTGAAGGTGCCCGCGCGCCGCAGGGACTCCAGCACCTCGCTGCTGGGGACGCCGAAGTGGAAGGACACCACCGGCACCGGGTTGTCGAGCAGTACGGCGAGCTTGGCGTCGTACCCGTCGTCACGGCCGCTGTCGGGGTCCCCGAGCTCGGTCTCGTACCAGGAGGCCTCGCCGGACAGCTGGTGCGCGTACACGTCGACGGCGGCCGGGTCGGCGTACTCCGGCTGCGGCATGAACAGATTGACCCCGAACGGGCGTCCGGTCAGCCCCCGCAGCTGCTTGATCTCCTGATACAGCCCGTCCGCCGTCTTGTACCCGGCGGCAAGAAACCCGAGCCCCCCGGCATCGGACACGGCGGCGGCGAGCTGCGGCACGGAGACGCCGCCCGCCATCGGGGCCTGCACGATCGGATGGGGGAAAAGATCGGTCAGTGCGGAGGACATGCCCGCATGTTGTCACGTCCACCGAACAAGTCCGAATCCGGCCTTCCGCTGGCATAGGACAGGGGAATGGGCAGCGGGTGAGAGCCCTGATCCACCCACACCGACCAGCACTTTTCAGCCTGGAACGCTCCGTGCCGGTCCCGCATCCTCCAACGGGTGAGGGCGGCGGGGGCGAGGAAAGAACCCCGCCCGCAGCCGCCCTCTACCGATTCACCGGTCACCGACCGTTGAACGCGTCCTTCAACCGCGAGAACAACCCCTGCTGCCCCGGCTGGAACTGCCCCGTAGGCCGCTCCTCACCCCGCAGCTTCGCCAGCTCCCGCAGCAACCGCTCCTGCTCCGGATCCAGCTTGTTCGGCGTCTGCACCTCGACATGGACGATGAGGTCACCACGACCCCCGCCCCGCAGATGCGTGACTCCACGCCCGTGCAGCGGAATCGACTGCCCGGACTGCGTGGCAGGCCTGATGTCGACCTCCTCCAGCCCGTCCAGCGTCTCCAGCGGCACCTTCGTACCGAGCGCCGCCGCGGTCATCGGAATCGTCACCGTGCAGTGCAGATCGTCACCACGCCGCTGGAACTGCGAGTGCGGCAGCTCATGGATCTCGACGTACAGGTCACCGGCGGGACCGCCACCGGGCCCGACCTCACCCTCACCGGCGAGCTGGATCCGCGTGCCGTTGTCCACACCGGCCGGAATCTTGACCGTGAGGGTGCGCCGGGACCGTACGCGACCGTCGCCCGCGCACTCGGGGCACGGCGTCGGCACGACCGTCCCGAACCCCTGGCACTGCGGACACGGCCGGGACGTCATGACCTGCCCCAGGAACGACCGCGTCACCTGCGACACCTCGCCGCGCCCGCGGCACATGTCACACGTCTGGGCGGAGGTCCCCGGCGCCGCGCCCTCACCACTACAGGTGGTGCACACGATCGCCGTGTCGACCTGGATGTCCTTCGTCGTGCCGAAGGCCGCCTCGTCGAGCTCGATCTCCAGCCGGATCATCGCGTCCTGGCCCCGCCGCGTACGCGACCGCGGACCCCGCTGCGACGCCGTACCGAAGAACGCGTCCATGATGTCCGAGAAGTTCCCGAACCCACCGGCCCCGAAGCCGCCCGCGCCACCGCCGCCCGCCTGGGACAGGGGGTCGCCGCCGAGGTCGTAGACCTGCTTCTTCTGCGGGTCCGACAGCACCTCGTAAGCGGCGTTGATCTCCTTGAACCGCTCCTGGGTCTTCGGATCAGGGTTGACGTCCGGGTGCAGCTCGCGAGCGAGCCGACGGAAGGCCTTCTTGATCTCTTCCTGCGACGCGTCGCGACGCACGCCGAGAACGGCGTAGTAGTCCGTGGCCACTTAGGACTCCGCCAGGATCTGTCCGACGTACCGTGCCACTGCGCGTACCGCTCCCATCGTTCCCGGGTAATCCATGCGGGTCGGTCCGACCACGCCGAGCTTGGCGACTGCCTCGCCGCCCGAACCGTAGCCGACCGACACGACGGACGTGGAGTTGAGTCCCTCATAGGCGTTCTCATGACCGATGCGTACGGTCATGCCCGAATCCCCGGCCTCACCAAGCAACTTGAGGAGCACGACCTGCTCCTCCAGGGCTTCGAGCACCGGACGGATAGTGAGGGGGAAGTCATGTCCGAAGCGGGTGAGATTGGCGGTTCCGCCGATCATCAACCGCTCCTCGTTCTCCTCGACGAGCGTCTCCAGGAGAGTGGAGAGCACCGTCGAGACCGTGCCGCGGTCCTCCAGGTCGAAGCCCTCGGGGAGGTCCTCGACGAGCATCGGCACATCACTGAAGCGCCGGCCCGCGACCCTGCTGTTGAGCCGGGCCCGCAGATCGGCGAGGGACGTCTCGCCGAAGGGCGCCGGGCAGTCGATCATCCGCTGCTCGACCCGCCCGGTGTCCGTGATCAGCACGAGCATCAGGCGCGCGGGTGCCAGCGCGAGCAGTTCGACATGGCGCACGGTGGACCGGGTGAGCGAGGGGTACTGCACCACCGCGACCTGCCGTGTGAGCTGCGCGAGCAGCCGTACGGTCCGGGCCACCACGTCGTCGAGATCGACGGCGCCGTCGAGGAAGTTCTGGATGGCGCGCCGCTCGGGCGCGGTCATCGGCTTGACGCCCGCGAGCTTGTCGACGAACAGCCGGTAGCCCTTGTCCGTGGGGATGCGCCCGGCACTGGTGTGCGGCTGGGCGATGAACCCCTCGTCCTCCAGGGCCGCCATGTCGTTGCGGATCGTCGCCGGGGAGACACCGAGGCTGTGCCGCTCGGTGAGGGCCTTGGAACCGACCGGCTCCTCTGTGCCCACATAGTCCTGGACGATGGCGCGCAGCACCTGAAGCCTGCGTTCACTCAGCATCGCGCACACCTCCAGAAGTCGTTCCCTCGGCGCCTTGCCTGGCACTCTGTCCGCCCGAGTGCCAGCGTTCCCCGGCCCAGTGTACGGCGGTGGGGTACCGCCCGGGCAAGGTCGGTCCTGCCGCGACCCCTCGTACGGCTAGCGTCGCCGTATGACGGTGACTTGGGAAGAGCTGGGGTGGGAGCGGGTGGCGGCCGGGGTCGGGCGGTGCCGGCTCCCGGGCTGGGACTGCACGGCGGGGCTGGTCGTCGGTGCGGGGACCGCCCTGCTGATCGACGCCGGGTCGAGCATCGGCGAGGGCGCGCGGCTGCGGGCGCGGGCCGAATCACTCGCCGGGCATCGTGTGACTCATCTCGCGCTGACGCATCCCCATTTCGACCATGTCTTCGGGGCCGCGGCGTTCGCGGGGGCGGAGGTGTACGGGCCGGTGGGCATGGGCGCGCTGTTCGACCAGCACCAGGCCCGCGAGGAACTGCGCGCGGACGCGATCCGCAACGGTCTGGACACCGCTCTGGCCGACGAGGCGGTCGACGCCCTGCCCCGTCCCCGCCACGAGGTCTCCGGCGAGTGGACCCTCGACCTGGGCGGCGGCCGCCAGGTCCTGCTGGCGAACATCGGCCCCGGCCACACCGGCCACGATCTCGTGGTCCTGGTCCCCGGCGCTCCCGAGGTGGTCTTCTGCGGCGACCTGGTCGAGGAGTCCGGCGAACCGCAGGCGGGCCCCGACGCCGTACCGTCGCACTGGCCTGCGGCGCTGGACCGCCTCCTCGACCTGGGCGGCGAGGACGCGCTGTACGTGCCCGGTCACGGAGCGGTGGTGGACGCGGCGTTCGTACGACGCCAGCGCGACGCTCTGGCCACCCGTTTCGGCGTGTCGCGTTAGCCGGTGGCGGGCTTCTCCTATCGTCATCCGAATGCGCCAGTACTCCGCCGATCTGACCCCTCCCTGGAAGAAGCCGAAGCCCGTCCCCGAGGTCGCGGCGGAGCCCGGCCTGGTGGTCGAGGAGCCCGGCACCGGTTTCTGCGGTGCGGTGATCCGCTGCGAGGCGGGCACGGTGACCCTGGAGGACCGCTTCGGCAAGCACCGGGTGTTCCCGATGGAGCCGAGGGGCTTTCTGCTGGAGGGCCGGGTGGTGACGCTCGTACGTCCCACCGGTCAGGCGCCGCTACGGCCCACCCGTACGGCATCCGGCTCGGTGGCCGTCCCCGGCGCCCGCGCCCGCGTGGCCCGCGCCGGCCGCATCTACGTCGAGGGCCGGCACGACGCGGAACTGGTGGAGAAGGTCTGGGGCGACGACCTGCGCATCGAGGGCGTGGTCGTGGAGTACCTGGAGGGCGTGGACGACCTGCCGAGGATCGTCGAGGAGTTCGACCCCGGCGCCGATGCCCGGCTCGGTGTGCTCGTGGACCACTTGGTGCCGGGCACGAAGGAGTGGCGCATCGCACAGGCGGTGACGAGCGAACACGCGTTGGTGGTGGGCCACCCGTACATCGACATCTGGGAGGCGGTGAAGCCGTCGTCCCTGGGCATCGAGTCCTGGCCGCGCGTGCCCCACGGCCAGGACTGGAAGACGGGCGTGTGCCGGGCCCTGGGCTGGCCGTCGGAGAACACGGGCGCGGTGTGGCAGGCGATCCTGAAGCGAGTGAACTCGTACAAGGACCTGGAGCCGGAGCTGCTGGGAAGGGTGGAGGAACTGATCGACTTCGTGACTGCACCCACCTAAGGGGCGCGAGGAACTGCGCGACCAGCCACAACGCACCCGCAGCCGCCCAACAACCTCTCAGTCCACCAGGTCCCGCACCACCGCATCGGCCAGCAGCCGCCCCCGCAGGGTCAGCACCGCACGCCCCTCCTCATACGGCCCGGCATCCAGCAGCCCCTCCGAAAGCGCCCTCCGAGAAGCCGCGAGCCCCTCCTCCCGCAGCAGCGACAACGGCACCCCCTCCAGCAGCCGCAACTCCAGCAGAATCCGCTCGACCCGGCGGTCCTCGTCCGAGAGCAGCTCACGTCCCGCCCCCGGCGACTTCCCCGCCGCCAGCGCCGCGGCATACGCCCCCGGATGCTTCACGTTCCACCAGCGCACCCCGCCCACATGGGAGTGCGCGCCGGGCCCCGCGCCCCACCAGTCGGCACCGCGCCAGTACAGCTCGTTGTGGAGGCAGCGCCCCGCCTCCGAGGTGGCCCAGTTGGAGACCTCGTACCAGGAGTAGCCCGCCTCGGACAGCACCGACTCCGCGATCAGGTACCGGTCCGCGTGGACGTCGTCGTCGGTCATCGGGACCTCGCCGCGCCGGATACGACGGGCCAGCTGCGTACCCTCCTCGACGATCAGGGCATACGCGCTGACATGGTCCGGGCCGGCACCGATCGCCGCCTCCAACGACGCCCGCCAGTCGTCGTCCGACTCCCCCGGGGTGCCGTAGATCAGGTCGAGGTTGACATGGCCGAAACCCGCCGCCCGGGCCTCCGCCACGCACGCCTCGGGGCGGCCCGGGGTGTGCGTGCGGTCGAGCACCTTCAGTACGTGCTGCCGCGCGCTCTGCATGCCGAAGGAGATCCGGTTGAAGCCGCCCTGCCGCAGGGTGGACAGGTACACCGGGTCCACCGACTCCGGGTTCGCCTCCGTCGTCACCTCCGCGTCCGGCGCCAGACCGAACTCGTCACGGATCGCCGCCAGCATCCGTACGAGATCGTCCGCGGCCAGCAGGGTCGGCGTACCGCCGCCGACGAACACCGTGCGGACCTGGCGCGGGTCGTCGCCGAGAACCTTGCGGGCCAGCCGGATCTCGTCGATCAGGGTGTCGGCGTAGTTGTCGCGGGAGGCGAGGACGCCGCCGGTGCCGCGCAGCTCGGTCGCCGTGTAGGTGTTGAAGTCGCAGTAGCCGCAGCGGGTCGCGCAGTACGGAACGTGCAGATAGAACCCGAGGGGGCGGGCGGCGGACCCGGCGAGCGCGGACGCGGGGAGCGCGCCGTCGTCGGGGACGGGCTCGCCGTCGGGGAGTGCGGAAGGCATGCCTTCCATTGTCCAGGACCGTGACGGTTACTCCGCCTGGAGCACCAGCAGCGCGAGATCGTCCTCCGGCGGCCGTACGCCGAACTCGTGCACGAGACGTCTGATGCGCTCCGCGATCAGCGGGGCGGTGAGCCCGGCGCAGCCGGCGAGGGCCGTCGCGAGGCCGTCGGCGTCGTCGAACTGGCGGGGGCCGCAGCGGCGCTCCGTCACCCCGTCCGTGACGGCGAGCAGGGTGTCGCCGGGCCGCAGCTCGAAGGTCTCGCTGGTGTACGTCTCGTCCTCGACGACCCCGAGCAGGGTCTGCGGCCGGGCGGCGGTGCGGACCTCGCCGCCCGCGCCGAGGAGCAGCGGCAGCGGATGTCCGGCGGAGGCGAGGGTGCAGCGCACTCCGCCGTCGAAGGGGGCCAGCTCGCCGTAGAGGAGGGAGAGGAAGCGGGTCTGGGGGCCGTCGCCGGTCAGGGCCTGGCCGCCCGCGGCGATCAGGGCGCGGGCGGCGGCGTCGGCGGCCTCCGTGGCGTCGTCGAGGAGCAGCTGGTTGAGGCGGTCCAGGACGTCGGCGACGCGGTAGCCCTCGCGGGCGAGGAGCCGCAGCCAGGGGCGGGCCAGGCCGATCACCACGGCGGCCTCGGGGCCCTTGCCCTGGACGTCGCCGACGGCGAAGCACCAGCGGCCGTCGCCGGCCGGGAAAAGATCGTAGAAGTCGCCGCTGGGGCCGCCCTTGTCGCACGGCTCGTACACCAGCGCGCTGCGCATCCCGGGAATCTCCGCGACCGCGCCGGGCAGCAGTCCGCGCTGGAGGACGGCGCTGATGGTGGCCTGGCGGGCGTACTGGCGGGCCGCGCCGATGGCGAGCGCGACCCGGCGGCCGAGGTCCTCGACCAGGCCGGTGATCTCGTCGGGGAAGCGCAGCAGCCCGGACCGTCCGATGACGAGCGTGCCGAGCGGCCGGCCGCCCGCGATCAGGCGGTACGCCAGTGCGGTGCCGTGCGTCCCGTGCGTGCCCAGCGCCTCGCCGGGCCAGGGGAACGGCACGGGCCCGGAGCGCGGCGGGTCCACCGGTCTGGGCGCGTCCTTCTCCAGGGCGCGGCGCAGTTCCTCGATACGGCTCTCGTGGCCGTGCCAGACGCGGGCGAGCCGTGGGCCCGAGCCGCCGGTCCCGTCGGCGCCCCAGACGCCGCCGCGCCCCATGTGCTCGTCCTCCAGCCACACCGCGCACCAGTCGGCGAGCCGCGGCACGATCAGCTGTCCGGCGAGGGCGGCGACCAGGTCCTCGTCGAGCTGTCCGGCGAGCAGGTCGGAGGCCTCGGCAAGGAAGGACAGGGCGCCGCGGTTGAGCCATTCCCGGTCGCGTTCGGCGCGCCGGGGTTCGGGGGCGAGGACCCCGGCGATCTCCAGTCCGTGCGCTCCCGCGTACGCCCCGTCCTCCCCGCTCTTGCCCACGGCCGCGCTGTCCTCCTCGGTCAGCCGCGCCCACACGGTCTTGGTGCCCTTGCGGTAGGTGATGCCCCAGGACTCGGCGAGGGTGGCGACGAGGCGCAGTCCGCGGCCGTACTCCGGTGTCTCGTACGCGTGTTCACCCGTTCCGTCGCGTGGGGCGCGCGAGGGGTGCTGGTCGGTGACCTCGACGACGAGGGCCCCGGTCTCCTTCTCCAGCCGGCACTCCAGATCGACGTCGGTGCCGGCGTGCACGACCGCGTTGGTGACGAGTTCGCTGACGACCACGACGGCGTCGTGGGCCAGCCGGTCGGTGAGCGGTTCCCTGCCGGGCAGGCCCAGTTCGGTCCACTCGGAGAGGGCGGCGCGCAGGAGTGCGCGGGCGGCGCCCGGCGCGAGGGAGCTGCCCGTAAGGGTGGCGTGCGCCCGGGCGTACGGCAGCACACTCCCGTGCACAGGCGCATCAGAAGCACCGGGATCGGTCTCCCGTTGCGCCGGAATGGCCCCCATGTCCCGCTCCCCGAGCAGTTCGGACGAATACACCTCGGTCAGTGCGGACAGAGTGACAGACTGGCCACGCCCATAAGCGCCGAGTTACCGAAGTGGGCCGCCATGAGTGAGAACAGTGCTACGCGTGTGCTCGAAGACGGACAGAAAGACGACCAGATTCGAGCATCGGATCTGCGTCCGCTGCTCGCCGCGATGACCTCCGCCCGGGACGGGCACTTCGCGAAGGTGGCGGAGACCGGCGCTCACGGCCTCGCGGCCGAACTGGCCGCGATCTTCAATCAGCTGGTCGACCGCAACGTCCACTTCACCACCGAAGTCCAGCGTGTGAAGCGGGAGTTGGTGCGACACGGCCGACTCGACGAACGGCTCTCGCCGAGCCCCGGCGCAGGCGCCTGGGCATCCCGGGTCAGCGATGTGAACCAGCTGCTCGACGCCCTGGTGGCCCCGGCGGCGAACGCGACGCGGGTGCTGGACGCGGTGGCCGGCGGCGATCTGACCCAGCGGGTCGACCTGCACGACGGGAACCGTCAGTTGCGCGGTGATCTGCGGCGACTGGGGCGGGCCGTGAACAAGATGGTCGACCAGTTGTCGTTGTTCACCGGTGAGGTGACCCGCGTGGCGCGCGAGGTCGGCACCGAGGGGCGCCTCGGTGGGCGTGCCAAGGTGCAGGGACTGTCGGGCAGTTGGCGGGATGTGACCGAGGCGGTCAACACCATGGCGGCCCGGCTGACCGCCCAGGTGCGGGACATCGCCCTGGTGACCACGTCGGTGGCGCGCGGCGACCTGACCCGCTCGGTCACCGTCGAGGCGACAGGTGAGCTGCTGGAACTGAAGCTGACCGTGAACACGATGGTGGACCAGCTCTCCGCCTTCGCCGACGAGGTGACCCGCGTGGCCCGCGAGGTCGGCACCGAGGGGCAGCTGGGCGGCCGGGCGCAGGTGCGGGGCGTGTCGGGGGTGTGGAAGGACCTCACCGACAACGTCAACTTCATGGCGTCGAACCTGACCTCGCAGGTGCGCAACATCGCCCAGGTCACCACCGCCGTCGCCAACGGCGACCTTTCGCAGAAGATCACCGTCGACGCGCAGGGCGAGATCCTGGAGCTGAAGTCCACCATCAACACGATGGTCGACCAGCTCTCCGCCTTCGCCGACGAGGTCACCCGCGTCGCCCGCGAGGTCGGCACCGAGGGCAATCTCGGCGGGCGCGCCCAGGTGCGGGGGGTGAGCGGTGTCTGGAAGGACCTCACCGACAACGTCAACTTCATGGCGGACAACCTGACTTCACAGGTCCGCAACATCGCCCTGGTCTCCACCGCCGTGGCCCAGGGCGACCTCGGCAAGAAGATCACGGTGGAGGCGAAGGGCGAGATCCTGGAGCTGAAGTCCACCATCAACACGATGGTCGACCAGCTGTCGGCCTTCGCGGACGAGGTCACGCGTGTGGCCCGCGAGGTGGGCACGGAAGGAAACCTGGGCGGTCAGGCGCAGGTGCGAGGCGTGTCGGGCGTCTGGAAGGACCTCACCGACAACGTCAACTTCATGGCCCTGAACCTGACTTCGCAGGTCCGGAACATCGCCCAGGTCACCACCGCTGTCGCCAACGGCGACCTCTCCAAGAAGATCACCGTCGACGCCCGCGGCGAGATCCTCGAACTCAAGGACACCGTCAACACGATGGTGGAGCAGCTGCGCGCCTTCGCCGACGAGGTCACCCGCGTGGCCCGCGAGGTCGGCACCGACGGCCGGCTCGGCGGCCGCGCCCAGGTGCTGGGTGTCTCCGGTGTCTGGCGGGACCTGACGGACAACGTCAACTACATGGCGGACAACCTCACTTCGCAGGTCCGCAACATCGCCCAGGTGACCACGGCCGTCGCCAACGGCGACCTCTCCAAGAAGATCGACGTGGACGCCCGCGGCGAGATCCTGGAGCTGAAGACCGCCATCAACACCATGGTCGACACGCTCTCCTCCTTCTCCTCCGAGGTCACCCGCGTGGCCCGCGAGGTCGGCTCCGAGGGCCAACTCGGCGGCCAGGCACGGGTCGAGGGCGTGTACGGCACCTGGAAGCGTCTGACGACGAACGTGAACGAGCTCGCCCTGAACCTGACCACCCAGGTCCGCGCGATCGCCGAGGTCGCCTCCGCGGTGGCCCAGGGCGACATGTCCCGCTCGATCACCGTGGAGACCCAGGGCGAGGTCACCGAGCTCAAGGACAACATCAACCTGATGGTGGCCAACCTGCGCGAGACCACCCGCGCCAAGGACTGGCTGGAGTCCAACCTGGCCCGCCTGGCCGCGCTGATGCAGGGCCACCGGGACCTGATGGAGGTCGCCGACCTGCTGCTGCGCGAGCTGACCCCGCTGGTGAACGCCCAGTACGGCGCGTTCTTCCTGGCCGACCCCGACGAGGACGGTGCCTCTCTGCGCACAACCGTTCCTGCGAAAGGACTCGCGTTCATCGCCGGCTACGGCTCGGCGCAGGGCGCGACCGTGGAGACCGGGGGCCTTCCGGTGCACGGCCTGGTCAGGCAGGCCGCCCGCGAGAAGAAGCGGATCCTGGTCGAGGAGGCCCCGCCGGACTACATCAAGATCAACAGCGGGCTCGGGGAGGCGGCGCCCACGAGCGTGGTCATCATCCCGATCCTCTTCGAGGACAAGCTCCTCGGCGTGATCGAGCTGGCGTCCTTCTCCCGCTTCTCCGACGTCCACCTCGCCTTCTTCGACCAGTTCGTGAACACCATCGCCGTCGCGATCAACACCATCATCGCCAACTCCCGTACGGAGTCCCTGCTCGGCGAGTCCCAGCGGCTGGCCCGCCAGCTCCAGGAGCGGTCCGACGAACTCCAGAAGCAGCAGGCGGAGTTGCAGCGCTCGAACGCCGAACTGGAGGAGAAGGCAGCCCTTCTGGCGACGTCGTCGCAGTACAAGTCGGAGTTCCTGGCGAACATGTCGCACGAACTGCGCACCCCGCTGAACTCCCTGCTGATCCTGGCGCGGCTGCTCTCCGACAATCCGGACGGCCATCTCTCCGACCAGGAAGTGCAGTTCGCGACGACGATCCACAGGTCGGGCTCGGATCTGCTGCAACTGATCAACGACATCCTCGACCTGTCGAAGATCGAGGCGGGCCGGATGGACGTACGCCCGAAGAAACTGCCGCTGATCAAGCTGCTCGACTACGTCCACGCCACCTTCCGCCCGCTCACCCTCGACCGCGGTCTCGCGTTCGAGGTGACGGTCGGCGAGGACGTGCCGCGCGAGATGTACTCGGACGAGCAGCGACTCCAGCAGATCCTGCGCAATCTGCTGTCCAACGCCATCAAGTTCACCGCGACAGGCCGGGTGGAGCTGCGTGTCACACGGGTCACGGACACCGAGCACCCCTATGTCCGCGACAGCGGTCTGGTGATCGCGTTCTCCGTCACCGACACCGGCATCGGCATCGCCGCCGAGAAACTCCCGGTGATCTTCGAGGCGTTCCAGCAGGCCGACGGCACCACCAACCGCAAGTACGGCGGCACCGGCCTCGGTCTGTCGATCAGCCGCGAGATCGCCGGTCTGCTGGGCGGCCGTATCGTCGCCCAGAGCGAGCCCGGCAAGGGCTCCACGTTCACGCTGTACGTCCCCGTCGTCAGCCCCGGCCACACGGCGACCGGCCCGACCCCCGAGGAACGCGCCCTGCCGGTGCCGGAGCAACTGTCGACCGAGCCCTTCACCTCCGCCGACGTGGACGACTCCTGGCCGACGCCCACCAAGCTGGAGGCGTGGAAGACGGGCCGGGCGGGCCAGGTGCTGCCCGGGCGGCGGGTGCTGATCGTCGACGACGACATCCGCAACGTCTTCGCGCTGACCCATGTCCTCGGCCGGGTCGGCATGCCCGTCCTCTACGCCGAGAACGGCCGGGAGGGCATCGAGACGCTGGAGCGCAACCCGGACGTCGAACTCGTCCTGATGGACATCATGATGCCGGAGATGGACGGCTACGAGACGATCGCCGCCATCCGTCGCACCCCGCGCTGGACGGGCCTGCCCATCGTCGCGCTGACCGCGAAGGCGATGCCGGGAGACCGGGAGAAGTCGATCGCGCGGGGCGCCAACGACTACGTACCCAAACCGGTCGACGTGGACCAGTTGCTGACCGTCGTGTGCGCGCTCCTCGACCCGGAGGGCACGCGGGACGACACGGGTACGCAGGAGCCCGCGGTCGACGCGGAGACCGACGCACCGGAACCGGACACGACAGGGGAAGTGCCGGTCCCGCCGACGACTGAATGAGGCACAGTCACCATGAGCGCTGAGGCAACGACCGAAGAGCGCGCCAGCATCCTCCTGGTCGACGACATGGAGGACAACCTGGTAGCCCTGGAGGCCGTCCTGGGGTCCCTCAACGAGCCGCTCGTCCGCGCACGTTCGGGCGAGGAAGCCATGAAGGCACTGCTGCGGCAGCAGTTCGCCCTCGTCCTGCTCGACGTCCGCATGCCGGGCATGGACGGCTTCGAGACCGCCGCGAACATCAAACGGCTCGACCAGACCAAGGACGTCCCGATCATCTTCCTGACCGGCGCGGAGGACGACTCCGGCTACGCCTTCCGCGGCTACGCGACAGGCGCCGCGGACTATCTGACCAAGCCCTTCGACCCCTGGGTCCTACGAGCGAAGGTCACCGTCTTCCTGGACCTGCACCGCAAGAACCAGCAACTGGAACGACTGCTGGCCCAGGACCAGGGCGAGGTGAACACCCGCCTGGCCGACCTGGAGGAGCAACTGTCGGGAGAGGACCCCCCGGACCTGGCAACACTGCGCGCACAGGTCCGGGAGCTACGCCAGCTCGTCAGCAGGGGCCGCCTGTAACGCCCTACGCCTCGCGCGTGCCCGCGTACATCTCGTCGATGAGGTGCTTGTACTCCCGCTCCACGACCGGCCGCTTCAGCTTGAGGCTCGGTGTGATCTCGCCGTGCTCGACGTCGAGGTCGCGCGGCAGGAGGCGGAACTTCTTGATGGTCTGCCAGCGCTGGAGACCCGCGTTGAGTTCCTTGATGTGGCCCTCGATCATCTCGACGGTGGCCGGCGCGGCCACGACCTCGGCGTAGGACTTGCCCTCCAGGCCGTTCTCCTTCGCCCAGCCGAGGATCGACACCTCGTCGAGGGCGATGAGGGCGGTGCAGAAGTTCCGGTCGGCGCCGTGCACGAGGATGTTGGAGACGTACGGGCACACCGACTTGAACTGTCCCTCGACCTCGGTGGGGGCGATGTACTTGCCGCCGGAGGTCTTGAAGAGGTCCTTCTTGCGGTCGGTGATGCGCAGGTAGCCGTCGGGCGAGAGCTCACCGATGTCACCGGTGTGGAACCAGCCGTCGGCCTCAAGGACCTCCGCGGTCTTCTCCGGCAGCCCGTGGTAGCCCTCCATGATGCCGGGCCCGCGCAGCAGGATCTCCCCGTCCTCCGCGATCCGCACCTCTGTGCCGGGCAGCGGCTTGCCGACCGTGCCGGTGCGGTACGCCTCGCCCGGGTTCACGAAGGAGGCGGCCGAGGACTCGGTGAGGCCGTAGCCCTCGAGGATGTGGATGCCGGCGCCGGAGAAGAAGAACCCGATCTCCGGGGCGAGGGCCACGGAGCCGGAGACACAGGCGCGGAGGTTACCGCCGAAGGCCTCGCGGATCTTGGCGTACACCAGCTTGTCGGCGACCGCGTGCTTGGCGGCAAGCCCGAAGGGGGCGCTCGCGGTGCCGGTGCGGCGGAAGTTGTCCTGGCTGACCTTGGCGTACTCGCGGGCGACCTCGGCGGCCCAGCGGAAGATCTTGTACTTGGCGCCGCCGCCCGCGCGGGCCTTGTTGGCGATGCCGTTGTAGACCTTCTCGAAGATGCGCGGAACGGCCGCCATGTACGTCGGCTGCACGATCGGCAGATTCTCGATGATCTTGTCGACGCGGCCGTCGACGGCGGTCACGTGACCGACCTCGATCTGGCCCGAGGTGAGGACCTTGCCGAACACGTGCGCGAGCGGCAGCCACAGGTACTGCACGTCCTCGGGGCCCACCAGGCCGGTCGCGGCGATCGCCTTCGCCATGTACGCCCAGTTGTCGTGCGGCAGGCGGACACCCTTGGGGCGGCCGGTGGTGCCGGAGGTGTAGATGAGGGTGGCGAGCTGGTCCTTGGTGATCGCGCCGACCCGCTCCTTGACCAGGTCGGGGTCCTTCTCCAGGCGGGCCGCGCCCCGGGCCTCCAGTTCGGCGAGGCTGAGCACCCAGTCGCCGGTCTCCACGCCCTCGGCGTCGATGACCACGACATGCGTGAGGTCGGGCAGCTCGGCGCGCTTCTCCTGCGCCTTGGCCAGCTGCTCGGCGTTCTCCGCGAACAGCACCCGGCTGTCGGAGTCGGAGACGATGAACGCGGACTCGTCGGCGTTGGTCTGCGGATACACCGTGGTGGTGGCGGCACCGGCGCACAGGATGCCGAGGTCCGCGAGGATCCACTCGATCCGGGTCGCGGAGGACAGGGCTACCCGCTGCTCGGGCTGCACCCCGAGCTCGATCAGGCCGGCGGCGATGGCGTAGACCCGCTCGGCGGTCTGCCCCCAGCTCAGCGACTTCCAGTCGTCGGGGCCCTCTCCGGAGGCCGAGGGCACGGGGTAGCGGTACGCCTCCGCGTCCGGAGTGGCCGAGACGCGCTCCAGGAAGAGGGTCGCCACGCTCGGCGGACGGTTCTCGATCAGGGTCTGTGTGTCGCTCACGACATCCTCCGGGGCCCGCGACAGTGCGGCGGCTGGCTCAGTGCGGCTGGTGACTCGACGGGGTGTTGTTTAACTCACGAGTAACTATCGAGTGGAGATCAGAGTAGAGCGCGACCGACGCCTATGTAAGGGGCGGCGGCCTGTCACTTTCTACAGAGCGCGACGCTACGCACGCGTAGGGGCCCATCACGCTCACACGTGACAGGCCCCTATTTTCACGGGAAACCGGCGCTACTTCTTGCCCTTGCCGGAACCCGCGTTGTCGTCGCTGCTCAGCACGGCGATGAAGGCCTCCTGCGGAACCTCCACAGAGCCCACCATCTTCATCCGCTTCTTGCCCTCCTTCTGCTTCTCAAGGAGCTTCCGCTTACGGGAGATGTCACCGCCGTAGCACTTGGCGAGGACGTCCTTGCGGATGGCGCGGATGGTCTCGCGGGCGATGACCCGGGAGCCGATGGCGGCCTGGATCGGCACCTCGAAGGCCTGCCGCGGGATGAGCTCGCGCAGCTTGGCGACCAGCCGCACGCCGTACGCGTAGGCCGCGTCCTTGTGGGTGACCGCCGAGAAGGCGTCCACCTTGTCGCCGTGCAGCAGGATGTCGACCTTGACCAGGCTGGAGGCCTGCTCGCCGGTGGGCTCGTAGTCCAGGGAGGCGTAGCCGCGCGTCTTGGACTTCAGCTGGTCGAAGAAGTCGAAGACGATCTCCGCGAGCGGGAGGGTGTAGCGGATCTCGACCCGGTCCTCGGAGAGGTAGTCCATGCCGAGCAGGGTGCCGCGCCGGGTCTGGCACAGCTCCATGATCGAGCCGATGAATTCGGAGGGCGCGAGGATCGTGGCGCGTACGACGGGCTCGAACACGTTGTCGATCTTCCCCTCGGGGAACTCGCTCGGGTTCGTGACCGTGTGCTCGGAACGGTCCTCCATCACCACGCGGTAGACCACGTTGGGCGCGGTGGCGATGAGGTCGAGGCCGAACTCGCGCTCCAGCCGCTCGCGGATCACGTCGAGGTGCAGCAGGCCCAGGAAGCCGACACGGAAACCGAAGCCGAGGGCGGCGGAGGTCTCCGGCTCGTAGACCAGCGCGGCGTCGTTGAGCTGGAGCTTGTCGAGGGCGTCGCGCAGCTCGGGGTAGTCGGAGCCGTCCAGCGGATACAGCCCCGAGAAGACCATCGGCTTCGGGTCCTTGTAACCGCCGAGCGCCTCGGTGGCGCCCTTGCTCAGGGTGGTGATCGTGTCACCGACCTTGGACTGGCGGACGTCCTTCACACCGGTGATCAGATAGCCGACCTCGCCGACACCGAGGCCGTCGGCCGACTTCATCTCGGGTGCCGAGACGCCGATCTCCAGCAGCTCGTGGGTCGCGTTGGTGGACATCATCCGGATCCGCTCACGCTTGTTGAGCTGGCCGTCGATGACACGGACGTACGTCACGACACCGCGGTAGGAGTCATAGACGGAGTCGAAGATCATGGCGCGGGCGGGCGCGTCCTGGATGCCGACCGGCGCGGGGACGTCGGCGACCACCCGGTCCAGGAGTGCCTCGACGCCCAGACCGGTCTTGGCGGAGACCTTGAGCACGTCGTCGGGGTCGCAGCCGATGAGGTTGGCGAGCTCCTCGGAGAACTTCTCCGGCTGGGCGGCCGGCAGGTCGATCTTGTTCAGTACGGGGATGATCTTGAGGTCGTTCTCCATCGCCAGGTACAGGTTGGCGAGAGTCTGGGCCTCGATGCCCTGGGCGGCGTCGACCAGGAGGACGGTGCCCTCGCAGGCGGCCAGCGACCGGGACACCTCGTACGTGAAGTCCACGTGCCCCGGGGTGTCGATCATGTTGAGGATGTGGGTCTTGCCCGGGTCCTCTGTCGGGGCCCAGGGCAGTCGGACCGCCTGGGACTTGATCGTGATGCCACGCTCACGCTCGATGTCCATGCGGTCTAGGTACTGAGCACGCATCTGCCGCTGATCGACCACTCCGGTCAGCTGGAGCATGCGGTCGGCGAGCGTGGACTTGCCGTGGTCGATGTGCGCGATGATGCAGAAATTGCGGATCAGAGCCGGGTCGGTACGGCTCGGCTCGGGCACATTGTTAGGAGTCGCGGGCACGCAGGGTCCTGTCTCTTGAGGCGCCTTGTGCCTCGGGTCGGATCGATACGTAGGCTCTATGGTCCCACGGCGGACGACCGGGGGCCGTTTTGGGCCGTAGGTCGGCGCACTGGTAGCCTGGGTGGCTGTGTCTCATGCCCTCTCAGCACGAGGCACACCCAAGAAATCACCTGGCCCGGGTCCCTTGTGGTCCCGTGCCTGAACCTGAAAAGGCTCAATCAGTGGCGAACATCAAGTCCCAGATCAAGCGGATCAAGACCAACGAGAAGGCTCGGCTGCGCAACAAGGCCGTCAAGTCCTCCCTGAAGACCGCCATCCGCAAGGCCCGTGAGGCCGCTGCCGCGGGTGACACCGAGAAGGCCACCGAGTACCAGCGCGCTGCCGCGCGTCAGCTCGACAAGGCCGTCGCCAAGGGTGTCATCCACAAGAACCAGGCCGCCAACAAGAAGTCGGCGCTTGCTTCGAAGGTCGCGTCCCTCAAGGGCTGACACTCTCTTCTGGTCTGACTTTTTGACCTGATCGCCGGGAGGACCCAGAGCGGGCCCTCTCTCATCCGCTCCCACCCGGCACCCAGAGCTCGTACGCGGCCTGCGTTCGCCACGCGGGTACGAGCTCGACAGCTTGGTCCGAAGGCCCCGGCTCCCACCCTTCCCCAGGGCGGGAGCCGGGGCCTTCGGCGTGCGGTGTCATGACCAGAAGTCGTTGGACCTGTCGATGTCCTCGACACACTCGTCGAGATCGGTGGCCTTGTCTCCCACGATCCGGAAGATGATGCAGCTGTTCTCCTCCAGGCGCTTGCCCTTGCGTTCCGCGGTGAAGTGGTGCAGCGCGACGACATGGCCGCGACCGTCGACGAGGAGGCTGCGCAACTCGGCACTCATCGTGCCGTTGGTCTCCTCGTTCAGCCGCCCGTACATCTCGATGATCGCGTCCTGCCCCTTGTAGTCCCCCGAGAGCGGGTGGCTACCGGGCACGTGCTGCGTACAGTCCGCGGTCATCAGACCACGCAAGGTTTCCATGTCCCCGCGCTGAAAGGCGTCGTACCCCTTCCGGACAAGCGCAGCGTGCGGGTGTTCAGCCATGACAACCGCCACCTTCCCGTCGCTCGGCGATATACGGCTGATGGCCCCGATTGTCCTCCCTGAGAGTCCCACCGTCACGACGAGGGCTGTCTTTCAGCCCGTCCGGCGTTTGAGGACGAGGCCCCTTCAGGGCCGATGGGGGTCTGGGGGCGCAGACCCCAGGTACCGGGGTCGAAGGGGCAGCGCCCCTGGGGATGGGACGGGTAGGGGCGGCGGGGGCGAAACACACCCGACGCCCGCCACAGACGAACCCCGGCGAGGCCCGCTAGCTACGCCCGCCCCCGCGACCGCGCAGCCCGAGCGATCACCACGACCGCCTTCTCCAGGGCGTACTCGGGATCATCCCCCCCGCCCTTCACCCCCGCGTCCGCCTCAGCCACGGCCCGCAACGCGACAGCGACCCCATCCGGAGTCCACCCCCGCATCTGCTGCCGCACCCGATCGATCTTCCACGGCGGCATCCCCAACTCCCGCGCGAGATCCGCCGGCCGCCCACCCCGAGCCGACGACAACTTCCCGATCGCCCGCACCCCCTGCGCCAACGCACTCGTGATCATCACCGGCGCCACCCCCGTGGCCAACGACCACCGCAACGCCTCCAGCGCCTCCGCCGCCCGCCCCTCGACCGCCCGATCGGCGACGGTGAAGCTCGACGCCTCGGCCCGCCCGGTGTAGTACCGCCCCACCACCGCCTCGTCGATCGTCCCCTCGACATCGGCGACCAGCTGCGACACGGCCGACGCCAGCTCCCGCAGATCACTCCCGATCGCGTCGACGAGCACCTGACACGCCTCGGGCGTGGCCGACCGCCCGGTCGCCCGGAACTCCTGCCGCACAAAGGCCAGCCGATCCGCCGGCTTGGTCATCTTCGGACAGGCGATCTCCCGCGCCCCCGCCTTCCGCGCGGCATCGAGCAACCCCTTGCCCTTCACCCCACCGGCATGCAGCAGCACAAGCGTGATCTCCTCGGCGGGCGCCGAAAGATACGCCTTCACGTCCTTCACGGTGTCGGCCGACAGATCCTGCGCATTGCGTACGACCACGACCTTGCGCTCCGCGAAGAGCGAGGGACTGGTCAACTCGGCGAGCGTGCCGGGCTGCAACTGGTCCGAGCTCAGATCCCGTACGTCCGTGTCGGCGTCGGCGGCCTTCGCGGCGGCCACCACCTCCCGCACGGCACGGTCGAGCAGCAGGTCCTCCTGCCCCACGGCAAGCGTCACCGGGGCGAGGGGGTCGTCGTTCGCACTCTTCTTTGCCATCGCCGACAAGCATGGCACGGGCCACTGACAACGAACCCCGCCCACCGGACGAGCCCGACGGGCACCCCGCCCCTACGGCTCCTCCCGCCACCCCTCCCACTCCCCCGCGAACTCGTCCAGCGCCCCGGGATCCAGCCTTCCCTCCTCGTCCCTCAGCACCACGAGCCACTGCGCGTCCTCGGCGTCGTCCTCCCCCGCCAACGCGTCACGCACGATGCGCGGCTCCTCAGCCACCCCGAACCGCTCCCTGAGCGCCTCCGCCACCTCTTCCGCGGCATCCCGATCAGGCAGCACCAGCACATGTCTCACATCGCTCACCTGGCCATTGTCCGACACCGCGGAGCCCGAAAGCTCAGCTCAGCCGACGAACGCCCCCCGGATGGCGAGCTCCCGCACGACCCCGCACAGCCCCGCACCACCGGGGCCGCACCCCCTGCCCCGGCCGACCGCTCTGACCACCGACGGCGGCCCGAACCCCGCCCGGTCAGAACCTCACCCCGCCTCCCCCGCCTCCCGCGCCTCCGGCCCCACCGGCACCCGATCGAGCTCCACCCCGAACCGCTCCCGATACACCCCGAGCACCTCCTCGTCCGTCCCCAACTCCCGTACCTCACGCGTCCCGTCCGCCGCCGTCACCGTGAAGCTCCGCCCGCTGAGCGTGATCCTCCCGCCGTCCTCCGTGACCCTCGAACACACCGGCGACCGTGTGAAGTGCGAGGCCGGCGAGGTGCTGTGCCACCAGGCGCCCGCCACGAAGTCACCGAGCACCCGGGGCCGCACCTCCAGGCGGTACTGGGGTTTACCGCCCATGACCACGTCCAGGTCGGCCGCCACCGCATGCCCGCCCCGCACCCCGGCCGCATCCGCCCCGGCCTCGACGACCCGGAACGTGCCCCCGGGATCCACCTGCTCACCCCGCGCCCCGATCGCCAGCGGATGGTGACTGTGCGCCCCGAAGCCGACGTCGGCCAGCCAGTCGCCCCCGTCCACCGTCCGCACCCGCAGCGCGAGATGGTCGTACGGGATGCCGAGCCGCCCCTCCTCCCCGTACACCCGGCCCGCGAGCAGCGTCACCTCGAAGCCCAGCGCGGCGAGCAACGCCCCGAAGGAACCGTTGAGTTCGTAGCAGAACCCGCCCCTTCGCGCCCCCACCACCTTGTCCAGCAGCCGCTTCTCCTCCAGCACGATCTCCTCGCCGAGATGGATCGACAGGTTCTCGAAGGGCACGGTCCGCAGATGGCGCAGATGCAGCTCGCGCAGGACGTCCACGGTGGGCCACGCCGGGTGCTCGGCACCGAGGCGGCGGAGATAGGCATCAATCTGTGCGGAATTCATGCCCTCAGTCTCCCGCCACCCGCAGTGACTCACCCGTTCCCAGGACGGCCAGCGCCCCGTCCTCGTCCGTCCGCAGCACCATCGCCCCCTGGTCCCGCAGTGCCGCGACCGTGCCGGGAGCCGGATGTCCGTAGGTGTTGTCCCTGCCCACCGAGATGAGCGCCAGCCGCGGAGCCGCCCTGCGTATCAGTTCCGGATCCTGGTAGGCCGAGCCGTGATGGGCGACCTTGAGCACATCCACGCCGCCCAGCAGCGCGCCCGCCGGAGATCCCAACAGCGCTCGCTGGGCCGGGGGTTCGAGATCGCCGAGCAGCAGGAACCGCAGCCCGCCCGACCGCACGAGCAGAGCGACACTGGCGTCGTTCGGCCCTTCCGGTTCCATGGACGCAACCGGACCTCCCGCAACCCCCGCGCCCGGCGGCGGCCACACCACCTCCCAGGCCAGCGCCCCGGTGCGCCGCCGCTCCCCCGCCACGGCGCGGGTGAGCGGAATCCGATGCCGCGCCGCCTGCCGCCGTACGAACTCCACCTGGTCCACCGGCTCCTCGAACCCGGTCGTCTCGATCGCTCCCACACTCCGCCCGCGCAGCACGCCGGGCAGGCCCGCCACATGGTCGGCGTGGAAGTGGGTCAGCACGACCAGCGGGATCCTGGTGACACCGAGGGTGCGCAGACACCGGTCGACGAGCGTGGGATCGGGCCCCGCGTCCACCACCACCCCGGTACCGTCACCCGCCGCGAGCACGGTCGCGTCCCCCTGTCCCACATCGCACATCACGAACCGCCAGCCGGGCGGCGGCCACCCCGTGATCACCCGTGCCAGCGGCGGCGGCTGCACCACCACCAGCAGGAGCAGCGCTCCGCAGACCCCGCACCACCCGGGATGCCGCAACAGCCGCCGCCCGGCCGTCACCACGGCCACGGTGACCAGGGCGAGCAGCGCCGCCCCGGTCCAACCGCCGGGCCAGTCCACCCCGGCGCCGGGCAGGGACGCCCCGGTGCGGGCGACGTCCGCGATCCACTCCGCGGGCCAACTCGCGCACCAGGCCAGCGCCTTGGCCACCGGCATCGCCAGGGGTGCCGTCGCCAGCGCGGCGAAGCCCAGCACCGTGGCCGGCGCCACGGCGAACTCCACGAGCAGATTGCACGGCACCGCCACCAGGCTCACTCTCGCCGACAGCACCGCGACGACCGGCGCGCACAGAGCCTGCGCGGCGCCCGCGGCGGCCAGTGCCTCGGCCAGCCGCGGCGGCACCCGCCGCCGTCGCAGGGCCGCGCTCCAGCGGGGCGCGACTGTGAGCAGGGCCCCGGTGGCCAGCACGGACAGCAGGAATCCATAGCTCCGGGCCAGCCACGGGTCGTACAGCACCAGCAGCAGGACGGCCGTCGCCAACGCCGGGATCAGTGACCTGCGGCGCCCGGTCGCCAGGGCGAGCAGGACCACGGTTCCGCAGGCCGCGGCCCGCAGCACACTCGGGTCCGGTCGGCACACGACGACGAAGGCGAGCGTGAGCCCCCCGCCGAGCAGCGCCGTCGTCCGCAGGGGGATGCCGAGCCTGGGGGCGAGCCCCCGGCGCTCGACGCGCTGGGCCAGTCCGGGCGGCCCGATGAGCAGGGCCAGGATGATCGTGAGGTTGCTCCCGGAGACAGCGAGCGTGTGCGCGAGGTCGGTCTCCTTGAACGCCTCGTCCAGGTCGGGCGTGATCCGCGAGGTGTCCCCGACGACCAGCCCCGGCAGCAGCGCCCGCGCATCCCCCGACAGCCCGTCGGTGGCCTCCCGCAGCCCGCCCCGCAACCGCCCGGCGAACCGCTGCACCCCCGACGGCCCCGCGACAACCTCCGGCGCCCCCTGCCCCCGCACCCGCACCAGGGCCGCGACCTTGTCCCCACCCACCATCACCGGCGCCAGCCGCGCGGAAACCCGAAACCGCGCGGAGGGCAGCAACCGCAGCCAGGGCGATGAATCGACCCCACCGACCAAGGCCCCTCCACCACCGGCTGCCCCACCGACCAAGGAACCCCCACCACGCGCTGCGCCGCCGGCAAAGGCACCCCCACCCGTCGCCCCGCCCCCAGCAAGACGCACGCCGGCCCCTCCGCCCGCACTCCTCCCGAACCCCGTCACATCGACCATCACCAGCACCGGTGCCCGCGTATCCACCGCCGCCCCGCCCGCCGTCTCCACCCGCCGCACCTCACCCTTGATCAGCACGGAAGTCGGCGCCAGACGGTCCCCCTTGACCCGGGGCCGGGTGAGCCGGGGATCGGCGGTGACCTCGATCTCGGCGGTCACCGTCGCGTACTCCCGCGCCAGCGCCGGCACCGGCCCACGCCGCAGATCGGCTCCGTGCAGCCCGGCCGAGACGGCGGCCGCGGCGACGCAGAGCAGCACGGCGGCGACAGCGACCCGCGGCGCCGCACGGCGTCGCGTCAGCAACAGCACACCCGCTGCCACCAGGCACACGACGGCAACGCCGGTGACCCACTCGGGCGCCGCGTCCAGCACCAGCGCCGCCGTCGCCCAGGCGGCGAGCGCGGGCGGCACGAGTCGCAGGTCGGCCGGCCCTTCCTGGCGGGGGTTGGCGTCCCCGAGCCGTTTGCCGGAGGCGGCGTGCACGGCTCGGCGGGGCTGGGGAACCACCGGTACCGGAGCCTCGGGTACGTGACTCATGGCCGTACGAGATTCCGCAGATCGGCGAAGCGGCGTTCCCCGATGCCATTGACCTCGCGCAGCTCGTCCACCGAGCGGAAGCCGCCGTGCTGGGTGCGGTAGTCGACGATGTGCTGGGCCAGGACCGGGCCGACCCCCGGCAGGGTGTCCAACTGGTCCACCGTGGCCGTGTTGAGGGAGACCGGAGCCACGGGTCCCGCCCCCGGTACGGAACCGGCGGAGCCGACCGCACCACCCGAGCCGACGCCGGGCACGGCAGGAACGCCGACCACGACCTGCTCACCGTCCACGAGGAAGCGAGCACGGTTCAGCCCTTCGGTGTCCGTACCGGGCCGCACCCCACCGGCCGCACGCAGCGCGTCGGCGACCCGCGAGCCTGCGGGAAGCCGGTGCACCCCGGGCTCACGGACCTTGCCGCTGACGTCCACCACGATCTCGGCCACCGGCGAGCCCACCGCATCCGGCGCCCCGGCCGAAGCACCGGGACCGGCCTGCGCACTCCGCTCCGCGAAAGGCGCGGCCACGACCTCGGGCGCCCGCACGGTCTGCGTCCGCCCGGTCCAGAAGTGCTGTACGGCGAAGCCCGCGGCGACGACGAGCACCACCGCCAGCGCGACCACACTCCGCCGCTCCAGACCGCACCTGGTCTGCAACCACACCGGCATCCGCTCCCGAAGAGCGAGCCCGGCCCGCACCCGCCAGTCCGGCGCCGGAGGAACATCAGCCCGGCCGGCCGGTGCCCGACCGAAGTCCTCGCCGACCTCGTCCGCCTCCGGCCCGGCGGTCGCGCGGGGCTCATCAAGGTCCGATCCCACGTCCGCCGCGACCTCGTCGACGCCCGGCGGCCCCATCCCCGCCTCCCGCCGCTCCCCGACGCGATCGGCGAACATGACCTCCGCACGCCGACGGAGTTCCTCGGCCGACGCGTACCGGTGCCGGCCCCCCGACCGCCGGTGGTGATGGCGGTTGCGGACGTCGGAGGCGGGCCCACGGCCCGGCCCACTGGTCGGAGTCGCTGTGCGTGAACGTGATCGAAGTGCCATGCGACGAGGATCGGGCACCCGGCCCGCCCGCGATGATCTTGCTCAATTCCCGGGGACAGCACCCCAGTTGTGGAAAACTCCGCCACTCACACGAGTGACAATCACCCACCCACGGCCCTCCAGGACCGTGTCACCGCGGCGAAACCACAGCCCCCAGCAACCCCGGCCCCGTATGCGCCCCGATCACCGCACCGACCTCGCTCACATGCAGATCCGCCAGCCCCGGCACCCGAGCCCGCAGCCGGTCCGCCAGTGCCGACGCCCGGTCGGGGGCGGCGAGATGGTGGACGGCGATGTCGACCTGCGCGCTGCCCGCCCGCTCGGCCACGATCTCTTCGAGGCGGGCGATCGCCTTCGACGCGGTGCGCACCTTCTCCAGCGGTTCGATCCGGCCGCCCTCCAGCTGGAGCAGCGGCTTGACCGCGAGCGCGGAGCCGAACAGCGCCTGTGCGGCACCGATCCGACCGCCGCGGCGCAGATAGTCGAGGGTGTCGACGTAGAAGTAGGCGGAGGTCCCGGCGGCCCGTTTCTCCGCGGCGGTGACGGCCTCGTCCACCGTGCCGCCCGCCTCGGCCACCTCCGCCGCCGCGAGCGCGCAGAAGCCGAGCGCCATGGCGATCATCCCGGTGTCCACGACCCGTACCGGCACCGGCGCCTCGCGCGCCGCGAGGACCGCCGCGTCGTAGGTGCCGGAGAGCTCGGCGGACAGGTGCAGGGAGACGATGCCGGTCGCGCCGGACTCCGCGACCCTGCGGTAGGTCTCCGCGAAGAGCTGGGGGCTGGGGCGCGAGGTGGTGACAGGGCGTCGCTTCTGGAGTGCCTGTGCCAGGGAACGGGTCGAGATCTCGGTGCCCTCTTCGAGGGCCTGGTCGCCGAGGACGACGGTCAGGGGCACCGCGGTGATGCCGTGGCGCTCCATCGTCCGCTGCGGCAGGTAGGCCGTTGAATCGGTGACGATCGCGACATGGCGGGACATGAGCTGGAGGTTACCTGCCGTAGCGCCACGGCGGCAGCCCGACCCCTGTCACCTGGGGCAGCCTTGACCGGATCAAGTCGTGCTCTCGGGACGGGGCTCCTTCTGCCAGGGGTAGGTGGGGCGCTGTGCCGGCGGGGTGATGGCGGGCTGGGTCGGTGCGTCGGCGGTGCGTGACTTCGGTGTCTCCGGCCAGGTCTGCTGGGCCGTCGTGGCGTCGGCGACGGGTGCCTCGGGCCACGGGGGCGGGGACTGCGCGGGCTGGGTCGGCTCCGATGTCGTCCAGTGCCGCAGCGCGCCGGCCTCCATGTCGATCTGGGAGCTCAGCGAGTCCAGGTCGTCGTCCGCGAAGCGGCGGGCACGGTCCCGGGCCGCCCAGCGCAGTGAGTCCGCGGAGTGCGTGATCTGTTCGGTGCGCTCGCGCAGCCCCGGCAGCCGCTCAGTGAGTGTCGCCCGGTCCGGTTCGGACTCCAGGCGCCTGAGTTCGCCGTCCAGTTCGTGTCCGTGGGCGCTGAGCCGCTGGAAGAGGGCGAGGGATTCCTTGAGGGATTCGTCCTCGGCCACGCCCGCGTGCAGGGCGTCCTGGGTGGCGCGCATGGAGGTGCGCAGCTTCAGCCGGAGTTGGGCCAGTTCGCCCGCCGGGCCGGGCTGGGCGAAGGACTTGGCCCGCAGGGTGTGGTCCTCGACCGTGCGGCGGGCCTGGGTGATGGTGCGGTCCACGCCCCGCTTGGCGGCGCCGACCACCTTCACCGTGGCGTAGACACCGAGCACCAGGAAGAGCACGAAAAGCAGAGCGACTACCGCCATCAGTGCCTCCACGATGCTCCTCCTCCGACCGGGCGCGACGTGCCGCGCCGCTCTTCAACGGTAAACGCAACGGGCAGGCGCGGAGTTCCGGAAGAACCCCGAACCTGCCCGCACGGAACCCCTAGGGGGCACCGACACCGGCACCGGCACCAGCACTGGCGCCGGCACCGATACCGGCACCAGCACCAATACCGGCCCCCGCCCCGCGTCTCACGCCGGAACGATGTTCACCAGCTTCGGCGCCCGCACGATCACCTTGCGGATCCCCGCCCCGTCCAGCGCCGCCACGACCTTGTCGTCGGCCAGCGCCACCTTCTCCAGCTCCTCGTCGGAGATGGCCGGCGACACCTCCAGCCGCGCCTTGACCTTGCCCTTGATCTGCACGACGCAGGTCACGGTCTCGTCCACGACGTACGCCGGATCGGCGACCGGGAAGTCCTGGTGGACGACCGAGTCCGTGTGGCCCAGCTTGCGCCACAGCTCCTCGGCGATGTGCGGGGCCAGCGGCGCGATCAGCAGCACCAGCGACTCGGCGACCGAGCGGGGCACCGCGCCGCCCGCCTTGGTCAGGTGGTTGTTCAGCTCGGTGACCTTGGCGATGGCGGTGTTGAACCGCATGCCCTCCAGGTCCTGCCGTACCCCGTCGATGGCCTTGTGCAGGGCGCGCAGGGTGTCCTCGTCGGCCTCGGCGTCGACCACCGTCACCGCACCGGTGCTCTCGTCGACGACGTTGCGCCACAGCCGCTGCAGCAGCCGGAACTGGCCGACCACCGCGCGCGTGTCCCACGGCCGGGAGACGTCCAGCGGGCCCATCGCCATCTCGTACAGGCGCAGGGTGTCGGCGCCGTACTCCTCGCAGATCTCGTCCGGAGTGACCGCGTTCTTCAGGGACTTGCCCATCTTGCCCAGCAGCCGGGAGACCTTCTCGCCCTGGTAGTAGTACGCGCCGTCGCGCTCCTCCACCTCAGCGGCCGGTACGGCGATGCCGCGCGCGTCCCGGTAGACGAAGGCCTGGATCATGCCCTGGTTGAACAGCTTGTGGAACGGCTCCACGGAGGAGACGTGCCCCAGGTCGAACAGCACCTTGGACCAGAAGCGCGCGTACAGCAGGTGCAGCACAGCGTGCTCGGCGCCGCCGACGTACAGGTCGACACCGCCGTGCGGCTGGCCCTCGCGCGGGCCCATCCAGTACTGCTCGATCTCCGGGTCGACCAGCTGCTCGCTGTTGTGCGGGTCCAGATAGCGCAGCTCGTACCAGCAGGAGCCGGCCCAGTTGGGCATGGTGTTGGTCTCGCGGCGGTACGGACGCGGGCCGCGTCCGTCACCCAGGTCCAGGGTGACGTTCACCCAGTCCTCGTTGCGCGACAGCGGCGTCTCGGGGGAGGTGTCCGCGTCGTCCGGGTCGAAGGTGCGCGGCGAGTAGTCCTCGACCTCGGGCAGCTCCAGCGGCAGCATCGACTCGGGCAGCGAGTGGGCGATGCCGTCCTCGTCGTAGACGATCGGGAAGGGCTCGCCCCAGTAGCGCTGCCGGCTGAACAGCCAGTCGCGCAGCCGGAAGTTGACGGTGCCCTCGCCGATCCCCTTGCGCTCCAGCCACTCGGTGATGCGCGCCTTGGCCTCGACGACGCCCAGGCCGTCCAGGGAGACGCCCGCACCGCTGGAGTTGATGATCTTCGCGTCGTAGGACGCGAAGGCGTCCTCCCACGTGGAGGTGTCGGTGCCGCGGCCGTCCGTCGGCTCGACGATGCAGTGGATCGGCAGCTCGAAGGCGCGCGCGAACTCGAAGTCGCGCTGGTCGCCCGCCGGGACGGCCATGATCGCGCCGGTGCCGTAGCCCATCAGGACGTAGTCGGCGATGAAGACGGGGATCTGCTCGCCGTTGACCGGGTTGGTGGCG
This sequence comes from Streptomyces sp. NPDC001536, assembly GCF_042894505.1. Taxonomy (NCBI): domain Bacteria; kingdom Bacillati; phylum Actinomycetota; class Actinomycetes; order Kitasatosporales; family Streptomycetaceae; genus Streptomyces; species Streptomyces sp. NPDC001536. Next base: position 539,184 of record NZ_JBIAVQ010000001.1, read on the forward strand.
TACGAGCCGATGAAGACGCCGGTCTTGTCCTTGGCCTCGGCCTGGCGCTCCACGTCGGACTTGGAGGCGGCCTGCGCGCGGTACGCGGCGACGGCCTCGGCCGGGGTGGCGTGACCGCCGGTCCACACGTCGTGGGTGCCCTCGGGCCATTCCTGCGGCGTGAACTTCTCGACCAGCGGGTGCTCGGGCGCCAGCACCATGTAGGTGGCGCCGAACAGGGTGTCCGGGCGGGTGGTGAAGACGGTGATGTTCTCGCCGTCGATGGGGAAGTCGACGCGGGCGCCCTCGGAGCGGCCGATCCAGTTGCGCTGCTGCAGCTTGATGGCCTCGGGCCAGTCCAGCGCGTCCAGGTCGTCCAGCAGCCGGTCGGCGTAGGCGGTGATGCGCATGTTCCACTGGCGCAGCTTGGCCTTGAAGACGGGGAAGTTGCCGCGCTCGGAGCGGCCGTCGGCGGTGACCTCCTCGTTGGCCAACACGGTGCCCAGGCCGGGACACCAGTTGACCGGCGCGTCGGAGGCGTACGCCAGGCGGTACTCGCCCAGGACGTCGGCGCGCTCGGCGGCGGTCAGCTCGTGCCACGCGCGCGTATGCCCCGGTACGGCACGCTCACCGGTCTCGAACTGGGCGATCAGCTCGGAGATCGGGCGGGCCTTCTTCGCCTCGTCGTCGTACCAGGAGTTGAAGATCTGCAGGAAGATCCACTGGGTCCACTTGTAGTACTCCGGGTCGATCGTGGCGAACGACCGGCGCTTGTCGTGGCCCAGGCCCAGCCGGCGCAGCTGGACCTTCATGTTCTCGATGTTGGCCTCGGTGGAGACACGCGGGTGCGTGCCGGTCTGCACGGCGTACTGCTCGGCGGGCAGGCCGAAGGCGTCGAAGCCCAGGGTGTGCAGGACGTTGTGGCCGGTCATGCGCTGGAACCGGGCGAAGACGTCGGTCGCGATGTAGCCCAGGGGGTGGCCGACGTGCAGACCCGCACCGGAGGGGTACGGGAACATGTCCATGATGAACTTCTTCGGCTTGGCGACCAGCTCCGGGTCGCCGGCCAGGTCACCCTTGGGGTTCGGCGCGGCGTACGTGCCCTCGACGTCCCAGAAGTCCTGCCAGCGTGCCTCGATCTCGGCCGCCACGGCGGCCGTGTAGCGGTGCGGCGCTGCCACCTCGGCAGCGGGGTTCGTCTCGCTCATGATCCTTAAGCTCCATCGATCGTCTCTGCCGGCGGCTGCCTCGTTCGGGAAACGAAAAATCCCCTCGCACAGGAGGGGACGCCGCGCCGATGCCGACTCACCCGGTTCGCCCGGTGGTCGGGACTGATCAGCGCGGCCCGCTAAGCAGAAGGCGTACGGCACGCATGGCGTCAGAGTACCGCAGCCGTTGAGCAAGCCGCGACGCGCTTACGTATGCCTCTTCGGCACCGGGTGCCGTTCGCTCCAACCCCGCAGAGCACTCCAACATCACCCGACAAGAACTGAACAAGAGTCAAAAGTTACTTCGCGTAACGACTACTAAGGGACATCACAACAACCGCATAGTCCTTTGGTAACAACGCAATAACTCAAACCTCGTACCGATCGGTATGGCTCCACTTAGAGTGCGGCAGCGGGACCGCTTACCCGAACTGCTCGGAGTTGCCCCCATGAACCCTCGTCGTAGTAACAGCTCGCTTCCCAAGGCCGGTCGCTCGGCCTATGGGATCGCGTCGGCTGTCGCCCTGCTCTTCATACCCGTGTTCGTCCTGGTCGGAGGTGAGCGAGTCCGCGACTTCCTGAACTTCGGAGCGGGCGTGCTGTCCCTCGTCTGCCTCAGCTGCTCGGTGATATGGGGCCTGGTCGCCCAGGACCGGGTCTTCCTCAACCCGAAACAGCGGATCATCGGCCAGGCCGTGCACCGGACGACAGCGGTCGGCTCGATCGCGTTCCTGCTGCTGCACATCACCACGAAGGTCGCCCTGGACCACACCACCCTGATCTCCGCGATCATCCCGTTCTCGCTCGGCGTCACCGGAAGCGCCGGCCTGATCGGCCTCGGCTCGCTGGCCGGCCTGCTGATGATCTTCGTGGGCATCACCGGCGCCCTGCGCAACCAGTTCGCCTCCCCGGCCCCGGTCGCCGCCCGCTGGCGCGCCATGCACATGCTGGCCTACCCGGCCTGGTGCTTCGCCCTGGTCCACGGCCTGTACTCGGGCCGCGAGGCCAAGCCGATCTTCGTGATCCTCTACAGCCTCTCGCTGGCCGCCGTCATCGCCGCCCTCGCCCTGCGCGCGGCGCCCCGCCCGATCAAGCGCAAGGTCGCCGACCGGATCCAGGCCGTCCTGGGCGCCGAGGACCGGTTCGGCCGCGAGGAGCTGGACGCGAGTCGCGCCAGGAACGCGGAGTCGGCGTCCGCACTGCCCGGCTACGAGAACACGCGCGCGAGGCAGTCCCGTACACCGTCGTACGAGGCCCCCGCGCCGCCCGCCCCGGAGCCCACGAACGGCTTCGCGGCCGCCTACCGCGCCGTCACCCCGACCCCGCGCATCCCCTCCCAGCCGACGTATGGCGCCGACCAGACCGCCCGCATGGACCTGCCGATGGACATGCAGCCCACGGAGGCGATCCCGCGCTACGACACCGGCGGCAGCACCTCGGGCAGCTGGCCGATCCCCTCGCCCCCGCCGGTCGGCGAGGCTCCCCCGTCGGCCTACGACCCGCTTCAGGACACCGGATACAACATCCCGACCTACCGCAATACGGACACGTCCGGATACGGCACGAGTGATGTGTACAACACCGGTGAGTCGAACAACTCGTCCGGCGCGTACTACCCGAACGACACGTACAACAGCGGTCCCGCCACTGATCCATCGCCCGGTGATTCGTATGACTTCGACACACCGGGCTCGGGCGAACCTTGGAACATGCCTTCCGGAGGCTATAGGTGAACGAGGCCCTGCCCGACGTCCCAGAAGTCCGCGTGGTCGGCCTTCCCCAGCTCACGTCGGGCTTCGACCTTGTCGAGAGACTTGATCTGCCCATGCACCTGAAGGTGCACGGGCCGCTCGAACCCCTGGGCGGCGAGCAACTCGCGAAGCTCGCCGAGAACATCAACCTGAAGGGCCGCGGCGGCGCGGGCTTCCCCTTCCACAAGAAGCTGCGCTCGGTCGCCGAGGCGGCCATCAAGCGCGGTGTGCGCCCGGTCGTCGTCGTCAACGGCAGCGAGGACGAACCGGCCTGCCGCAAGGACACGGTGCTCATCAACCGTGCCCCGCACCTCATCCTGGACGGCGCCCTGCTGGTCGCCGAAGCCCTGGGCGCCCGCACGCTCGTGGTGGGGGTCACCCGGGAGTCCACCCAGCGGTCCATGGAGGCCGCGCTCGCCGAACGCGGCCTCAGCAACGGCCGTCGCTCGGCTCTACGCGCGCGCGTGCAGCGCAATCCCGTCCGTATGGTCACCGGAGCGGCAGCGTCGCTGATCCGTTCCATCGACGGCGGCCCGGCGATCCCGCCCGGCCGCAAGGTCAGCGCCTCGCAGAACGGCGTCGGCGGCGCACCGACGCTCCTCTCGAACGCCGAGACCTTCGCCCAGCTGGCGATCGCCGCCCGCATCGGCCCGGAGCGCTACGGCAACACCGGCCTGTACGACGAGCCGGGCACCGTCATGCTCACGGTCTCCGGCGCGGTCGCCCGCCCCATGGTGATCGAGGCGCCCACCGGCGTGCCGCTGCGCTACATCCTTCAGCTCGCCGGCGCCCCGCCGGTCCCGCAGGGCGTACTCACCGGCGGCTACCACGGCAAGTGGATCGACGCCGCGACGGTCAACGAGGCGGTCGTCTCCCGCAACTCCCTGGACGCGGTGGGCGGCGCGCTCGGCGCGGGCGCGATCCTGCCGATCAGTCAGGAGACCTGCCCGCTGGGCGAGTCACTGATGGTGGCGAAGTGGCTGGCCGAGGAGAGCGCCGGCCAGTGCGGTCCCTGCTACCTCGGTCTGCCGGCCGCCGCGCGCGGCATGGAGGACATCCTCAACGGCGGCGGCCCGGCCGCCCTGGAGGCGCTCAAGCAGGTCGCCAAGAACGTGAAGCGGCGCGGCGCGTGCTCGCACCCCGACGGCTCCGCGATGTTCCTGGAATCGACCATCAAGGCGTTCACCGACGACCTCGCGGCGCATGTCCTCGGCAATGGTTGCGGACGGCCCGTGGAGGGCGTTCTGCCGCTCTTCGAGGGCGGTATGACACCCGCGGGCCTCCCGGGTGGCACCGAGTCCGAGGAGAACGGCCCCAGCCGTCAGAAGATCTACGTCGACTGGACGCTGTGCCGGGGCCACGGCCTGTGCGCCGACATCCTCCCGGAGGTCTTCGAACTCGGCGCCGACGGCTTCCCCACCGTCGCCCAGGCCCAGGTGCCTCGGTACGCCGAGGCGAAGGCGCTCCGCGCGGTCCGCCGCTGCCCCGCCCTCGCCCTGCGCCTGGAGGAGGCGGCCCCGCGCGACAACGGCACGTCCCGCAACCTCCCGGTCCTCTCCCAGGGCCGCGGCCGCCGCGCACTGGGGCGCTGAGCCGACGTCACGAAGGGGCCGCCCGATCCGGACGGCCCCTTCCTCGTGAGCGGAGTGCGCGTGCGGGACAACTGCCCCTGGAAACGCAAGAATCCCGCCGGATCAAGATGATCCGGCGGGATCTTTCTGTGGAGCTAAGGAGAATTGAACTCCTGACCTCCTGCATGCCATGCAGGCGCTCTACCAACTGAGCTATAGCCCCTTGCGGTGTCCCCTGGGGTTTCCCCCGGCGGCGACGCCAACATTACACGGTCCCCCGGGTGGAACACCAAATCGTTTCCGTGAGGCCCGCCCCCGACGGGCCTCACGCAGTGACGAACGAATAGAACCGTTTGAGCGTGCAGTGCTCCTCCAGGAGCCGGCCGTAGATCGGCTCGCCCTCGAGTTCGCGGTACGTCTCGATCGGGTCGCCTTTTATGATCAGCGCCCGCGCGCACTCCTCGCACCAGTACTGGTAGTCGGGATTGACCGGCTCCATGTCCCGCACGATCGGCGTCCCGCTGCCGCACCAATCACACTTTCGCCTGTGTGCACCCATCGATCAGCTCCAGCTGTGGCCGCAGGCCGTGCACACGTAGGAAATCCCGCCGTTGTCACCAAGGACCTGGGCGACATGGAGGGAACCGCAGGAAGGGCAGGTGAGCCGGGTGACCGTATCCCGTGTCGACGCTGCTTCAAGGAGGTGGCCGACCTCCTTGAGGATGCTCGCAGGCATCACTGCTCCCTCCCGTCGGGCCGCGCCCCCTTCCGGCCGTTTGATTCTGCCACGGCCGGACCAATACGGTCAGCGACGCCTCAGTACCAGTCCGGACACGGCGCCCACCGCCGCCGTCCCGGCCAGCGCGAACATGCACGCCGAGAGCGCCTCCGCAGAGGTATACGCCTCGAAAGCCCCGAGTGACTCAAGCCGGTCCAAGAACAGTGTGCCGAACGCGGCGACTCCGGTCAGCTGACCGAGCTGGGTGACGGTGGCGAGCAGCCCGCTGGCGTCCGCCGCGTCCTCGGGTCGCACCGTGGCCAGCGCCCGGGTCAGCGTGGGACTGAAGGCCAGCGCGAGCCCGACACCCACGCCGGCGTACGCGGCGTACACCCCCACTCCCCCGTCACCGCCGCCCTCGAGTGCCAGACCGACCCCGGCCACGGACAGCGCGGTCAGCAGGAACCCGGCCGGGGTCAGCGCGCGCTGCCAGGCCGCGGGCCACCTCCGCCAGGTCAGTCCGACCAGGCCGAAGACGACCGCGGTCGGCGCGAAGGTCAGACCGGCGCGCAGGGCGCTGTAGCCGAGACCGCCCTGGACATGCAGCGTGAGGACGAACAGGAAGCCGCCGTTGACCGCCATGACGGCCATGATCCGCAGCACGGCCAGGCCCATGCCCGGGTGCCGCAGCACCCTCGGCGCGATCAGCGGATCGCCGCCGCGCCGGGCGAGCCGGGACTCGTAGGCGCAGAACACCGTGAACAGCACAGCGGCGGCGGCCAGCGACAGCCACGACCACAGCGGCCAGTCCTCCTCCTGCCCCAGCACCAGCGGCACCGTGAACAGCGACACGGCCGCGCCGAGCAGGACCAGGCCCGGCAGGTCCAGTCCGCGCCGCCGCCCGCCGCCGTGGTCGCGCGGCAGGACACGGCGCCCGAGGATCAGGAGTACGACGCCCACGGGCACGTTCACCAGGAACACCGGCCGCCAGCCGGTGCCGAACAGGTCGGCGCTGACCAGGACTCCGCCGAGTATCTGTCCGGCGACGGCGCCGACGGCGAGGACCGCCGAGTACGCGCCCAGCGCCTTCACCCGGGCCTCGCCGACGAAGTTCCGCTGGATGAGGCTGAGCACCTGCGGGATCATCACCGCCGAGCCGATGCCCTGGACCAGCCGGAAGGCGATCAGTTCCGTGGCGCCCTGCGCCAGCCCGCAGGCGAGCGAGGCGGCGGTGAACAGGGCCATCCCGACGAGATGGACCCGGCCGTGGCCGTACCGGTCGCCGAGGCGGGCACCGGTGATCAGCAACACGGAGTAGGTGATGGTGTATCCGGCGACCACCAGCTGCAACTCGGCGCCCGAGGCGTGGAGTTCGGAACCGATGGTGGGAGCCGCGACGTTCACGATGAAGACGTCGAGCAGGGCCATGAAGGTGGCGGCGAGCACGATCGCGAGCAGGGGCCGGGGCCCGTTGTCAGTGCCGGGTGTTTCACTGATCGCAGGACTTGGACCGGGTGCGACACCCGCTCCGGGACGGGGTGTTGTCGTCATGCGGTCGAGCGTGACGGCACTGCGGTACGGGTGCCGAGAGCCCGTCGATGCTGGTACTGACAGCACCTGGCAGGGGACGGGCCGGGCGTCGAGGATGGGGGATGTGACGATGGGGACGACACAGCGCCGCCGACCCGAGCTGGCCGCGTTTCTGCGCACCAGGCGCGCCCGGGTGACGCCGGCGGACGTGGGGATGCCGCCGGGATTACGACGCCGTACGCCGGGACTGCGCCGCGAGGAGGTCGCCCAGCTCTCGGGGGTGGGGATCACCTGGTACACATGGCTGGAGCAGGGCCGCCCGATCAACGCCTCCGCACAGGTCCTGGACGCCGTGGCGCGCACCCTGCGGCTCGATCCGCCCGAGCGGGAGCATCTGTACCACCTGGCCGAAGTGCCGTACTCCTCCGCGCCGGAGGCCGTCGCGCAGACCGTGGGCTCGGAGGTCCAGGGCATCATCGACGCCCTCGAACCGCGCCCGGCGGTCGTCTACAACTCCCGGTTCGACATCCTGGCCGCCAACGAGGTCTACCGCGCCTTGTTCTCCGTACCGCTGGTCCAGCCCAGCGGCCGCCCGCCGAACGCGCTGTGGGGGCTGTTCACGGCGCCGGACGAGCACTGCCCGCTGATGTTCCGGGAGACCGAGCTGCCGGTGATGGTGGCGACCCTGCGCGCGGCCTACGGGCTGCATGCCGGCGAGCCGGTCTGGGAGGAGTTCATACGCAAGCTGTCCGCGGCGAGCCCGCTGTTCTCCCGGCTGTGGGAGAGCGGCGACGTGGCCGAGCCCGGACGGCGTGTGAAGGGCTTCAGGCATCCGGCGGTGGGCGAGCTGCGGATGACGTCGCTGTCGCTGTCGATCCATGGGATGCCGGAGTGCCGGATCGTCGTCTACACCCCGGACGACGAGGAGACGGAGCGGCGCACGGCCCTCTTGCGGGAAAGGAAAGATCCCGCCCTGTGAGGACGGGATCTTCATCTGTGGAGCTAAGGAGAATTGAACTCCTGACCTCCTGCATGCCATGCAGGCGCTCTACCAACTGAGCTATAGCCCCTTGCTTAGTTCTTCCCGCTCGGCGGGGCGAACAAGAAGAACTTTAGCCTGCGACCTGCCGGAAAGTGAAATCCGCTCAGTCGTCGTCGCCGAGCACCGGTTCCGGCAGCGTGCCGGCGTTGTGCTCGAGGAGACGCCAGCCTCGGGCGCCCTCTCCGAGGACGGACCAGCAGCAGTTGGAGAGGCCGCCGAGGCTCTCCCAGTGCTGGGCCTCCAGGCCGAGGAGCCGGCCGATGGTGGTGCGGATCGTGCCGCCGTGGCTGACGACGACGAGCGTGCCGTTGTCGGGGAGCTTGTCGGCGTGCCGGGTCACCACGGGGGCGGCGCGGTCGGCGACCTCGCTCTCCAGCTCGCCGCCGCCGCGGCGGACCGGCTCACCGCGCTTCCACGCGGCGTACTCCTCGCCGTGCGCGGCGATGATCTCCTCGTGCGTCAGCCCCTGCCAGACGCCCGCGTAGGTCTCGCGCAGGCCCTCGTCGTGGGTGACGTCGAGGCCGGTGAGCGCGGCGAGCTCGGCGGCCGTGTTCGCGGCCCGCCTGAGGTCCGAGGCGACGATCGCGTCGGGCCTCAGGGAGGCGAGCAGCCGGGCGGCCCGGCGGGCCTGGGCCACGCCGGTCTCGGTGAGCTCGACGTCCGTGGTGCCCTGGAAGCGGCGCTCCACGTTCCAGGCGGTCTGGCCGTGCCGCCACAGAATGACGCGGCGGCCCCGGCCGGGCCGGCCTGCCGTCACCTCACCGGTGGCGCTCACCGCCAGTCACCACCGAGGTCCTCGGCGTCCTCGGCGGCCTGTAGCTTGGCGTGCTCCTCGGCCTTGCCGCGGGTGGCCTTGGCGTCCTCGGGCAGGTCGAGCTCGGGGCAGTCCTTCCACAGCCGCTCCAGGGCGTAGAAGACGCGCTCCTCGCTGTGCTGGACGTGGACGACGATGTCGACGTAGTCGAGCAGCACCCAGCGGGCCTCGCGGTCGCCCTCGCGGCGTACCGGCTTGGCGCCGAGCTCCTTCTGGAGCCGCTCCTCGATCTCGTCGACGATCGACTTGACCTGGCGGTCGTTGGGCGCGGAGGCCAGCAGGAAGGCGTCCGTGATGGACAGTACGTCGCTGACGTCGTAGGCGATGATGTCGTGCGCGAGCTTGTCGGCGGCCGCCTGTGCGGCGGTCTGGATGAGCTCGATGGAGCGGTCAGTGGCGGTCACTACACGGCTTTCGGTCGGCGGTCACTTGACACCAAGGGTCTCACGGACCGCCGAGGGCACCCCATTCGTTTAAGGATCATGTCGACGAGGGCTCGTAGTCCTGGCCGAGGATCACGGAGACGTTGGCGTTCGAGGAGGCCTTGCCCTTGGTGACGGCGCTGGTGGGCAGGCCCAGGGTCTTGGCGACCTCGGTGGCGTTCTCCTTGTCGGCGGCGTCGGTGTAGACGACCTTGGACGCGGTCTGGGCGGCGGACGCGGTGCCGCCCTCCAGGAAGGTGAAGCCGCCGTTGAGGAGCACGATGCGGGCCTTCTCGGTGTTGCCCTTGACGCCGCTGGCGTTCTGGACGGAGACGCGGACAGCGGCGTCCTTGTCGGGGCTCTTCGCGGTGCCGCCGAGGACGTCCTTGACCACGCTGTCGCTGGCCTGGGCGCTGAGGGTGCCGTCGGTCTGGACGGGCAGCAGGGCGGTCCTGTAGTCGCCGCCCTTGGCGAGGTCGGCGAGCTTGGCGAGGAAGGTGCCGAGGTCCTTGTCGGTGAGCGAGGGGTCGAGGATCTGCGCCAGCGTCTGGACGGTGACGGTGGCGCCCTGCGCGTCGGAGGACACCTTGCGCAGCACGCCCTGCATGACCTGCCCGAACCGCTCCAGCTGGGCGTTCTGGGCCTCGCCGGAGGCGCGGTAGGTGGCGTAGGCGACGGCCGCCTTGCCGCCGAGGGTGCGGTCCTTGCCCTTGCTCACCAGGGGCGCGGTGCCCTTCTTGCCGTCCGGGTCGGGCACATCGGCGTTGGCGTCGAGCTCGATGTTGCCGACGATGTCGACGAGGTTCTGGAGGTAAGGGGTGTCCAGGCGCCAGGTGCCCTGGATCTCGGTGCCGAGGACCGTGTCGATGGCCTCGCGGGTGCCGGAGGAGCCGTCGTCCTCGACGGACTTGGCGAGGGTGGTCGTGGAGCCGTCGTCGTCGGCCACGGCGAGGGAGTTGGGGAGCAGGACCGTCGTGCCCTGCTCGGTGGTGGTGTTGTCGACGAGCAGCGCCGTGGAGGTGCCGCCCTTCTTGGTGTTGTGCAGGTGGACGACGATCACGTCGCGGTTCTGGGCGGCCGCGGACGTGGCCGTGCCCGTCTTGGAGTCGGAGGAGGACAGGCCGGGCAGCTTCCCGGCGTACCAGAGGTAGCCGACGCCGCCGACCGCGGTCAGCGCCAGGACGACGACGAGGGCGACGAGGCGGCCGCGGGCACGGCGCTTGGCCTCCTCGCGCCGCTCGGTGCGGTTCTCGGTGAAGTTCAGCCAGTCGATGACGTCCTCGGAGTCGGTGTCCGGCTCCTCGACGAAGGCGAACTGCCCCGTCTCGTAGTCCCGTTCGGGCCGTGCGCCGCCGACGGGACCTTCGGTCTCCTCGGCCGGGCCGGCCTGCTGCGGGATGTAGGCGGTCTGCTCGGCGACCCGGGGCTGCTGCCCGCTCGCGGCGGCGCGGCCGTAGGGGTCGTACGACGTCCCGGGCGCCCCTTGTGCCCCTCCGTGCCCGTACGGGTCGTAGGGCGGTGGCACGGGGGCCTGCCGGCCGGTGTCGTACGGGTCGTAGGACGGCGCGGGGTGCTGGCTGCCCGTGTCGTACGGCGGGACGGGGTGCCCGGTGCCGGTGCCGTAGGACTGCCCGGGGTACTGCCCCGTCTGCTGTCCGCCCGCCGCGTACGGGTCGTAGCCGTAGCCCTGCTGCTGCGCGTACGGGTCGTACTGCTGCTGTTGCGGCTGCTGCCGGGCGGACGGCTGGTAGACGGGCCGGCCGTACTCGTCGTAGCCGACGAGCTCGTAGCGGTCGTCGTGGTCGCCGCCGTGTCCCGCGTCGTATCGGTCGTTCACCGGTGCCCCTCTCGGCTCACTCGCCGCGGTACAGCTCGCGCTTGTCGATGTAGCGCACGACTCCGTCCGGCACCATGTACCAGATGGGGTCTCCCTTGGCGACTCTCGCACGGCAGTCCGTCGAGGAGATGGCGAGCGCGGGAACCTCCACGAGCGAGACACCGCCCTCCGGGAGTCCCGCGTCCGTGAGGTGGTGGCCGGGGCGGGTGACCCCGATGAAGTGCGCCAGGGAGAACAGCTCCTCGGTGTCGCGCCAGGTCAGCAGCTGGGCGAGGGCGTCGGCGCCGGTGATGAAGAAGAGGTCCGTGTCCGGGTTGAGCGCGCGCAGGTCGCGCAGGGTGTCCACGGTGTAGGTGGGGCCACCGCGGTCGAGGTCGATCCGGCTCACCGAGAACTGCGGGTTCTCGGCGGTGGCGATGACCGTCATCAGATAGCGGTCCTCGGCCGGCGAGACGCTGCGGTGGCTCTTCTGCCACGGCTGTCCGGTCGGCACGAACACCACCTCGTCCAGGTGGAACTGCGCGGCGACCTCACTGGCCGCCACGAGGTGCCCGTGGTGGATCGGGTCGAACGTTCCGCCCATGACGCCGAGACGGCGCTTGCCGGGGTTCGACGGGGCGTTGCCCGGGCCGGTAGGCATGTCCTGCTCTCCCATGCGTGCAGACCCTACCGGCCCGTCCTGAGGACACCGGCCGCAGGAGGCCCGAAGTGCCCCGCTATGGGCACCGGGTGCCTCAGCGGTCGCGGTTGAAGCGGGTGGTGATCCACAGCAGGAGCATCAGGATGACGAACGCGCCGCCACCGGTGAGAAGAGGGCTGAGGCTCTCGTGGTTGCCGCCGTGCTCCTCGCCCTCGGCGGCAAGGGTGACCAACTGGGCAGCGGCGCTGTGGAAGCTCATCTTCGGCAGTACCTATCCGGTGAGGGCGGGATAAAGACGTCGGCCCATCGTAAGCGGGCGGCTCGGCGCCGATCACGCCGACTCCGCCGTTGGGGCGCCGGGTTGCCGTCACGGGCCGCCGCGAGGGAACTTCCGGGCTCTCTCAGTCGTCCTTCTGCCTGTAGCCACGCAGCAGGAACCACGCGGTCAGCGCACAGCCCACCAGCATCACGACCAGTACCACCCGGAGCAGGTTTCCCGCCCCTTGCTGCTCGGCTGCGCCCGCGGCTGTGGCGAGCCAGGCGGACGCGGGGTTGTGCTCCATGACGGGACTCCTTCGCTGTACTGCCCGTCCACCGTATCTCCGCCTAGGCTGGGCTCTGCTTCGGGGGCGCAAAGGACCGCACAAGGGTCCGCAAAGGGCCACTCACACGCACATGGGGGAAGACATGTCCGAAGACGGCCACGAGCAGAACGGGCACGAGAACGTACCGAGCAGGCAGCGCAGGCGCTTCCCCGGAATCTCCTCGCGTGCGTACGAGCACCCTGCCGACCGCTCCGCCCTGGTGGCGCTGCGGAAGCTGAGCGGGTTCGACACGGTCTTCAAGGCGCTCAGCGGGCTGCTGCCCGAGCGTAGCCTGAGGCTGTTGTTCCTGTCCGACTCCGTGCGGGTGTCGGACCAGCAGTTCGCGTACCTCAACGACATGCTGCGGGACGCCTGTTACATCCTGGACCTGGAGAAGGTCCCGCCGATGTACGTCAGCCAGGACCCGAAGCCGAACGCGATGTGCATCGGTCTGGACGAGCCGATCATCGTCGTCACCACCGGCCTCGTCGACCTGCTCGACGAGGAGGAGATGCGGGCGGTCGTCGGGCACGAGGTGGGGCACGCCCTGTCCGGCCACGCGGTCTACCGGACCATCCTGCTGTTCCTGACCAACCTCGCCATCCGGGTGGCGTGGATCCCGCTGGGCAGCCTCGCGATCATGGCGATCGTGACCGCGCTGCGCGAGTGGTTCCGCAAGTCGGAGCTGTCGGCGGACCGCGCGGGCCTCCTGGTCGGCCAGGACCTGCGGGCCTCCATGCGGGGTCTGATGAAGCTGGCGGGCGGCCACCATCTGCACGAGATGAACGTGGACGCGTTCCTGAAGCAGGCCGAGGAGTACGAGGCCGGAGGCGACCTGCGCGACTCCGTCCTGAAGATCCTGAACGTCCTGCCGCGCTCCCACCCCTTCACCACCGTGCGGGCGGCCGAGCTGAAGAAGTGGGCCGAGTCCCGCGACCACCAGCGGATCATGGACGGCCACTACCCGCGCCGCACCGAGGACAAGGACACCTCGGTCACCGACTCCTTCCGCGAGTCGGCGGCCAGCTACGCGACCAATGTGAAGTCCTCCAAGGACCCCCTGATGAAACTGGTCACCGACATCGCCGGCGGCGCGGGCGACCTGGGCGGCCGAGTCCGCCGAGGCTTCGGCGGCTTCACGACCACGACCCCGAGGGACGAGGAGCCCCCGAGCGACACGGACACGCCTCGCAGCGACAGCTAAGGGCACTGGACCCACCCAGGGGCGCGGGGCTGTATCAACTTGCGGCTACCGCCGCGTGGGCGCGAGCAACCACACACGGCCTGCACCCGCCGCACAACCGAACCCCTACGGCGGAACAGCGTTCAACCCTTCGGCTGCGCCCCGGCGGCCAGCGTCCCGCAAACCGCCGTAGCCCGATCCGTCGCGAACGGATCCGTCCCGGCCGGCCCGCCCGCCTTCGCGGTCTGGCCGGCCAGCAGCGGACTCAGCAGCTCCGCCACGTCGCTCCCACAGGACAGCGGCCCGGCCTGGACGTACGACACGGTCAGCTGGGCCTGGTGCAGCCGCACGTCGTTCTGGTCGAAGCGGAACCGCATCTCGCGCCGCACGGTGAACAGCGACGCCTCGGCCTTGGCACCGGCACCGGCGGGCCGCAGCGCGTACACGAAGGTGTGGTCCGCGGTGACCTCCAGGAACGTCGAGTCGGTCTCGGTGGCCCGCAGGGTCCCCTGCACCCGGATCCTGGGGTCGGCCAGCTCGACGGCCTTGGCATCGAAGCGAACCAGCCATCCGGTGACCGCGTGGCGCCCGTCGGCGGCCGGATGGCTCAGGCTCTCGTCGAACTGGAGGTGCTGGTCCGCCGGCAGCAGCACCCGCACGGGACGGGTCTGCCCGCCGGTGAGCACCTCCGGGTAGAGCGCGGAGCGGACGATGTACTCCTTGACCGTGTCGAGCGCGCTCAGCACCTGGGTCTCGGAGAAGTGCGAGGTGTCCCGGGCGGCGGGCATCGTGATCCCCGCGGCCCCGATACGGAACTGGGCGGCGGGGCTACGCGCGTACAGCTGCTCCGGGTCGACCGCACCGGGCACCTTGCCCTCGGGGGCGAGCGGGACGACGGTCGCCCGGAAGAGGCTCGCTTCGACGTCCCTGATCGCGGCGGGGCTCTCGTAGGGGTGCCGTACGCCCATGTAGATCGCCGTACCGAAGGCCAGGGCGATCAGCAGGACCAGGACGAGCGCCTGCCGGGACAGTCCTCGCTGGACCGGTGGACGGCGGCGGACGGCGGGCGCGTGGTCGGCCATGCGCTCCTGCGCGGAGAACTCCTGGAGCCGGGCAGCACGGACGAACGACTCGTCGAAGACGACGGATCGGTACTCGTCCTCTCCACCACCGGGGCCGCCCTCGGGTGCCCCCTCAGATGGGTTTCCAGGCCCTCCCATACCTTCAGAGTAGGTCTCCGGGAGCTCAGGTAAACGCCCTGCTGCGCGACAACTTCTGACAGGTTCTCACCAGGATCGTCAGCCGGTGGCCGGTAAGTGTTCAGGGCATCCGCGGGGTCGCCGAGATGGCCGGCTGGGAGTGGTCGGCGGAGGCCGAGGGGGCCGCCGCGGTGCCCTGTTCCAGACCGGTCGAGGCGGGGGCGGACGGGCCTTGGTCCCGGCTGTTGGAGGACGCGCCCCGGTAGACCGCGGTGAAGGCCAGCGCGACCATGCCGATGCCCATCACGAGGGCCAGCATCCAGGCGACGGGACGGTGCCAGCGGACCTGTTTGCCGTACGTCCCAGGGGCGCCGTACCGGCCCTCCAGGACATCGGTGTCGTCCAGCTCGTCGAGCTCGGGATCATGGCCGAAACGGTCGTGCCCGTCGGAGCCGTACCCGTCCTCGTAGCGATCGCCTCTGCCGTGGGCTCGGCGGGCCTCGGCCTCGGAGGCCTCCGCTCTCGCCTGCGCGGCGGCCAGGAGGCGTTCCACGGCGGTCGGCTCGTGCACCACGGCCGCGCGTACGAAGGCCTCGTCGAAGACCACGGAGGCGAACTCTTCGTCCGACACCCCGCGGTCGTGGTCGTCGTCGGGCTCCCAGCCGTCAGGGAACGGCGTGCCCCCCACGTCCTCCGGCACGGATCCAGAGTAGACCTGGGGGGTCAATTTGGGCAGACGGTATGGAAATTCATCCGCCTTGTGAGACACCTCTCGTGCGGCACGGGCGCGCACCGGGAGCGCGTGCCCCACGCATATGCGCGACCCACGCACCCGAGCGCCGCAGGCGAGCGTCAGCGCCGCACGTGCCCGTCGCCCGTGACGATGTACTTCGTGCTCGTCAGCTCCGGCAGCCCCATCGGGCCGCGCGCGTGCAGCTTCTGCGTGGAGATGCCGATCTCGGCGCCGAAGCCGAACTGGCCGCCGTCGGTGAAGCGGGTGGAGGCGTTCACGGCGACGGTCGTGGAGTCGACCAGCTGGGTGAAGCGGCGGGCGGCCTGCTGGGAGGTGGTCACGATGGCCTCGGTGTGGCCGGAGGTCCACAGCCGGATGTGCTCGACGGCCTTGTCGAGGGAGTCGACGACGGCCGCGGCGATGTCGTAGGAGAGGTACTCCGTCTCCCAGTCCTCCGCCGTGGCCTCGACCACGGTCGCCTTGGAGTCCTTGGCGTACGCCAGCACCCGGTCGTCGGCGTGCACCGTCACGCCGGCCTCCGCGAGGGCGTCCAGGGCGCGGGGCAGGAACTCGGGGGCGATGTCCTGGTGGACGAGGAGCGTCTCGGCGGAGTTGCAGACACTGGGCCGCTGCGCCTTGGAGTTGATCAGGATGTCGATCGCCATGTCGAGGTCGGCCTGCGCGTCGACGTAGACATGGCAGTTGCCGGTGCCGGTCTCGATGACGGGGACGGCCGACTCGGTGACGACGGTCCGGATCAGCGAGGCACCGCCGCGCGGGATGAGCACGTCGACCAGGCCGCGGGCGCGCATCAGCTCGCGCACGCTCTCACGGCTCTCGCCGGGCACCAACTGGACGGCGTCGGCGGGCAGTCCGGCCCCGCCCACGGCGTCGCGCAGCACCCGCACGAGGGCGGTGTTGGACTCGTACGCCGAGGCCGAGCCGCGCAGCAGGACGGCGTTTCCGGACTTGAGGCACAGCGCCGCCGCGTCCACCGTCACGTTCGGCCGGGCCTCGTAGATGATGCCGACGACGCCGAGCGGGACGCGGACCTGGCGCAGGTCGATGCCGTTGGGGAGGGTGGAGCCGCGGACGACCTCGCCGACGGGGTCGGGCAGGGCGACGACGTCCCGCACGTCCGAGGCGATGGCGCGGACCCGTTCCGGGGTCAGGGTCAGCCGGTCGATGACGGTCTCGCTGGTGCCGGCCTCGCGGGCCTTGGCGATGTCCTTGGCGTTGGCCTCGACGATCTCGCTCGTACGGACCTCCAGCGCGTCCGCGATGGCGAGCAGCGCGTCGTCCTTCTCGGCCCGCGGGAGCGGGGCGAGGTCGGCGGCGGCGGCCTTGGCGCGGTAGGCGGCCTGGGTGACCGGGGACATGGAGTCGTACGGCGAGAGCGTGGTCATAAAGGAAGGGTAGTGCGCCGTACGGGGGCGGCCACCGCTCATCCCAAACCGCGAGACAAGGCCCCTATGCGCCTAAACCGGTGCCGCTCTCGCGGTCGTGGTCGCTCGCCGTGGGGGTTTCGCAATCGATGGTCGCGGTTCCTGGTGGGATCAGAACGGGTGTACGCCTACCGGTGTCGCCGGCAGCGGGCCGTATCCCTCGGAGATGCGCTGGTGGTAGGTCTCGCGGTCGATGACCTCCAGGCCGACGATCTCCCAGGGCGGCAGCCCGGCGGTGAGGCGGTGCTCGCCCCACAGGCGCAGCGCGACGGCGGCCGCGTCGTGCAGGTCGCGGGCCTCCTCCCAGTAGCGGATCTCCGCGTGGTCGTTGGCATAGCGACTGGTCAGCAGAAAGGGATGGTCGTGGGCGAGCTGTTCCAGGCCGCGCCGCACTTCCTTCAGCGGGGCCTCCTTCCCGGAGACGCTGAGAGTCACGTGCCACAGGCGGGGCAGGTCCCGCGGCTCCTCGTACCGGTCGCCGGCCGCGACGCTCGTCAAGGCGCGCTCCTCACCGGCCGGCCGCGGCGAGGCCTCGGCGGCACCGCTGCGGGACCGGTCCCCAGGGCGCACTCGTCTCACGACGGCCTCCTTCACTCAGTGACCGACCCGGTGGTCGTGCGGAATGTGTCCCTGAGACAAAGTTGAGCAGGCCGCAAGGGTTCGTGTGGCACTTTTGCGGAACGTCCACCTGAGGGCGACTCCTCGGACAGGACGTTCACCCCGTTTTCGGCTACGAAGGGGCCTCGCGGTCAGGGCTGGAGGATCACCAGGTCGTCCCGGTGCACGACCTCGCGCTCGTACGCCGGACCCAGCTCGCGTGCCAGCTCCCGTGTCGAACGCCCGATCAGCTGGGGGATCTCCTTGGCGTCGAAGCTGACGAGCCCGCGGGCCACCGCGCGCCCCTCGCCGTCCCGCAGCTCGACGGGGTCACCGGCGTTGAACTCGCCCTCGACGGCGGCGATCCCGGCCGGCAGCAGCGACTTGCGGCGCTGGACGACCGCCCGGACCGCACCGTCGTCCAGGGTCAGCGAGCCCTGCGGGGTGGAGGCGTGCTGGAGCCACAGCAGCCGGTCGGCGGAGCGCTTGCCGGTGGGGTGGAAGTAGGTGCCGGTGTCGCCGCCGGACAGTGCCTCGGCCGCGTGCACCGCGCTGGTCAGCACCACGGGGATGCCGGCCGCGGCGGCGATCCGGGCGGCCTCGACCTTGGTGACCATCCCGCCGGTGCCGACGCCGGCCTTGCCGGTGCTGCCGATGTCGACGCCGGCCAGGTCCGCGGGCCCGCGCACCTGAGCTATCCGCGAGGTGCCCGGCTTGCCGGGGTCGCCGTCGTACACGCCGTCCACGTCGGACAGGAGCACCAGCAGGTCGGCGCGGACCAGATGGGCGACCAGCGCGGCGAGACGGTCGTTGTCGCCGAAGCGGATCTCGTCGGTGGCGACGGTGTCGTTCTCGTTGACGACCGGGAACGCACCCATCGCCAGGAGCTTGTCGAGGGTGGTGGAGGCGTTGCGGTGGTGGGAGCGGCGGCTCATGTCGTCGCTGGTGAGCAGGACCTGGCCGACACGGACGCCGTAACGGGCGAAGGAGGCGGTGTAGCGGGCCACGAGCAGGCCCTGGCCGACGCTGGCGGCGGCCTGCTGGCGGGCGAGGTCCTTGGGGCGGCGACGCAGTCCCAGCGGGGCCAGTCCGGCGGCGATGGCGCCGGAGGAGACGAGGACGACCTCCTTCTCCCCGCCGCTGCGGCTCTTGGCGAGAACATCGACGAGCGCGTCGACCCGGTCGGCGTCCAGCCCGCCCGACGCGGTGGTCAGCGACGAGGAACCCACCTTGACGACGATCCTGCGGGCCTCGCTCACGGCCGGCCTCACGCTTGCCACCTGCACTGTCCCCACTTCCTCGCGCGTGGCAGCAATCTACGCGAAGGGGCCCGCGCGAGACGTATCGGTCCAGCCCCCGGACACCCGGCATCTTCACCGGCTAGTACCACACAGGCCCATCGCGCCTTAGCAGAACACCTAATGAACTTTCGCAGAATTTATCCATTGCGGAACTCAAGCAACGACACATAGGGTTCATGCGCACGACAAGATCGGGGGGATGGGCCCGTGCGCCTTCATCAGGGGGTGGGTGTGCAATCCGGAATATTCCGTTCAGACATATTGACGGAGCTCCCCACTTCGGCGATTCCGACGGCCCCTTGTTCAAGCTGGTCGACGGAAGCAGGTACCGGGCCGGAATCCCCTCGACCGTGAGCTCCGACTGTTCAAGGATCGCTGATTACACCAGCGTTCCGGTCAGCAAGGACTGATCGAAGAAGTCATAGCCAACTTCTGACCAAAAGGACACACCGCGCTGGGGCCTCTGCATCTGCCGCAGAGGCCCCAGCACCGCATTCAGGAAAGTGAAGGAAATGGTCAGCATCCGGACCGAACACCGCACGGCGAAGGCGACACTGCGTCAAACGGGAGTCGCTGCGGCGCTACTCAGCGCCTTTCTGATGCCCGGCGTCTCACCAGCCGCAGCCGCTGAAGCCTCGATAGCCACGGGCGCCGTGTTCAACAATCCAAAAGGTTCCACCGCAGAGAAAAATGTGGTAAAGAATCACATCATCAACGCCATCAACAATACTCAGAGCGGTCGGCTGATACGCACAGCACTTTATGCCCTCACCGACGCGGACTACGCCGACGCTCTAATATCGGCCCACGAGCGCGGCGTCATGGTGCGAGTAGTCCTGGATGCCAAATACGCGTCGTCATCAGCTAGCCAGAGTCTGATAAATGAGCTGAAAACTAACGAATCCGCCGAGTCGTGGGTGCACGTGTGCACGGACGGCGGCGCCTGCATCGCACCCAATGGAAACGGGGCGATCAACCACAACAAGTTCTTCACCTTCTCCCGCGTGGGGGACGCAGGCGTAGCCGAAGACGTAGTCATCCAGACCTCCGCGAACCAGACCTCACTCAACACGGAGAAATACTGGAACAACGCGTACACCATTGTCGGAAATACGGCCCTTTATGAAGCATACCGGGACTATTTCAACGACCTGGCCGCGATGGTGAAGAACGACAACTACTTCACCAGCGCGAAGGTGGGGACCGAGAAGTACTACTTCTTTCCACAAAAGACCGGCGACATCGTAGTCAGCCTGCTCGACAACGTCTCATGCACGGCGGGGACCACCGTGCGGGTGGCCGCGCTCACACTGCACCGGGACGACGTCGCACTGAAGCTGAAGTCGCTGGGGGAGCAAGGGTGCTCGGTGCGGATCGTCTTCAGCGAGAGCAACGACGTCGACAAGCTCTCTGGCCAGACGAACATCCAGATCCGCCAGCTCAAGACCTCCGACGGATACCTGGTCCATTCGAAATACTTCCTGGTCGACGGCGACTACGCCGGTCACACCGACACCAAGTGGACCTTCACGGGCTCGCACAATCTGGACCTCTCATCCTTGCGCGAGAACGACGAGGCACTGCTTCGCCTCGAAGGGGCGACCCCTCATGACGCGTACCGGGCAAACTTCGAGAGCATGTTTGCCCAGGCATCGTCGGTGTAGGAGCGCGACGGCTTGGAGTGACGCAGCGCCCTCTCTGCCGCTCTCCCGGCCGCGCCGTCCAGCCGGGAGAGCCCTCCGTGCACGATGCACTATCGACTTCGTGGCGATCGAGGGGCCATGTCCGTGACCCGGCACCTCCCCGACCAGTCTCCGGCAGCGTCATGCTTGGCGAGCGGTCCTCGGCGGCCGCGCCAATCGTCCCGACGCTGCTGGCAGTCGGAGCCGCCACACTGCTGTGGGCGCCCGCGGGAACTAGGGTGCTGCCCGCCAGAGTCTCCCTGACACTCGCAGGCACGGCCGTCTTCACCTCGTACTCGACGGTGCGTATCTGGGGATACACCACCCCACTGCGCACCAGGCGGCAGCCCGGAGCAGGTGGGATCCGGACCGCCGCACGGATCGATCGTCCGGGCTATAGGCCAGCGACGCTCTTGATCCAGTCGAGGCTGGTGGGAACGGTGGCAGAATGCATGGGACTGATGCATACGTTGTTCTCGTTGGCGTGACCCCAGGAGATCACACCGACCTGGTAACGCAGGCCGTCGACGAGCTTGAACTGCGGACCGCCGGAGTCGCCCGAACAAGCCGTGCCGTTGCCTCGTGAGCTCATGATGCCCCGGCCGCCGAATGTGTCAACGGAGTTGATAGAGGTGACCTTGATCGTCGCCCGCTTGAGGTTTACTGAAGGAGTACCGCCGACCTTGCTCTGCGAACCCCAGCCGAAGATGTAGTTCGTGGTGTCCTCCACCGGGCTGGCGCTTGCCAGACGTACATGCTCGGAGTTCGCCTCGCGGGTGAGGTGGAGCAGAGCGATGTCCTGGATGGTGCGCAACTTGATGTCGTCCACCTGAATCACACCACCCCCATCGTTGTACTTCTTGCTCTTAACCCGGACCTGGATCTTGGAGGCATCCTGGCCGATCCCCGTCTCCGAGAAGCAGTGCTTCGCGGTGAGAATCCATCGTTCGGCGATGATCGATCCGGTGCAGAGCAAATTGCCTCGCCCTGTGCCCGCATCATTGCTGTCGTACAGGATCGCGGCTATGCCGTCCGCCGAGTCAGCGACTTCCCCGTTCACGATCGCCGGGTCCTCAGTCACACCGTCGCCGGTGGCGCCGATCGGCAGGAACGGGGTGAGCGCCGTGTCGTCCGCCGTCGCGGAGGGCGTACCAGCTCCGAGCAGGCTCGCTCCGATGATCGCGGCCGCCGTCACAAAAGTGCGAATTCTCAAAGCTCATCCTTCTGTTGGTGATGAAGCGGAAGATGACGAGAGGCTGCGAACGCGCCCCTCACAGACCGGCCACCTCGTTGATCCAGTCAAGGCTGGCCGGCACACTCGCGTACTTCTGATAGCCCTGGCAGACGCCACCACTGGTGGTGACCGTGGACGACACGCCGACCTGGTAGCGCAGGCCGTCGACGAGCTTGAACTGCGGGCCACCGGAGTCGCCGTAGCAGGCGTAGCCGTTGATCTTGTAGCTGCGGATGGCCGGACCGCCGTAGTAGTCAACGGCGTTGACGTCGGTGACATCGACCGTCGCGCGCTTCAGGTACGTGGACGCACCGCTGTAGCCGTTGGTCGAGCCCCATCCGAAGATGTAGTTGGTGGTACCCACGGCCGGGTTCTTGGTCGGCAGACGCACGTACTCGGCGTTGGCCGAGCGGGTGAGATGCAGGAGTGCGATGTCGTGGTTGGTGCGCACCTTGGTGTACTCGACGTTCACCACACCGCCGCCGCTCGTGCGGTTGAGACTCTTGACCCGGACCGAGAGCCGGTCCGCCGCGAACTTCGCTCCGTCGCCCTCGATGTCGACGACACAGTGCTTCGCAGTCAGCACCCATTCGGATGCGATCAGGGAAGCGGAGCAGCGGAACCCACCGTCGAGAAGTAGCGCGCCCATGCCGTCGGCCGACGCAGCGGCTTCGCCGTTGACGACGGCGGGGGACTCGACACCGTCGCCTCCGGAGGTCTGGGGAAGCGCGGGGACTTCGCCGTCGTCCGCCAGCACGGCAGCAACAGCCGGAGATACAAGAGCTGTCGAGGCAGCGACGGCCAGAGACGCGGCCATCGCCACAGCCATCAAGAGGGGGCGGATTCTCATAGTCGTTGCGTTCCGTTCGTCCAGTCGAGCCACCGGGCTGCGGCCGTCCCAGCGGTTCCCGCCAGTCGGCTCCCACAGCATCTGAAAGCGAGAACATGTTCGACTCGGTCGCTGAAAATGTGTTGAACGCGCACTGAAACGGGACGGACGCTGCCTCAGCCTCGACAGCCCGCACGGAGAACAGGCTTGGACTCTTCGATGCGGGCGTGACAGCTGAACCGGCGGGCTGGTCAGTGCAACCCGTCAGCCAAATCGTGGCGCGAGCCCGGCCGAGCGCTTCCCTGACCGACTGAGTGTGCGGGGCCGACGGCCGAGGGAACGATCACAAAGCCGCCTGAGAACGCCTCGGCGGCAGTGGGGGGAAACAACCGCCTTCGGGAGGCAGACCAGTTGGCGCTACTCCGTCGTCGCCACCAACCTCCGCCGCATACGGGGGATTTCCCGCTCTCACCCGGCCCTGCTTCAGACGTCCCTCACCGCTCACACAACCTTCCATCGAAGCCCCGAAAGTCATCAGAGGGTGGAGGCTGCCAGTAAACCTCGCCGCCTACCGGGACACACGCCCATAGACCACGAGGACGTCGCGGACATACCACCGAACCAATCAACGATCAGACCACGCTGAGTAATCGAAGCCAGCTACCCCGACACAGGGACAGCACAATCGGCCTATTTTGATGGGATTGACCGGTTCCACACGGGAGAAACCGATAGATAGTCACGAAAGGCCGAGAGTAATAGAACAAAGACAGAACGGATGGTATTGTCAAGGTAAATTGACGGGATCGCTGGGGTGGGCGAGCTACACCTGAGGGGGAATGGGTGAATCGGGTAGAATTCCGACTTCTCGGACCTGTGGGGATCTGGCACGAGGGACAGCGACTGGGACACACGACCCCACAACAGCGCAGCGTTCTGTCGGCTCTACTCTTGAACTCCAATCAAGTCGTCCCCGTAGAGAGCATGGTGCGTGCACTATGGGGAGAAAAGCCTCCGAATTCCGCCCGGAATGCCGTACAAGGATACATATCCAAGCTCAGGCGAATCCTGGATAGGTTCCCTGAGTCCGAGATAACTACACACCCACAAGGGTATTCACTGGGAATAGACAAGGAGCAGGTCGACCTGCATCGTTTCCGACGCCTGGTTGATATGGCTCAGAACGCCGATGCGGTGACGGCGTGCGAGCTCCTGGATGAGGCACTCGACTTGTGGCATGGCCCGCCACTCTCGGGTGTGGCGGGTCAGTGGCTGCCGTCAACGGCTGGCACCTACATGGAGGAAGAGCGACTTTCTGCCCTTGAGGAACACGCCACGGCCACCCTTGAAGCCGGCCGGGTCCGCGACGCGATCAGAGAGCTAACATCCCTTGTCATCGAGCACCCCCTTCGCGAGCGCGCAGCGAGCCTACTCATGACAGCACTTCACAGATCAGGCAGACGCGGTGACGCGTTGACCGTGTTCCGTGATACACGACGTCATCTTGTAAAAGAACTGGGTATTGAACCGGGAAGTATCCTGCGCAACACCCACCAACAAGTTCTGAGCGACTTCCCTGGCGTTCTCCGCAGAGGTGTACGTACTCCCCAAGAGGAATCCACGGGAGTCAGTGCCTAGACAGATACATCCGACGGTCGGCATCGGCGTCCGAGTGACCGCCTGGCGAATCCAGGCCATGCCCTGAGGCGACCTGTCGCAACCGCACCCGTCTTGGTCCTCTTCTACGCCAACTGCCGTACCGCTGAGTTGAACTGCCCGAATCAAGGCCTGCTCACCGAGGCGGCCGCGGTCCGAGCGGCTCTCAGTCACACACTCGTCGTACACCTTCGGATGACGGGGGCTCTGGACGGCACCAGGTTTTCAGCCGTGCCGCGATGACCTGGTTGCACATGTGGCCGAGCGCCTGTGCCTCCACGCACGAAGTCGTCAGATCTGGACACCGCCGTTCCCTGTCGAAGGCCCAATCCGCCGAGTCCTCCAGTCGGGCCGCCATTGACTTGCTCCTCGCCCTGCAGGGCGAGGATTCCGGCCTTCCTTGACTGGTTGCCGTGCCGCTACGCGGCACGACTTCCGGTCGGGAATCCGTGGCTTCCTGTTTCTTCGCGCTGTGCCGGGATCGCTCCTGGTCTTACCGGCGCTCGGCAGGCCGTCACCGCCAGTCCGGCGGCCGTTTTGATGTTGAGTGCGGCGTTGGTGTCTCGGTCGTGGACCGTGCCGCAGGCGGTACAGGTCCACTCCCGGATGTTCAGGGGTTTGGGTCCGTCTTTCACACCGCAGGTGGAGCAGGTCTGGGAGGTCGGTTCGAACCGGCCGATCGTGACGAGGGTGCGGCCGTACCGTTCCGCTTTGTACGTCAGCATGCGGAGGAACTGGGCCCATCCGGCGTCGTGTACGGACTTGGCCAGCCTGGTGCGGGCCAGTCCCACCACCGACAGGTCCTCCACGGCGATCCCTTGGTTCTCGGAGATCAGCCTTGTGGAGAGCTGGTGGTGGAAATCGCGACGGGCGTCGACAACTTTGGCGTGGGCGCGGGCGACCTTGAGGCGGGCCTTGGCCCGGTTCTTCGATCCCTTCTGCTTACGGGACAGTTCCCGCTGGGTCTTCTTCAGCTTCTTCTCCGCGCGCCGCAAAAAGCGCGGGGAGCCGATCTTCGTGCCGTCGGAGAGCACCGCGAAGTGAG
The DNA here is from genome assembly GCF_042894505.1 of Streptomyces sp. NPDC001536. Taxonomy (NCBI): domain Bacteria; kingdom Bacillati; phylum Actinomycetota; class Actinomycetes; order Kitasatosporales; family Streptomycetaceae; genus Streptomyces; species Streptomyces sp. NPDC001536. Next base: position 564,184 of record NZ_JBIAVQ010000001.1, read on the forward strand.
TCAGCCCGAGATCGATACCGATGGCGCGGTCGGTCTCCGGCATCCGCGCCTGGTCGGCGGTGGGGTCGGTGTCGATGACGAAGGAGGCGAAGAATCTGCCGACCGCGTCCTTGACGATGGTGACGGAGGTGGGGGTGGTGGGCAGGGTGCGGGACCATTTCACTTTCACCGCGCCGATCTTCGGCAGGTTCAGCCGTCCCCGGTCGGTGATGTTCCAGCGGGCGTTGGCCGTGAACCGGATCGACTGCCTGCTGTCCTTGCGGGACTTGAAACGGGGCGAGCCCATTTTTCGGCCCTTCCGCATGCCCTTGAGGGAGGCGAAGAAATTGCGGTAGGCGGCCTCGGCGTCCCGCAGGGACTGCTGGAGGACGACCGCGGACACCTCCCCGAGCCATGCGCGCTCCGGCGTTTGCTTCGCCTCCGTGATCAGCTCCCGGGACAGCTGACCGGCCGTCGGGAACGGCTGCCCGGCCTTACGGGCGTCCTCGCGGGCCCGCACGGCGTCGTTGAACACGACGCGTGCGCACCCGAACGACCGGGCCAGTGCGGCCTGCTGGACGGTGTTCGGGTACAACCTGAAGGAGTACCGGAGCTGCATAACGATCACGCTAGGGAAGTCGAACCCGTGTCGTCATCGGGAACATGTGAACGGACTGCCACCCTCACGAAGCGAGGCTCCGGCTCCGCCGGAACGACACCGCCACGCTCCGCGTCTCAGGCGCAAGATGCGCTTCACCTCCGGCCTGAAGGCCGGAGCACTGCGAATGATGTCCGGTAGCGCGGCGGGCAGGGCAGGGCACCAACTACCACTCCACGGTCGCCGTAAGGCGTCCGGACACGCGCGTGTCGTCCAGAGGTCGGCGGGCGTTAACCCGGGCGCACCTCCGCGACGACCTTGGAGTGACGCAGTGCCCCCTTCCCTCCCCCGCCGGCGCTCCGCCAAGAGGCCGAAGAGACCGAAAAGGCAGAAGAGACTCCGCCTCGGACGCTCCCTGAAACGTCTCTTCAGGCGCCCCCGCAGACCCCTCCCCCTGCGTCGCAGGGCGGCCCAGGTCCTCCTGACGGCCCTCCTCGCCGCCGCCTTCGCCGCCCAGGCCGTCGCGGCCCTCCTCCCCGACATCCCGCTGCTGCTCGCCGCGACGGCCGCCTCGATGGCCGGGGAGGGCGTGCTGTACCGGTGGCAGCGGCCCATGATGTCGGTGTTCGCCAAGTCGCACGCGGACATCACCGTGCGGCACGTGCTGCGGGACCTGCTGCTCGTGGCGGGGCTGCTGCGGGTGGGCGAGCAGGAGCGGGAGTCGGTGTACGCCCCGCTCATCGCCGGTCTGCTGGTCTTCTACGGCCTGCACTTCGCGATCCAGGCGGTCTCCGTCCTGGTCCGCCGCACCCGCACCCTGCCGGTGGTGACCCGGAACATCGACGCCTCCGCGCTGCGTCTGTCGACCGCGCCGCCCGCACTGCTGCTGCGCCGCCCCGGGCACCGGCTGCTGCTGTTCGGGCTGCCGGCCACCGCCGGTCTCGCGGCCACCGCGGCGACCGACGTCCCCGCGGCCGCGGCGGCCGGGGTCGCGCTGTCGCTGCTGCTCGCCCTGCTGGGCCTGGGCGAGCTGCTGCTGCGGCTGCTGCCGAGCCGCCGTCCCGCGGGCGAGCAGGAGGTGCTCGACTGGTTCGACGCGTGGCTGGCCGACTACAAGCCGACGGTGGGCCTGTACTTCTCCGGCGGCGCGTCCTCGGCGTACCAGGCGAACATGTGGCTGGAGTCGCTCGCCAAGCTCGACGCCCGGCCGGTGGTCGTGCTGCGCGAGCGCTTCATGGTGCAGAAGATCGCGGCGACCGACATCCCCGTCGTCTGCCTGCCCAAGGTCACCACCCTGATGCGCCTTGAGCAGTCCACGCTCCAGGTCCTCATCCACCCCTCCAACTCCGGCAAGACCTCCCAGGTCCTGCGCATCCCCACGCTCCGGCACACCTTCGTCAACCACGGCGAGAGCGACAAGCTGTCCTCGTGCAACCCGTACGCGAAGGCGTACGACGAGGTGTGGGTGGCCGGTCCCGCGGCGCGCGAACGGTACGCGCTGGCCGAGGTCGGCGTGGACGACCGGGACGTGGTGGAGACCGGGCGGCCCCAGCTGGACGCCGTACGGCCGTACGCGGGGCCTCCCTCCGGCCCGTTCATGACCGTCCTGTACGCGCCGACCTGGGAGGGCTGGGACGGCAACCCGGGCAACACCTCGGTGATCGCGGCCGGCGAGAACCTCGTGCGGGCGCTGCTCGCGGACGACGGCGTACGGCTGCTCTACAAGCCGCATCCGCTGACCGGTTCGGTCGATCCGCGGGCGGGTGCGGCCGATCAGCGCATCCGGGAGCTGATCCGGGCGGCCAACCGGCGGCGGACCGGGCCGCGGCCGGCCGCCGACGGGGAACTCGCCCGGCGTACGGCGGAGTTGGACCGGCTCACCACGGCCGACTTCCGGACCAGCGCCGACCAGGTGGAGCGGATGCTGCTCCAGTCGGTGCCGCAGAAGGGGCGCGCGAAGGCGGTGGAGCGGGCCACGGCCGCCTGGGAGGAGGCGTACTGGGCCTCGCTGCCCGAGTGGGAGCACCAGGTCGTCACGGACGCCCGGCCCACGCTGTACGCCTGCTTCAACCGGGCCGATCTGCTCATCAGCGATGTGTCGAGCGTGGTCAGCGACTTCCTGGCGAGCGGGAAGCCCTATGCGGTGGCCAACACCAGCGGGCTGTCCGAGGAGGTGTTCCGCGAGAGCTTCCCGACGGTGCGGGCCGCGACCGTGCTGACGCCGGACGCGGACGGGGTGCCGGCGTTGCTGGAGGCCGTACGCGATCCCGAGAAGGACGAACTGGTCGAGGAGCGGGCCGAGTTGAAGCGCCATCTGCTGGGCCCGGCGGAACCGGCCTCACAGGTGCGCTTCAACGCCGCCGTACAGGCGCTGTGCACGGAGGCCCGGGAGCACCGCGCACGGATGCGGGAGCGGCTGGCCGCGGAGATCCCCGGACAGCGGCAGACGCGGGAGCAGGAGCAGCCGTCGGCCACAGCGGCGCAGCCCCAGCCGTCGGTCACGCCGTCGCAGCCCCAGCCCTCGGTCACGCCACCGCAGCAGGCCTGACGTCCCGGGCCGGCAGCATCCGGCGGGCCTTGCGCAGCGCTCGTCGGACGAAGGAGTCGAGCCCGCCCTCCCGGTACCCCGGGAACGCCCGGGCCTCGCGCGGTTCGGCGAGGTAGACGGAGTCGGGGATGCCGGCGGCGGCGTCGCGGAAGTGGGGGTAGGCGAGATACACGCGGCGGCCGCGCTTCTCCAGCAGCGCGGCGGCCTGCTTCTTGGCCCGCAGGAACTCCAGGACGTCCGCGAGGAGTTCGGGCCGCTGCTCGGCCACCAGATGCAGGCGCAGGCGCTCGTCGACCCTGAGCCGGTGGGCGACCTCGTCGGTCCAGTAGGCGTCCATCAGGGGCTTGGCCAGTTCCAGCTTGTGCCGTTGGATCTCCTCGCTGTCCCGCAGGTATCGCGGGCCGAACTGCGGGAGCAGCGTGACGAGGAAGGGCCGGAGCATGAGCATGTCGCGCCGCGCGCCCGCCGGGACCATCTCCGCGATCAGGTTCATCAGGGCGCGCGCGGAGTCGAAGCGCAGGGTGTAGCTCCCGCTCTTCGTCACGTGCTTGCCGTCCTCGCGGCCCACCAGGTAGTAGCAGGTGTAGTCGTCGATCAGGGAGACGCCGTCGGCCCGCAGATAGGCCTCCATGGTGAACAGGGCGTCCTCGCCGGTCCACAACGACTCGTCGAACCGCATGCCGTGACGGTCCAGCAGGTCGCGGCGGAAGAGCTTCTGCGCGCTCAGCGTGAACTTGATGTTGGACGACCAGATGTCGGTGCGCTCCAGCGTCCGGCCCCACATCGACTGCGGCGGCTTGCGGTTGATGCCCTCGACACGGCCGAGGACCACGTCGGTGCCGTTGCGGTCGGCCATCGCGACCATCCGCTCAAGGGCCTCGGGGCCGAGCCGGTCGTCGGCGTCCAGGAAGAACACGTACCGTCCGGCGGCCTTGCCCAGGCCGACGTTGCGCGGGCCGCTGGGGCCGCCGGAGTTGTCCTGGCGGATCACCGTGACCGGCATGGAGGCCCGGTCGGCGAACTCCTCCAGGCAGGCGCCGGTGCCGTCCGTGGAGCCGTCGTCGACCGCGATGACCTCGATGCGCGTGTGGTCGATGGTCTGGGCCTCGACGGACGCGAGGCACTCGACCAGGTAGGGCATCGCGTCGTACGCCCCGATGATCACGGTCACATCAGGCTGCGTCACGGTCACACTTCCCCCAGATCATGAGGAACCCTTGGTCATAGGGCATTCCCCCAGTATTGGTTTATTCGCAACTTAGTAGACGGACGAGGACGGGAAGCGGTTGCCTGTTCATAGCTTTTTTGTGGCGCAGGTCACGACCACCGGGAACGCGTCCCATATGACATACGGAAAAGGGCCCTGTTTTCGAGGATCATTCCTCGAAAACAGGGCCCTTTTTGACGGCGCGTTGGTCAGGCCTTGGTGGTGGCCTCCGCGGCTCCGGCCGCCGCCCGTGACTCCTGTCCGACGTTGCGCGCCTCGGCCTTGAGGGCGAGGTTCGCGACCGCGGTGTTGAACTGCTCGATGGACTTCGGCTCGTCCGGGCCCAGCAGATACTGCTTGAGCTCCTTGCGGTCCTCGGCCAGCGGGTCGCCCGCGAGGTCACGGACCGCGTCCAGCAGGTCGCCCAGCTCGGCCGCGCTGTTGGACAGGATCGTGGCCGCGCGCACCGCGGTGTTCTGCCGCTTGAACTCCTCCACACCCAGCTCGGCGGAGTCCGTCACCGCGTACGGCTTGCCGCTCGCGATGAAGTCGGAGACCACGCTGGAGATGTCGGAGACCATCGCGTCGGAGACGTTGAAGCAGTCGTACAGCCGCGGCTCGGCGCCGGTGATGACCCGGTGCTCGAAGGTGCCGACGGAGCGCCAGTAGGCGTCGTTCCACTCGGCGCGCAGCCGGGCGATCTCCTCGTGCCTGGCCACGTCGACCACACCGTCACGGGTGGCCTCGGCCTCGTCGCCCTTGTCGCCGCCGCGGCCGGACAGCTCGGCGATCCGCGCCTCGATCCGGACGAGATCGGCCTTGGCCTGGGTCCGGGCGGCCGTGTCGGCCGTGAAGCGGGGGTCGCCGGCCCGCTCCGCGCCGGCCTTCTCCACCAGGGCGGTGATCCGCGCGTGCGCGGCGCCCGCCTCCTTGCTGACGGTGCCGGTGAAGGGGTGCGGCTTGTACAGGACCCGGACCGGCGGGTCGGCCTTCACCAGCTTCTTCACGATGTTCTCGCCGGCCAGCACGATCGAGGTGTTGCCCGGGTCGCCGTCCCAGCCCTCCCAGGTGGGCGCGTACAGCACGGTCGGGATACGCCCCTCGGGCACGCCCTGCCAGGTCTGGATCGGCGCCAGCTGCGGACGGCCCACCTCGGCGATGTCGTCGTCGCGGACGCCCACGTCGGCGATGGCGTAGCGGTCGCGGCCCGCGCGGCCGGCGGTCCACACCTCGTCGTAGACCTTGCTGAACGGGTTGACGCTGGCGAGCTTGTCGCTGTCGCCGTGGCCGATGAAGACGTGCTTCATGGTCGGGACGCGCAGCAGGTGGATGTTCTTGCCGACGTTCGCCGCGTACAGCGCGACGCGCACGTTGGTCAGGTCCATGTTCATCAGGTGCACCCCTCCGGGCACGCAGATGACGGGGACCGTGGTGGGGGCCAGGTTGTTCAGTATGGCCCGCTCACGCAGGATGATCAGCGGCTTGGAGTCCAGCTGCTCCATGGTCTCCAGCCACATGTTGACCTGGTACGCCGAGTCCTTGGAGCCGGAGAAGTACAGCACCGTCTCCGGCCGGTAGCCGGCCAGCCAGTCGTCGACGGCGGCCAGCACGGTCTCCGCGTTCGGCGGGATCTTGCTGCCGCGGACGTAGGGCATGAGCGCGACGACGTACAGGGTGCCCAGCGCTATCGTCACACCGATGCCGACGAAGGCCGCGAGGGTCTCCTCCATGGCCGCGGAGACCAGCACGCCGATCACGGCGGCGAGGTCCAGGTGCAGCATCTTCTCGGCGGAGCGGTTGAGCAGGCGGCGCGGCGGGGCGTCCGGGATGCGGATGCGGGACTTGAGGTCGACATTGCGGGTGGCGACCGGCATCCGGCGGCGGTTGCGGATCAGGGTGACCAGCGCGCCGTGCGGGGCCTGCAGACCGTAGAAGGCGATGAAGCACGCGACGGCGCCGTAGAAGACCAGGCCGTCCGCGAGGTCGAGGCGGGCCAGCAGCAGGACCAGCAGCAGCTGCCGGATCAGGAAGCGGATCGACAGACCCGCGCGCACCTTGCTCAGGCGGTTGATCAGATAGCTGCCCTTGCGGTGCAGATAGTGGTCCGCCAGGTACGTCACCGCGGCTGCGGCCGTGAAGGCGGGAACGCTCGGGACGAGCGCGGCCAGCATGAGCGCCGGGAAGCCCAGGATCATGAGGGCCGCCGCGGCCAGCTCGGCCGCGCTGCCCACCCGGGCGACGCGAATGGCTCTGGTTATCACAGAGGAACCTGCTCTTGGAGGGGGAGTGCCGGTGTGGTTCTGATATGCAGCGAAAATGTGAGAAATTCGCGGGAGGTACTGATTCAGGCCCCTGCGAATGCTCCGATAACGGGCAGCCACAGAGGCCTGAATAGCAGATGTCTAATTACCGTTGATTATGCCACGCCGTCCTGCACGTCCAGGACACTGGCAAGTGCCTGCTCGAACCCGGAGGCCTTGCCCGCGGCGGCCGTCGGGTCCTGCTGGCGCACGTCGATCACATGGCCGGTGAGCTCGGACAGCAGCACGTCGAGCGAGGTACGGGCGACGGCCTCGGAGGAGAGCAGGGTGCCCGAGGGCTCCTGACCGAAGGCCTTGGTGCGCATCGGGGTCGCGGTGCGCTCCGGGTTGATGCAGTTGACGCGGACACCGTCGCCGGCCCACTCGTCGGACAGGGCCTGGGTGAGGTTCACCATCGCGGCCTTGGTCGAGGAGTAGAGGCTGTACTCGGCGCGGCCGCGGGTGTAGCTGCTGGAGGTGTAGAGCAGCAGCTGGCCCTTGGTCTCCGCCAGGTACTTGTAGCTGGAACGTGCGATCTGCACCGGGGCGAGGTAGTTGACCTTCAGCGCTTCCTCGATGGTCGCGTTGTCGGTCTCGGCCAGCTTGCCGATGCGCAGCACTCCGGCGGTGTTGACGACGTAGTCGATGCGCCCGGTCTCGGCGTACGCCTTGGACAGCGCGTCGTCGACCTCCTCGGGGTTCTCGACGTGCGTACCGGTGGTGGAGCGGCCCAGCGCGTACACCTTCGAGCCGTAGGACTCGGCGAGTTCGGCGATGTCCTTGCCGATGCCGTACGAACCGCCGAAGACGACCACGGTCTTGCCGGTCAGCAGCTCGCGGTAGGCCTCCTCGGAGACCTGCTCGGGCGCGGCGGTGGAGGCCAGCTGGAAGAGCTTGTCGGCGATGAAGACGTCGACGGGCTGGGTGACCTTCATGTTGTACTCGTCGCCCGCGACGACGTGGATCGGCACGTCCGGCAGGTACTTGAGCACGACCGAGCAGTCGTCCGTGGCCTGGAAGTTGGGGTCACCGGCGGCGACCTCGTAGGCCCGCTTGATGGTGGACAGCTTGAAGGCCTGCGGGGTCTGGCCGCGGCGCAGCCGGGAGCGGTCCGGGATCTCCGTGATGAACTCGCCGTCCTCGCCGTGGGTGCGGGTCACGATGATGGTGTCCGCGGACGGGATGGCGACGTCGACGGCCTGGTAGCGCTCCAGGGCGACCACGCAGTCGTCGATGACGCGCTGCGAGAGCAGGGGGCGGACGGCGTCGTGGAACAGGACGTTGAGGTCCTCGCCCTCGGCCAGGCCCTCGCCGAGCGCCGAGATGGCGCGCTCGGTGGTCTCGTTCCGGGTCGAACCGCCCTCGATGACCTTCTTGACCTTCGTGAACCCGGCCTTGGCCACGATCTTCTCTATGTCCGGCACGTAGCCCGGCGCCATCAGGACGATGATGTCGTCGATCGAGTCGGCGTTCTCGAAGGTGGTCAGGGTGTGCTCGATGACAGCCTTGCCGGCGATCTTCAGCAGCTGCTTGGGGATCGAGAGACCCACGCGCTGACCGGTACCGCCGGCCAGGATCACTGCGGTGGTACGGGGCTTGGCGATGTGCTGGGACACAGATGACCTACCTCGGGGCGACAGGGAACTCGGAAATGGTCCCACTTGGGGTTACCGCAGTGCAAGGTGAGCGCCGTCCACTGCATATGTGCGCGCCATCTGTCATTCACCTTGTACTCCTGGTGATTGAGGAGACCGTTGTCGCGAGTACCTGGAATTGCTGTGAGTAACTCCACAGGGACTTCGGTATTGCTGTGTGTGACGACCGTACCCCTCAGCGCCTCCGCAGCCGCTTCAGGCACCGGTGTCCCACGACCTTCAGGAGTTCTTTCGACGAGGTCTGGTGCACGGACAGCAGGGCCGGGTCGCCCAGGACGCGCACGCCCATGGTGCCGATGCGCTGTGCCATCTCGGCGCCGATCTCCGCCGCGGCCTCGACGGCCCACTGCGGGGTGCCGATCTTCACGTCCTGCGCGGTCGGACTGCACGTGTTCTTCATATGCATCACCGCGCCGTGCCGCACGAGCTTGGAATACAGCTCCTCCGGGAGGTCATTGCCCCGGAATTCCTTATTAAGATTCCGCAGCATTTCGGTCTCGGCGAGCGTCAGGGAACGGTTCGCGGTGGCCGGGACCTCCTGGAGCAGCTCCGCCGGCAGTCCGAGCAGCGACTCGAAGGTGCGCATCAGCCCGCCGCGGTCGCGGTCGTCCACCACGACGACGGTGACCCGCTGCGGGCCGGCCGCCCGGGCCCAGCGCTCGACGAGCCGGTCGTGCCGGTGGCGGTGCCAGAAGCTGGGGTTGGGCTTCTCGTACGGGGCCTTCCTGAGCATGTGCTCGAGCCACTCCTCGTAGCCCATGCGCAGCCCGTTCTGGACGTACTGCTGCCACTGCGAGGGCATGATCTTCGCGAGCGGGCGCAGGGTGACGAGGATGTGGACGGCCTCGCGCCCGAGCTGCTCGACGATCCGCCCGACGGCCGCGTCGTCGGAGGCGTCGGCGAAGAACTCGCTGCTGATGACCGAGGTGCGGTCGCCCGCGGCCCGCACCCGGTCCACGAGCCGCAGCCATTGCTTCTCGCTGGGTCCGGCGTCGCCCATCATTCCGGGGCGGGCGCAGGCGGCCAGTACCGCCTCCATGGGGTGCCGGGTGTTGCCGGCCGGCCAATGGACCCCGTGATCACCGAGCTTGTCCCTGGCGGCGAACAGCGCGCCCTGGATCGAGGTCGTCCCGGTCTTGTGGGGGCCGATGTGCAGCAGGCGGGTGCCGCGCCCGAGTCTCGTACAGTCCGTCTCCATGGTTGAGGGACGGTAAGAGGGGTCCCTGAGACTGCGCTGAGAGAGACCTGGGACACAGATGAGTCCCAGGCCCCCGTCATACGGCGTTCACGCTCAGGCGAGCTCGACGCCGGGGCGGTCCGACTCGACCCGCAGCGTGGCCAGCGTGCTCGCCGTCGCCGTCGGCTGCCGGACCGTGTCGACGATCCTGACCCGCGCGTCGATGCCCTGGCGGTCGACGTCGAAGAGGTGGTAGCCGCGGTGGGCGTCGAGCAGCTTCCAGTGCGGGTTGTCCGCCTTCAGCGGGTCCCACTGCCTGTGGAAGGCGTCCTGGTCCTGGTCGCCGTTGCTGGAGATGGACGTCCCCACGAACTCGGCGCCGACGACGTCGGAGGCCGGGTCGGCGAAGTCCTTCTTGAGGTCGCTGATCATCGTCAGATGGCGGTCGCCGGTGAACACGACGGGGTTGCGGACGTTCTCGAACTCCCGCATGAACTGGTTGCGTTCGGCCTGGTAGCCGTCCCAGGCGTCGTAGTACCAGAGCTTGCCCTCGCCGACCTTCAGATCGGTCTCGGCCATCATGATCTGCGAGGCGATGAGGTTCCAGCGGGCCGGGGAGTCGCGCAGCCCGTCCAGGAGCCACTCCTTCTGCCCGGCGCCGAGCATGGTGAGCGAGGGGTCCTGGGCGCCCTCCTGGCTGGTCGCCTGGTCGCTGCGGAACTGCCGGGTGTCGAGCACGTTGAGCCGGGCCAGGCGGCCGAAGTCCAGGCGGCGGTACATCTGGATGTGCGGGCCGGTCGGGATCGAGCTCGCGCGGACCGGCATGTGCTCGTAGTACGCCTGGTAGGCCGCGGTGAGCCGGGCCACGAAGGCGTCGTGCGGCTGCTTGGCGGGGTCCTGCGGGATCTCGCCGGCGAAGTCGTTGTCGACCTCGTGGTCGTCGAAGGTGACGATCCAGGGGGCGCCGGCGTGCATCGCGGCGAGGTCCGGGTCGCTGCGGTACTGGGCGTACCGGTTGCGGTACTGGACCAGGGTGTACGGCTCCCCCGTGCCCTCGTGCCGGCGCACGCCCGTGGACGCGGGCGACGACTCGTAGATGTAGTCGCCGACGAAGAGCACGAAGTCGGGGTCCTGGGCGAGCATGTCGGCGTACGGCGTGAAGTAGCCGTGCTGGTAGTTCTGGCAGGACGCGAGCGCGAAGCGCAGGCTGCCGCCCTTGCCGTGCGGGTGGGGGGCGGTGCGGGTGCGGCCGGTGGGCGAGATCTGGCCGCTTGTGCGGAAGCGGTACCAGTAGGTGCGGCCCGGGCGCAGCCGCCGTACATCCACGTGAACGCTGTGCCCGTACTCGGGCCGCGCCTGGGTCACGCCCCGGCGTACGGGCTTTCTGAACCGTTCGTCCTCCGCGAGCTCCCACTCCACCGGCACGACCTCGTCGGGCATGCCTCCGCCGTTGAGGGGGTCGGGGGCGAGCCGGGTCCACAGGACGATGCCGTCGGGCAGCGGGTCGCCGGAGGTGACACCGAGGCTGAACACGCCGTCGGGCAGCGACGTTCCGGCCGCTCGGGCCGTGGTCGGCAGCCACAGCTGGGCGGAGGCGGCGGCGCCGAGCACGGCGGCTCCGGCGGTCAGAAAGCGGCGTCGGTCGGGCGATGTTGCTCCGGTCATCGGCGAACTCCCTTGCCTCACTGGCCTCTTGGACACTGGGAAGCTCACGCCTGTGGACGGTCCGCCCGCTGAACCGTGGGCTTCGGGTGCATGACAACTAGGCAGACAACAGAAGACCCGTCGCGGCACACGAACACCTCATTGCCGCAACGGGCCTGACTGATGATCAGTATGCGAAACCGGAGCCGAATTTCGCGTTCTTGCCGTCCGTGCCGAGCAGAGTCGTGCCGAAGGCCGTCGTACCTCCCCCAGAGGGGGGACCCCCAGGCGCCACGACGGTCGCCGCACCGGAGCGGAACGTCCACACGAACCCGGAGTCCGCGTTCTCCCCCGGTGCCCCGACGGCGAGGTCGGCCCGTCCGTCGGCGTTCGCGTCACCGAGGTGGGCGGCCCCGCCGAAGGTGTCGCCGGACTCGGCGGTCCCGGGCACGTTGCCCGTGTTCTGGGTCACCGCCTGGGCGCCGGCCCCGGTGAGCCCCGCGGCACCGCCGCGCAGGACGACCACCGAACCGGCGTTGCCCGCGCTCCCCAGGTCCTCGCCGGGCAGTCCGGTCACCACGTCCGGGTAGCCGTCGCCGTCCACGTCACCGACCTGCACGTCGGTCCCGAACCGGTCGCCCTTCTCGGCCGTACCGGGCACGCCCGCGCTGTCCTGGTTGAGGAAGACCGCGGCGACCCCGTCGGGCCCGTTCGCCGTGCCCGGGATCCAGCCGACCCGGCCGCCCTTGGCGAGGTAGGCGTCCTGGTCGCTGTCGTAGCCGTCGACGGCACGGCCCACGACGATGTCGGCGTAGCCGTCCCGGTTCACGTCCCCGACGTCGAGGTTCTCGCCGCCCTGGAGGCCGGCGCCGTCGATGTCGTAGACGAGGGTGAAGTACGGCGAGACGCCCTCGCGTGTGCCGTACCAGTACGCGATCCGGCGCGAGTCCCACTCGTCCTGGTCGTTCGCGGCGGCGACGACGTCCGTGATGCCGTCGCCGTTGAGGTCCCCGGCCGCCAAGTCGAGGATCCGGCTGTTGTAGCGGTCCGTCACCACCTGCTCGCCCTCGTGCGAACCGTCCTTCACGAACGGCCCCTTGAGGACCCGCAGGTTCTTCTCGCTCTGCACGGTCACCACATCGGTCGCCCCGTCGGCGTCGACATCGGCGGCGACGAGCCGGCCCTGGGTGCCCAGCCGGTCGTACGCGCTCTTGCCGGTGGCCAGGGAGGCGGCGCCGGACAGCCCGTTCTTCCCGCCCCACACGACCTGCACATAGCCGGAGTCGGTGCCCCCGGACGCGGTGTCCTCGCCGCCGACACCGACCACCAGATCCGCGTACCCGTCCCGGTTCAGATCGGCCGTGGCGAGCGCGCTGCCGAACCGGTCCCCCTTCTCGACACTGCCCGGCACCCCGGCGGTGCTCTGGCTGAACACCTTCCGCCCGGTGGTGGTCAGCCCGTGCGCCGTGCCGTACAGCACGGCGACATACCCGGCCTGCGCCTTGCCACCGACCGTCCCCGAAGGCGCCGCGACCGCGAGATCGGCGTAACCGTCCCCGTTGAAGTCGTCCTGGAGCCGCGCGGTGGCCACCCCGCCGTCCGCCGCCGCCGGAACCGCCCCCGTGACCGCCAGCACCACGGCGACCGCCGCCCCCCATGCCTGTCCGCGTCTGCCGCTCATCGCACCCTCCCCTGTCGATTTCCTACGACGAGGTCGTCGCCGTCGGTCCGTACGAGGCGCCCCCGCGAAGGCCCCTCACTGTTGCCCGAGGTGCTGTCCCCGTTCAGCGTCACCAGGTCGGTGGGGTCAGCCCGGATCGCGCACCGGCTCAGTGCGGGAAGTCCGCGCCCAGCCGGGCGGAGTCCGGGTTCGTGCCGAAGGTCTGGGCGCCGAAGGAGAGGGAGCCCGTGGTGGCGACGCCGGCGGCGGTGGAGCGGAACGCCCACACCGAGCCGGCCTCGGTGTTCTCGCCGGGTGCGCCGACGATCAGATCGGCGCGGCCGTCGTGGTCAGTGTCGAGCAGGGTGACGGCCTCGCCGAAGCGGTCCCGGCGCTCGGCGGTGCCGGGGACACCGGCCGTGTTCTGGCTGAACACCTTCGAACCGGCGCCGGTGGGGCCGGACGCCCCGCCCGGGATCACGGCGACCGTTCCCGCGTCCTGTACTCCGGCGAAGTCCTCGAGCGGGATGCCGGCCACGATGTCGGCGTAGCCGTCGCCGTCGACGTCCCCGACCGCGAGGGACGCGCCGAAGAGGTCGCCCGACTCGCCGACGCCCGGCACTCCGGGGGTGTCCTGGTGGAGCATGCGCGGGTCGCCGGTCTTCGGGCCCTGCGCGGTGCCCAGGACGACACCGACCCGGTCGCCGTACTGGCTGGGGTCGTTCGGCTCCTCGTCGCTGTTGGCCGGGTAGGGCCTGCCGAAGACGATGTCGTCGCGGCCGTCGCCGTTCACGTCACCGAGCTCGATGTCGTTGCCGCCCTCGATCCACGCGCCCCGCGCGTCGCGCAGCGCGGTGAGCGGGGTGAGGCCCTCGCGGGTGCCGTGCAGGTAGTTGAGGCGGTGGCTGGAACCCTGGCCGCCCGGTTCCCAGTCGGCGGGCCTGGTCAGCGAGACGAGGTCGGTGATGCCGTCGCCGTCGACGTCCCCGGCCGCCATGTCCAGCACCGAGTCGTCGGCGTCGTAGGCCGGGATCTCCTGGGTCCGGGCGGGCACGCCGTCCCGGGTGAAGGGGCCGAAGCGCACGCCGCCGGGCATGGCCAGGTCGGTGTGGCCGTCGCCGTCGAAGTCGCCGAGGAGAGTGGAGTGGGTGTCGAGGAGCCGCCCCGGCGGGAGCAGCGTCGCGCCGCTCAGGCCCGTGGCGGAACCCCACAGCACGGTCTGGCTGCGGAGCTGTGCCTCACCGCCCGAGGTCCAGTGCTCCCCGGGCGCCGGCGCCACCAGGTCGGTGTAGCCGTCGGCGTCCAGGTCGACGGGGATGAGGTGGTCACCGAAGCGGTCGTCCGCCTCGGGCGACCCGGGGACACCGGGTGAGGCCTGCGAGTAGACCTTCCTGGTCGCGAGGTCCAGGCCCTTCGCCGAGCCGTAGACGACGGCGAAGTAGCCCGCCGCCTTCTTCCCGCCGACCGTGGCGTAGGGCACCCCGACGGCGAGATCCTCGTACCCGTCCCCGTTGAAGTCGTGCGGCGCCTCGGCCTTCGGCTGTGCCTGCGCCTGCGCGACGGGAAGCGCGCCGCACATCGCGGTGATCAGGGCGATCGCCGCGACGACGGCGCGCCGGGTTCCCTGCGAGGCGGACGGGGCGGACACGTTCACGTGAACTCCGGCTGTCGTAAGGGCAGTTGACCGTGGAGAGACTCAAGATCCTCATCCACGCTGCCCAGTACGACTCACCGGAACGACGCTTGGTTGCCCTGTCGTACGCCAGAGGTTCGCTCCGGGTTAACGGACGGGTCAGTGCTCGAACGGCTCGAAGTCGTCGAACTCCCGCGACGCCTCGTCCCGTTCGGCCTCCTTGTCACGGCGCCGCTGCGCCGCGGGGCGCGGAGCCTCGAAGCGGTGGTCCTCACCACGGCGGCCGAGCATCTCGGCACCGGCCATCACGGTCGGCTCCCAGTCGAAGACCACGGCGTTGTCCTCGGGGCCGATCGCGACACCGTCGCCCGAGCGGGCGCCCGCCTTCATCAACTGGTCCTCGACACCGAGGCGGTTGAGCCGGTCGGCGAGATAGCCGACGGCCTCGTCGTTGCTGAAGTCGGTCTGCCGCACCCAGCGCTCCGGCTTCTCACCGCGCACCCGGAACAGCCCGTCCTCCTCGCGCACCACGGTGAAGCCCGCGTCGTCCACGGCCTTGGGCCGGATGACGATCCGCGTCGCCTCCTCCTTCGGCTTCGCGGCACGCGCCTTGGCGACCACATCGGCCAGCGCGAACGACAGTTCCTTCAGCCCCATGTGCGCCACCGCGGACACCTCGAAGACACGGTAGCCGCGCGCCTCCAGGTCCGGGCGCACCATCTCGGCGAGGTCCTTGCCGTCCGGGACGTCGATCTTGTTCAGGACGACCATGCGGGGCCGCTTGTCGAGCCCGGCGCCGTACTGCCGCAGCTCCTCCTCGATGACGTCGAGGTCGGAGACGGGGTCACGGTCGGACTCCAGGGTCGCCGTGTCCAGCACGTGCACCAGCACGCTGCACCGCTCCACGTGCCGCAGGAACTCCAGGCCCAGGCCCTTGCCCTGGCTGGCGCCCGGGATCAGACCCGGCACGTCGGCGATGGTGTAGACGGTCGAGCCGGCGGTCACCACACCGAGGTTCGGGACCAGGGTGGTGAAGGGGTAGTCGGCGATCTTCGGCTTGGCCGCGCTCAGCACCGAGATCAGCGAGGACTTGCCCGCGCTCGGGTAGCCGACCAGCGCCACGTCGGCGACGGTCTTCAGCTCCAGGACGATGTCCTGGAGGTCACCGGGGACACCGAGCAGCGCGAAACCGGGCGCCTTGCGGCGGGCCGAGGCCAGCGCCGCGTTGCCGAGGCCGCCGCGGCCGCCCTGGGCGGCCACGTAGGAGGTGCCGTGGCCGACCAGGTCGGCCAGGACGTTGCCCGCCTTGTCCTGGACGACCGTGCCGTCCGGCACGAGCAGGACCAGGTCCTGGCCATCCTTGCCGGAGCGGTTGCCGCCCTCACCGGGCTTGCCGTTGGTGGCCTTGCGGTGCGGGGAGTGGTGGTAGTCCAGGAGCGTGGTCACCGACTGGTCGACGGTCAGGATGACGTCGCCGCCCCGCCCGCCGTTTCCGCCGTCGGGGCCGCCGAGCGGCTTGAACTTCTCCCGGTGGACGGAGGCACAGCCGTGACCTCCGTTACCCGCGGCGACATGCAGTTCGACGCGGTCCACGAAGGTGGTCATGTGAGGTGCCTCCAGAAACGAACGAGTTATGTATCTACGTAACACGCGAAAGGCGGACCCGCCTTCCCACCAGGGAAGTGAGGTCCGCCTCGCGAAAGCTTCCGATCAGTGCCTGATTCAGGCGACCGGAACGATGTTCACGACCTTGCGGCCACGGTGGGTGCCGAACTGCACCGCACCGGCGTTCAGCGCGAACAGCGTGTCGTCGCCGCCACGGCCGACGCCCGCGCCGGGGTGGAAGTGGGTGCCGCGCTGGCGGACCAGGATCTCACCCGCGTTGACGACCTGACCACCGAAGCGCTTCACGCCGAGGCGCTGAGCGTTGGAGTCACGACCGTTACGGGTGGACGATGCGCCCTTCTTGTGTGCCATCTCTCCTCAGTCCCTTACTTCGCAGCCGCGGGGATCTCAGTGACCTTGATCGCCGTGTACTGCTGGCGGTGGCCCTGACGACGGCGGTAGCCGGTCTTGTTCTTGTAGCGAAGGATGTCGATCTTGACGCCCTTGTGGTGGTCCACGACCTCGGCCTGGACCTTGATACCGGCCAGCACCCACGGGTCGCTGGTCACGGACTCGCCGTCGACAACGAGCAGGGTCGAGAGCTCGACCGTGTCGCCAACCTTGGCAGTGGAAATCTTGTCAACCTCAACGATGTCGCCGACAGCAACCTTGTGCTGGCGACCACCGCTGCGCACGATGGCGTACACGCGGATCTCACTCTCTCGCTCGGGGAACGGCACCCCCGCAGTCCAGCCGCCCGGCACGCGGACGGCCTCTCCGGAACACCCAGTGCTCTGGAGGAAAAGGTTTACGGGGATGTGACGTGTCAGTCGACACGCCGACGGTCAAGGTTACGGGGCCACGGCCGAAGGGGTCAAACCGGGCCGGGCCCCCCGGGTGTGCGGCTGATCACTCGGGACCAGCCGCACACCCGCGGTGAGCCGGAACTCAGCTCTCGTCGGCGGAAGCAGTGACCGAGGACAGCGTCTGCTCGGCCGCCGCGGTCTTCTTCGCCGTCGTCTTCTTGGCGGCGGCCTTCTTGGTCGTCGCCTTCTTCGCGACCGCCTTCTTGGCCGCGGTCTTCTTGGTGGCGGCCTTCTTCGCCGTCGCCTTCTTGGCCGTCTTGCGGGCGGCCGTCTTCTTGGCCGGAGCCGCCTCCTCGGCGGACTCCTCGGCGGCCTCGGCCGCCGGGGCGCTCTCCGTCGCCGGGACGACCACGACGGCCGTCTCCTCGGACGCGGTCGGCGCGGTCGCCTTGCGCACGGCACGGCGCCGCGGACGGGCCGGGGCGGCGCTCTCGGCGGGCGCCTCGGACTGCTCGGCCTGGGCCGGAGCCTCCTCGGCGACCGGCGCGGGCGCTGCCGCGGGCTCGGTGACCGTCACGACGGCCGCCTCGGCACCCGCGGGCGATCCGGCCGGCGCGGACACCTTGCGGGTCGCGCGACGACGCGTACGTCCCTTGGGCGCGGCGTCCTCGACCACCGGGTCCTCGACGGCGGCCGGCTCGGCCTGCGCCTGCGCGGCCGGCTCGACCTGCACCGGACGCTCGACCTCTTCCTCGGCCGTCACGTCCTGAGCCGTCGGAACCTCGGCCCGCTCGCCCCGCTCCCGCTTCGGCGCACCGGCCGGAGCCGACGACCGCCGGCTCGCCCGGCGCCGCGAACGGCCCCGGGTCGCGGCGGCCTCCGCCTCGGCGGCACTGCTGTACAGCTCCTCGTCCGCCTCGAAGACGGGCGCGGGCAGCGCGACCGGCTCGGCGACCTCGGCGACGACCTCGGCCTCGGTCTCCACGTCCAGCTCGGCGGCCTCGGCGGACTCCGCCGCCACCGCGGCCTCGTGCACGTGCTCGATGCCGCCACGGCCGCGCTTCTTGCGCTTGCCGCCGCCTCCGACGGAGGTCGGCTGCTCCATGTGGACGATGACACCGCGGCCGTTGCAGTGGACGCAGGTCTCGGAGAAGGACTCCAGCAGACCCTGGCCGACCCGCTTGCGGGTCATCTGGACCAAGCCCAGCGAGGTGACTTCCGCGACCTGGTGCTTCGTACGGTCGCGGCCCAGGCACTCCAGCAGGCGCCGCAGCACCAGGTCCCGGTTGGACTCCAGGACCATGTCGATGAAGTCGATGACGATGATGCCGCCGAGGTCGCGCAGCCGCAGCTGGCGCACGATCTCCTCGGCCGCCTCCAGGTTGTTCCTGGTGACCGTCTCCTCCAGGTTGCCGCCCTGGCCGGTGAACTTGCCGGTGTTGACGTCGACGACGACCATCGCCTCGGTCCGGTCGATCACCAGCGAACCGCCGCTGGGCAGCCAGACCTTGCGGTCCAGCGCCTTGGCGAGCTGCTCGTCGATCCGGTACGTGGCGAAGACGTCGACCTCGGAGGTCCACTTCGAGAGCCGGTCGGCCAGGTCGGGCGCGACGTGCGCGACGTATCCGTGGATGGTCTCCCACGCCTCGTCACCGCTGACGACGACCTTGGTGAAGTCCTCGTTGAAGATGTCGCGGACGACCCGGACGGTCATGTCCGGCTCGCCGTACAGCAGCGTCGGCGCGTTGCCGTTCTTGGCCTTCTTCTGGATGTCCTCCCACTGCGCCTGCAGTCGCTCGACATCGCGGCGCAGCTCGTCCTCGCTCGCGCCCTCGGCGGCGGTGCGCACGATGACGCCCGCGTCCTCGGGGACGATCTTCTTGAGGATGGTCTTCAGACGCGCGCGCTCGGTGTCGGGCAGCTTGCGGCTGATACCGGTCATCGAGCCCTCGGGGACGTACACGAGGTAGCGCCCGGGGAGGGAGACCTGGCTGGTGAGCCGCGCGCCCTTGTGCCCGATCGGGTCCTTCGTCACCTGGACGAGCACCGACTGACCGGACTTCAGCGCGCTCTCGATACGCCGCGGCCCATTGGCCATGCCCAGCGCCTCGAAGTTGACCTCACCGGCGTAGAGCACCGCGTTGCGGCCCTTGCCGATGTCGATGAAGGCAGCCTCCATCGACGGCAGCACGTTCTGGACCTTGCCCAGGTAGACGTTGCCGACGTACGAGGTCGACTGCTCCTTGTTGACGTAGTGCTCGACGAGCACGTTGTCCTCGAGGACGCCGATCTGGGTGCGCTCGCCGCTCTGGCGGACGACCATCACGCGCTCGACGGCCTCGCGGCGGGCCAGGAACTCGGCCTCGGTGATGATCGGGACACGACGCCGGCCCTGCTCACGGCCCTCACGGCGGCGCTGCTTCTTGGCCTCCAGACGGGTCGAGCCCTTGATGGACTGCACCTCGTCGGACGGCTCGGCCTTCGGGCGGGGCTCGCGGACCTTGACGACCGTGCGCTCGGGGTCGCCGTCACCGGGCTCGGTGTCGGGGGAGCTGTCACCGGCGCGACGGCGACGGCGACGGCGGCGACGGCTGCTGGAGGACGAGGAACCGCCCTCGTCGGAGTCCTCCTCCGCGTCGTCCTCGACCTGCTCGGCGGTGTCCTCTGCATCCTGCTCGGCCTGCTCGGCGGCGAGCTCGTCGCCCTCCTCGCCGTCCGCCTCGGCGGACTCGCCGCGACGACGGCGACGGCCACCACGACGACGGCGACGGCGCGAACCGCTCTCCTCGGCGTCCTCCGCCTCCACGCCGTCCTCGGCGTCGGCGCTCTCCTCGGCCTCGTCCACCTCGTCCTCGGCGACGGCCTCGACGACCGGGGCGGCGGCCTCGGGCTCCTCGGCACCCCGACGACGGCGACGGCGACGCGGCGTCTGCTCCTCCTGGAACTCCGCCTCGGGCTCCTCGACAGCGGGCTCCACCTCGGCGGCAGCGGCCTCGGCCGCGGCCCGCTGGGGCGTCTGGAACTGCGGCTCGGCGAAGACCGGCGCCTGGAACACGGCCACGGCGGGCCGCGCGGGCCGGCGTGAACCCTCGTCCTCGGCGGCCTCGTCGGCGGCGGACCGCGCGGCGGGCTCGGCGAAGCCGGTGGCGGCACGACGCACGGAACGGCGCCGCGCACGACGCGGGGCGGCCTCGTCGGCGGGGGCTTCAGCGGCGGGGGCCTCGCTGGCCGGCGCCTCTTCGACGGCCTCGACCGGCTCGTTCTCCTCGGCAGCGCTCACGGGCGCCTCCACGTTCTCGGGCGCCGCGGCGGGCGCGGACACGCGACGCGTGGCGCGACGGCGGGCCCGGCGCGGGGCCTCTTCCTCGGCGGCGGCCTCTTCGGCGACGGTCGGCTCCGGCTCGGCCTGAACCTCGGAGGTCTCGGCAGCCTGCGGCGCCTCGACGGGCTCGGCCGTCCGGCGGGTGGCACGACGGCGGGTACGCGCGGCGGGCGCGGCCTCCTCGACGGGCGCTTCGGCCGCTACGGCCTCTTCGACGTCGGCGGCGGGCTCGGCGGCCACCGGGGCACCGGCGGGCGCGGACGCCCGACGCACCGCACGACGACGCGGACGCGCCGCGGGTGCGGGCTCCTCGACGGCCTCGGGCTCGGCAGGCGTCTCGGCCGTCTCGGCCTTCACCTCGGCCACAGCCGGTACGACGGCCTCGGCAGCCTCGGCAGCGGCCGGAGCACCGGCGGGCGCGGACGCCCGGCGCACCGCACGACGACGCGTACGGGCCGCGGGTGCGGGCTCCTCTACGGGATCCTCGGCAGGCGCCTCGGTCTGCGCGGCGGCCTCTTCGGCCACCGCCGGCTCTTCGGTCTCCTCGGCGAGCGCGTCCTCGGCGGCCGGTATGGCCGGCGTCACCTCGTCCGGCGTCTCGGCTGCGGTGCCGACCGGCGGGCCCGCCGGTCGGGATGCGGCCCTGCGCCGACGACGCGGCGGCAGGGTGTCGCTGGGGGTGTTGAGTTCGGAACCCTCGGTGGGTTCGGTCGGCTCGAGCATGCGGGCGTTTCTCCCGTCAGGCTCCCGGGCGCCGCACCTGGTCCGGCGATGCCGGTGACGTCCGCGGCTCGCGCGATGCGCGGTGCCGCCGTCCGGGGCGCGGGCGCCGCACGGGAGCTCTCTGTGTCCTGTCTCGCCGGTTCCGTACACCCTGTTGGGTACGGCCTGGCGAAAGTCTTCTGGTCGGTGCGCTGCCCGACCCAGGTGGCTCCCGAGTACGAGGGCGGCGCTACGACGTCCGTCCTTTCGCGGGACCTTCCCTACGCCGGCGCCTTCGCGGCGGCAGCGGCCGTTGTGGGGGCCTCAGCTGCCTCGCGGTCGGGCGCGAGCGGGTCGGTCACCGTGCCGGTCTCTTCATCGAACAGCCCCTGCGCCAGCCTGGTCACCGCTGCGGGGACCGGCGGCGCCAGGTCGGCCACGGCGCGGAGACCGGACAGGACGTCGTCGGGTCGAACGGCAGGCGTCACGTGCCGAACAACCAGCCGCAGTATCGCACAGGGCTGGTCGGTCGGCCTATCAGCCTGGGGGTCATGCGTCTCAAGTTGTACGACTGCGGAACGGGCGTCGAAGGTGCGGATGCCGTTCTTGGTCTTGCGCTGCACCTCCACGGACTCGGCGGCGGTGAAGGCCGCGACCGCGCGCTCGGCGTCGGCCGGGTCCACTCCGTCGAGCCGCAGCTCCCACACCGAGGCCGTGAGCCGGTCGGCGAGCCCGGAGGTCCGGGCCTCGACCGCGTCGACGATGTCGAGCCCGGTGGGCATCGACTCGTCGAGCAGGACCCTGAGCTTCTCGGGGTCCCGCGCCTGGGTGAGGGCGATCTCGAGATACTCCGCCTCACTGCCCGTGCCGGTGGGTGCGGCATTGGCGTACGACACCTTCGGATGCGGCGTGAACCCCGCCGAGTACGCCATCGGCACCTCGGCACGGCGCAACGCACGCTCGAAAGCGCGCTGGAAGTCACGGTGGCTGGTGAACCGGAGGCGGCCGCGCTTGGTGTAGCGCAGTCGGATGCGCTGCACCGCGGGTGCGGGCGGCGGGCCTTCGGGCTGTCGCTTGCCCAGTGTCGTTCAGTCCTTCGTGAGTGCGGTCGTACTGCTACCAAGAGTACGTGTCTCGCGGCCCGACGGTTCCCGTCGGTCCACCCCGACCTGCTTCCGGGGCTCCCCGAGGAGCATCCGCCGGAAGTCGGCCCGCGCCTGCCGCACGGACTCCCGGGCGGTGGCGAGCGCCTGCCGCGTGGCCCGCCCCACACCGCGCGCGGCCTCGGCGACGGGCCGCAGTACGAGGTCGCGCACCACATGCCCGACCGGTGTGAGCAGCGTCCGGTACACCCATCGCACCGGCTCCACGAAGATCCACCGGAAGAGGGTCCCCAGGAACCGGCCGACGGCGAGCGAGATGTGCCCGGCGATCCGCCAGGCGTGCCCGAGCGCGTCCCACACCTCCCGCCCCACCACGGCGAGGAACCGCCCGACGGGCGTGAGCACCCACCGCCACAGCGCGAGCGCCGGCAGCACGAGGAGCACGCGGGTGATCCAGTACAGACAGAAGCCGATACCCCGCAGGACCCACAGCACACCGTGCCCGATGGGCGTGAGGATCCACTCGTACACCCACAGGGCGGGGACGACGACGAGATACCGCGCCAGCCAGGCCACGGCGGTGTACACCCCGAGCCCGATCGCGGCGAGCACGGCGCCGAACCCCCTGAGCAGCCACATGATCCCGTGCCCCATGGGCGTGAGCACGCGCGCGTACACCCACGCGAAGCCGTGTCCGACGGGAGTGAGCACATACCGGTACAGCCACACCAGGGGTACGACGACGAGGTACTTCCCCAGCCATCCCAGCCCCTTGCCGATCGGCACGACCAGATACCGCCACAACCCCACGAGCGGCCACACGAAGACAGCCCGCCCGATCCACAGCAACGCCCGCCCGAACGGCCGCAGCACGGTGTCGTTCAGGATCCGTCCCGCCACCACGAGCGCGTCCCACAGCATCCGCACCGGCACGACGAGCACGAGCACGACGATCCGTACCGGAACGCGGATGGCGGTGGTGAGGCAGCCCTCGGGCTGCCGGGGCCGGGGCGACGGCTTCTGGGGTTCCATACCGGCCAAGACGCAGCGGCCGACGCTCTGGATTCGTCCCGCGTATTGCGATGCCGTCACGCCCGCTCACCCGGATCCCGCAATTCATTAGACCGTCCTACTTACACAACGGCGCGTTCCCCGAAGGCAGAGCCGCTGTCGTGGGGCGCTCGGGTCACCCTCGCAATGAGGCCGGGACGTCCCCGGCCTGCTGTGCGCCAAAGGAGCATGCCTATGACTTCCCGACAGACACCGTCGCCGTTCGGTCCGCTGGCCCGCTCGAGGTTCCGCAAGGCCGGGATGCTGGCCTCCCTCACGCTGGTCCTCGCGACCGGAGTGGTCTCCCCCACGGCGACGGCCGCCGCCTCCGTCTCCGACGACAAGCCGACCGCCGCGCAGCAAGGGGGCAAGGACTGCCGCCCCAGCAAGCCGAGGTCGGCCGCGGAATCGTACGTCCCCGATACCAAGCCCAAGCCCAAGGACAAGTGCAAGGGCGCGACCGGCGCCACGGGGGCGACCGGCCCCAGGGGCGCGACGGGAGCGACGGGCGCCACGGGTGCCACCGGGGCGACCGGGACCGGGGCGACCGGGGCGACGGGAGCCACAGGTTCCACCGGTGCCACCGGCGCAGGCACGTGTACCGACATCGACGCCAGCCAGGACAGCAACAACTTCGAGCTCCGGGCCGCGCTGACCCCGCCGGTCATGGGCGCCCCGGCCAGGGCCTACGCGGGCATTCGTGACCTCACGTCAGGTTCCACCAACGATTTCCTGTGGAGCGACCTCAGCGACAACCAAGACTATCCGCAGGACGCCTGTGGGATCTCCATCGCCCAGCACTCCCAGGGCATGCAGGGAGAGGGGGATGTGCGGATCGACGTCATCACCGTCACGGGCGCGATCTACGAAACCTCCTGCGCCGTGGTCACCAGTGACCGCACCCTGACCTGCAACCAGGAGTGGGAGCTCGTGAACAGGCAACCGGCACCTGGCCAAGAGAACGGCGGGATCGACCTCACCCCGTAGCGCCACAGCCAGGGGGTGTCCGGCGGCGCGTCAGGACTGCCGGACACCCCCTGCCGCGCCAATGCGCTCCAGCAGACTCACCGTCATCCCCGTCAC
The DNA here is from genome assembly GCF_042894505.1 of Streptomyces sp. NPDC001536. NCBI lineage: Bacteria > Bacillati > Actinomycetota > Actinomycetes > Kitasatosporales > Streptomycetaceae > Streptomyces > Streptomyces sp. NPDC001536. The sequence goes on from NZ_JBIAVQ010000001.1 coordinate 588,256, forward strand.
CGGCGTGCTCCTCGCCACCGTGTACCGCCGCTGCAAAGCACTCGCCTGCGCCGGATCAATGGCACTGAAGGGAAAGCCCGTCCCCTGCGTCAGCAGCCAGATGCGCGGCTCGTCCTCGACGCACAGGTCCGGCACGGAGCACTGGACCGCGTACAGGTCGTCGATCGCGGCCGGCGTCCTCGCCAGGAAGACGTCGCGCATCCTCAGGTCGCGCGGCAGGTAGTACCGCACTCCCCCGTCGAGCTTCCAGGTGTCCGCACGGTCGTAGACGACGGCGTCCCCGGGACGGTGGAACCGCTCGATCACAGCGGCCGCGGCCGCGTAGTCGAGGGGCACCGGGGCATCGTGCTCGTACGGCTGCCGCATCTGCCGCTGGTCCGCCAGCGTGAGCACGGCCAGCGTCCCGACCACGGCCGCGGCCGTCTTCCAGGAACGCGAGGCGGAGGCGACCCCGGCACCGGCCAGGAGGGCCCAGGCCGGAAGGGTGAAGAGGACGTAGACATTGCGGAAGTAGGAGACCTCGCCGTGGGAGGCGGCCCAGACGAGGAGGGGAGGAAGCAGGGCCCAGACGCCGCACAGCGCCAGCGGGGCCCCGCGCCGCGAGCGGGCCAGCAGGGCCAAGGCGATCAGGGCTCCACCACCCAGCGCGGAGGCGAACAGTCCCTGGGCGAGGGAGAGAAGGGCCCAGCCGTCGGGCGCCGGAACCCAGTACAGCTGGCGCTGCGCCTGCGACTTGCCGAACACGGCGAGCGGGGCGACGCACCCGGCGACCGCCGCCAGTGCCACCGGCGCCTTCCACCACAGCGAGCGATCCTGCCGCGCGTGGGCCGCGAGCAGACAGACGTGGGCCAGTACGACGGACAGCGCGATCAAGTGGAGGAGTCCGGTCAGGACCAGCGCGAGCACGTAGCCGGCCCAGCGCCAGAGGCCGCGCGGACGGTCCAGCACCCGCAGCAGCAGGAGCGTGGCGAGGGCGACGGTGAGAATCACCAGAGCGTAGCTGCGGGCTTCCTGGCCATAGCGGCTCACCGCCGGTGAGATCGCGAAAAGAAGCCCGGCCAGAATTCCGGCGCGATATCCGAAGAGCCGGTCCCCGATCAGAGCGATGACGGCCGCCGCGGCCGCCACAGCCAATACCGAGGGCAACCGCAGGGAAACAACGGAATCCCCGAACAGCTCCACCCATCCGTGCATCAGCAGGTAATACGTGCCGTGTACGGCGTCGACGTTCCCCAGCGTGGCCAGGATCCGGCCGGTGTCCCGGCCCACCATGTCCCAGGTGACCAGTTCGTCGCGCCCCAGCAGGGAGTCAGTCATCCCGTAGCCCGCCACGGCGAGGGCGACGGCGAAGGGCCAAAGCCACAGCCTCGTCCCGCGCCGCACGGACCCGGCAGGGGCGGCGGGCCGGGATTCTTCGCGAGCCGCGGGGAACTGCTCGGTGATTACCATAGGAATATCTCCGGTCCGGCGACTGGAACTCCCCACTTATACATCCCGACGCACCGGCGCCCCCTTGAACGGTCCGCCAAGGCTCGATAAATTCACCAGCCGCCCCTTTCCGCCGGCGAAAAGAAAAAGCCATGAAAACGGTCTGTCTTAATATGATCGTCAAGAACGAGGCGCATGTGATCCGGCGCTGCCTCGAATCCGTGCTCCCGCTCGTCGACACCTGGGTGATCCTCGACACGGGCTCGACCGACGGAACCCAGGACATCATCCGCGAGACACTCGCCGACCTGCCCGGAACGCTGTACGAGAGCCCGTGGAAAGGCTTCGACCTGAGCCGCACGGAGGCGATCGAACGGGCCCGGGAGAGCGCGCGCTATCTCCTGTTCATCGACGCCGACGACGTGATGGCGACCGACCCCGGCTTCACCATGCCGGAACTGACCCACGACTGCTACGACTTCGCGGTGCACCACGGCCCCGTCGTCCACTGGCGCCCCACGATGGTCTCGACCCGGCTCCCCTGGCGGTACGTCGGCGTACTGCACGAGTACCTGGAGTGCGACGGCCCCTTCGACCGGGCGCCTCTGGAAGGCGTGCGCATGGTCATCATGGGCGGCGGCGGGCGGTCGCAGGACAGCGACCGCAAGAAGTACCTGCGGGACGCCGCGATCCTGAAGGACGGGCTCAGCAAGGAGCCGGACAACGCCCGGTACGCCTTCTACCTCGCCCAGAGCTGGCGCGACGCCGACGAACCGGCGAAGGCGCTCGCCGCCTACGACCGGCGCGCGGCCATGGACGGCTTCGCCGAGGAGGCGTTCTGCGCCCGCCTCTACGCCGCCCGTCTGGCCCGGACACTGAAGCGCAAGACGCCCGAGGTCATGGCCCGCTTCCTGGAGGCCCACGAGTACCGGCCCACCCGGGCCGAACCGCTCGGCGAACTCGCCCACTTGTGCCGCGTCCAGGGAAACCGCTGGCCGCTCGCCTACCTGTTCGCGCGACGCGCCGTGGAGATCCCACGCCCCGACGACATCCTCTTCGTCGAACAGGCCTGGTACGACTGGCAGGCCCTGGACGAACTGGCGGTGTCGGCCTACTGGATGGGCTCGTACCGCGAGTCACTGGAGTGCTGCGAGCAACTCCTGGACAGCGGAAAACTCCCCGAAGCCCATCGCGAACGCGTCATCGCCAACCGCGACTTCGCCCGCGACCGCCTCACCGTGTGCGCCCCCCGCCCCGAACCGGTATGAAACGGGGCCCTCCCCACCAGGGAAGGGCCCCACACATCCCATACCTCAGTGAGCGTGCCCAGCCGGAGCCGACGCCGCGTTCTTCACCGTCAACGGCAGCAGCTTCTTGCCCGTGGGTCCGATCTGGATGGACGTGTCCATCTGCGGGCATATGGACACACTCTTAAAACCAGCTCTACCTTCGTAGACATGGGGACACGCACGCGGAAGCGCACAGCAGCCGACCAGAGGCAGTACTCAGTGGAGGCCGAGTGGACGGACGCAGATCTCGCACTCCTGAAGGAGCTCAAGGCGGCTGAAGCCTTACTGCCCGAGGACGCTCCGCGGGCTCTCTTATCTATCCGCCTGTCTGTACTGACGGACGAGACCACATCGCCGGTCCGGCAGGAGCTTGACCTTCGCATCCTGGCGAGGGAGCGAGGCTGTCGAGTCGTCGGCGTCGCTTCGGACCTGAACGTGTCCGCAACGAAGGTTCCGCCCTGGAAGAGGAAGGAACTCGGGGACTGGCTGAACAACCGCACCCCCGAGTTCGACGAGCTCTTGTTCTGGAAGCTCGACCGCTTCGTCCGTCGCCTCTCCGATCTCTCGACGATGATCGAGTGGAGCCTGAAGCGCGGGAAGAACCTGGTCTCGAAGAACGACAGCCTTGACCTCACAACGACCGCCGGAAAGATCATGGTCACGATCATCGGCGGCATCGCCGAGATCGAAGCGGCCAACACCTCAACCCGCGTCACAAGCCTCTGGGACTACGCGAAGACCCAGGAAGACTGGATCATCGGCAAGCCGACGTACGGCTACGTCACGGCTGAGGACAAGTCAGGCAAGCTCGTTCTCGTCATCGACCCCAAGGCTCACAAGGCACTGCACTGGGCTCGACGCATGGCACTTCGAGGGCGCTCCGCCAGGTTCATGGTCCGCTGTCTGAAGCGGTCCGGCCTCATGAGCCAGGGACTCACTGTGGCAACGCTCCACCGTCGCCTCCGTAACCCTGCTCTCCTCGGCTACCGAGTAGAAGAGGACAAGAACGGAGGACAACGGCGCTCGAAGCCGATCCTCGGCAAGGACGGCAAGCCGATCAAGGTTGCTCCCCCGATCTTCACCGAGGAGGAGTTCGAGACCCTCGGCGCCGCTCTCGACAAGCGCAAGAAGAACCAGCCTCCGCGCCGTGTCGGAGGAGCGACGCAATTCCTCGGCGTCCTCCTGTGCGCCGACTGCAAGACGAACATGACCGTGCAGAACACGAGCAACAGCTTCGGGAAGTACCACTACCTACGGTGCCGCAACTGCAAGAGCGGCGGACTCGGCGCACCCAACCCCGAGCGGGTGTACGAACGCCTTGTGGAAGACGTGCTGACAGTCCTCGGTGACTTCCCGGTCCAGGTCCGCCAGTACGCCGAGGGTGCCGAAGTACGTCGGGAGATCAAGCGCCTCCAAGAGTCCATCGCTCTCTATATGAAGGAGCTCGAACCCGGGGGCCGGTACACAAAGACCCGGTTCGCGAAGGAGCAGGCAGAAGCGACGCTCGACAAGCTCATCGGAGAGTTGGAGACCATCGACCCCGAGACGGCGAAGGACCGATGGGTCAACGTCCACGGCGGCAAAACCTTCCGCGAGCACTGGCAGGAAGGCGGCATGGAAGCCATGGCCGTAGACCTATATCGAGTCGGCATCCGATGCGAGGTCACCCGGACGAAGGTGCCGAAGGTACGCGCCCCGCAGGTGCACCTTCGTCTGCTGATCCCGAAGGACGTACGCGAGCGGCTCGTGATCCGGCAGGACGACTTCGCGGAAGCCCTCTGACACGACCCGACCCGACACACGAGCAGAGCCGCCTTCCCGATGCACACGGGGAGGCGGCTCTTCGTCTCACTCGAACCACGATGCGGGATCGAACGGTGTTTCCGTGCCGTCGTCGTCCACGATCACGATCTCGCTTTCGATCAGGCTCGTGCCTCTCTCGTCCGAGCAGCGAGGCAGGGCCGAGCGCAGCGGAGGTTCAGGGTCAGGAAGAGCGGTTATCAGCCCCACCTTCCTCCTGACTTGCCTCCACCCTGAGCCGCCGGGACTCTGCAAGGTCCTCCGCGATTCCGGCCGCGATGAGTGCTGCGCCAGAGGTGTGGCCGGAGCCGACGTAGCGCCAGAGCCGTTCGGTGACCGCGTCGGGCATGTCGGTATGACCCTTGTGGTCGGCGCGTTCGGCGCGGAGTGCTGCGTACGTCGTGGAGTAGGCGCGCGACTTGGTGAGGATGTGGCCCCGGTAGCCGAGGGTGTGAGCCCAGGCGCGGAGGCGTAGGGGCGCGTACTCGGGGAGGCCGCCGAGGCGCCAACAGGTGCGCATGAGGATGCGAACGTGTTCGCTGACGGGGGCTATGTCGATGTCGGCCCACCTCATGAGCGGGTGGTCGGTGCCGGCGCCTGTTTCACTCGCCCCCTTGGTGACGTACTTGGCTACGTACGCGGCGACAGCGTCATCACCGGGCCCATCGCCGTCGATGCGCAGCGGCCGCGCGTCGACTTGGGCGCCCCAGCGGAACTCCAGCTCTCCAACGGCCGGGCTGTAGGAGGTGCTGACCACGGCCCGCCTGGCGGAGGCGCGCACTGCGTCGATGAGCCGTTCCGCCGTACCCCATGCCGGGGGTTCGTCGTCGGGTCCGCTCGGGCCGTCGAGGCGAATAACGGCATGTACGTGAACGGCCGCCCGCTTCTGGTACTCAGCAACGCGAGCAAACGACAGTCGCGCATGCCTGCCGAAGCGGGACTGTACGAGCCCAGCGGAGGAAGCGAGTCTGCGTCGCAGACCGATGACGAATCGGTCCCACAGCTTGCTGGCGTGCGCGTGCCAGAGGACGTGGGCCGCGTAGTCGTAGCAGTCAAGGCAGAGCGGTTGGCCGACGTGGGAGTCGGTCGGATCGTGCACCGCGCCACAGCCATGGGATCTGCCGTGCTCGCAGGTACCGCCGTCACGACGAGGGCGGCACAGTTCTCCGGCCCGGTGAACGGCGCCGAAGGACGGGGCAGTGAGGGTGACGAACAGCCGAGGTCGATCGCGGACTGTGGCAGGGACGTCCTTGCCGCCGATGAGGCCGGCGCGGACGAGATGGAAGGTGTCCCCGGCGTGGAGGCGGGAGCACGCCGGGCAGACGGTCGCGCGTCTGTTGCGGCAGCGGACGAGGAGACGTTCTCCGGGTTCGTCGTGGGTGTTGTAGTGGTGGAAGATCTCGCCGGTATCCGCGTCCAGGGTGGTTGTGGAGCCGGAGAGGTGGACGGGGTGAGCGCAGCCGCCGGTTGCAGTGATCTGCTCCAACCAACGGGAAAACTTGGGATCTTGGGCGATGCGGATTGCATCGCGGTCTGCTTCAGGGAGCTGACGCAGGCGCGCCGCGCGATCGAGGACGGCGCGCCTGTCAGCCGGAGTGAGGTCCGGGGTGATGGTGGTGACCTTCCGGGGTGGGCCGCCGTAGCGGCACGAGTGATGGTTGGTGGCGCGTCGTCGGTCATGGGGATCACTCCCTTGCTTGGTCCGGCGGGTGGTTCGGTCAGCGGATGGTGCCGGTCCCCCGGCAGACGCGGCAGCGGTGCAGCCGTCCCGTCCAGGTCCTACGGGCTCCGTCGCCCTTGCAGTGGGGGCACCTCACGCGAGGCATGGGCATGGCGTACGTCCTTCCTGCCTAGAAGTGGGAGAAGCCGCTGACAAGCCAGGTCATGAACCCGTTGACCGTGAGGCTGACGGGGGTCTGGCCGAGGTACATGCCGAACAGGGCGATGCAGATCGCTTCCCAGGCCCGGACGTCACGGGAGCGGACGAGAAGAACGGTGATGATCCCGAAGAGCAGCACGAGCGACACGGCTACACCGGCGTTGATCATGCGGAGTCCCCTTCGAGCGTCGCGAACGCACTGGTGAGAAAGGGCAGTTCAGGAGCCGTGGCCGCGTACTTCCTTGAGAGGGATACGGCTTCCTCGGTCGACGTGAGGTGCGAGCGGGCACGGCTCCAGCCGCCGTCCGGTCCGGTGCAGACGGCCACTCCCCGCTCCTGCGCCGTGATCGCTTGGGCCACGGCCACCGCGTCCTTGTTCAGGTCACCCAAGGTCATCTCGGCCGTGCCGGGGTCGTTGACCCGATGGCAGATCCGGCCGCCGAGTTGGGCCCGGAGCGCGGTGACCCCGGAACCGAGGTCGGAGCCGACGCGTTGGCCGGCGACGACCAGGTGCAGGCCGAGCGCGGCCCCGAGCTGGGCAAGCCGGAGCAGGAGCGTGGAGCACTGTTCGGCTTCCGCCTTGCTCTCGCGGGTGCCGTCGGACAGGTACAGCTCTGCGATCTCGTCGACGATCACGACGACGGGTATCGGCCGGAGCTTGTCGGGCAGTTCCCAGATCGAGCGGACGCCGGCCGCCCGGCATGCGCTCATCCGGTCCTGCATGTCGACGACGAGTGCGGTGAGGATGGCTACCGCTTCGCGTCGGCACGTGGCCAGCGCGCTCAGCCGCCCGGAGAACAGGCCGAGTTCCATGCCTCCCTTGCAGTCGATGCCGACCAGGGCGACGGGTTGCGGCGCGAGTTGGGTGATGAGCCGGGCCAGCAGGGTGGACTTGCCGGACCGGGTCGCCCCGGCGATGAGCCAGTGCGGCACGAGCCGCAGATTCATGACCCAGGCTCCGCCGATCTCCAGGGCGCCGATGAGAGCGGAGAGCAGTTCGGTGGGTGCCGTGGCCAGGCCGGGTCGTTCCAGGGGGTCACCGGCCATGGCCGCCAGTAAGACGACGCCGCGTTCCGGAGAGGTGACCCGCACCGCGTGCACCTTCCACGCGTGCACCAGGGCATCGGCCGCTTTCATGTACGTCGCCGGGGTCTGGCCCGCGTGCAGCCGCACAGTCACGGTCAGCCCCACGCGGGTAGCCCGCGGGAACGACGCCCGCGGGGGTATCGGCCGTACCGGATCGCCCTTGACCAGCAGGTGGCCCACCAGCGTGCGCGCCGGAAGGCGGGACACGGACAGGTCGTTGAGCAGGGCGACTCTGCGCCAGGTGAACAGCACTCGGCAGGCGGTCGCCGGGTAGCCGACGACGTACCAGTGCCAGGCCGGACGATGCCGCCATACCAGGTCGCCGACGACCATCACCCAGGCCAGTGCGGCCAAGGCGAAGGCGAGAAGGATTGGCCCCATCACGCCTCACCACCCTTGGTGCGCGCGACAGCACCGTGCACGGGCGTGATCGCGTCGGCGCGGAAGCTGATGCCGTGCCGGTCGCCCATCGACCAGGCGAACGCGGTCAACCCGGTGACCCTGACGATCTGGCCTTCCTCGATGCCCTTCGGCTCACCGCTCACGGCGATCTCGATGACGGAGATACGCCGTCCGTCCTGCCGCACGGTGACGGCCACGGTGTAGACGGGGTTGCCGTCCCGGTCCTTCTTCACCTCCTGTGTCTCGAAGTTGCTGATCTTCACTTCGGGCGCGATGGCGCACCGCAGTACGCCGAGTCGCTCCGCGTCCACGGGAATGGACTGCATTGGTGTTGGCCTCCTTGGCCGGTCAGAGCGCCAGCCAGATACTGACGTCACTTGTCCTTACGAGTTATGACTATGGAGTTCTGTACGGCGAGAGTGCAACTACTTATGCTGACGAGTGATGTCGCGCGTGCGACGTGCCTATGACCTCAACCCGGAGATGCCGAGATGACGGAGATCCAGCGCCCCGGAGCCCTCTATCAGCAGGTGGCTGCCGCAATCCGCGAAGCGATCTTGTCCGGGGAATTCGCCCCGGAATCGCTCCTGCCATCGGAAGCCCAGCTCATGGCCCGCTACCAGGTCTCCCGACCCACGGTCCGCAACGCCATCGCCGCACTGCGCGCGGAAGGGCTCATCGATGTCCGGCACGGCAAGGGCAGCTTCGTCCGCGCCGACCATGGCCCCGCCACCGACATCTCCCGCTACGTCGGCAAGACGCCGGCCGGGCACTTCACTCTGTACGGCGTAGCCGCCTGGCAGCAGACCGAAGAGCCCACCACCTACCGCACCCACGCCACCGAAGCCACCGCCCACCAGCTGGAACTCAAGTTGGAGGACGCACTGTTCGGCTGTGACCGGCTGCTCGCCGACCCAGCCACCGGGGCCCGTGCGATGCACCGCACGCTGATCCCCTTCATCATCGCCAACACGGTGCCCGCTCTCGCCGATGCCCCGGACGCCGAACCGGCGACGGTGTACGCGCTGCTGACGAAGGCCGGCCACGAGCTGTGGTGGTCCGAGACGGTCCGCGCCCGCATGCCGCTGCCCGACGAACGCACCGCGCTGCGCCTGCCCGACGCGACCCCGGTCCTGCACGTCTCCCGGGTCACCTGCGGCAACGACAGCGACGCCCTGGTCCTCGAAGAACTCCGCATCGGAGCAGACCGCGCAGCACTCGGCTACCGGATCACCGCCGAAGAGGAACCCGCCCGACCCGGCAAGGCGTGACCGCAGGCAGCAATCGGTCGAAACCCTCTTCACTTCCTCAAGGGCGCGCCTGCGGCGCGCCGGGTCGCCCGGCCGCCCCGGCCGGGCGTGCGGCGTGACCGCCGGTCCCGGCCGAGCGCCGGACGCCCCACACCGCAGCCGGCCAGACGAGTCGAAGCGTCGACTGGCCGTCGAGGGACGGGGCGTGGGTGGCTGGGGGTCGCCGGCCTCCGAGACTTTAGGCAGCTCCCATGGGGCGAGCCTCGAAGAACAGGGGGCCGATCGGGCTCTTGCGGGCAGGTCCAAGGACTGCCCGATCTGCTGACGAGCGTAAGGCCCCCTGTTCACTCGCCCCATGGCAGCTACCGCCCAAAGTCTCTGCGGCCGGCGACGTGCCCATGTGCCCCGCTCACCAGGGGAAAGGCGCCTCATGCCGCACCACCATTGCCGTCGGCGAGCGTCTCCAGGAGTACGGCGAGCCGGTCCACGGCGTCCGGCCAGCCCGCCAGGCGTACGACCCCGCGCCCGTCCTCGTTCGTCGAGGCGACGGCACGCACGTCCGACAACTCGAAGCCCGCGCCCAAAAGAGCCCGGTTCAACCGGTCGGCCGACGCGCGAGCCACACGCCATCCCGCGATGTAGTCGACCCCAGACACCCACAGCGCTGAGTCCACGCCTGCGATGTCCAGACCGTCGCCCAGTCCACCCTCATCTGCGCCAGACACCTTGCCCACCTCTGTCCCGATCGAGGTAACGGATCGTCAACTTCCTTACTCCGGGGCAGAAATGCAGCACGACGGCCCCGGTACCATCAGGCACCGGGAACCGTCGTGTTCCCAGCCGGGCCACCCTTCGCTTTCCAGGGCTGATGGGGTGGCCCGGCGTCGGTTTTAGGTTGTAGAGCGCGGCCCCTCCGGGAGGGGAGCCCCCGGTTGTACGAGAGGCCGCGCCCCTAGCCGGAGTGGTCAGGCTCCAGCCGGTGACCGGATCGCCGCCCACTCCTGATCGCGAAGGAGTCGATCAGGGCGACAACCCGGCTTCTGTCAGGCCGAGTTCTCGACCCACAGCCGGTCGAGGTCCAGACGGCACCACACCGTCTTTCCTCCGTTCGTCCCCGGCGACCACCACACCGCGTCGGACAGCCGCTGAATGATCAGCAGGCCGCGCCCGCGGTCCGGCAAGAGCGCCTCGGAGAAATCGCCCGCGAGCTCAGGCGATACGAACTCACCCACCGCAAGCTCAGGCGGTGTCGAGTCCTCATCCGACACCCCGATCACGAGCACCTCGGGCCACGTCATCAAGGCCACATCGATTCGCCGTCCGGCACCGGGCCGCGCAAGGCAGCCATCGGGCACTGCGTGATGTACGACGTTCCCGACCAACTCCGACACGACGAGCTGCGTGACATCGACCGCGTGACCCAGCCCCCAGGTACGGAGGTACGAGCCGGCCAAGTCCCGCGCGGCCTTCGCGCAGTCCGGCGACTCGGCGAAGAGCGTCAGCGCCCGGAAGTGCCCGTTGGCCGGGTCATGCACCGAACGGCGCGGAGCAGCCGCCGTCGAGACGTTAGCCGTGCGTTTGCTGTGCTGCGTTTCCACCGCGTTCCCTCCCGAGCACTGTCGGGCCGTGCAGCCCGTCGACCAGTGCCGAACAGTGAACGACGCGGGAGGTCCAACCGGGAGTGTCCACCAGGGGGTTCACGTGAACACCGGCAAATGCAAAGGGGGTTCACCGATGAACCCCCTAGCGCGATACTCCTGTGACAGGATGAACACTCGCCGTCATTCTCGGGTTGGCAGGGGAGCATGAGCCGAGATCCGAACGCGAAGTTAATCGCCGCCATGAACGAAGCGCAGGTCTCCAACAAGGGCCTTGCGAAGCGGATGAAGGACGCCGGCGCCCAGCGCGGCATGAACCTCGGAACGACGCACGTCGCCGTGCAGCGATGGCGAGACGGCGCAGGCATCCAGCCCCAGACGGCGGCGATCATGGCGGAGGTCCTGAGCGCCAAACTGGCCCGCAGGATCACCCCCGGCGATCTCGGATTCTTCGATCACGCAGAGCGGGCAACGCCTCAGCCAATCGGCTACCCAGACACAGTGGCCGACGTGCTGTCCACGCTGGAACACCTTGCCGACCAGCGTGCCGAGGCTCCAGCCTCCGACCAGCTGACCATTGCGGACGGCGACCTCAGCGCAGCAGTTCTGTCCTGGATGATCACCCGCCCCGATGGCGTCCAGGTGGACAGACCCAGCAACCAGCGCATCGGCATGCGCGACGTCCGGGCAATCAAGGACGCGGCCGGGATGTTCATGCAGCTCGACTTCAAGTACGGCGGAGGCCACGGCCACAAGGCATTGCGCCACTACTTCCGCCACGAGGTCCTGCCCCTGCTGGACGCCAGCTACAGCGAGAGGGTGGGCACCGCGTTATTCGGCGCAGCCGCCGAGGTCTCCCAATTGCTCGCATGGACCGCGTACGACACCGGAAACCACCAGCTAGCCCACCGCTACCTGACCTCCACGCTGCGCCTGTCGCAGGTCATCGACGACCGCATGTTCGGCGCCCGCATCCTCGGCAACCTCAGCCACCAGGCCAACTACCTCGGTAACCACGCCCAGGCCATCCAGCTCGCCCGCGCCGCCGTCGAGGGCGCCAAGGGCCGTGCCACCCCGCGCGCTATGGCGAACTACTCGGCCATGGAGGCCCGCGCCCTGTCCAACGCCGGCGACCGCATCGCAGCTGGCCGCGCCATGAACGAGGCAGAACGCCACTTCGAGCACGCCGACACAGGCGAAGACCCGGCATGGCTGAGCTACTTCGACTCGGCCGAGCTCATGGGCGAGCTCTGCCACTGCTTCCGCGACCTCCAGATGCGCCGCGAAGCCGTCGAACAGGCCCAGCGCGCCGTGGACAGCACCGACCCGAAGTACGCCCGCACATTGGGCTTCTGCCGCATGGTGCTCGCCCAAAGCCAGCTACTCAACGGCGAGTTGGAAGCCGCCGTCACAACAGCCAGCCTGGCCATGGACGGCGGCGACACACTCCAGTCGACACGCTTCCAGCGCTACGTGGCCGACTTCCAGGTCGAAGTGAGCATCCACGCAGCGAACCCGACCGTGGCCGCCTTCAACGACCAGGTGCACGACGCACTCGCCCGCCTGGAGGACGACGAGTAGCCCCTACCAGGGCCGCCAGTCCCGGGGCGCGTCATCGTTGCGCAGACCGGCGATGCGCCGGCGGTACTCCGCCGCTGTCTCCTCATCCTCCTGCACGTTCTGCATGAGCCACGTCGTCATGCCGAACTCTTGCAGGCCACGCAGCGTCTCGTACCCGTGCCAGTCGTACAGGTCCCGCCCGTACGCGGCCACGAAGTCGGCGTACTGCTCATCGGTCTGCCACCCAAGGCTGTGGTGCTCCACGGCCGTGACCATCAGGTCCCACTCAGGGTGGTCGTAGCAGAAGGCCTCGAAGTCGATCAGGACCACTTGCCCGCGGTCGTCGACCATGAGGTTCTGCACGTGTGCATCCCCATGCACAGGCCCCTTCGGCGTCTCGAACCGCAGCTCCGCATACTTGTCTTGCAGCTCCCGCCACCGCTTACGCAGGAAAGCCTTGTCATCCTCCGGGATCAAGGCCCGATCCATGCGCAGTTCCTGCTTGTCGAAGGGCTCGAACGGAGGCAGTTCGAGGCCCTCCGGCAGCGTCAAGGCGTGCAGATCCCGCAAGACAGCGCCCAACTCCCCATAGGTGGCCTTGCGGTCGCCCTCAACGATCAGATGCCAGAACGTCACCGGGTGGCCATCGATCAAGAGAGGTTGCTCAAGATCCTCAACGATCCGAGCGGCTGGGAACTCTTCCTCCGCCAGCCACCGAGAGACAGCGACTTCCGTACGAGCCTTCGGCAGCCACTCTTCCCCTCGGGCCACACGCACGATCACCGGCGCCGAGGCCAGCCGGAACAACGCGTTCTCCCCGAGCCGGATCAACTCCGCGCCTCTGTCATCGAGCCCCGCCGCCCGACACGCGGTCACCATCACCCGCGTAGCCCCCGCCGACGTGAACCCTTCGTCCGATCGAGCAGCGTCAACCGCCATGCCCGTACCAGCTCCCCTAGTCGCGCGCGATCAACCAGCGCACGTCTACGGGTGACCAACCCGACGTGCGCCAGACACGACACCGACCGTACCCATCTGTGAGCGACCGAGGCGAGAGCCCGGCTCAACCCAGGGATTGCCAGACACAGGAGCATGGAATGGCTTCGCCTCAACGCGACAGCGACACTCCCTGAACCTAGCGAGCGCCGGAATCCTCTTTGAGTAACTCCCCAATGCGACCCGCCAGGAATTTCCCGCACAGGATATTGTCGAGCTACGCCTGAACACGCATTGGCGTGAGAATCGCATCAACCAAATTTCGCAGGTTTTCACCACCAATATCATGACCTCGCATATCAATGATTGAATGCACTCCGAGAAAGGGAGGAATCTCAATCGATCCTGCCCCAGGAAGCAGTACTGGAATCACCCGGAGGAAAGTACCCTTTTTCCTCCGGGTAACGGCCTGCTGAAGCAGGGCATGGTATTCCTGCTCCTGCCAAGGTCCAAGCGAGTTAGGACCTACAGCTACGATTGCGCACGGGACAGAGTCAATTATCGATTCAATCTCTTGAGTGTGCCGGTCTCCTCCCACCATCTCGTCATCGTCGATCCAAGTGATAACGCCTTGCCTTCTCAAATTCTGATTAAGCGCCTGAACAATCCCACGGTCCACGCTGTTGTAGCAAATAAATACATGATACTGCTCGATTTCCCGGCGCAGGCTATAACTGGTCAGCCGCTGCTGACGAGCCTGTTCATGGACAGCTTGCCGAACCAACCTTGAAGTTTTGCCATCCTTTACGGCTGAATCCCTGACGAGATTATCCATGTTCATGGTTACTCCACATACAGGGCAGATCAGTGTCTCGTGTCCTAGATTCGATCTCCGCTCGACCACTTCAGGAGGGAGCTGGTAGTCACACGAATAGCAGGTATATATACGCTCCCTCAAAACGGTTCCCGCAAGCGCCAACTTGCGCAACTGGAAATCGACATACCGAAGAAACGAGAGTTTCTGCTCGGCAGAAACTCCAGGACCAAAGAAGACCAAGATTCTCCCGGCAACATCATCACGGTTCGGCTCATAGTGCGCAGCAAGGCCGCAGAAACTCTCCGTGTCGAAGCCGAAAATTGCAGCATTCTTAAAGAGTCTGTAGTTGGACCCAAACCCCAAGGAATTAATGAGCAATACCGTCACAGTTGAATAGATTGCAGACACATGCCCTTCGAATTTGAATATAACCTCAATGGTGTATCCATCTGGATAATCGGGAAGGTCGGTCCGCAGCTCTGACGGAAAGACAATCATCTGCCCTTGTTCGGTCGGAACCCGGAGCGCCAAGCCTCGTCCAACGACTTCCTCGACCGCCGTGACCAGCATGGCTTGTTCATCACTCGCTCGGGTTAGGGCCTCGTGCTCGTACTCCCCCCGCAACGCACGCCCCTCATCAATTGCTCCCAAGCCGTCCGGCTCACTGCGCGCGGCGTGTGCCAGCCACGCTACATATGAATCGAGAAGCTCAGGCTGGAGAAGCCATCGATCGCCAAATGAAATGCGCGCGACTAGACCCGTAGCCTCAAGCCTTCCGAGGCAAAGTTCCAGTATCTCCCGCGAAACGGGGCTTCCTGGATTCGAATCGGTAAACCCCTGCTCCAACTCCTCCTGAGTTACGAGCATGGCGCCACGCCGCTTTTCAGAAATGAGATACTTTCTAATTTCCGTAAATGCCTGAGGGGCGGCAACTATAGGGAGAGAATCCCACCGGATACATTGGCTAATAGATTCGATAAGATCAGCTATACCCATTCCCGTTTTGGCGCTGGTCTCGTGAAATTTAGCAATCTTGTTACCCTCAAGGACCTCAGATACCCTGTTACTGCTAACCGAGACGCCGCCTCTGTCACTCCTTGCAGAGATTAGAATTTTGACTAGGGGGGCACCTGGCATAGCCGCCTCATCCAGGGCTTTCGACCAATAAGAGACACCCCGAAATGGCTCACTCTCACTTCGGGCATCGAAAACGATTAGCCCGATCGAAACGTCCCGCAGTGAGAGCTTATGGAAAAGGCGATACCCCGGCTGTCCGGCAAGGTCCCACAACAGTAGTTCCCGCTTCTCTCCATGCTCCACCTTTCCAACCAGGTCTTCAGCATCCAGAGCCCAAACATTTCGGGCATGAGTAGACTCGGTTGGTTGAAATACCTTCCCAGACAAAGCAAGGGATAGTCCTGACTTCCCGACGCCGCTATCTCCAACTAGAACAATTTTTGCGTTTCGATAGTGCGATATAGATCCGGGGCGCGAAAACGGGAGAGAGTCAGATAGGCTGCATATGCGAACTTCGTCATCTCCATGGTCTATGAATGTGACATCAAACGTGTTCGGCTGCAGGCCAACGAGCTCCTCTCGGCCCCAGGCGTCGGAGGCAGACTGCTCATGAGAGTACGTGCCAAGCATTGAGAAGGTACGTACATCGATGATGTGAATCGTGCCATCGCCAGCATTGGATGCCACGACGTATTCGCCGGCAGCTGTAGCTGACACTGTGGCAAATGTATCCCCTGTGGGGTTCTCATAGATGTTCAAAAGGGCGCCAGAGCTGCTCCAAATCTTCAGCGTCCCATCCAATCCACTGGTAACAATCCTGCCATTCCGTAGATGTGCAAGATCGCTAACAGTGAAGTCATCATGAGGTGAACGAATTAATTGATCGATCCGAGCCTCGGGGACCATAGATTGGTCTCCTTCAACATCGAATGGCTCCTCGACAACATGGTTCACCTCTCCATTGGAACCTAGAGAATCTTCTTGCAGTTCAATGAAGCGGCCAGCGTCACGGTCTACTCGCCTCCAGATCGCCATCGCATCCTTGGACAGACTGACGATCTGGTCGTCCTCTCCCCACTCCAAATAGACGCTTCCTGAGTGGGCATCACACCAGGAAACCTGAGCCATCGTGTCAAGGTCGAGGACCTCTACGCCTCCCGTTGCGAACCCGACTGCGAGCATGGTTGCATCTGGTGCCCATGCTAGGTCCGAAATATCTTCCGGGAAGGATAGTGATTCTTTTTCTACTTCATGTCGCGCATCCCAAATATGCACCTTTCCCTTGTCCATTGAGGCGAATAGGGTGCTGTCAGGGCTCCAGACGCCGCGCCACCCTTTGACGGGATAATTTTTCCGAACCTGCGTCTCCATATCAATTATGCACAGTTCACCGCCCGCCAGACTTACAGCCAGATTAAGCCCATCTGGTGACCAGGTACATGAAGAGATCCTCTTAGTGAAGGCCAAGCGCTGTCGTGGAGCAGGAATTTTCATGGAGAGATCCTATTTCAGTCTTCTCGAATCGACCAAGTTGAATAGTTCACCTGATGTATAAGTGGAAGCCGTTCGATAGTTCGGGAAGGGGCAGGCCCTGTATAGAGCCCCAAGCAGCGAACGAACTGCTGTGTGGCAACACTAGTAAGGCATCGCTCCGTGATTCCGGTGCCTTCATGCAGGTGGTTGGCTCGGCTAATTCACGAACGTGCGGCGCGATCCTGCGCACTCTCTGATCTACCTGGTCTTCAGTTGGCTCCCGTCCCGACGCCCGTTCTGAACGCAACCAAGTCGTGTACCACCACTGATGAGCGCCGCAAGCTGTCGTAGGAATCATCTTCTGCAAGTAGTCTCGGCATCTACGTCTCGTCCTCTGAACCAACTGTTGCTTCAAGGGAACAGCCTAGGAACAAGCTCGCAGCTATGCGGACAGAATCAGAAAATTTTCCACACCAGTGTCAGGATGACTCCAGGGAGGTTGACACTCGCGGTTGATGATGACCCCGAACGGATCCGCCTTGGCACATGGGTTGCTCCCGACAGGTTGATGGGCCGGGTACGGTTGGTCGCCCTGTCGCTAGCTACTGCGGGAGAAACAACATTCACCGCATGCGGAGTCAACTTCCCTGCCGGCGCTGCGTACATCGCCAGCGTCAGAGTAGGCTGGGTGCACCGTAAAGCAAAGCGATCAAGTGTCGCTACTGGGCGACTCGGAACTTCCGCTATGAAAGAGAGACTGTGGCCCGTCGAACCTTCTTCAGCTTCCACTATGAGCGCGACGTCTGGCGCTCGTCAGTGGTTAGAAAAAGCGCCGCGCTCAAGACAGATATCAGTTCCGAGTTTATTGACGCTTCTCTCTGGGAGGAGTCGAAGCTCAAGGGGGATGGTGCGCTCCGTGAACTCATTAATGATGCCCTCTACGGGACAACCGTTACCGCAGTACTAATTGGCGCAGAGACCCATAGGCGCCGCTGGGTGAAGTATGAGATTTCCCAGAGCACTGCACGGGGAAACGGGATATTCGGTATTTATATTCACAATATTCGCGATCAGAATGGCGATCAGGGTGCTAGAGGGGTCAATCCGCTCGATTCTCAGTACATGACTTACGACTGGATCAATGACAATGGGTACGACAACTTGAGTAGGTGGGTAGAAACTGCCTATCAAGAGAGGTAGATATGGAGGAATGTGATTTCTGTTCTATCGCGTCAGGGAGAGCTCCAGCAAACGTCATCTGGGAGGATGAAGCGAGTCTGGCTTTCTTCCCTCTTCGTCCTGCAGCCGTTGGCCATACCCTGGTCATCCCGAAATCTCACTACGAGGATCTCTTTGAGACTCCTCAACCAACACTGTCTAGCCTCATTCAGGCAGTTACGCTGGTGGGTCGTGGTTTGCGAGCGGCCCTAGGTCCGGACGGTCTGAACGTAATCAATTCTGCTGGTGAGGCGGCTTCTCAAACGGTATTTCATGTTCACGTGCATGTAGTGCCCCGATGGCATGGCGATCACTTTGGTGATATTTGGCCGCCGAACGATGCCTACGCGAGTGAAGTTAAGGATGAAATCGCAGAAATGGTGCGGCAAACACTCAGCCCTTAGCAGTTCAAACAATTCCACCGACAATGAAGAATATATCGATCATGGCTAGCGTGCCATAGAAGTTCACCATAGTGTGTGATCGAATAACCTTTCCCCACGGGACATCAGCATGATATGACTGCACATTCATCGAGAATAGCTCGACGGTAACACTAGGTTTCCGAACGTCGTCGTAAAGTTTACGAAATAGCCTTTCCTGCCTCAGGAAGTAACTGTCAAGCAGCCAGAATCCGACAATGGGAATAATTCCAGCAGCTGCGATCTTCCAGTTCGGGCTGTTCACTGCAACTCCAAAAAATACCCCCGCAACAGTCATCGTCCACCCTTTGATCAGGAAGGAGCCGTTGCCAAGTCGCGACACGATCGCCTGGATAAATTCAAGATGCTTTATTTCTTCCTGGGAAATGGAAGGAATACTGGAGCCGCTCGAAGACATGCCAATCTCTCATACCTTGATGGCGCTGGAACGCGCTTATTGAATAAGTCTACAAAATGGTCGGTGCACAAGAGAAAGTCTGCGGAGAGGAGTGCGGGAAGGGAATTAGCCAACGCAGTGTGCCCTGGGCCGTGATAGTTAGCGACGGGAGCAGGATTCGAGCCTGTCGCGAAAGGCCAACAGGGTTGGCCACCAGCACCCTACAGATCTGAGAAAGTCATTCGTCGGTATCCGGCGTCGCTAGATCGGCGGGTGGCAAGATGATCGTCTCCTTGCCGGGGCCGGCGACGATCTCCCATCCGTCCACAGACTTGACGGACACATGTATCGCGTGTTCGGCGACGTGGTCGTTTAGTCGGTTCTTGATTTGCTGAGCAGCACTCGCTACCGCCCCCGCTGCATACACCACCTGGTACTCCTCCGGAGTCCGCTCAGTTACAACTCGATATCTAAGCGCGCTCTGTTGTGGTATCGGCAGGCTGGCAATCAATGCGTCAATTACTGCCCTATGGGCCTTTCGCTCGGCCTCAGCATTCGGGCTTTGCCTCACCTGAAGCATCGGCGCCGATGAGTCCACGCGCTCGAAAATAGTACGCAGCACGCTCTCGTGGCGCCGCGTCAGAACCAGTACTTCTTCCAGGATCTCACTCGCATCGCGGACCGGTGTCGAGACGACTGGCCTTGTAGGTTCATTCC
Source organism: Streptomyces sp. NPDC001536 (assembly GCF_042894505.1). Lineage (NCBI taxonomy): Bacteria > Bacillati > Actinomycetota > Actinomycetes > Kitasatosporales > Streptomycetaceae > Streptomyces > Streptomyces sp. NPDC001536. The sequence continues at coordinate 607,545 of NZ_JBIAVQ010000001.1, forward strand.
TCGCCCGCTCTAGAGCCACAGCTAGCTGTGGCCAAAACGCGTCGAAAGTTGCTTCCAGATGAGGATCGCTCAGGTCTTTGAGATTCGCTTGATCTCGGATAACACGGACCAAAGTCAGGACGTCCTCTCTGCTTTCGCTGGAGGCCGCCTGGAATTGTGCTAGAGGCCCAATGAGATCTTTGGCTGGTAGGTCCAGCAGGAAAGGGATAACCCGTGACTCCCCAACGGCCCTAGCTAGTGCACCCGCCTCGAAGTTGATCCACGGAGCCTGGCTGTTCCCGCGTGTGACGCAGATGATCCCGAACGAGGTCTGTTCCAGCTCGGAAGCGATCACCCCGAATCCTCTGTCTCCCTTCTCAATGTCCAGTGACGAGACGACCGGGTCGACGGCCTGAATGACGAACTTCAGCCAGGACCTGAGCGCTTCGGCCATCAGTTTCGACTGAGGCCCCGACCAGCTGATGAATACCTTCACTACTCCGACTCCCGCGCTTTCCAGCTGAGAGTGACCTCGAAATGGGCGTCGGACGACGTCTTTGCCACCACGGCCTGGCCGCTCCCGGTCACCTTGATCCCAAACTGGATGGTCACTTCGTCTGGCCGCACATCTCGCATCGCGCGCATGGCAGCCGCTGCAGCTTCGCCTACCGGACGGAAGACATGGTCGAAGCTGGCGACAGGTTGGTCAGGGCGAAGCGACCTGAAGTCGTCCTCCCTGGGCTCGATCTCTACACTCACCTCATCACCACCGGAGGTGTACGTGACGAACTCGTCTCCCAATATTCTGCGAGCGCTCAACTACCCCAACTCCTCTGCACCGTTGCTAGGCAAGCACAGCCTACGGATCTCTGGCTCTACTCGGGAGGTCCTGGTGCGTCTGAGCCAGTGATGGACTGCCCTTACCCCGGTTCGTCACCATGCTCCGGACACCCTCAATCAGGTCAGGCAACCTCATCGCTGGTACAAAGACCTCGTTCGGAACGAGACCTCAACACGGTGCTATTAACTTCGCCATCCTCACCCCGTTGGGATTCGCCGATGCCCCCTACATTCGAACGTCGGGCGGCCATGGGGTTCGGGTCCAACCCGGCGACATCCGCTTCGCCATCGTTCGAGCGCTACGTCACCACAGCCTGCATGCCGGCGTCACACCTGGGAAAATTTCCACAGCGCCCGCACGGCTCGGCCACCCGATCGAGTACCTTCCTCTTCTTCGCGGTCTGACCGATTTGTGCAGTTGTGGCCATCGGTGGGCTGCGGGCTGCGCGAGCAACAACAACCCGCTTGCGGCGGAAGTAGCCTCTGCTCGCCGTAGCGGGTCGCTTCAGGCTCCACCGACCTGCTCAGTAGCTGGCGGTGCGGTTGAAGCTAGTGATGTTGAGCTTGATGCCCTTCACGGTCTTGAGCGTCGTCGGGTATTGACCCCGAGTGGTCTGACCGGGCTGCACGTCGGTCTCCCACTGTGAGCCGTTCTCCAAGCGAGTGCCGCTGGCGTCGACCGCCTCCCACTCCCACGAGTAGTCGGACTTCGCGCTGCTGCTGTTCTTGATCGTCCAAGCGAGCCAGATATTGGCGAAACCGGCTTCCGAGCGGTCGTCCAGCTGGAAGCTGATGAGGTCAGCTCGTTCCCCCTGGGGTGCCTGAGTCTGATCCTGCGACGTCTTCGCGGTAGTGGCCGTGCTGGGCGCTGGAGTGGTGCTCTCATCGCTATCCCTCACCGCGATCACCAGCACGGCAATGACAATGACGACCACCGCGGCCAGTACGCCGGCGCACCCCCAGAGACAGCCACGGCCTCGCTGCCTCTTCTGCGGCGGCCCAGGAGGAGATGCCCACTGCCCAGAAGGAGGCGAAGCTTGGCCCGGGCTTCCCCACCGAGGACTGCCCCCAGGCGGCTCACTCGCTGCCATGTCGCCTCCTCGGTAGCGGATACCGCCACGCTAGGAAGCCATCGAGTACCTCGCGAACCAAAAGCAGCCACTCAGGCGACAGCAGCCGAGTACGGCACTCTCCTGGGCTCTCAACCCCTCAGACCCTCCACCTCGGAGTGGACAGCCGTCGAGCCCCCAGGGGGCGGCAGAGGCGTTCTCGGCGTCTCCTGCACGATCGCCTGCCGCCCGCTCTGCGCACCGAGCGCCCTCAGGGCAGCAGCCGTCTCTTCCTCGCCGCCGCCCTCCAGGGCCTCCACCATGCGCCGCAACACCTCACTCACGTCAGTGAGCGTGTCCGCTGGTCGGAGCGTCCTTCTTGACCGTCAACGGCAGCAACTTCTTGCCGGTCGGGCCTACTTGTGGCCATGTATCGAACTGCGGGCACACCCCACAGTCGAAGCACGGCGTCCACCGGCAGTCCTCGACCTCCGTCTCGTCGAGCGCGTCCTGCCAGTCCTCCCAGAGCCAGTCCTTGTCGAGGCCGGAGTCCAGGTGGTCCCAGGGCAGGACCTCCTCGTAGGAGCGCTCGCGCGTGGTGTACCAGTCGACGTCGACGCCGAAGTCGGCCAGCGCCTTGTCGGCGCACTGCATCCACCGGTCGTACGAGAAGTGCTCGCGCCAGCCGTCGAAGCGGCCGCCGTCCTCGTAGACCGCGCGGATGACGGCGCCGATCCGGCGGTCGCCGCGGGACAGCAGGCCCTCCACGATGCCGGGCTTGCCGTCGTGGTAGCGGAAGCCGATGGAGCGGCCGTACTTCTTGTCGCCGCGGATCTTGTCGCGGAGCTTCTCCAGGCGGGCGTCGGTGTCCTCGGCGGAGAGCTGGGGCGCCCACTGGAACGGGGTGTGGGGCTTGGGGACGAAGCCGCCGATCGACACCGTGCAGCGGATGTCGTTGGCGCCGGAGACCTCGCGGCCCTTCTGGATGACGTTCATCGCCATGTCGGCGATCTGCATGACGTCCTCGTCGGTCTCCGTCGGCAGACCGCACATGAAGTACAGCTTCACCTGGCGCCAGCCGTTGCCGTAGGCCGTGGCCACCGTCCGGATGAGGTCCTCTTCCGAGACCATCTTGTTGATGACCTTGCGCATGCGCTCCGAGCCGCCCTCGGGAGCGAAGGTCAGGCCCGAGCGGCGGCCGTTGCGCGTCAGCTCGTTGGCCAGGTCCACGTTGAACGCGTCGACGCGGGTGGACGGGAGGGACAGACCGATCTTGTCCTCCTCGTACCGGTCCGCCAGGCCCTTGGCGATGTCGCCGATCTCCGAGTGGTCGGCCGACGACAGGGACAGCAGGCCGACCTCCTCGAAGCCGGTCGCCTTGAGGCCCTTCTCGACCATCTCGCCGATACCGGTGATGGAGCGCTCGCGCACCGGGCGGGTGATCATGCCGGCCTGGCAGAAGCGGCAGCCGCGGGTGCAGCCGCGGAAGATCTCGACGGACATGCGCTCGTGGACCGTCTCGGCGAGCGGGACCAGCGGCTGCTTGGGGTAGGGCCACTCGTCCAGGTCCATGACCGTGTGCTTGGACACCCGCCACGGGACACCGGACCGGTTCGGTACGACACGGCCGATCCGGCCGTCCGGGAGGTACTCCACGTCGTAGAACGCCGGGATGTACACCGAGCCCGTCTTCGCGAGGCGGAAGAGGACCTCCTCGCGGCCGCCCGGCCGGCCCTCCGCCTTCCAGTCACGGATGATCTTCGTCATGTCGAGCACGGCCTGCTCACCGTCGCCGATGATCGCCGCGTCGATGAAGTCCGCGATCGGCTCGGGGTTGAAGGCGGCGTGCCCGCCGGCCAGCACGATGGGGTCGTCGATCGTGCGGTCGCGGGACTCCAGCGGGATGCCCGCCAGATCCAGCGCCGTCAGCATGTTCGTGTAGCCCAGCTCCGTGGAGAAGGACAGGCCGAACACGTCGAAGGCCTTCACCGGCCGGTGGCTGTCCACCGTGAACTGCGGGACGCCGTGCTCCCGCATCAGCGCCTCCAGGTCCGGCCACACGCTGTACGTGCGCTCGGCGAGGACGCCCTCCTGCTCGTTGAGGACCTCGTAGAGGATCATGACGCCCTGGTTGGGCAGGCCCACCTCGTAGGCGTCCGGGTACATGAGCGCCCAGCGGACGTCCGAGGACTCCCACGGCTTGACCGTGGAGTTGAGCTCTCCGCCGACGTACTGGATCGGCTTCTGCACATGCGGGAGCAGAGCTTCGAGCTGCGGAAACACGGACTCCGCGGCCGCAGCGACTTCGGCAGGCATCTCACGAACCTTCGTGGTGGGCTGTACTGACAGGGGTGACCATCTAGCGTAACGCGATCGTGGACCACCCCCGTCCTTCCGCTCAGACCTCCATCGCGCCCTTGATCGACGGCCACGTCACGGGCAGATCCAGCTCGACCAGCTCGGCCCGCCGCTCCTCGCGCCCGTACAGCACTCCGTAGGTGAACGCGCTCTCCCGCGCCGCGTGCGCCTGACCTGCCAGTTCACGCAGGGCCTCGCGGGTCATCACGCTGTCCTGGTGATCGCCGAGCAGCCCCTGGAGGGACTTCATCGACCGGACGAGATCGACCGCGGGCTCGCCCAGCGCCTTGGCCGCCGCCTCCGCCGAGTACCTGGTCCGCTTGCACTTCTTGCGCGCCTCGTGGATCGCGAGGTCACGGTCGGCGCCGGGCGACAGCTCCAGTGCCTGTTCGACCAGCTCGGTCAGCTTCCCGAAGTCCTTGCGTACGGCCCTGGGGATGACCTTGGACGGCCTCCCGCCGGCCGCCTTCAGCAGCGGTGGGCCTGCCACCAGGGCGTCCAGGGCGGCCAGCAGGTCCAGGTACCGCCTTCCGTCCAGTACGGCGATCAGGCGGCGGCGTGATCCGCCGCTGCGGGCGTGCGACCAGGTGCGCAGGCGGGTGCGGACCGGGCCCGTGAGCACGGCGCGCGGCAGCTCGTCGAGGGCCTTGGTCAACCGTTCCGTCAGGACCTCCTGGTCCCGGTCCACGCCCAGCTCACCGGCGAGCCACTTCAGCTCCTCGCCGATCGGGTCGGTGACGGTGCGGTCGAGGATCTTGCCGTAGGACTTGAAGGCGCTGCGCATCCGCCGGGTGGCGACCCGCATGCGGTGCACGGAGTCGTACACGTCCCGCCGGACGGCCGGGTCGAGCTCGACGATCGCGTCCCGTTGGGCGCGGAGGTAGGCCATCACATGGTCGCCGGCGGTCTCCGGTGCCTTCCTGGCCACCTTCCGCCGTTTCACTCCGCCGGTGTCCGCCAGTGCCCGCGCCAGTTTCGACGCCGATCCGGAGGGCCGTACGCCCGCCTTCTTCAGTCGTTTCTCGACCTTGTCGAGGAAGACCGGGTCGCCGCCGTCGGCGAGCTCGACCTCGATCTCGGTCCACTGGACGGTGGCGCCGTTGCCTCCGGTGAGCCGCTCGGCGCGGACGGCGTCCACGCTGACCTCGGCGAGCAGTACGCCCTCGGCGTCGACGAGATGGCGGACGTCCCGGTCCGAGCGCAGCCGGACCACGGGGAGCAGTTCGGCGTCGCGGACGCGCGAGCGGACGAGGCCCGCGAGGGTGCGGGGGACGGTGTCGGAGAGCGGTGCCTGGATCTCGTCCCGTACTCCGGGCGAGACGGGGAACTTCAGATGCCAGCCGGCGTCGGCGCCGCCGGTGCGGCGGCGCAGGGTGATCGAGGCCGCGATGAGGTCGTCGTCGTCGGTGTCGTAGTAGGTGGCGTCCAGGTGGGCGACACCCTTGTCGATGACGGCTGCGACCCCGGCGACGCCGGTGAGGTCCGGCAGCCCGCTGTCTTCGGACTCGTACTTCCGCTCGATCTCGCGCTTTGTGTCCGCCATGAACTGAATCTAGACGGACTCGGGGCGCGACGGCAGTGGGCGCCGACCGTGAATCCCGGGCGAACTGCCGGGGATCAAGAGGTGAGCAGCGCTCGCATCGCCTCGCCCTCCCCGTCGAACTCGGGCCGCCAGGCACCCTCCTGGCTGACCTCCCCCCGCGGCAGCGCTACGCCGACATCGGCCGCTGCACCCTGATCGACTGCAACAAGCCCACCGCCACCCACACCGAGAACATCGACGAACCGCCGTACGACACGAACGGCAGCGGCAGACCGGTGACCGGCATGATCCCCAGGGTCATCCCGATGTTCTCGAAGGACTGGAAGGCGAACCAGGCCACGATTCCGGCGGCGACGATCGTGCCGTACAGCTCCGTCGTCTCGCGGGCGATACGGCAGGCCCGCCACAGGACGACACCGAGCAGCAGGATGATCAGGCCCGCGCCGACGAAGCCCAGCTCCTCCCCCGCCACCGTGAACACGAAGTCGGTCTGCTGCTCCGGCACGAACTGGCCGGTGGTCTGCGAGCCGTGGAAAAGACCCGAGCCCGTCAGTCCGCCCGAACCGATCGCGATACGCGCCTGGTTGGTGTTGTAGCCGACGCCGGCCGGGTCGAGGCTGGGGTTGGCGAAGGCGGCGAAGCGGGCGATCTGGTAGTCGTCCAGGACGCCGAGCTGCCAGACCGCGAGCGCGCCCATGGTGCCCGCGCCGAGCAGACCGAAGACCCAGCGGTTGGAGGCGCCCGAGGCCAGCAGCACACCCAGCACGATGATGACCATGACCATGACCGACCCGAGGTCGGGCATCAGCATGACGATGAGCATCGGGACGGCGGCCAGGCCCAGCGCCTGGAGGACGGTGCGATGGTCGGGGTAGGGCTTGTCACCCGCGTCGACGCGGGCCGCCAGCAGCATCGCCATGCCGAGGATGATCGTGACCTTCACGAACTCCGAGGGCTGGAGCGAGAAGCCGCCGCCGATGACGATCCACGAGTGGGCGCCGTTGACCGTGGAGCCGAGCGGTGTGAGCACCATCAGGATCAGGAACACCGAGGCGCCGTAGAGGATCGGCACGGCTGTCCGCAGGGCGCGGTGGCCCAGCCAGACGGTGCCGATCATCAGGGCGAACCCGATGCCGGTGTTCATGATGTGGCGGAACAGGAAGTAGTACTGGTCGCCCTGGTTGATCTCGGTGCGGTTGCGGGTGGCCGAGAAGACCAGCAGCGAGCCGATCATCGACAGGGCGAGGGCCGCGAACAGTATCGGCCAGTCCAGCCGGCGGGCCAGCGAGTCGCGGGCGAACAGCCGCGTCCAGCCCGCCCGCTCGGGCCCGTAGCCGGAGACGGAGAAGCTGTTGCCGGTCATGTGCACATCCTCCGGCTACCTCGCCTGTGGCGCCGCCTGCGGGTGTTGCGGTTGCCTGTCGCCCTGTTCTCCACGGTCGCCGCGAGCTGTGTCTCGTCCGGCTCGGGCGTCCCCTCCTGGCTCACCCGCTGTTCCTTGGCCGGGTCCTTGCCGACCTTCGGGGACTTGATGGTGCCGTCCGTCTGGACCTTCGGCAGGCTCTTCTGCGGGGTGGGCAGCAGGGCGTTCTTCTTGTTGATGGTGCCGTCGGCGGAGACGCCGTACAGCGCGTTGTAGATGTTGCGCACGGCGGGGCCCGAGGCTCCGGAGCCCGTACCACCCTGGGAGATGGTCATGACGACCGTGTAGTCCTTGGTGTACGTGGCGAACCAGGACGTCGTCTGCTTGCCGTAGACCTCGGCGGTACCGGTCTTGGCGTGCATCGGGATCTCGTCCTGCGGCCAGCCGCCGAACCGCCAGGCGGCGGTACCGCGGGTGGCGACGCCGGCGAGGGCGTCGTCCATCTCGGCCAGCGTCTTCCGGCTTATGGGCAGCTTGCCGTGCGCCTTGGGCTTGATCTCGTCGACGGTCTTGCCGTCCGCGCTGACGATGGCCTTGCCGACGGAGGGGGTGTAGAGGGTGCCGCCGTTGGAGATCGCCGCGTAGATGGTGGCCATCTGGATGGGGGTGACGAGGGTGTCGCCCTGTCCGATGGAGTAGTTGACGGAGTCACCGGCGCGCATCAGATTGCCTTCGAGGCAGTTCTCGTACGCGATCTGCTCGGCGTACGAGCCGCCCTTCTTGCCGGTCTTGCACCAGGCGTCCTTGTTGGCCTTCCAGTAGTCGAGCTTCCACTGGCGGTCCGGGATACGGCCGGTGACCTCGTTGGGCAGGTCGATGCCGGTCTCGGCGCCGAGGCCGAACTGGTGGGCCGTCTTGTAGAACCAGTTCTTGGCGTCCTTCTTCGGCTTGGTGCCGCCGTCCCTCTTCCACTCCTCGTGGGCGAGCCGGTAGAAGACGGTGTCGCAGGAGACCTCCAGGGCGCGGCCGAGGCTGATCGGGCCGTATCCCTTGGACTCGAAGTTCTTGAAGACCTGGCCGCCGATCGAGTACGAGCTGGAGCATTCGTAGGGGCCGTCGAAGGAGTAGCCCGCGTTGACCGCGGCGGCCGTGGGGACCACCTTGAAGATGGAGCCGGGCGCCGACTGGCCCTGGATGGCCCGGTTGAGCAGCGGGTAGTTGGAGTCCTTGCCCGTCAGCTTGGTGTAGTCCTTGGCGGAGATGCCGCCGACCCAGGCGTTCGGGTCGTAGGTCGGGTTGGAGGCCATGGCGACGACGCGGCCGGTCTTGGCCTCCATGACGACGACGGCGCCGGAGTCGGCCTTGTAGTTCTCGCCGGTGTTGTCGTCGAAGACGTCGCGGGCCTTCTTCATCGCGTCGTTGAGTTCGTACTCGGCGACCCGCTGGACGCGGGCGTCGATGCTGGTGACGAGGTTGGAGCCGGGCTGGGCGTCGTCGCTGGCGGCCTGGCCGATGACGCGGCCGAGGTTGTCGACCTCGTAGCGGGTGACGCCGGCCTTGCCGCGCAGCTCCTTGTCGTACTCGCGCTCCAGTCCGCTGCGGCCGACCTGGTCGGAGCGCAGATAGGGCGAGTCGGTGTCCTGGGCCTTGGTGATCTCCTCGTCGGTGACCGGGGAGAGATAGCCGAGGACCTGGGCGGTGTTGGCCTTGCCGGGGCTGGCGTAGCGGCGCACGGCCTCGGGCTCGGCGGTGATGCCGGGGAAGTCCTCGGCGCGCTCGCGGATCTGGAGGGCCTGCTTGGCGGTGGCCTCGTCGGTGATGGGGATCGGCTGGTACGGCGAGCCGTTCCAGCACGGCTGGGGGGTCTCCGCGTCGCAGAGCCGGACCTTCTGCATGACCTCCTCGGGCTTCATACCCAGGACGCCGGCGAGCTTGGTGAGGACGGCTTTGCCGTCGTCCTTCATCTTGAGCAGGTCGGTGCGGGAGGCGGAGACCACGAGCCGTGTCTCGTTGTCGGCGATCGGCACGCCGCGCGCGTCCAGGATCGAGCCGCGGACGGCGGGCTCCACGACCTGCTGGACGTGGTTGCCGGACGCCTCCTTCGCGTACTCGTCGCCCTCGCGGATCTGGAGGTACCACAGGCGCCCGCCGAGGGTGCCGAGGAGGGACAGGACGAGGATCTGGATCACGATGAGCCGGATCTGGACCCGTGGAGTCCGACCGGTCTCGGGGATGTTGGTCACTGCGGCTGCCGCCCCCTCTCAGTGCGCCGGGTGGTGTGCGCGTACGAATGATGAACGGCTGACCTGTGAGACCACGTTCCGCCCCGGCAAACCCGTTCGAGTGAACTGACCGGCTGTCACAGCCGCTTGACCCCCTTGATGCGACCGACGCGCGCGGTGCGGGTCCGGGCCTTGGTCTTCAGCGAGCCGAGTCCGCCGCGCTGGCCGCCGATCTTCAGGCCCGTGCCGGAGGAGAGCCATCCGGAGGAGATGTCGGTGGCCTTCTTGGCGGAGGTGTTGGTCTCCGCGAGGGGGTCGTTCTCGGCGCGGCGGGCGAGCGCCATGATCCCGGGGACGACGAAGGGCGCGAGCAGCAGGTCGTACAGCGCGGCGGTGAACAGCAGGCTGCTCAGGCCGACATGGCGGGCGGCGGTGTCGCCGACGAGGGCGCCGACACCGGCGTAGAGCAGGGTCGTGCCGACGGCGGCGGCGACCACGACGAGCATCGGGCCGGTGGCCGACTTGAGTCTGCCGTTGTCCGGTTTGGCGAGCCCGGCGAGATAGCCGATGACGCACAGGACCAGGGCGTAGCGCCCGGCCGCGTGGTCGGCGGGCGGCGCGAGGTCGGCCAGCAGTCCCGCGCCGAAGCCGACGAGGGCGCCGCCGACATGGCCGTAGACCATCGCGAGCCCGAGGACGGTGAGCAGCAGCAGGTCGGGGACGGCGCCGGGGAGGTGGAGTCTGGCCAGGACGCTGACCTGGAGGACCAGGGCGACGACGACGAGGGAGGTGGAGAGCAGGATCCGGTTGACACGCAAGGGGAATCAGCTCCTACTGCTCTTGCTCGAACTGGCCGTCGGCAGGGGCGTTCGCGGACGGGGTGACCGTGACGGTGACCGTCGGCGTGGGGGTCGGCTTCGGCTTGTCGGGGAGCACCGTGTCGCGCGGGTCCTTCTTCGGGGCCTCGACGACGACGCCGACGATGTCGAGCTGGGTGAAGCTGACGTACGGCGTGACGTAGAGGGTGCGGGTGAGGTCGCCGCCGGAGGGGTCGACGCGGGAGACGATGCCGACGGGGACGCCGGGCACGAAGGGCTTGTCGGCCTGGGAGCCGAAGGTGACGAGGCGGTCGCCCTTCTTCACCTCGGCCTTGCCGTTGAGGAGTTCGACGCGCAGCGGGCGGTCGCCCTGCCCGGAGGCGAAGCCGAGTTCGTCGCTGGCCTCCATGCGGGTGCCGACGGTGAAGTCGGGGTCGTTGGCGAGGAGGACGGTGGCGGTGTTGGGGCCGACGGTCGTCACGCGGCCCACCAGTCCGTCGCCGTTGAGGACGGTCATGTCGCGCTTGATGCCGTCATTGGAGCCGACGTCGATGGTGATGGTCCAGGAGAAGCCCTGGGCCGCTCCTATGGCGATGACCTCGGCGGCCTTGATGCCGTACTGGCCCTCGCCCGCGACCTTCAGCATGCTGTTCAGCTGCTTGAGGCGGCTGGAGTTGCGGTCGTCGCTGCCGAGTTTCGCCTTGAGGGCCGCGTTCTCCTTCTCCAGCGCGGCGAGCCGGTCGTGCCGGTCGCCGGAGTCGCGGATCGCGGAGACGGCGTTGCCGACCGGGTTCACGGCGGACGACACACCGTCCTCGATGGGGCCGAAAACCGTGGCCGCGACCTGGCGGGCACCGTCGACCGGTGAGTCCTCCCCGCCGCGGATGTCCACCGTGATCAGTGCGAACGCGATGGCGATCAGCAGCACCAGGAGCAGCCGGCTCTCTCGTGTGTCCCTCACGTGCGGCGGCCGTGCCTTCCTCATAGGAATGTGCAGGTGTTCAGGTATGCGGGTGTCCAGAGGCTCGCGGACGCTTATGGGCGAGCTTATGCCTCTATATCAACGATCCGCCGTACGAGAGGAGATCATCTCGTACGGCGGAATCGAAGAGTTACGTCATCTGCGCGGCTGGGCGTCCAGCACCTGCTGGAGCGCCTCGAACTCCTCCACGCACTTGCCGGAGCCGAGCGCCACGCTGTCCAGCGGGTCCTCGGCGATGTGGATCGGCATGCCGGTCTCGCGCCGCAGCCGCTCGTCGAGGCCGCGCAGCAGGGCTCCGCCACCGGTCAGAACGATTCCGCGGTCCATGATGTCGCCGGACAGCTCGGGCGGGCACTTGTCGAGGGTCGTCTTGACCGCGTCCACGATCGCGTTGACGGGTTCCTCGATCGCCTTGCGGACTTCGGCGGCCGAGATGACGACGGTCTTGGGCAGCCCGGAGACGAGGTCCCGGCCGCGGATTTCGGTGTGCTCGTCAGCGTCGAGGTCGTACGCCGAACCGATCGTGATCTTGATCTGCTCGGCCGTCCGCTCACCGAGGAGGAGCGAGTACTCCTTCTTGATGTGCTGGATGATCGCGTTGTCCAGTTCGTCGCCCGCGACGCGGATGGACTGGGCGGTGACGATCCCGCCGAGCGAGATGACCGCGACCTCCGTCGTGCCGCCGCCGATGTCCACCACCATGTTGCCCGTGGCCTCGTGGACCGGCAGACCGGAACCGATGGCGGCCGCCATGGGCTCCTCGATGATGTGCACCTGACGGGCGCCGGCCTGGGACGACGCCTCGATGACGGCGCGGCGCTCGACGCCGGTGATGCCGGAGGGCACACACACGACGACGCGCGGCCGAGCCAGATACCGCCGCTTGTGGATCTTCAGAATGAAGTAGCGGAGCATCCGCTCGGTGATCTCGAAGTCGGCGATGACGCCGTCCTTCAGCGGACGTACGGCAACGATGTTGCCGGGCGTGCGCCCGATCATCTTCTTCGCTTCGGCGCCGACCGCCAGGATGCCACCGGTGTTGGTGTTGATCGCGACGACGGACGGCTCGTTGAGTACGATCCCGCGACCCCTGACGTACACCAGCGTGTTGGCGGTCCCGAGGTCGACAGCCATGTCACGGCCGATGAACGACATTGAGTTCCCCATCAGGATTCGTCTGGCCTTCCTGGGAGCTTTGAGGGCTTTTTCAGGTCGGCGAAGTGGGTGCGGTGACGTGAAGGCTTCCATCGTAGTGGCGCCTACGCGAACACCGCGCGAGGGTCTTCGCCATTGTCAGCAGATGAAACGCCGCCGCGCTTGTGGAGACGGTCCATCGGGGGCACCCGTTCCCCCGATCGGCACGCATATGCCAAAGGACGGCCGAAAAGATACGGCCGTCCCAGGTCAGACCGGCAGGCGCTTTGACGCCCCGTCAGAAAAAGCCACGAAACCTACGCACGCCCGGGGAAGAAGATCTTGACCTCGCGCTCGGCGGACTCCTCGGAGTCGGAGGCGTGGATCAGGTTCTCGCGCACGATCACACCGAAGTCCCCGCGGATGGAACCGGGGGCCGCGGCGATCGGGTCGGTGGGGCCGGCCAGCGCGCGCACGCCCTCGATGACCCGCTCGCCCTCGACGATCAGCGCCACGACCGGACCGGAGGCCATGAACTCCACCAGCGGCTCGTAGAAGGGCTTGCCCTTGTGCTCGCCGTAGTGCTGCTCCAGCGTCTCCTGGTCCAGGGTGCGCAGCTCCAGCGCGGTGATCTGCCAGCCGGCCTTGCGCTCGATACGGCTGATGATCTCGCCGGTCAGGCCACGACGGACGGCGTCGGGCTTGAGGAGGACGAGGGTACGCTGGCTCACGTGAGGCTCCTTGTGATCAAAAGTGTGCGGGGTGATGAGGTTACCCGGCGTGTCCGCCGGCCGGTCACGCAGCGTCAGGTGTAGTGGAGTCGGCCTGCGCGGCGAACCTCGCCTTCGCCTCGTCGACCTTCCGCCCGTAGTGAACCGAGGTCCACCACAGCGCCGCGAAGACCACGCCCAGGAAGAACATCGTCGGCACCACGAACCCGGAGGCGATCAGGGCGATCTGGAGGACCCAGCCGAGGGCGATGCCGCCGGGCCGGGTGATCACACCGCACAGCGCCAGACACAGGAACATGGCGATGCCGCTGACCGTCCACACCGCGCTCGTGGACAGGTCTTCGTCCTTCATCGCGACCAGGGCGGCGAAGCCGATGATGAAGAACTCGCCGATCAGGGTCGATGAACAGAGAGTACGCATTCTTGGGATTCAGCCCTTCCCCAGCAGCAGCCGGGCCTCGCCGACGGTGATGACGGAACCGGTGACGAGCACACCGCCGCCCGCGAACTCGCCCTCCTCCTCGGACAGGGTGATCGCGGCCTCCAGCGCGTCGGGCAGCCGCGGCTCGACCTGTACGCGCTCCTCGCCGAACACCTCGACCGCGATCGCGGCCAACTCGTCGGCGTCCATGGCGCGGTGACTGGAGTTCTGGGTGATCACGATCTCCGCGAAGATCGGCTCGAAGGCCTCCAGCAGCCCCCGTACGTTCTTGTCCCCACTGGCCCCGACCACACCGATCAGCCGGCTGAAGTCGAAGGCCTCCCCGATCGCCTCGGCGGTGGCCCGGGCGCCCGCGGGGTTGTGCGCGGCGTCCAGCACGACGGTGGGAGAGCGCCGTACGATCTCCAGCCGCCCCGGCGACGACACGGCCGCGAACGCCTTGCGGACGGTGTCGATGTCCAGCGGCTCGGGCCGCTGCGAGCCGACACCGAAGAAGGCCTCCACGGCGGCGAGCGCCACGGCGGCGTTGTGCGCCTGGTAGGCGCCGTGCAGCGGGAGGTAGACCTCCTCGTACTCCCCGCCCAGTCCGCGCAGGGTGAGCAGTTGTCCGCCGACGGCGACCTGCCGCGCCACGACCCCGAACTCCAGCCCCTCGCGGGCCACGGTCGCGTCGACCTCGACGGCCTTCTTCAGCAGCACCTGCGCGGCGTCGACCGGCTGCTGCGCCAGGATGACGGTCGCGTCCTGCTTGACGATGCCGGCCTTCTCCTTGGCGATCTCGCCGGGAGTCTCGCCGAGCCGGTCGGTGTGGTCCAGGTCGATGGGGGTCACCACGGCGACGTCACCGTCGATGACGTTGGTGGCGTCCCAGGTGCCGCCCATCCCGACCTCGACGACGGCCACGTCCACGGGGGCGTCGGCGAAAGCGGCGTACGCCATGCCGGTCAGCACCTCGAAGAACGACAGCCGGTACTCCTGCTGCGCGTCCACCATCTCGACGTACGGCTTGATGTCGTCGTACGTCTCGATGAAGCGCTCGGCGGAGATCGGCGCCCCGTCGAGGCTGATGCGCTCGGTGACCGACTGCACGTGGGGGCTGGTGTACCTGCCGGTGCGCAGTTCGAAGGCGCCGAGGAGGGCCTCGATCATGCGGGCGGTGGAGGTCTTGCCGTTCGTCCCGGTGATGTGGATCGAGGGGTACGACCGCTGCGGGTCGCCCAGGACGTCCATGAGCGCGGCGATACGGCTGACCGACGGCTCCAACTTGGTCTCGCCCCACCTCGTGGCGAGGTCCGCCTCGACCGCGCGCAGAGCCTTGTCGACCTCCGGGTCCTCGGGTCGTCCCGGCACATCAGCCTCCGGCGGGCCGCCCTGGGTGCGCAGGGTGCGGCTGCCGGCCTCGATGACCGCGAGGTCGGGGTCCCGGTCTGTCTCGGCGTCGATGATCTCGTCGAAGGGGTCGCTGTCGCTCACGGGGTCAGTCTACGGAGGGGGAGCTTGAGAGTGCCTATGGAGTGGGGTGGCTGGTCTTGTCCGGCGGGTGCGGGTGCGTTGTGGCTGGTCGCGCAGTTCCCCGCGCCCCTGAGGGACGTGAAGAGCCCCGGCGCTCCAAAGCACCGAGGCTCTCAGCCGCGTAAAACGACTCACGCTTGCGGCAAGCGCTCCAGCTGGGACTGGATGCGGGCGATGTCCTCGTCCGCCTTCGCCAGGCGGCCGCGGATCTTGTCCACCACGTTGTCCGGGGCCTTGGCCAGGAACGCCTCGTTGCCGAGCTTGGCCGTCGCCTGGGCCTTCTCCTTCTCCGCGGCTGCCAGGTCCTTCGCGAGGCGCTTGCGCTCCGCCGCGACGTCGATGGTGCCGGACAGGTCGAGGGCGACCTCGGCGCCGGAGACCGGGAGGGTCGCCGTGGCCGTGAAGGCGTCGCCCTCGGGCTGGAGGCGCAGCAGCTGGCGGATGGCGGCCTCGTGGGGCGCCAGCGCCGTGCCGTCGAGGGTCAGGCGGGCCGGGACCCGCTGGCCGGGCTGGAGGCCCTGGTCGGCGCGGAAGCGGCGGACCTCGGTGATGACGGACTGGAGGGTCTCGATCTCGCGCTCGGCGGCGTCGTCCCGGAAGCCGCTGTCCTTCGGCCAGTCCGCGATGACGACCGACTCGCCGCCCGTGAGGGTGGTCCAGAGGGTCTCCGTGACGAACGGGACGATCGGGTGCAGCAGCTTGAGGGTGACGTCGAGGACCTCGCCGAGGACGCGCTTGCTGACCTCGGCCGGCTCGCCGCCCGCCTGGAACGTCGTCTTGGACAGCTCGACGTACCAGTCGAAGACCTCGTCCCACGCGAAGTGGAAGAGGGCGTCGGAGAGCTTCGCGAACTGGTAGTCCTCGTAGAGCGCGTCGACTTCGGCAACGATGGAGTTGAGGCGGGAGAGGATCCAGCGGTCCGTCGCCGACATCGCCGACTGGTCCGGCAGAGGCCCGTCCACCGTCGCGCCGTTCATGAGCGCGAAGCGCGTGGCGTTCCAGATCTTGTTGGCGAAGTTGCGGGAGCCCTGGACCCAGTCCTCGCCGATCGGGACGTCGACGCCCGGGTTGGCGCCGCGGGCGAGGGTGAAGCGGAGGGCGTCTGAGCCGTACTTGTCCATCCAGTCCAGCGGGTTGACCGCGTTGCCGAAGGACTTCGACATCTTCTTGCCGAACTGGTCGCGGACCATGCCGTGCAGGGCGATGGTGTGGAACGGCGGGGTGCCGTCCATCGCGTACAGGCCGAACATCATCATCCGGGCGACCCAGAAGAAGAGGATGTCGTAGCCGGTGACCAGCACGGAGTTCGGGTAGAACTTCGCGAGCGACTCGGTCTGTTCGGGCCAGCCGAGGGTCGAGAAGGGCCAGAGGCCGGAGGAGAACCAGGTGTCGAGGACGTCGGTGTCCTGACGCCAGCCCTCGCCGGTGGGCGGCTCCTCGTCGGGGCCGACGCAGACGACCTCGCCGTTCGGGCCGTAGAAGACCGGGATGCGGTGGCCCCACCACAACTGCCGCGAGATGCACCAGTCGTGGAGGTTGTCGACCCAGTCGAAGTACCGCTTCTCCATCTCCTGCGGGTGAATCTTGACTCGGCCGTCACGGACCGCGTCACCGGCGGCCTTCGCGAGCGGGCCGACCTTGACCCACCACTGCATCGACAGGCGCGGCTCGATGGTGGTCTTGCAGCGCGAGCAGTGGCCCACGGAGTGGACGTACGGACGCTTCTCGGCGACGATCCGGCCCTCGGCGCGCAGCGCGGCGACGATGGCGGAGCGGGCCTCCAGGCGGTCCAGGCCCTGGAAGGGCCCGTGGGCGGTGATGACCGCGTGCTCGTCCATGATCGTGATGGCCGGCAGGTCGTGGCGCTGGCCGATCTCGAAGTCGTTCGGGTCGTGGGCCGGGGTCACCTTGACGGCGCCCGTGCCGAACTCGGGGTCGACGTGGGTGTCGGCGACGACTGGGATCGAGCGCTCGGTCAGCGGCAGCTTGATGAGCTTGCCGACGAGGTGCTTGTACCGCTCGTCCTCGGGGTGAACGGCGACGGCCGTGTCACCGAGCATGGTCTCGGCGCGGGTGGTGGCGACGACGAGCGTTTCGTCCCCCTCGCCGTACTTGATGGAGACGAGCTCGCCGTCGTCGTCCTGGTACTCGACCTCGATGTCGGAGATCGCGGTCAGACAGCGCGGACACCAGTTGATGATCCGCTCGGCGCGGTAGATCAGCTCGTCGTCGTAGAGCCGCTTGAAGATGGTCTGGACGGCCTGGGAGAGACCCTCGTCCATGGTGAAGCGCTCACGCGACCAGGCGACACCGTCACCAAGGCGACGCATCTGCCCGGAGATCTGCCCGCCGGACTCGCCCTTCCACTGCCAGACCCGCTCGACGAAGGCCTCGCGGCCGAGGTCGTGCCGGGACTTGCCCTCCTTGCCGAGCTCCCGCTCGACGACGTTCTGAGTGGCGATACCGGCGTGGTCCATGCCGGGCTGCCACAGCGTCTCGAAGCCCTGCATGCGCTTACGGCGGGTGAGGGCGTCGATGAGGGTGTGTTCGAAGGCGTGCCCGAGGTGCAGGCTGCCGGTGACGTTAGGCGGCGGGATGACGATGGTGTACGGAGGCTTGTCGCTCTTCTCATCCGCCTCGAAGTAACCCCGTTCTACCCAGCGCTCGTACAGCGCCCCCTCTACCTCGGCCGGCGCGTACTGGGTCGGCAGTTCGGTGTCGGGCGCTGATGGCTGCTGCTGAGCGTTCTCGGTCACGGGGTCAGTTTAGGGGTGTCGCGGGCGTGTCCCGAAACGGCTTTGTTCTGTAACGGTGGGGCCCCCGATGCAATGCGTCGCCTGTACCTGCGCCAGGATGTTCGGAACACATAAGCATCTGGAGGGGAACCCAGTAATGAGTCACAACCAGCCGGGCCCGTACGGCGGGCAGCCCCAGCAGCCCGGTCCGTACGGTCAGCCGGGCCCGTACGGCCAGCAGCCGCCGCAGGCCCCCCAGCCCGGCTACGGCTACCCCCAGCAGCCGGCCCAGCCCCAGCCGGGCTACGGCTACCCGCAGCAGGCCCCGCAGGGCGTGCCGCCGCAGACCCCGCCGTACGGTCAGCAGCCGTACGGCCAGCAGCCCTACACGGCCCCGATGCCGCCCGTGCCCGGCGGTGGCGGCGGCAAGAAGAAGCTCGGCCTCATCATCGGCGCGGTGGCGGTCGTGGCCGCGATCGCGGTGGGCGCGGCTCTCGTGCTCGGCGGCGGGGGTGGCGGCGGGTCGGACATCGCGGACGACGGGACCTTCAAGCTGACGGCGCCGGCGACGGTCATCGACGGCGAGTACAAGAAGGGCGACGACGCCGAGTCCGACACGCTGACCGAGAGCGACGTCAAGGACGCCGAGTCGTGGGGCGTCAAGGACCCCAAGGACGTCAGCGCGGGCTACTCCGCGGGGACGGACGCCGCACCGAAGCAGGTGATGTTCGCGGGCGTCTACGGCAGCATCGAGGACCCCGAGAAGGTCGTCGACGCGATGTTCGCCAACATGAAGAAGGAAGCCGAGAAGGACAAGGACTCCGGCCAGAAGCTCGTGGGCTCTCCCACCGAGCAGACGCCCTCCGGCTTCGAGAACGGCGTCATGAAGTGCCAGGAGATCGAGTCCACCGAATCCGGCATGACCGTGAAGATGCCCTTCTGCATCTGGGGTGACCACAGCACGGTCGCCTACGTGCTCTCGTACGACGTGGCCGGCTTGATCGCGGGCAAGAGCAAGACGATGGCGGAGGCAGCCGAACTGACCGCCAAGCTCCGCGACGACGTGCGCGTGAAGGTCTGACACGCCCCAACTGCGAAGGGGCCCCGGTCGGTTGACCGGGGCCCCTTCGTCTGTCCGTGTGCGCGGCGGCCGTTACGCCGTCTTCGCCTCTCCCGGTCCCCGCCCGTTGCGGGCGTCCCGCGGGATCAGGGTGGGGTTGACGTTGGAGTGGACGACGTCCGCCGTGATGACGACGCGGGCCACGTCCTTGCGGGACGGGATCTCGTACATGACGCCCTGGAGGACTTCCTCCATGATGGCGCGCAGGCCCCGGGCGCCGGTCTGGCGGAGGATGGCCTGGTCGGCGATGGCTTCGAGGGCCTCGCGCTCGAAGTCCAGCTCCACGCCGTCGAGTTCGAAGAGGCGCTGGTACTGCTTGACCAGCGCGTTGCGCGGCTCGACCAGGATCTGGAGCAGCGCCTCGCGGTCCAGGTTGTGGACCGAGGTGATGACGGGGAGGCGGCCGATGAACTCGGGGATCATGCCGAACTTGACCAGGTCCTCGGGCATGACGTCCTCGAACTGGTCCTTGGCCTCCAGCTCGCGCTTCGAGCGGATCGTCGCGCCGAAGCCGATGCCCTTGGCGCCGGCCCGGGACTCGATGAGCTTCTCCAGACCCGCGAAGGCGCCGCCCACGATGAACAGGACGTTCGTCGTGTCGATCTGGATGAACTCCTGGTGCGGGTGCTTGCGGCCGCCCTGGGGCGGCACCGAGGCCGTCGTGCCCTCGAGGATCTTCAGCAGCGCCTGCTGGACGCCCTCGCCGCTCACATCCCGTGTGATCGAGGGGTTTTCACTCTTCCTCGCGACCTTGTCGATCTCATCGATGTAGATGATGCCCGTCTCGGCCTTCTTGACGTCGTAGTCCGCCGCCTGAATGAGCTTCAGGAGGATGTTCTCGACGTCCTCGCCTACGTAACCCGCCTCCGTGAGCGCCGTGGCGTCCGCGATCGCGAACGGGACGTTCAGCATGCGCGCCAGCGTCTGGGCCAGCAGCGTCTTGCCGGAGCCCGTGGGGCCCAGCAGGAGGATGTTGGACTTCGCCAACTCGATCGCGTCGTCACGGCCGTTGCCGCCGCCGTTCTCGCCGGCCTGGACACGCTTGTAGTGGTTGTACACCGCCACGGAGAGCGCCTTCTTGGCCGCCTCCTGGCCCACCACATAGCCCTCGAGGAACTCGTAGATCTCACGGGGCTTGGGGAGTTCCTCCCAGCGCACCTCGCTCGTCTCCGCGAGTTCTTCCTCGATGATCTCGTTGCAGAGATCGATGCACTCGTCGCAGATGTACACACCAGGCCCTGCGATGAGCTTCTTGACCTGCTTCTGGCTCTTGCCGCAGAACGAGCACTTGAGCAGATCGCCGCCGTCACCGATGCGTGCCACGGTGTGCTTCCCCTTCGCCTGGGAGACGCCTAGGTCCAGCGGCTCCTGGTGCTGCCTTATTCCGACGGTACCTTGCCGGGCCCCCCGTTCGGGCCCCCCTTGGCGCGGTTCACTTTGACGTGCAGCGTGTCAAAGCACACGAACCGGGCCAAGGGGCGGCAGACAATACAGCCTCCGACTAGCGGACGGCCGCGTTGTTCATCTTCCGAGTGGAGATGATCTGGTCGATCAGACCGTAGGAGAGCGCCTCCTCGGCCGTGAGGATCTTGTCGCGCTCGATGTCCTCGCGGATCTTCTCGATCGGCGTGGTGGAGTGCTTGGCCAGCATCTCCTCCAGCTGCGCGCGCATCCGGAGGATCTCGTTGGCGGCGATCTCCAGGTCGGAGACCTGACCGCGGCCGGTCTCGCTGTAGGGCTGGTGGATCAGCACACGGGCGTTCGGCAGCGCCATGCGCTTGCCCGGCGTACCGGCGGCCAGCAGGATCGCCGCGGCGGAGGCCGCCTGACCCATGCAGACCGTCTGGACGTCCGGCTTCACGAACTGCATCGTGTCGTAGATCGCGGTCAGCGCCGTGAAGGAGCCGCCGGGGCTGTTGATGTAGACCGAGATGTCCCGGTCCGGGTCCATCGACTCCAGGCACAGCAGCTGCGCCATGACGTCGTTGGCGGAGGCGTCGTCGATCTGGACGCCGAGGAAGATCACGCGCTCCTCGAAGAGCTTCGCGTACGGGTCGTACTCACGAACGCCCTGCGAGGTGCGCTCGACGAAGCGCGGGATGACGTAACGGGACTCCGCGGAGGGACCCGTGTACTCGGCGCGCGTGCGGTCGTACAGGCCGCTGCCGGGGTAGTCGTTCACTTTCTGTCTCCTAGAGGCTGAGGCGGTCGGCTGAGGGCTTGCAGGGGGCCTCAGGCCCCGGTGCCGCCGCCGCCCGGCATGTTGGCGGCCGTGGTGATGACCTCGTCGATGAGGCCGTACTCCTTGGCCTCCTCGGCGTCGAACCAGCGGTCGCGGTCGGAGGCGCGGGTGATCTCCTCGAACGACTGACCGGTGTGCTGGGACGTCAGCTCCGCCATGCGCTTCTTGGTGTGCAGCAACCGCTCGGCGTGGATCTTGATGTCCGAGGCCGAGCCGGCGAGGCCGGCGGAGGGCTGGTGGATGAGGATCTCGGCGTTCGGCAGCGCGAAGCGCTTGCCGGGGGTGCCGGCGCTGAGCAGGAACTGGCCCATGGAGGCGGCGAGGCCCATGGCGATCGTCACCACGTCGTTCTTGATGTACTGCATGGTGTCGTAGATCGCCATGCCGGCCGTGATCGAGCCGCCGGGGCTGTTGATGTAGAGGTAGATGTCCTTGTCCGGGTCCGCGGCAAGGAGCAGCAGCTGTGCGGTGATCTTGTTCGCGATGTCGTCGTCGACCGGCTGGCCGAGGAAGATGATCCGCTCGTTGAGCAGCCGGTTGTAGACCTGGTCGCCGAGGCCACCACCGAAGTTGGGCTCACCGGCGGCGGAGGGCATCAGATTCGTCACGTATCCACCTGCTCGTCTTACGACGGCGCCGGGCCGTCTTCACGTGTTCCCTGTGGGCTGGAGCTGTTCGGGGACTCCACTGCCCTCGTATTCATGGACCCTAACGCGCTGGTCCCTTCGGGGAATCCCGGATAGAGGGCTGTTCGCCGGGGGCGTAGAGCCGCCGGCGGCGGGCCGCCGCTTACTCGCCGTGACTGCGCATGCGTGTGAGCGGCTGCGGGTCGTACGTGGGCCGCCACCCCATGTGACAGGACGGGCCCCGGGGAAAGTCCCAGGGGCCCGTCCTACGGCCTGCTCGGCGCCGTGGGCGTCGATCAGCCCTCGGTCTTCTCCTCGGTGGCGTCCGCCTCCGTGGCCTCGGCGGCGACCTCGGCGGCCGTCTCGACCTCGTCCTCGTCGTCCAGGTCGATGACCTCGCCGTTGGTGTCCTTGACCGTGGCGGCCTCGACCACGACGGCCAGGGCCTTGCCGCGGGCGACCTCGCCGACGAGGAGCGGAACCTGGCCGCCCTCGACGACCGCCTGGGCGAACTGGTCGGGGGACATGCCGGAGGAAGCGGCGCGACGCATGAGGTGCTCGGTGAGCTCCTCCTGGTTGACGTTCAGCTTCTCGCGCTTGACCAGCTCGTCGAGGACGAACTGGGTCTTGATGCCCTTGACCGCGGCGTCCTTGGTCTCGGTCTCGAACTCCTCGACCGTCTTGCCCTGGATCTCGAGGTACTTCTCGAGGTCGAGGCCCATCTGGCCGAGCTGGTGGTGCTCGAGGTTGTGCTTGCGGGTGTTGACCTCGTCCTCGAGCAGCTTCTCGGGGACGGGGACCTCGACCAGCTCCAGCAGCTTCTCCAGGACGCGCTCCTGGGCCTGCGTGGCCTGGTCGTACTGCTTCATGTTCTCGAGGCGCTTGCGGCTGTCGGCCTTGAGCTCGTCGAGGGTGTCGAACTCGGAGGCGAGCTGCGCGAACTCGTCGTCCAGCTCGGGCAGTTCGCGGGCGGCGACCTGGGTGACCTTGACGGTGACCTCGGACTCCTTGCCGGCCGCGGAGCCGCCCTTGAGCTCGGAGGTGAAGGTGGCCTCGCCACCGGCCTCCAGGCCCTTCACGGCGTCGTCGATGCCCTCGAGCAGCTCACCGGAGCCGATCGTGTAGGAGACACCGCTGGCGATGCCGTCCTCCAGGACCTCTCCGTCGACCTTGGCCTCCAGGTCGATCGTGACGACGTCGCCGTCCTCGGCGGCGCGCTCGACCGGGGAGGTGGAGGCGAAGCGCTCGCGGAGCTGCTCCACCGACTTCTCGACGTCCTCGTCGCTGACCTCGACGGCGTCGACCTCGACCTCGATGGAGGAGAAGTCCTCGGGGAGCTCCAGGGACGGACGGATGTCGACCTCGGCGGTGAAGTTCAGCGTGTCGCCGTCCTTCAGCTCGGTGATGTCGACCTCGGGCTGGCCCAGGACGTCCAGCTCGGCCTCGTTGACCGCTTCGGTGTAGAACTTCGGAAGCGCGTCGTTGACGGCCTCCTCCAGCACAGCACCACGGCCGAACCGCTGGTCGATGACGCGGGCCGGGATCTTGCCCTTGCGGAAGCCCTTCACCGTGACCTGCTGGTTGATCTTCTTGTACGCCGCGTCGAGGCTGTCCTTGAGCTCCTCGAAGGGCACCTCGACAGTGAGCCGAACCCGAGTCGGGTTCAGGGTCTCCACGGCGCTCTTCACGGTTCGGTCTCCTTGTGGCTGACTTCTTGGATTCTGCCGGGGCCAGAACGGCTCCGGCGGATTAGCCGCCCTGCGGACTGCATCAGACGAGAGACACACGGGCGCGCAGCTTGCATAGTAACCGCAGCGGCTACACGCCCCAAAAGGCGATCAAGCCAGGTGATCGCGAAGGTGGCCGCCAATGGCCGGTCAAATGGTCGGGGTGGCGGGATTTGAACCCACGGCCTTCCGCTCCCAAAGCGGACGCGCTACCAAGCTGCGCCACACCCCGTCTGGTGCGACACGTAGGGTACATGCCCACAGGCAGTGGAGCCGCCGCATTTACGGGGTGTGCGACGAGGGGTCCGGACCCGCTACGATGCCTTGTGTGCCGCGGTCATCTGACCTGCGGCGCGTCCTGTGCGGGCGTAGCTCAATGGTAGAGCCCTAGTCTTCCAAACTAGCTACGCGGGTTCGATTCCCGTCGCCCGCTCTGTACGCCGAAGGCCCAGGCGAGAGGTTGTCTTCCTCTCCCTGGGCCTTCTGCGTTTCTCGGGGCGTGGCCCGGCCCCGGACCGGCGTGTCCGGGGCCGGTGTGACCTCAGCAGATGGTGACGGTGCTGAAGTCGTACGTCGCCTCGTTCGGGAACACCCAGATGGTGCTGGGGTGGGCGGGGGCGCGGTACGTGCCCACGTTGGGTCCCCAGAAACGGACTTCGGCTGCGCCCGTCTGGTTGTTGATCACAGTGAGCGCGTCGATGAAGTTCGAGAGCGACCGCGTACCGCACCTGTACAGGTGGAAGATGCTCTGTTTGCCGTCG
The DNA here is from genome assembly GCF_042894505.1 of Streptomyces sp. NPDC001536. Lineage (NCBI taxonomy): Bacteria > Bacillati > Actinomycetota > Actinomycetes > Kitasatosporales > Streptomycetaceae > Streptomyces > Streptomyces sp. NPDC001536. The sequence continues at coordinate 631,729 of NZ_JBIAVQ010000001.1, forward strand.
CCCTGACCGACCGATATACAGGCGATTCCTGATGCCCTGGCGCAATCCTTGAGCGCCTTCTCAGCTGCTTCACCACCCTGTACATCCCGCTTCACCCACTCGCCGTCGTGCATGGGGGAGATCCCCGGCGTCCACGCGTTCGCGGCGGCCTGTGCCGGTGCCTGTGTGGCCAGCGGAAGAAGGAACGCGGCGATCAGCGTCACGACCGCCGCAGCCGCTCGTTTTCTCAGTCCCATGGGGTCTCCTCTGGAGTCTCGACCGGTGACTCGAACCGTAGAGCGCACGAGGGACGTCGTGACCCTGACAACTATCAGGGTGGGTCGGCTCGGGGCGCGTCCGAGGCAGGGGCTGCGGAGCCCCCTTCAGAGGCGGCTCACGTCCACGGTGTGGACCGAGCGGATGCCGTACGGGATGTAGAGGGCGTCGCCGGCGAGGACCGGTGGGGCGGACATGTCGGGGAAGTCGACGGTGCCGCCGTCGTCGCGGCCCCCGAGGGTGGCTTCGACGGCGCCGGTGGCCAGGTCCAGGACTGCCAGGCGGCCGCTGACGGAGGCGAGGTAGAGGCGGGTGGCCGAGGCGGTGGGCGGGCCCGCCTGCTCCACTCCGGAGTCGCTCTGCCACAGCTGCTTCCCGCTGCGTGGGTCGACCGCGCGGACGCCGCCGCTGGGGAGCGTGAAGTAGAGCCTGCCGCGCAGCAGGGTGGGGGTCGAGCCCTCCGGCTGGGCCTTGGACAGCCGTACGGTCGTCAGGACGTGGGACGTGGCGTTGACCAGGGTCAGGGTGCGGTGCTCCCCGGTCGTGCCGAGCACGATCAGGCGTCCGCCGGTCTGTCCGACGATGTCCTTGTCCCCCGCGACCCGGAGGGTCCAGCGGGCCCGTCCGGTGGCCGGGTCGAGCTGCGCGATGCTCGTGCTGCCGACGGCGTCGTCGCCGCTCCACTTCTGGCAGACCAGATATCCCTGCCGGGCCGCGGTGCGCAGCAGGCAGTTCTGCTTGTCCGGCTCGGGGAACCGCTGCTTCCAGCGGACCTCGCCGTCCTCGGCGCCGACCAGGGCGAACTGCTCCCCCTGCTTGCCGTAGGCGGTGATGATCCCTTCGGGTACGGCGATGGAGGCGCCGTGGTCGCTGGAGGGCTCCACGGCCTCCTCGCCGTCGCCGGTGACCGTCTTCCAGATCACCTTGCCGGTCTCGGCGTCCAGGGCCTGGACGGTGTGGCGGGTCACGGTGGTCCCGTCGCCGGAACCGGTGGTCCGGTCGTCGGAGCCGTAGGCGTACACCCGGCCGCCGCGGGTGCCGATGATCGTGCCCGCGGAGGAGCTGCCGCCGATGTCGTCCGCCGTGCCGTCGATGGGCAGGCCCCAGGTGTTGCGGCCGTCCGCCAGCGCGAAGCGGGTCGCGAGGATGTCGTCGCCCGCGCAGACCAGGGAGGTGCCGCCGACGGCGACACAGCGCCTGAAGGGGCCGCCGGCGCCTATCGGGTCCTTGTCGAGGCTCGGGTCCTTCGCCCGCTTGTGCCATTGCGTCCAGCCGGCCGGGAGCTTGCCCGGGGCCGGGTCGTCACCGCTGAGGGCGAGCGTCGTGGTGGCCGCCGCCGCGAGGGCGAGGGTGGCCGCGGCGGCCAGCCACCGGCGTGTGCGGCGGCGGGGTCTGCCGGTGGCGGTCGGCGGCGGAGTGTCGTTCGAGGGCGGCCAGTCGCCGTCCTTCAGGAGCCGTAGCAACTCGTCCGCCGTGGGGCGGGACTTGGGTTCCTTTTCCAGGCAGAGGCGGATGAAGGGGAGCAACTCGGCGGGGACGTCGTCGAGTTCGGGGGTGCCCTCGACCACGCGGATCGCCGTCTCGTAGGGGCTCGGGCTGTCGAAGGGGCCGCGGCCCGAGGCGGCGAACGCGACCACCGCGCCCAGGGAGAAGATGTCGGCCGCCGGGCCCACGTCCTGGGGTGCCGAGAACTGTTCCGGGGACATGAAGGGCGGGGTGCCCATCACACGGCCGGTCTGGGTGAGGACGTCGGAGGCGGCGAACTCGGTGGCGCGGGAGATACCGAAGTCGATGACCCGGGGGCCGTCGTCGGCGAGCATCACGTTGGCCGGTTTCAGGTCCCGGTGGACCACGCCCGCGCGGTGGATGTCGCGGATGGCCTCGGCGAGGCCCGCGGCGAGGTCACGGAGGCGGGGAAGCGGCAACGGGCCGTTCTCGCGAATGTGCGTGCCGAGGTCCGAGCCCGGTATGTAGAGCGTGGCCATCCAGGGGCGCGGCGCGTCGGCGTCCGCGTCCACGACAGGAGCCGTGAAGGCACCGCTGACCTGACGGGCGGCGGCCACCTCGCGGCGGAACCGGGCCCGGAACTCGTCGTCGTCCGCGTACTGGCCGTGCACCACCTTGACCGCGAGCCGGCGGCCGGAGGCGGAGCGGGCGAGGTAGACCACGCCCATTCCCCCGCTGCCCAGCCGGTCCTCGATGCGGTAACCGCCCGCCTCCGCCGGGTCCGAGTCGCGCAGCGCCATCCCCGTACGTCCCCCCGTTGCCCGTCTCCGGCCCCCGTGACCGGACGGATCAGCGTAGCTCCACGGGTCAACAGGGTCAGAACTGGATCGAGTTGATGGTCTCCGCTATCGAGTTGAGGAAGCGCTGGATGTCGTCGGCCATGCCCGTCGAGGCGAGGAAGAAGCCGAACAGCACGGCCACGACGGCAGGTCCGGCCTTGAGGGATCCGCCACGGATCAACACCACCAAGATGATCGCCAACAGCAGCACCACTGACAGCGAAATGGCCACAACTGATCACACCCTCGGTCGGTCCGCTCTCCCGGCCCGGGGGTGCCAGCCCCGCGCACCCCCGCCAGAACCATCGTGCCACCAACCAAGCCGCTGTATGCGGCGGGTGATGCATCGTTGACCACACCTGTGCCTGAACTGTGCGGTGCCGTCCGGCCGTACGACCGACCCCTCATGTTCCGCACAGCAATTCGAGAGCGCACCCACACAGGTAATTCGACGGGATCGTTTCGGTCTCCACACATCCTGTTCGCAGGTAATTCGAATAGTCGCCGGGCCTACAGGAAGCGGACATTCCGCCGGAGTCGCCTGCTGGTCTTATGCCCTATTTAGTCGGGATGAATCACCTCAAGTTGGCGCTTGCCGTGTCCATAATCCTTACCCGCCAGGTGTGTTGACCGTCACGTTCCCAGGGCGTCAACCGCGCGATTTCCTGGGCACCCGAAGCGAATAACCGGGAATGACCTCGTGGGTTTTACGAAAACCCACAGACAACGCTAGGGTGCCTCAGATGTTCCACGCTGCCTCGTCCCCCGCACGCGGCAGAGCGCCGCTCCCCCCTGCCCAGCCGTCGGCATCAGGAGTGCCGAGTCCGCGCTCGCCCCTCAAACAGCAGAACGAACAGCCGGCCAAGCCCGCCGGCAAGCAGCGCGACGCCTTCTTCGACAACGCCAAGTACCTGGCGATCGTGCTCGTGGCCATCGGTCACGCGTGGGAGCCGCTCAAGGGCGACAGCCGCATCCTGGAGGCCGCGTACACGGTCGTGTACTCGTTCCACATGCCGGCGTTCATCATCATCTCCGGCTTCTTCTCCCGCAGCTTCGACATGCGCCCGGACCGGCTGCGGCGGCTGATCACCGGTGTCGCGGTGCCGTACATCGTCTTCGAGACCGCCTACGTCCTCTTCGAGCGCATGGCGGGCGACGACCCCGGCAAGGACATCAGCCTGCTCGACCCCTGGTATCTGACCTGGTTCCTGTGCGCGCTGTTCGTCTGGCGGATGATCACCCCCGTCCTGAAGGCGGTCCGCTGGCCCCTCCCCTTCGCGCTCGGCCTCGCGATGCTGGCGTCCGTCGCGCCGTCGATCGGTGACGACCTGGACCTCCAGCGGATCCTGCAGTTCCTGCCGTACTTCGTGCTGGGCCTGTGCATGAAGGCCGAGCACTTCCACCGGGTGCGCACCCGCGCGGTGCGGATCCTGTCGGTGCCCGTGTTCGCGACCGCGCTCGTCGTCGGCTGGTGGGCGGTGCCGCGCATGAACACCGCGTGGTTCTACCACCGGGACGCCGCACAGGAGTTGGGCGCGCCGTGGTGGGCCGGGCCGGTCATGGTGCTCGCGATGTTCGGCTGCTCGCTGCTGCTGACCGCCTGCTTCTTCGCCTGGGTGCCGCGCCGGAACATGTGGTTCACGGCGCTCGGCGCGGGCACGCTGTACGGCTATCTGCTGCACGGCTTCCTGGTGAAGGCCGGTGACTACCAGGGCTGGTTCGACCACCCCTGGCTGCACCGCCCGCTCGGCGAGATCCTCGTGAGCGTCCTCGCGGCCGCCGCCGTCACCGTGCTGTGCACGAAGCCGGTGCAGCGCGTCTTCCGGTTCGCCATGGAGCCGAAGATGGAGTGGGCCTTCAAGCGGGACGCCGCCGAACTGGCCCGGGAACGCCAGCGGCAGGAGCGGCGCGACCAGCGCGAGAAGGTCCTGGCCTAGCCGTCGTCACACCCCCAGACCGAGAAGTGCACGCATCCGCGCGTACTTCTCGGTCAGTCGTTTCCGGGTCTGTTCGTCGAGGACCGCGAGGCGCTCCGGGTCGGCGTTGTGCGCCAGGTCCGACTCCTTCACCAGCAGCGCGCCGGGAGTGGCGAGGATCCGCCCGGCGTACGCCTCGGGCGGCTCCCCCGCCCGCTTGGTGACGGCGAGCACGATGTCCTTGGTACGACGGCTCAGCGCGGCCTTTGCCAGCCAGTCGGCGGAGAGCGCGTCGTCCTCGACGGCGTCGTGCAGCCAGGCGGCCGCGATCTGCTCGGCGTCGCCGCCCCGTGCGCGCACCCCCTCGGCCACGGCCCGGAGATGTTCGGCGTAGGGCCGGCCCGCCTTGTCGGTCTGGCCCTCGTGGGCGGCGCGGGCGAGGTGCTCGACCTCGGTCAGGGCCAGGGTGCGCGGTGCGTCGGTCACGGGTCCAGTGTCTCCCCGCGCAGCGCCACGCGGGCCGGAAGGCCGGCCGCGGTCAGGCCCAGGGCGACGATCGCCGCGACGAGTGAGCCGTACACCAGCGGAGGGATGTACGGGCCCTGTCCCGTCAGTCCGTTCATCATCGGGACGAGCGTGGCGAGGGCGATGGCCGTGCCGAGGACGATGCCCGCGAGGGCGACCAGCAGGGCCTCCCAGCGGATCATGCGCAGCACCTGGCGGCGGGTGGAGCCGATGAGGCGCAGGGTGCCGAGTTCACGGCGGCGGTCCAGGACCGTCATCACCAGGGTGTTGCCGGCGGCGACGGCCGCGAAGCCGCCGAGGACGGCCGCCATGACGTTGTTCGCCCAGGCGTTGAGCTTGCGGTCCACGGACTGGGCGGTGGTGTAGTCGGCGCGGGCCAGGACCGTGCCGAGCTCCTTCAGACCGGCTGTCGTACCGCCCTTGGTCCACAGTTCCGTGTCGAAGGCGGAGGTGACGTGGCCGGCGAGGTCGGTGCGGGCCATCGTCACCTGCGACAGTCCCATGCCCCGTCCGTACGTCGCCACGATCCGCGGCTCGGCCTTCGTGCCGTCGGGCAGGCGGATCGGGAGGCGGTCGCCGACCTCGGCGTCCGCGTTGTCGGCCAGGGCGGCGTCCACGGCGATCTCGCCGGGTTCCAGGGAGAGTCGGCCGTCCTTGACGTCCAGATCCTGTACGGCCGCCAGATCGGCCGCGGAGCCCGTGACGCCCTGTGCGGTGGCCGCCGCCAGCGTGCCGCCGGAGGCGGGGACGAGCACGGAGGTCTTCAACAGGCCGACGGCGGAGGTGACTTCGGGGGCGTGTTCGGCCCGTCGTACGGCGTCGGGGGCCAGGCCCGGGCCGTCGGCGGTGACGATGTGGTCGGCGGTGATCCCGTCGCGCTGCTGCTCGGCGGTGACGTGGTTCTCGCTGGTGTGCAGGAAGAGCAGCACCGAGGAGAACGCCATCGCGAGGACGATCGGGGTGATCGCGGAGGCCAGTCGGCGGGCGTTCGTACGGGAGTTGGCGGCGGCGAGCACGGCGGAGGCGCCGGCGCCGCGCAGCGGGAGGCCGAACAGGGCGGCGCAGGCACGGGCGATCAGCGGGCCGAGCAGGGCCACGGCCAGCATGAACAGCATGACGATGCCGAGCGCGGCGTTGGCCGCGTCCTCGCCGGTCGTCGAGGCGGCCAGACCCGCGCAGACACAGCCGCCGGCCGCCGCGGCGATGCCGAGCGGGGTGCGGACCCAGCCGAAGCGCAGCCGCTCCACGGACGCCTCGCTGAGCGCCTGGCCCGGCTTGATGCGGGAGCTGCGGTGGGCCGCCATGTAGCCGGCGAGCAGGGCGGTGACGAGGACGGCGCCGACCGCGCAGACCAGGGGGATCCAGGAGACGGCCAGGTCGACGGGGCGCGGTACCGCGCCCCGGTCGCGCAACTGCCCGAACCACCAGGCGGCCAGGGCGACTCCGGGCACACAGCCGACCACGCCGGCGGCCGGGGCGACCAGGAGGGCCTCGGTGGCGATGGTGCGGCGGATCTGGCGCGGGCTGGTGCCGATGGCTCGCAACAGGGCGAACTCCCGGGCGCGTTGGCCGACCGCGAGGGCGACGGTGCCGGCCGCGGTGAACATGGCGACCAGCGTGGCGGTGCCGCCGAAGGAGGCGCCGAGGGCGATGAGGACCTCCTTGCCCTCGGCGAGGGTGGGGTCCTGCACCGTGCCCCGGTCGGCGCCGGTGTGGATCTCGGCCTTGCCGCCGAGGGCGTGTGCCACCTGGGCGGCGAGGGTGTCGGTGGGGACGCCGGGCTTGGGGAGCACGGCGATGGCGTCGATACGGCCCGGGTGCCCGGAGAGCCGTACGGCTTCCGCGTCCGCGAACCAGGCCTGCGGGGAGTCGGTGGTGCCGGAGACGCGGTAGGTATGGGTTCCTGTGGGGGTGGTGAGGGTGATCCGGTCGCCTGTGTCGGCCTGGTTCAGGACGACTTCGCCTGGGGCCGGGGCACGGCCCGCCTTCAGGTGTTCGCCGGTGAACGCGGTGGCCGACCAGTTGTGGGCGGTGAGGGCCTTCCCGCCGGGCCCGGTCACCGGGAAGGTGACGTCCGCCACGGCGGTACGGGCGCCCGGGGCCTTCGCCGCCTTCGCGACCAGGCCGGCGTCGAGGCGGGCGCGGTCCGGGACCGGTTCGCTGTCGGCGCTGTCGCCCTTGCCGTAGTGGGCCTTCTGGTCGGCGGCGGCCACGACCGGCGCGTTCGCGTAGCGGCCGGGCGGGACCTCGGCCCGTACCCCCGTCTCCAGGAGGATGCCGCAGGCCGACACGATCAGCGCGGCCATCGCGAGGGCGACGAAGGTGCCGACGAACGCGGAGGGACGAAAGCGGAGCGCTGCGCGGGCCAGGCCGTTGGGCGTGAACATCGGGGGGTCCTAAGGGTTTAGGCGTGTGTGTTTCGGGGTCAGGTGCGGGTGGGTGGGGGCTGGTCGCCGAGAAGTTGGTCGGCGCTTCGTCACGCCGCTGCCGGTACGTGAGCCCGTCGAGCCGTCAGGGTTGTCATGCATGCCGCTATCCGGTCCGGGGTCGGGTGGTCCAGGTGGTCGACGAGTTCGCCGTCGGCCAGGAAGAGGACGCGGTCGGCCCAGGCGGCTGCCGTGGGGTCGTGGGTGACCATGACGACGGTCGCGCCCTGTTCGTCCACCGCGCGGCGCAGGAGGCCGAGGATCTCCGCGGCGGTGGTGGTGTCCAGGGCGCCGGTCGGTTCGTCCGCGAAGACGACGTCGGGGCGGGTGACGAGGGCGCGGGCGATGGCGACGCGCTGCTGCTGGCCGCCGGAGAGATGGCCGGGGCGGCGGCGGGCCTTGTCGGTCAGGCCGACCTGGGCGAGGACGTCCGCGGTGCGCCGGCGGTCGGGGCGGTGGCCGGCGAGACGCGTCGGGAGGGCCACGTTCTGCTCGACCGTGAGGGACGGGAGGAGGTTGAAGGCCTGGAAGACGAAGCCGAGGCGGGTGCGGCGCAGCGCGGTGAGCTTGTTCTCCTTCATGCCGGTGATCTCCGTGCCGGCGAGGCGCACGGTGCCGGAGGTGGGGCGGTCCAGGCCCGCCGCGCACTGGAGGAAGGTGGACTTGCCGGAGCCGGACGGGCCCATGACCGCGGTGAAGCTGCGGGGCGCCAGGGTCAGGTCGATGCCGCGCAGAGCGTGGACGGCGGTCCGGCCCCGGCCGTAGCGGCGGTGCACTCCGTGGAGTTCTACGGCCCAGTCGGCCTGCATGGCTGTCCTTCCGTTCGTTCGAGGGGGTGGTGTCTCGAACGTACGGATTCGGGGGGTACGGCGACCATGCGGGCGGCTGGCGGATCGAGGCGGGGGTAAACCCCACCTCGGGAGGGGGGTCCCCTCAGAGGTTCGCCGCCTGGGCCGTCGGGCCCTCCCGGCAGATCAGCAGGAGCGCCCTGTCGTCGTTGACGTCCTTGGCCACCGCTTCGATCAGATGCCAGGCCGCGCCGTGGAAGCCGCCGGCCACATAGCGGTCGGCCTCGCCGGTGAGGCGGTCGATGCCCTCGACGATGTCGCGGTCGGAGGTCTCGACGAGGCCGTCGGTGAAGAGCATCAGGACGTCACCGGGGCGCAGCGAGCCCTTGACCGGGTCGAACTGGGCACCGTCGTAGACACCGAGGAGGGGGCCCTCGGCCGCCTTCTCCTCCCAGCGGCCGCTGCCCGCGCTCAGTTGGAGGCCCGGGGGATGGCCGGCGGAGTAGAGCTCGTAGTCGCCGGAGTCCAGGTCCAGGACCAGATGGATCGAGGTCGCGAAGCCCTCGTCCCAGTCCTGGCGCAGGAGATAGCCGTTCGCCGCGGGGAGGAACGCGTGCGGCGGCAGGCTGCCCAGGAGGCCGCCGAAGGCGCCGGAGAGCAGCAGGGCGCGGCTGCCCGCGTCCATGCCCTTGCCGGAGACGTCCGTCAGGACGACCTCCATCGTGCGGCCGCCGTTGGTGCGGGCCGCGACCACGAAGTCGCCGGAGAAGGACTGGCCGCCCGCCGGACGCAGGGCCATCTCGCGGTGCCAGCCCTGGGGCAGCTGCGGGAGCTTGCTCTGGACCCGGATGCGTTCGCGCAGGTCGAAGAGCATGGTGCCGCCGCGCCGCCAGGGCACCCCGACCCGGCTGCGGAACTGGGCGATCAGCAGACCGAAGAAACCGCAGGCCGCGACCACGAGCACGATGCCCGGGGTCACCCGGGACGGGCCCTCCGTGTACGGGCCCAGCTGCACGGACTCCACGATCAGTGCCGTCGCCGCGGCCGCGTACAGGCCGAGCAGGCTGGCCGGGCGCAGCAGCAGGCCGCCCGCGACGATCGGGAGGACCAGCGCGGCCGGGGAGACCCAGACCGAGTTGGCGAGCGTCGTGGCCGCGATCAGCGGGATCGTGATGAGCAGACCGGCGAGTGCGACCCAGTCCGAACCGTCCCCGCGGAAGTAGTCCACGGCGCTTCTGCGCAGGCCGACGCGGGCCCGGTGCCACTGCATCTTCAACCGGGCCGTGAACGTCTCGGCTTCCGCGCGCCGCTCTCGTCCTGCTGCCATTAGTTCGGGACCCTATCCATCGGACCAGCTGCTTGGCACGGGAGGTCCCACTTGTCCCCCGTCCGAGGTTCAACTTCACAGTGAACTTCACAGGAAGCCGTCGTGCCGCCGCCAAGGAGAAATTCCCTGGCTCGTCCCGCAATGCCCTGGTAGGCATGGTCCATGGCTTCTGACTTGGCGACCGAACTGCGGGTGCTGCGGCGGCAGGACTGGGACGAGTGGTACGACAACCTGATCCGCGCCTTCGGCGGGGTCCCGGAGTCGACCGAGGAACGTGAGCTGTGGAACTCCCTCACCGAGACCGACCGCTCCATCGGCGCCTGGGACGGTGACGTGTGTGTCGGTACGGCGGGGGCGTTCAGCTTCCGGCTGACCGTACCGGGCGGCGCCTCGGTGCCGGCCGCCGGAGTCACCATGGTCAGTGTGTCCGCCACCCATCGTCGCCGTGGTGTCCTCACGGCGATGATGCGGCGACAGCTGGACGACGTACGGGAGTGGGGGTGGCCGCTGGCCGTGCTGACCGCCTCCGAGCCCGCCATCTACGGGCGGTTCGGGTACGGCGTCGGTACGCACGCCGTGACCGCCGAGATCGACACCAGGCAGGTGCGGCTGTCCGTACCGCCGGGGGTGGACGACGTACGTCTGCGGTACGCCGATCCCGCCGAGGTGCTGGGCGCGTGCGAGGCGGTGTACGCGCGCGTGGTGCCCTCGCGGCCGGGGATGGTGGCGCGTACGCCCGGCTGGGAGCGGCTGATGGTGCTGGACCCGGAGAGCGACCGGGAGGGGGCGTCGCCGCTCCAGTGCGTGGTCGCGGAACGGGACGGCGAGGTCGTGGGGTTCGCGCGATTCGCCGTGAAACCGGACTGGGAGCCGACCGGGCCGCAGGGCAAGGTGCTGGTCCGTGATGTCGAGGCGCTCGATCCCGTGGTGTACGCGGCGCTGTGGCGGTTCCTGTTCGACATCGACCTGACGTCGGGGCTGGTGACCCGGGGGCGGCCGGTGGACGACGCGTGGCAGTACCTCGTGTCCGACATCCGGCGGTGTTCGCTGCGGGTGCGGGACTCCTTGCACGTGCGGCTGGTGGAGGTGGGGGCCGCGCTGGAGGCGCGGACCTATCAGGCGCCGGTGGACGTGGTGTTCGAGGTCGTGGACGACTTCTGTCCCTGGAACGCGGGGCGTTGGCGGCTGAGTGGGGACGCGAAGGGGGCGTCGTGCGAGCGGACCACCGACGCGGCGGATCTGGCGTTGTCCGTACGGGAGTTGGGGGCGGCGTATCTCGGTGGGGTGAGCCTGGCCTCGCTGGGGGCGGCCGGGCGGGTGCGGGAGGTTCGGCGGGGGGCGTTGGCGGAGGCCGCGGTGGGGTTCGGCTCGGCTGTGGCGCCGTGGCTGCCGCACGGGTTCTAGGGCGGGGTTCTGGCCCGGTTCAGGGTTTCTGGCAGGTCGGGCACCAGAAGAGGTTGCGGGCGGCGAGGTCGGCGGTGCGGATCTCGCCGCCACAGATGTGGCAGGGGAGGTTGGCCCTGCGGTAGACGTACACCTCGCCGCCGTGGTCGTCGACGCGGGGTGGGCGGCCCATCGCCTCGGGGGTGTGTTCGGGGCGGACGGTGTCGATGCGGTTGTTCCTCACGCCCTCGTGCATGAGGTCCACGAGGTCGTGCCAGATCGCGTCCCACTCCTGTGGGGTGAGTGTGTTGCCGGTGCGGTACGGGTCGATACCGTGCCGGAAGAGGACTTCGGCGCGGTAGACGTTGCCTACGCCGGCGATGACCTTCTGGTCCATCAGCAGGGCGGCGATCGCCGTACGGCTGCGGGCGATCTTTTTGTACGCGGTCTCGGGGGTGGCGTCCTCGCGGAGAGGGTCCGGGCCGAGGCGGTCGTGTATCGACTGCTTCTCGGTGGGGGTGATGAGGGCGCAGGTGGTGGGGCCGCGGAGGTCGACGTACGACGTCGGGTTCGCGAGGCGGAGGCGGACCGTGTCGGTGGGTGGGGGTGCGGGGGTCCTGCCGAAGTTGACCTTGCCGAAGAGGCCGAGGTGGATGTGGATCCAGTCGGTGTCCCGGAAGCCGAGGAAGAGGTGTTTGCCGTGGGCCTCGGTGTGGGTGAGTTCCGCGCCGTCGAGGAGGTCTGCGGCGTCGGTGAACTTGCCCTGGGGGCTGGTGACCTGGGTTTTTCTGCCGCGGAACGCTGTGGCGTAGTCCTTGGCCAGGCGGTGGATCGTGTGCCCCTCCGGCACGGTGGCTCCTTCTTCGTCCGGGGGGCTTTTTCTCGCCCCCGCCGCCCTTACCCGTTCCCATCCTCCAGGGGCGCTGCCCCTTCGATCCCATCCCTGGGGGCTACGCCCCCAGACCTCCATCGGCCCCGAAAGTGCCTCGTCCTCAAACGCCGGACGGGCTGAAAGATGCGGGACCGGCCTTGGGAGGCGCAGCCGTCACGGGTGGGTGGGGGATCGGGACGGTATGTCCTCGTCCTCCAACGCCGGACGGGCTGAAGGATGCGGACCGGCCTTGGGAGGCGCAGCCGTCACGGGTGGGTGGGGGATCGGGACGGTATGTCCTCGTCCTCCAACGCCGGGCGGGCTGAAAGACAGGGGTGGGTGGGGGATCAGGACGGCTTCCCTTGGCCTCCTACGCCGGATGCGGCGAGACGCCCAGGGGCGCGGGGAACTGCGCGACCAGCCCCCACGCGCCCGCACCCGGCCACGGCCACGGCGAGAGCGCGCCCGCAGCGGCCACGGCGGCGATTGGCTACTGCTGCGGGTGGTGCGGCGGGATCGGGGGCAGGTCGCCCGTGGTCTCGTAGGCGGCCAGCATGTCGATGCGGCGGATGTGGCGGGCGTCCTCGGAGAACGGGGTGGCGAGGAAGGTCTCGACGAACTTCGTGGCCTCGTCCTGGGTGTGCATGCGGGCGCCCACCGCGACGACGTTGGCGTTGTTGTGCTGGCGGCCCAGCGACGCGGTCTCCTCGCTCCAGGCCAGCGCCGCGCGGACGCCCTTGACCTTGTTCGCGGCGATCTGCTCGCCGTTGCCGGAGCCGCCGATCACGATGCCGAGGGAGTCCGGGTCCGCCGCTGTGCGCTCCGCGGCGCGGAGGCAGAACGGGGGGTAGTCGTCCTGGGCGTCGTAGATGTGGGGACCGCAGTCGACCGGGTCGTGGCCGGCCGCCTTGAGCCAGTCGACGAGGTGGTTCTTGAGTTCGAAGCCCGCATGGTCGGAGCCGAGATACACGCGCATGGGATGAGTGTGACACGACTGTTTCGGGGCAGCAGCCCTGGGTGTCGCGCAGGAAAATTCTTGATCTGACCATCGAAGCTCAAGAAAACCTCAAGTAACGATCCGGAATCAAAGGTTCACGAATTCCTTTACCTCCGATTCACTGGACCGATCCGTACGCCGCTCGTACGGGACACTGCTCGCCCGGCGCAAAGGAATTCCCCTCATGACTTCGCAGCCGACCCCGGCCAAGGCCACCGGAGACCCCGGTAACGGCCTTCAGGCCGGGCTCAAGAACCGTCACCTGTCGATGATCGCCATCGGTGGTGTGATCGGTGCCGGCCTCTTCGTCGGATCCAGCTCCGGTATCGCCACCGCGGGACCCGGCATCCTCCTGTCGTACGCGCTCGTCGGCACGCTCGTGGTGCTGGTGATGCGGATGCTCGGTGAGATGTCCGCCGCCAACCCGACCTCCGGCTCCTTCTCGGCGCACGCCGACCGCGCGCTCGGGCGCTGGGCCGGGTTCTCCATCGGCTGGCTGTACTGGTTCTTCTGGGTCGTGGTGCTGGCCGTCGAGGCCACCGCCGGTGCCGTGATCCTGGAGGGCTGGATACCGGCCGTGCCCCAGTGGGCCTGGGCCCTCATCGTGATGATCGTGCTGACCGCGACCAACCTGGTCTCCGTCGGGTCCTACGGTGAGTTCGAGTTCTGGTTCGCCGGCATCAAGGTCGTCGCGATCGCCGCGTTCATCGTCATCGGCGGGCTCGCCGTCTTCGGGGTGCTGCCCGGCGTCGACAGCGACAAGGCCGGTCTCGGCAACCTCACCGACCACGGCGGCTTCCTCCCCAACGGCGCCGGCGCGATCCTCACCGGTGTACTGCTCGTCGTCTTCTCCTTCATGGGCAGCGAGATCGCCACGCTGGCCGCCGGTGAGTCCGAGAACCCGCAGCAGGCCGTCACCAAGGCGACCAACAGCATCATCTGGCGGGTCGGCGTCTTCTACCTCGGCTCGATCTTCGTCGTGGTCTCGCTGCTGCCCTGGAACGACCCGTCCATCAAGAAGGACGGCTCCTACGTCGCCGCGCTCGACTCCCTGGGCATCGCGCACGCCGGTCAGATCATGAACTTCATCGTGCTGACCTCGGTGCTGTCCTGTCTCAACTCCGGCCTCTACACGGCCTCCCGCATGGCCTTCTCGCTCGGCCAGCGGGGCGACGCGCCGAAGTCGTTCGCGCGGACCACCGGCCGGGGTGTGCCGATGACGGCGATCCTCGCCTCGGTCGTGTTCGGCTTCGTCGCCGTCTTCTTCAACTACCTGTCCCCGAAGACGGTCTTCCTCTTCCTCGTCAACTCCTCCGGAGCGGTCGCCCTGTTCGTCTGGCTGGTGATCTGCTTCTCGCAGCTGCGGATGCGGAAGATCATCCAGGCCGAGGCGCCGGAGAAGCTGGTCGTGAAGATGTGGCTGTACCCGTATCTCACCTGGGCGACCGCCGGGTTGATCGTGTTCGTGCTCGGTTACATGCTGACCGACACGGAGGGTGCGAGCAGTGGGCGTACGACCGTCCTGCTCTCGGTGCTCGTCGCGGCGTTCGTGCTCGCCATCGCCTTCGTGAAGGAGAAGGTCGGCGCCAACCGCGCCGCCGTCGTCTCCCCCGAGGTGCGCGACGAGGTCGACGAGGTCAAGGTCGGCTGACGCGCCACCACGTATGAGGAAGGGGCCCCTGGAATTCGCCTGAGGGGCCCCTTTTCTCATGCCTCTTGGCTCATGCCTCACAGGATCGTGAAGCTGTCCGTGACCTTGTCGTACGTCTTCACCGCCTGGTTCTCGATGTCGGGCTGGTACCAGGTGTTGATCTGGTACGACTTGCCGTCCGCGTTGAAGCCCAGCAGCCGGGCGTGCCACTTGGTGCCCTTGAGGGTGAAGGTGTACTCCCAGACGACCGCCGGGTAGTCGCGGAACTTCGTCTCCGCCAACCGGATCTTCTGGTAGTCCTCGCCCTGGTGGGCGTTCTGCTCCGAGGTCTCCCAGGTCTCCATCAGATCGCCGCGGGCCAGCGAGGACTTCGCGACGAGTTCCTGTTTGCCGTCCGGCGACGTGTAGTGGACCTCCGCGCCCGTCTTCACGTCCCTGCGCCAGCCCTCGGGGGTCGCCCAGGCGAACCCGCCCGCCTCCCGGTGCGCGCCCGGCGGCAGGCTCTGCGGCCGGGACGTGCCCTCGACGGTGGGCGAGGGGGTCTCGGACACGGTCGGGGACGGGGTGGGTGAGCCGTCGGCCTGATTCCCGCCGGGTGAGCCGGAGTTCATCAGGAGTACGACGGCGACGACCGCACCGGCGGTGACCACGGCCGCGGCGGCGAGCAGTCCGGTACGGCGGTGCGGGCGCCGCGGGTCGCTCGGGCGGGCGGGTCCGGGCAGTTCGCCGGGCGGCATCCCGGGCGGCGGCTCGTGCACCGGCCGGCGCTCGGTCACCGCCTCGGAGCGGTTGAGCGAAACGCCGCGTGCGGCTCCCGCCGGGCCGCCGACGGGGGTTTCGGAGCGGACCTCGGAACTGGTGGACGCGGCCGCTTCCGTGGAGGCGTTGCCGGAGTCGGGTGCGGGTGTGGGGCGGTCGAGGCTGACGGGACGCTCGGTCCGGGCCGGGTGCGCGGCAGGCTCGTGGGTGGCGGGGCGTTCGGGAAGGGACGGCTGCGCGACGGGCCCGTGGGTGGCGGGTCGCTGGGTCTGCGCGGGTGCGGTGCGCTGCTGCGGGATCGCGTCGTGTACGGCCTCGGGTTCCGGCCGGGTCTCCGGCTCGGGACGCCGGGGATCCCGGGCGGCGGGGACACGGGAGGCGTCCAGGTAGGCGGGGGTGGGTGATTCGTGGGGGGCCCACGGGAGTTGAGGGGTCGCCTGGTCAGGGGGTGGGGTCCGTGGAGTGGGCGCGGAGGGCGTCGGTGACTCGAACTCGGACGCGGTACCTGTCTCGGCCCCACCGGCCGCTTCCCCCACGGATGCGGACCCACGCGCCGCCTCGGACTCCGGCCCGGCGGGCCGACCCGCCGACTCCGGCGCGAAAGAAGGGCCAACCGCTTCCGCCCCGGGCTCGGCCAGATCCCCCGGTCCGGCCGCATGCTCCGGCCCCGTCGCCGCCCGTTCAGGTGTCTCGGGGTGCGGGAGGGGCGCCGGCTCCGTGGGCTGGGACGGGCTCGGACTCACTTCCGGGCGAGGGTCCGGGGTCGTGCCGGGTGCGGCTTCCCCGGGGGCCGGGCGCTGTTCCTCCTCGCGGGGTTCCTCCGTCCTGGGCACCGCGACTGTCGGGGTGGGGGCCGGGAAGGCCACCGGTCGCAGAGCGGTCTCCAGGTCGTCCAGGCCCGGGCGGACGTCGGGGTCCTTCTCCAGGAGGGCGGCCAGGATGTCGCGCAACGGGCCAGCGGAGGCGGGGAGTTCGGGCTCTTCGTAGAGGACCGCGTGGAGCGTGGCGAGGGTGGTGTCGCGGGAGAAGGGGGAGCGGCCGCCCATGGCCGCGCAGAGCGTCGCGCCCAGGGACCAGATGTCGGACGGCGGGCCCTGGGGGCGGCCCGAGATGCGTTCGGGGGCCATGTAGTCGGGGGAGCCGACCAGCATGCCGACCATCGTGAGCGCCTTCGCGTCCTGGATCGCCGCGATGCCGAAGTCCGTGAGGACCACGCGGTGTCCGGTCCGCTCCACCAGGACGTTGCCCGGCTTGATGTCCCGGTGCAGGACGCCACGGGCGTGCACCTGACGCAGCGCCGTCACCAGGCCGACGCCGATACGGGCCGCCTCCAGGGGGCCGAGCGGGCCGTCCTCCATCATCATCCGCTCCAGGGAGCGGCCGGCGACCAACTCCATGACGATCCACAGGCGTTCGCCCTCGTCGACCACGTCGTAGATCCGTACGACATTGGGGTGGTCGATCCGCGCCGTGGCCCGCGCCTCGCGCAGCGTGCGTTCCCTGCGGGTGCGCGCGTCCTCCGCGTCGAGACCGTCTATGCGCATCTCCTTGACCGCGACCTCCCGGTCGAGCATCTCGTCGGCGGCCCGCCACACCCGCCCCATTCCCCCCTGACCAATGCTCTCGACCAGGCGATAACGTCCCGTCACCAATATCCCGGGAGCCCCACCGCTCCTCGTGTTTCCCGTATTCCCCGGCAATCCGTCACACCCCCTCAACCACGCACCGGTCAACGCCTACTTCAACACAATGGTCACACTTCGCGCCGTACCAGCATAGTGCGGAGAAATCTTGTGGTAGCTCTTCAAGTACTGCGAATTCAGGCGCAGCCAAGGGGGACGAACATGAGTTCTCGTCGTATGACGACCATCGCGGGATCGCTGGTCACGGCATCTTTTTCGGCCGTGCTGATCCTTTCCACCGCCGCCGGCGCGGCCGAGGGACCCGGAAGCAGCAAGGGGGGAAAGGCCGTTGACGAGGCACCGGCGGGCGTGAAGCTGACCACGCTGCTGCCCGAACAGATCTCGGTCGACAACAGTTCCGAAAAGACCGACCTCACCGCCACGGTGAAGAACGAGGGGACCAAGGACAGCGGAAAGATCCAGCTTTTGGTCGTCGGATTCGACGGCCTCACGGTCAATGACGTTCAAGGGTGCTCCTCGATTGCCGAAAGCGATCTGCCGGAGGGCTCGAACAGCGGTTTCGCCTGCCCGATCGACAATCTCGCGGCCGGTAAGTCGAAGTCGTACGCCGTGGACGCGACATTCGATCTAGGAAAGACCGGCAAGATCTGTCTGCCGGTGCAGTCCGGCGACGGAAAGAAGACGTTCTGGCAGCAGGGCCCGGTTCCGTTCGGTACGACGAACCCGTCGCCGAACGCCCCGGCCACCCCGCTGCTGCTCGGCACCGACAACCAGCCCGTCGGGCCGGGCGGCGAGAAGGAGCTGCCCAAGACCGGTCCCGCCCGTGACCTGCTCCCGCTGGGGGCGGCGGGCGCGGCGCTGCTGACCGCCGGTGCGGCCGGGATGTGGTGGGCCACGCGGCGGCCGCGGCAGGAGGTCCGCACGCACTGACGTCGGTCCATGGAGGCATAACCTGACGGAAGCTGTCAGGTTATGCCTCCAGCATGACGTACATGAACAGCCACACAGCTCAGGAACTCGCCGGATTCCAGACCGGGTTCACCGTGCGTCCCGCACACCTCGTCGTCGCCAGCTCCACCGACGACATCGTCGCCGCCGTGCGCCACGCCGCCGCCGAGCGGCTGCCGGTCGTCGTCCAGGCCACCGGTCACGGGCTGCCGGGGCCGGTCGAGGGCGGCGTACTCGTCTCGACGCGGCGCATGGACCGGGTGACCGTCGACCCCGTCGCACGCACCGCCCGCATCCAGGCGGGCGTCCGCTGGAGCCAGGTCGTCGAAGCCGCCGCACCCCACGGGCTCGCCCCGCTCAACGGCTCCGCGCCGGGCGTCGGCGCCGTGTCGTACACGCTGGGCGGCGGACTGGGCATCCTGGCGCGGGAGTTCGGGTACGCGGCCGACCATGTCCGCGCCCTCGACGTCGTCACCGGCGACGGCCGACTGCGGCAGGTGACACGGGAGTTCGAGCCCGGCCTGTACTGGGGGCTGCTCGGCGGCGGGCACGGTCTCGGCATCGTCACCGAGCTGGAGATCGGCCTCGTCCCCGTGCGGACGCTGTACGGCGGTTCGCTCGCCTTCGACGGGCGTCAGGTCGATCCGGCGACCGTACTGCGGGCGTACGAGGCGTGGACGCGGACCGTACCGGACGGGCTGACCTCGTCCTTCGCCGCCGTACCGTATCCGGACCTGCCGGCGCTGCCGCCGCGGCTGCGCGGACGGTACGTCGTCTCCGTACGGGTCGCGCACACGGGCGCCGACGGGGAGCGACTCGTCGCCCCGCTGCGGGAGATCGGGCCGGTGCTCGCCGACTCACTGCGGGAGATGCCGTACACCGAGAGCCACACCATCCACAGCGACCCGGACTTCCCGCACACGTACTACGGGGACAGCGCGGTGCTCGGCGAGTTGGACATCCCGGCAACCGGTGAGGTGCTTCGGCGCACCGGGCCGGGCGCCGGCGCCATGGTCGTCGTTCAGATCAATCATCTCGGTGGGGCGCTCACCGAGCCCGCGCCGAACTCCGTGCCGTGGCGTGAAGGGCGGTTCCTGGTACGGCTGTTGGCCATGGCGGAACGGGAGCGGGCCCGGGAGACCCTCGATCCGGCGTTCGCGCTGCTCGCGCCCGGCACGCTCGGGCGGGCGGTCAACTTCGCGTTCGGGGCCGGGGACCGGAGCGAGGGGTTGTACGACGACGAGACGCGCAAGAGGCTCGCCGGGCTGAAGTCGCAGTACGACCCGGCGAGCCTCTTCCCTGACCACGTCAGCGGGTTCAGCGGTTTCAGCGGTTGACGAGCTTCCAGGTCGTGGGCAGCAGGCCCATCGCCAGGGCCGCCTTGAGGGCGTCGCCGATCAGGAACGGGGTGAGGCCGGCCGCGATGGCTGCGGAGGCGGACATGCCGGTGGCGAGGGCCAGGTACGGGACGCCGACGGCGTAGATGATCGCCTCGCCGAGCAGCATCGCGCCCGCCGTGCGCAGCACGGAGCGGTCGGCGCCGCGGCGGGCCAGGGCGCCGACGACGGTGGAGGCGAGGATCATGCCGAGGATGTAGCCGAAGGAGGGGGCCGAACCGCCGGAGGTGGCGCCCGCGAACCACGGCACGCCCGCGATGCCCGCGAGCGCGTACAGGGCGAGGGAGAGGAAGCCGCGGCCGGCGCCCAGCGTCGTGCCGACGAGCAGCGCGGCGAAGGTCTGGCCGGTCACCGGCACCGGGGAGCCCGGCACCGGCACCGAGATCTGGGCGGCGAGGCCGGTCAGCGCGGCACCGCCGAGCACGAGCGCGACGTCCCGGACACGGGAGGCCGGCAGCAGGTCGGCGAGGACCTGGCCAGGGCGGACGGGGGCGACGGCGGTGCTCATGGGGACTCCGCGAGGGTATGAACGGCGAGGGACATCGCGACGCTATACCGGCCTCCTCGCGCCGATCACCGTCAGCGCTCGACAAAGGCTGGAGCCGCGGCTTGGTGGGCTCCAGACAAAGGGTGGTGGTTACACCGGGTAGGACGTGAAACCGGTCACTGAGGCCGGGACGTTTCACTCACGTGTCGAGTGTGAACGGCGTCTGTAGGGTCCCACCAAATGGGGCATCGCACCCTGGCCGGATCCGGCCGACCCCCCTACCCTTCGAGCCATGGTTGCCCAGGCCCTCACCCTCACGTCGCGTCGCCATGTCGACCTGCGACGAGTGAGCGCTGCCGCCTGTCGCCGCCCCGGGTGAGGCGGCTCCGGGGCGCCTCACCCTCCGAGACGGCGCAGTGTCGGACCCGCTCCCGAGGATGATCGCCATGCCCACCACCCTTGTCTCCCCCATCGCGCGTGCCTCCGATGCCGACCGGCGGCGGACGAGCGCGAGTGTCGTGCTGCGGTCCGTGCTGGAGCACGGGCCCGTGGCGCGCTCCACCATCGCCCGGCTGACCGGCCTCTCCCCCGCCTCGGTGACGGACTACTGCGCCCGGTTCACTCAGCTCGGGCTGATCCGGGAGGCCGCCATGCCCCGGCGGTCGAAGGGTGTGGGGCGGCCCCATGTGCCGGTCGACCTGGACTCCTCACGTTTCGTCGTGGGCGGGGTCCATGTGGCGGTCCCCTACACCACCGTCGCGCTGCTCGATCTGCGCGGACGCGTGGTGGCCTCGCGGGAGCTCAAGCACGAGGGCGTCACCGAGCCGGGGCGGGTGCTGGCGCGGGCCGCCGACGGGCTGGGCGCGCTGCTCGACGCGGCGCCGGGGTGCCGGCCGCTCGGTGTCGGCTTCGCGGCCGGTGGCTGGGTGGACCAGGAGGCCGGAACCGTCGTCGAGCACCAGCTGCTGGGCTGGCGGGACGTGCCGGTGCGGGAGCTGATCGGCGCGCGCACCGGGCTGCCGGTCCATGTGGACGGGCACGCGCGGGCGTTGGTCAACGCGGAGCGGCTGTTCGGGCGGGCGCGGGGCAGCCGCAGCGTGCTGCATCTGTTCGTCGGCAATGTGGTCGACGCCGCGTTCGCCACCAACGACGAGGTGCACCACGGGCCGCGTTCGCAGGCCGGCGCGATCGCCCATCTACCGCTCGGCGGCTCGCAGAGGTGCGGGTGCGGGCGGGTCGGCTGCCTCCAGGTCGAGCTGAGTGAGCGGACGCTGTGCGAGCGGGCGCGGGCGGCGGGTGTCATCGCCGGGGTGAACCCGATGCATCTCGTGCGGGGAGCGGCGGACGGGGATCCGGTGGCCGCCCGGCTGCTGGTGGAGCGGTCGCGGATGACGGGGCGGGCGGCCGGGCTGCTGCTCGACATCCTCAACCCGGAGACCGTCGTGGTCACCGAGGTCGGCGCGATCCATCGGGAGGACTGCCTCACCGCGCTGCGGGACGAGGTCGGACCCGAGCGGGCGGCGGCCGTGATCCCGACGAGTTTCCCGGATTCCGTCCTCGCGGTGGCGGGCGGTTCGGTGGCCCTCGACACGCTTTACCGGGATCCACTGGCCGTGTCACCTGAGCGGAATTAATTCAGAAACTCCGAATATTGACACGGGTTCCGCTCAACCGGGAGCATCTTGCCCATGAGCCCTCACCTGCACTGTCGCGCCTTCTGTTGCTGACACGTTGCCCCGTGTGACGCGCTCATTTCTGCCGCGTGAAATTTCTTCCGCACGCCGTTCATCGCGCTTTTCTCATGCACCAATTCAGGGAGTCCTCCCATGCCTTTTTCCCGTACGTCCGGCATAGACCGGCGGCTGTTCCTGACCTCGCTCGTGGGCGCCGCGGCCGGTGTCGCCGGGCTCAGCGGCTGCGCCGAGTCCAGCGCCGCCACCGGTGCCAAGGGCGCCTCGACCGCCCCGCTCGCCGACAAGGTCCCGGCCGGCACCAGCCTCAAGATCGCCTCTTTCTCGAACACCCAGCAACTCCAGTTCAAGCTCGCCAAGTTGGGCGAGCTGCCTTTCAAGGTGTCGAGCTGGGTGAACATCGGCGCAGGGCCCGATGTCATCAACGCCTTTCGCGCCAACTCCCTGGACCTCGCCAACAACGCGGGAATTCCACCGATCCAGGCGCACTACCAGGGATTCGACGCGAAGATCGTCGCGATCAACATCACCCGTAAGCCGAATTACGTCTTCGCCACCAAGCCCGGCAGTGATATCCGTACGGTCGATGACTTCCGGGGGAAGAAGCTCGCCTTCTCCCAGGGCCAGGCCCAAGGTGTCGTGCTGCTGCGGGCCTTGAAGAAGGCCGGGCTGAAGTACGACGACGTGAAGCTGGTCCCGCTGACCAGCAACCAGTTCCTCACCGCCCTCCAGTCGGGCCAGGTGGACATCGCCCCGCTGGGCAACACCCAGTCGCCCGCCTACCTCTCGCAGTACGAGTCCAAGGGCGCCCGGATCATCACCACGGACGTGGTCGACCTGCTCAACCTGCTGTGGGCGCCGGCCACCGTACTGAACGACAAGGCGAAGGCGGCCGCGGTCGCCGCCTACATCCCCTTCTGGGCCAAGGGCCAGGTCTGGACGTACGAGAACCCCGACATCTGGAACGAGGAGTTCTACGTCAAGACGCAGAACCTGACCCTCGCCCAGGCGCAGGGCATCACCGCGCTCGCCAACAAGCCTTTGTTCTCGCCCAGTTGGGACGAGGCGATCCGCTGGGAGCAGGAGACCGCCGATCTGCTGGCGGAAGGCGGGTTCGTGAAGAAGTTCGACGTGTCCTCGCTCTTCGACCACCGCTTCGAGGGCATCGCCGCGAAGTCCGTAGCAGAGGAGTACCGCAAGTGAGTGCTGTGACCACGACGGCGACCGCACCGGTCGTCGCGGAACCGTCGAAAGCGGTACGCCGGAAACGGCGGGGCCTGTCCCCCGGCCGCCGGCTGCCGGCCACCCGGCTCATCGGCCCCGCCCTGCTGCTCGCCCTGTGGGCCGCCGCCTCCGCCGCGGGGCGGCTGGACCCGGCCGCGATCCCGGCGCCCTGGACGGTCGTGGAGACCGGGGCCCATCTGTGGACGGACGGCACGCTGGTCGGCGACATCCTGACCTCGCTCCAGCGCGCCGCCTCCGGGTTCGCGATCGGTCTCGTCGCCGGGGTCGCGCTCGCGCTGGCGGCCGGGCTGAGCCGGGTCGGGGAGGCGCTCATCGACGGGTCGGTGAACCTCAACCGGGCGATCCCGACGCTCGGTCTGATCCCGCTGTTCATC
The DNA here is from genome assembly GCF_042894505.1 of Streptomyces sp. NPDC001536. NCBI lineage: Bacteria > Bacillati > Actinomycetota > Actinomycetes > Kitasatosporales > Streptomycetaceae > Streptomyces > Streptomyces sp. NPDC001536. Next base: position 654,697 of record NZ_JBIAVQ010000001.1, read on the forward strand.
CTCTGGCTGGGCATCGGCGAGACCTTCAAGATCGCCATCATCGCGATCGTCGTCTACATCCCGATCTATCTGAACACCCATGCCGCGCTGTCCGGCATCGACAGCCGGTTCGTCGAACTCGCCGAAGTGCAAGGGCTCAACCGGTTCCAGTTCATCCGGCAGATCGTCATCCCCGGCGCACTGCCCGGATTCTTCGTGGGACTCCGGCTCGGTGTCACCGGCTCCTGGCTCGGCCTGGTCGTGCTGGAGCAGATCAACGCCACCAGCGGACTCGGCTACATGATGTTCCAGGCCCAGAACTACGGCCAGTCGGACGTCATCCTCGTCGGACTCGTCGTCTACGGCGTCTTCGGACTCGCCTCCGACAGCACGGTCCGCTTCATCGAACGGAGGGTGCTGTCATGGCGACGCACACTGAGCAGCTGACCCGGCCGGCCGTCCAACTCCGGGGTCTGACCCGGTCGTTCGACGGGCGGGTCGTCCTCGACGGGATCGACCTCGACATTCCCGCCGGGCAGTTCGTGGCCCTGCTCGGGCACAGCGGGTCCGGCAAGAGCACGCTGCTGCGGGCGATCGCGGGGCTGGACCACGAGGTCGTCGGGAGCGGTCAGCTCAGCGCGCCCGAGCGGGTGTCCGTGGTCTTCCAGGACTCGCGGCTGCTGCCGTGGCGGCGGGTGCTGGACAACGTACTGCTGGGGACGGACGGCGAGGACAAGGGGCGGGCGGCTCTTGAGGAGGTCGGGCTCAAGGGGCGGGAGCGGGCCTGGCCCAATGAGTTGTCCGGGGGTGAGGCGCAGCGGGCGGCACTGGCGCGGTCGTTGGTGCGGGAGCCGGAGCTGTTGCTGGCCGATGAGCCGTTCGGGGCGTTGGACGCGTTGACGCGGATCAAGATGCATGCGCTGCTGCGGGAGTTGTGGGAGCGGCATCGGCCTTCGGTGCTGCTGGTCACGCATGACGTGGATGAGGCGATCGTGCTGGCGGATCGGGTGCTGGTGCTGGAGGAGGGGCGGGTGGGGGTCGATCTGGCCATCGAGCGGCCTCATCCGCGGTCGTATCGGGATCCGTTGCTCGGGGAGTACCGGGAGCGGTTGCTGTCGGCGCTGGGGGTGACCGAGGACGTGGGGTGACCGAGGGGCTTTCCTCGCCCCCGCCGCCCCTACCCGTCCCATCCCCAGGGGCTCCGCCCCTTCGACCCCGCTGGGGCTCCGCCCCAGACCCCGATCGGCCCGAAGGGCCTCGTCCTCAAACGCCGGACGGGCTGAAAGACAGAGGCGAAGCCCCCAGCGGGTGGGGGGATCGGGACGGCCCGCCCTCGCCCTCGAACGTCGGATGCGCTGAACGACCACAAGTAAAGGACCCTCGCATGACCCGCCAGCTCCACCTCAACGCCTTCCTCATGAACACCGGGCACCACGAAGCCTCGTGGAGACTGCCCGAGAGTGATCCGTACGCCCATGTCGAGCTGGATCACTACGTCAGGCTCGCGAAGATCGCCGAGCGTGGGACCTTCGACTCGCTGTTTCTCGCTGATGGGCCCCAGTTGTGGGGGAACATCGCACAGCGGCCCGCCGGTGCGCTGGAGCCGCTCACCTTGCTCACCGCGTTGGCGACGGCGACCGAGCACATCGGGCTGATCGCGACGGCGTCGACGTCGTACAACTCGCCCTACAACCTGGCCCGTAAGTTCGCGTCCCTGGACATCATCAGTGGGGGGCGGGCCGGGTGGAACATCGTCACCACCGCCGGTGCGGAGGCGGCGCGGAACTTCGGGCTCGATGCGGAGCCGGCGCACGCCGAGCGGTATGCCCGCGCCGCCGAGTTCCTGGATGTCGCCCTGAAGCTCTGGGACAGCTGGGAGGACGACGCGATCGTCGGCGACAAGTCGGCCGGTGTGTGGGGTGACGACGACAAGATCCATCCGCCGCGGCACCAGGGGACGTACTTCAGTGTCGAGGGCGCCCTCAACGTGCCGCGTTCGCCGCAGGGTTACCCGCTGCTCGTGCAGGCGGGGTCGAGCGAGGACGGGAAGCGGTTCGCGGCGCGGTACGCCGAGGCCGTGTTCACCGCGCAGCAGACCCTGAAGGACGCGCAGGACTTCTACTCCGACCTCAAGTCCCGCACCCGGCAGGCCGGTCGGGACCCCGAGCACATCAAGGTGCTGCCCGGGATCGTGCCCGTCATCGGGTCCACGGAGGCCGAGGCGCGGGCGGCCGAGCAGGTCCTGGAGGACCACATCGTGTACACGCACGGGGTGGACCGCCTGGAGCGGCTGCTGCAATTGGAGCCCGGCTCCCTGGAGTTGGACTCCCTCCTGCCCGCCGATCTCCCCACCGAGGACGCCATCGAGGGTGCCAAGAGCCGGTACACGCTGATCGTCGAGCTCGCCCGGCGGGAGTCCCTCACCGTGCGGCAGCTCATCGGACGGCTCGGCGGCGGACGCGGGCACCTCACCTTCGCGGGGACGCCCGAGCAGGTCGCCGACGCGATCGAGCGGTGGTTCACGCTCGGTGCCGCCGACGGCTTCAACATCATGCCGGCCGTGCTGCCGTCCGGCCTCGACCTCTTCGTCGACCACGTCGTCCCGATCCTGCGCGCCCGCGGTCTGCTCCGCGAGGAGTACGGGCCGCGCCGGACCCTGCGGGAGCGCTACGGCCTCCCCCGCCCCGCCAACCAGTACACCGCCACCCTGGTCTGAGAGGACATCCCATGAGCATCGAGATCACCAAGGTCACCGCCCACATCGGCGCCCGCGTCTCCGGCGTCGACATCGCCAAGCCGCTCGACGAGGAGACGGTCACCGCCCTGCGCGAGGCCCTCAACGCGCACAAGGCGCTCGTCTTCGACGAGGTGAACCTGGACGACGAGGGCCAGCAGGCCTTCGCCCGCCACTTCGGCGACCTCACCACCGCCCACCCGACGGTGCCCGCCGTCGACGGCGTCCCGAACGTGCTGCCCGTCGACAGCGAGCAGGGCAGCGCCAACCACTGGCACACGGACGTCACCTTCGTCCTCAACCCGCCGCAGGCCAGCACCCTGCGCAGCATCACGCTCCCGCCGTACGGCGGCGAGACCCTGATCGCCAGCTCGGCGGCCGCCTACCGCAGCCTGCCCGAGCCGCTGCGGCAGCTGGCCGACACCCTGTGGGCCGAGCACACCAACGACTACGACTACGCGGTCCCGGCCGAGGACATCGACGAGGACAAGGCCGCCCAGCGCGCGCAGTTCACCTCGATCAAGTACCGCACCGCCCACCCCGTGGTCCGCGTCCACCCGCTGACCGGCGAACGCGGGCTGTTCATCGGCGGGTTCGCCCAGCGGCTCGTGGGTCTGTCGGTGGGCGAGTCCCGCAAGCTGCTCGACCTGCTCCAGTCGTATGTGATCAAGCCGGAGCACATCCTGCGCCACCGCTGGTCCGAGAACCAGCTGGTGCTCTTCGACAACCGCATCACCCAGCACTACGCCGTCGACAACTACGACCGGCAGGCGCGCCGTCTGCACCGGGTGACCGTCGCCGGTGACATCCCCGTCGGTGTCGAGGGCAAGGAGAGCTACGCCGTGGAGGGCGACGCGTCGCACTACACGAGCGTGGCGGCGTAGTCACGGGCTGTACCGGACGCGTCCGGATAGTGGGCGGCCTTCCCTTCCGACCGGGGAGGCCGCCCAGACTGTGGGCGTTTTTGCCCGTCTCACGCACTGGACGAACCACGCCCATGCCCAGCACCACCTCCGTCGAGGCTCCACAAGAGCCGGACGTCTCCCTCTCCCACGGCCTCAAGCAGCGCCACCTGTCGATGATCGCCCTCGGCGGTGTCATCGGCGCGGGCCTGTTCGTGGGCTCCGGCGCGGGTATCGCCGCCGCCGGGCCCTCGATCGTCGTCGCCTACGTCCTCTCCGGCCTCCTCGTGATGCTGGTCATGCGGATGCTCGGCGAGATGTCGGCCGCGTATCCCTCCTCGGGCTCCTTCTCCGCGCACGCCGAGCGGGCGATCGGGCCCTGGGCCGGCTTCACCGCCGGATGGTCCTTCTGGATCCTGCTCTGCACGGCCGTGGGCCTGGAGGGCATCGGCGCGGCGAAGATCGTGACGGGCTGGCTGCCGGGGACGCCGGAGTGGGCCTGGGTGGCCCTCTTCATGGTGGTCTTCTGCGCGACCAACCTCGCCGCGGTGAAGAACTTCGGCGAGTTCGAGTTCTGGTTCGCCGCGCTGAAGGTGGGCGCGATCAGCCTGTTCCTGGTGCTGGGCGTACTGGCGATCGCCGGGGTGCTCCCGGGTACGGACTCCCCGGGCACCTCGAACCTCTCCGACTTCCTCCCCCACGGCAGCGAGGGGCTGGTCATCGGCATCCTCGCCTCCGTCTTCGCGTACGGCGGTCTGGAGACGGTCACCATCGCGGCGGCGGAGTCCGAGGACCCGGTCAAGGGGGTGGCGAGCGCGGTCCGTACGGCGATGTGGCGCATCGCGCTCTTCTACATCGGCTCCATGGCGGTCATCGTGACGCTGGTCCCGTGGGACTCGGCCGCGGTCGTCGAGAAGGGCCCGTACGTCGCCGCGCTCGACTCGCTCGGTATCCCCGGCGCGGGTCAGCTGATGAACGTGGTCGTCCTCGTGGCGCTGCTCTCCGCGATGAACGCCAACATCTACGGCTCCTCGCGCATCGCCTACTCCCTCGTCGCGCGCGGCCAGGGCCCGAAGCCACTGGGCCGCGTGTCCGGCGGCGTCCCCCGCGTCGCCGTGCTGGCCTCCTGCGTCTTCGGCTTCGTCTGCGTCCTGCTCAGCTACTGGCGCCCCGACGACGTCTTCTCCTGGCTCCTCAACATGATCGGCGCGGTCATCCTCGTCGTCTGGGGCTTCATCGCGGTCTCCCAGCTGCGGCTGCGGGGGCGGCTGGAGCGCGAGACACCGGAGCGGCTGACCGTGCGGATGTGGGCGTTCCCGGTGCTCACCTGGGTCGCCATGGCGGGGATGCTGGCGATCTTCGTGCTGATGGCCCGGGAGCCGGACACGCGGGTGCAGCTGTACTTCACCGGCGGGATGACGCTGGCGCTGGCGGCGATCGGCTACACCTGGCAGCGCAGGCGCGCCACGACCGGCTGACAATCCCGACTGGCCGAAAGCCCCCGTGTGGATCACACCGGGGGCTTTTTGCTGTTAGCTTGTTATTGCAAGCTAGTTGCAACAAGCTTTTGAGGGGACCCCTTCATGCCCGTCTACACGCTTCCCGAACTGCCCTACGACTACTCCGCACTCGCCCCCGTGATCAGCCCCGAGATCATCGAGCTGCACCACGACAAGCACCACGCGGCGTATGTGAAGGGTGCCAACGACACGCTGGAGCAGCTGGCGGAAGCGCGGGACAAGGAGACATGGGGAGTGATCAACGGGCTGGAGAAGAACCTGGCCTTCCATCTCTCCGGGCACATCCTGCACTCCATCTACTGGCACAACATGACCGGTGACGGCGGCGGTGAGCCGCTGGCCGTGGACGGGGTGGGCGACCTCGCGGACGCCATCACCGAGTCGTTCGGCTCCTTCGCCAACCTCAAGGCCCAGCTGACCAAGGCCGCGGCCACGACCCAGGGTTCGGGCTGGGGTGTGCTCGCGTACGAGCCGCTCAGCGGACTGCTGATCGTCGAGCAGGTCTACGACCACCAGGGCAACGTCGGCCAGGGGTCCGTGCCGATCCTCGTCTTCGACGCCTGGGAGCACGCCTTCTACCTCCAGTACAAGAACCAGAAGGTCGACTTCATCGAGGCGATGTGGGCCGTCGTCAACTGGCAGGACGTGGCCCGGCGTCACGAGGCCGCCAAGTCCCGCGCGGATGTGCTGCTGCTGGCGCCGTGACCACCCCGTGAAGCGTCCTGCCTCGTGATCGTCTTCTCAACCTTCACCGGCAGGCGGAATGACGGAAGCCCCCGCGAGGACGTGACTCGCGGGGGCTTTCCGGTTCGCTTCAGATCAGGGCTTGCGGCCCACGCCGCCGTGCTGGCCGATCGGCTCCGGCTGGGCGCCGCCGTCGGGGCGCCACAGGGGGACGGAGACGACGCCCGGGTCCACCAGCTCCAGGCCGTCGAAGTACGCGGTGATCTGCTCGACCGGGCGCAGGAAGTACGGGACGGCGCCGGTCTCGTTGTAGGCGTCCTGGGCCTGTTCGTAGTCCGGGTCGGTGCCTCGGGAACCTTCGTTGAGCGAGAGGTAGCTGCCCGAGGGGAGGCCGGCCAGGAGCCGGGTGACGAGGTCGCGGGCCTGGTCGTAGTCGGTGACGTGACCGAGGATGCCGCTCATGATCAGGGCCGTCGGCCGGCTGAGGTCGAGGGTCTTGGACGCCGCTTCCAGGATGCGCTCGGGGTCGTACAGGCTCAGGTCCTCGTACGCCGTCACGCCCTGTGGCGTCGAGGTGAGCAGGGCGCGGGCGTGGGCGAGGACGAGCGGGTCGTTGTCGACGTAGACGATCTTCGACTCGGGGGCGCTGCGCTGGGCCACCTCGTGGGTGTTGTCGACGGTGGGGAGCCCGGTGCCGACGTCCAGGAACTGGCGTACGCCCGCCTCCTCCACCAGGTACCGGATGCTGCGGCCGAGGAAGGCGCGGCTGCTGCGGGCGATGGTGACGATGCCGGGGAAGACGGCGGTGTAGGCGTCGCCGGCCGCCTCGTCCACGGGGTAGTTGTCCTTGCCGCCCAGCCAGTAGTTCCAGATGCGGGCCGAGTGGGGCACCGAGGTGTCGATCTCCGTCATGAGCCCATGGTGCTACGACTCGCCCGGCTCGCACGGCACATTGAGGGAGACAAGTGCGATGGAATCGTCGCTGGTCACACGGAGTTCGGTGACCGCCGCGTTGCGTAGTTGCGGGAACACCCGGCGGTAGTCGCGCAGGGGGATGTGCAGCAGTTCGCACAGCACCAGACGGAACAGGGTGTTGTGGGCGACGACCAGCACACGACCGCCCGGATGAGCCGTCGCGATGCGGCGCAGCGCGGCCGCTCCCCGCGCGGCTGCCGCGACCGGGTCCTCAGCGCCGGGGAACGGGTGCGCGACCGGGTCCGCGCGGAAGGCCTCCGCCGCCATGGGGTCCTCCGCGGCGAACTCGGCGAGGGTACGGCCCTCCACCACCCCGAAGTCGCATTCGCACAGGTCGGGTTCGCGGTACGGGGTGAGGCCGAGGGCGTCGCAGGCGGGCCGTGCCGTGCGGACGGCCCGGGACAGCGGGGACGTCCAGATCGCGTCGACCGGGTGGGCGGCGACCCACCGGCCCAGCGCCGCGGCCTGCGCCCGGCCCACGTCGGTGAGGGCCACGTCGCTCACGCCTGCGTAACGGTTCTCGGCGTGCCACACGGTCTGGCCGTGGCGGGCCAGCAGAAGGGTCGTACTCATGAGTCCGCAGTATCCAGGGTGAGGCGGCCGCGCGCGTGGGCCGCGACGGGTTCCGGGAGCCAGCCGCGGGCGGTCAGTTCGTGCACGAGCCGGGCGTACGGCTCCGCGAACAGGGCCGTGCGGCCGGGGCGCGGTGCCACGACCGTACGGATGCGGACCATGCCCTCGGCGAGGTCCGGCAGCGCCTCGCCGGTGACGCCGTGGGCCGCCAGCACCGCCATGCCCAGGGCCGGTTCGGTCTGTTCCGGGACCCGGGCCGGGCGGCCGAGGACGTCGGCGCGGAGCTGGTTCCAGTACGGACTGCGGGCGCCGCCGCCGGTGAGGCTGAGGGGGCCGTCGAGGGGGGCGCCGAGGTGGTGGAGGTAGTCCAGGCACAGGCGTTCCGCGAAGGCGACGCCCTGGAGGAGGGCGGCCCACAGGTCGGCGTCGCCCGCGGGTTCGCCGAGGACCAGGGCGGTGGCCTGCGGGGCGAGGAAGGGGAAGCGCTCGCCCGGGGAGACGAGGGGGTAGGCGATCGCGCCGGCCGGCTCGTGCGCGGCGGCCCGCTCGTCCATCGCCGCCGGATCCGCCCCCGAGAATGCCGCCGTGAGCACACCGGCGCCCACGCTGGAGGCACCGCCGGGCAGCCAACTCCCGTCCGGCGCACGGTGGTTGTAGACGACGCCGGTGGGGTCGTGGACGGGGACGCGGGACGCTCCCTTGAGGACGAGGGTGGTGCCGAGCACCGAGTTCCAGGAGCCCTCGCGCAGCGCGCCGGACGCGATCTGGGCCGCGCAGCCGTCGGTCATGCCGGCGATCACGGGGGTGCCGGCGGGGATGCCGGTGGCCTCCGCGGCGGCCGCACAGACCTCGCCGAGCCGGGTGCCGGGGCGGACGACGTCCGGCAGTGCGGGGGCGCCGGGGACGTCGGGCCAGGCGTCGGCCGCCACGTCGTAGGCCGTCTTGAGGGCGTGACTGGAGTCGGTGGGGACGCGGTGGCCGGTCAGGCGGGCGGTGATGAGGTCGGGCTGGTGGGTGACGGTGCCCCGCCCGTGGGTGCGGGCCAGCCACAGCGCCTTCGGCAGCCCCCAGGTGTTCTGTACCGCGAGGCCCGCCGAGCGCAGCCGCTCCGCCTCGGCCCAGGCCCGTCCGTCGTCGTACATCAGCGCGGGGCTCACGGGCCGTCCGGCGGGGTCCGTCAGCAGGACGGTCCCGGAGGTGCCGCACACCGCGACTCCGGCGACGCGGGGCCGATCGCGCAGCGCCGCCCGGGACGCCACGGCCACCGCCGTCCACCACTCCCCCGGATCCTGCTCGTGCCGCGGCCCGTCGCGCCGCCCCTCCAGCGGGGCCGTCCCGCTGCCGAGGACCGCACCGTCGGCGCCGACGGCCAGGACCCGCACGCTCTGCGTACCGAGGTCGATCCCCAGCCATGTCTCCTGCGACATCCCGGCCTCCCGCACATCAAGAACCGTGAACTTCTCACTCTGCCCTGAGATTTACCCCCGCGCGAGGGATTGACGGCCATCTTCCGCCGTTACACCCTCTGTTATCGAGTCGACTCGACGTGTGAGCAGAGCACACCGGACCCAGCCCCACCTGGAGGTCACGGATGGACACGCACGCGCACGACCGCCGACGTTTCCTCGCGCTCGGCGCCGCCCTGGCCGCCGCCCCCGTCCTGTCCGCCTGCGGTGCCGGCTTCGGCGGGGACGACGGCAAGAGGGACGGCTCGGCCGCCGACGACGTGACCGGCTCCTTCGACTGGAAGCGCGAGAAGGACACGACCGTCAAAGCGCTGCTCAACAAACACCCCTACACGGACGCGCTCATCGCCGACCTCAAGGCCTTCACCGAGAAGACCGGCATCGAGGTCGAGTACGACGTCTTCCCCGAGGACAACTACTTCGACAAGCTCACCGTGGACCTGTCCAGTGGCCGCGCCTCGTACGACGTCTTCATGCTCGGCGCGTACATGGTGTGGCAGTACGGGCCACCGGGCTGGCTGGAGGATCTCGGGCCCTGGATGCGCAACTCCGCGGCCACCGGCGCCGAATGGGACCAGGCCGACTTCTTCCCCAACCTGCTCCAGGCCGACCAGTGGTCACTGAAGGCCGGCGCTCCGCTCGGACAGGGCGGGCAGTACGCGCTGCCGTGGGGGTGGGAGACGAACGTCGTCGCCTACAACACCGAGGTGTTCCAGAAGCTCGGCCTCCGACCCGCCGAGAACTTCGAGGAGTTGCGCGAGATCGCCGGGGTCATCAAGGACAAGGCCCCGGGTGCTGGGTTCGACGGCATGTACGGGATCGCCGTCCGCGGGTCGAGGAGCTGGGCGACCATCCACCCCGGGTTCATGACCATGTACGCCCGCAACGGGCTGAAGGACTTCACGGTCAGCGGTGAGAAGCTCACGCCCGCCATGAACACCCCGGAGGCGATCGCCTTCACCGAGGACTGGGCCGGCATGGTCGAGCAGGGCGGTCCGCCGTCCTGGACCTCGTACACCTGGTACCAGTGCTCCAGCGACCTCGGCGCGAAGAAGGCCGGGATGCTGTTCGACGCGGACACCGCCGCCTACTTCCAGGCGGTGAAGGGGGCGAGTCCCGCCTCCGGGAAGATCGCCTTCCATCCGGGGCCGAAGGGTCCGGGCGGCTCCCTCGCCACCAACATGTGGATCTGGTCGCTCGGGATGAACGCCAAGAGCAAGAAGAAGAGCGCCAGTTGGCTCTTCCTCCAGTGGGCCACCGGCAAGGAGCATCTGCGCAGGAGCGCGATCACGCACAACCACATCGACCCGGTACGCAAGTCGGTCGCCGACGACGCCGCGTACAAGGACAAGATGAGGAGCCTGCCCGGCTTCATCGAGACCTTCGAGACCGTGGTGGACCAGACGAAGATCCAGTTCACCCCGCAGGCGCAGTTCTTCGACGCCACCACCAGCTGGGCCGCGGCCCTCCAGGAGATCTACGGCGGAAAGAACGCGAAGTCGGTGCTGAACGGTCTGGCGGGCGATCTCGCCGACAAGGTGGACTAGCCCCATGGGATGGCGGCTCACCCTTCGCCCCTACGTCCTGATCGTGCCCGCCCTGCTGCTGACCTGCGGGATCCTCTACCCCTTCGGGCTCGGGCTGTACTACACGCTCTTCGACTTCTCGGCGAGCAAACCGCAGCCCGACATGGTGCGGTTCGAGAACTACCAGACCGTCTTCACCCAGGACGCGTTCTGGAACTCGGCCTGGGTGACGGTGCTGTACGCGGTCGGCGCGGCCGCCGCCGAGACGTTCCTCGGGGTCGCCGTCGCCCTGCTGCTGCACCGCTCGTCGATCGTCGGCCGGGTGCTGGAGAAGATCCTGATCCTGCCGCTGATGATCGCCCCCGTGATCGCGGCGATCATCTGGAAGCTGATGCTGCAACCGTCCGTGGGGGTCGTCAACCACCTGCTGAAACCCTTCGGGTTGGGCGGAGTCCAGTGGACGGACACCCCGACCGGCGCACTGCTGTCGTCGATCGCCGTCGACGTGTGGGTCTACACACCGTTCGTCGCGATCCTCGCCCTCGCCGGACTGCGGTCGCTGCCGGCCTCCCCCTTCGAGGCGGCGGCCGTCGACGGGGCGAGCTGGTGGTACACCTTCCGCCGGCTCACCCTGCCGATGCTGTGGCCGTACGTGCTGGTCGCGGTGATCTTCCGGTTCATGGACTCGCTGAAGGTGTTCGACATCATCTACGCCCTCACCGAGGGCGGGCCGGGCGACTCGACCGTCGTCCTCCAGATCAGGGCGTATCTGGAGGCGATCCGCTTCCAGCGGTACTCCTTCGGGATCAGCTACACGATCGTGCTCTGGGCCGTGGTGTACCTGGCCGCGATGGTGCTGGTCCGCCATCTCGGGAAGATCCAGCGCAAGGCGGCGGAGGTGGCTTCGAAGTGACCAAGCGCCTGTGGGGATGGCTGGCCGACGCCGCCCTCATCCTCTACTTCGTCTTCGCGCTCTTCCCGATCGCCTGGATGCTGATCCTGTCCCTGAAGCCCACCAACCAGCTCTTCAGCACCTACTTCTCCTTCTCCCCCACCCTCGACGGCTACCGCACGGTCCTCGGCGACAGCGAGGGCATCCCGTTCGTGCGGTTCTTCGTCAACAGCCTGGTGGTGTCGCTGGGGGCGGTGCTGCTGTCGCTGCTGGTCGGCCTTCCGGCGGCGTACGCGTCGGCGCGGTGGCGGTTCAAGGGCTCCGAGAACCTGATGTTCACCCTGCTGTCGTTCCGGTTCGCTCCCGAACTCACCGTGATCATTCCGCTGTTCGTGCTCTACCAGAAGCTCGGCCTCTTCGACACGTACGTCGGCATGATCTGGGTGCTCCAACTGGTCACCCTCCCGCTGATCGTATGGATCATGCGGTCCTACTTCGCCGATCTGACCCCCGAGTTGGAGCAGGCGGCCCTGCTGGACGGCTACACCCGCAGACAGGCCTTCTTCAAGGTGGCCCTCCCGCTCGTCAAGCCGGGGGTGGCCGCCGTGTCGCTGCTCGCCTTCATCTTCGCTTGGAACAACTTCGTCTTTCCGCTGATCCTCACCTCCAACGAGGCCCAGACCGTGACCGTCGGCGCGCTGTCCTTCCTCGGCGGCGACCGCCCCAAGTACAACCTGACGGCAGCGGCGGCCCTGGTCTCCGTCGTACCGCCCCTGCTGCTCGCCCTCACCATCCAGCGGTATCTGGTGCGGGGGCTGTCGTTCGGGGCGGTGAAGTCGTGATCGGACTGCGCGGGATCAGAAAGACGTACGGCAAGGTCACCGCCCTCGACGGGCTCGAACTGGAGGTCCAGGAGGGCGAGTTCCTCTGTCTGCTCGGGCCGTCGGGGGCCGGGAAGACCACGACGTTGAAGACCGTCGCGGGGCTGGAGCTCCCCGACGCCGGAACGGTCGAGATCGACGGGAAGGACATGCGGGACGTCGAGCCGTACGACCGTGGGGTCGCGATGTGCTTCGAGAGCTACGCGCTCTATCCGCACAGGTCGGCGTACGACAACCTCGCCTCCCCGCTCCGCTCGCCCCGCCACCGGCTCCCGGCCGCCGAGGCCCGCGAGCGGATCGGCGCGATCGCCGAACTCCTCGGTATCAGCGGCTTGTTGGACCGCCCCGTCGGCCAGCTCTCCAACGGCCAGCGGCAGCGCGTCGCCCTCGGCCGGGTCCTGGTCCGCCCCGCCCGCGCCTTCCTCCTCGACGAGCCGCTCTCCCACCTCGACGCCAAGCTGCGCCAGCAGATGCGGGCCGAGCTGAAGGCGATCGGGGCGGTACAGCGGACGACCACGCTCTACGTCACCCATGACTCCGTGGAGGCGCTCGCGCTCGGCGACCGGATCGGGGTCATCCGGGACGGGCGGATCGTGCAGACGGGGACGCGGGAGGAGATCTGGTACCGGCCCCATGACACGGAGGTGGCGCGGGCGTTCGGGCGGCCGCGGATCAATCTGCTGCCGGGGACCGTGACCGAGGACGGGGGTTTCCGGTCGGCGGACGGGAAGGTCGAGCTGCCGCTGTCGGCGAAGGCCCCGGCGGGGACGGACGTCCTCGTCGGCATACGCCCCAGGGACCTCGCCCTGAACGGCCAGGGACTCGAACTCACCGGCACCGTCTACGTCACCGAGGTCCTCGGCCGGGCCGTCGAGGTCACCGTCCGCCTCGGCGAGCAGCACGTGTCCCTGGTGGCGCCCCGGGCCGACACCACCGGTCTGCGTCCCGACGATCCGGTGCGGCTGACGGTCCGGCCTGAGAACCTGCTGCTGTTCGAGGCCGACCGGCCGCAGCGCCCAGGACGACGGATCGGGAAACGATGAGCAACAGCGCACAGCAGGGTCCCGCGGCCCGCCAGTCCGCCATGGCCGAGCAGGTCCTCGCCGACGGCTCGGCGACCGCGGCGGAGCTCGCCGAGCGGTTCGGGGTGAGCCTGATGACGATCCACCGGGACCTCGACGAGCTCGAACGGCAGGGGATCGTGCGCAAGTTCAGGGGCGGTGTGACCGCACAGCCGTCCGGGGTCTTCGAGTCCAACGTGCAGTACCGCCTCAAAGCCATGCGGGCCGAGAAGGCCGCCGTCGCCGACCACGCGCTCAAGCTGATCGAGCCCGGCATGGCGATCATGCTGGACGACTCCACCTCCACCCTGGAGATAGCCCGCAGACTCCGCCTCGGCGAGATCACCCCGCTGACGGTGGTCACCAACTTCCTGGAGGCGCTCAACCTCCTGTCCGACCAGCGCGGCATCCATCTGATGGCCCTCGGCGGCGACTACGACCCCCTGCACTCCTCCTTCCTCGGCGTCTCCTGCGTCGAGGCGGTGCAGTCCCTGCGCGTGGACGTCTGCTTCGCGTCCACGTCGGCCGTGCACGGGGGTTACGCCTACCACCAGGAGCAGCACATCGTGTCGGTGAAGCGGGCGATGCTCGACTCGGCGGCCCGCAACGTCCTGCTGATCGACCACACCAAGCTCGCCCGGACCGCCCTGCACCGCGTCGCCCCCCTCTCCCGCTTCGACCTGGTGCTGGTCGACGACGGGGCACCGGCGGACGCGCTGCGGGACCTGGACGAGCACAAGGTCCACTACGAGGTCTGTACGACAAGGGGCGGCGATGACCCAGCTGGAGCTACGTGAGCTGCGCAAGACGTACCGTTCGCGGGGACGCCCGGCCGTGGACGCCGTACGGGGCCTCGATCTCGCCCTGCGGTCGGGGGAGTTGCTCGGACTGCTGGGCCCGTCCGGGTGCGGCAAGTCCACCACGCTGCGGATGATCGCCGGTCTGGAGACGGTGACCGGCGGGGACATCCTGGTGGACGGGCGATCGGTGATCCAGACCTCGGCCCAGGCCCGCAACATGGGCGTCGCCTTCGAGAACTACGCGCTGTATCCACCGCTGACGGTGGCGGAGAACCTGGCGTTCGGGCTGAAGGCGCGGCGCCGAGCCGCCCGTGGGGACGTCTCCCGCAAGGTCGCCGACATCGCCGAGCGCGTGGGCCTGACAGAGATCCTCGACGCCCGCCCGGCGGGCCTGTCCAGCGGCCAGAAGCAGCGCGTCTCCCTGGCCCGCGCGTTGATCCGCGAGCCGGACGTCCTGCTCCTGGACGAGCCGCTCTCCCATCTGGACGCGGCCCAGCGCGACACCACACGCCGTGAACTCAAGCGGATCCAGCGGGACTTGGGCCATACGACCATCCTCGTCACCCACGACCAGGAGGAGGCCCTCTCCCTCGCCGACCGGATCGCCGTGATGAAGGACGGCGTGATCCAGCAGCTGGGCACGCCCTACGAGATCTACGACAGCCCCGCGAACGTCTTCGTGGCCGACTTCGTCGGCGAACCCGCGATCAACCTGCTCAACGGGGTCGCGACCGACGACGGCCACGCCCGCCTCTCGGACGCGGTAAGGATCGCGCTGCCGGTGCCGGTGGCGGCGGGCCGGGAGGTGGTGGTCGGGATCCGCCCCGAGGATCTGCGACTGGCCGGGGACGAAGGACTGGCCGCGCGGGTCGTCGCCCACGAGCCCCTCCTGGAGTCGGGCATCGCGACGCTGGCCCTTGAAGGAGGGGTCGAGCTCGTCGTCCTCACCGACCCGGAGGTGCGGCTGGCCCACGGCGACACCGTCCGCGTCACCGCCGACCCGGACCTCACCCATGTCTTCGACGCCGAGACGGGAGACTCCCTGCGATGAGCGAGATCCTGCGGGTCACGGCGGCCGGCGACCACTTCGTCCTGCCGGGCCTGATCGCCCGCGCGGTGGCGGACGAGGTCGGCGAACATGCCGTGGAGGTACGGGAGTTGACGCTCGGCTGGCCTCTGGTGCCGTTCGGGCCGGTCGCGGAGGTCCTGGAGGCGAGCGACGCCGAGGACGAGCTGATCGAGGCGCTGTCCGGTGCGCGGGTACTGGTCACGCAGATGGGCCCGGTCACCGAACGGGTCCTGGCCGCCTCGCCCTCGCTGCGGCTGGTGGTCGTCTGCCGGGGCGGTCCGGTGAACGTCAACCTGGAGGCGGCCAAGGCGCACGACGTCCGGGTCTGCTTCACCCCCGGGCGCAACGCCGCCGCCACCGCCGAGTTCACCGTCGGGCTGCTCCTCGCCGCCCTCCGCCGTATCCCCCAGGCTCACAACCTCCTTGCCGGGAAAGGGAGTTGGGAGGGTTCGGCTTACTACACCTACGAGAACAGCGGACTGGAACTGGAGGACCTCCCCGTCGGGCTGGTCGGCTACGGCGCGGTGGGCAGCCGGGTCGCCCGGGTGCTCTGCGCCTTCGGCGCGCAGGTCATGGTCCACGACCCCTACGTCCGCGGCGAGATCCACGGTCTGCGGGTGGCGTCCCTCGACGACCTCCTGCGCAGGTCCCGCGTGATCACCCTGCACGCCCGGCTGACCGAGGAGACCCGGGGCCTGATCGGCGCCCGGGAACTGGCCCTGCTCCCGCCGGGCGCGGTCGTGGTGAACGCGGCCCGCGGCCCTCTCCTGGACGAGGAGGCGCTGTGCGACGCGCTGGAGAGCGGGCGGCTGTCGGCGGCGGCGCTGGACACGTACGCGAGGGAACCGCTGCCTGCGGACTCGCGGCTGCCGGGGCTGGCCGACCGGGTGGTGATGACTCCGCATCTGGGCGGGGCCTCGCGCGCGGTGGCGGAGAAGGCGGCACGGATCGCCGCGGCGGAAGTGGGCCGGTGGCTGCGTGGGGAACCGCCGGCTCACTGTCTGACCTGAGGGACGAGGAGGCGCTCATGTACGTGGGTATCGATGTGGGCACGTCCACGGTGAAGGCCGCCGCCTTCGACGGCTCGGGACGTGAACTGGCCGTCGCCGCACGCCCGGTGCGCCTCGCGCTGCACGGCGGTTTCGTCGAGCAGGACATGGACGAGGTGTACGCGGCGGTCGTCGCCGTCCTGGAGGAGGTGACCTCGCGCGTGCCCGAGCCGGTGGAGCTGGCCGGGCTCACCGGGCAGGGCGACGGGGTGTGGCTGGTGGACGCGGCGGGCCGTCCGGTGCGGTCGGCGGTGTCCTGGATGGACGGTCGGGCGCATGAACTGGTCGACCGGTGGCTGGCGGACGGCACGTTCGAGACGGTGTTCCGGCGCACGGGCGGCGCCATGTTCCCGGGCTCTCCTGGTCCGTTGCTGGCCTGGCTGGACAGCCATGACCCGAAGTCGCTGGACGCGGCGTCGGCGGCCGTCTACTGCAAGGACATGGTGTTCCAGCGGCTGACGGGGGCGGCCCGCGCGACGACGGATGTGTCGGACGCGTCGATGCCGTTCCTGGACCCGCGCTCGCGCACCTACGACAACCGGGTCGTCGAGCTGCTGGGCCTGACCCACCGGCGCGGTCTGCTGGCCCCGGTCAGTGACCCGGTCGCCACGGCCGAGGCGCGCGGCGAGGGCCTGCCGGCCGGCACCCGGATCGCCGACGGCCCCTACGACCTGCCCGCCTGCGCGCTGGGCGCCGGGGTGACCGCGCCCGGCGACGGGCTGCTGATCGTCGGCACCTGCCTCGCCAGTCTCGTCGCCACCGACGACCTGGACCTGTCGGGCGAACCGGCGGGGCTGTACATCTCCACCGACCGCGCCGGCCACTGGCTGCGCGCCATGCCGGCGATGGTCGGCACGGCGGCCCTGGACTGGGTGCTGTCGACGACAGGCGTACGGCACGACGAGGTGGACGGCCTGCTGGAGGAGACCCCGCCGGGCGCCAACGGCGTCAGCGTCCTGCCGTACTTCGCCCCCTCCGGCGAACGTGCTCCCTTCGTCGAACCCGGGTTGCGCGCCGAACTCAGGGGCGTGTCCCTGGAGTCGACGCGGGCGGACCTGGTCCGCGCGACCTGTGAGGGCATCGGTTTCGCCGCCCGGCACTGTCTGGAGGCCGCGGGTCTGACGGGTTCGCTCGCGGTGTGCGGCGGCGGCACCCGCAGCCCCGTCTGGATGCGGCTGCTCGCCGATGTGCTCGGGCGGCCGCTGCGCGTCGTCGAGGGCGAGGTCGGCGCCCGGGGTGCGGTGCTCGCGGCGGCCGAGCGGTACGGCATCTCGCTGGACGTGGCGGCGTGGACGCGACCGACGGCGGTGGTGGAGCCGGACGAGAGGCGGGCGTCGGCCTACGCGAAGGGCTATGCCGAGCACCTGACCCGGCTCGCCGAGGCGCGCGCTTCCGCGTCGAGGACATCGACGTACCGATGAGGAAAGGAACTCGAGTGAACCCCAGACGCCGTTCCCTCCTGCTCGCGGCCGCCGCCACCCCGGTGGCCGCGGCCGTGCCCGCGCACGCGGCGGCTTCCGAACGTGCGCGCCCCCTGGTCATCGGCCACCGCGGCGCGGCGGGCTGGCGCCCCGAACACACCGCCGCCTCCTACACGTTCGCCGTCCAGAGCGGCGCCGACTGGATCGAACCGGACCTGGTGCCGACGAAGGACCAGGTGCTGGTGGTCCGGCACGAGAACGAGATCTCGCAGACGACGGACGTGGCGTCGCACCCGGAGTTCGCGGGCCGTCGTACGACGAAGACGGTGGACGGGCGGTCGGTGACCGGCTGGTTCACCGAGGACTTCACGCTGGCGGAGCTGAGGACGCTGCGGGCCGTGGAGCGGCTGCCGCTGGTCCGCAACCGCAACACCGTCTTCGACGGCCGGGAGCGGATCCTCACCTTCCAGGAGGTGGTGGACCTGGCGCGGAGGCTGTCGCGGTCCTCCGGGCGCACGATCGCCGTCTTCCCCGAGACCAAGCACCCGACGTACTTCCGCTCGATCGGCCTGGAACTGGAGCCGCGGCTGACCGACCTGATCCGCCGCAACCGTCTCGGCCCGCACGAGTGCGTCGTCCAGTCCTTCGAGCCGACGAGCCTTGAGCGGATGACGGGGCTCGGTGTGCCGCTGTGGCAGGCGCTGGGGACCACGGGAGGGCCGTACGACCTGGTCTCGGCCGGTGATCCGACGACGTACGCGGACATGATGACCCCGGCGGGGCTGGCGCGGATCGCGCGGTACGCGGCGTGGATCGGGCCGGACAAGTCGTCGGTCGCCGCCTCGACGCTGCTGGCGGACGCGCACGCGGCGGGGCTGAGGGTGGGGCCGTACACCTTCCGCGCGGAGAACCAGTTCCTGCCCGCGCGGTTCCGGCGCGGAAGCGGAGCGAACGATTTCGGGGACGCGTTCGCGGAGTACGCGCTGTACTACGAGTTGGGAGTCGACGCGGTGGTGACCGACTTTCCGGATCTGGCCGTGATGGCGCGGAGGCGTTGATGTTCTTCGGCAACAAGTACTGCCCGGGCTGCAAGAAACACAACCAGGTGTACCGGAAGCTCAAGGCCGGGGAGAGGGCGCAGGCCAAGGAGAAGCACCGCAACAGGACCGACCTGTGGCGCTGCACCGCGGAGGGCTGCCGGTGGTACCAGCCCGTGCACAACCAGGGTGACGGCGACCTGCTCCCGGAGGAACTCCGGATTCCGGCCGCCGACCCCAAGGAGTGATCCCTACAGGTTGCTGAAGTCCGGGCCCTTGGTCCGGGTCCGCTTGATCTCGTAGAAGCCCGGCACCGAGGCGACGGCGAGCGTGCCGTCCCACAGGCGCGCCGCGTCCTCGCCCTTGGGGGCCGGGGTGACGACCGGGCCGAAGAAGGCGATCTGCTCGCCGTCGGGGCCGGGGACGGCGATGACCGGGGTGCCGACCTCCTGGCCGACCTTGTCGATGCCCTCCTTGTGGGAGGCGCGCAGCTCGGCGTCGAACTCGAAGTCCTCCTGGTCGGCGTAGTCGATCAGGTCGGCGGGCAGACCGGCGTCCTTCAGAGCGGCGGCTATCGCCTCGACGGTCGGGCCCTCGCCGTTGTTGTGGAAGCGGGTGCCGAGCGCGGTGTAGAGCGGGCCGAGGACGTCCGCGCCGTGCTTCTGCCAGGCCGCGGTCGCCACGCGGACCGGCTTCCACGCCTTGGTCGCCAGCATCTCCCGGTACTCCTCGGGCAGCTGGTCGATCTTGTCCTCGTTCAGCACGGCCAGGCTCATGATGTGCCAGCGCACCTCGATGTCCCGGGCCTTCTCCACCTCCAGCACCCAGCGGGAGGTCATCCAGGCCCAGGGGCACAGCGGGTCGAACCAGAAGTCGACGGGCGTCTTCGCGGAGCCGGTCTCGGACATGAGTCTCCTAAGGAAAGTGTTCGATTGAAAGAGGGAACACCGTCCGCACCCCGCCCCATTCCCCCCGGCCGCCCGCATTCCCTGCTGCCGCGCGTCAGGGGCGCGTGGCAGGATCGGTGCTGTCCACATACCGAACACCACCCCAGGGAGTGCCGCCCGTGCCCGGTGAGAATCTGTCCCGCGACGAGGCCCGGGAGCGGGCCGCCCTGCTGTCCGTCGACGGGTACGACGTGTCCCTCGACGTCCGCTCCGCCGTGGCCGGCGGGGACGAGGCGCCGCGCACCTTCCGCTCCGTGACCACGATCCGCTTCCGGTGCAGCGAGCCCGGCGCGTCCAGCTTCGCGGACCTGATCGCGCCGAGTGTGACGGCCGTCTCACTCAACGGCAAGGATCTCGACCCGAGCGAGGTCTTCGACGGCTCCCGGATCGCCCTGGAGGACCTGGCCGCCGACAACGAGCTGGTCGTCGACGCCCAGTGCGCCTACTCCCGTACCGGCGAGGGCCTGCACCGCTTCGTCGACCCCGAGGACGGCGAGGTCTACCTCTACACGCAGTACGAGCCGGCCGACTCCCGCCGGGTCTTCGCCAACTTCGAGCAGCCGGACCTCAAGGCCCCGTTCCGCTTCGAGGTACGGGCGCCGGAGGCCTGGACGGTGTGGAGCAACGGGGCCGGGGAGCTGTCCGACGGTGTCTGGCGCTTCGCGGAGACGAAGCCGATCTCGACGTACATCACCTGTGTGGTGGCGGGCCCGTACCACTACGTGACGGACTCCTACTCCCGCGACCTGGGTGACGGTACGACGCTGGAGATCCCCCTCGGCGCCCTGTGCCGCAAGGGGCTGGCGAAGCACTTCGACGCCGACGACGTCTTCCTGATCACCAAGCAGGGCCTGGACTTCTTCCACGAGCACTTCGACTACCCGTACCCCTTCGGCAAGTACGACCAGGCGTTCGTGCCCGAGTACAACCTCGGCGCGATGGAGAACCCGGGCCTGGTGACCTTCCGCGAGGAGTACATCTTCCGGGGCAAGGTGACACGGGCGTCGTACGAGGCGCGGGCCAACGTCATCCTGCACGAGATGGCGCACATGTGGTTCGGCGACCTCGTCACCATGGTGTGGTGGGACGACCTGTGGCTGAAGGAGTCCTTCGCGGACTTCATGGGCACCTTCGCCAATGTCGGCGCGACCCGCTTCGAGGACGCCTGGATCACCTTCGCCAACCGCCGCAAGGCCTGGGCGTACCGCGCCGACCAGCTCCCCTCCACGCACCCGATCACCGCGGACATCCGCGACCTCCAGGACGCCAAGCTCAACTTCGACGGCATCACGTACGCCAAGGGCGCCTCGGTGCTGAAGCAGCTGGTGGCGTACGTCGGTCAGGACGCGTTCCTGGAGGGCGCGCGGCGCTACTTCAAGCGGCACGCGTACGGCAACACGCGCCTCGGTGACCTGCTGTCGGTCCTCGAGGAGACCAGCGGCCGGGACATGGCGGCGTGGTCGCGGTCGTGGCTCCAGACGGCCGGGGTCAACTCCCTCACCCCGCAGGTGCTGCTGAACCCCGAGGGCCTGATCGACGAGCTCGCGGTGGTCCAGGAGGCCGCCGAGTCGCACCCCGAACTGCGCCCGCACCGGGTGGCGGTGGGCCTGTACCGCAAGGGCGCGGACGGGACGGTCGAGCGGTACGCGCGCGTCGAGGTGGACGTGGAGGGTCCGCGGACGGTCGTGGCCGAGCTGGCGGGTGCGCAGGCGCCGGAGCTCGTGCTGGTCAACGACGACGACCTGACGTACTGCAAGACGCGGTTCGACGTGGGCTCCCTGGAGACCCTCAAGGGGCATCTGGGGGACATCACCGACCCGCTCGCCCGTGCGCTGTGCTGGTCGGCGCTGTGGAACATGACGCGGGACGCGCTGCTGCCCGCCCGGGACTTCGTGGACCTGGTGCTGCGGTTCGCGGGCCGGGAGTCGGACATCGGCGTGCTCCAGATGCTGCACGCGTGGGCGAACTCCTCGCTGGTCAACTACGTGAGCCCGCAGTGGGGTCCGACGGGCGAGCGGCTGCTGGCCGAGGGTGCGCTCAAGGAGCTGCGGTCGGCGGAGCCGGGCAGCGAGCACCAGTTGGCGTGGGCGCGGTTCTTCGCGACGGTGGCGTCGGGCGCCGCCGATCTCCAGCTGCTCCAGGGCCTGCTGGAGGGAACGGCGGAGATCGACGGCCTGGAGGTGGACCAGGAGCTGCGCTGGGCGTTCCTGGAGCCGCTGGCCGCGCACGGGGTCGCGGACGAGGCGACGCTGGCCGCCGAACTGGCCCGCGACGACACGGCGTCGGGCAAGCGCCACCAGGTGCGCTGTCTGGCGGCCCGTCCGTCGGCGGCGGTGAAGGCGCAGGCGTGGGCGCAGGTGGTGGAGTCCGACGCCCTGTCGAACGCGCTGGTCGGGGCGACGATCTCGGGCTGGAACCAGTCCTCGCAGCGGGAGTTGCTGGCGCCGTACGCGTCGAAGTACTTCGAGGCGATCGAGCGGGTGTGGACGGACCGCTCGATCCAGATCGGCATGGACGTGGTCGGCGGTCTGTTCCCGTCGTTGCAGCAGTCGCGGGCGACGGTGGAGGCGACGGACGCGTGGCTGGCGGCGCACGAGGACGCGGCACCGGCGCTGCGCCGGCTGGTCCTGGAGGCGCGGGACGACCTGGCGAGGGCGTTGCGCGGACAGGAGTGCGACGCGGCGGCGGGATGACAGGCTGAACTCCTGATCTCTGCCCAGAGCTTGGGCTCTTGGTAGCCGTTACGAAGTTCAGGCAATTACGACCGTAACCCCTGGTCCAACCCATTCGGACCAGGGGTTTTCGGTGCCTACTCGGCATCCGAACACCCGTCCTTTAGTACCGTCTTGTCCGCATTCGTCGACAGGCGCGTAACAGCGGTTAGGAATCAGATCAACGGCGGGAACACCCGCTGCATGAACCACAACACCCCGGTCCCCCCGCTCTCCCCCCGCCCGGTCCGCCACCTCTCGGAGGTGCACCGCCGGGTGATGACGGCCGCGCAGTTGAGGTCGCACGGCGTCTCGTCGGCCGAGACGAACGAGCAGTGCCGCCCCGGCGGCCCCTGGCAGCAGATCCTCCCGGGCGTGATCCTGCTCCACCCGGGCCCGCCGACCAGCGAGGAGCGGCTGCACGCGGTCCTGATGTACGCGGCGAAGGAACGCGCCGCGGGGGTCCCGGCCCAGCCCGGAGCCGAGCAGCCGCACGCCCCGACGTACGCGGAGGCGATGCTCACGGGCCTCGCCGCCCTGACGCTGCACGGCTTCACGTCGGCGCCCCCGCTGATGTCCCAGGACCGGCTGGACGTCCTGGTCCCACGGCTGCGCCGGCTGCGCTCGACGGGCTGCGCCCGCATCGTCCGTACGACGTCCATGCCGGCCCCGCACCTGGTCACCGGCCTCCCGGTGGCCCCGGTGCCCCGCGCCCTGGCCGACGCGGTGGCGGAACTGTCGGACGCGGGGGTGGTGCGCCGGCTGCTCACGGAGGCGGTCCGGGGCGGGCACTGCGAACCGGCGGCGGTGGTGCGTGAGTTGAACAACGCGAAGCTGCTGAGCCGCCCGCACGTGGTGGACGCGGTGGACTCCCTGCTCGCGGAGGGCAGGGCGATCGCGGAGGACCGCCTGTACCGCATGGTCCGCGAGCACGGTCTGCCGGACCCGGTGTGGAACGTCGACCTCCGCCTCCCCGGCGGCCCTCATCTGGGCGGCCTGGACGCGTACTGGCCGGAGCAGGCGGTGGCCGTGGAACTGGACACCCGGGCTCCCCGCCAGGACGAGGACGCCCTGTGGTCGGAGTACGCCCGCAAGCGCGAGCACCTGGAGCGCCTCGGCATCACGGTCGTCCACATCACCCCGAAGAAGCTCCGTGAGTCGACGGAACAGCAGGCGGCGGTGGTCCGCACGGCACTGATGGCATCGAGCGACCGCGACCCGGCCGCGTATGTCGTGGTGCTGCCCAGGTAACCGGCGCCGACCGGGGAGGAGGGGCCGCCGATCGGAGGGGGATCGGCGGCCCCTCCTTATCGAGCGGATCTTCGACTTTCCCCTGAGTCATTGTCGATGATCATCAGGCAAAGCGAATGTACAGAATTCATCCCTGCCCCCTCGGAAATCCGATCTGCGCCAACTCCTCGTCCAGATCGCCCAGCACGACATCCGGATTCAGCGCGGAGACGACGTCCTGCGTGAGCGGCCGCTGGGCATAGACATGCCGCACGGCGTCAAGATCCACATCGACCTCGTAGTACTCCTCGGCGAACTCCTTGTAGGCCTCGGGCCGCCCGTCCACCAAAACCCCGAAGAGCCACTCGGCACTGCCGTAGTCCTCGGCACCCGGCTCGGGCGCACCCGATCCCCACTCCGTGTCACCCCGCTCCCGCCAGAAGCACACCGTCGCCAGCGGCGTCCCGTCCTCGTCGGTGAAGGCGGGCTCGCTGACATAGGCCCGGAGCGCCTCGGGCAACCCCTCGAACAGCCCCGGCCAAGGCTCCGGCGGGCTCACCCGGTACGGGCTCATTTCCGACTCGTGGTCGAACCCACGGGCGTAGGCCCCGGCTGCCGAGAAGACGATCGAGTACTCGTTCCCCGACCCGTCGCTCATCGAGGCCGCCTCCTCCGTCTCCGACCAGCCGGCCGAGAAGGAGTAGTACCGAGCCTCCCAGTCCCGGCTCAGCACGGCATCCAGCACGGCGAGGGCCCGGCACCGGTCTCGGACGACTTCGATGGCGGGCAGAGCACGCGTCACTTCGTGAACAGACATCCCCCCATCCAACAGGCCCCCACTGACACCGCCTTCGCGCGGGCGGGTGGGGCCCCTCAGTACGGCTCCGGCTGCGACCGCCGACCCACCGTGCCCCGTACGCACCCCTCGACGAGCTCCGCGTACGCCGCCACCATCCGTGTCCGGCTGAACCGCTCCCGGCTCGCCTCCAGTGCCGGCGCCAGTGCTGCCCGCCCCGCCGCCGCCTCCGACCAGGCGGCCGCGATCTCGGTCGCGTCCGGGGCCGTGACGAACCCCCGGCCCGCCACGATCGCCGCGCTGTCGCCGACGTCCGTGGTGACCGGTACGGCGCCGCACATCATGCCCTCGATGAGGCACAGCGGCGCCGCCTCGCCCCAGGAGGAGGTGAGGGCGACCACGTCCGCGCCCGCGTACACGGTCTCCATGTCCCGCCGCACGCCCAGGAGACGCAGCCGGTC
Source organism: Streptomyces sp. NPDC001536 (assembly GCF_042894505.1). Lineage (NCBI taxonomy): Bacteria > Bacillati > Actinomycetota > Actinomycetes > Kitasatosporales > Streptomycetaceae > Streptomyces > Streptomyces sp. NPDC001536. The sequence goes on from NZ_JBIAVQ010000001.1 coordinate 679,411, forward strand.
CCGGTCGGGGGCGAGCCCCGCGGCGAGGATGTCCGCCGTCAGGGCCGGGTTGGTCTCCGTCATGCCCGTCCCGCACATCACGACGTGCCCCTCCGGCTCCCGGCGGAGCCACTCGCGGGCCGCGTCGAGGAAGAGCGGCACGTTCTTCATGCCGTCGTAGCGGGCGGCGAAGACGACCACCGGAGCGGCGGCCGCGACCCCCAGTTCCGCGCGGAAGGCCAGCCGGCGCACGGCGTCCGGGCGGAAGCGCAGGAGGTCCACCCCGTTGGGGACGACATGCAGCAGCTCGGCCGGGATCCCCGCCGTCCGGTACGCCGCCCGCGTCGACTCCGCGCAGCAGACGCAGGCGGCGACGGTGCCGTCCGCGATGGCGGCCTTGAGGCTGTCCAGGGCCTGGCCCTGGTTCTCCGGATCCGAGCGGTGCAGACAGACCACGACCGGGCGGCGCGGCAGACCCGCCTGGTTGAGCAGGGCGAGGGGCTGCTCCTTCAGTGACAGGATCACGTCGGCCTGCGCCATCGCCCGCGCGGTTTCGGCCAGGTCCGGGCCGCTGAAGTCGGCCGAAACGCCGTGCACACGATCGAGGGCGGAGACCACCACACCGGCCGAGGTCAGCGCGCGATGGCACGCGTCGTCCTCCATCCGCTGACGAGTGGCCTCCCGGTACACCTCCCCGTGCAGACTCAGCACCCGGTGCCGCTGGCCGCCCTCCACCAGGCCCAGCACGACATCGGAGTGCGCGATCCGCGCGCCACCGGAGAAGAAACCCTCGTAGACCGACAGCACCCGCAGTCCGTGTCCCGTACGCACACGACCACCCGCCTTGCACTCAGATCGAGCCATCCCCGTGAAGTGCGGGTTAGCCGATATGAGGCGGTACGGACATTACGTACGCATGAACTGCGCGCTTCGTGTCTGGGTCGGCGCAATTACACCGAAACGCACTGATCTACTTGCCGCAGAACTCCGCCTCGATCACGGCATCGCTGTCCCCCGACCAGTCCCCGTTGAAGTTGAAGGCGAGCGAGTGCCGGCCGTCCGCCGTGGTCACCGCCACCGAGTTCGAGCCGTGGATGCCGCCGTCGTGGCCCCAGACGTGGACGCCGCACGAGAGCTCGCGGTCGATGAGGCCGAGGCCGTAGCCGGCGTTCGGGTACTCCTCGGCCGCCACCGTGGTCTTCATCTCCTTGAGCTGCTTCGGCGGGAGCAGCCTGCCCCTCAGCAGGGCCGAGTAGAAGCGGTTCAGGTCGGCGGAGTCCGAGATCATCTCGCCCGCGGCCGAGGCCAGCGAGGGGTTCAGCTCGGTGACGTCGTACGTCGGTCCCGTCGCCGTCTCGGCGAGCTTGGAGTAGCCGCGGCTGCTGGGCTTCGGGAGGGTCACCCGGGTGCCGGGGACGGAGGTGGCGTCCAGGGAGAGGGGCTGCACGATCCGCCGGCGCACCTCGTCCCCGTACGACCTGCCCGTGACCTTCTCGATCACCATGCCCGCCAGGACGTAGTTGGTGTTGGAGTAGTTCCAGGACGTGCCCGGCGCGAAGTCCGGCTTGTGGGTCATCGCGATGGCGACCAGGTCCGCCGGGGTCTTCGTGTCGTAGCGATGCTCGAAGAAGCCGTCCTTGAGGAAGTACGTCCTGCCGAAGTCTTCGTCGGCGGTGTAGTTGAAGATGCCGCTGGTGTGGTTGAGGAGCTGGCGCAGGGTGATGTGGCGGCCGTCGTGGCCGCTGCCGCGGACCGTGCCCGGCAGCCACTTCGCCACCGTGTCGTCCAGCGACAGCCGCCCCTCCGCCTCCAGTTGCAGCAGCACGGTCGACACGAAGGTCTTGGTGATGCTGCCGACGCGGTAGCGGTCCCGGACCGAACGCGGCTGGTCCGTGCGGAGGTTGCCCACACCGGCGGTCGTGGACCATTCGCGGTGTCCCGTCCGCGCCGTCGCCGTCACCCCGGGTACGCCGTCCTGCACCGCGGCCTCGATGGCCTCGCGGGTCGTCTCGTGGTCACCTCTGGCGGGTGCCGCCGCGAACGCGGGGCCCGCCAGGGCCAGTGACAGCGCCGCGGCGGTCGCCGCCACGAGAGTCGTCCGTACGGTCATGTCTCTCCCCTTTGTGCTCTTCGTCGAGCGTGGTCGGGGGGTGAGACACGGCCGATATCACCGAGGTTGAGACGGGTACGCCGGTTGAGCGGGTTTCAGCCCTTCCGGCTCAGCCCTTCTTCAGGACCAGCTCCGTGTTGCGGTCGCCCTTCTTGCCCGCCAGGTCCGTGCGGCCGCCGGGGGCGTTGTAGGAGAGCTCGCGGTACAGGGCCGACAGGCCGGTCTGGGAGAGGTCGGCGAAGTCCGTGCGGTGCGGGGCCGAGGACTCGACGCAGGTGGTGAAGAGGGAGATCGTGCCGTCCTTGTTGTCCACCAGCTCGACGACGCGGGCGAGTTGGGGGTAGTCGACGTGGGAGGCGGTGGAGATCTCCCAGAAGGAGCGGCCGTTGCCGACGGCGTGCGGGGTGATCTCGTTGCGGTGGATGTGACCGTTCACCCAGGCGAGGACGTTGCGGTGGCGGCCGAGCAGCGCCACGACCTCGGCTCCGTTGTGCCGGCGCTCGCCGGGGCGGGCCGGGTCGGGGCGGGTGTTGTCCATCGACTTGCTGGTGTGGTGGCTGAAGACGACGGCGTAGGAGTCCTTGTTGTCCTTGAGCGTCTTGTCCAGCCACTTCATCTGGGCCGTCCCGATGGAGCCCTCGTAGTGGCCGCCCGCGTCGGTGGTGTCGAGGCTGATGCCGATGACGTCCTCGGCGATGCGGAAGGAGTAGTACTGGGTGCCCGCGTCGAGGTTGGCCGTGGAGTAGCCGTGGCCGACCGGGCCGAGGCCGCGGTAGGCCGGGTCCAGGTGGGCCCGCACGTACTCGCGCGGGGTGAACGGTGCCCGCAGCTCGTCCGGCGTGACCGAGCGCATGTCGCGGGTGTGGGCCTTGAGGAGGTCGCGGAAGCCGACGCCCCGGGGGTCCTTGGCCTTCTTGATGGCGTCCTGGAGCTTCTTGGCCTCGGCCGCGGGCAGGCTCATCAGCTTCTTGCCGCCGACGGCGTACTCGGTGAGCCAGGAGTCGCCGTGGGAGGCGTAGCAGCCCAGCGGCATGGAGTCGTGGTTGCCGACCGTGGAGTACCAGGGGAGGTTCAGGCCGGGGCTGTTCAGCTCGCGGATCGCGGCGGCGAGGAAGCCGTCGAGGTGCGGGAAGCCGCGCTGCTTGTCGGCGTCGCGGACGGTGGTGTCGGGCTGCCAGTACTGCTTGAGCCCGCTGTTCTGGACGCCCTCGTAACCGCGCGGGTCACCCGTGTTGGCGGTGATGCGGCCGCCGCTCATGACCTTCAGGAACCACTCCAGCTCGGACTTGGCGTTGTTGTCCGTGTTGTCGCCGGTGGTCATGGCGAAGTGCAGCGGCGCACCGGTGACGGGACCGCCGCGCAGCGCGTTGACCCGCTCCACCAGGGCGATGGCCCCGTGCACGGTCAGCGCCTCCTGCGGGCGCCAGGCGTGCACGTCGGTCGAGCGGAGGTACTCCAGGCGCAGCGGGTGCTGGGCGTCGATGAGGTGCAGATCGGTGAGCTGGACGAAGGCGGCGAGCGCGGTACGGCGGCCCGCGCGGCCCGTCTTCGGTGCGGCGAGCTCGCTGCGCACCACCCGCTCCCAGCCGGGACCGTCGCCGAGGCGGCGGAAGCCGGAGGCGGTACGGGCGGCGGCGACGGTGGCGACGGTCGTGCCCCGGGTGTACGGGGCGAGCGGGACGGCGGGGGCCTGCCGGGACTGGGCGACGGGCGCCCCCTGGGCGGCGGTGCCGGTGCCGGTGGTGGCGGCCTGGCTGTCGGTGGGCCGCAGGGCGTAGCCGACACCCGCGGAGACGGCCGCGGCGCCGGTGGCCGCGAGGACGGTACGGCGGTTGACCGCCAGGGCGGAGGTGGCGACAGAGCGTATGCGCGACATGGCGCGGTCTCCCCGAGTGCGAACGCGTCGGCAGTGGTCGCGGGCCGCTCGCTGTCGCGAACAACCCGCTCGCTCTGGATCGTTGGCACCGGGAATGACCTGCGCGTGAACGAGACCGCAACGCGCAACGCCGATCACCGTACGTGGATCTTGGCCCACCCTCCGCGCCCACGACCGCTCCTCGAACGGCCGGAAGGCGGTCACTCCGTGTTCATTTTCCGGGGTAAGGGAGGGGAACGGTCACAGGACGGTGAAGCTGGCCTTGACCTCGTCGTAGATCTCCAGGGCCTGGGATTCGATGCCGGGTTGGTACCAGGTGTTGATCTGGTACGACCTGCCGTCCGCGCTGAAGCCGAGGAGCCGGGCGTGCCAGGGAACCCCGTCGAGGGTGAAGGTGTACTCCCAGACGACCGCCGGGTGGTCGCGGAACTCTGTCGCGTCCAGACGGATCTTCCGGTAGCCGGTGCCGTCCTGTGCGTCCTGCTCCGACGTCCGCCATGTCTCCAGAAGGTCGCCGCGGGCCAAGGCGGACTTGGCCACGAGCTCCTGCTTGCCGTCGGGGGAGGTGTAGTGCACCTCGGCCCCCGAATTCTCGGAGCGCTGCCAGTCTTCGGGCGGCGCCCAGGCGTAGCCGTCCCCCTCCTCGTACACGCCTGAAGGGGCGGCCGAACTCGGAAGAATGACGCTTTCCACAGCGGTGGGACTGGGCAGAACGGTCGGCGTGGCGGGAGACGATGCGGCCTGGTGCCCGGTCCCGAAGAGTGAGAGCGCGGCGCTGAGCCCGATGCCCATGCACAGCGCCGCGGCGAGCGCGATCGCGGGCAGCAGCCGCCTGTCCCGCCCCGCAGGCACGGTCTCTCCGACCTCGACGGTCGCGTCCAACGTGTAGTGGACCGTCGACGTCGGCGCTCCCGGCACCACCGTCTCTGCCCCCAAGTCCCGTTCCCTCAGTCCCCGTTCCTCCACCACCTCCACATCCAGCAGCGACGCCACGTACCTCCGCCAGAACGGCAGATCCCGGCGTCGTCCATGCTCGATGAGGTGGTCCAGTGCCTCCGCGCGGGAGTCGGTGAGGGATGCCCAGTACCGCTCGGCGAGGCGAGGTCGGGTCATGATTCGAGTACCTCGCCGGCCGGGGTCGAAGGCTCGGCCGGCGCCACCGCTTCCGGGGTGCCGCCCGCGATCACCGCCTGAAGGACTCGCGCGCTGCCGAACTGCCGCAGCAGCGCCGGCGCCGACGCGCCCACGGCCACGGTGGCCAGCGCCCCCGTCAGTTGCGGAGCGAAGAGCCAGCCCGCCCCCGCCCCGAGGCAGACCCGTGTCAGCGCGGCCAAGGCGTCCGAGGGCGGATCGACGTACTTGTCGAAGCGCGGGAGCTTGTCGCGGCGTCTGTTCCGCGACAGCGCCCGGTGCCTGGCCGCCTGCCACGTCGCGATCCGCCCGTAGAAGACGACGATCTCCACGACGAGGCCGCCCAGTGCGCCGTATGTGATGGACATCGACCACTCCATGGCCGTCCCCCTCGGCGATGGCGATGCTTGCGGCCGAACTCCCTGCCGCGTCCGCGGCGTTCAGCATCCCAGACAGGCGTCCCATTCGGGAGGGAAACGGCACAGAGAGGTCAGGGTGGGGGCCCGGCTACTCCCGGACGCCTGCCACCCGCCCCGCCGCCGGTCGCTCGCGCCACAGGCGCAGACCGATGTCGACCAGGGACACCCGGTTCAGTTCGGGTACCGCGTCCAGGTCGTGCCAGGCGGCCATGTCGGTGGAGCCGCCGATCTCGGGGCGGAGTTCGCCGCCGGTGATCCGGCCCTCGTAGACGAGGCGGAGGCCGTGGTGGTCGACGGTTCGGCCGAAGCGGCGGGTGTAGGTGTGGCGGCGGGTGTGCACACCCAGGAGTCCGGTGACCTCGATGGTGTAGCCGGTCTCCTCGTCCACCTCCCGCAGGACGGTGTCGTACGGGTCCTCCCCGTGTTCCATCCCGCCGCCCGGCAGGGTCCACTCCGGCCTGCCGTCGCCGCCGATCCAGCGGGCGAGCAAGAGTTTGCCGTCACGGACACACATGGCGTAGGCCGCCACCCTCAGTTTCCTGCGCATGTACGGAAGTTAGCCCGCCGGCTCCGGATTCGCGGGCGAGTATTCGGGCGCCGACCAGCGCAGCGGCACCGCGGAGGGCGTCTCGACGACCTCCCGCACCGTGAAGCGCACCCGGCGTTCCGCCCCGGACGCGCCCCCGAACTCCGTCCGCGCCTCACCCGTCAGTTGCAGGGTCGTCCCCGTCGTCCAGTCCAGGAACAGCAGCCCCGCCCTGGGGTCGGCCGCGAGGTTGCCGAGGGTCAGGAACATGGCGTTGCCCGGGTAGTCCCGCCAGCTCAGCTCACGCGGCGAATCGACGTGTACGAAGCCGGGGTTGCCGCCCCGGTGGCTGGCCTCGGCGGCGGTGCCGGAGTGCACGGTCGCCATGAAGAAGGTGTCGGCGGACGAGATGAACTCCTGTTGTCCAGGGTCCAGTTCGCCTCCCCGTACCGCGACTCCCCTTCTCCGGTCGCCCACCACCTCGTACGACTCTCTCCTCTGGAGGTATTTGGGGCAGTTGGCGAACACCTTCTCCGCCTCCACCGCGAATCCCCGTGCCGTCGGCCGCAGTCGGCCGTTCAGGCGCATGCGGCGGCGGGTGCGGGGGTCGAGGGCGATCGTGCCGACGGGTGTGCCGGGGGTGGTGAGGGCGGTGGCGAGCGGGTCGGTCTCCGGGACGCCGCCGGCCACCGACATCCGGTGCGGTCCGGTGGCCCGGGCGAATCCCGGCGTTCCGGAGAGCGGTGACGCCCAGACCCGGCCCGTGGAGGGGTCCGCGGCGCCCACCACCAGCAGCGGCTGGAGTTCCAGGAAGGCCGCCGCGACCGGCTTGACGCCCTCGCCGATCGCCCGCCCCACGTGGTCCGCCTGCTCCCGCACCCCGACCCGGTCCTGCACGGTCCGCGAGCCCGCGTGATAGACGCCCATGGCTAGAAGAATCCGCAGGTGGGAGCCGACTCGACCGGTGCCGGAGCGCCCTCGGCGCCGCTCGGCACGGAGATCTCCAGGCGGGTGCCGTCCGGGTCGTGGAAGAAGATGCCGCCCGAGGCCGCGCCCTCGCGGTGGGCGACGACCCCGTCGTAGGCGAAGTCCACTCCGTACGTCCGCAGCGCCTGTTCGTACTCCCTGACGCGGTCGATCGAGTCCGCCTCGAAGGCGAGGTGGTGCAGTCCGGCGCGGTCGCCGTCGAAGCCCTTGCCCGCCTGCTGCCAGAGCGTGAGGACGAGGCGCTCGCCGTCGCCCAGGAAGGCGTACCGCCGGCCTTCCTCCTTGCCCTCGCCGATCAGGGCGAAGCCCAGGACGTCGCGGTAGAAGGCGAGGGAGCGGCCGAGGTCGGTGACGTTCAGACCGATGTGGCCGGTGCGCAAGGTCATGGCTGTCCCCTTCAGCTTGCCTAACCTGTCACAACAACATTAAGGGTTATAAGCGGCCCGCGCAACCAGTCACGTACCCTTGAGCGGTTAGCACGGAAGGGAGCCCCCACATGTCCGCCGATCCCCGCCCTCTCATCGGTGAGCCCCTCGCGCTCGACCTGCTGAACACGCGCTGGATGCGGGAAGGGGCCGTGCAGGATCTGCTGACCGACATCGACGGGCTGGCGGTGTGGCTCGGGGCCAACGCGCTCGACGGGCGATTCGAGGCGGACGCGCTGACCCTGCGGCATGTGCTCCAGACGCGGGACGCGTTGCGCGGGGCCGTCCACGAGGGCGCCGTGGCACCGCTCGACGCCGTCCTGGAGCACGGCCGGATCCGGGCCACCCTCACCGCCGAAGGGCCCGGCGAGGTCCCGGAGTTCCACGACCCCACCTGGGGTCCCGCCTGGCTCGCCGCGCGCAACTACCTGGAGCTTCTCTCCGCCGCGCCCGACCGGATCCGCGGCTGCGCCCACGAGGCGTGCATCCTGCACTTCTTCGACACCTCACGGAACGGCACGCGCCGCTGGTGCTCGATGGCGGCCTGCGGAAACCGGGCGAAGGCGTCACGGCACTACGCGCGCACCAAGGAAAGTTGAGGGCTGTACCAGAAGAACCTGAGAGACAGCGGGGCGAGTTGTCCCTTTGGTCGCTGATGCCCCTAAAGGGGATCGCGGGTTTTCCCCATCCGCCCATATCGATTCGGTCAACTCTCCCTAAACATCCTTCCCATGCGTAAAGCTGTGCGATCGTCCGGGGTCGCATTTCCGGACCTTCGCGGTCAGGACCGATCGGCCCCGGCCGCTACCGCACGTTCCTTTACCTACAAGGGATGCCGATGACCTTCACCCCCCAGCGCGAACCGATATCGGGCGGCGCGAGACGCGTGGTGCGTATCGCCGTGGCCGCCGGTCTCGTGGCCGCGCTCTCCGCGGCCGGGCCGATACCCCTGGCCGTCGCCGCTGCCGACGCGCCCGCCGCGGCCGACCCGAGCGTCAAGTCCGCCCACGACAAGCTCGGTTCGGACGACGCGGACCTGCTCGCCGAGGCGAAGGCCGACGGCGACAAGAACATCTCGCTGATGGTCGCGACCGCTCCGGGGCAGACCGAGCAGGTCGCCGAGCAGCTGGACGCCGTGACCGGCGGCCTCGTGGGCCGCACCTTCGACAAGGTCGGCTACGTCCGCGCCACCGTCCCCACCGCGAAGGCGGACGCGGCCATCGCCGCCGCCGTCAAGCTCTCCTCCGTGCACGGCATCGACCTGCGCCAGGAGATCCCGCTGGACGACCCGACGCCGAGCGCGGACACCGCGAAGGGCGCGGCCGTCAGCAAGGCGGCCACCCCCGCGGCGCCCGGCAAGAAGACCCCCGCCGAGAACCCGTACAACCCGTCCTTCGAGACGGGCGCCGTCGACTTCGTGGAGGACCACCCGAAGGCGGACGGCCGCGGCATCACCATCGGCGTCCTCGACTCGGGTGTCGACCTGGGTCACCCGGCGCTGCAGAAGACCACCACCGGTGAGCGGAAGATCGTCGACTGGGTCACCGCGACCGACCCGGTCGCCGACGGGGACGGCACCTGGCGGCGGATGAACAACCCGGTCGCCGGCCCGACCTTCACCATCGCGGGCGCCACCTGGAAGGCCCCCGCGGGCTCCTACCAGTTCAACCTGTTCCGCGAGTCGTTCACCGCGGGCGGCGACGCCGCGGGCGACTCCAACCGCGACGGCGACACCACCGACGTCTGGGGCGTCCTCTACGACGCGGCCGCCGGCACCGTCCGGGTCGACCTCAACAACAACTTCGACTTCTCCGACGACGAGGCGCTGAAGCCGTACAAGGACGGATTCCAGATCGGTTACTTCGGTACCGACAACCCGTCCACCGAGGTCGTCGAGCGCCAGCCGTTCGTCGTCGAGGTCCGCAAGGACGTCGTCTACAACGCCGCCGGTGCCAAGGCGGACTACGTCAACATCGGCGTCATCGAGTCCGAGCACGGCACCCACGTGGCCGGCATCACCGCCGCCAACGGCCTGTTCGGCGGCAAGATGAACGGCGCCGCCCCCGGCGCGAAGGTCGTCTCGTCCCGTGCCTGCACCTGGACCGGCGGCTGCACCAACATCGCGCTCACCGAGGGCATGATCGACCTCGTCGTCAACCGTGGCGTCGACATCGTCAACATGTCCATCGGCGGTCTGCCGGCGCTCAACGACGGCAACAACGCGCGCGCCGAGCTCTACACGCGCCTCATCGACACCTACGGCGTCCAGCTGGTCATCTCGGCCGGCAACTCCGGCCCCGGTGCCAACACCATCGGCGACCCCGGTCTGGCCGACAAGGTGATCTCCGTCGGCGCCTCGATCTCCAAGGCGACCTGGTACTCCAACTACGGCTCGACCGTGTCGAAGCCGTACGCGCTGATCCCGTTCTCCTCGCGCGGCCCGCGTGAGGACGGCGGCTTCACCCCGACCCTGGTCGCCCCGGGTGCCGCGATCAACACGATCCAGACCTGGCTGCCGGGCGCCCCGGTCGCCGAGTCCGGCTACTCGCTGCCGGCCGGCTACGCCATGCTCCAGGGCACCTCGATGGCCTCCCCGCAGGCCGCGGGCGCCTCGGCGCTGCTGCTGTCCGCCGCCAAGGCGAAGGGCATCGAGCTCACCCCGAAGACCCTGCGCACGGCGCTGACCTCGACCGCCGACCACATCAAGGGTGTGCAGGCGTACGAGGAGGGCGCGGGCCTCATCAACATCGAGGACGCCTGGGACTCCATCAAGGACGGCGCGACCGCCCACGACTACACCGTCAAGGCGCCGGTCGACACCGCGATCGACCAGTTCCTGAAGACGCCGGGCTTCGGCACCGGCATCTACGACCGTGAGGGCGGCCTGAAGGCCGGCGTCAAGAAGTCGTACGAGGTCACCATCACCCGTACGTCCGGCGCCGACAAGCCGATCTACCACGAGCTGCACCTCGAGAACAACGCCGCCGGCACCTTCTCGATCGTCGGCTCGGACGAGGTCAAGCTGGAGCTCAACAAGCCGGTCACCGTCAAGATCGCCGCGAAGGCGCCGACCGCCGGTCTCAAGAGCGCGATCCTCGAGGTCGACGACCCGCGGACCGAGGGCATCGACAAGCAGATCCTGAACACGGTCGTGGTCTCGGCGCCGCTGAAGTACACCTACTCGGCGTCGAACACCGTCCAGCGCAACAGCTCGCAGCACTACTTCGTGACCGTCCCCGAGGGCGCCAAGTCCCTCGAGGTCGCCATCGGCGGGCTGAAGGACAAGAGCCAGACCCGGTTCATCGCGATCCACCCGTACGGCGTTCCGGTGGACAGCACCAGCACGCCGAACTGCTACAACAACTACCTCGACGGCAACGGCTGCCGCCCCGACGTGCGTTCGTACGCCGACCCGGTCGCCGGTGTCTGGGAGATCGAGGTCGAGTCGCGCCGTACGTCGCCGGTGCTCGACAACCCGTACAAGCTGGACGTCACCGTCCTCGGCGCCGCCTTCGACCCGGAGGTCGTGACCGTGCCCGAGGCCAAGGTCGGCACCCCGGCCGCCGCCTCCTGGAAGGTGACGAACAACTTCGCCGCGCTCGACGGCAAGCTCGTCGGCGGCCCGCTCGGCTCGGCCAAGTCGGCCCGTCCGACCATCGCCGACGGCGAGACCCAGACCACCACGGTCGAGGTCCCCGAGGGCGCCAAGTCCCTCGACGTCACCATCGGCAACGTCTCCGACGCGGCGGCCGACCTCGACCTGGTCGTCCTGGACGGCAAGGGTGAAGAGGCCGGCAGCTCCGCCGACGGCGACTCGGAGGAGTCCGTCTCGGTGGCGAACCCCGCCGCCGGCACATACACCATCCAGGTCATCGGCTACGCGATCCCGGCCGGGTCGACGGCCTACGACTACCAGGACGTGTTCTTCTCCGCCGCCCTGGGCTCCGTCACGGTCGACGACTCGGTCGCGGTGAAGCTGGGCACGGGTGGCACCGCGGACGTCTCCGCGAACGTCACCGCCCTGGCGGCGGCCCCGGAGGGCCGTGAGTTCTTCGGTCAGGTCCAGCTGGTGAACGCGCGCGGCACGGTCGCGGGCATCGGCAGCGTGGCGATCGAGAAGGTCACCCCGTAAGTCACGGGTACCACAAGAGGGGCGGGCGTCCATCGGGCGCCCGCCCCTTCGTCGTGCCCCCCTGTCAGCAGGACAGCCCGCGCGACTCCGGCAACGAGGCCTGGATCCAGGCCCGTTCCCGGGCGACCTGCTGCTCCCCGACCACCCAGTGGTCCGGCACCGCGTCGCCCTTCGGGACCCCGAACAGCACCCGGTCGCCCTTGACGAGACCGCGGGCGAACGTGTCCTCGATGACGTAGGTGAGGCGCTCCGGGCGCTTCTCCTCCTGCTTGTAGTAGCGGATCACGTCCACGGAGATCCTCAACTGCACTCCGTCCACGAGGCGTTCGACCGAGGTGACGGTGCCCTCGGCGACCAGGCGCGTGCAGGCGAGATAGTGCGGGCTGCCGAAGCGGGTGCCGGCCTCGGTGCCGACGTTGGTGTCGGCCTCGGACTTCTGGGCACTGGCCCCGCTGTCGTCCGACCCGGACATGGCGCTGGGCCCGCCCGTGGCGACCAGCCAGCCCAGACCGGCGACCACGGTGGCCGCCACGGCCACCGCGAGGCCGCCGAGGGTGAGTTTGGGGACCCAGAGGCGGGCGCGTGAGGGACCCACCCGAGCCGGCTTCGGGGCCGGGGCCGGGAGTGGGGATGGTTCGGCGAGGGTGTGGCCGATGACGCCCAGTTGCTCGCGCAGGAGCCTCAAGTCGGCGCTCGCCGCGCGGTGTTCGGCCATGAAGGCGGAGTCTCTGCGGGCTTCCTCGGACAGGGGTTCGTCGGTGATCGCGGCCATCAGCGCGTCGATGCCGTCGTGTTCGGCGGTCACGTCACACCACCTCACCCTCGTGCAGACGGGCGCGCAGCGCGCGGACCGCCGTGTGCAGCCTGCTCTTGACCGTGCCCTCGGGGACGCCGAGCTCGTGCGCGATGTCGCGCACCGGCAGGTCGGCGAAGAAACGCAGGACGAGGACCTGGCGCTGGGCGTCAGGCAGTTCGTCGAGACCCTGGGCGACGGCGAGGGAGAGCACGCTGGTGTCCTCGCCCGAGGGATGCTCCAACTGGCGCAGTGAGGCGAGGCGTTCGCCGATCCGCTCCTGGCGGCGCTTGGCGCGGTGCCAGTCCATGGCGAGGTTGGAGGCGACGACGGCCGCCCACGCGGAGACGTCGCGCGGCGCCTCGTACCCCTTCGCCGCCCGCTCCAGCAACCGCAGGCGGACCTGCTGCACCCCGTCCATCAGGTCCGCCTGCGGTACGCCGCCGAGCGCGAGCACGGCCCGCACCCGACGTTCCTGAGCCGCGTCGAGGGGGTCGTCCGGCCCGTCATGGACACCGTCCCCCAGGCCGCGACGGGCCTTTCTGCGCAGCACAGCCACCCCTCTCCTCGCCGCGTTTCCTCTATGACGCCGGTGCGGGCGGAAACGTTCGGCCCGATTCCCGGAATTCTTTCTTCACATGATCTTCACTGCCGTCGGCGCTGATCGACGCCGCCCCCGTGCTGGGCGCCCGGACCCCCGGTGACCGGAATGGAGTCGTACGTCACATCGGGCCCGAGGCCGAGCCGGTGGCCGTCGGGACCGACATGATCCACGTCTTCGAACTCGACGAAAATCTGTTCCCGCACCGCAAACTCGCCGCATCTTCCGGCCCGCACCGCGTTTCGAGCGCGTTCCTCCACGTCAGGTCGCTCGCCGAGTGGACGCTGGAACCGCGCCCCTGGCAGGAGTGGCGTCCCACCCCTCGGGCAAACGATTGGACACACCGGCCCGGATGAGACGCATGATGGAAACGTCCAGGCCACGTAAACGCCACGCAAAGGAGTCGCTGTGAGGGTCGGAATCGTCGGAGCCACCGGTCAGGTCGGCACGGTCATGCGCAGGATCCTCAAGGAGCGCGCCTTCCCGGTCACCGAGCTGCGGCTGTTCGCCTCGGCCCGCTCCGCGGGGTCGGTCCTGGACGGCGTGACGATCGAGGACGCCTCGACGGCGGACTACACCGGCCTGGACATCGTGCTGTTCTCCGCGGGCGGCGCCACCTCCAAGGCGCTGGCCGAGAAGGTCGCCTCGCAGGGCGCGGTCGTGATCGACAACTCCTCGGCCTGGCGCAAGGACCCCGAGGTCCCCCTGGTCGTCTCCGAGGTCAACCCGCACGCCATCGCGGACCGCCCCAAGGGCATCATCGCCAACCCGAACTGCACCACGATGGCCGCGATGCCGGTCCTGAAGGTCCTGGACGCCGAGGCGGGCCTTCAGGCCCTCGTCGCCACCACCTACCAGGCGGTCTCCGGCTCGGGTCTCGCGGGCGTGGCCGAGCTGCACGGCCAGGTCCAGAAGGTCGTCGCCGACGCGGACAAGCTGACCCACGACGGCGAGGCGGTCGAGTTCCCGGAGCCGCAGGTCTACAAGCGGCCCATCGCCTTCAACGTGCTGCCCTTCGCCGGCAACCTCGTCGAGGACGGCCTGAACGAGACGGAGGAGGAGCAGAAGCTCCGCAACGAGTCCCGCAAGATCCTGGAGCTCCCCGAGCTCAAGGTCTCCGGCACCTGTGTCCGTGTCCCGGTCTTCTCCGGCCACTCCCTCCAGATCAACGCCCGCTTCGCGCGTCCCCTGTCCCCGGAGCGCGCGACGGAGCTGCTGGCCGGGGCGCCGGGGGTGGCGCTCTCCGAGATCCCGACCCCGCTCCAGGCAGCCGGCAAGGACGCCTCGTACGTGGGCCGCATCCGCAAGGACGAGACCGTCGACCACGGCCTCGCCCTGTTCATCTCCAACGACAACCTCCGCAAGGGCGCGGCCCTGAACGCGGTACAGATCGCGGAGCTGGTGGCGGCGGAGCTGAAGGACTAGGGCCGCCGGACCTCGTAGCGGGGGCCGACGGGCTAGGGCCGCCGGACCTCGTAATGGAAGCAGCCGTACTCGACGGCCCGGACGTGGACCAGCGCCACGGCCGGGTCGTCGAACGCGTTTCGGAAGGCGTTGTCGTCGATCGTGTCGACCAGCTCTCCGCCCAGGATGTGCCCCTCGGCGGAGTACCGGCGGACCGTCCGGTGGGCGTTCGCGAAGGGGTAGCCGTCGGGCTGCGGCCCCGCGCACTCCTCGGCGTGGATGAAGACGGGGCCCTGCTCGTCGTACGCGCCCGGCTCGGCGCCCGTTTCCGCAGCCCAGCGCCGCAGCGGGGCGTAGGAGACGAGGGCGATCCGCTCGCCCGGCGCGCTGCGCCGCAGACAGCAGCGCAGCGGTGCCCCGCCCTCCTCGTCGGTCACGGGAACCAACTCGCGTCCCGCGTCGTCCGTGGAGCGGAGCTCTTTCAGGATCTCGGGGGTGATGGGGCGTGGGGTGTAGGTGGTCATGTCTCCCACACTCGCGCGTGTCCGCGCCGGTCACCGGCGGGTTTTGGACATCGCGTTCGGTACGGGACCCGTGGAAGGATGGCCGAACCGCCGAACCCACACATAACGAGGAGATGACCGCGTGCCTGGCACAAACCTGACTCGCGAAGAGGCGCAACAGCGGGCGAAGCTGCTGAGCGTCGACTCGTACGAGATCGATCTCGACCTCTCCGGCGCGCAAGAGGGCGGTACCTACCGGTCCGTGACCACGGTGCGCTTCGACGTCGCCGAGAACGGATCGGAGACCTTCATCGACCTGGTGGCCCCGGCCGTCCACGAGGTGACGCTCAACGGGGACCCGCTCGACCCGGCCGAGGTCTTCAAGGACTCCCGCATCGCGCTCCCCGGCCTGCTGGAGGGCCGCAATGTGCTCCGCGTGGTCGCGGACGCCGCGTACACCAACACCGGTGAGGGTCTGCACCGCTTCGTCGACCCGGTCGACCAGCAGGCCTACCTCTACACCCAGTTCGAGGTGCCGGACGCCCGCCGTGTCTTCGCCTCCTTCGAGCAGCCCGACCTGAAGGCCACCTTCCAGTTCACCGTGAAGGCCCCCTCCGGCTGGACCGTCATCTCCAACTCCCCGACGCCGGAGCCGAAGGACGACACCTGGGTCTTCGAGCCGACCCCGCGGATCTCGTCGTACATCACCGCTCTCATCGTCGGCCCGTACCACTCGGTCCACAGCGTGTACGAGAAGGACGGCCAGTCCGTGCCGCTCGGCATCTACTGCCGGCCCTCCCTCGCCGAGTTCCTCGACTCGGACGCGATCTTCGAGGTCACGCGGCAGGGCTTCGAGTGGTTCCAGGAGAAGTTCGACTACGCGTACCCGTTCAAGAAGTACGACCAGCTGTTCGTGCCGGAGTTCAACGCGGGCGCGATGGAGAACGCGGGCGCGGTCACCATCCGCGACCAGTACGTGTTCCGCTCGAAGGTCACCGACGCCGCGTACGAGATGCGTGCCGAGACGATCCTGCACGAGCTGGCGCACATGTGGTTCGGCGACCTTGTCACCATGGAGTGGTGGAACGACCTGTGGCTGAACGAGTCGTTCGCCACCTACACGTCGATCGCCTGCCAGGCGTACGCCCCGGACAGCCGCTGGCCGCACTCGTGGACGACGTTCGCCAACTCCATGAAGACGTGGGCGTACCGCCAGGACCAGCTGCCCTCCACGCACCCGATCATGGCCGAGATCCGCGACCTCGACGACGTGCTGGTCAACTTCGACGGCATCACGTACGCCAAGGGCGCCTCCGTCCTGAAGCAGCTCGTCGCCTACGTCGGCATGGACGAGTTCTTCGGCGGCGTGCAGGCGTACTTCAAGCGCCACGCGTTCGGCAACACCCGGCTGTCCGACCTGCTGGGCGCGCTGGAGGAGACCTCCGGGCGTGACCTGAAGAACTGGTCGGAGAAATGGCTCCGGACGGCCGGCATCAACATCCTGCGCCCCGAGATCGAGACGGACGAGCACGGTGTCATCACCTCGTTCGCGATCCGCCAGGAGGCCCCGGCACTCCCGGCGGGCGCGCAGGGCGAACCCACCCTCCGTCCGCACCGCATCGCCGTCGGCCTGTACGAACTGGACGACGCCAGCGGCAAGCTGGTGCGCGACGAGCGCGTCGAGCTGGACGTGGACGGCGAGCTGACGGCCGTACCGCAGCTGGTGGGCAAGCGCCGTCCGGCGGTGGTCCTGCTCAACGACGACGACCTGTCGTACGCGAAGGTCCGCCTGGACGAGCAGTCCCTGGCCTTCGTGACGGAGCACCTGGGCGACTTCGAGTCCTCGCTGCCGCGCGCGCTGTGCTGGGCCTCGGCGTGGGACATGACCCGCGACGCCGAACTGGCCACCCGCGACTACCTCTCCCTCGTCCTGTCCGGCATCGGCAAGGAGTCGGACATCGGTGTCGTGCAGTCCCTGCACCGCCAGGTGAAGCTGGCGATCGAGCTGTACGCCGACCCGGCCGCCCGCGAGGCGCTGCTGACCCGCTGGACGGACGCCACGCTGGCGCATCTGCGCTCGGCGGCCGCGGGCAGCGACCACCAGCTGGCGTGGGCGCGCGCGTTCGCGGCGACGGCCCGTACGCCGGAGCAGCTGGACCTCCTGGACGCCCTGTTGGAGGGCTCGCAGACGATCGAGGGCCTGGCCGTCGACACCGAGCTGCGCTGGGCGTTCGTGGAGCGCCTGGCGTCGGTCGGCCGCTTCGACGAGGCGGAGATCGCGGGCGAGTACGAGCGGGACAAGACCGCGGCCGGCGAGCGGCACGCGGCCACCGCCCGTGCCGCCCGTCCGACCGAGGAGGCCAAGGCCGAGGCCTGGGCCCAGGTCATCGAGTCCGACAAGCTGCCGAACGCGGTGCAGGAGGCGGTCATCGGAGGCTTCGTCCAGACCGGGCAGCGCGAGCTGCTCGCGTCGTACACGGACAAGTACTTCGAGGTGGTCAAGGGCATCTGGGACACCCGCTCCCACGAGATCGCCCAGCAGATCGCGGTCGGCCTCTACCCCTCGATCCAGGTCTCCCAGGAGACCCTGGACAAGACGGACGCCTGGCTGGCCTCCGCCGAGCCCAACGCGGCCCTGCGCCGCCTGGTCTCGGAGTCCCGCGCGGGCGTGGAGCGCGCGCTGCGGGCGCAGGCGGCGGACGCGGCGGCCCAGTAGCCGCTTCCGCTACGACGACGAGGGGCGCCCGGTGCCGCACCGGGCGCCCCTTGCGGGTGCTCAGGGGCGGGCGCCGGGCTTGTCGACGACGCCCCAGGCGTCACGGGCGTTGACGATCTGCCCGTCGGACTTGTTCTCCCCGAGGTAGGCGTAGCTCTCGGGATCGAAGAAGATCTCCTGCTTGCCCTGCCAGCCCGACGGGATCTTCTCGGCGTAGTTCACGCTCACACTGATCGCCGCGCGGCCGAGCGGGTCCTTCACGCCGGTCGTCACCCGGGCGCCGGGGATCTTCGCGAGTGCCCGGAACAGGCCCGCCTGGACCTTCGGCGGGATCAGCACCGACCGGTACAGGACGTTGATCTCCCGCCAGTCGCGCTGGGCGCGCGTCTCCCCCTTGATGTCACCGATGGCGTGCTCCTCGCGGATGCGCTTCATCATGCGGTCGGGGTCGCTCGGCAGGGTGGCGAGGAAGCGGTAGAACTGCCGCTGGGAGCGGTCGTCGTAGCCCTCCTTCTTCCACTTCTCCTCCTGGTTGGGGCCGTACCAGACCTGGAGCTTGTCCGGGTCGAAGTCCGAGATGTCACCGGGCGGGGCGATACCGGGCAGGTTGGCGTGCCCGGTGCCGTCCCAGCGGGTCCACTCCTCGCTGGTCCGCGGCTTGCCCTGGCCGAAGACGGTGCTCTTCTCGTACACCCACTGCTTCGGCCCCGGCTCGGTGGCGCCGTGCTTCTCGACGGTGGCGGCGGCCAGTTCGAGGGCGTCGGCGGAGGCGCCGGCCGACAGCATCTGGGGGCCCGTGCCCGCGGGGGCGCCGGTGCCGTCCTCGGGCAGCGTCGTGAGGATCCCGGCGGTCACGGCGAGGGCCCCCGCGGTGGCGGCGCCGACCAGGATCATCCGGCGCCGGGGAAGGGCGGCACGCGCAGGGCGGGTCTCCTGCCGGAACGCCGCGGTGAGCCGGGCGCGCGGGGCTGCGAGCCGGTCGGCGTCGGGAAGGGGGGCGTCGGCGCGCAGGCCGCGGAATTCGGAGAGCTCGTTCATGCGGGGTCACCTTCGTGGATGCGAGCTTCGATGAAAGGGCCGTCCGCCGCGCCGGTCGCGGCACGCAGCTTTCTTCGGGCGCGGTTGAGGCGGGAGCGGACGGTGCCCACGGGGATGTCGAGGGCCTCGGCGATCTCCTGGTAGCTGAAGTCGGCCCAGGCGAAGAGCAGCAGCACGTGCCGGTCGCCCGCGGAGAGTCCGGCCAGCGCCTTGGCCAGCGGGCGGGAGGCGGCCTCGGCGGCGAGGCGGTCGTCGGCGGAGTCGGTCCAGCTCTCGGCGACCGGGTCGTGGCCGGTGCGGGCGAGCAGCTTCAGCGCCTTGACCTCCTCGCGGCGGTGCCGGCCGATCTGCTTGGCGGCGATGCCGTGCAGCCAGGGCCGGACGCCGGCCCGCGCGGGGTCGAACCGGGCCCGTATCCGGAAGGCCGTCAGGAACGTCTCCGCGGTGACGTCGTCGGCCGCGTCCCGGCCGAGCCGCCGGGCGACGTACTGGTGGATGGCGGGAGCATGACGGTCGAAGAGCGCCGCGAAGCGCTCGGGTTCCTCGAGCGACGCCGCGATGAGGGCGGTGTCACTGTCGGCCAGGTCGGTCATGGACAGTCCGTCCGTGTGGTGGGGTCGGTGGGGTCGGGTCGGGTCGGGTCGGGTCGGGTCGGTGGAAGTGACGGTGTTCAACCTGTACTTGCCGACTCACGGCGAACGGGTTCACGGGAGGATGCACACCGGCTCGGCCCCTCGCCTCCCGGCCCCGCCTCAGCCGCCGTACCCCGCCGCGACCTCCCGCAGCGCGCCGAGCACCTTCGCCACCGCCGCCCCCTCCTCCGCGCCCTTCCGCACGGCCGCCACGATGTGCCGGACCGGGCGGTCCGAGCTCAGCTCCCGCATCACCACCCCGTCCCGCCGCGCCGCGGCCGTCCGTGGTACCAGGGCCACGCCCATCCCCGCCTCGACCATCGCGAGGATCGCCGTCCACCCCGCCGCGGAGTGCCCCTGACGCGGGCTGAACCCGGCCGCCTCGCACGCCCCGCGCGTGATGTCGGACCAGGGCCCGCTGCCGCCGAAGATCCAGGACTCCCCGGCGAGATGGGCCAGCCGCAGCCCCTCGGCGGCCGCCAGCCCGTGGCCGCGCGGCAGTGCGACGTCCAGCGGGTCCGCGAGCAGCTCCACGCGGGTGAACCGGCCGTCCCCCACCTCCGGCGCCTGCGCGGCCAGGGACAGCGCGAGGTCGACCTCGCCGCCGGCCAGCAGCTCGTACGCCTCCCCGGCCTCCGTCTCGCGCACCCGCACGCTCACCCCCGGGTGCGTCGCCCGCAGGGCCCGTACGGCGGGCACCACCAGCGCGGGCACGGCGGTGGAGAAGGCGCCGACCCGCACCTCACCGACCTCGCCGTGCGCGTACGCCGACAACTCGGCGTCCGCCCGCTCCAGTTGCTCGAACACCGCCTCCGCGTGCCGCAGCACCAGCCGTGCCGCGTCCGTGAGCCGCACCCGCCGCCCCTGCGCCTCCAGCAACGGCACGCCCAGCTGCCTGGACAGGTTGGTCAGCTGCTGCGACACCGCGGACGGCGTCATCCGCAGCGCCTCGGCCGTCGCGGTCACGGTGCCCTGCTCCCGCAGCGTCCGCAGGATCCGCAGTTTCCGGATGTCCCAGTCGAGCATGGCGGCCAACCTATCCGGCCGCACCCAGCATCACCCCGCCGAGGATCAGCGCCATGCACAGCGCCTGCGCCGCGGAGACCGTCTCGCCGAGCAGGACCCAGGACAGCAGGGCCACGCACAGGGGCTGGAGGTAGTACACGACTCCGGCCCGGGACGGACCGACGAGAGCGACGGCCCGGTTCCAGGCGAAGAAGGCGACGGCCGAGGAGAGGACGCCGACGTACAGCAGGGGCAGCACGGTGCCGGCCGTCGGCTCGAACCCGCCCTGGACGGCGAGGCTCACCCCCTGCGCGGGCAGCAGCAGGACGGTGCCGCACAGAAAGGTCGTGAACAGGAAGGCCGTACCGCCGAGTTCGGCCGGCTTGCGGCGCAGCAGCGCGCTGTACGACCCGAAGCAGCAGGCCGCCGCGATCATCCACAGGTCACCCGCGGCGAGCCCCGCCCCGCCACCGACCAGCAGCACCACGCCCCCGCACGCGACCAGCAGCCCTCCGACCCGGCGCGCGCCCAGCCGTGTGCCGCCCAGCCGCTCGAACACCGCCATCAGGACCGGCGAAGCGGCCATGATCATGCCCATGTTGGCGGCCGAGGTGGTCGACCCGGCCTGGTTGACGAGCGTGTTGTAGACGGTCACCCCGAGCAGCGAGGCGAGCACCACGAAACCGGAGTGCCGTCTGATCAGCTTCCGCTGCCGCCAGGCCTGCCGGGCCCCGAAGGGGGCGACCGCGACGAGGGCGACGGTCCAGCGCCAGAAGGCCTGCTGGACGGGCGGCACGCTGTCGTGCAGCGCGCGGGAGGTGACGAAGCTGCCGGACCAGACGACGGTCGCGACGGCGGCGAGCAGCACCCCGAGGGCGGCTGCCCTCGGGGCGGAGGTCGTACGGGCGGTCCTGTCGAGGACGACGGTCACTCGGGTCCTTCCACTGGGCGGTGATCTCGGTGGATCTACCGTCGCAGCGCCGCATCTGTCACGTCCATCGAATCTTTTCGACCATTCCTTTCAGGAAAACTGAACGATCGACGGACCGTACGCGCCTCCCGCTGCCCCACCTGTCCCGCCACCGTCGCCCCGAACGCCACCGCCATCCCGGCCAGTTGGACCGGCGTCAGCGCCTGTCCGAGCGCCGCCCAGCCGACGATCGCGGCGGTCAGCGGGGAGAGCGGGCCGAGGAAGGTGACCTGGGTGGCGCTGAGGCGGCCGATGCCGCGGAACCAGAGCCAGTACGAGACGGCCGTGTTCGCCAGCGCCAGATAGAGGTAGCCGCCGACCGCCCGCCCGTCGAGCGCGGGCGGGGCACCCTCGACCAGCAGCGCGAGCGGCGCGATGAGCAGCCCGCCCGCGGTCAGCTGCCACCCGGTGAGCGCGAGCGGTCCCACCCCGTCGGGCCGCCCCCACCGCTTGGTCAGCACGGTCCCGGCGGACATCGAGGCGGCCGAGCCGAAGGCCGCCAGCACCCCCACCACATCGAGCGCCCCGGCCGCCTTCAGTACGACGAGACTGACCCCGAACGCCGCGACGACCCCGGTGACCACACTCCGCGCGGTCGGCCGCTGCCCCAGCAGCAGCGCCGACAGCCCTACGACGAGCAGCGGCCCCACCGACCCGACGACCGCGGCCATGCCGCCGGGCAGCCGGTACGCCGACA
This sequence comes from Streptomyces sp. NPDC001536, assembly GCF_042894505.1. NCBI lineage: Bacteria > Bacillati > Actinomycetota > Actinomycetes > Kitasatosporales > Streptomycetaceae > Streptomyces > Streptomyces sp. NPDC001536. The sequence continues at coordinate 701,355 of NZ_JBIAVQ010000001.1, forward strand.
GGAACAGCAGCGGGAAGAACGCACCGATGTTCAGCGCCCCGAGCACCGCCGCCTTCCACCACCAGGCCCCCTTCGGCAGCACCCGCGCGACCCCGAGCAGCAGCAGCCCGGCGGGCAGAGCGCGCACCAGTCCGGTGAACAGGGGACGGTCGGCCGGGAGGAACTCGGTGGTGACGGCGTAGGTGGTGCCCCAGGAGATGGGAGCGAGGGCGGTGAGGAGGATGGTCGCGGACCGGGTCATGACCGTTTCCCTTCAGGGTGGTTGGAGTGAGAGGGCGCCTTCAGGAGCTGCCTCTCAGGAGTCGGCGGTACTCCGGTCGGTGGTCTCCGCGGGAGCCGTCCGGCCGCCGACCGCTCCGGCGGCATTCCGGCCTACGGCCTCCCCGGGCGCGGTGCGGACGACGGTCTCCGCGACGGGCCGTACCGCGTCCGCCGGCAGGTGCCGTTCCACGCGGAGCAGCAGTGCCGCGGCCACGGCGGAGGTGAGGACGAGGGCCGCCCAGGGAACCCGGCCGTCCACCGCGAGCAGGGCCGTGAACAGCGAGGGCGCCACCGCCTTCGCCAGGGACCAGGACATCTGGTAGGCCGCCAGATACCGGCCGCGCACGGCCGCGGGCGCCGCCGACACGGCGAGGACCTCGGCGGCGGGGCTGTGGACCAGCTCGCCGAGCGTGTAGACGAGGATCACGGCGACGAGGGCGCCGCCCAGCACCGGGCCGGAGTCCGGCCGTAGCGTGCCCAGCGCGATCTGGGCGAGGAACGCCACCGCGAACAGTCCCGCGCCCAGCGCCGCCGCCCGGGTGCGCCGGGCACCGGCCCTGCGGACCCGCCCGCCGACGAACACCCCGGCCGCCGCGCACAGCACGGTGTTGATGGTGAACGCGGCACCGGTGAGCACGGCGGGCCCGTGCAGCCACTCCACGATGAACAGCGGGAAGAGCACGGACAGGGCCGAATAGCTGAGCGCGTTCAGGAAGTTGGCGCCGGTGAGGACCAGGAAGGGCCGGTCGGCCAGCACGAGCCGGTAACCGGCCCCGCGTGCCGTCGCCCCGGCCGTCTCGTCCCGGCCGCGCACCGGCCGCAGCGGCAGCAGCAGCGGTGCGGCGAGGGCGAAGGACAGGGCGTTGCCCCAGGCCGCGTAGGTGTAGCCGGTGCTGCCGGCGAAGGCGATGACCAGCGTGGCGAGCAGGGCGCCCGCGCCGTTGCCGGCGTTCTGCAGCGCGCGCGTGGCCGCCTGGAGCCGGTCGCGTCCGGCGCCGCGCGCCACCTCGCCGATGAGCGAGGCCTGTACGGCGGGGAAGGCGCGGTCGGCGGCGGCCGTGACCAGGGCGACCGCGGCGAAGGCGGTGAGGGAGTGGGCGAAGGGGTAGAGCGCGAAACCGGCGGCACGGACGCCGTACACCGCGAGTTGGACGCGCTTCGCGCCGTACCGGTCGACGGCCGTGCCGGCCAGCGGGAGGGCGGCGATGCCCGCGAGGCCGGTCACGGTGAGCACCAGGCCGACGACGGTGAAGGAGAGACCGGTGACGTAGTGGAAGAACACCAGGGTGAAGGGGACGTACATGCCCGTGCCGACACCGTTGACGGCGGCGGCGACGGGCAGGGCCCACTCCCCCGGTATGCGCTCGGTCTTCGCCGCTTTCCCCATGACGACCCCTAGAGAAGAAGACGTGCGGTGGCACGCCAGGAAGTAACTTGCTCGAAAGCAGCTTAGCGCTAAGTAACTTTCCCGCAATCCGCTTCCCGGCAATCCACTTGCTCGCGAGCTACTTTCTTGCGGGCGACCGGTCCGCGGGCGGATACTCCCCCCATGAACGCCACGCCGCAGCAGCCCTCCAGGGACCCCGTCGACGCGATCATCGAGCAGTGGGGCACCGTGCGGCCCGACCTCGACACCCGGGCGATGGAGGTCTTCGGGCGGATCTTCCGGCTGTCCCGGGCCATGGGCGACCGGATGGAGAAGGCGTACGCCCCCTACGGGATCTCCCGGGGCGAGTTCGACGTCCTGGCCACCCTGCGCCGCGCCGGCGAGCCCTACACCCTCTCGCCCCGTCAGCTCTCCGCGACGCTGATGCTCACCACGGGTGGCATGACCGGCCGGCTCGACAAGCTGGAACGCGCGGGCCTGCTCCGCCGCTCCCCCGACCCGCACGACCGCCGGGGCCTCCAAGTCACCCTCACCGAGAAGGGGTTGACCGTCCTCGACGAGGCGGTCGGCGCCGGCCTCGCCACCGAGACCCAGGCGATGTCCGTCCTCAACGACGAACAGGCCGACCAACTGGCCGACCTGCTCCGCCACTTGCTGGCGGGAACCCAGACGCCCCCGCACTGATCGCTCCGCCGGAAACTCGGCGACGAGCCCAGGGACTGGCGGGGGGGGCGGGCGCGCCCGCGCGCTGCGATCCCTGCGCCCCTGCGCTGGGCGGGGGCGGGACTCCACTCGGGCCGCCCGATGCCGGGCGCGACGCGGCAGTCGCCCGCCGGCGCAGCCCCGCGCTCCTTCGCCGGGCGGGGCGGCACACAACTCCACCCAGCCCCCGGTTCACCCGACGGCAGCGGTGACCGCCTTCTCGACCGCCTCGGCGTCCGGTGCCTCCGCCGCCCAGGCCACGTATCCGTCGGGGCGGACCAGGACGGTCGTACGGCGGTCGCTCGCCCAGTGCTCCACGGTCAGCCGGTCCTTGCGGGTGCCCGAGTCCCTGTATGCCTCCGAGTCCGGGGTGATCAGGACGAACCGGCCGCCGCGCAGGGCCTCGTAGAGGCGGCCGCTCTCCAGGGCGACGTCGGGGACGCGGGTGCCGGTGAGGCGGTGGGCGCCGCGGGGGGCGGGGTACTTGTAGCCGATGCCGGAGATCTGGCCCAGGGCCTTGCGCCGGGCGGGCCCGACCGTGTTGCCGACGGCGGTGACGAGGGCGCGGACGGCGCGCAGTGCCGGGCTCTGGGCCCGGGCCAGCCGGACCAGTCCGCCGCTGCTGCGCAGTACCGCCTTGCCGACCGGGTGCCGCTCGGTCTCGTAGGTGTCGAGGAGTCCCTCGGGGGCCCATCCCTGGACGGCCGCGGCGAGCTTCCAGCTCAGGTTGGCCGCGTCCTGGAGGCCGGTGTTCATGCCCTGGCCGCCGGCCGGGGAGTGGATGTGCGCGGCGTCGCCGGCGAGGAAGACCCGCCCCACCCGGTAGCGCGGCGCCTGGCGTTCGTCGCTGTGGAAGCGGGAGAGCCAGCGGGCGTCGTGCATGCCGTAGTCGGTGCCCAGGGCGCGGCGGGTGACGTCCCTGACCTCGTCGAGGTCGATGGGAGCGTCGTCGGGGACCTCGTTCCGGCGGTTCCAGCCCATGACCCGGTACCAGCCGTCGCCGAAGGAGGCGATCATCGCGAAGCAGTCGCCCGCGCCGTTGACGGTGAGCACGTCCTCGGGCCGCTCGGCGAGCCGGACGTCCGCCAGGAACAGCGAGGTGATGACGGAGACCCCGGGGAAGTCCAGACCGATCGCCCGGCGTACGACGCTGTGGTGTCCGTCGGCGCCGACGACATAGGCCGCGCGGCGCACGGCGACCGTCCCGTCCGCGCCCCGCACCTCCAGCTCCACCCCGTCGGCGTCCTGCCGCAGCCCCACGACCTCGCTCTCATAGGCGAACTCGACCCCGGCCTCCCTGGCCCGCCGCTCCAGCAGCCGCTCGACCTCGTACTGCGGGGTGATCAGCAGGAACGGGAAGCGGGACGCCAGCGTGCCCAGGTCGAGCGTGAGGCGGTCGAAGGCCCGCAGGCCGGTGATGGTGTCGCCGGTGGCGAGCAGTTGGTCGGCGAGGCCGCGGGCGTCGAACTGCTCCAGGGTGCGGGCGTGCACCCCGAAGGCGCGGGAGAGGTTGCTGATCTTGTGGGGGCGCTTTTCGAGGAGGGTGACGGGGACGCCCGCGCCGGCGAGGTCGCCGGCGAGGAGCAGGCCGGTGGGGCCGGAGCCGACGACGATCACGGTGCGGCGGTCGGCCGTGCGGTGGGTGGCGGTGCCGGTCATGGTGGCCTCCTGTTGCCAACGTCCGTTTGCCAACGATTGTTTGCCAACGCTCGTTGACGAGACTAGCGAGCGCCGGAGCAAGGAGTCAACACTTGTTGGCAAACATTTGTTGGCAAGCGCTTGTTGGCAAACACCCGTTGGCCTACGCTCGTAGGCATGAACGGCAGCCACAGCGACACCACGACCACACCCCCCGGCCCAGGCACCCCCCGCCGCTCCGACGCCACCCGCGGCGCGATCCTCGCCGCGGCCCGCGAACGCTTCGCCGCCGACGGCTACGAGCGGGCCACCATCCGCGCGATCGCCAAGGACGCGGGCATCGATCCGTCCATGGTGATGCGCTACTACGGCAACAAGGAGGGCCTGTTCGCGGCGGCGGTCGCCATCGATCTGCGGCTGCCGGACGTGGGCGCGCTGCCCCGCAAGGACGTCGGCCGCGCTCTCGTCACCCACTTCCTCGCCACCTGGGAGGAGAACGAGGTGCTCACGGCGCTGCTGCGGGTCGGCGCGACGAACGCGGCCGGGGCCGAGCGGATGCAGGGCATCTTCCGGGACCAGTTGCTGCCGATCGCCGAGCGGGCGTGCCCGGACCCCCAGCAGGTGCCGGCGCGGGCCGCGCTGGTGTCGTCGCAGCTGCTGGGGCTCGCGCTGACCCGTTATGTGCTGCGGATCCCGTCCGCGGTGGCGCTGGCGCCCGAGGAGATCGTGGCGTGGCTGGCGCCGACGGTACAGCGGTATCTGACCGCGCCGAACCCCTGAGCGGCGGCGCGGGAGAACACGCCGAGGGCGCCGGCCTCACCCGCGTACGGCTTGCTGCGCGTACGTGCGGTGGGGTCGGCGCCCTCGGGGAACGTGCGGTGAGCGGTCAGGCCGTGGTGCCGGCCTCCGGCTCGGTCAGGCTCCGGCCTTGGCCTTCACGGGAACCTTGGTCTTCGCCTTCGGCCGGCGGTCCGTGGACTTGTCCAGGACCATCACCAGCCCGGTGATGACCGCGAAGATCGCGAGCGGGGCCACGACGAAGAGACCCAGCGTCTCCATGACGCTCAGGCCCGGACCGGGGTCGTCGCCGTCGTCGCGGGTGAGCGCGAGCGCGGGAGACGTCATGAGCAGCATCATCAGCGTCGTACCGGCAGCCAGGGCACCGGCGCGCAGGGCGTTCTTCTTGTCCACGATCCCAAAAGTATCGAATGCCTTATGGCCCCGCGCGCCCGGGGTGCCATACGTGGGCGACGGGAGGGGATCGCCGGTCCCCCGCCGTCACCCCGGCCCGACCGCGCGAGGACCACGCAGGACCTCCACCAAACCGTGCAGGCGCGGGGAGGCCGCCAGGTCCTCCAGCGTCACCGGCCTGCCCTCCGCGTCCGCGATCGGCAGCCGCCAGTTCGGGTACTGGTCCCATGTGCCCGGCAGGTTCTGGGGCCGGCGGTCGCCCACCGCGTCCGGGAGCCACACCCCCACCAGCCTGGCCGGTGTCCGCAGCAGGAACCGGTGCACGGCCTGGATCTCGGCCTCCTCCGTCGAGGTGCTGTGGCCGCCGCCGGTGCCGTGCAGCAGGCCCAGCCGGGCCAGTACCTCCAGCCACTCCCCGGTGTCCGCGGCCGCCTCGGTCCGTTCCTCCGCCAGTTCCCGGGTCAGCAGGCCCAGCCGGTAGCGGAGTTCGACGTGATCGCCCGTCAGCCGGGCCGCGGTGGACGGCAGGTCGTGGGTGGTCGCGGTGGCGAGGCAGTCGGCGCGCCAGCGGTCCGGCGGCAGAGGGCGGCCGTCGCCCTCCCAGTCCCGCTCGAACCAGAGCACCGACGTACCGAGCACCCCGCGTTCGCGCAGCGTCTCGCGCACCCCGGGCTCCACCGTGCCCAGGTCCTCGCCGATCACCACCGCCCCGGCGCGCGAGGCCTCCAGGACCAGGATCGCGAGCATGGCCTCGGCGTCGTAGCGGATGTACGTGCCCTCGGTCGGCGGGTGTCCCTGCGGGACCCACCAGAGGCGGAACAGGCCCATCACATGGTCGATGCGCAGCGCGCCGGCGTAGCGGAAGAGGGCTTTGAGCAGGCGTCGGTAGGGGGCGTAGCCGGACTCGGCCAGCCGGTCCGGGCGCCACGGCGGCAGCCCCCAGTCCTGCCCGCGCGCGTTGAACGCGTCCGGGGGCGCGCCGACCGACATCCCGGCCGCGAGGTAGCCCTGCTGCGCCCAGGCGTCGGCGCCCCCGGGGTGCACGCCGACCGCCAGATCGTGGATGATCCCGACCGGCATCCCGGCGTCCCGCGCCGCCTGCTGCGAGGCGACGAGCTGGGCGTCGGTGAGCCAGGCGAGGCGGCAGTGGAAGTCGACGCGGTCCATCAACTCGGAGCGGGCGCGGGCCGTTTCGGGCGAGCGGGGGTCCCGCAGGCCGGCCGGCCACCGGCTCCAGTCCGACCCGTGCACCTCCGCGAGCGCACACCAGGTCGCGTGGTCCTCCAGGGCCTCGCCCTCCTCGGCGAGGAAGTCGACGTACGCGGCCCGCCGGCCGGGGCCGAGCGGCACCTCGCGCACCAGCTCCAGCGCCTCGCGCTTGAGCTCCCACACGGCGTCCCGGTCGATCAACGCGCCCTTGTCCAGCACCGCTTCGCGCAGCCGCCCGGCCCGTTCGGCGAGCGAGCGCACGGCCTCGCGGTCGGTCACATGGGCGTACTCGGGCACGTCCTCGACCCGCAGATGGACCGGGTCCGGGAAGCGCCGCGAGGAGGGCCGGTACGGCGAGGGGTCCGTGGGGGCGCCGGGCACCGCCGCGTGCAGCGGGTTGACCTGCACGAACCCGGCGCCGAGCGCCCGCCCGGCCCAGGCGGTCAGCTCGGTGAGGTCACCGAGGTCGCCCATGCCCCAGGAGCGCCGGGAGAGCAGGGAGTACAGCTGGACGAGGAGTCCGTACGAGCGTCCGCCGGCCGTGGGGAGCCGGGCGGGGGCGACGACCAGATGGGACTCGGCCACCCGGCCGTCGGGCGCCGTGGCGGTCAACCGGTGCACCCCGGGCGGGAGTTGGTCGGCGGCGGCGCGCGTCTCGCCCTGTTCGGTCTCGATCCGCAGCCGAGTGCCCCTGGGCAGCTTCCCGAGGGACGCGGGCGGGCTGCCGCTCCAGCAGACCACCGTCGGCGGCAGCAGCCGGTCGCGCAGCTCGCGCTCACGGGCGGCCAGCGCGGCCGCGGGGCGGCCGGTGTCGACGCCGAGGGCGGCCAGGGCGAGGGTGACGGCGGTGGCCGAGGCGGCGACCGTACGGTCCGGGGACGGGCTGTAGGAGGTGGCGACGCCATACAGCTCGGCGAGACGTGACAGGTCCTCGGAAGGCGGTTCGGCCGACCCCTGCGCCGCCATCTACAGCCTCGCGAGGTCCGGCTCGAAGACCGCGGACTCGCTGGTCAGGTGTGCGGTTTCGGCGAGTGGCGGCTCGCTGGTGAGGGGCTCCGCGTCGGGCAGCGGTGCCTCACTGGTCAGCGGGATCTCGGCGCAGGCGCCCTCCGCGCTGAACACGCAGAAGTGCGGCTCGGGTTCGGGGGACGGCGGCTGCGCCACGGGTTTGGAGCGGGGGTGTGCGGGAGCGACCACGAGGGGCCTCCTTGTCGAGTACGGCGACCTTGCGGGTTATCGCAGCCCTACCCCGTGGGCGCCGTGGCAGACGTACGAATGGCTACAACGTGCATCTCGTCACATTCTGTTGCGTCCGTTCCGATGGCGCCGCCGCAGCGACACCACCCTGCCCGACGGCGCTGGAACTCCCCTCGAATCACCGGTTCGCCGACCGGTCGGGCACTTTCTTTTCGCCGCACACCAGCCGTTGAGATCTTGCTAGTCTGGCGGTCATGCAGATAGGCGTGAATGTCCCCAACTTCGGACCCGGAACAAATCCGGATAACCTCGCCCGTTGGGCCAAGACCGTGGAGGGTCTCGGCTTCGACTTGCTGATGGTTTCCGACCACGTGGCGATCACTCCGGACGTCGCCCGGCAATATCCCGCACCATTTTACGAACCTGTCACAACGCTCGCCTGGCTGGCCGGAATAACCAGCCGGGTAAAACTGGGCACGACCGTCCTCATCGCCCCGTACCGACACCCCCTGCTGGTCGCCCGCATGGCCGCCAACCTGCAACAACTCAGCCGCGGACGGCTGATCCTCGGTGTCGGCGTCGGCTGGGCCAAGGAGGAGTTCGAGGCGCTCGGCGTCCCCTTCTCCAAGCGTGGCGCACTCACCGACGAAGTGCTGGACACCCTTCGTACGGCATGGGAAAACGACGCCGACTACGGCTCGGGACAGATTCCGATCTGGATCGGCGGAAACAGTGACGCGGCAATTCGCCGGGCCGTCCGCCGGGGTATGCCGTGGCATCCTCTGCGATTCACGATGCCCTGGTTCCACGAGGCGCTGGAACGCCTGAAGGGAATTTCCGCCGAGCTCGGCCGGCCCGTCCCGGATTTGGCTCCGCGTATCTATCTCCGGATCACGGAGAAGCCGATCGACGACCCCGATCGCCGGGCCGGCGAGGGCACCCTCGAGCAGGTTCTCGAGGACATCGAGGCGCTGCGCCTGGCCGGTGCCGACACGCTGCTGCTCGACCCGTACCACGGTGACCCGGAGGAGACGCTGCGCCCCGAGGTGGCGTGGCAGGCACTGGCCACCGTGGCCGCGCACCGCCCCTAGCCGACTCGTCCCCACCCCCATTCCCCACCACAGACGGAGTGACAGTGACCCTCGACACCCAGGGCCTTCCCGAGAGCGACGCCGACCGTGCCACCGCCGTCGTCGGCGAGGCCGAACTGCCCTATCTGCGCCGCTGCGTGGAGCTGGCCGCCGAGGCGGTGGACGCCGGTGACTGGCCGTTCGGGTCCGTGCTGGTCGGCGCGGACGGCACGATCCTCGCCGAGGAGCGCAACCGCGAGACCACCACGGGCGACCCGACCGCGCACCCGGAGTTCGAGCTGGCCCGCTGGGCCGCGACCCACCTGAGCCCCGAGGAGCGGACGACGGCGACCGTGTACACCTCGGGCGAGCACTGCCCGATGTGCGCGGCGGCGCACGGCTGGGCCGGACTGGGCCGGATCGTGTACGCGAGCTCGTCGCAGCAGGCCCGGGACTGGAAGGCGGAGTGGGGCGTGACCGCCACCTCCCCGCTGGCTCCGCTGACCGTCCAGGACGTGGTGCCCGGACTCGAAGTGGTCGGCCCGGTGCCCGAGTTCGCCGAGCAGGTCCGCGAGCTGCAGTGGCGCTTCCGCAACCCGGACGGCGCGCGGAGCTGACCGCGGTGCGGCCCACGGCCGGGGCCCGGCGGCGGATTCCGCCGCCGGGCCCCGGCCGTTCCCGCGGGCGCGCGTCAGCACATGAACTGGTCGTACTTCGCCATGTGCTCCTGGAGCTCCTCGAGGCTGGGGTTACGGCCGTTGGCCGTCAGGCGCCCCAGACCACGGAAGTAGTCCTCGCGGTCGTAGATCGGGTAGAACATGATCAGCAGGGTGGCGTCCTCGTTGCCCCGGTTGGTGAAGCCGTGCGGCTCGCCCTTGGGGACGTAGGCGAACGCGCCCGGCTCGCCCACGACCTTCTTGTCGCCGATGGTGAACTCGATCTCGCCCTTCACCACGTAGAATATCTCGGTGGACTCTTTGTGGATGTGCGGTGCGGCGCCCTTCGCCTCCGGCTTCATGTGGTGCTCGAAGAAGCCGAACTCACCGTCGGACATGGGGGTGGTGAGCTTGAGGTACGTCCTCTTGGTGTCCCGGATGTCGACGAACTCGCCGCCGCCTGCGGGGACATAGAGCGGAACAGACATGTTTCTCCTTGGGTTTGCCTGATCAGGTCGTGATCAACGGTGATCAAAGGACGGCCCGGATGACGGGCCTGCTTGCAGGGGGAGTCAGGTGGCCTCGGCCGGTGTCGGCTTCGGCTGGGGCCTGCTGTCCGCCTGGGTCTGCGCCCACCGGCCGATGAGCGGGGCCGCGAAACCGCAGACGGCGAACAGCGCGGCCAGCACGACCCAGCCCGTGGTACCGGTCGTGACGACCAGGCTGACCAGGACCGGCGCGGCGATCTGCTGAATGGCCACACCGAGCCAGAAGACCGACAGATAGACGCCCTCCTGGCCGGGCGCCGCCAGCAGATAGGAGCCGCCCCAGCCGCCGGCGGACTGGTACAGCTCGCCGCCGGTCAGCGCGATCATGGCCAGCAGCAGCACCCCGACGGCCAGGAGGACCGGCAGCTTCGGCGCCGCGACGAGCAGCAGGCAGCAGAGCGCGAGGGAGACACCGGCCCGCACCAGCGCGCGGGACGCGCCGGCGATGGTCTCCGTGTCCCGGCTGGCACGGACCTGGAGGGCGACCGCGAGCACGGTGTTGACCGCGACCAGCGGGGCGATCAGCGCGGACGAGACCTCGGTGTGCCCGACGATCCACAGCGGGATGCCGATGCTCAGCAGGGTCATGTGCATGGTGAGTACGGCGTTGATCCCGGTGAACGACAGGAACGATCCGTCGCGCAGCACGCTCATCGAGAAGCGGCGGCGCAGGCTCTTCGCCGGAGCGCTGAGCACCGGCAGCCGGGCCGCCAGCGTGGCGAGGACCGCGAACGAGGCGGCGTTGAGCAGCAGGATCGCGGCGTACCCGGCCCGGCTGTCGATGAGCAGCCCGATACCGCCGAGCAGGGCGCCGACGGTGAAGCCGACGTTGCGCAGCGCCCGCAGGACCGCGACCACCCTGACCCGGTCCTCGGTCTCCGTCGCCTGGCCGACCAGGGCCTGTTCCATCGGCGCCGCCGCCTTGTCGACCAGGCCGAGCAGACACACCACGGTGAGGAACTGCCACAGGTTCTGGACGAACGGGTACACCACGAAGCAGGCGCATCGCCACAGGCTCACGCCGACCAGGACCTTCTTCGGGCCGATCCGGTCGGCGAGGATGCCGATCGGGATCGCCGTGCCGAGGGCGATGGCGGCGGACAGGGTCAGGCCGAGACCGAGTTTGCCCTCGGACAGGCCGACGGACCTGGTGATGAAGGGCACGGATACGGCCAGGAAGGCACCGGTGCCGACAGCGTCGATCATCGCCATCACGGCCAGCCGCAGGCCGACCGTCCCGCCGGGGACGGACCCACGCCAGCCGCGGACGCGCTGCCACAGATCAGACATGTGCGTTCCTCAATCGGTTGTGATGTGGACGGCGGCGTCGGCGGCCAGGACGCGTCGGCGGGTGGTCTCGGCGTCCGGTCCGGTGGCGATGACATGCCCGGCGCGGTCCCAGGACGACGCCCACGGACGGACCTCGTCGCCGGGCGCGACGTCGACCTCCACGACCCGGATGCCGGGCAGTTCCCGCGCCGCGTCCACGCCGGTGACCTCCGTGACGGTGCCCGGCTCGGCGGCCAGGAACCGGATGGCCGAGGTCCGCTGCGCCGACTGGGGCAGCGTGACCGGGCGTCCGGCGAGCAGGTCGATCAGGGTCAGCCTGATCCGGGTGCCGTACGCGAGGTCGTTGAGGTCGATCAGATAGTCGCCGGGGCAGCGGCCGGCGCACTCGACCAGCGTCGGACCGGACTCGGTGAGGATCCACTCGGCGTGCAGGATGCCGGTCTGGTAGCCGGTCGCGGCGACCAGCGCGCGCATGGCCGTACCGAACGCGCCCTGGGTGTCCTCGTCGAGCGGGGCGGGCAGCAGATGACCGAGTTCGACCGGGTACGGGCCCGGGATCACGGTCTTGGCCGTGACGTTCTGGAAGATGATCTCGCCCTGCCGCACCAGCGCCTCGACGCTGAACTCGGGCCCCTCCAGGCGCTCCTCGGCGAGGAACCGCCACGCCAGCTCACGGTCGGGCACCTGCTCGTACTCGGCCGCGGACGAGGTCCGCTCCCACGCCTGCGCCGCGGTGTCGGCGTCGACCGAGTCCAGCAGCTGTACGCCGACGCTGGCCTGCCGGTTCGCCGGCTTGACCACCACCGGGCCGTCGCCGGCGAAGTCGAGGATGTCGGCGGGCCCGAACACCTCGCGCCAGCGCGGGTTGCGGACACCGGCGGCGCCGGACACCTCGCGCAGCCGGACCTTGTCCCGCAGTGCCTGCGCGGCTTGTTCGGTCGCGCCCGGCAGCCCGAGCTTCTCGGCGAGCGCGGCCGTCGCGGGCACCGCGTACTCCAGGCCGGGGACCACCGCGGCAACGGGGCGCACGGCCGTCAGTTCGGCCGCCAGGTCGAGGGCCTCGGTGGACTGCTGGTAGCTCGCGGGCACGATGCGGTCCAGGCAGTCGAAGCGGCCTGCCGCGTCCTGGAGTTCCCGCTTGCGGATGATGTCGGGTTCCTCGATGACGACGACGGACCCGCTCGGGACGCTGCCGTCGATCGCGCGCAGGTAGGCCGCGTTGTAGCCGACGAACACCACCTGCGCGTCGGGGGCGGGGGTGGTCATGGGGACCTCCTGATCGCTGCTGGGGACCACTGCATGGCCACTGCCTTTCTGGGGTGGGGGGAGTCGTGACCGGCGGCGCTCATACGGCCGTCCCGAGCGCTGCGACCCGGCCGTCCGCGTGTACGGGCGTTCCGTCGATGACGACCTCGATGGCGGCGAGCACCTCCGCGACCCGGTCCCGGGCCTGTTCGGCGGTGGCGCCGGAGACGATCACGTGTCCTTGCCGGCTCTTGGAGTCGCGGACCTCCGCCACGGTGTCGCCGGGGCTGAGCCGCAGGTTCAGCTCGTCGACGTAGCCGAGTCCGGCGGCCTTCTGAAGGCCGCGGACCTCGTCGACATGGCCGGGCGGGAAGGCGAAGAACCGCACGATCGCGGTGCCGGTGGCCGTGGCGGGCCCGGCCGGGATGCCCGCCAGGGCCGCGAAGATCGCCTGCTCGATGTCGAGACCGGTGGCCAGCTCGACGAGGCGCGGGATCCGGTCCCCGCCGAGCCGCGCCTGCGACTCGACGACGCGGGGGCCGGCCTCGGTCCAGATCACCTCGGTGTGCGCGGGACCGAACCGGTACCCGCACGCGGTGAGCAGCTCGGTCGTCAGCTCCTCGATCGCCTGCCGGCGCTCCGGGGGCAGCGGCGCCGGGTGGACGTGCCCGACCTCCACGAACAGCGGCGGCGCGCCGAGCAGCTTCTCGGTGATCCCGACGATCCGGTGCTCACCGTCCCGGCTCAGCGTCTCCACGCTGTACTCGGGACCGCGCAGATACTCCTCGACCAGGAACGGGCCGTCGTAGCCGTACTGCTCGACGAGTGCCGTCCAGACCGCGAGATCCGCCTCCTCCTGCCACAGGAACACGCCCCGGCTGCCGGCCAGCGCGGTCGGCTTGACCACGGCCGGGAGGCCGATGCGCCGGACCGCGTCCGGTACCTCGCGCCGGGTCGCCACCGCCTCGAAGGACACCGGGGACAGTGCGCGGGCGGCGAGCAGGTCCCGCATGGCGTGCTTGTCGGTGAGGTGGCGGACGGCCTCGGCCGGGTTGACCTCGACGCGCAGTTCCTCGGCCACCTCGTAGGCGGCGGCCATCGTCTCCTCGCGGCCGATGTGGTAGATCACCGAGGCGCGGTGCTCCTGGGCCGTCTCACGGATGGTGCGGCGCAGCAACTCCTCGTCCCGGAAGTCGGCCGTGACGAACACGTCCGCCAGGGCGCGTACGTCGTCCAGGTACGCCGGTGTCTCCAGCCGCGGGTCCCAGATCGCGCCGACCCAGAACCCCTCGGCCTGTGCCTTGCGGACGAACTGGCGGTACGGCATCACCATCAGCAGACGGGGCCGCTCGTCCACGGGCGCCGTCACCGGGTACCCCCGGCGGCCTGCTCCTCGGCGACGCGGCTGAGCAGGCTCAGGTAGCGCTCGCCGGTGTCGGGGAGCAGGGTCACGATGCGCTTGCCCCGGTTCTCGGGACGGGCGGCCACCACACCGCAGGCGTGGACGACCGCGCCGGAGGAGACACCGACGGTGAGGCCCGCGTGCACCGCGAGCCGCCGGGTGGTGTCCAGGGCGTCGGCGTCGGCGACCGCGATGACCTCGTCGATGAGTTCGCGCTCCGTGGTGGGTGCGATGAAGCCGCCGTTGAAGCCGGGGATGGTGTGCGTGCCGGGCTCGCCGCCGGACAGCAGCGGGGACCCGGCCGGCTCGACGGCCACGATCCGTACGTCGGGGTTGCGCTCCAGCAGGTAGCGCCCGGCGCCGCTGAGGGTGCCGCCGGTGCCCACTCCGCAGACGAAGACGTCGATACGGCCCTCCGCGTCGGCCCAGATCTCCGGGCCGGTCGACTCGTAGTGCGCCCGGGTGTTGTCGGGGTTGTCGTGCTGGCAGCAGAACCAGGAGCCGGGGGTCTGCTCGTGGAGCTCCGCGGCCTTGTCGACCGCCGCCTGGTAGCCGCCGGTGTGCGGGGTGCGCACCACCTCGGCGCCGAGCGACTGGAGCATGGCGACGCGCTCCTGGGTCGCGTTGTCGGGCAGCACGATGACGCAGCGGTAGCCGCGGGCGGCTGCGAGGGCGGCCAGCGAGATGCCGGTGTTGCCGGAGGTCGCCTCGATCACGGTGCCGTTGCCGGGGGTGAGCAGTCCGCGCTCCTCGGCGCCGCGCAGCATCGACAGCGCGGCCCGGTCCTTGCTGCTGGACCAGGGGTTGAACAGCTCCAGCTTCGCCAGGACCTCGGTCTCGGCCGGGGCCCCGTCCAGGACGCGGTCCACGGGGAGCCGGAGCAGCGGGGTGCGGCCGATCAGGTCGACGAGGGAGTCGGCGACCGGGCGGGCGGTGACCGGCTCGGTGCGGATGTCGATCTCCTTGACGGCCGCCTCGGCGGTGCGCGCCGCGAGCTGGGCGGTCTCGGCGATCACGAGGACATGGCCGGCGCGGTCGCCGTTGCGGCGCGGCTCGCGCAGCACGGCGCCGGGCTTCGGCTTGACGACGACCTCCTCCACGCCGGGCAGCGCGGCGGCGCGTTCCTGCCCGGAGACCGACACCACGCGGCCGGGCTGGGCGATCAGGTAGCGGATGGCGGCGCCGGCGACCGGCTTGTCGGGCACCACCTGGGCGGGCAGCTTCTCGCCCAGGTACTGACGGGCCACCAGCTCAAGGGACTTGATGCCAAGAGCGCGGTCGGCCAGGTAGGTGATCTTGCCGCCGGCGGGCCGGGGGTTGATCTCGATGAGCTTGGGCCCGGACTCGGTGACCTTGATCTCGACGTGCGCCATGCCCAGGTCGAATCCGCAGGCGCGCAGCGACTCCACGGCCAGGTCGCCGATGGCGCCGACCAGCTCGTCGGGCAGGCTGGAGGGGAAGCTGTGGGCCAGTTCGACGAAGTAGCCCTGGCCGATGACCGACTTGTCGGTGACCCCGAGGACCTCGTACCGGTCGCCGTCGGCGAGCACCTCGACGCTGACCTCGGGGCCGCTCAGGTACTCCTCGACCATCAGCTCGTGGTAGCGGCTCTGACCGCGGGTGTTCTCCACCCGGGACTGAATCAACTCCACGTGCTCGGCGGCCTGTTCGGCGGTCTCCACCAGCCGGACGTCGGCACTGCTGGTCTCGTCGGCCGGCTTGACCACACAGGGCAGCCCGATCTCGGCCGCCGCGACCGCCGCCTCGGCAGGGGTCTGCACGGTGCGGAACGCCGGTATCGCCACGCCGAGTTCGGCGCAGCGCCGGCGCATCAGCGCCTTGTTGCGGGCGGTGGCGACGCCGTCGACACTGACGGTGGGCAGACCGAGGAGGACGGCGACCTCGGCGGCCACGACCACGTCGTACTCGGCCAGGGTCAGGAACGCGTCGAAGGGGTGCTCGGCACCGGCCCGGTGCACATGCGGCAGGAGTTCTTCGAGGATGTTCGTCTCGCAGTGGACGATCTCGTCGACGTACTTCTCGAAGTAGGCCGGACCGCCCGGCACTTCGAGGTACCGGTCCAGGTCGCGGGTGAAGAAAGTGACCCGGCAGTCGAGTTCCTTGATGATCTGCAGGCCCTCGAAGCCGGAACCGGAGAGGTTGCTCTCCAGTACACCGACGTGAATCATCTGTGCCTCCGATGGCGTGCCGACACGTGGTCGGGTTGAGATGCGGCGAACGTTGTTGCGGGGTACCGCGACGACTGGGGTGGGGCCGGTGACCTGGGCGTCACCAGCACCCTGCGGTGGCCAGGGCGCGCAGCAGCCGGTCCGCGTCCTCACGGTCCGCGGCCGAGGGCCGGGACACGATCTCGGCGGCGGGGGCCATCACGCGGGCCTTCGGGGGCACATCGCCCAGGACGAGCGCACCGGCGCCGATCAGCGCGTCGTGGCCGACGGTGACCGGGCCGAGCACGATCGCGTTGGTGCCGAGCACCACGCGGTCGCCGACGACCGGATGGCGGCGGGCGCCGGGTTCGCGCCGCCCGTCCTTCCACCAGCCGACGGCGCCGAGCGTGACCTGGTGGAAGATCGTGACGTCGTCGCCGACCTCGGCGGTCTCCCCGATGACCACGGCGGCCCCGTGGTCGATGAAGACACGCCGGCCGAGCCGCGCGCCCGGGTGGATCTCGATGCCTCCGGTGAAGGCGCGCGCGAGGTAGGCGAGGAGCCGGGCGCTCTGCCGGTGCCCACGGGTGAACAGGACGTGGGCCACCCGGTGGGTCCACAGCGCCGGCAGCGCGGGGTGCAGCAGGGCCTCCGCGCGCGTGCGGATCGACGGGTCTCGCGCGACGATCACGGAGAGGTCCTCCCTCATCCTGGTGATCACTGTGCGCATCACGGTCCTCCGTGGTTCATGTCCTGGTGGGGGTGGGCACCGTCGGATTCGGGCGCCGGGCTCAGTAGTTGGGGGCCTTGACCAGGTTCCCGGCGCCGTTCTCGATCTCCGGGACGTAGACCCGCTCGTTCCAGACGTCCTGGGCCACCGGTTCCAGGGCGATCGAGACCGCGCCCTCGTCGACCGCGAAGGCGGTCCGCACGGCTGTGGTGATCGCGTCGACCAGGGCGGTGACCTGCTCGGCCTCGAGGTTGTTGGGGAAATGCTTGATGCTGACGTGCGGCACTCCGATGACCTTTCTGGTGAGTCGTGCGTCCTGAATGGCGGTGACGAGTTCGTCTATTCCGTTCGCGCGCAGCAACTCGTAATGATCGGCGTCGAGTTGGTGGAACGCGGGGGGTGTGGTGGTAAGCGCTTCACCGGAGTCGATGAACGATTCCTGGTCGCCGGTGGCCCTGAATACCGTGACGGGTGCCGAGACGGTCCGCTCGGCCAGTTCGTGAGGGTCGTATTCGAAGAGGAATGTCCGCCGCACCACGCCGACGATCCTGCGCACCCATTCACGGTCCAGGTGCTCGAACCGGTCGCTGACGAAGGCGATGAAGGATTCCTCGTCGCGGGTCGCGGAAAGGCATTCCTCAACCGCTTTCTTCTCCAGGTTTCCGGCGAACACCGAATACAGGATGGAGACGAAGGTGGTGTCGTCGAAGCCGGTCGAGGTGCGGCCGGCGGCGTCGCCGAGGAATTCCACGGGGGGTTTTCCGGGCGCGATGAGGATCACCTCGTCGACCTGCTCGCCGGCCAGCTCCAGCTGGTGGGCGGCCTCGAAGGCGAGCCGGGCCCCGAAGGAGTAGCCCCACAGGGTGTACGGGCCGGTCGGCTGGACCTGCCGGACGAGTTCGAGGTCCTTGGCGACCATCTCGGCGAACGTCTCGTAGGGGGTCTCGCCGGCGTTGATGCCGTAGGACTGGACGCCGAGGAAGGGCCGGTCCAGGTCGAGGCGGCCGGCCAGCAGCCGCAGGCTCATCGGGTAGCCGCCCAGGCCGGGCCAGCAGAAGACCGGCCGGCGCCCGTCCGCGGCGCGCAGCCGCACCAGCCGGGAGGCGGCGGTGGCGGGCTCGCGGTCGACGCGCCGGGCCAGTTCGGCGATGGTCGGCGCGTCGAACAGCACCTGGAGCGGCAGGGCGGCGCCCAGCTCCCGGTTGATCCGGTTGACCAGGGAGACGGCGGTCAGCGAATGGCCGCCGGAGGCGAAGAAGTTGTCGCGGATGGAGACCCGCTCCTGCTTCAGCACCTTCCCCCAGAGCGCGGCGATGGCCTCCTCGGTGGGGGTGCGCGGCGGGACGACCGGTGCCTCGGAGTCGTCCACGGCGGCCTTGTCCAGCTCGCGCAGGGCCTGGTGGTCGACCTTGCCGTTGGGGGTGAGCGGGAAGGCGTCGAGGACGGTGACCCGGTTGGGCACCATGTACGGCGGCAGGGCCGCGGCGAGGTTGTCCTTGATGATCTCGGCGGGACCCCGCATGTGCACGGAGTCCTCCTTCATGCCCTCGCTGAGCCGCTGCTGGGCGCTGATGCGGCCGCCGACGGCGAAGTAGGACGCGGTGTCCGGGCCGAGGCCGACGAGCTCGGCGATGCGCCGGGCCGAGGGCAGCGGGTTGCCGGTCTCGGAGCTGTACCCGGAGGACATCAGCCCCAGGTCGAGGCCGTTCATCTGGAGGCGCTGGAGCTCCCGGCCGAGGTCGACATAGCGCTGCCACGCCTCGGGCGCGCCGCCGATCATGCTGATCCCGAAGCTCGAACGCGCGTAGACCTCCTGGTTGATGGCGATGACGTCCTGCTTGCGGACCAACTCGGCGGACACCCGCACCAGTTCGCCGTCGTCGTAGCGGTACTGGCCGTCGGCCAGGTCGGCGATGCGGCCCGGGTGCGCCTGCACATACAGGTCGACCGCGGTGGGCTCGGCCTCGGCGGCGGCCGTGCGGATCTCGTAGGAGGCCAGGTAGTAGTCCTCGTCCGGGCAGCGCAGGACGTCCTTGACGGCCGGCTCCCCCGGGCGGGCGGTGATCCGCAGTCCGTAGGCGGGCAGGACATGGTCGAAGAGGCCGACCATGTGCCCGGCTTCGAACTGGAGGACTTCCTGGATGTTGTTGCGGTAGACGGGCTCGATGGCCGAGCGGCGCCCGATGAAGTGGGCCCGCAGCCTGGGCTCCCCGGCGGGGGCCGGGGCGATCAGCGTGAGCCGGTGTTCGACCGGGTGGTAGTAGTAGTGGCCCGCCTCCAGGCCCGCGATGCCGGACAGCTCCAGGTAGAGCTGGGTGGCGTACAGGGAGCCGGGTGAGGCGTAGCCGTACTTGGACAGCAGCCGCTCACCGCTGGTGAACTGGCCGAACCAGCGCAGCAGGGTGCCGAGTTCGTCCAGGGTCAGGGTGTCCGGGTCCCGGGGCTCGGCCGCCTGCTCCGGTGCGGGGGCGAGCAGGCGCAGGAGGTCCTGCCGGGTGACGTCGCCGCCCTCGTAGAAGCGGTAGGTCTTGCGGGCGAACACCGTGCGCCGCTGCTCGGCCGTCGCGGTGCGCCCGGGCAGCTCGACGAACGGGAGGCCGTAGTCCTGACGGACGCCCAGGTCGGCGAGCTGTGCCTTGAGTTGGAGCTTGCTCTGCTTGGACTGGTGGTGGGCGCCGTGGTTGCCCTGGTCCATGACCGCGGCCCGGTGCGGGTCGAGTTCGACGAAGGCGATGAGGTTGGCGCCGACCCGCGTGTCGTCCCGGACCACGACGGCGGCCCGTTTGACCCAGTCGTGCTTCTCGATGGACACCTTGATCTCGTCCAGCTCGACCCGGAAGCCGCGCAGTTTGACCTGGCTGTCGGTGCGGCCGAGGAACTGCACGGTGCCGTCGTCGTTCCAGCGGGTCAGGTCGCCGGTGCGGTAGAGGCGGTCGGAGTCCGGGTCGGTGGCGAACGGGTTGGGGATGAACCGTTCGGCGGTCATGTCGGGGTTGTTGAGATAGCCGCGGGCCAACTGCCGCCCGGCGATGTGGAGTTCACCCGACTCGCCGGGCGCGACGGGCCGCCGGGCGGTGTCGAGGATGTGGAAGCTCATGCCGTGCACGGGCCGGCCGATGGAGATGTGGTCGGGCCCGTGCTGGACGGTCTCGCGGTCCACGGTGAGCGACGAGGCGTTGATCGTGGTCTCGCTCGGGCCGTAGAGGTTGACCAGTTCGGCGTCCGGCAGCGCGTCGAGCAGCTCGATCGCCAGGCTCTTGGTGAGCGCCTCGCCGCCGCTGAAGAGCTGGGTGAGCGAGGTGCAGTCCGGCAGCCGTCCGGAGTCGACGAGCGCCTGGAGCAGGGTCGGCACGCCCTGGAGCGTGGTCACCTCGTGCTTCTGGATCAGGTCGAGGAGCCCGCCCGGGTCTGCGTAGACCCCGCGCTCGCTCATCACCACACCGGCGCCGCAGGCCGGGGCGAGGATCTCCCACTGGGCGGCGTCGAAGCTCAGCGGGGTCTTCTGGAGCACCGTCCGGCGTTCGTCCAGGCCCTGTTCGGCGGCCAGCCAGCGCATCTGGCTGACGATGCTGCGGTGTTCGATGCCGATGCCCTTCGGGTTGCCCGTGCTCCCGGAGGTGTAGATGACATACGCGAGGGTGTCGCCGTGCGCGGGCGTCGGCGCAGAGGCGACGGCGTGCCGCGCGGCCTGCGCGCCGGCGACGGTGACGATCTGTGTCTCGGCGGGGGTGAGCGCGGCCAGCCGGGAGACCAGGGACTCGTCCGTCAGGATGAGCTTGGTCCGGGAGTCCTCGATCATGTAGCGGACGCGTTCGTCCGGGTACTCCGGCGACAGCGGCAGGTAGGGAGCGCCCGAGTACAGGACACCCCAGACGCTCGCCATGAGGTCGACGGACGGATCCATGAAGATGCCGACCGGTTCGTCCCTCGTCGCACCGAGCCGCCGCAGATGGTCCGCCAGGGTCTCGGCGCGTTCACCGAGCTGCTGGAAGGTCAGGCGCTGCGTGCCGCACGAGACGGCGGTCCGGTCGGGTCGGGTGAGCGCGGCCGCGTGCAACATGTCTGGCAGGGAAAGTTCCTGGGACCCCGTGGTTATCGCCATCATCCTCGAACCTGGAATTCGACACTTTGTGAGTGCGTTTGGGCAAGGCAAAACAAGGCATGCCCATGCCAAGGATGGGCACGGCCATGTCGCATCGGCAGCCGGAGCCGACCGTCTGTCAGCGCGCGCAGGAACATCCCCTTTCCCAGAAATGAGAAGGGCGCGGCAATAGACGGCTCTCTGGCTTTACGTCATACAGAAAGCGCTTGGATTCAGGTGAACGGCCGCCGACGGTCGAAGAAATTCTTTACGACCACGGGGCGCCATAGGCGCTCAGACCGTGTCAGTACATCGCGAACAGATGCTCAGTGCTTCGGCACTGGGTTTCGCCAACATACCTTTCGCTACCCCCCGATTGATCGGCCGGATGGTGAGTTCCGGCTGTGTTGATCTTCCCCTCGGCACCCACTCTAAATCGTGCGGACCTCGGTTGTAAAACCCCAAAGACATTTCAGGTTCGTGTCGTTGAGGTGACCGAGTGTGCCGACGGGGCGTCACATAAGGGAATTTCATGGACAGTTGGGGCCGCGCTCACGCGTCCGCGGGGGGCGGGTTCCGGCCACCGCCCACCGGTGACCGGCGACCGATAACCGACCACTATTCACTCAGTACATGTAGCGAGTGCATAATGATCGCCATGAGCACCCGCCACATCCTGCTGGGGCTGCTCGCCACGGGGCCGAGCCATGGCTACGACCTCAAGCGACGCCACGACGAACGCTTCCCGCAGGCCCGACCGCTGGCCTACGGGCAGGTCTACACGACCCTTCAACGGCTGGTCCGCGACGGCCTCGCCGAGATCGAGGGCACCGACTCGGACGGCGGACCGGAGCGCACCCTGTACCGCTCCACCGCCGACGGACAGCGAGAACTCGCCACGTGGGCCGGGGAGATCACCCCGCCCGCGCCCTTCGTGACCAACGAGATCTTCGCCAAGGTCGTCGTCGCGATCCTCGCCGGCGGCGACCCGGAGGCCTATCTCAGCGCCCAACGCGGCGCCCACATGGCGCGGATGCGCGAGCTCACCCAGGTCAAGACGGCCAAGGGAGCGGACCTCGCGACCGTGCTCTCGGCGGACTACGCCCTCAACCACCTCGACGCCGACCT
This sequence comes from Streptomyces sp. NPDC001536, assembly GCF_042894505.1. Lineage (NCBI taxonomy): Bacteria > Bacillati > Actinomycetota > Actinomycetes > Kitasatosporales > Streptomycetaceae > Streptomyces > Streptomyces sp. NPDC001536. Next base: position 723,258 of record NZ_JBIAVQ010000001.1, read on the forward strand.
CCGTTGGATGACCACCACGGCGGGCCGGCTGACCACCCTGACCGCGGAGGTCGACACAGCATGAGCAACGAAGTGCCGCTTCTGGCGGCCCGTGACCTCGTCAAGGCGCACGGCAGGACCGAGGCCCTGCGCGGCGCCTCGGTCGAGCTGCGGGCCGGCGAGATCCTGGCCGTCACCGGCGCCAGCGGCAGCGGGAAGTCGACGCTGCTGCACTGCCTCGCGGGCATCGTCCGTCCGGACGCGGGCTCGGTGCTCTACGCCGGTGAGCGGCTCGACACGCTGCCCGAGAAGCGGCTGAGCGAGCTGCGCCGGACCGAGTTCGGGGTGGTCTTCCAGTTCGGCCAGCTGATCCCCGAGCTGACCGCGCTCGACAATGTCGCCCTGCCCCTGATGCTGGCGGGCGCCGCCCGGCGGGACGCCCACGAGCGGGCCGGTGAGTGGCTGGAGCGTTTCGGCGTACGCGGCCAGCAGGACCTCCGCCCCGGCGAGATGAGCGGCGGCCAGGCCCAGCGCACCTCCCTGGCCCGGGCCCTGGTCACCGAACCGAGGGCGGTCTTCGCCGACGAACCCACCGGCGCCCTGGACTCCCTGTCCGGCGAACAGGTCATGACGGCCCTGATCCACACGGCCCGCGACCAGGGCACCGCGGTCCTCCTCATCACCCACGACGCACAGGTGGCCGCGTACGCGGACCGCGAGGTACGCCTGACCGACGGCCTCGTGGCACCGACGGGGGTGACGGTGTGACGACCGGACAGGACATCCAGCACGCCGCCCCCGCGGAACAAGGCGGCACGCGCCCCCCGCTGACCGGCCCGGGGCGCGTCGGCAAGGGCTCCCTGCGCTCCGACCTCCGTCTGGCCTGGCTCCTCACCCGCGGTTCCGACCGGCGGGAGTGGTGGCGGGTCGGGCTCACCGCCGTGGGCGCCGCGCTCGCGAGCGGGTTCGGGCTGGCCGCGGTGAGTCTCGGCGCGCTCCAGGGCCGGTACCGCGTGTCCGTGGGTGCGGGCCTGCTCGACGACCCCGGTACCCGCTCCGGTGTCATCGTCGTGCTGCTGCTCCTGCTGGTCCCCGTCCTCGGCTTCCTCGGGCAGTGCGCCCGGATCGGGGCCGTGCACCGCGACCGGCGGCTGGCCGGGCTGCGGCTGGCGGGGGCCTCGGCCGGGCAGGTGCGGCGGATCGCGGCGCTGGAGACGGGGCTGGCCTGTCTGCTCGGCTCGCTGCTCGCCACGGTCGCCTCGGTCGTGGTCCTGCTGGGCCAGTGGCAGCACCCGACCTGGCTCGCCTGGACCGGGATCGCGCTGGTCGGGCTCGGTGTGCCGGCACTCGGCGCGGCCGCGGGCGCGCTGGCGCTGCGCAGGGTGGTGGCCTCGCCGCTCGGCTGGGTCCGCCGGGTGCGGACGGGGTCGGGGCGCGGTTTCTGGGCACTGTTCGCCGGCGGGGTGCTGGTCGTGGCGGCGGTGGCGCTGGCCGCCGTGTCCAGCACCTCCTCCAACATGCCGGACGGCGGCCTGAGGTACGCGAACGGGCCGCTGATGATGGCCGGGCTGCTGCTCCTGGTGGGCGTGGCCGCGGTGGGGATCTCCGGAGCGGTGGCCACGCTGACGGGCCGATGGCTGGCCCGCCGGGCCCGGACCGCGGCGACGCTGATCGCGGCGGAACGGCTGCGGGACGACCCCTGGGCCGCGGCCCGCACCCACGCGGCGGTCCTGCTGGTGACGGTCGTCGGGACGGGCTTCGTGGGCGTCCGCCAGGTGCTGCTCACCGAGCTGAACTCCCGCAAGCCCGACGAGCTCGCCGCGAGCATGTCGTACTACACCACGGGCGTGAACCTGGTCGCCGCCGCGATCGCCGCCACTTTCGTGATCACCCTCTCCGGCCTGGCCGTGGGCACCGCCGAGTCACTGGCCACCCGCCGCCGGGGCCTGGCCGCGCAGACCGCCGCCGGGGTGCCGCGGACAGTGCTCGGCCGGGCGCTGCTCCTGGAGACCGCGTTGCCGCTCGCGCCCGCCCTGCTGCTGGGCGGCGCCGGAGGCATGGCGATCGGCGTCTGGTACTCCGGGGTCGCCCCCCAGGAGGGCCCGACCGTCACGCCGTACGCCGCGCTCCTGGTCCCCTTCGCGGTGTACGCCTGCTGTCTGCTCGCCGCCGCCACCTCGCTCCCGCTGCTGCGCCGCTCCCTGAACCCGGCGGAGCTGCGCTACGCGTGAGCGCACACACGACCGGCCCCGGGGGCACGGGGGACCCCCGGGGCCGGTGCGCAACCGTCGGAGGCTGCACAAAGGCCCGGATCGTCGTCAGGCAGAAATGCCGTCGATCCGGGCCATCGCGTCCTCCGCGCCGTACGGCTGCAAGTACGGCAACCAGCGCGGGTCCCTGTGTCCGGTCCCGATGATGCGCCAGGCCAGACCGGTGGGCGGGGCGGGTTTGTGGCGCAGCCGCCATCCGATTTCGAACAGGTGTCGGTCGGCCTTCACGTGGTTGCAGCGGCGGCACGACGCCACCACGTTGTCCCAGACGTGCTTGCCCCCGCGGCTGCGCGGGATGACGTGGTCGACGCTGGTTGCGACGCCACCGCAGTACATGCACCGGCCCCCGTCACGGGCGAAGAGCGCGCGCCGGGTAAGAGGAACGGGCCCCCGATAGGGAACCCGGACGAATCGCTTGAGCCGGACCACGCTTGGTGCGGGGACTGTGACGGTTGCGCTGTGCATGAAGGCGCCGGATTCCTCGAGAGAGACGGCTTTGTTCTCCAGAACGAGGACGAGCGCGCGGCGGAGCGGTACGACGCCCAGTGGCTCGTACGACGCGTTGAGGACCAGGACATGCGGCACGGATGCCTCCTTGGGCGTCGGCGGCGCGTGGCTCGCGCCGGGACGATCTGTAGTCAGTCTCCCCTCATGCCTGGTGGAAACGCCACCATCTCCCGGTAACGGGCTGAGAGTGTTTTCGACCACACCTTTCTTCATCCCCAGGTGAGGACGGTCTCTCCCCCGAACATTGCAACGATCCACACACGATGCACCGTTAGTGTGGTGGGTCTGCCGCCCGGTGACCTTTCCGTGACCTTCACGATCTTCGACCGCCGTACCGGGGGGCAGAGGCTGCACCTGGAGGTACCTGCCGTGTCGTTGTCCGCCGTCCTACTGGCCGCCTCGGCGTCGCCGTCCCCGTCTCCCTCGGACTCGTCGACGCCCGCCGTCCCCTCGCTCCAGGACGCCCAGGAGAGCGCGACGAACGCCGCCAGCTGGGTCGAGCAGAACTGGTCGACCTGGCTGGCGATCGGTCTGCGCGTGCTGCTGATCCTGGTGATCGCGGCGGTGCTGAGAGTGGCGGTACGGCGGGCGATCACCAAGCTCATAGATCGCATGAACCGCACGGTCCAGGCGGTCGACGGCACCGCGCTCGGCGGTCTGCTGGTCAACGTCGAGCGCCGCCGGCAGCGCTCCCAGGCGATCGGCTCGGTGCTGCGCTCGGTGGCGAGCTTCATCATCATGGGCACCGCGGCCCTGATGATCCTCGGCACCTTCGAGATCAACCTGGCCCCGCTCCTGGCCTCCGCGGGTGTGGCGGGCGTGGCGATCGGCTTCGGTGCCCGCAATCTGGTCACCGACTTCCTCTCCGGTGTCTTCATGATCCTGGAGGACCAGTACGGCGTCGGCGACACCGTCGACGCGGGGGTGGCCTCCGGCGAGGTCATCGAGGTCGGCCTGCGGGTGACGAAGCTCCGCGGGGACAACGGCGAGATCTGGTACGTCCGCAACGGCGAGGTCAAGCGCATCGGCAACCTCTCCCAGGGCTGGGCGACGGCCGGCGTCGACGTCACGGTCCGCGCGGAGGAGGACCTGGACAAGGTGAGGGCGACCATCGACGACGTCGCCGAGCGGATGAGCAAGGACGAGCCCTGGAACGAGCTCCTCTGGGGCCCGATCGAGGTCCTCGGCCTCGACTCCGTCCTGCTGGACTCGATGGTGGTCCGCGTCTCGGCGAAGACCATGCCGGGCAAGGCCCTCACGGTGGAACGCGAACTCCGCTGGCGCATCAAGCGAGCCTTCGACGAGGCCCAGATCCCCATCGTGGGCGGCCCGGTCGTCCTCCCCGACCCCACCCCGGCCGCCGACCCGACAGCGGGCATGGCGGCCCCGTCGGCCTACGCGAACACGTCGTCGCCGCAGGCCCAGGCGGCCACGCCGATAACGCCCCCAAGTGTGACGAAGTAAGACATTTCCGTACGAGGGAGGCGGCGCCCAGGGGTTCCGGGCGCCGCCTCCCTCGCGTAGGGCCGGGCAGGCCTGCTGAAATCGACCGGCGCGTCTTCCCGCGGAGCGCTCAGAGCCCGCGGCCCGGCAAGCCCTTGGGCCGCGGGGCCCACCAGCCGAGCCGGGTCGCCAGAGCACTCAGGCCGAGCAGTACGAGGTTCGCCGTACCGCCCGCGTCGACCCGCGGCAGATGACCGAGCCCCCTCAGCCCGCGGCACACCTCCGACCGATCCGCCCCGTCACCACCGCCGTCGGCGGCAGACGGCACCGCGGCGCGGTCATACCAGCCGATCCCGGCGCGGCTTCGCCCCGACCAGCCCCAGGGCCCGTGCGATCTGGCACACCGTGAGGAAGGCCGTGCCCTTGCGCAGCCCCGCCACTCCGGGGTGCCCGTCGCCGCCCCGCACGTCGACCAGGACCGTCCCGGCGACCGCGTCGAAGGTCAGCGAGGCCCGCACGGAGTGATCCGGGCGACGACCCGGGCGCCAGCGGAAGGTGATCTCGTCCGCGGCCGGTTCGAGGATCAGGAACGCCCGCTCGCAGGCCGCCAGTCGCTCACGGACCTGGTTCTGCCGGCCCTCGTCCACCCACAGCAGATGTGTCTGCCGCTCCTGGAACGCCCCCGAGTCGAGCCGGACGCCCGCCGCCCACGCCCGCCGCTTCAGCAGCAGCCAGGCCACCGCCGCCCAGCCGAGGCTGACGGCGCCCCAGGCCGCGAGCGAGGCCAGCACGCCCTCCCCGGCGGCGGACCAGGAGGAATGGTCGTTCCAGAGGGACATGAGCACCGGGAGGACCATCAGCGGGCTGAAGAAGGTCGCACTGGCCCGCCAGCACGCCAGCGCCGGACTCATGAGCCGCACCCCAACTCGTAGGCCTCCGCGATCCACGGCACCTTGCCGCCCTCCCCGGCCGGATCCACGCCGCACCGCAGCGAGGCTCCCATGCCGCCGTGCCACGACGAGACGCTGCCGAGGACCGGCTTCCCGGAGCAGTCCGCGACGAAGCTCGCGTCGACCGCCCGGACCGCCCACGCGGAGACGAACGTGCCCGCGCCGTCGTAGTCGGCGACATCGTCGCGTTCCACGGCGGCGGACGACCTGCCCGGCCTGGCCAGAGTGTCCGCCTCCCACCCCAGGCGCTTGCCGAGCGAGGCGAACAGTCGCCCCGCCGAAGGACCTTCGCCGCTCATCTCCACCTTCGGCTCCAACTCCCGCACCCGAACGGGAGAGAACCGGACCTTCCCGTCCTTCTCCCCGGCCTCGACCGGCCGGGACACCGCGACGAGCCTGCGCTCCTCGCTCACCCCGGCCCACCGGATCTCCCCGTCCGCACACCCGGGACCGGCCGCCGTACGCGTGACCGCCGCCGAGTCGTTCCCACCCACCCGGCACCCGGCCACGAGGAACACGGCCGCGCACAACAAGACCGCCGAGGTCTTCACACCGCGCCCCCTCCACTTTCCGTTCGCAGGCGGATGAAAGTACCGGACGCTGTGCAGGGGGTGCCCGTTCACCTGCGGAAAGCCGGATCGTGATGAAGGTGTGACGCCTCCGGAATTAATCTTGTTCACACCCTCTCCGCATTCCCGACACCACCCTGGGCCGCGTAGGTTCAGGCCGTCAGCGGGCCCTTGTTCTGGAGCGCAACGCCCAGGGGCCCGCGTCGAATGTGGGGAAACACATGAGAAAGCTCGCCATAGGCACCGTCGTCTCCGGTGCCCTGGCTCTGTCCGCGCTGGCCGTGCCCGCCGCCCAGGCCGCCACGCCGGACCTCGTCTTCGCGGACGTCACCGTGAACAACGGCAAGGCGATCGTCGTGGGCACCACCAAGGCGGTGACGGTCCCGGTGACGTACACCCTGACCCGTCCCGCCGACCTGACGATCGACTACAAGAACAACGCGGCGGGCGTCCTCCTCTACCGCGGCTCGCTCGCGACCTTCGAGAACGAGATCGAGAGCGACGCCTCGCCGACCTGCACCACCACGGCGACGACGGACACCACGGTGACGGAGTCCTGCTCCGACACGCTCACCGTCGACCCGTCGTACGACCTCTTCGAGGCCGCGGACGCCACCACCTGGAAGGTCGGCGGCTTCTACGGCCAGACCGCCTCCGACCTGGACGACTCGGACGACAAGGTCAGCTTCGAGTACGGCTTCGCGGCCTGGGGCAACAAGGGCACCGCCAAGATCCAGCGCGCCGCCAAGCTCACCGCCAATGCCTCCCCGGAGCCGGTGAAGAAGGGGAAGACCATCACGGTCACCGGCAAGCTGACCCGCGCCGACTGGGAGACCGGCGGCTACAGCGGCTACGTCTCCCAGAAGGCCACCCTCCAGTTCCGCGCCAAGGGCTCGGACACCTACAGCACCGTCAAGACGGCGACCTCCTCGACCGGCGGCTCCCTCAAGTCGACCGTGACGGCGTCCAAGGACGGCTACTACCGCTACGTCTTCGCGGGCACCACCACGACCGCCGCCGCGAAGGCCACCGGCGACTACATCGACGTCCAGTAGTCACCCCGCACCACCCCTGACCGCCCCCGCAGGTAACGACTCCGTTTCCTGCGGGGGCGGTTTGTTCGACCCCCCTTGACTCCCCCACGGCCCAGATCTATGTTCCCTGCATCCGATAGGAAACCTTCCTAACAGTCACCTTCCGTAAAGTCTGCTGCGGAACAGTCCCGGGAGAGGGGTACACATGGCCGGCACCCCGAGCACGCTGCGCGCCATGAACGACCGCGCCGCACTGGACCTCCTCCTGGCGCACGGCCCGCTGTCCCGCACGCGGATCGGCAAGCTCACCGGCCTCTCCAAGCCGACCGCGTCCCAGCTCCTGGCCCGTCTCGAAGCGGCGGGACTCGTGCTCGCCGGCGGCACCACCGAAGGCCGCCCGGGCCCCAACGCCCAGCTGTACGAGGTCAATCCGGCCGCCGGACACGCCGCCGGGCTCGACGTCACCCCCGAACGCGTCCTCGCCGCCGTCGCCGACATCACCGGCCGCACGGTGGGGTCGTACGAACTGCCCACCCCCGGCAGACGCCCCGCGCAGCCCGTCGTCCAGCAGGTCACCGACGCCCTCGACGGCGCCGCGAAGGCGGCCGGGCTGGCCCGCGCCGACGTCCACCGCCTGGTCATCGGCACCCCCGGCGCCTTCGACCCCAACACCGGCCGGCTGCGCTACGCCTCCCACCTCCCGGGCTGGCACACCCCGACCCTGCTCGACGAACTCGCCGCCGCGCTGCCGATGCCGGTGGAGTACGAGAACGACGTCAACCTCGTCGCCGTGGCCGAACAACGGCTCGGCGCGGCCCGCGGTCACGAGGACTTCGTGCTGCTGTGGAACGAGGGCGGTCTCGGCGCGGCCCTCGTCCTCGGCGGCCGGCTGCACCGCGGCTGGACCGGCGGCGCCGGCGAGGTCGGTTTCCTGCCCGTGCCCGGCACCCCCCTGGTCCGGCAGGTCACCAAGGCCAACAGCGGCGGCTACCAGGAACTCGCCGGCTCGCAGGCCATCCCGAAGCTCGCCCGCGAACTCGGCATCGACGACATCCCCGCCGGCCCCTACACCGAGGCCGCCGCCGCCCTCGTACAGCGGGCCGCGGAGTCCGAGGACCCCCTCCACCAGCGTCTGCTGGAGACCTACGCGACCCGGCTCGCCACCGGTCTCGCCTCGCTCGTCTCCGTCCTCGACCCCGAACTCGTGGTCCTGAGCGGCGCCTCGCTCGCCTCCGGCGGCGAAGTGCTGCGCTCCCTCGTCCAGTCCGAGCTGGAGGAACTGGCCGCGGCCAGGCCCAAGCTCGTCCTCGGCGACGTACCCGAACACCCCGTGCTGCGCGGCGCGCTGGAGAGCGCGCTGGCGGCCACCCGCGACGAGGTCTTCGACACCTCGCGCTGAGCCCCACCCCCCCGGTAAGCCCCCTTTCACCCATTCCCCGCCCCAGGGAGACCTCGCCATGCCCAAGCGCGCCCGAATCACGGCTTTTGCCCTGATCGCCTCCGCGGCCCTCCTCACCACCTCCGCCTGTACCGGCCAGTCGAGCACCGGCTCCGACGACGACGCATCCGCCGAGACCACCCTCAACTTCTGGCACGCCTGGAGCGCGCCCGCCGAGGTGAAGGCGGTCAAGTCCCTGATCGCCGGCTTCGAGAAGGCGCACCCCAACATCCACGTCAACGTCGTCGGCAACATGACGGACGACAAGATCAACCAGGCGCTGCGCGCGGGCGGTTCCAAGGCGCCCGACGTGATCTCGTCCTTCACCACCAACGCCGTCGGCAAGTTCTGCTCCTCCGGCGCCCTGGTCGACCTCAACCCCTTCTTCGAGAAGTCCGGCATCGACCCGGCCAAGACGTTCCCGACGGCGATGAACGAGTACACCCAGTTCGAGGGCGACCGCTGCACGGCGCCCCTGCTCGGTGACGCGTACGGCCTCTACTACAACAAGACGGCGTTCGAGAAGGCGGGCATCACGAGCCCGCCGAAGACCTGGTCCGAGTTCGAGGCCGACGCCAAGAAGCTGACGATCACTCAGGGCGACAGCTACAAGCAGCTCGGCTTCATGCCGAACTACCACGGCTGGGAGACCACGACCGAGCACTACATGGGCCAGTTCTCCCCGACGTACTTCGACAAGAGCGGCAAGTCGACGGTCGCGACGGACCCGGCGGTGTCGTCGGCCTTCACCCTCCAGAAGAAGCTGGTCGACGAGCTCGGCGGCTACCAGAAGCTGGAGAAGTACCGCTCCAAGCTCGGTGACGAGTGGGGCCCCAAGCACCCCTTCCACACCGGCCAGGTGGCCATGCAGCTCGACGGCGAATGGCGCCTCGGCATGGCCCTGGACGCCAAGCCCGACTTCGAGATCGGCGTCGCCCCGCTGCCGGTCCCCGACGACCAGGCCGACCAGTACGGCAAGGGCTACATCACCGGCACGATCACCGGCATCGCCGCCACCAGCAAGAAGCAGAACGCGGCCTGGGAGCTGGTCAAGTACATCACCACGGACACGGACGCGGTGGTGGACTTCTCCAACGCCATCCACAACGTGCCCTCCACGCTGGCCGCCCTGAAGTCCCCGAAGCTGAAGTACGACCCGCGCTTCAAGACGTTCCTGGAGATCGCGGCGAACCCGAACTCCACGACGAGCCCCGCCTCGATCAACGGCGGCGTCTACCTCACCACGATCCAGAACTTCGGCTACGAGTACGAGAGCGGCAAGGCCAAGGACCTCAAGTCCGGTCTGGCCGCCACGGCCAAGCAGATCGACACGGACATCGCGCAGGCGAAGTAGCGATGAGCAGCAACACGTTGAGGGCGAAGCGCCGCCGTTCGGCGCTTCGCACCGCCGCCTTCATGTCGCCCTGGCTGATCGGCTTCGCGGTCTTCTTCGCGTACCCGATGATCTCGACGGTCTACTTCTCGTTCATGCACTACGACGGTTTCAAGCCGCCGACGTGGAGCGGAACGAAGAACTGGACCTATGTCTTCGAGAGCTACCCCTACTTCTGGCCCGCCCTGCGCAACACCCTTTGGCTGGTGGTGATCACGGTGACCCTGCGGGTCCTCTTCGGACTCGGCATCGGTCTCCTCATCACGAAGATCAAGACCGGCACGGGTGTCTTCCGCACCCTCTTCTATCTGCCCTACCTGGCCCCGCCGGTCGCGGCGACGATGGCCTTCGCCTTCCTCCTCAACCCCGGTACGGGCCCGGTCAACTCGATCCTCGAGAAGATCGGCATCCCGGCCCCGGGCTGGTTCAACGACCCGAGCTGGTCCAAGCCGGCCCTCACCCTCCTGTTCCTCTGGGGCGTGGGCGACCTGATGGTCATCTTCATGGCCGCGCTGCTCGACGTACCGAAGGAGCAGTACGAGGCGTCGGAGCTGGACGGGGCCTCGGCCTGGCAGCGCTTCCGGTTCGTCACGATCCCCAACATCTCGCCGATCATCATGTTCGCGGTGGTCACCGGGGTGATCGCGGCGATGCAGTGCTACACCCAGCCGCTGGTCGCCGGAAAGGTCGCCTCGGGCGTGATCCAGGGCGCGGGCACCATGTTCGAGCCCGGCTACCCGGACAAGTCCACGCTGACCCTCCCCCAACTCGTCTACAACCTGGGCTTCCAGCGCTTCGACTACGGCTCGGCCTGCGTGGTCGCCCTGGTCCTCTTCGCCCTCTCCATGGCCTTCACCGCGCTCCTGATGCGGCGCCGAGGCGGACTGATCCAGGCAGGTGACTGACGGATGACCCAAGTACTGGACCGGCCGGTGGAGTTGAAGACCCCCACCTCGCCGGCCGAACGCACCGCCCGTCGCAAGGCCCTCCTGGAATGGATAGCGATCCACTCCCTCGGCATCGCCGCGGCCCTGTTCTTCACGCTCCCCTTCGTGTTCGTCTTCCTGACCTCGCTGATGAGCGACGACCAGGCCCTGAGCCGGGACCTGATCCCGCACACCTGGGAGTGGGGCAACTACCAGAAGGTCTTCGACACCCCGGGCTTTCTGACCTGGTGGAAGAACACGCTGATCTACGCCGGGCTCGGCACCGTCCTCGTGGTCGTGTCGTCGATCCCGGTGGCGTACGCGCTGGCCAAGTTCCGCTTCCGGGGCCGCAGTCTGTCCCTGATGCTGGTGATCTCGATGATGATGCTGCCGCCTCAGGTGGTCGTCATCCCGATGTACCTGTTCTGGGCCAAGCAGTTGGACCTCTCCGGCACCCTGTGGCCGATGATCATCCCGCTGGCCTTCGGGGACGCCTTCTCGATCTTCCTGCTGCGCCAGTTCCTGATGACGATCCCCAACGAGTACCTGGACGCGGCGAAGGTGGACGGCTGCGGCGAGCTGCGCACCCTGCTCAAGGTCGTCCTCCCGATGGCGAAGCCGGGTATCGCGGCGGTGGCCCTCTTCCAGTTCTTCAACGCCTGGAACGACTACTTCGGTCCCCAGATCTACGCCTCGGAGAACCCGGGCGCCTGGACGCTCAGTTACGGCCTGGAGTCCTTCAAGGGCGCCCACCACACCGACTGGAACCTGACCATGGCCGCGACCGTACTGGTCATGGCCCCCGTGATCCTCGTGTTCTTCTTCGCGCAGAAGGCGTTCGTGGAGGGTGTCACCCTCACCGGAGTAAAGGGCTGAAATGAAACTCACCGTGGTCGGCGGAGGCTCGACCTACACCCCCGAACTCATCGACGGCTTCGCCCGGTTGCGGGACACCCTCCCCATCGAGGAGCTGGTCCTGGTCGACCCGTCGACGGACCGGCTGGAGCTGGTGGGCGCCCTGGCCCGCCGTATCTTCGCGCGCCAGGGCCACGCGGGCCGGATCGTGACGACGTCCGACCTCGACGCGGGCGTGGACGGCGCCGACGCGGTGCTCCTCCAGCTCCGCGTCGGCGGCCAGGCGGCCCGGCAGCAGGACGAGACATGGCCGCTGGAGTGCGGCTGCGTGGGCCAGGAGACCACCGGCGCCGGCGGCCTCGCCAAGGCGCTGCGCACGGTCCCGGTGGTCCTGGACATCGCGGAACGGGTCCGCCGGACCAACCCGGACGCCTGGATCATCGACTTCACCAACCCGGTGGGCATCGTCACCCGGGCCCTGCTCCAGGCCGGCCACAAGGCGGTGGGCCTGTGCAACGTGGCGATCGGCTTCCAGCGGAAGTTCGCGGCCCTGCTCGACGTGGCCCCGCCGGAGGTCTTCCTGAACCACGTGGGCCTCAACCACCTCACCTGGGAGACCGGCGTCCGCCTGGGCGGCCCCGAGGGCAAGGACGTCCTGCCCGACCTGCTGGCCGCGCACGGCGAGGCCATCGCGGCCGATCTGCATCTGCCCCGCGCCCTCCTGGACCGGCTGGGCGTGGTCCCGTCGTACTACCTGCGCTACTTCTACGCCCACGACGAGGTCGTACGAGAACTGCGGACCAAGCCCTCCCGGGCGGCCGAAGTGGCCGCGATGGAGCAGGAGTTGCTCCGCCTGTACGCCGACCCGGCGCTGGACGAGAAGCCGGAGCTGCTGTCCCGGCGGGGCGGCGCCTTCTACTCGGAGGCGGCGGTGGACCTGGCGGCAGGCCTGCTCACCGGCACCGGAAGCCCGTACCAGGTGGTGAACACGTACAACCGCGGCACCCTGCCCTTCCTCCCCGACGACGCGGTGATCGAGGTGCAGGCGGCGGTGGCCCGGACCGGCGCGACCCCACTGCCGGTACCGGCCGTGGACCCCCTCTTCGCGGGCCTGACCGCGGCGGTGACGGCCTACGAGGACCTGGCTCTGGAGGCGGCCCTGAAGGGCGGCCGCGACCGTGTCTTCCGCGCCCTGCTCTCGCACCCCCTGATCGGACAGTACGCGTACGCGGAAGAACTCACCGACCGACTGATCGCACACAACCGGGAGCATCTCGCGTGGGCATGACCGCACGTGTCCTCGCCGTAGACGCGGGCAACAGCAAGACCGACGTGGCGGTCGTGGCGGCCGACGGGACCGTCCTGGCCACCGCGCGCGGCGGGGGCTTCCGGCCACCGGCGGTGGGGGTGCGGGCCGCGGTGGACGCGCTCGCCGAACCGGTGGCCGAGGCCTTCGCGGCGGCCGGGATCGCCTCGGTGGACCATGTCTCGGCCTGTCTGGCGAACGCCGACTTCCCGGTCGAGGAGGAGCAGTTGGCCGCGGCCCTGCACGCGCGCGCGTGGGGGGCGACGGTGGAGGTCCGCAACGACACCTTCGCCATCCTGCGGGCGGGCATCACCGAGCCCCGCGGGGTGGCGGTGGTCTGCGGCGCCGGCATCAACTGCGTGGGCATGCGCCCCGACGGCCGCACCGCCCGCTTCCCGGCGCTGGGCCGTATCTCCGGCGACTGGGGCGGCGGCTGGGGTCTGGCCGAGGAGGCCCTGTGGCACGCGGCGCGGGCGGAGGACGGCCGAGGAGAGCCGACGGCCCTCTCCCGCACGCTGCCGTCGCACTTCGGGCACGACAGCATGCTCGCCCTCATAGAGGCCCTCCACCTCGAACACATCGAACCGACCCGCCGCCATGAACTGACCCCGGTCCTCTTCGCCACGGCGGCCGACGGCGACCCGGTGGCCCGCTCGCTCGTGGACCGGCTGGCGGAGGAGGTCGCCACCATGGCCACGGTGGCCCTGACCCGCCTCGACCTGCTGGAGGAGGAGACCCCGGTCCTGCTCGGCGGCGGCATCCTGGCCGCGAACCACCCCCAACTGAACGACGGCATACGGGACCTGCTCACCGACCGCGCCCCCAAGGCCGTACCGCAGGTCGTGACGGCGCGCCCGGTGCTCGGGGCGGCCCTGCTGGGCCTGGACCGCCTCGGGGCGAGCGCCGCGGCACAGACCCGGGTACGGAGGTACTACGACGCCTGACGCGGCCCCCGCGACCCGAACCTGGAACCGAACAGATTCCCCCCGCGTGTGAATGGGCAGGGGGTGGTGCGGGGCGCCGAGTCATGCCGGAGACCCGCGTACCGCGCTGCAATCCGATCAAGATCCAGTGAAGGCCGGTGCGGATGTCGGTCCCGGCAGCGATACTTGCGGCGACGGATGACCATGGGGGAGGTCAAAAGTGACACACCCGCCGAAAAGCAGCGCGGCACCACCGGTACCCGGCATGCCCACCATGCCGGCGGTACCACCGCAACAGACGCATTCCAACGGCTCACCGGGCGGCGCCCCCACGCCCGCCCCACCGCCGGAGCCCCGTCGTACCGCGTTCGCCGAGGGCGTCGACCGGCTGCGCGCGGCGGCCACCACCGAACCGGGCCGGCTGCGCATCATCGGCGCCTTCCTCGCCGCCCTCGTGGTGGCCTTCGGCGCGGTCACCGCCTGGCAGATGACGGACCGCGCGGCGGCCGCCGACGACGTCCTGAACAAGAGCCAGCCGCTCAGCAGCGCCGCCGCCGACATCTACCGCAGCCTCGCCGACGCCAACACCACCGCCTCCAGCAACTTCCTGGCGGGCGGTCAGGAGACGGCCGAGTCCCGCGACCGCTACGAGAAGGACATCGACCGGGCCGCGGCCGGCCTCGTGAAGGCCGCCGCGAACTCCGACCCCGGTTCCGCCGCCGCCGCGACCGTCGCCGAGCTCAACCGTCTGCTGCCGCAGTACAAGGGCTACGTGGAGCGCGCGCGGACCAACAACCGCCAGGGCTTCCCCGTCGGCGGCGCCTGGCTGCGCTTCGCCAACGAGACCATGCAGAACGACATGCTCCCGGCGGCCGAGGACCTGTACAAGAAGGAGAACCAGCGGCTGCGCGCCGACTACGCCGACGCGACGCCCTACCCGTGGGCCGCGATAGGCCTCGGCGTCCTCGCGCTGGCCGCGCTCGCCTGGGCCCAGCACCGCAACTACCAGCGCACCAACCGCCTCATGAACCACGGCCTGGTGGCCGCCACGGCCACCGCGACGGTCGTCCTGCTGTGGCTCGTCGTGGGCCACAGCGTCGCGCGCGCGGGCCTGAACGACTCCTACGACCACGGCGTCCGCTCGCTCAACGTGCTGCACGACGCCCGCATCGCCTCCCTCAAGGCGCGCGGCAACGAGAACCTGACCCTGGTGGCCCGCGGCGCCGAGACGAAGACGGTCAAGGACGCCAAGGGCGAAGAAGTGACCGTGGACTCCTACGACTACGACTTCGACACCGACATGAAGAACCTCGGCAAGGGCCTGGCTCAGGCGGCGAAGCTCGCCGACGACGGCTCCGGCAAGCAGCCGGTCACGGCCGCCGAGGGCAACATGGCGGTGTGGAAGGAACGGCACGCCGCGGCCCGTGAGCAGGACGAGTTCGGCAACTACGAAGAGGCCCTGAAGCGGGTCATCGGCCCCAAGGGCGCGACGGGCGAGTGCTTCGACAGCGTCGACGACAACCTCGCCAAGGCGCTCGCGCACGAGGAGGCCGAGTTCGAGCAGGCGGCCGGCGACGGCAAGGGCGCGATGACCGGGCTCCCGGTGGGTGCCGCCGTGCTCGCCGTCCTGGGCGCGGCCGGCGCGGTCCTCGGCATCGGCCGCAGGCTGTCGGAGTACCGGTGAGAGGGGGCATGACGATGAATGCTCGACGCACACGACGAGTACGAGCACTGCGGTCCGGCCTGAAGGGCTGGGGCGGGGTCGCCGCGATGGCGGTCGTCTGTGCCCTCGCGGCCGCCTTCGCCCTGCTGCTGCCGCTGACCCAGCCCTCCGGCGCCGACACCGCCACCGGCGGCCCGGGCGTGGCCCATGGCGTCCAGGCGAAGGCCGAGGCCGAACCCTGCGACGACCCGCAGATCAAGAAGGCCCCGGAGAAGCAGACGCTGTCCCCGTCGGGCGCGGACGGCGACACCATCAAGAAGATCAAGGCCCGCGAGGGCGAGAAGCGCAAGCTGATCGTCGGCGTCGACCAGAACAGCTACCGCTGGGGCTACCGCGACCCCAACAACGACGAGGGCGGCAACACCCTGGAGGGCTTCGACATCGACCTGGTGCACCGGATCGCCGAGGAGATCCTCGGGGACCCGAACGCCGTGCAGTTCAAGGCGATCCCCACCAACCAGCGCATCCCGGCGATCCAGGCGGGCCGGGTCGACATGGTGGTCCGCACGATGACCATCAACTGCACCCGCCTGGCCGACGTGGCGTTCTCCGCCCCGTACTTCAAGACGGGCCAGCAGGTCCTCGCCCCCAAGTCCTCGCCGATCACCGGCCCCGACGACACCCTCGCCGGCAAGAAGGTCTGCACGGCGGCGGGTTCGACGGCCAACTCCGAGCTCACCACGCGCCAGGAGGGCGGAAAGCTCCCCGGGACCACCGACATCACCTCCACCGTCGTCCCCAACCAACTCGACTGCCTGGTACGGCTCCAGCTCGGCGAGGTCGACGCCGTGGTCACCGACGGCGCCCTCGCCGCGAGCCAGGCCGCACAGGACCCGACGGTCGAACTCAAGGGCGACGCCCCCTTCACCACCGAGTACTACGGCGTGGCGATGAAGCTCGACGCCGACGATCTGGTACGCCGGGTCAACCAGATCCTGGTGGACTACCGCAAGGACACCGCGAACGGCTGGCAGGCCTCGTACGACAAATGGCTCTCGGCGACACTGGGAACGGACTCGGCGAAGTCCGAGCCGCCCGCTCCGGAGTACTTGCGCAAGAGCTGACGTGGAGCACACCACCCACGACACGAACCCCCAACCCCGACAACCCAGCAGCGAGAGGTGATCGATGGGCGTCACGGGACCCCCCGGGCCGGTGATGGACCGGGACGAGGTGGACCGTGCGCTGGCGCGGCTCGGCGCGGAGTACGAGGCGATCGAGACCTCACTCCTCGCCTTGCAGGACCACTCGGGCCGCAGACTGCTCGAGGGCGCCGCGCTCACGGGTGTCACCAAGGAGCGCTGGACGTCCGCGGAGGCGTCGATCACGCTGCTGTGGGCGTACTTCGACGCGTACACGGACGCGTTGCGCAGCGCCCGGGAGATCAGGTCCCGGCGCCGCTGGTCCAGCCAGGGCGATCTGGCGGAGCTGACGGAGCTGCTGCGCGGCGAGTCGGTCACGGTGGCCGGCAGCACCACGGCGACGGCCAACGCGCCGACCCTGCACGGCAATTCGGGGAAGCTGAGCGAGCAGTTCAGCCTGGTCACCCTCGTCGACCGGATGAACGAGCTGTACGCGACTAGCCTCGACATGGTCGTCACCGCCGACGCGGTGTGGTCGGCGCTGCCCGCGCGCATAGATTTACTGGCCGCGGAGCTCCAGCGCACCCGCAAGCTCGCGCACTCCGTCGGCGTCCGCCCGGGCGAGCACCCGGCCGGCGACGACCTGGAGCGCATCACGCGCACGCTGACGCGGCTGCGCGAGGAGGTGGTCTCGGACCCGCTGGCGTACTGGATCCCGGCGCAGGGCAGTTCGGCACCGGGCGGCGGCCGGCCCGACACCACGGTGTACGACCGTGAGGCACGCGCCCTGGAGGACGTACGCCGGGAGATCGACGCGGTGCTGACGGTCCGTCAGGACGCCGAGCAGCGTCTGGTGAGACTGCGGGACGTGCTGTCCCGCGCGGACCGTACGCTCGCCGAGGCCCGGACCGCGCGCGGCGAGGTGCTCGCGAAGATCGCCGCCACGGAGGTGCCGGTCGTCAGCGGACCGCCGACCGTGCTCCAGGAGCAGCTGGCGCTGGCCGCCGAGTACCGCAGACAGGCCCAGTGGCACCGCCTCTCACCGCTCCTGGAGTCCCTGGAGCAGAAGGCGGAGGACGAACTGCTGCGTGCCCGCGAGTCGTTGACCGCGGTCACCCAGCCCCTGGCGGTCCGCGCGGAGCTGCGCGGCCGCCTCGACGCGTACAAGGCGAAGGTCGCCCGGCACGGCCTCGCCGAGGATCCGTTCCTCATCGAGCGGTACGACGCGGCGCGCCGCATGCTGTGGAGCGCGCCCTGCGATCTACGCGTCGCCGAACAGGCCGTCCTGCGCTACCAGCAGGCGGCCGCCGAGCTGTTCCGCACCCCGCGGGTGCCGGAGCAGAGCGGGCCCGAGGACCGTAGGGGGGAGGCCCAGTCATGAGTGAGGCACAGCGGACCTGTCAGCGGCCCGGCTGCGGCGGGTCGTACGAGGACGTGGGCGGCGGCGAGCTGTACTGCGACACCTGCGGTCTCGCACCGGTGGTGTCGTCGAAGGGCATGGTGGGTTCGCCGCCGACCGGCGTCACCGGCGGCGGCAAGGGCTCCCGTGGTTCGGGCAGCAGCAGTTCACGCTCCAGCGGCCGCGCCAGTTCCCGTACGTCGTCACAGTCGTCGAAGTCCCGGCGCTCGGTGTCGGGCCGCCTCTCACGCTCCCTGTCGGGCCGTACGACGGGCCGCTCGGTGTCGGTGCGCAGCTCCGGTTCCAGCACCAACACCAGCGCCCGCGGCCGGCTCGGCGTGGGCCTGGTCCAGGTCCCGGGCGTGCCGCGGCCCGACCCGCGCGCGATGGTCCTGGAGAACCCGGAGGTCCCCGAGCGCAAGCGGTTCTGCTCCCGCTCGGACTGCGGGGCACAGGTGGGCCGTTCGCGAGGTGACCGTCCGGGCCGCACCGAGGGCTTCTGCACGAAGTGCGGGAACCCGTACTCCTTCATCCCGAAGCTCAACTCGGGTGACATCGTGCACGGCCAGTACGAGGTCGTGGGCTGTCTCGCGCACGGCGGTCTGGGCTGGGTCTATCTCGCGGTGGACCGCGCGGTCTCCGACCGCTGGGTGGTGCTGAAGGGCCTGCTGGACACCGGCGACCAGGACGCGATGGCCGCCGCGATCTCCGAGCGGCGCTTCCTCGCGGAGATCGAGCACGCCAACATCGTGCGGATCTACAACTTCGTGGAGCACCTCGACCAGCGCACCGGCTCGCTCGACGGCTACATCGTCATGGAGTACGTCGGCGGCAAGTCGCTCAAGGAGATCGCCAACGACCGCCGCACCCCCGCCGGAAAGCGCGACCCGCTGCCGGTGGAGCAGGCCTGCGCGTACGGCATCGAGGCCCTGGAGGCCCTCGGCCATCTGCACAGCCGCAACCTGCTGTACTGCGACTTCAAGGTCGACAACGCCATCCAGACCGAGGACCAGCTCAAGCTCATCGACATGGGCGCGGTACGCAGGATGGACGACGACGAGTCGGCCATCTACGGCACGGTGGGCTACCAGGCGCCGGAGGTGGCGGAGGTCGGCCCGTCGGTGGCCTCCGACCTGTACACAGTGGCGCGGACCCTCGCGGTCCTGACCTTCGACTTCCAGGGCTACACGAACGTCTTCGTGGACTCGCTGCCGGACCCCGACAACATCGAGGTCTTCCGCCAGTACGAGTCGTTCTACCGGCTGCTGGTCCGCGCGACCGACCCGGACCCGGCCCGCCGGTTCGCCTCCGCGCAGGAGATGGCCGAGCAGCTGACGGGGGTGCTGCGGGAGGTCGTGTCCCTCCAGACGGGCCGTGCCCGGCCCTCGCTGTCGACCCTGTTCGGCCCCGAACTGCGGGTGACGGACACGGAGTTGTTCCCGAAGCTGGACGGTGAGGTGTCCCGGTTGGGGGCCCGGAGGGTCGTCTCCCGCCGCCGTTCCCCTTTCTCTTCCCCTTCCCCCCTTCCGCAGCTCTCGGCCGGCGGCGCGGTCGTCCCGACGCTCGGCAGCACCGAGTCCCTCGTCAAGACGGTGGGGACACCGGCCGCGGCGCTGGCCCTGCCCGTGCCCCGGGTCGACCCCGCCGATCCCAACGCCGGGTTCCTCGCCGGACTCATGGCCACCGCGGCCGCCGAGCTGCTCGGCGCGCTCGCCGCCGCGCCCGCGCCCTCCATCGAGACACGGCTGCGGCAGATCCGGGCGTGGCTGGAGAACGGGGACTCCCACACCGCGCTGGAGGCCCTGCGGCGGCTGGAGGAGGAGCGGCCCGACGACTGGCGGGTGGTCTGGTACCGCGGGGTCGCCTCGCTGGTCACCGGTGATCACGAGGCCGCCGCGCTCGCCTTCGACGCGATCTACGACGCCTTCCCGGGCGAGCCCGCGCCGAAGCTGGCGCTCGGCCTGTGCGCGGAGGTGCTGGGACAGCTCGACAACGCGGCCGAGTACTACCGTCTCGTGTGGTCGACCGACCCCAGCTATGTCAGCGCCGCCTTCGGTCTGGCCCGCGTCCAGCTCGCCAGCGGGGACCGGCCCAGCGCCGTACGGACCCTGGAGTCGGTGCCGGAGTCGTCCATCCACTACACGGCCGCCCGCATGGCCGCCGTACGGGCGCGACTGCGGCAACGCACGGCGGCCGCCGGTGACGTACCGTTCCTGGACGACCTGACCGCGGCCGCGGGACAGGTCGAGGCGCTGGACGCGTACGGACTGGATCCGGCGCGCCGGGAGCAGTTGTCCGCGGAAGTCCTCGGCTCCGCGCTCGACTGGATACTCTCCGGTGGCCAGGGCGCCGCACCCGCCGCTCGCCGGGTCCTGCTCGGCAGCGAACTGGAGGAGCGAGGACTCCGCTTCGGCCTGGAGCGTTCGTACCGCACGCTGGCCCGGCTGGCCCGAGGCGGCGAGGAGAGGATCGACCTGGTGGAACGTGCCAATCGTTACCGCCCCCGGACGTGGGTGTAGTTGATGTCGCAGATGCCCCAGCCGATCGCCCTGTCGAGGTGCCCGATGTGCGAGGAACCCCTCGAGTCGGGTGACCGTTTCTGTGGTGCGTGCGGATACGACCTGTCCGCCGTGCCCGCCCCGCCCGGCGACGATCCGACGCTCGTCGTCAACGGCTCGGGTCCGGCCGAGGGGGCCGCCTGGCCGGTGGCCTCCGAGCCGGCCGGCTCCGACACCCCGCCGGCCACCCATCTGCCGACGGACCTGGCGGGCACCGACTCCGGCGGCCGTGAGCTGCCGGTGGCCGCGCCCGCGCCGGCTGCCCATGAGCTCCCGCCCACCGGCTCCCCGGTCTCCCCCGTCACCGGCGTGCGCTTCGACCGCCCGCCGGAGCCCGACGAGTACCCGCTCCAGGCGCCCGACCCGCGCGTCGCCCAGGAGACGCCGACCCCGCCGGAGGGCGTGAAGGTGTGTGTCGCCTGCCGTGCGGGTCGGGTCGACCACGACGGCTACTGCGAGAACTGCGGCCACGCGCAGCCGCGCGAACGCGACCACATGGAGCAGGAGTCCGGCCCGATCGCCGCCGTCAGCGACCGGGGCCTGCGCCACCACCGCAACGAGGACGCGTTCGCCATCGGCAACACCACCCTGCCCGACGGCCGGCCCGCCGCCGTGGCGATCGTCTGCGACGGTGTCTCCTCGGCGACCCGCCCCGACGACGCCTCCCTGGCCGCGTCCCGCGCGGCGAGCGAGGCGCTGCTCGCCGCCCTGCCGCGCGGCACCCACCCGCAGCAGGCCATGCACGACGCGATCGTCGCCGCCTCGCGCGCGGTCAACTCACTGGCCGCCGAACCGGCCACGGCCCGTGAGCACGCCCCGCACCAGAACGCCCCGGCCTGCACGATCGTCGGCGCGATCGTGACGTCCGGGCTGCTGGTCGTCGGCTGGGTCGGCGACAGCCGCGCCTACTGGGTGCCGATCGACCGCAGCGCGCTGCCGGCCCGGCTCACCGAGGACGACTCGTGGGCCGCGCAGATGGTCGCCGCGGGTCTGATGAACGAGGCGGAGGCCTACGCCGACGAGCGCGCCCACGCGATCACCGGCTGGCTCGGCGCGGACGCGTACGAACTGGAGCCGCACACCGCTTCCTTCAAGCCGGACCGTGCGGGTGTAGTGGTGGTGTGCAGCGACGGACTGTGGAACTACGCCGAGGCGGCGCAGGAGATGGCCGAGGCCGTGCCGCTCGACGCGGCGGTGCGTCCCCTGCACAGCGCACAGGTGCTCGTCGGTCACGCTCTGGACGGCGGGGGCCACGACAACGTAACAGTGGCCGTCGTGCCGTTCCCCGCCCCGTCGCAGGGGGCAGGATCGGCCTGAGGCCGATTACGGGGACGTCTCAGCGGACCGGAGGGGACCGGTCCGCACACAGTCATCACCTCACGACAACCGTGGGGTCTGCGAGGGGGATTCAGCAGGCATGGCCAATTTCTCGAAGTCGAACGTGCCGCAGTTCTCGATGGACGTGTACCAGAACGAGTACCTGCCGGAAGGCGGCCGCGAGGTCAACGGCATCGTCACGGTGACCGCGACCGGCGGCGGCACGGTCGGGAGCGCCGTCGCGGCACCGCACCTGTACACCGCGGGACAGGGGCCGGACGCGGCCGTGGCGATCATGGTCGACTGTTCGGGGTCGATGGACTATCCGCCGACCAAGATGCGCAACGCCCGGGACGCCACCGCGGCCGCCATCGACACGCTGCGTGACGGGGTGCACTTCGCGGTGATCGGCGGGACGCACGTGGCCAAGGAGGTGTATCCGGGCGGGGGCCGGCTCGCGGTCGCCGACGCCACCACCCGTGACCAGGCCAAGCAGGCCCTGCGCAAGCTCAGCGCGGGCGGCGGCACCGCCATCGGCACCTGGCTGCGGCTCGCCGACCGGCTGCTGTCCTCGGCGGACGTCGCCATCCGGCACGGCATCCTGCTCACCGACGGCCGCAACGAACACGAGTCGCCCGAGGACCTCAAGGCCTCCCTGGACGCCTGCGCCGGACGCTTCACCTGTGACGCCCGGGGTGTGGGCACCGACTGGGAAGTGAGTGAAGTCACAGGGATCGCCTCGGCCCTGCTCGGCACCGCGGACATCGTTGCCGACCCGGCCGCTCTGGCCGCCGACTTCACACAGATGATGGAGACGGCCATGGGCAAGGAGGTCGCGGACGTCTCCCTGCGGGTGTGGACACCGGTCGGCACCACCATCAAGTTCGTCAAGCAGGTCGCGCCCACGGTCGAGGAGCTGACCGACCGCCGCACCGAGGCCGGCCCGCGCGCCGGGGACTACCCCACCGGTTCCTGGGGAGACGAGTCCCGTGACTACCACCTGTGCGTGGAGGTCCCGGCCGCCGACCTCGGCCAGGAGATGCTGGCCGCCCGGGTCTCCCTGGTCGTCCCCCAACCCGACGGCAGCGCGCAGAACTTGGGCGCGCAGGGTCTCGTACGGGCCGTGTGGACCGACGACATGGTCGCCTCGACGTCGATCAACCCTCAGGTCGCCCACTACACCGGGCAGGCCGAACTGGCACAAGTCATCCAACAAGGCCTCGATCTTCGCAAAGCGGGCGATATGGATGGAGCAACGGCCAAACTGGGCCGGGCCGTTCAGCTCGCGAGTGCCTCCGGGAACGCCGATACTGCGAAACTGCTTGCGAAGGTGGTGGACGTGGTCGATGCCGCGACAGGTACTGTGCGGTTGAAGGCGAAGGTCGCGGAAGCGGACGAGATGACTCTCGAGACGCGGTCCACAAAGACTGTTCGTGTAAAGAAGTGACCAGAAGTGACCTAGCAGGACCCTGGTAGGACAGAGAAGGAGAGGGGGACGCGCCGACATGCCGACCTGCCCGAACGGACACCAGTCGGGTTCCGACGACTGGTGCGAGGTCTGCGGTCACCGCATGGCTGGTGCCGTACCTCCGCCCCCTCCCCCGCCGCCGCCCGGTGGCGGTTACGGCTTCCCGCCGCCGGGTCAGCCCGGTGGGCGCCCGCCGCATCTGTCCGCCGTCCCGGACCACGAACCGGAGCTCTGCCCGCAGTGCCGTACGCCCCGTGAGGGCGGTGCGCCGTTCTGCGAGGAGTGCCGGTGGAACTTCCTGACGAACACGGCCACCTCGTACACCCCGGCCGCCCCGCGCCCGCCGGCCCCCGGCCCGGGCGTCCGCTTCCAGGGACCGCCGCCCGGTTCGTCGTACGGCGCCGGTGACTCCTACGAGTACCAGGGCTCCCGCCCGTCCCAGATGAACCGCCCCGCCGAACCGATCCCGCCCTTCGGCAACGACCCCTCCGGCCCGCCCGGAGGCCCGCCCCCGCCGCCCGGCCAGAACGGCCCCGGAGGCTTCGGCGGACCCGGCGGCCCGGGTGGCCCCGGCAACCAGGGTGGCTTCGGCGGCCCCGGCGGCACCAGCGCGCCAGGGGGCCCGGGGGGATTCGGTGGCCCTAACGGGCCTGGCGGACCCGGCGGACCCGGTGGTCCTAACGGGCCTGGTGGGCCTGGTGGCTTCGACGGCCCCGGTGGACCTGGCGGCACCAGCGCTCCGGGCAGCCCCAACTCTCCTGGCGGCCCCGGTGGGTTCGGCGGACAGGGTGGGCCTGGCGGTTATGACGGTCCCGGTCGGCCCGGCGGGCCGGGTGGACCTGGTGGACCTGGTCGGCCCGGCAGCTACGACGGTCCCGGTGGACCGGGTGGCTTCGACGGCCCCAACTCTCCCGGCGGACCTGGCGCCTTCGGTGGACCCGGTGGCCCGGGCGGTCCCGGCGCTCCTGGCGGCCCGGGTCGTCCCGGCGGCTACGACGGCCCCGGTGGACCCGGCGCCCCCGGTCGCCCTGGCGGTCCTGGCGCACCCGGTGCCCCTTCCGCCTTCGGCGGGGACCCCTCGCGACCGGTGCCGCCGCCTCCCGGACCGACGCCGCCCGCCGGCCCCGGTGCGACCGGCGGCGCCCCCTCGGCCTTCCAGCCGTCCGGCCCCGGCGGTCCTGGTCCCGGTGGTTTCGGCGGCGGTGACGACGACTGGGTGATCTCCCCGCCGTCCTCCAACGCACCCGGCGGCGGCCCTGGCGGCGGCTACGGCTACCCGCAGCCCGGCTCCACCCAGGCCCCGCCCGGACCCGGCTACCCGCAGCAGCCCGCCACGTGGACGGCGACGATCGGTCCGGACCGCGAGTACTTCATGGCGATGATGCAGCGCTCCGGACCCGAGGCCGCGGGGCTCAACCTGCCCGCGTACTCGCCCGAGCAGCAGCGCACCCTCACCGGCAACCAGATCACCATCGGCCGCCGCCGGCACTCCACCGGCGACACCCCCGACATCGATCTGTCGGTACCTCCGGAGGACCCGGGCGTCTCGCACCAGCACGCCGTTCTGGTCCAGCAGCCCGACGGCACCTGGGCGGTCGTCGACCAGAACTCGACGAACGGCACGACGGTCAACGGCGCCGAGGAGCCCATCCAGCCCTTCGTCCCGGTGCCCCTCCAGGACGGCGACCGCGTCCACGTGGGCGCCTGGACGACGATCACGGTCCGCCGCGGCTAGTCACGACAACGTAGGGGCTCGGCGCAGCCACGCGCCGGGCCCCTTCCATGCATAGGGCCCCTCAGGATCAACCAGCCGCGCCCACTCGCGCCGGCCGCCGTCACCGAGCCACCGCTCCCGCCCCGCCGGCGTCACCCCCCGAGCGGCCACGCATACGGCCCCTCAGGATCATCCAGCCACGCCCACTCGCGCCCGCCGCTCACCGTGATCCCGTACCGCTCCCGCGGCGGCCAGCCCTCGCGCTCCCACAGCTGGTAGGCCTCCTGCGGATCGAGGCTGCCCCGGCTCAGCACCAGCAGGAAGCGGAACAGCTCGTGTTCCCGGGCCCGGCGCGGCACCCCGCCGAGCCGGGCGGGTTCCGGCTCCGGGCGGCCCTCGCCGCGCAGCGGCACGAAGTAGGCGGGCGTGTGCAGGAAGCGGCCCTCGGCGTGCCCCGCGTCCCGGACGGTCAGCGCGATCAGGCCGGTGGCGAGCGGGGTGAGGATCCGGGCGCCGGGGGCGCACTGGGCGAGCCAGGCCTGCGGGATCGAGGCCAGCGTGCAGGTCGCGATGATCCGGTCGAAGGGGGCCCGCTCGGGCACCCCGCGGGCGCCGTCGCCGGTGACGACGAGCGGGCGGTACCCGGCGGCGGCCAGGTGCTGCCGCGCCGCCTCGGTGATCTCCGGCTCCAGGTCGATGGTGGTGACGAGGCCGTCGTCGCCGAGCCGATGCGCGAGCAGGGCCGCGTTGTACCCCGTACCCGCACCGATCTCCAGGACCCTGGAGCCGTCCTCGACCTCCAGCGCCGCCAGCATCATCGCCATCAGCGAGGGCTGGCTGCTGGAGGAGACCAGCTCGCCGTCGCGCATCCGGGTGGCCAGCGGGGTGTCGGCGTAGGCGCCGCGCACCCAGCGCTCGCGGATGCGCGGATCGGGGCTCTCGCCCCACCGGCGCTCGTAGCCGCCCATGACGCCGACGTAGTAGTACGGCACGAACACATGCCGCGGCACCGCCTCGAAGGCCCCCCGCCACACCGGGTCGTCCGCCCAGGCCCCGCTCGCGTCGATCTGCCGCACCAGCCCGGCCCGCGCCTCGGCGGCTAGGACGTCCAGGTCCTTGTGGAGAGCATGCGCACCCATATGTCCACTGTCCTGCGCGACCGCGCCCGAAGCGAGCACCACACCCCACCGATCCGGAACCACCCGCTCCCGGCGAGAGTCCTAAGCCCCAAGTCCTGGTTCCCCCCGTCTGAGACCATGGAGCTGTACGGCAATTCCCGGGGGACGACCCCGGACCCCCGGCCGAACAGCCTCGGGGCGGACCGGCATGAAGATGTGAGGCAATCCCACGTGACCGAGATCCGGCGCGGCACGCTTGAGACGCAGACCTTCTACGAGCAGGTCGGCGGGGAGGAGACCTTCCGCCGCCTCGTCCACCGTTTCTACGAGGGTGTCGCCGAGGATCCGATCCTGCGGCCCATGTATCCGGAGGAGGACCTCGGCCCGGCGGAGGAGCGCTTCGCGCTGTTCCTCATGCAGTACTGGGGCGGTCCGACGACGTACAGCGAGAACCGCGGCCACCCCCGGCTGCGGATGCGGCACGCCCCGTTCCAGGTGGACCGCGCGGCGCACGACGCCTGGCTGAAGCACATGCGGGTCGCCGTCGACGAGCTCGCTCTGTCCGAGGAGCACGAGCACACGCTGTGGAACTATCTGACGTATGCCGCGGCCTCGATGGTGAACACCGAGGGCTGACCGACTGAGTCCCGGATTCCGGTCGTTGAACGCCGGATTCCGATCACGATCCGGTCAAGCCCGGCCCACAACCGCTTACCCGCGCCCGCTCTCCTCTGACAACATCGCCGGGAGGTCTGGACAACACGGCGGGGGGCCGGGTCAGAGTGACGGGGTTCGGGGGATTCGCACGGTTCGTCCTCCTGCGTGCGCGGGCGCACCGCCCGCTGCTCGCCGCCGCGCTGCTGGCGGTGCTGCTGACCACGGCGGTCCTGGCGACCCTCACCGCCTACTCGGGCGCGATCGGCGACGCGGCCCTGCGCCACTCCCTGACCGACACCCGCAACGCCGCCGACACCGCGCTGGTCGTCAAGGCCGACGTCCCGGCCGAGGAACGCACGGCCGCCGACACCGCCGTACGCGAAGGGGCCCGGAAGACCTTCGACGGACTGCCGGTGACCGTGCACAAGCTCATGCGGTCGGGCCCGTACGCACTGCCCCGCTCGCTCCAGCCCGCCGCCGAACGGTCAGAGGACCCGGATCTGACGCACTTCGCGGCACTGGACAGCTCGCAGGTGCGGATCGCCGAGGGCCGGCCGCCCTCCGCCGCGGACGAGGTGGCCTTCCCGCAGAGCGCGGCCCGGATCCTGAAGTTGAGGCCCGGCACCCGCCTCACCCTCGTCGACCGCCTGGACGGCCCGGACGTGCGGATCACGGTCGTCGGCCTGTACCGGCCGGCCGGCGCGGACGCCCCGTACTGGCAGCTCCTGGACGATCTGCACGGCCGCGGTGTCAACAAGCTCGATTTCACGACGTACGGCCCCCTGCTCGCCGATCCCGCCGCCCTGGCCGACGGCGAGGTGAGCGCCGGGTCGTCGGCGTGGCTGGCGACGGCCGACTTCTCGACGCTGACGACCGGGCGGATCGACGCGCTGCGCGAGGCGGCCCGCGACGGCAGCGCGGCGCTGCGCGGCAAGTCCGCGCTCAGCGGTACGACGGCCGCGAACACCCAACTGCCCGCCGTCCTGGACCGCGTCGACCGCTCCCTGCTCGTCTCGCGCTCCACCCTGCTGATCGTCGCGCTCCAGCTGGGGCTCCTCGCGGGCTGTGCGCTGCTCCTGGTGGCCCGGCTGCTGAGCACCCAACGCACGGGCGAGACCCGCCTGTTGCGGGCCCGTGGCGCCTCCCGGCCCCGGGTCGCGGGCCTGGCCGCCACCGAGGCGCTGCTGCTGGCGGTGCCCGCGGTGGCGTTGGCTCCCCTGCTGGCCGGACCGCTGACCCGGCTGCTCGCCGGACAGGGCGCGCTGGCCCGGATCGGGCTGCGTCTCGACGTGCCGGCCGGCGGCCGGATCGGGGTGTGGCTGGTGGCGGCCGGGGTGGCGCTGGGCTGCGCCCTGGCGGTGACCCTGCCCGCGCTGACGTCCTCCTTCGCCACCGGCCGGGCCCGCGCGCTGCCGGGCGCGCTGCGCTCGGGCGCGGACATCGGGCTGCTGGTGATCGCCGGGGTCGCGTACTGGCAGCTCAGCGGGCAGACCACCGGTGCCGTCACCGGGGACAGCTCCGGCGCCCTCGGCGTGGACCCGCTGCTGGTCGCCGCCCCCGCCCTCGCCCTCCTCGCCGGCACGGTCCTCACCCTGCGCCTCCTGCCCCCGCTGGCCCGTCTCGCCGAACGCCGGGCGGCCGCCGGGCGGGGCCTGGCCGCGGCCCTCGCGGGCTGGCAGATCGGCCGCCGCCCGGGGCGCGGCGCGGGTCCGGTGCTGCTGCTGGTCCTCGCCGTCGCGCTCGGCATGCTGGCGATCGCCCAGGGCGCCTCCTGGGACCGCTCGCAGGACGACCAGGCCGACTTCCGGGCCGGGGTGCCGGTGCGGGTGCTGGCCAACGGGCAGGACGACCTCGGCCGCACCGACGAGTACGCGGCCCTCGACCACGTACGACAGACCGCGCCCGCCGTCCGCACCGAACTGCCGCTGTCCGGCAACCGCACGGCGGCGGTGCTGGCCCTGGACACCGCGCACGCCGCGGACACCGTGCTGATGCGCCAGGACCTGGCCTCCGAGCCGGTACGCCCGCTGCTCACCCGGCTCGGTCCGAAGGGCGCGACGGCGGGCGCGAAGGTGCCCGCGGGCACCTCCCGGCTGCGCCTCACGGCGACGCTGGAGGGCGCTTCGGCGAAGACCCTGGCCGATGTGACCGTGACGCTGGAGGACCGCTACGGCACCCCCTACCGGGTTCCCGCGGGCACCCTCGCCGGTGGCGGCCGCCCGCACACACTCGAACTGCCCGTCCCCTCAGGCCCGTTGACGCTGACGGACGTACAGCTGGTCCAGCCCCTGCCCATCGGCCGGGCGCAGCAACAGCGGTTGATCCTGGGCGAGTTGTCGGCCGTACGGCCCGACAGGTCCGTACGACCGGTTCAGTTGCCCTCGGACTGGACGGTCCGCTCCCTCGCCGACGGGATCGTCGAGAACGTGGACGGCAGCAATCTCCCCACCAAGCCGCGCGTGACCGGCTCGAAGCCGCCGACGGCCGCGTACGGCACCGGTTACATCCCGGCCGACAACCCTTATGTCATCGCCTCGTTGACCGTCCGCCTCCAGGTCGCGCAGCCCGCGCAGCCGCAGATCACGGCGGTCGCCACCGAGCGCTATCTCGCCTCGGCGGGCGCCGAGACGGGGCAGCGTGTCGATGTGGCGTTCGGCGGGCGGACCCTGCCCGTGCGGATCGTGGCGTCCGTGGAGGCGCTGCCGACGACGGTGAACGACGGCGGGGCCCTGCTGGTCGATCTGCGGTCCGTGAACCGGGTGTTGGAGGCGCGGTACGGCGAAAGCGTCACGCCGACGGAGTGGTGGCTGGCGACGGACCGGCCCGCGGAGGTGGCGGCCGCGTTGCGGGACCGTCCGGACATGGACTCCGCGCAGGTCGTCGTGCGGGACGAGATCGCCGAGGAGTTGCGCGACGACCCGTTCGGGGCGGGCCCCGAGGCGGCGTTCACCGCAGCGGCCGGGGTGGCGGCGGCGCTGGCCGCGCTCGGGTTCGCGGTGAGCGCGGCGGGGTCCCTGCGGGAGCGGGACCCGGAGTTCGCGGTGCTGCGCGCGCTGGGCGCCCCGCGCCGCAGGCTGGCCCGCACGATCGCGCTGGAGCAGGGCGTGCTGGTGACGCTGGCCCTGTCGGTGGGGGCGGCGCTGGGGACGGTACTGGCGCGGGCGGTGATCCCGCTGGTCGTCCTGACCACCGAGGCGACCCGGCCGGTGCCGGGGGTGCTGGTCGAGCTGCCGGTCCCGCGGGTCGTGGTGCTGCTGGGGGCGGTGGCGGTCATGCCGCTGGTGGTGACGGGGGTGTTGGCGTTGCGGCGGGCGAATCCGGTGGCGGCGCTGCGGGAACAGGGTGGTGAGTGAGATGAGCTCCAGGTCCGTCGTGGCCCCGTGGATCCGCACCCGGCTGCGCGCCGCCCCCGGTGCGGCGATCGCCCTCGCCGTGATGGTGGCGCTCACCGCGTGTCTCGCCGCCGCCTTCCCGCGCGCGGTCGACCGTTACGAGGACGCGGGCCTGCACCGCGCCGTCGAGCAGGCCGGCCCCGACCGCACGACCGTGCAGCTGTACGCCCAGCCCGAGTACGGCATCATCTCGGAGCACGACGTCCTCCCAGCGACGCTGGGCGACCAGTACGCGAAGATTCTCGCCGCGGTCCAGCGGCCGGTCGTCGCCGACCGCGGCCAGTCGACGTACGGCGTGCGCACCGCCAGCAGCGTGGAGGTGCCGGATCCCTGGATCCCGCGGCCCACCGGTACACCCGCGCAGGTCACCCTGGTCGCCCAGCACGGCCTCGCCGACCACGTCCGCTCGGTCACCGGCCGGCTGCCGCGCGCGTCGGACCAGGTGACCGCCTCGACGCCCGAGGTGGAGGCGGCGGTCAGCGCGGCGACGGCCAAGAGCCTGCACATCGAGGTGGGTGCACGGATCCACGTACCCGGTGAGGGCCGCGACCCGCTGGTCGTCCGCGTCACCGGCATCGTCACCCCGAGCGACCCCGAGGGCGCCTACTGGTCGACCCACCCGGTCCTGCACCGCCCCTCCCTGGTCCCCCTGCCCGGGTCGAACGCGGAGAAGTACTGGCTCGGCACCCTGCTGCTCGCCCCGGAGGCGGCCCCCGCGATCCTGGGAACGCCCGGAAACCCTTGGCGGTACTGGCAGTTGGCGCCCGTCACGGACGCCCTGCACGCCTACGAAGCCGAGGGTCTGAAGTCCGCGGTGGCGTCCCTGGAGTCCGGTCCGGCCCTCCAGAAGGTCCGTGAGGTGACCGGTCCGCTCACGGACGCGGACACCGATCTCGACGACATCCTGACCGCCTACGACCGGCTGCGCGAGGGCGTCACCCCGCTGGTCGCCGTCGCCGCGGTCGGCGCGGGCACGGTGGCCGCCGTCGTCCTGCTGATGGCGGGCGGTCTGGCGGCCGACCGCCGGCGCACCGAACTCGCCCTGCTGCGCGCCCGCGGCGCGTCCCTGCCCGGTCTGGCGGGCCGGCTGTTCGCGGAGACGGCGACGGTGGCCGTCCCGGCCGGTGCCCTGGGCCTGACGGCGGCACTGCTGCTGCTCCCCGAGGGCCGCCGTACGTACGCGCTCGCGGCGGGCGCCGCGGTCACGGTCGCCGCCTGCGCCGCGCTGCCGCTGCGCGCGGTGGCCGCCCATCGGGTCGTACGGATCCACACCGGCCGTGAGGACGTGGCGACGGCCCGGCCGTCCCGCCGCCGCACGGTCGCCGAGCTGACCCTGCTCGTGCTGGCCCTGGCCGCCGTGGAGACGCTGCGCCGTCGAGGCGCGGACGGCGACGAACTGTCGTATGTCGCCCCGGTGCTGACGGGGGTGATCGCGGCCCTGGCCCTGGTCCGCCTCTACCCGCTCCCGCTGCGCCGGCTGGCCCGCCCCGCCGGCCGGCTGCGCGGGGTGGTCGCCCCGCTGTCCCTGGCCCGCGCGGGCCGTACCTCCGCCTCCGCGGTCCTCCCCCTCCTCGCCCTGCTCACCGCCCTGACGACGGCGGCCTTCGGCGGCTCGGTCCTGACCGGTGTGAGCGAGGCCCGCGACCACGCCGCGCTCCTCGCCATCGGCGCGGACGGCCGCGTGGACGCGAACGAGCCGCTGCCCTCCGCCCTGCCCGACCGGGTCAGCCGTACGCCGGGCGTACGGGACGTGACGGCGGTGAGCATCGCCTACGACGCCCAGCTCGCCAACGGCCGCCAGTCGGCGCCGCTGGTGGGCGTGGACCCGGCCGGATACTCGGCACTGGCCTCCCGGACGGGCCTGGGCGCCTTCGGGAAGGGCGAGTTGACCAAGGCGGGGGAGGCACTGACCGCGGTGGCCTCCCCGACGGTGGCCGCCACGTACGGCACGCGTCCCATCCCCGTGCGGCTCCAGGACGGCACCACCTTCACCGTCCGCGTCACGGCGGTCCGGGACCGCACTCCGGCGGTGTCCGGCACGGAGTTCCTGGTCGTGAACCGGGCGGAACTGCCCGCGCCGGCGGCCCGCCCGACGGCACTGCTCCTGACCGGCGCGCAGCTGAACGCGACGGCCCTGCGCAAGGCGACGGGCGGAGCGGGCCACGTGCAGCTGAGGTCGGAGGAACGTGCCCGCTACGGCGACTCCCCTCTCCAGTCGGGCGCCGAGGACATCTACACGGCCGCGGTGGTGGCGGGCGCGGGCTACGCGGTCCTGGCCCTGCTGCTCTCCCTCCTGCGTGCGGCCCCCGAGCGCACCGCGCTCCTGGCCCGCCTCCGCACGATGGGCCTCACCCGCTCCCAGGGCCGCCGCCTGCTGATCCTGGAGTCCCTGCCCCAGGCTGTCCTGGCCGCGGCGGGCGGCGCGTTGACGGGCTGGGCGACGGTGGCCCTGCTCTCCCCGGGCATCGACCTGACGACGATCGCCCTGGCTTCCTCCCCGTCGTCGGCGGGCCGGGCCGAACTGAGCACCTCCGCCCTGTCCCTGGCGATCCCGGCGGCCTCGGTGGTGCTGGTGACGGTCGGGGTGGCGGGGATACAGGCGTGGTGGTCGGGGAGACGGGGGTCGGTGGGGGAGCTGAGGGCGGGGGACGCGAGATGAACCGCCGGAGAAGACCGCCCCGCCTCACCCCGGCCGACGACCCGAGGAGCCCTCAGTGACCACCAACCCCACCCTCGCGGACCTGACCTCGCGCGCGACCCAGGCCCGCAACACCCCCACCTACGGCCATGACGCCCTCATCACCTGCGACCGCCTGGTCCGCATCTTCACCACGGACGGCATCGAGGTCCAAGCCCTCCAGGGCCTCGACCTCCTCGTCCGCGACGGCGAACTCATGGCCCTGGTGGGCGCGTCCGGCAGCGGCAAGTCCACCCTCATGAACATCCTCGCCGGCCTCGACACCCCCACCGCCGGCGCGGCCCGCGTGGCCGACCACGACCTCCTGGCGATGACCCCGAAGGACCGCCTCGCCTACCGCCGCAAAACCGTCGGCTTCGTCTGGCAGCAGACGGCCCGCAACCTACTCCCCTACCTGACCGCCGCCCAGAACATCACCCTCCCGATGCAGCTGGCGACGAGGACCACCCGCAAAGCCCGCAAGGCACAGACCGAACGCGCCCTGGAACTGCTGGAGTTGCTGGACATAGCCGACTGCCGCGACCGCCACCCGAGCGAGATGTCCGGCGGCCAGCAGCAACGCGTCGCGATCGCCGTGGCCCTCGCCAACTCCCCCGCCGTCCTGCTCGCCGACGAACCCACCGGCGAACTCGACTCCCACACCGCGGAACAGATCTTCGCCGCGTTCCGCACCGCCAACGAACGCCTCGGCACGACGATCGTCATCGTCACCCACGACCAGGCGGTCGCGAGCGAGGTCCGCCGCACGGTCGCCATCCGCGACGGCCGCACCTCCACGGAGGTCCTCCGCCGCAGCGAGGTGGACGCGACGACGGGCCACGAGACGGTCGTGGCCCGCGAGTACGCCATGCTCGACCGGGCCGGCCGTCTCCAGCTCCCCGCCGAGTACACGGAGGCCCTGGGCATGCGCGACCGGGTGGCGCTGGAACTGGAACCGGACCACATCGGCGTATGGCCGGACGACAGCGACCGCGGCTAGCCGCTCGGGGCGGTCAGCGCACGCTGACGTCCAGCGCCCCGAGTCCCGCCCGCCGTACGGCGATGGACCCATAGGGCGTACGAAGCCGCAGCCACGCACCGGAGGAGAGCAGCGCCAACTCCCCGGCGGCGCGCAGGAACCCGAGCGACTGCGCGGCATGGACGGCCCGCACCGGAAGATGTGTGTCCCCGACGGTCCGGGACCAGATCTCCCGCCCGATCCGGTCGAGTTCGGCGCGGGTACGCTGCTCGGCCGTCAACTCCCCCGTACGGGCCCGGAATTCGGCGACTCCCGCACCGACCATCGCCCGCAGCGCATCAGGCGCGGGCAGTCCCGGCACGGGTCGCCACCCGCCACGCGGCGGCAGCACCCCGGCCCAGGGCGGCCCGGTGACCGCAGCCGGCACGACAGCCGTAGCGGCCGTCTCGTCGACGGACTCGAGCAACTCCCCCGCGGACACGGTCACGTCGAGGGTGTCGGCCAGCCCGTTCTCGTACGGCTTCGCCAGCCGTGCCGCGCGGATCGCGAGGACCTCGAAGGACGGCGGCCGTCCGAAGACGGCGAGCGCGGTGCCGGCCGCCTGGAGTCGCACCGCTGCTCCACGGTCGTAGTGGAGCAGCCGGGAGAGGAAGGCCGCGAGATCCGCCGCCTCCCCCTCGTCGGCGAGGTGGAGCACCGTCATGCGGCGACGGCCTCCTCCTCGTCGTCATCCCGGTATTCCTCCAGGAACTCCCGCTCCTCGGAGGTGATCCGACGCGGGCGCTGCGCCTCGAAGTCGAACGGCACTATGACCGTGGAGGCGCGTACGTAGATCTCGGCGCCGTCCTTCACCTCGTAGGAGATGGTGAAGGACGCCGCCCTTATCTCCGTGACCCACAGCTCGATGTCCACGGGCGTGTGCCGGTGGACGAGCTGCCGCTTGTAGTCGATCTCATGGCGTGCCACCACGGACCCCTGCTTGAAGTCCTTCTCCGGGCGGAACAGGAAGTCGATACGGGCTTCCTCCAGGTAGCGGAGGAAGACCACGTTGTTGACGTGGCCGTACGCGTCCATGTCCGCCCAGCGCAGCGGGCAGTGGTAGATGTGCCGCAAGATCGATCAGCCCCGGGTCAGCTTCTTGTAGGTGGCGCGGTGCGGACGCGCGGCCTCGGCGCCCAGCCGCTCGATCTTGTTCTTCTCGTACGACTCGAAGTTGCCCTCGAACCAGAACCACTTGGACTCACCCTCGTACGCGAGGATGTGCGTGGCCACCCGGTCCAGGAACCACCGGTCGTGGGAGACGACCACGGCCGCACCCGGGAACTCCAGCAGAGCGTTCTCCAGGGAGCCGAGCGTCTCGACGTCGAGGTCGTTGGTCGGCTCGTCGAGGAGCAGCAGGTTGCCGCCCTGCTTGAGGGTGAGCGCGAGGTTGAGGCGGTTGCGCTCACCACCGGAGAGCACACCGGCCGGCTTCTGCTGGTCCGGGCCCTTGAACCCGAAGGCCGACACATACGCACGGCTGGGCATCTCGACCTGGCCGACGTTGATGTAGTCGAGCTCGTCGCTGACGACGGCCCACAGGGACTTCTTCGGGTCGATGTTCTCGCGGCTCTGGTCGACGTAGGAGATCTTGACGGTGTCGCCGACCTTGATGGAGCCGGAGTCCGGCGTCTCCAGCCCCTGGATCATCTTGAAGAGCGTGGTCTTGCCCGCGCCGTTGGGGCCGATGACGCCGACGATGCCGTTACGGGGCAGCGTGAAGCTGAGATCATCGATGAGGACCTTGTCGCCGAAGGCCTTGGAGAGGTTGTTGACCTCGACGACGATGCTGCCGAGCCGCGGGCCCGGCGGGATCTGGATCTCCTCGAAGTCCAGCTTCCGCATCTTGTCGGCCTCGGCGGCCATCTCCTCGTACCGGGCGAGACGGGCCTTGGACTTGGCCTGACGCCCCTTGGCGTTGGAGCGGACCCACTCGAGCTCTTCCTTCAGACGCTTCGCGCGCTTGGCGTCCTTCTGTCCCTCGACCTTGAGGCGGGAGGCCTTGTTGTCGAGGTACGTGGAGTAGTTGCCCTCGTAGGGGTGGGCGCGGCCGCGGTCCAGTTCCAGGATCCACTGGGCGACGTTGTCGAGGAAGTACCGGTCGTGGGTGACGGCGACGACGGTGCCGGGGTACTTGGCGAGGTGCTGCTCCAGCCACTGCACGGACTCCGCGTCCAGGTGGTTGGTGGGCTCGTCGAGCAGCAGCAGGTCGGGGGCCTCCAGCAGCAGCTTGCACAGCGCGACGCGGCGGCGCTCACCACCGGAGAGGTTGGTGACGGCCCAGTCGCCGGGCGGGCAGCCCAGGGCGTCCATGGCCTGCTCCAGCTGGGTGTCCAGGTCCCACGCGTTGGCGTGGTCCAGGTCCTCCTGGAGCTTGCCCATCTCGTCCATGAGCGCGTCCGAGTAGTCGGTCGCCATCAGCTCGGCGACCTCGTTGAAGCGCTTGAGCTTGCCCATGATCTCGGCGGCGCCGTCCTGCACGTTCTCCAGGACCGTCTTGGACTCGTCGAGCGGCGGCTCCTGGAGCAGCATCCCGACGCTGTACCCGGGCGACAGGAACGCGTCCCCGTTCGACGGCTGCTCCAGCCCCGCCATGATCTTCAGAACGGTGGACTTACCAGCACCGTTCGGCCCGACCACACCGATCTTCGCGCCGGGCAGGAAGCTCAGCGTCACGTCGTCAAGGATGACCTTGTCGCCGTGCGCTTTGCGCGTCTTGCGCATGGTGTAGATGTACTCAGCCAAGAGAAACCGTCCGGCAGCTTGAAATCTGGCAGTGGGCAGATACACCCCATCTTGCCTGACGTCCACCCTCGGGTGGTAACCCGTTTGGCTGGGGCGCTGTGACCTGGGGGTTCGCGGTCGGCAGTGGTGACGCGGCCGTGACCGCACGTGACGGCCGCCGTCACGTCGGCGTCGCGGCTCAGTCCCGAGTCGGCGTCTGCTTCTTGCGGACGAGCACCAGGGCCGCCCCGCCGAGCACCACCAGGGCGATGGCCACCCCCGCAATCACCGGCGTCGCGCTGGAGCCGCCCGTCTCGGCAAGGTTCGTGCCGGAGGCGCCGCCCACCGTGGCCGGGCTCGGCTCGCTGAGGGTCTGGACCGCGTCCCCGGTCTCGGCGCCCTGGGTCTGGCAGTCGAGGACGCCGGTGAAGCGCTTCTCCAGGCCGCCGGGGCCCGTGATGGTGAAGTCGTACGCCTGGTCCTCCTGGAGCGGGATCGTCACCGTCCGCGACTCGCCCGCCGGGATGCTGTACTCGGCGCCCAGCAGCTCGAAGGTGAAGACCGCGTCGCCCTCGTTGGTCGCGGTGATGTCCACGCCGCCCTCGGCGCAGTTCTCCGCCGCGGACAGCGCGGGTATCGCGCCCTGCTCCGCCCATGTCGCGCTCGCCGTCGCCGAGACCGTCGACTCGCTGGAGCCGGCCAGGATCTGCGTCTGGCTCCGGCTCTCGGAGGCGAAGGCACGGCCCACCGGCACGGTGGTGGAGGCCTGCACGGTCAGCTCGGCCGAGCCGGCCGCCGCGTCCTCCGGCACGTCGAAGAACAGCTCGCCGCCACTCCGCACCGAGGTCAGCGGCTTGCCGTCCTTGCCCACGATCCGCACCCCGCTCGTCTCGGCGTCCGCCGGCGGCGTCACCGTCACGCTGTCCGCGTCGGTACGCACCGTCACCGGACCGAGCAGACCGCCCGGGCGCCCGGAGACCGCGGCGGGGTCGAGGGTCAGCGACGCCTCGGGCTCCGCCAGGTCGCGCGCGCTCTTCTGGAGGTAGTCGGCGAGCTTCTCGGCCTGCGGGTCGACGGCGTCGACGTCCGCGGCGTCCGAGTAGCGCCAGATGGCCACCTGCGTACCGGCCGCCGCGTCCTGCTCGGTGAGACCGCTGCGGACACCGGCCTTGGCGGCGAGCGCCGCGAGGTCGTTCACCTGCGGGTAGGAGTTCTGAAGGATCCAGCGGATCCTGCCCGCGTCCTTGTTGACGCCCAGCGAGGTCCCGCTCCAGGGCGTCTCGTGGTACTTGGCGTCCTGCTGCGTGGGGTTGTGGAGGTCGACGCAGTACGTCTGGAGGGTGCCGCCGCCGTCGACGGACATCTCGAACAGGCCCGCCGACACCTCCAGGTCCCCGGAGTCGTCGTGGATGACGGCCGCGCCGTAC
Source organism: Streptomyces sp. NPDC001536 (assembly GCF_042894505.1). Lineage (NCBI taxonomy): Bacteria > Bacillati > Actinomycetota > Actinomycetes > Kitasatosporales > Streptomycetaceae > Streptomyces > Streptomyces sp. NPDC001536. The sequence continues at coordinate 761,125 of NZ_JBIAVQ010000001.1, forward strand.
GTCTTGAGACCTCCCATGGTGGCGCTCGCCCCACCCTGGTTCTGCGCCGTCGCGTCAGCGGCGGCGGCCGTGCCGGCACCGGCCGTCAGCGCGCCGGCCGCGACAAGCCCGGACACCAGCGTCGCGGCGGCGCCGCGGACCGCCCCTCGCCTGCACGCGGACAACAACGCAGAAAACACAGAATTCCCCTTCGAGCAGGACCCGTTGACGTGGGGGGAACGGTCCCACCAGCAGAATCAGCAGTGCCTGGAGCTATGCCCGGCATCCTAGGTATGTGCTCGCACCACGGTTCCCGGTGATGCACTCGGGCGGCCGATCCGACTCGGAATCGTTATCGCCAAGATCGCCTGTGAGCAGGGCTTATCGACAAATCCACCGGATCGTTCGGTGCGCATTCGCCGATAAGCCGCAGTTCGGTCGGCTGACGTCACATCACCGCGACCGGCTCCCGCTCCTGTTGATCGGCTGCCTCGCCGACGGGCGTCTCCCAGTTCGGCTCCGGCTGTGAAGAGGCGCCGCCCGTCTCCGGTTTCGCCCCGCGCCGGAAGGCGGACGTGCCCCGCGCCATGTCGTGCCCGATCGCCACGGCGTCGATGTCCGCCGAGGTCCAGTTCTTCCCGTCGTGCACGTCCGTACGGATCTTCAGCCGGCCGTGCACGATGACGGGCTCCCCCACCGACAGACAGGCCGCCACGTTCGCGGCGAGCTGCCGATTGGCCCACACCGTGAAGAAGTTGGTGTGCCCGTCCCTCCACTCGTTCTTCTCCCGGTCCAGATAGCGCGCGGTCACCGCCATCCGGAACCGCGCCGACGAACCGTTCTCCGTCTCCCGGAACACCGGCTGTGTCGCCACGTTCCCCACCACACCGACGATCGTCTCGTTCATCTCGAACCCCTCCCGGATACGCCGACGGGCCCGTCCCGTACGGCTGCGTCTGCTCCGCCGACCGCATCCGTCGCGATCGCCGTGAAGCCAGACTGCCTCCGCCGGCACGAGCCCGCCGAGCGCTGTGGACCACCGCCCCACCTGTGGAAAACCCCGCCCCCCGAACGAGCGACGGCCCCTTGAGAAGGCCTCGCAAAGCCCTCGCAAAGCCCCCGCGGAAGCGGGCCCCCGAGGGGCACCTCACCGCACCCCGGCCTCCACCCTCACCGCACCCCGGCCTCCACCCCCAACACCCTCCCGTACTGCTCCCGGACCTCCCGATACCGCAGCCACTCCGCCGCCACCGGATCCAGCACGCGAGCCCGCCCGCACCCGGCCGCCGCCTCCCTGAGCCGCCGCTCCGCCTCCATGCCGTACCGCCGCGCCGGCCCCCGCGCCGCCATCCGGCAGCTCCACTCCACGAGCGGCCCGCCGATGATCCCGACGACCATCAGCAGCACCGGCACGCCCAGGTTCGGCGCCATGAACCCGGCGATCTGCCCCACCAGCCACAGCCCGCCGACGATTTGAAGAAGCGTCATGCACGCCTGCGCGAACACGGCCGCCGGCCACCAGCCCGGCCGCGGCGGCCGCCCCGGCGGCAGTCCCGCGCGCGCGGCCAGCTCGTCCAGCGCCTCGGGCAGCCCCTGCGAGCCCCGTGCGGCAGCCTCCCGCACCGCCTGCGCCCACGGCGCCGGAAGCCCGGCCGAGGCCCGGTCGGCGACCGTCCGCACCGCCTGCTCGACCCGCTGCCGGGCCGTCGCCTCCTCGTCGGCCTGAGCGCGCAACGGGAGGCGCCCGGTGGGCGATTCGAGCCGGTCCTGGTACCACCGCCACAGCCGCAGCCACGGCGTCCCGCACGCGCGGTTGGCGTTGCGCAGCCACGCCCGCTCGGCCGCCTCGCCGGCCGCCGTCGCACCGACCGCGTCCGCGAGCCGTTCGGCGAACTCGTCCCGCGCCTCCTCGCTCAGCCCGGTCCGCCGCCCGGTGGCGTACACGGGCCGCAGCCGCCACGCGGCGGCGTCCACGTCGGCCGAGATCCGGCGCGCCGGCGCCCCCCGCTCGGTCACGAACTGGCCGAGCGTCTCGCGCAGTTCCGCCACACCGTCCCCGGTGAGCGCGGACAGCGCGAGCACGGTCGCGCCCGGTTCGCCGTACTCGCCCAGCGCGATCCCGTCCTCGTCGAGCAGCCTGCGCAGGTCGTCGAGGACCTGCTCGGCGGCCTCCCCGGGCAGCCGGTCGATCTGGTTGAGGACGACGAACATGACCTCCGCGTGTCCGGCCATGGGCCGCAGATAGCGCTCGTGCAGCATCGCGTCGGCGTACTTCTCGGGGTCGACGACCCAGATGACCGCGTCCACGAGGTCGAGGATGCGGTCCACGTGCTCGCGATGCTGCACGGCCGCGGAGTCGTGGTCGGGCAGGTCCACCAGGACGAGCCCGCGCAGCTGCGCCTCCATCTCGGCGTTCTGCACCGGGCGGCGCCTGAGCCGGGGCGGGATGCCGAGCCGCTCGATGAGGCTCGCCGCGCCGTCGCTCCAGCTGCACGCGATGGGCGCGGCGGTGGTCGGACGGCGTACGCCCGTCTCCGAGATGGTCACCCCGGCCAGCGCGTTGAACAGCTGGGACTTGCCGCTGCCCGTCGCGCCCGCGATGGCGACGACGGTGTGCTGCCCGGACAGCCTGCGGCGCGCCGCCGCCTCGTCGAGCACCCGGCCCGCCTCGGCGAGCGTGCGGCTGTCGAGCCGGGTCCGGGACAGGCCCACCAGTTCGCGCAGCGCGTCGAGCCGCGACCTGAGCGGTCCGTCGTACGCGAGCGGCGCGGCGATCTGCGCACCGGAGCCCCGTGTCTCGACCACGGCGACGGGCTCGGCCGCGGTGGCCTCGGTGACCCGCCGGGCGATCAGCCCGTCGTCCCACGCGTCCGAGGCTTCCGAGGGCTCCGTACGGTCCTCCACGCGCGCGTGCTCGTCGCTGGGCCCCTCGGGCTCGTCCTCCTCGCGGTCCACGGCGTCCCCGGTCTCCCCGGCCGCGTCCTTGACGGGCGTGCCGGCCTCGTCCTCGGAGACGGCGTCCTGCGCGTGATCGGTCTGGTCCTCGTCAGTGACGGCGGTCACCGGTCACCTCTCCTTCTGCAGTACGGACAGCGCGGCGATGAGTTCGGCCTGGGGTTCGGGGTGTACGTCGAGGGCGTCGAGCGGCGCGAGCCGGCGCTCGCGTTCCACCTGGACCACCCGGTCCAGGTGCTCGGTGAGCAGCCGCCCGCCCCGGTCGCGCAGCCTGAGCGCGCCGTGCGCCCCGATCCGCTCCGCGAGCCCCTCGCCCGCGGAGCGCGCCCGGCGCCCGCCGAGCAGCGCGGTGGCGACGAGCGCGGCGATCACCTCGGGGTCGGGCGCGACGCTGCGGTCGAGGTCGCGCACCTCCTCCTCGGCGAACTCCTCGAGCTCGCGCCGCCACCGTCGTACGGCCATCCCGATCCGGTGTTCGGCGCTCTCCAGCGCCCGGTCCCGGCCGGCCAGCTCGGGGGCGCCCGCCGCCGGTTCGCGCCGCCAGGCCTCGTCGACTCGCTCGTCGGCGGCGCTGACGGCGCACAGCAGGAGCGCGGCGAGGCTCTCCACGAGCGCGTCGAGGAGTTCACCGGCGGAGCAGTCCAGCGGGAACGCGCGCCACCGCTTGAGCGCGTCCCCGGCGAGTACGGCGCCGGCCTGCAGCCGTCCCCGCACGCGCGTGTGCTCGCTGTCGTACGCCCCGTCGACGGCGGCGGTGAGCCGCAGCGCGGCCGCGTACTGGGCGGCGGCGGCGCTGGCCAGCTCGGGCATCCGGGTCTTGAGCGAGTCGAGGACGCCGTGGGCGGTACGGCCCATGGTGTGCTGCCGGGCGGCCGGGTCCTGGGCCTGGTGGACGAGCCAGGTCCTGAGCGGTGCGACGGCGGTGGCCGGCAGCAGTCCGCCGCCCCAGGCCGACTCGGGGAGTTCGGGCACGGTGAATCGCGGTACCTCGCCGAGTCCGGCCTTGGTCAGGAGCGCCCCGTACTGCCGGGAGACCTCGGAGACGACCTGGTGCGGCACCCGGTCCAGGACGGTCACGAGGGTGGCGTTGTACTCCTTGGCGGTGCGCAGCAGATGCCAGGGGACGGCGTCGGCGTACCGGGCCGCCGTGGTGACCATGACCCAGATGTCGGCCGCGCAGATGAGTTCGGCGGCCTGGGTGCGGTTCTCGGCGACGAGGGAGTCGATGTCGGGTGCGTCGAGAAGGGCGAGACCGGGCGGGAGGGTGTCGGCGGTCTCGACACGCAGCACGCGCCCGGGGTCCTCGCCGGGCAGCAGGAGGTCCTCGCTCGCTTCCTGGTGCGGCACCCACACGCGCGTGAGGTCGGGCAGTACGCGCATTCCGCTGAACCAGTGATGGTCCTCCGGATGGCACACCAGCACGGGTGTCCGTGTGGTCGGCCGCAGGACGCCCGCCTCGCTGACCCGTCTGCCCACAAGGGAGTTGACGAGGGTCGACTTGCCGGCGCCCGTGGAACCCCCCACAACGGCCAGCAAGGGCGCTTCGGGTTCTCTCAACCGGGGCACCAAGTAGTCGTCGAGCTGGGCGAGCAGTTCGTCGCGGTTGGCACGCGCGCGTGGAGCCCCCGCGAGGGGCAGCGGGAAGCGTGCGGCGGCGACACGGTCGCGCAGGGCGGAGAGTGCGTCGAGCAGCTGAGGCCGTACGTCCAAGGTCACCACATGTGAAGAATGCCCAATTTTAGGTGATTTCTGAAGCATATGACCATGTCTGCGCGCCGATAGAACACAAGGGGACGGAAGGGACGACTGGGACAACGGCACAGTCCAGGCATAACGAGTGCACAACACCCGGGGCGTGAGACGCCAAAAGCGATGCACGATTCGTACCTGCCTGCGATTATCAGGACCGCTTCACCGAACCTCCACATTGAGCCACGGAGGCGAAGCAGCAGGGACAAGGATCCGGGAGCCCTATCCTTGTCCCCGGCAACGTCACGGATCAGCCCACACCCGGGCACCAGGTACGAGGCCACCACACCGGCCCCCGTAGCTCAGTGGATAGAGCAGGCGCCTTCTAAGCGCTTGGCCGCAGGTTCGAGTCCTGCCGGGGGCGCTTCTCTGCTCCGGAAGTTGCCCGGAAATGCACCCCGCACAGGCCCCGCACACCGCGGCGGCGCGGGCTGACGCGGCGTATTCAGCCAGCGGCATTCGCCGGCCTTTTGCGCGCCGGAATCGCGCGCCCCCTTCCCGGAATCCCCCTGCCGCGCACGGCGTACAGTCGATCTTCTCGGCGATGAAGGACAGAGAGGGTCCGACGTGCGACTGCGTTGTGCTGTGCTCGACGACTTCCAGCGGGTGGCGACCGAGGTCGCCGACTGGTCACCGGTCGCGGACGACGTCGAGGTCGTCGGCTTCGACACCCACATCGACGACGAGGACGCGCTCGCGCAGGCGCTCGCCGGGTTCGACATCGTGGTCACCCTGCGGGAGCGGGTGCCCTTCCCCGGCTCGCTCATCGCCCGTCTGCCCCGGCTGAAACTGCTCGTCGCCTCCGGGATGCGCAACAGCGTCATCGACTACGCCGCCGCCGAGGCGCACGGCGTCACCGTGTGCGGCACGGCCAGTTCCTCCACCCCGCCCGTCGAGCTCACCTGGGCGCTGCTGCTGGGCCTGGCCCGCGGGATCGTCGAGGAGAGCAACGCCCTGCGCTCGGGCGGCCCCTGGCAGTCCACGGTCGGCGCCGACCTGCACGGCCGCCGGCTCGGCCTGCTCGGGCTGGGCAAGATCGGCAGCCGGGTGGCGCGGATCGGCCTCGCGTTCGGCATGCACGTCAGCGCGTGGAGCCAGAACCTCACCAAGGAGTACGCCGACGAGGTGGGCGTCGCCCTCGCCGCCTCCAAGGAGGATCTCCTGAGCGACAGCGACTTCGTCTCCGTCCACCTCGCCCTGAGCGACCGCACCCGCGCCCTGCTCGGCCCCGCCGAACTCGCCCTCCTCAAGCCGACGGCGTACCTCGTCAACACCTCCCGCGCGGCGATCGTCGACCAGGACGCCCTCCTCGCCGCACTCCACGCGGGCCGTATCGCCGGAGCCGGAGTCGACGTCTTCGACCTCGAACCGCTGCCCGCCGACCACCCGATGCGCACGGCCCCGCGTCTGCTCGCCACGCCCCATCTGGGCTATGTGTCGCAGGCCAACTACCGGACGTACTACGGCCAGGCCGTCGAGAACATCCAGGCGTACCTCGCGGGTTCACCGCTCCGGCTGCTGCCCTGAGGGCTCAGGCCACCCGCCGGTAGATCCCCTCGCTCCGGTCCAGGTGGTGCAGGTCCACCAGATAGCGCCGGAGCGTCACATGGTCGACGTCACCCTCCTCGCACCAGCCCCGGAGCTTCTCGTCGACGGCCCGTTCGGGGTACTCGACGCCCGGCTCGAAGGTCTGTTCGGCGATGTGCCGCAGCACGAGCTTCTTACGGGTCCACTGCGCGGGCAGCCGGACCAGCCGCCCGTCGCGGACGAAGGTCTGCACGGTGCGCTCGTCCCCGGAGCCCGGGTTCTCGGGGGCCGCCTCCGTGCGCTCCACACGCGCGGCCTCCCGGAACACGTCGTAGGCGACGCGCAGTTCAGCACGGTCCCCGGCCGTCACCACCCCCTGCTCCCGCAGCTTCAGCAGCGCGAGGGCGGCGTCCTTGGCGGACAGACCGGCCGCCCGCGCGACCTCCTCCGAGGTCTCCGCGCCCAGGGCCACCGCCGCGAAGGCGCGCACCCGGGTCTCGTCGGTGAACAGACGCATGAGTCGGTCGGTAGCCATGCCGGGAGGCTAGTTGAGGGGCCCTCGCCGGAACCAAGGGATTTTCCCGTCCCCTCCAAGCCGGCCGGCGCCCGCTCTTCAAAAAGGGTGATCCGCACATGATCGCCGTTACCAGCAGTGAGCGGCGGCGTTGAACGGGAAGTGCGGCGGCGAGTCCTGCTGCCGCACTCATCGAATCACTAAGGAGAACGTGATGTCTCGCATCGCGAAGGCTGCCGGTGTCGCCCTCGGCGCCGGTGCCGTGGCGCTCGGCAGCGCCGGTATGGCCATGGCGGACGCGGGCGCCCAGGCTGAGGCCGCCCACTCGCCCGGCGTCGGGTCCGGCAACGTCGTCCAGGTCCCGGTCCACGTCCCGGTCAACCTTTGCGGCAACACCGTCAACATCATCGCCCTGCTGAACCCCGCCTTCGGCAACACCTGCGCCAACGTCAGCGACGGCCACGAGCACGACCGCGGTGGCCACGGCTACGGCGGCTGACACCCGGTAGACCCCGAAGGGCCCCGGCACTCCGAGCGCCGGGGCCCTTCCGCGTGCCCGCCTCGTCAGCTGCGGCCGTGTCAGGCGTACCGGTAGATCGCGCTGACGTCCTCCAGCGAATCCGGCGTCACGTCCCACGGCGGCATCTTCTCGTGCCGCGCGACGATCCGCCGGTACTGGGCGCTCCCGGCGGCCGGCGGCTTCGCCGGCAGATAGCGGGCGCCCTGGTGGCGCCGCTGCCAGCGGTACCACTGGAGGTCGACGAAGGCGTGGTGCAGCCAGAAGACCGGGTCGTTGACGGACGCCCCGCCGACCATCGCGCCACCGACCCAGCGGTGCACACGGTTGTGGTTGCGCCAGGCGACCTGGCCCCGCCCGCTCCCCCATCCCTCCAGCCGGTTGCGGAACCCCTTGGTGGCCGTCGAGTCCCAGGGCGAGACGTCGTAGACCGGGTCGGCGAGGGCCGCGTCCAGATCCCCCTTGGTGGGCAGCGCGATCGGGTCGCGGACACGCCCGAGGTCCCGGGTGAGGTACTCCTCGTCGGTCACGCCCTCCTTGATGGTCCAGTTGCCGCCCGCGTAGGCGAACGGCCCCGTCATCACCTGCCGGTCCGACGACCGCCCGGTGCCGCCCAGCAGATCCCTGGTCCAGGGCGCCGCCCCCGCGCTGCGGTCCTTGGTCCAGTCCCAGTACGGCACGGTCACCGACGAGTCCACCCGGCGCAGCGCCCGCTCCAGGTCCAGCAGGAAGCGCCGGTGCCAGGGCAGGAAGGACGGCGCCATGTGGGCCGTACGGAGTCCGCCCTCGCCGTCACCGACGTAGAAGTCGATGTGCATCCGTACGAACTCGTCGTACTCGCCCCGCCGTTTGACCTCCAGCATCGCCTTCACGAACCGCCGCTTCTCGGCGCTCGTGAGCGTGCTCGCGTCCTTACGGATGTACGCCATGGTGTCCCCCCATGTGTGTCTCGCGCAGTCGCTGCCCCGGCCCCAGTTCGTCGACGGCGGCGCGGGTCGCGTCGAGGGGTGTGGCGTACGACCGGTAGTGGTCGACCATGCTCAGCCAGGTGCCGTCGGCCCGGCGCATCAGGTGCAGGGGCCGGCCGTCGACGGTGACGTGCCACTCGGCGGCGCCGGAGGTACGGCCCGCGGAGGTCTCGACGCCGCGGATACGGCGGCCGCGGTACGTCTCCTCGAAGCCGGTCCCGCCGGGGTCGCCTCCCTTGCGCGGTGGCCGGGAGGCCGCGACGACCGGGGCGAGCGCGAGGGCGCCGACCGCGGCGAGCAGGCCCCGCAGCAGATCCCGTCGGCTGCCCCGCGCCGCGTCCCGCCGTCCGCCCCGGGCGGAGCCCGGTCTGGCCTGGCTGTTCGCCCCGGGCTCCGCCCCCACCGCCACTCCGCCGACACTGACGACCATCGTGTGCTCCTCGTCCGGTTCGGTTGATCCGTAGCGGTAACCGCGAAGGAGCCCGCCCGGTCACCGTCCGATGGCCCGAGCGGGCTCCTGGGAGCGAGCGGCGCTACAGCCCGGGGCCCATCACCAGGTCCGCGGCCGGCACGGTCTGGAGGACCGGCGCGAGGACGCCCACCTGCGGCAGCTGCGGCTCCGGCAGGCCGAAGTTGTCGGGGTTCGGCGCGGTCAGCGGGGCGTCCAGGGTCAGCCCGGGGGCCAGCGTGCGCAGGTCGGAGGCCGCGGCTCCGACGCCGACGTGGTCGAAGTCGTCGCCGAGGAGGTGCGGCAGGGGCGCGCGCAGCCCCGCGCCGGGCAGTCCAGCGCTGACCGGCAGCTGCGGGATCACCCGCTCGGGAAGGAGCCGCCCCTCCACGTACTGCGGGCCCTCGGGCGCGCCCGGCATCGGCAGCGGGATCTCGCCGCCGACCTTGGGCAGCTCCACGTTGAGGGACTTCTCGATCCCGTCCAGCGGCACCGGGACGGGGACCGTGTCCACCGCGGCGGCGGGGGTCGCGGCGGCACCCATCGCAGCCGCGACGCCCGTGATGACGGCGGCAATGGTTCCTCGGGTGGTCGACTTCATCTCAGGTACGGTCCCTTTCCGGATTCAGTGGCTCAACGTCCTTACCGCGTAACGATCCTGGAACAGGCACCAGCGCAAGATTCGCCCGACTGCCGCAGTAGTACGACCGCTGATTTGTCAGCTCGTCCAGAAGTCCCACCAACGGGTCAGGACCAGCATTCCGACGATCCCCAGGTGCAACACCGCGACGACCCAGGTGAATTCACCGAAGAAGGCCCTCAACCAGCCGGGCGCGGGCAGGAATTGGTTCCGTACGGCGAACGACGTCACGTACCAGAACAGGAGAATGGTGGCGACCCATGCCAGACAGCACCACAGGCACAGGGCGTTGATCCGGTACAGCGACTCGAACTGCAGCCAGGACACGAATCCGACGCCGAAGAGGCAGCCCGCGTCGAAGGCGAGCCAGTACCAGCCGGGGAAGCGGGCGCCGGCCAGCAGGCTCATGCCGACACCGATGACGATGCCGTAGGCGACCAGGCCCAGCATCGGGTTGGGGAACCCGAAGGCCGAGGCCTGGTCGCTCTGCATGACGCTGCCGCAGGACACCACGGGGTTCAGGCTGCAGCCCGGGGTGAAGTCCGGGTCCTCCAGCAGCTTGAACTTGTCGATGGTGATGACCCAGGAGGCCAGCAGTCCGGCGGCCCCCGTGATCACCAGCAGTACGGCGAACGCGCGACTGCCGCCCGCGGTCCGCGGCATCAGCCGCGCAGGCTGCGGGCCGGGAGGACGATGTGCGCGGCCGCGTTCAGGGTGTCGTCGGCGCCGGCGAACTCGGCCAGCGCCTCGGGCTCGATGGGCTTGCCCGGCTCGGCCTCGGGCCACGGGCGGGTGGTGAACACGAAGTAGGCGAAGCCACGCTCGGCCACCGCCTCCAGCCACTCCGCGGGCGGGGTGCACTGGGCGTTGAAGCCGGGCATGTTGACGACGGCCGTGCCGGACTCGACGAGCAGGCTGACCGGCAGGTTCGAGCGGGCGTTGCCGTCGACGAGGTCGCCGCCGACGGGCAGGCCGTTGTTCTCCAGCAGCGCTTCCACGGCGGCCGTGGAGGCCTCCGGTCCGGCCGTGGCGTCCCCGAGGGTGTAGGCGAGGAGGTAGGGCATGTGGCCGTCGGGGGCATTGCCGCTCCAGGCCATGACGACGAGCGTGCCCAGGTCGGCGGCGTTGAAGGGGCGGGTTTCGCTTCGGGTTGAGGTCACCGCGCGACCATATCGACGGGCCGGAACACCCCCCGGCCCGTTCTCACCCGACCGGGCGATGCCCCGCACACGGTCCACACGAACGAGGGACGCGCCCTCGAACAGCACGAAGGACAGCACGAAGAACAGCGCCGAGAACGGCGCGAAGGGCCGATTCCATGCGCCCCGGAATCGGCCCTTTCGGCAAGAGCGATACGTCAGCCACCCAGCGGAAGGCCACCGATCAGACCGCTGTTGTTCAGCGTGGCGGTCGCGCCCTTCACGGTGCTGAGCAAGGAGTCCTTGTTCTCGGTGTCGAGCGCGTTCGACTGGTGCTGCAGCGGCATCACGTCGGCGGGGGCGAGCTGACCACTGGTGAGCGTGTTCACGGCGCCGGTGAGGCTGGTGGGCGTGACATCGGCCGCGCTGTGGGCGAACGCGGGCGCGGCAGCGCCGGCGAGGGCCACGGTACCGGCAACGACAGCGGCAGCCTTCAGGGACTTCATCGTGTTCCTTTCTTCGGCAACTCACGTCACCAGAGAGAATTCTGACGCCGTGCCCAACGATCCCCGACCGGTCCGGAAACTCCGTACGCAGAAAATTTCTGCAACCCACCCTTTGGGATTTACGGGGGCTATTAAAAAGCAATAGGAAAACAGAACAGCCGTTGTGCCGGTCTGGCCGACCGGCACAACGGCTGGGGTGACGACTGCTTCGCCTCAGGCGCCGCCCTGGTCGCAGGAGGGCACCGGCGGGGTCAGGAAGCGGGCAGGGGCAGCGGGAGCGGCAGGGGCGGCACCGGTACCGGCAGGTCCACCGGGAGCGGCAGCGGCAGTCCGCCGCCCAGCAGCAGCGCGAGGATGGCGTTGAGGAGAGCGCTCACCACCTTCGTGGCGGCCGGGACCACCGCGGTGGGGTCGCCTGAGGTGGCCGCCGCGAGCAGGTCGCTGACCGCCGTCTGAAGGGCGGTCAGCGCGTCGCTCACGGCGTCGGCGGAGGGCGCCTTGGAGTCGGCGGCCGGTGCCTTGGAGTCGGCGCCGCTCTTGTCCGCGGGCAGCGGGAGCGCCGGCAGCGGCACGGGCAGCGGGGCGTCCGGCGTGGTCGTGGCCGGTGGAGTCGTCGGCGTGGTGGTGGCCGGCGAGTCGGTCGGCAGCGGTACCGGCACCGGAGCCACCGCGAGGATCTTGGCGATGGCCGCCTTGAGCGCGTCCAGGAGCTGCGTCGCCTGCTCGGGGGAGATCTGGCCGTCGTCGGCCTTGAGCACGGTGTTCAGCACGTCGGTGACCGGGGCGAGCAGGCCGCCGAGGTCACCGAGGGTCTTGGTCTGCGCGAGGAGCCCGTCCACGCCGGGGAGGGGCGCCTTCGCCGCCTCCTCTATGCGCTCGCGCTTCGACTCGTTGTCGACGGCAACCGCGGCTGGTGCGGTGATCCCGATCAGGAAGGTGGCGGTGACGGCGGCGGACGCGAGACGTCGTGCGGACAGAGCACGCATGGAGGAACCCTTTCGGTGTGGGTGGATCTTGTGCTCACCGTGAAAGCGCTCACTTCGCTCCGCAACCGAACGAACCCGCACCGTAATCATCCACGCCGGGCGTCCTCCCTGGTGAGACGGCATGTCAAGCCCCGCTCACCGTGTCGCCGCCGCCACCCCCCATTCGGGGCAACGCGAACCGGCCGCCCTCCTGTGGGGGAACCACGGGAGGGCGGCCGGCAAAGGGCGATGCGCGCGGACGTCAGTCGTTGACGCAGGTGTTGCCGAAGGCGGGGTTCAGCAGACCGATGACGTTCACGGTGTTGCCGCAGACGTTGACCGGAATGTGGATCGGGACCTGGACGACGTTGCCCGACAGCACGCCCGGGGAGTGGGCGGCCGTGCCGTTCGCGCCACTGTCGGCGGCGGCGATGCCGGCACCGCCGGCGACGGCCGCGACGGCGGCAGAGGTAAGGACCAGGCCCTTCGCGATACGCGACATGGAGAGGTGCTCCTTGGGGGTTGACACAAAACACCCGGGCGGGGATGCCCGGCGCTGTGTCAACGCGCGGGGCGCGCGCGGGTTGTGCCGCCAATGGGGTGATCTCGCAGGAGCCCGACTTCACCGTTCCGACACACTTGCCCGGTTTCGACGGATTAATACGGATAGCGGCTAGAGTTGCGGACCTCTTGACGCACCCGTATAGCCAGCAAATCGCCTCATGACGCCCTGGCACCACGACCCGGGCGTGCCACCTCCCGCACCTTTTCCCGGAAGGTCCACCCGGTCATGCGCCATTCCCCGCGCCCGTTGCTGCGCCGCGCGACGGTGGGAGTCCTCGCCCTCGTCACAATTTGGGCCCCCGGTGGCGCCCTCGCGGCCGCCCCGCCCTCCCCGGAGGCCGGACGGCTGCCCTTCGCCGAGCGGTATCGCGCACTCCAGCACGGCGGGATGGTCCGCGCGGCCAACGCCTCCATCAGCTGCCGGGCGGGCACGGCCCAGCCCTCCTGCCTCGCCGTCCGGGACGGCGGACCGGCCGTCAACGGCGACCTCGACATGTTCTACGTCGACGTCGACACCGACCCGAACACCTACAACTCCTCCCGCGCGGAGGTGCGGTTGCCCGAGGGCGCCCGGGCCACGTACGCGCGGCTGTACTGGGGCGGCAATCTCCGCGTCGGCGAGCAGAAGCCGCCCAAGGACAACGGCCGGGTGCTGATCGCCGAGCCCGGCGGCCAGTACAAGGAGGTCCTCGCGGACACCCTGGTCGGCCATCGGGTGGCCCAGGGCGCGGACGCCTTCCAGGCCTCGGCGGACGTCACGAAGCTGGTCCGGGAGAGCGGTTCGGGCCTCTACACCGTCGCCCAGGTCAATGTGGCGATGGGGAGGTCGGCGGCCGGGTCGTGGGGCGGCTGGACGCTGGTGGTGGCGTACGAGAAGGCGGCGGAGCCCCTGCGCCATCTGGCCCTGTGGGACGGCTTCGACACGCTCGGTTCCGCCCAGGAGGTCCGGCTCCGGGAGCTGACCTTCCCGAGGGGCGCCTCCGGACGGGCGGGACTGGTCGCCTACGACGGCGACCGCGGCCGTACGGGTGACTCGCTCACCCTTTCGACCAGCGCGGCGGACCGCAGGGCGCCCACCGTGCTCGCCGATGCCGCCAACCCCCGTACAGATGTGCTGAATTCGACGATCAGCGAGCCCGGATCGACGCCCTCGCGGCGCGTCCCCTCGTATGCGAACACCCTCGGCTACGACTCCGACGTGTTCGATCTCGGCACAGCTCTGCGCCCCGGTGGTGACCAGCTGGCCTTCCGGCTCGTTTCCCAGCGGGACGCGGCGTGGGCCGGCGCACTTTTCGTCGCCGTCGACGCGCAGTGAGGCGCGTTCCCGCCCGTCCCGAGTGCCATCCGTGAGCGAGGAAACCGCGCAATGCACCAGTCAGCAACCGACCCTCGGCCACGGGTCCTTCACCTCACACAGCCCGTGGAGGGCGGGGTCGCCCGGGTCGTGACGGACCTGGTGCGAGCCCAGCTCGCGGCCGGGCTGCAGGTCTCGGTGGCCTGTCCGGACGGCGCCTTCGCCGACGGGCTGCGGGAGCTGGGGGCCGACGTACGGAGGTGGCGGGCGACGCGGTCGCCGGGACCGTCGCTCGTCGGGGAGGTACGACGCCTCGCCCAGGTGATCGAAGAGGTACGGCCCGAACTGGTGCACGCGCACAGCGCGAAGGCCGGTCTGGCCGGGCGGCTCGCGGTGCGGGGACGGGTGCCGACGGTGTTCCAGCCGCACGCCTGGTCGTTCGAGGCGGTCGGCGGAGTCACCGCGGCACTCGCGCTGAAGTGGGAACGGTGGGGGGCGCGTTGGGCCACCCGGGTGGTGTGCGTGAGCGGTGCGGAGCGCACGACCGGCGTACGCGCCGGGATCGCCGGGCGGTGGAGCGTCATCCCCAACGGCATCGACCCCGCCCGCTTCCACCCCGCGGCCGTGGACACCGTACGCGCGTCACTGCTGCCCGACGTCGACCCGCGGGCCCCGCTCGTCGTGTGCGTGGGGCGGCTGTGCCGGCAGAAGGGGCAGGACATCCTGCTCGACGCGTGGGAGGCGGTGCGGGAGCGGGTGCCCAGGGCACGGCTCGTGTTCGTCGGCGACGGACCCGACCGCGCCCGACTCGCCGCGCGCGCACCGGAGTCGGTGCTGTTCGCGGGGGCCGCCGCCGACACCGTCCCCTGGTACCAGGCCGCCGACCTGGTCGTCCTGCCCTCGCGCTGGGAGGGCATGGCGCTCGCCCCGCTGGAGGCCATGGCGTGCGGGCGGCCGGTCGTGATGTCCGACGTGGACGGCGCCCGCGAGAGCCTGCCGCCGGGTCTGGCACCCCGCTGCCTCGTACCGCCGGGGGATCCGGCGCCGCTCTCCGCCACCGTCGCCGAGCTGCTGCTCGACCCCCTGCTGTGCGAGTCGCTCGGCCATCAGGGGCGCCGCCACGTCCTGGCCACGCACGACGTGCGGCACACGACCGAGGCGGTGGCGGGTCTGTACCGCGAACTGCTCGGCACCGCAGTCCATGCCGTGCCTACCGAGTACAGGGAGTCCATCCACTCGTGACCGCCGAAAGTACCGTCCCCTCGCCCGGCGGGCAGCCACGGGCTCACGGATTCTCGTCCGTCTCGGTCATCCCGTCGCGCGGTGTCGCCGGCGGCTTCCGCTTCCCGCACCGCCGTCCGCAGCCCCGGCCCGCCTCGCCGGTGCCGCTGCTCGCCGCGGACCTGGCCGCCGCGCTGCTCGGCGCCCTCGCGCTCACCGGGAGCGCGCACCATCCGCTGCTCGCGGCCCTGCTGGTGTCCGCGTCGATGCTGCTGCGCCCGCGGCTGTCCCGCGCGGTGCCGGGCGTCCTGGACGAACTGCCCGCCGTCTGCGGCCGGATCGCGGTGTCCTGGCTGACGCTCGGCGCGCTGGTCGCCGCGTACGCCCCGCAGCACGCGCTGCCCGCCGACACGCTCGCCCTCGGTTTCCTGCTCCAGTCGGCGGCGGCCTGCGCGGCCCGCGGAGCCGTGCACTGGCGGCGCCGCACGGCCTCGCTGAACCGGCCGCGTGCCGCCCTCGTCATCGGCCCCGCCACGACCGCGCAGCGCGTGGCCGCGGGCATCCTGCGCCACCCGCGCTGCGGAGTACGCCCGGTGGGCGTCGTCACCGATGAGCCGGACGGCAGCGAGGGCCTGCCCGTGCTGACCACCGGCGAGGAGGTCGAGCGGGCGCTCATCCAGAACGGCGTACGGGACGTCCTGGTCGTCCATCCGTCCGCACGGACCCAACAGGGGCCGCTGCTGCGGGCGTTGGCCGAGTCGGGGTGCGTGGTGTGGGAGGTCGACGCGGACTCCCCGTCGTACGCCACCCGCGACCAGCTCGCCGGCTTCGCCTGCCGCCGTCTGGACATGGGCGGCCGGCGACCGGGCAGCTTCGGCAAGCGGGTGCTGGACGTGCTCGTGGCCGGGACCCTGTTGCTGCTGGTCAGCCCGCTGCTGCTGGTGTGCGCGGTGGTGCTGCGGCTGACCGACGGACGCGGTGTGGTGTTCCGCCAGGAGCGCATCGGCAAGGACGGCCGCCCCTTCACGCTGCTGAAGTTCCGCACCCACCGCCCGGTCGACGAGCACGAGTCGGCGACCCGCTGGAGCGTGGCCGACGAACGCCAGATGTCGTGGTTCTGCCGCTTCCTGCGCAGGACGTCCCTGGACGAGCTGCTGCAGCTCTGGAACGTCGTCTGGGGCGACATGAGCCTGGTGGGCCCGAGGCCCGAACGCCCGTACTTCGTCGCGCACTTCAGCCAGACCTACCCCGGATACGCGGCCCGCCACCGCATGCAGACCGGCATCACCGGTCTCGCCCAGATCCACGGCCTGCGCGGCGACACCTCCATCGAGGACCGGGCCCGCTTCGACAACGCCTACATCGACAACTGGTCGCTGTGGCAGGACATCTGCATCCTGGCCCGCACCGCCGCCGCGCTCGTGCGTCCGACGGGGAGTTGAGCATGGACCGCGTGCGGAGATACGCGCCCGTGCTCCCGGTGGTCGCGGTGATCGCCCTGCTCGGGCTGCCGATCGGCCCGGGCGGCGAGGGCGGCGCGGGGCCCGCCGACGCGGTCTCGGCACTGGTGGTGCTGTACTGCGGGATCCTCCTCGTACGGGATCGGCGGCGCCCCCTGTCGCGTACGGCGGCCGTGGTGCTGGGGCTGCCGGTGCTCGGGCTGGCGATCGCCGCCGTGGGAGCCGCGTCACCGGGTGCCGGGATCACCGGCATGGGCCGCTATCTCCAGATCTTCGTCCTCGTCCCGGCCGCGGTGCTGCTGCTGATCCGGGGCCGGGCCGACTTCCGTGTCCTGGCCTGGTCGTTCGTGGGGCTCGCGCTGTGGCAGGGGGCGATCGGGGTGCACCAGTTCCTGACCGGGACCGGTGCCTCCTACCAGGGCCAGGAGATCCGTGCCGTCGGCACCTTCGGGGCGCAGGACGTGATGGGCATGGCGACGGTCGTGTGCTTCGGGCTGGTGTGCGCGGTGGGGCTGGCGCTGGGGCGGACTCCGGTACGGCAGCGGGTGATCGCCGCGGGCTGCGCACTGGCTCTGCTGATCCCCCTCGCGCTGTCCTTCAGCCGCGGTGCGTGGATCGCGACCGCGGTGGCGTGCTCGGTGCAGCTGGTGCTGGCCGGGCTGCGGCGGGCGCTGAAGGTGGGGGCCGTGATGGTGGCCCTGGGCGTGATCCTGGTGGGCGGTTTCGGGGTCGGTTCGGCGATGCTCCAGGAGCGGATCAGCAGCATCACTCAGGTCACCGACGCGCCCGACCAGTCCGTCACCGACCGGTACACCATGTGGGCGGCGGCCGTCGGCATGTGGCGGGAACAGCCACTGACCGGCGTGGGGTTGAAGGGCTTCCCCGAACACCGGGACACGCACGCCTCGCTGGCGCTGTCCGCGGGCAGCGACACCGAGGGCGCGGGCGCGGCCTTCCGCAAGCAGCCGCTGCTCTCCCCGCACAACATGTACCTCCTGATCCTCGCCGAGCAGGGCCTCATCGGCCTCCTCGCCCTCGCGGGCGGCTGGGTGGCCCTGCTGGTGTGCGGGCTGCGGCGGCTGGCACGGGTACGCCGGGCCGGTCCGGGGCTCGACTGCGGCCTGGTCGCCTGCGGCTTCCTGGTCTGGCAGCTCACCGACTTCGCGTACGCCGACATCGGCGGCCCCTCGACCGTACTGACGGCGGTCTGCTTCGGCCTGGCGGCCTGGTGGGCCCTGACCACCAACGCCTCCACGCAGCCCCTACCGACGCCCACCCCGTCCCCCGACCTCGCCGAGGAGGCGGCCACCCGATGACGGTGACGCCCCCCAGGACTCCTGGGGACGCGACAGGCCTCCCGAGCGGAAGAAGCACGGGACCTACCGGGGCATCCGCGCTTTCCCCGGGGACCCCGGGGGGACGGGACGGCGGGCCCGCCGGGCCATCCGTACGGGCCTTGGGATCACTGAGCGCGCGGGCTTCCGGCATTTCACCGGGTGGGCGGGGCGTGCAGCCTGCCGGGCCATCCGCACGGACGCTGGGATCACTGAGCACGGGGGCTTCCGGGGCTTCCTCGGGCGGGCCAAGTGGGCGGAACGTGGGGCCGGCTGAGGCTTTCGGGGGGCCGCTGGAGTCCACCGTTCACGGGAGCGGCGAGGGGCCGTTGGCGTCCGGGGTCTCCGAGGCGCTCCTTGACGGCGGCGAGGCTCCGGCGGGCACCCGCGTGTCCAGTGCCCCGTCAACTCGCCCCCCATCCCGCACGTCGGCCGCTCCCCCCGCCCCCGACGCTTCCCCGCGCTCCCGGGCCCCCCGCCCTTCCCGAACTCCCCGCCCCCCTCGCACCGCGAAACGCGCCCCCGCGCCCGCCCCCGCCCTCCCGTCGGCCCGCCCCGCCGCTCCCCCCGAGGCCGGCCCCGACCTCGCCCCCGTCTCCCGTGGCTTTCTCGCCAAGGCCACCCTCGTCACCGCGGTTCTCTCCGTCGCCGGGGCGGTGCTCGGGCTGGCGCGGGATCAGGCGCTGGCGCGACTCTTCGGGGCCGGGAGCGAGACGGACGCCTTTCTGGTGGCGTGGACGATCCCGGAGTTCGCGTCGACACTGCTCATCGAGGACGGGCTGGCCTTCGCGCTGGTCCCGGCGTTCAGTCTGGCGCTGGCGCGGCGGGCGCACGGCGCTCCCGGGGATCCGGTGCGCTCCCTGGTCGCGTCCACGCTGCCCCGCCTCTCCCTCGCCTTCGTCGCCGTGTCCGCGCTGATCGTCGCCACCGCCCCCCACCTCGTCGAGGCGCTGGCACCGGGCCTGCCCGACCCCGCTCTCGCCGTCGACTGCACCCGGCTCGCCGCGGTCTGTGTGCTGGGCTTCGGGCTCGCCGGGTACTTCAGCGCCGCGCTCCGCGCCCACCGCAGATTCCTCGCACCGGCCGCGATCTACGTGGCGTACAACACCGGCATCATCACGGCGATGTTCGTCCTGGGCGGGCAGTGGGGCGTGCGGTCGGCGGCGATCGGGGTCGCGATCGGCGGCGGCCTGATGGTCCTCGTTCAACTGCCCTCCTTCGTGAGGCAGTTGTTCCGCAGGCAGGCCGCTCAGCCGGAGTCGGGCGCGAACAACGACCGCGCCGTCACCGCCGCCCTCGTCGCGACCGTCCTCCTCTTCGCGCTGTGCCGGCAGTCCCAGACCCTCATCGAGCGCTTCCTCGCCTCCACCCTCGACGCCGGCGCCATCTCGCACCTGAACTACGCGCAGAAGGTCGCCCAGATCCCGATGACCCTGTCGATGATGCTGTGCACGGTCACCTTCCCGGTGGTCGCGCGCGCCCTCGCCGACGGCGACATCGAGCGGGCCCGCAGCCGCGTGGAACGGGACCTGGCGCTGGCCACCTGCATGGTGCTGCTCGGCGCCGCCACCGTGATCGCCTGCGCCCCGCAGATCATCGAACTCCTCTTCCAGCGCGGCGCGTTCACCGCCCGGGACACCGCGGCCACCGCGGACGTCATGCGTGTGTACGCCCTCGGCCTGCTCGGCCAGACCCTCACCGGCGTGCTCGTGCGGTCGTACTTCTCCGCCGCCCGCCCCAGCTGGTACCCGGTCGTCGCGATGGCCGCGGGCATCGTCGTCACCTCCTGGATCGGCGCCTGGACGGTGGGCCCCTGGGGCGTCTGCGGCATCGCCGCCGCCAACGCCGCCGGCATCACCGTGACCGCCGCACTGCTGCTGGCCGGCATGGGTCCCGGAAGCGTCCCGATCCGCAAGCGGGGCGCGCTGCGCGAGCTGAGCAGGCCCCTGCGCGCCGCGGTCGTCGCGACGATCGCCGGGACCTTCGTCGCCGGGCAGGTGCCGTCCGCGCTGCCCGGGCTCGCCGCGGGCGGCGCGACCGTCGCCGCCGTCTTCGTCCTGCTCGCCTGGGCGCTGGACGCCCAGGGCGTCGTACCCGCACTGAGATCCCTACGCTCCGTCACACGAAGGCTCACGCATGGCCGCTGCCGTTGATTCCGCCCCCGTCCCGTGGATCGCGATGTACCACTCGGTCGGCGACTGCTCCGACGACCCGTATCGCGTCACGGTCACACCCGACCGCCTCGACCGCCAGCTGACCTGGCTGCGCCGCCGCGGTCTGCGGGGCGTGTCCGTGGCCGAACTGCTCGCCGCCCCCACCCGCACGGACCTCGTCGGCCTCACCTTCGACGACGGGTACGCCGACTTCCTCGACCACGCCCTGCCCGTACTGCGCGCGCACGAGTTCGGGGCCACCCTCTTCGTCCTCCCGGGCCGGCTCGGCGGCGACAACGCCTGGGACCCGCTCGGCCCGCGCAAGCCGCTGCTCACCGCCGACGGCATCCGCCGGGCTTGCGAGGCGGGCGTGGAGATCGGCTCGCACGGTCTCTCCCACATCGACCTGACCCGGGCCGACGACCTGCGGCTCAAGTCCGAGGTCGTCGAGAGCCGGGCCGCGCTGGAGGAGCTGACCGGCGCTCCCGTGGCCGGCTTCTGCTACCCGTACGGGACGATCGACCAACGCGCCCTCGACGCCGTACGAGAAGCCGGATACGCGTACGCCTGCGCCATCGACCCCGGCCCGCTCACCGGCCCGCACGCCCTTCCGCGGCTGCACATCGGCCAGAACGACACCGCCGTACGCCTCTTCCTCAAACACCGGCTGCACCGGCTGCGCCGCCGTCCCGTCGAGGGGATCTGAGGTGAAGGCCCTCCACGTCATCACCGGCCTCGGGGTCGGGGGCGCCGAGCAGCAACTGCGGCTGCTGGTGCGGCACCTGCCCGTCGACTGCGACGTCGTGACGCTCACCAACCCGGGCGCGGTCGCCGACGGGCTGGTCAGCGACGGGGTGCGCGTCACCCATCTCGGCATGGCCGGCAACCGGGACCTGGCCGCCCTGCCCCGCCTGGTCCGCCACATCCGGGCGGGCGGCTACGACCTCGTGCACACCCACCTGTACCGCGCCTGCGTCTACGGCCGGCTCGCCGCGCGGCTCGCGGGCGTCCGCGCGGTCGTCGCCACCGAACACTCCCTCGGCGACTCGCAGATGGAGGGCCGCCGGCTCACCGCCGGGGTCCGCGGCCTCTACCTGGCCAGCGAGCGCCTGGGCCGCGCGACGGTCGCCGTCTCCCCCACGGTCGCCGCCCGGCTGAAGCGCTGGGGCGTGCCCGCCCCCCGCATCGAGGTCGTCCCCAACGGCATCGACCTGCCCCGCTTCCGCTTCGACGCCCTCCAGCGGCTGC
This sequence comes from Streptomyces sp. NPDC001536, assembly GCF_042894505.1. NCBI lineage: Bacteria > Bacillati > Actinomycetota > Actinomycetes > Kitasatosporales > Streptomycetaceae > Streptomyces > Streptomyces sp. NPDC001536. Next base: position 782,306 of record NZ_JBIAVQ010000001.1, read on the forward strand.
ACACCCGCCGCCGCCTCGGTCTGCCCGAGGAGGCGTACGTCATCGGCGGCATCGGCCGGCTCGCGGCGGGCAAACGCTTCGACACCGTCATCCGCGCCCTCGCGCAACTCCCGGGCAACTGCTGGCTGCTGCTGGTCGGCGGCGGCCCGGAGGAGCACCAGCTGCGCCAGGTCGCCCGGACGGCCGGGGTCGGCGACCGGGTCCTGTTCACCGGCGAGCGCCCCTACGTCCCCGACGGCTCCCCCGGCCCCGATCTGCCGTCCCTCACCTCCGCGATGGACCTGCTCGTCTCCCCGTCGCCCGAGGAGGCATTCGGCCTCGCGGTCGTCGAGGCGCTGGCGTCCGGGCTGCCGGTGCTCTACAGCTCCTGCCCGGCGATCGAGGACCTGCCCTCGCAGGCGGCCCCCGGCAGCCGCCAGGTCCTGGGCGGCCCCGACGAGTTCGCCCGCGCCATCGCGGCGGCCCGCACCGAGGGCCCGCGCCCGCGCACCGCCCCGGACGCCGCCCACCACTACTGCATCACCCGCAGCGCCGCACAGCTGATGGATGTCTACGCGGCCGCAGCCTCGTCGCCCACGTCACTCCAGGGAGTCAGTTCCGCATGACCGAGAACCCCACAGGACCGCGCCGCCCCGCCACGGTCCACGCCTGGGCCAGGACGCTCCCGGCCTGGTCCCTGCTCGCGGCCGGTGCCGTCACCGGCGGGCTGCTGGGCGGTGTGTACGGCCTGGCCGGGACGCCGACGTACACGGCGACCAGCTATGTCGTCGCCGTCCCCACCGAGAAGTCGGATCCCGCCTCGGCACTCGGCTTCGCTCAGGCCTACGGCCGGGTCGCGACCCAGCTCGCGGTGCTCGGCGACGCTCAGGTGTGGGCGGGCGTGCCGGTGCGGACGCTGCAGTCGAGTGTGCGGACGGCGACCTCGCCGGACGCCCCGATGGTCGCGATCACGGCGACCTCCGCGCGCCCCGACCTCGCCGCCGACATGGCCAACGCGGTCGCCCGCGCCCTGACCCGGCACGCGGACACCGCCCAGAGCGCCACCAACGTCGAGCTCCAGCAGTTCGCCCGCGCCACCAGGCCCACCGAGCCGTCCTCGGCCCCGCCCGCGGTGACGGGTCTGGTCGGGGCGAGCGCGGGCGGGCTGCTCGGCGGCCTGGTGCTGCTGGTGCGGCCGCGACGGACCGCCGGAGAGCCGGGGCGCCCGGCCTCGGTCCCCGGCCCGGCCGTCGCCGCCGACGCCCACGGCCAGCTGTGACGTACACGACGGAACTCGTCACCGACGACACCGTCTTCGCCGCACTCGCCCCCGACTGGGCGCGTCTGTACGGCCGTTCTTCCACCGCGACCCCGTTCCAGAGCCACGCCTGGCTGCACTCGTGGTGGCTGTCGTACGGCCGTCCCGGGCGGCTGCGTGTCCTGGTGGTGCGCGACGGGGGCGAACTCGTCGCCGCCGCGCCCCTGATGCGCGTACCGCGTCCCGTGCCCTCGCTCGTGCCGCTCGGCGGGGCGATCTCCGACTACGGGGACGTCCTCCTCGACGACGAGCGGGGCGAGGGGCCGGTCGCCGCGCTCACCGAGGGGCTGGCCGCGGCCGCCCGCACCGCACTGGTCGACCTGCGTGAGGTGCGTCCTGGCGGTGCGGCGGAGCGGATCTACGACCACTGGCCCGGGCCGCGGCGCCGGGTCGACGACTCGCTGTGCCTGGAGCTGCCCGCCGTGCCGATGGACGAGCTGGTGGCCCGGCTGCCGTCGGCCAAGGCCCAGCAGCGGGTGCGTGCCAAGCTGCGCAAGCTGACCTCGCTCGGCGTCGAACGGCATGTCGTGGAGCCCGACGAGGTCGACAAGGCGCTGCGGCGGCTGCTGGAGCTGCACCGGCTCCAGTGGCAGGGGCGGAAGGTGACGAGCGAGCATCTGCGGCCCCGCTTCGGCGACCATCTGGTGCGCTCGGTCGCGCCGATGGTGCGTTCCGGGGGCGCGGTCGTCACCGAGTTCCGGCTGGACGACGACGTGGTGGCCGTCGATCTGACCCTGCTGTCGCGGCGGCTCGCGGGCGGTTATCTGTACGGCGCCCATCCGTGTCTGCGTGAGCGCAAGGCGGATGTGGCGGTGATGCTGCTCGACGCGTGCAGCGCGCACGCCCGCGGCACGCTGAGCCTGCTGCGCGGCAACGAGCCGTACAAGCACCACTGGAGGCCCGAGGCGGTGGCCAACCAGCGGCTGCTGCTGGCCCGACGGCGCACCGCCCCGCTGCTGGCGGCGGCGCTGTGCGATGTCGCCGCCCGCAGCCGGGGCAGGGAGCTGGTGCGCGGATGGAGGGAGCGCGGTGGCGGCGGGCCGTGACCGACCCGCCGCCACCCGGTCCTCACCGGCTGCGCGACCACCAGTCGAAGCGCATGCACAGCTTCCCGCCGATCCAGTACTCCACCCACTCGCCCAGGTCCAGCGGCGAGCAGTTGGGCGGGGTCGTCGGAGTGGGGTCGGGCGTCGGGTCCGGGGTCGGGTCGGGCGTGGGCTCGGTGGGTGCCGGGGTCGGTTCGTCGGTGCGTCCGAAGAGCACGGACCGGTAGACGTCCGACGCCTCGGGGTTGTCGTCGCACTGCCAGACGCCGTGCGGACAGTAGTCCGTCAGCGTGTTGTACAGCGGCTTGTGCTCGTCCATCCACGCGAGCATGCGCCGCATGTATTCGGCGTTGTCTCCGTTGCGGAAGAGTCCCCATTCAGGATAGGAAATTGCCTTGCCGTGGGATTTGGCGAAGTCCACGTGTTCCTGAAGCCCGTACGGCTCTTTCACCTGCTGGTCGAATGAGATGCCTTCCGGCTGGTCGTACGAGTCCATGCCGATGATGTCGACGGTGTCGTCACCGGGATAGCACTTCGTCCAGCCGATGGCGTCCTGACCACGGCTCGGCGTGAAATCGAAGCGGAATTTCTGGCCCGGCACCGAACGCATGGTGGTGACGATCCTGTTCCAGTACTTCTTCCAGGCCTCCGGGTCCGGCCCGCAGCGATGGGTGTACGTGATGCCGTTCATCTCCCAGCCGAGCACGATGACCGTGTCCGGCACCTTCAGCTCGACCAGCCGTTCGGCGAGGCGGCGGAAGTGGTGATCGAAGTCGCCGCGCGCGCCCTGCTGGAGCAGCCGCCGGACCTGGTAGTCGGGGACCCGGCCCTCGTTGCGCTCCTGCATGGGGACGTTGAGGACGAACATCCGGTCGTCGCGCTCGTTGCGCCAGTCGGCCCAGGACTCGAGGAAGGTGGGGGCGCCCTCGATGTTGCTCCAGCGGTCGCCGGGCAGATAGGTGTGGCCGACGCGCAGATCGGCGCCGCCCAGCCAGCGGCTGAGCTCGGAGATGCGGTGCACTCCGCGCGGACCGTAGTCGAGGTAGGCGCCGAAGGCGGGGAGCTCCGGGACGGGCTTCGGCTCGGGCACGATCACCGGGTCGGCGGAGGGGGTGGCCGCCGGCGGCTGAGCGGACGCGGACGGCACGGCCGGGACCGCGGGCACCGCCGGCGTGGGAGCGGGAGGATCACCGGCCCGTACCACCCCCGCTGCGAATCCGGGCCCCGAGGCCAGGGCGGCGGACGCGGCGACGGTCGCCGCGATGAACGCCAGCCGTCTGGTCCGGGCCCGTCGCTGCTGTGAGTCCATGCCTGCTCCTTTCTCACTCTCGCGCTAATCCGATAACTGACACTCAGTCATGTGAAGAGGAACTCCGCCACCGTGCTTGCGACTTTCGAGTGGCCCTGTCGCCCGCACGGGTGAAATGACCGAAGGAATTGATTCCGTGTCGCTGTTCGACACCCGCGTCCCCGCCGTTCTGCTGCGGATCGACCGAAATCCCTTTCACCACGGCACGCTGGGCGCCGTGCGCTCGCTCGGCAGGGCCGGAGTGGAGGTGCATGTGATCGCGGATACTGCCGGAAGTCCGGTGGCCCGGTCGCGTTTTGTACGTCGGATCCACCCCCCGCCGCCACCGCAGGCGTCCGCCTCCGACATCGCCGTCGCCCTGCGCCGCATCGCCGCCCGTGTCGCGCGCCCGGCGGTGCTGATCCCGATGGACGACGCGAGCGCGGTCGCCGTGGACCGGCTGCGCGAGGAGCTGGCGCCCGCCTATCTGCTGCCCGCGGCGGCGGGCCCGCTGGCCGAGCGCGTCGCCGACAAGGCGGAACTGGCCGCCCTGTGCGCCGCCGTGGACGTACCGCATCCGCTCACGCTGATCCCGCAGAGCGCGGCCGAGGCCGCGGGCGCCGCCTGGCGGCTGGGCCTTCCGGTGATCGCCAAGTGGAGCCGGCCCTGGCTGTTGCCGACGGAGAGCGGGCTGCGCAGCACGGTGGTCGTGCGGTCCCCGCAGGAGGCGCGGGAGCTGTATCTGCGCTCGGCGGAGGCGGGCAGCCGGCTGCTGCTCCAGGCGTGTCTGCCGCCCGGCACCGACCGCGACTGGTTCTTCCACGGGTACGTCGACCGCTCCGGCGCCGTGCGCGGCGGAGGCGTCGGCGTCAAGCTGCGGGCCTGGCCGCGCGGGGCGGGCCTGACGGCGGTGGGCCGCTGGACACCGGACCCGCGGGTGCAGTCGCTGGCCGAGCGGATCACCGGCGAGCTGGGCTACCGCGGCATCCTCGACCTCGACTTCCGCTGCGACGACGAGGGCCGCCCCCATCTCCTCGACTTCAATCCGCGCCCCGGCGCCCAGTTCCGGCTCTTCAGCGACACCGCGGACCTGGACGTCGTACGCGCTCTGCACCTGGACCTGACGCACCGTCCGCTGCCGGACGGGGCGCCGCGGTCCGGGCGGGCGTTCGTGGTGGAGAACTACGCCCCGCTGACCGCGCTGCGCCCGCGGCGCGCCGGGCGGGAGCTGGCCTGGGGTGCCCGGGACGACCGGGCGCCCGGCTGGGCGATGTGGTGGCTGTGGGGCCGGCATGTGTCCCGCCGTCTGCTGGAGCGCTTGCGCAGGCTGTGCGCCCCGGCCGGCGACCGGGCCCGCGTGCGCCTGGTGCGCCAGGCGACCGCCTCTCCGCTGACGACCGAACTGACCGACGACGAGAAGGCGAGCAGCCGCTGATGTACGACCTGCTGGTGGTGGGCGCGGGCCCGTACGGCCTGTCCATCGCGTCCCACGCCGCGGCCGCCGGACTGAACGTGCGTGTCTTCGGCCGGCCCATGGCGTCCTGGCGCGATCACATGCCGCCCGGGATGTTCCTCAAGTCGGAACCGCGGGCCTCCAACCTCTCCGACCCGGAGCGCCGCTGGCGCCTCGACGTCTACTGCGAGGGGCAGGGCGTGACGGCCCGTCACGGGGAGCCGATCCCGGTGGAGATGTTCGCCGAGTACGGCCTGTGGTTCGCCCGCAACGCCGTGCCCAAGGTCGACGAGCGCACGGTGAGCCGGCTGGTGGCCCTGCGCCCCGGCGGTTTCGAGACGGTCACCGAGGACGGCGAGGTGCTGCCCTCCCGCACGGTCGCGCTGGCCGTGGGGGTGATGCCGTTCGTGGAGATCCCCTCGGTCTTCGACGGCCTCTCCCCCTCCCTCGTCTCGCACAGCAGCCACCACGGCGACCTCGACCGCTTCCGCGGCAAGGACGTCACGGTGATCGGCGGCGGCCAGGCGGCCCTGGAGACGGCGGCGCTCCTCGCGGAACAGGGCACCCGGGTCCGGGTCCTGGCGCGCGCCGGCGAGCTGTGCTGGAACGATGTGCCGCCGCCGTGGCAGCGCCCCTGGTGGCAGTCGGTGCGCTCCCCGCACAGCGGCCTGGGCTGCGGCTGGCGCAACTGGTTCTACGCCGAGCGCGCCGGTCTCTTCCGCCGGCTCCCGGAGCCGACGCGGACCCGGATCGCGGCGACGGCGCTCGGTCCGGCGGGCGCCTGGTGGGTGCGGGACCGGGTGGAGCCGGCCGTGGAGGTGCTTCTCGCCCACGAGGTGGCGGCGGCGCGGGCGGTGCCGGGAGGGGTGCGGCTCGAGGTGCTGGACCGGGCGGACGGCGCGGGGGTGCTGCGCACCCTGGAGACCGAACACGTCGTCGCGGCCACGGGATTCAGGGCGACCGGCGACCGGCTCGGCCTGCTCTCCGACGGCCTGCGCTCGGCCCTGGCCACGGGCGCGGACGGCGCCCCGGAGGCCGGGCGGGACTTCGAGTCCCCGTCGCATCCCGGCCTGTTCCTGGCGGGCCTGGTGACGGCCTCCGCCTTCGGCCCGGCGATGCGTTTCGTGCACGGCGCGACCTACACGGCGAGTGCGCTGGTACGAGGGGTGCGGCGCCGTCTGCGCACCGGTCCGCGCGAGGGGATCGTGCCGGCGCCGGCGCGGCACGGGACACCGGAGCGGGTACGCCGCTGAACGGGGCGCGGGTGCCGGACTGGAGGTCCGGCACCCGGCGCACTACCGGTGGGCGCCGGCGGCGCTGCGGCCCCGGCGGTACAGCACGGCCCCGGCCGCGATCATCGCGGCGCTGACACCGGCGGCGGCCAGCATGGCCTCGCTGCCGGTGTCGGGGAGGGTGGGCGGCGGGCCGCCCGGGCCGGGAGGCGTCTCCTGGTCGGTCGGCTTCGTCTCGCTCGGCGTGGGCGTCTCGTGATCGCTCGGCGTCGGCGTCGGAGTGGGCGTCTCGTGCTCACTGGGCGTCGGCGTCGGAGTGGGCGTCTCGTGATCGCTCGGCGTCGGAGTGGGCGTGGGCGTCTCGTGATCGCTGGGCGTCGGTGTCGGGGTGTCCCCGTAGCCCGGGGTGTCCCCGTAGCCGCCGGAGTCACAGTCGTTGCCGAAGGCGGGGTTGAGTCCGCTGACGGCGTCCGCCGTGTTCCCGCACGCGTTCACCGGTACCTCGACCGGCGCCTGCGCGTTGTTGCCGGACAGCACACCGGGCGAGCCCTCGGTGCGGCCCTGCGTCGCGTGCCCGGAGGGGCCGTGGCCGCCCCCGCCGTAGCCGGAGTCGTCGCCGTGGTCGTCGCCGTACGAGGCACCGCTCTTGTGCGGACCCGAGTCGTTGGCACAGGAGTTGCCGAACGCCGGATTCAACAGGGCGATGACATCGACGGAGTTGCCACAGGCGTTGACCGGCGCTTCGACCGGGACCTGGACGTTGTTGCCGGACAGGACGCCGGGCGAGCCCTTGGTGGTGCCGTCCGCATCCGAGTCGGCGAGGGCGGGGCTGCTGCCGCACAGGGACAGGATGCTCGTCGCGGCGGCGGCCGCGACCATTCCCCTACTCAGGGTCTGTCGCAATCTCGTTGTCCTCCTGCTTGAAGAAGTGGGAAAAGCCGGCCTTGGAAGGCAACAGAAGCTGTCCAAGGCCGGCTCAGATAGCCGAAGTGGCTGGTGGCGTTACGGCGTCACTTGTTGATGCAGGTGTTGCCGAACGCCGGGTTCAGCAGGGCGATGACGTTGACGGTGTTGCCGCACACGTTGATCGGGATGTGGATGGGGACCTGGACCACGTTGCCGGAGAGGACGCCCGGCGAGTGGACAGCGACACCCTCGGCACCGGCGTCCGCGAAAGCGGGGGCGGCCATACCCAGGGCCATGATCGCGCCCGCGACGACAGCAGCGGTCTTCTTCATGAGCTTTCCCTTCTCTGCGGTCATGCCCCTATGACGTGACCTGCAGGCTGTAAACGAGGGATAGACAGACGAAGAAACTAAGGAACGTGCGTCGCCTGGTAATTCACTCTAACGCCTTCACAGAATTGACACACGGCATCCGAACGAGGAGAAACGCTTCGCCTGAGTGGCGCAAAACGCTCGGACAGCCCGCATGCATTCGCGGACCGCCCGAGCGGATTCACCAGCGCTGGATCAGCGGTTGCCCGTTCCGTTGCCGGCGAGGGCGGAGATGTCGTTGAGAATGTGCGACAGCGGCTCGTCACCCTTGGCCTGGGTGGAGTTCTCGGCGCACTGCTGGTTCTGCGGGGCCGACAGGATCGGGACATCCTGGGCCACGCCGACGGCGGCGATGAGACCGAGGATTCCCTGAGCGTTCAGCTTCGCGGGCAGGCCGACACAGAGCTTGTTGGCCGTGCTCTGCACCAGGGTCGCCTGCGGGCTCAGGTCGCCCTTGGTGATCGAGTTGCCGAACGCCGAGTGGGCGCCGTTGCCGCTGGCGGACTTGGTGCCGTCGTCGTTCCCGATGGCCATGGCCGGCGACGCCGCACCTACGACGGAAGCGGCGACCGCCGCGGCGGCCATTGCCTTCTTCAGCATTTCTGTTCCTTTCCTGGGTGCATCACCAAGACACACGCTCCTGCTTTCGCATCAACCAGCTCCGCGGGGTTTGGTTTCGACGCTTCACCCGATCGGGCCGGTAACTCCCATGGAATTAACGGAATCAGCGGACTTACATATGCACGGCGGCCACTCTTTCCGCTGCGCCAACAGAGTGAATGGGAGCAACCAAGCGGATCCCGGGCAGTTGACCAGAACGCTCCGGTGGACGGGGTTTCTCCAGAAGGGACTAGCAAGTGATCAAGAAGGTTCTGGCTTCCGCCGCGGTCGCCGCCTCCATCGTGGGTGCCGCCTCCCCCGCCATGGCGATCGGCAACGACGACGGCACCAAGTCCGCCAGCGGCAACGGTGCGCACCAGTCGTTCGGCAACTCGGCCACCTACGGCAAGATGAGCCCGCAGATGGCGCTCATCCAGGGCTCTCTCAACAAGCCCTGCATCGGCCTCCCGGCGAAGGCGAACCTGCAGGGGCTCCTCGGCGTCGGCGCTGTCGGTCTCGTCCAGGACGTGCCGATCCTGTCGGCCCCGCAGAACCAGCAGTGTGTCGAGAACTCCACCCAGGCCAAGGGCGACGAGCCGCTGTCGCACATCCTGGACGACATCTCGGTCCTGGCGGGCAACGGCACGGGCAACCGCTGAGCCACCCTCGGGGACTGACGTTCCTGATCCTTGGGGCTGCAATCTGAGCCTCCGTCAGCGGGCCGCCGGTTTCTCGGCGGCCCGCTGTTTTAGCGTTCGGCGCGTGACGATGAAGAGAACCCTTTCTTCCCTCGCGATCCCCGGACTCGTCCTCGCGACGACCGCGACCCTCCTCGGCGGTTCCGCGCTCCCCGAACGGCAGGCGCCCAAGGCCCTGAACATCCTGCTCATGGGCACGGACGGACGGGACACCATCACCGCCGTCGAGAAGCGCAAGTTCCACGCCGGCGGCATCGCCTGCAACTGCACCGACGTCCTGATGCTCATCCATGTCTCCGCGCGCCGGGACCGCGTCAGCGTGGTGAGCATGCCGCGGGACTCCTACGCGGACATCCCTCCGTACCGCGACGAGCCGAGCGGCGAGGAACGCCCGCCGCACCCTTCGAAGATCAACGGCGCCTACAACGAAGGCGGCCCCTCGCTCGCCATCGGCACGGTCGAGTCGATGAGCGGAGTGCGGATCGACCGGTATGTCCAGGTGGACTTCCGGCGTTTCATCGACGCCGTGAACGACGTCGGCGGCGTCGAGGTGTGCACCTCGCGGACCCTGAAGGACTCGGCCACCAAGCTGAACCTCAAGCCCGGCAAGCACCGGCTGAAGGGCGGTCCGTCGCTCCAGTACGTCCGCTCCCGGCACGTCGACACCAGCGCCGACCTCGGGCGGATCCAGCGCCAGCACCGGTTCCTGGTGAACGCGCTGCGCGGGCTCCAGAAGGAGAAGGCACTCACCGATCCGGTGGGCATGGCGCGCGTGGTGGACACGCTGCTCGGCAAGGGGCAGGTCGAGCAGGGCTTCGACGCCAAGGAGCTGGTACAGCTGGCGGCGGCGCTGCAGAAGGTGCCGGCCAAGGCCATCGAGTTCACGACGGTGCCGATCGCCGGCTTCAACGAGACCCGGCCGGACATCGGTTCGACGCTGGCCTGGGACATGAAGCGAGCGGACGCGATGTTCGCCAAACTGCGCGCGGACCGGCCGCTGCTCAAGGCCGACGCGAACCCCAAGCCGAAGGACCCGCCGGGCCTGAAGGGGTACGGCCCGGTGCGCGGCAGCTCGCTGACCTGCAAATGAGCTCGTACGACCGGGGCGCCCGCACAGTTCGTGAGTGCGCTGGGCCAATCGGGGCAAAGAACGCAACCCCGGCCGGGGTGCGACCGTTGTCGATCATGCAGCTCCCCACCGGAGTCCGCATTTCGAAAGGGAATGAACATGAAGAAGCTGTGGGCTACCGCGGCTATCGCCGCCTCCGTCGCCGGTGTCTCGGCTGCGGCCGCCCCCCAGGCTCTTGCCATCGGTGACGGCGACGGCACCCACTCCGCCAGCGGCAACCACGCCTCGCAGGAGTTCGGCAACTCGGCCACGTTCGGCGACATGAGCCCGCAGCTCTCGCTGGTCCAGGGCTCGCTGAACAAGCCCTGCATCGGCCTGCCGGCGAAGCTCAACGCCCAGGGGCTCGCCGGTCTCATCGCCGTCGGTGCCATCCAGGACGTGCCGATCCTGTCGGCCCCGCAGAACCAGCAGTGTGTCGAGAACTCCACCCAGGCCAAGGGCGACGAGCCGCTGTCGCACATCCTGGACGACATCTCGGCCCTCTCCGGCAACGGCACGGGCAACCGCTGATCCTCGGATTCCCGCCACGGCGGGTCACCGGTTCCCCGGTGGCCCGCCGTTCGGCGTCTCATCCGCGGTAGAGCGCCTCGATGTCCTGCGCGTACGCCGACAGCACCGTGTGCCGTTTGACCTTCAGGGACGGCGTGAGCATGCCGTTGTCCTCGGTGAACTCGCCCTCGACGAGGGTGAAGGCGCGGATCGACTCGGCGCGGGAGACGGCCTCGTTGGCGTAGTCCACGGCCTTCTGGACGTCGGCGCGCAGCCTCGGGTCCCGGACGAGCTCGGACAGCGGGGTGTCGGCCGGCATCCTGCGGACCGCCAGCCAGTGGGCGATCGCCTCGGGTTCGAGGGTGATGAGGGCGGCGACGAAGGGACGGTTGTCGCCGACCACGACGCACTGGCCGACCGGTGGGCGGCTGCGCAGCCGGTCCTCCAGGACGGCCGGGGAGACGTTCTTGCCGCCCGAGGTGACGATGATGTCCTTCTTGCGGCCGGTGATGGTGAGATAGCCGTCCTCGTCCAGGGAGCCGAGGTCGCCGGTGGCGAACCAGTCGTCGGTGAGGACGGCGTCGGTGGCGGCCGGGTTGTTCCAGTAGGCGCCGAAGACGATGCCGCCCTTGATGAGGACCTCCCCGTCGTCGGCGATGCGGACGGCGGTGCCGGGGACCGGTGGGCCGACCGTGCCGGGGCGGGGTTTCAGGGGCGGGACGATGGTGGCGGCGGCCGTGGTCTCGGTCAGGCCGTAGCCCTCGTAGACGATGATCCCGGCCGCGTAGAAGAACAGGTTGAGGTTGCGGTCGAGCGGGGAGCCGCCGCTGATGGCGTAGCGCATCCGGCCGCCGAGCTCCTTGCGGACCCGGCGGTAGACCAGCAGGTCGTACAGGGCCCAGGCGGCGCACAGGCCGAGGCCCGGGCCCTTGCCGCGGTCGAGAAACTTGTCCAGGTACTGCTCGCCGAAGCGGACGGCGATGCGGTCGGCGCGGTCGAAGGAGGCGCCGCGGCCGAGCTTCTCGGCGGTGGCCCGGCCGGTGTCGTGGATCTTCTCGAAGAGGTACGGGACGCCGACGAGGAAGGTCGGGCGGAACTCCTTGAGCGCCGGGCGGAGTTCGTCGGGCTTGATGCTCGGGCAGTGGCCGATCTCGATGCGGGCCATCAAACAGGCGATCTGGAGGGTGCGGCCGAGGATGTGGGCGAGCGGGAGGAAGAGGAGGGTGGAGGCGACCTGGCGGGTGACCTCCTTGAAGATCGGGTGGAGCAGCTCGACGGTGTTGGCAGCCTCGGCGTGGAGGTTGGCGTGGGTGAGGACGCAGCCCTTGGGCTGTCCGGTGGTGCCGGAGGTGTAGCAGATCGTCGCGACGGTGTCGGGGGTCAGGCTCGTGCGGCGCTTGGTGACCTCCTCGTCGGGGAGGTCGGCGCCGAGGTTCCTGAGTTCGGTGAGCGCTTCCGCGTCCAACTGCCATATGCGGGGCGGGGCTTGGTGTGATGAGGTGCCCGCCGTCACCGTGTCGGCGTTCTCCGCGGTCTCGGTGACGACGAAGCGGGCGCCGGAGTCGCGGACGATCCACTCCACCTGTTCCGCGGAGGAGGTGGCGTAGATCGGGACGGTCTGGCCGCCCGCCGCCCAGATCGCGAAGTCCAGGACGGTCCACTCGTAGCGGGTGCGGGACATCACCGCGACGCGGCCGCCCGGTTCGAGGCCCGCCGCGATCAACCCCTTGGCCACGGTGGTGACTTCGTCGGCGAAGGCGGTGGCCGTGACGGGGTGCCAGGTGTCCCCTTGTTCGCGGCGCAGGACCACCGCGTCGGGGGCCTCGGCCGCGTTGGTGAAGGGCAGGTCGGCGGTGCTGCCGGTCGGCGGCCGGGGGGCGAGGGGTGCGGTGCGGGCCTCTCGCACCACGCCCTTCGCGTCCCTGGTGATCTCGACCTCGGTACGGCTTGCCAGGTCGGTGCGCTGCTTCGCCCGCTTCAGGTCCTTGCGTACGCCCATGACGGCCCCCAGTCGGCTCTGACTGGGGGGTCAACTTACTCGTGCGTAACAAAAGGTCAATGGGTTCGGCAGGAGCTTGTGTCAGTCGTGACGGTTCGCCTGGTCGATCGCCTCGGCCAGCTGTCGTACGTCCTCGTCCTCGGTGCTCTCGGCCAAGTCGTGGGCGCGTTCGCTCAGTTCGCCGAGGGACGGGGTACCGGGCAGGGGGCTGAACTCGGCGCCGTAGGAGCGCAGGGTGTCGGCGAAGTAGGCGGCTACGGCGGTGACTTGGAGACGCGGGCCCGCGTCCCAGAGGTCGCCGTCGAGGTCCTCGCTCTCCAGCTGGCCGGACTCCTCGTGCGGGGTGCGGGAGGCGGGGTCGAGCCAGCGGACGCTCGCGGTGGCGAGGTGGCCGTCGGTGCCGGGCTTGTGGCGGACGGCGTAGAGGGCGGTGACGGTGTGGCCGGGGCCGATCTCGCCGCCGTCGACGCTGTCGTCGCGGAAGTCCTCGTCGTCGACCCGGCGGTTGTCGTAGCCGATCAGACGGAACTCCTTGACCGTCTCGGGGTCGAAGGAGACCTGGGCCTTGGCGTCGCGGGCGGTGAGGTCGATGTTCTGCGGGAGTTGCTCGACGAAGACCTTGCGGGCGTCGTCCTCGTCGGAGACGTAGGCCGTGTGGCCGTCGCCCTTGTCGGCGAGCTCTTCCATCAGCTGGTCGCCGTAGTCGCTGCCGACGCCGACGCCGAAGAGGGTGATGCCGTGCTCGCGGCGTTCGCCCGCGATGCGTTCCAGGATGGTCTCCGAGTCGGTGTCGCCGGTGTTGGCGAGGGCGTCCGAGATGAGGACGACACGGTTGGTGGCGCCCTCGCGCAGACCGTCCTCGGCGGTCTCGTAGCCGGTGTCGACGCCCGCGCCGAGGTTGGTGGAGTCGGTGGGCTCCAGGCCGTCGATGGCGTCGTGGACCTCGTTGCGGTTGCCGTCGAGGCGGGTCATCGGCAGGACCCGCTCGGCCTCGTCGCTGAAGGTGACGATGGCGACCGAGTCGTCGTCGCGGAGCTGGTCCGTCATCGTGCCCAGGGAGTCCTTGGCCAGGTCGAGGCGGCCGGGCTCGGCCATGGAGCCGGAGATGTCGATGACGAAGGTCAGAGCGGCCGGCGGGCGGTCTTCGGCGTCCTCGGCGGCGCGGGTGGCGAGGCCGACGCGGACCAGGGACCAGTCGTCCTCGTCGGTGCGGGCGCCGTCGACGGTCACCGAGAAGCCGTTGCCGTCGGGACGGTCGTAGTCCTGGCGGAAGCTGTTCACGAACTCCTCGGGGCGGACCGTCGAGGGGTCGGGGAGCTGCCCGTCGGCGAGGGCGCGGCGGGCGTAGCCGTAGGAGGCGGTGTCGACGTCGAGGGCGAAGGTGGAGAGGTAGTCGGGCTCGGGGGCGACCTCACGGGAGTCGCTGTCGGAGGTGTCCGGGCCGCCCTGTTGTTCGCCGTCGGGGGCGGGTGCGTAGCCGCCCCCCTTGTTGCCGCCGTCGTACGAGGAATCGCTCGCGCCGTCGCCGCTCGCGCTGCAGCCCGTCAGCAGCAGGCCGCCCGCCGCGGTGAGTGCGAGCAGCGCGGCGCGCACGCGTCGTATTCGGTACTGCTCCATCTTCCGTGCCCCCTTGGTCCGTTGACGTCGACCTTTGTGACTGTGACGGGCCGGGGGGCCGGAACGTGCGCTACGGAGCGTTGCGGAAGCGTCTCGAAGAGGCCACGGAGACGGGCCGTCGAGACCGGTAGGTGATCCTCCGTTGACCTAGGACACCACGTCCTTGCGGGCGAAACCGCGGAAGGCCAGCGCGAACAGCACGAGGGCGTACGTTATCGAGACCGCGGTGCCCTGGATCATGCCGGACCACTCGGGAGTGGGCTGGACGGCGTCCGCCCAGGCGAACTGCCAGTGCGCGGGCAGGAAGTGGCGCCAGTCGCCGAGGGCGGTCACGGCGTCCAGGACGTTGCCGACGATGGTCAGGCCGACGGCGCCGCCGACCGCGCCGAGGGGAGCGTCGGTCTTGGTCGAGAGCCAGAACGCGAGTCCCGCGGTGACCAGTTGGGAGACGAAGATGAATCCCACGACGATGACGAGCCGCTGTGCCGCCGTACCCGGGTCGAGCGAACCGCCCGTGGGGAGCTCCAGGGAGCCCCAGCCGTAGGCCGCCGTGCCGACGGCCAGCGCGACGACGGGGAGCATGATCATCGCGGCCAGGCTGAGGCCGAGGCCGACGAAGAGCTTGGACCACAGGAGGCGGGCCCGGGGCACGGGGGCCGCGAGGAGGTAGCGCAGGGAGGACCAGCCGGCCTCCGAGGCGACCGTGTCCCCGCAGAACAGGGCGACCGGGATGACCAGCAGGAAGCCCGCCGACACGAACAGGTTGACCGCGGCGAAGTTGGCGCCGGACGCGGTCGCCGTGTCCATCAGGGAGACCGTGCTGTTGGCGCCGCCCGGCTCGCCGCCGATGGCGAAGGCGATGAGCAGGACGAAGGGCAGGGCGGCGAGGATGCCGCCCATGACGATCGTGCGGCGGCGCTTGAGCTGGCGGATCAGCTCCACGCGCAGGGGGAGCGTACGGCCCGCTGTGTAGCCGGAGGCCGTCTCGGTCAGCGTGCTCACGCGGCACCTCCGATCAGGGTGAGGAAGGCGTCCTCCAGGCGGCGGTGCGGGCCCACCGACTGGACGGGCACCTCCAGCCGGACGAGTTCGGCGACCAGGCGCTGGGCGCTGCCGTCGGTGTCGAGGCGGATCAGGATGCCCTCGTCGGTGCGGAGCGCCGAGGCGATGCCGGGCAGGGCCGCCACCTTCTCCACGATCGGCTCCTCGACGGGCGAGGCCGTGCCGACCAGCAGGGTGTCGCCGGAGCCGACGATCTCGGCGACCGGGCCGGCCTGGACGAGGCGGCCGCGGTCCATGACCACGAGGTGGGTACAGGTCTGCTCCACCTCCGCCAGCAGATGGCTGGAGACGATGACCGTGCGGCCGGCCGCCGCGTAGCGGATCATCACCTCGCGCATCTCGCGGATCTGCGGCGGGTCGAGGCCGTTGGTCGGTTCGTCGAGGATGAGCAGGTCCGGCAGGCCGAGCATGGCCTGGGCGATGGCCAGGCGCTGGCGCATGCCCTGGGAGTACGTGCGGACCGCGCGGGCCAGCGCGTCCCCGAGGCCGGCGATCTCCAGCGCCTCGTCCAGGTGGGCGTCCTCGGCCGGGCGGCCGGTCGCCCGCCAGTACAGCTCCAGGTTCTCGCGGCCCGAGAGGTGCGGCAGGAAGCCCGCGCCCTCGACGAACGAGCCGACCCGGGACAGGACCGGGGCGCCGGGGCGGATCGCGTGGCCGAAGACCCGGATCTCACCGCCGTCCGGCTTGATCAGGCCCATCAGCATGCGCAGGCTGGTCGTCTTGCCGGCGCCGTTGGGGCCGAGGAGGCCCAGCACCTGGCCCTTCTCGACGCGGAAGGAGAGGTCGCGGACGCTGTAACGGTCGCCGCCCGCGTACTTCTTGCTCAGGTCGGTGATCTGGAGCGGGACCTCGGCCAGCTCCGGGTCCGGGGCGGGCGTGGCCGTGCGGCGGCGGCCCGTCAGGAGCAGGAGCAGCGCGAGCACGGCGCCCGCGAGGGGCAGCCACCAGACCCAGGAGGGCAGCGGGGCGGCCGCGGTGGAGACGCCGGGGGCCGTCGGGACGTCGAGGTCGCCCTTCAGGGAGACGGTGTACGTCGCCGGGGCGGCCGGGGAGGCGTAGCCGAGGTCCGTGGAGGCGAGGACCAGGCGGAGGCGGTGGCCCTGCTCGATCCTGTGGTCGATCGCCGGGAGGGTGATCGTCACGTCCTTGCCGGACTTGGCGCCCTCGACGCGCAGCGGTGTGACCAGCTGGGACGGCAGCACCTGCTGGGTGCCGTTCGCGCTCACGTCGTAGACCTTGGCGAAGAGGACGGCGTCGTCGGTCGTGGACTTCACGTGGACGGTGGCCGTCGGGGCGCCGGTGATGCGGAGGTCGTCGGTGACCGGCTTCGAGTCGAAGCGGGCGTACTGGCCCGGGAAGTCCAGGGAGACCCCGACGCCCAGCGAGGAGAGCTGGGAGAGGCCGGAGCCGCCGAGGCCGGGGAGAGCGGAGACGGCGGGCGGGTTGGCGCCGGCCGGGTTGGCGAAGTCCTGCTCGCGGCCGGTGAGGGCGATGGACTTCCGGCCGCTCTCCAGACCGGGGTAGGTGTCGTCGCTCGCGCCCCGGAGCTGCGCCGCGCCGTCGGTGGAGTCGACGCCGCCGGTGCGGGTGACGCGGAAGGCCGGGCCGGTGTCGGTGGTCTTCTCGTCCTTGAGGTAGCGGTCGAACCAGGAGCGCACGCGGGACTGGACGCGGCTCGTCTCCATGTCGCCGCCGTCATGGCCGCCCGCGATCCAGTCGACGTCGACGGGGGCGCCGTTGGCCTTGATCGCCTTCTCGGCGGCGTCGGCCTGGTTGAGCGGGAAGAGGGAGTCGGTCTGGCCCTGGATGAGCAGGGTCGGGACCTTGATCCGGTCGCCGACCGCGGAGGGCGAGCGTTCCTCCAGCATCTTCTCGGCCGCGGCGTCCGGGGTGCCGGACTCGGCGACGCGCTGGTACATCTCGCAGATCCGCGGTTCGAACTTGTCGCAGCCGCCCGCGGTGTTGACGAAGATGCCGGCCCAGAGCTTCTTGAAGACGCCGTTCGGGAAGAGGGCGTCCGAGAGGTTCCAGTAGGTGATCGCGGGGGCGATGGCGTCGACGCGGTCGTCGTGGCCGGCGGTGAGCAGGGCGATCGCGCCGCCGTAGGAGCCGCCCGCCATGCCCACGCGGGGGTCGCCCTTCTTGTCGAGCTGGACGCTCGGCTGCTCGGCGAGCCAGTCGATCAGCTTCTCGACGTCGGCCACCTCGGCGTCCGGGTCGTTGAGGCCGACCTTGCCGGTGGATCTGCCGAAGCCGCGGGCGGACCAGGTGAGGACCGCGTAGCCGTCCCGGGCCAGTTCCTCGGCCTGTTCGCGTACGTCGTTCTTGCTGCCGCCGAAGCCGTGGCCCAGGAGGACGGCGGGGTGCCGGCCGGTGGTGTCGGGGGTGAAGTACGAGGTGTCTATGCGTACGCCGTTGAAGGCCATGACCCGGTCTGCTCGGTGCAGCGGGGGCACGTCATCGTCCGCGACGGCCGTCCATGTACCGGCACCGGCGAGCACGACGACGGAGGCCGCGGCGGCGATCCACCGTCGCGGCCTCCGGAAGCGTGCGCGTAGTCCGGGGGGTCGAAGATCCATGGTTCAACGGTACGGGGTGAAGCTGTCGGATCGTTATCGACCGAGGGCTGAACTCCGGGACCGCCTACAGGGGTACGGAGTGGCTTTCGTGTACCGCGTTCGCTGTATGGCTACGAGCTCGGTCCGGTCTGTGAGTTGCCGGGTGCGGGTTGTTTGTGGCTGGTCGCGCAGTTCCCCGCGCCCCTGACGGGGCGCTACTCCTCCGTGGGAATCGAGACCAGCCACCTCGTGGTCCTGCGCGAGCGGAGGTACACGGCCCAGTACAGCGTTGCCGCCGCTGTGATGCCGCCCGTCCAGAGCAAGTACGCCGTCTCCTGCTGGCTCAGGATGTACGCCAGCACCGCGATCAGCAGGACCGGTACCGCCGGCCACAGGGGCATGCGCCAGGCCGGGGTGTGCTTGTGGTGGCCTCGGCGGGACAGGAGGGCGGCTACCGCGACCAGGAGGTACATGGCCGTCACCGAGACGCCCGTGATGCCGTACAGGGTGTCCAGGTTCACGAAGCACAGGATCGCGCCGGGGACGCCGACCGCGAGGGTGGCGACCCAGGGGGAGCCGAAGCGGCCCAGTTTGGCGAAGACGTTGTTGACCGGGGTGGGCCAGGCCTTGTCGCGGGCCGAGGCGAAGAGGACGCGGGAGTTCTGGATGACCATGACGATGCCCGCGTTGATGATCGCGAGGGCCACGCAGAGGCTGACGAAGGTGCCGACGGCGGAGTTGGACCAGGTGGTGACCATCGTGCCGATGTCGCCGCCGGTGAGTGCGGTGAGGTCCTTGGCGCCCATGGTGATGGCTATCACTGGGATCAGGATGATCGCGGAGGAGATGGCCAGGGTGATCAGGACCGTGCGGGCCACGTTGCGGCGCGGGTTCTCCATCTCCTCGGAGAGGTAGACGGCGGTCGAGAAGCCCTGGGTGATGAAGAGGGCGATGGCCAGGCCGGACACGATCAGCATCGCCGTCACCGTGTCCGCGTGGCCGTCCGCGCCCGCCACCTGGAGCGACATCAGGCTGTCCGCGCCCCGCTCGCTGTGCGCGAAGCCCAGGACCGCGACGACGGCCGCCGCGATCACCTCCAGGACCAGGAAGACGCCGGTGATCCACGCGTTGGCGCGCAGGTCGAGCAGGCCGGCGAGGGTCGCCAGGAGCATGACCCCGGCGCCCGCGAGAGAGGGGTCCAGGTGGACTATCGGCGCCAGGTAGTCCGCCGTACCCATCGCGATCACCGGCGGGACGATCATCACGACCAGGAGGGACAGCACGAAGACGAGCCAGCCCGCCAGACGGCCCGCCATCGTCGAGACCATCGCGTACTCGCCGCCCGCGCTGGGGATGAGGGTGCCCAGCTCGGAGTAGCAGAACGCCACGGCGACACAGAGGAGGGAGCCGATGGCGATCGTCAGGGCGGTGGCGGTGCCGAGCGAGCCGAACAGGTCCGGGACCACCACGAAGAGCGTGGACGCGGGCGTCACGCAGGAGAGCGTGAGGAGGGTGCCGCCGACGACTCCGATGGAGCGCTTGAGCTTCTGGGGACTGCCCGGCGCCTCGGGGAGGACGGCCTCGGCAGGGCGGAGCGTGTCGGTCATACGGCGGTTCCGATCGACTCGTGCAACTGATTGCGCTGCATGGAACCCCGACGAAAACCATTGCGTCAATGGCTTGCTTGCTACGGAATCAGTAGATCAACTGCCCTTTCGCATTCGTATACGGCTGCCTGACGCAGTCCCCCACCCGTCCTTGGGGTGTACGGGAACCGCAGCGTCCGCGGCGAAAAAATCCCGTCGCGGGGATGTCGGTACGGCCCGCTAAAGTCATTTCTCACAGAACTCACATACGAATCACAGCAACGGGTGGGGAACATGAAGCTGAGGTACACCGCTGCCTGGGTGGGGTTCACGGCGGCGGCGCTCGTCGCGACGTCGGCGTGCAGCGCGGAGTCCGTGAAGGACACGGCCGAGGCGGTCGACAAGACCGACGCGATCATGGCGGCGCTCACGCGGGCCACGGACCGCACCGAACAGACCGGCTCCGCCGAGATCAAGGTGACGACCGACCTGGGCACCGGCACACCGATAGCCATGGACGGCACGTACTCGTGGGGCGACGGCATCGCCTACGACGTCCGGATGGACACCGCGGCCGCGCAGATGCAGACCGTGCAGGACGACCCGACGATCCACTGTCTGCTCGTCGACGGCGTGTACTACTACGACGTCGACCCGCAGGCCTCGGGCCCGCTCAAGGGCAAGGAGTGGATGAAGGTCGACGCCTCCGCCGTGTTCGGCGAGAACGGCGCCGCGGCGATGAACGGGGGCGGCGGTGGCAACCCGACGGCCTCGATGAAGGGCCTCAAGTACGCCGACGACGTCGAGGACCTCGGCTCGCAGACCGTCAACGGGCAGAAGACGACCCACTACCGGGCCGTGATCGACCAGTCGAAGATGGGCAAGTTCGAGGAGGCCTACACCGGCGACGACAGCATGCTGGGCTCGGTGACCGGCGGCGCGGACTCCATCACCATGGAGATCTGGCTGGACGACAAGGACCTGCCCGTCCGTCTGAAGCAGGTGATGGGCAAGGTCACGGCCACCATGGACTTCTCCGAGTTCGGTGCCACGGCCAAGATCAAGGCTCCCCCGGCCGCGGAGACCGCCGACATGACCCAGGCCCTGAAGGACTCGCAGGGGCAGTAGGCATGACGAAGCCCGGGCACCTGGGAGGTGCCCGGGCTCAGCGGTCGCTCAGTGGTTGCGCGGGAAGCCGAGGTCGACGCCCGAGGGGCCGTCGGCCGGGTCGGGCCAGCGGGTCGTGACGACCTTGCCGCGGGTGTAGAAGTGCGTGCCGTCGTTGCCGTAGATGTGGTGGTCTCCGAAGAGCGAGTCCTTCCAGCCACCGAAGCTGTGGTAGCCGACGGGGACCGGGATCGGGACGTTCACGCCGACCATGCCGGCCTCGACCTCCAGCTGGAAGCGGCGGGCGGCGCCGCCGTCCCGGGTGAAGATCGCGGTGCCGTTGCCGAACGGCGAGGCGTTGATGAGCGCGATGCCCTCGTCGTAGGTGTCCACGCGCAGCACGGTCAGCACCGGGCCGAAGATCTCGTCCTGGTACGCCTTGGCGGTGGTCGGCACCTTGTCGAGGAGCGAGATGCCGATCCAGTGGCCGTCCTCGAAGCCCTCGACCGTGTAGCCGGTGCCGTCGAGGATGACCTCGGCGCCCTCGGCCGCGGCGCCGGTGACGTAGGACGCCACCTTGTCGCGGTGGACCTTGGTGATGAGCGGGCCCATCTCGGAGGTCGGGTCGTTGCCGGGGCCGATCTTGATCTTCTCGGCGCGCTCGCGGATCTTGTCCACCAGCTCGTCGCCGATCGAACCGACGGCGACGACCGCGGAGATCGCCATGCAGCGCTCGCCCGCCGAGCCGTAGGCGGCCGACACGGCCGCGTCCGCCGCCGCGTCGAGGTCGGCGTCCGGGAGGACCAGCATGTGGTTCTTGGCGCCGCCCAGGGCCTGGACGCGCTTGCCGTTCGCCGAGGCGGTGGTGTGGATGTAGCGGGCGATCGGGGTCGAGCCGACGAAGGAGACGGCCTTGACGTCCGGGTGCTCCAGGAGGCGGTCGACGGCCACCTTGTCGCCGTGGACGACGTTGAAGACGCCGTCGGGCAGACCGGCCTCGGCCAGCAGCTCGGCGATCTTCAGGGAGGCCGACGGGTCCTTCTCCGACGGCTTCAGCACGAAGGTGTTGCCGGTCGCGATGGCGATCGGGAACATCCACATCGGGACCATCGCCGGGAAGTTGAACGGCGTGATGCCCGCGACGACACCCAGCGGCTGCCGGATCGAGGCCACGTCCACGCGGGAGGCCACCTCGGTGGACAGCTCGCCCTTCAGCTGCACGGTGATCCCGCACGCCAGGTCCACGATCTCCAGACCGCGCGCGACCTCGCCCAGCGCGTCGCTGTGCACCTTGCCGTGCTCGGCGGTGATCAGCTCCGCGATCTCGTCCCGGCTCGCCTCGAGGAGCGCCCGGAACTTGAACAGGATGGTGGTCCGCTTGGCCAGCGAGGAGGTGCCCCAGGTCTGGAACGCGTCCTTGGCGGCGGCGACGGCGGAGTCCACCTCCTCCACGGAGGCGAACGCGACCTTGGTGGTGACCGCGCCGGTCGCAGGGTCGGTGACCGGCCCGTAGTTGCCCGACGCGCCTTCGACGGTCTTGCCGCCGATCCAGTGGTTGACGATCTTCGTCATGCCCAGTTGCTCCTTCACAGATGGCGGCGTCGGGTAGAGACGTGCCGGTCGTACAGCTCTCGTGCCTTCACCGCAGACGGTCGGGTCGCGGTCTCGGCCACAGGTACATCCCACCAGGCTTGCGCCGGAGGCGCGCCCGACACTGTGTCTGCCGTTTCGGTCTCGACGTAGACACATGTGGGAGTGTCCGCCGCACGTGCCTGAGCGAGGGCCTCGCGCAGGTCACCCACGGTCTTCGCGCGCAGAACGCGCATTCCCAGACTGGCCGCGTTGGCGGCCAGATCCACCGGGAGCGGCGCCCCGGTGTAGGTACCGTCCTCCGACTGGTAGCGGTACGCGGTACCGAACCGCTCACCGCCCACCGACTCGGACAGCCCGCCGATCGACGCGTACCCGTGGTTCTGGATGAGCACCATCTTGATCGCGACGCCCTCCTGCACGGCGGTCACGATCTCGGTCGGCATCATCAGGTACGTGCCGTCGCCGACCAGCGCCCAGACGTTGCGCTCGGGGTCGGCCATCTTCACGCCGATCGCCGCCGGGATCTCGTAGCCCATGCAGGAGTAGCCGTACTCCAGGTGGTACTGGTCCCGGGAGCGCGCCCGCCACAGCTTGTGCAGATCGCCGGGGAGCGAGCCGGCCGCGTTGATGATCACGTCGGACTCGTCGACGATCGCGTCCAGGGCGCCGAGGACCTGCGGCTGCGTCGGGCGTACGTCGGGCTCGTCGGCCTCGTAGGCGGCGTCGACGCGGTGTTCCCAGCGGTCCTTGTCGAGCGCGTACTCGCCGACGTACGACTCCGTCACCCGGTGCTCGTGCATCCGCAGGGCCGCGGTCAGCTCGGCCAAGCCGCTGCTGGCGTCCGCGATGAGCGGCAGACCGGCGAGCTTGTGACCGTCGAACGGCGCGATGTTGAGGTTGAGGAAGCGGACGCCGTCACCCGAGAACAGGGTGTGGGAGGCGGTCGTGAAGTCGGTGTAGCGGGTGCCGACGCCGATCACCAGGTCGGCCTGGCGGGCGAGTTCGTTGGCGGTCGCGGTGCCGGTGTGACCGATGCCGCCGACGTCCTGGGGGTGGTCCCAGCGCAGGGAGCCCTTGCCGGCCTGGGTGGAGGCGACGGGGATGCGGGTGACTTCGGCGAACTCGGCGAGGGCCTCCTCCGCGCGGCTGTGGTGGACGCCGCCGCCGGCGACGATCAGGGGGCGCTGAGCGGCGCGGATCGCCCTGACGGCCTCGGCGAGTTCGGTCGGGTCGGCGCCTGGACGTCGTACGACCCAGGTCCGCTCGGCGAAGAACTCGTCGGGCCAGTCGTAGGCCTCGGCCTGGACGTCCTGGGGCAGCGCGAGGGTCACCGCGCCCGTCTCCACCGGGTCGGTGAGGACGCGCATCGCCTGGAGGGCGGCCGGGATCAGGGCCTCCGGCCGCATGACGCGGTCGAAGTACCGCGACACCGGGCGCAGGCTGTCGTTGACGCTGATGTCTCCCGCGTAGGGGACTTCGAGCTGCTGGAGGACCGGGTCGGCGACGCGGGTCGCGAAGATGTCGCCGGGGAGGAGCAGGACCGGGAGGTGGTTGATCGTGGCGAGCGCGGCGCCGGTGACCAGGTTGGTCGCGCCGGGGCCGATCGACGTCGTCACGGCGTGGGTGGACAGGCGGCCCGACTGGCGGGCGTAGCCGATGGCCGCGTGGACCATCGACTGCTCGTTGCGGCCCTGGTGGTACGGCATGTCGTCGCCGTACTCGATGAGCGCCTGGCCGAGTCCGGCGACGTTGCCGTGGCCGAAGATGCCCCAGGTGGCGCCGATCAGCCGCTGCCGTACGCCGTCGCGCTCCGTGTACTGGGCGGCGAGGAAGCGTACGAGTGCCTGTGCGACCGTGAGCCTCGTCGTTGAGGTCATCGGTAACCCTCCGTGTGGTCCGGGTGGAAGCAGATCCGCCACTCGCGCGTCTCCCCCGGTCCGGCCATGACGTTCAGGTAGTACATGTCGTGGTCGGGCTGGGCGATGGACGGGCCGTGCCATCCGTCGGGGACGAGGACGGCGTCGCCGGAGCGGACCTCCGTGAGGACGTCCGATCCGCCCTCACGCGAGGGAGATACGCGCTGATAGCCGAAACCGTTCGGGCCGTCGATCTCGAAGTAGTAGATCTCCTCCAGCTCCGCTTCCTCGCCGGGCCGGTTCTCGTCGTGCTTGTGGGGCGGGTACGAGGACCAGTTGCCGCCGGGGGTGATGACCTCGACGGCGATCAGCTTGTCGCAGTCGAAGGCGTCGGCGGAGGCGAAGTTGCGGACGTGGCGCAGCCGGTTGCCGCTGCCGCGTTCTTCGGTGGGGACCTCCGGCGCGGGGCCGTAGCGGGCGGGGAGTCGTCGCTCGCACTTCGCTCCTGCCAGGGCGAAGCGGCCTCCCGCGCCGGAGGCGATCGTTGCCCGGGCGTCGCGGGGCACGTACGCGAAGTCGGAGACCGACGCGAACACGCTTTCCCTGCCCAGGAGTTGGAACTCTTTTTCTTCTGTTTGTACGGTACATCCGCCTTCCAGCGGAAGAACGATCCACTCGCTGTCGCCGGTGGTGAAGGTGTGTGCGCCACCCGGCTCCAGCGTGACGATCCGCAGACTGCAGTAGGTCCAGCCGGCCCGCTTGGGGTCGATGTCCACGGTGTACCGGGCGTTACTGGAGGCGCCCTTGGGGACGTACAGATCGTTGCTCATGCCGGCCCTCACAGCAGTCCTACGGCGGTGTCCACGGCGGCGGCCACGTCCCCGTCCGCCGGGTAGAGCAGCGAACGGCCGACCACCAGGCCCCGGACGGTGGGGAGTTGCAGCGCCCCGCGCCACTTCTCGTACGCGCCGTCCTGGTCGTCGCCGACCTCGCCGCCCAGGAGGACGGCGGGGAGCGTGGAGGTGGCCATGACCTCGGCCATGTCGTCGGGGTTCTCGGTGACGGGGACCTTCAGCCAGGTGTAGGCCGAACTGCCGCCCAGGCCCGAGGCGATGGCGATGGACTTGGTGACGGCCTCGGCGGAGAGGTCGTTCCTGACCTTGCCCTCGTCGGTGCGGCTGCTGATGAACGGCTCGACGAAGACCGGGAGTCGGCGTGCCGCCATGTCGTCGATCGCCCGCGCGGTGGACTCCATGGTGGTGAGGGAGCCCGGGTCGGCGTAGTCGATCCGCAGGAGCAGCTTGCCGGCGTCGAAGCCGAGGCGCTGGATGTCCTCGGCGCGGTGGCCGGTGAAGCGGTCGTCGAGTTCGAAGCTGGCGCCCTGGAGGCCGCCGCGGTTCATCGAGCCCATGACGACCTTGCCGTCGAGGGCGCCGAGGAGGAGCAGGTCGTCGAGGATGTCGGCGGTGGCGAGGACGCCGTCGACGCCGGGGCGGGACAGTGCCAGGACGAGGCGTTCGAGCAGGTCGGCGCGGTTGGCCATGGCGAACTTGCGGTCGCCGACGCCGAGGGCGCCGCGGGCCGGGTGGTCGGCGGCGACGATCATCAGGCGGTCGTTCGCGCCGAGCAGCGGCCTGCGGACGCGGCGGGCGGCGGCCTCCGCGACGGCCTCGGGGTGGCGGGTGCGCAGCCGGACGAGTTCGGAGACGTCGACGGTCACTTGACGGCTCCTGCGGCGATGGCGGCTTCGATCTCTTCCGGCGTGGGCATCGCGGAGGAGCACTCCAGACGGGAGGCGACGATGGCACCGGCCGCGTTGGCGTGCCGCATGATCTTCTCCAGGTCCCAGCCTTCGAGGAGGCCGTGGCAGAGGGAACCGCCGAAGGCGTCGCCGGCACCGAGGCCGTTGAGGACGGTGACGGGCAGGGGCGGGACCTCCGCCTCCTCGCCCTTGCTGTTGACGGCGAGGACACCCTTGGGGCCCTGCTTGACGACGGCGATCTCGACACCGGCGTCCAGCAGCGCCTGGGCCGCCGCACGGGGTTCGCGTACGCCCGTCGCGACCTCCACCTCGTCGAGGTTGCCGACCGCGACGGTGGTGTGGCGCAGGGCCTCCTCGTAGAAGGGGCGGGCCTGCGCGGGGTCCTTCCAGAACATCGGGCGCCAGTCGAGGTCGAAGACCGTGAGGCCGGCCCTGGCACGGTGGGCGAGGGCGGCGAGCGTCGCCGTGCGGCTGGGCTCCTCGCTCAGGCCGGTGCCGGTGACCCAGAAGATGCGGGCGTCACGGATGGCGTCGAGGTCGAGCTCGTGGGCGTCGATCTCCAGGTCCGGGGCCTTGGGCTCCCGGTAGAAGTACAGCGGGAAGTCGTCCGGCGGGAAGATCTCGCAGAAGACGACCGGGGTGGGCAGGCCGGCGACCGGGGTGACCCAGCGGTCGTCGACGCCGAAGTCCTTCAGCGCCTGGTGGAGGTAGGTGCCGAAGGGGTCGTCGCCGGTGCGCGTGATCACCGCGGCGCGGCGTCCCAGGCGGGCGGCGGCGACCGCGACATTGGTGGCCGAGCCGCCGAGGAACTTGCCGAAGGACTCCACCTGCGGCAGTGGGACGCCCGTCTGCAGCGGATAGATGTCTACTCCGATCCGCCCCATGGTGATCAGGTCGTACGCCATCGAGTTCCCTTCGTATCGACTCTCCCCCGGATTTCTAGTCCCGGACGGCGCGCCCTGTCAATGTTTTGTCCAGACATTCGGACGAGACCTTGACAGCGCTTACCGCTCACGCGGAAGCTGACCGGCATGACGTCGTTGTCACCCTCTTCCTCACTGTCCCGCATCCGGATCGGCTCGGCTCCCGACTCCTGGGGTGTGTGGTTCCCCGACGACCCTCAGCAGGTCCCCTGGCAGCGGTTCCTCGACGAGGTCGCCGACTCCGGGTACGAGTGGATCGAGCTGGGCCCTTACGGGTATCTGCCGACCGACCCCGCGGTCCTCACCGAGGAGGTCGCGCGGCGCGGGCTCAAGGTGTCCGCCGGGACCGTCTTCACCGGGCTGCACCACGGTGAGGGGGTCTGGGAGAAGACCTGGGCCCATGTCGCGGACAACGCGGTGCTCGCGCAGGCGATGGGGGCGAAGCACCTGGTCGTCATCCCGTCCTTCTGGCGGGACGACAAGACCGGTGAGGTGCTGGAGTCCGACACCCTCACGCCGGAGCAGTGGCGCAATCTCACCTCGTTGACCGAGCGTCTCGGGCAGCGGGTGCGGGAGGAGTACGGGCTGCAGATCGTCGTCCATCCGCATGCCGACACGCACATCGACAGTGAGGCGAATGTCGTCCGGTTCCTGGACGGGACCGACTCCTCGCTCGTGTCGTTGTGCCTGGACACCGGGCACTACGCGTACTGCGGCGGGGACAGCGTCAAGCTGATCGAGACGTACGGGTCGCGGATCGGGTACCTGCATCTGAAGCAGGTGGATCCGGAGATCCTCGCGGACGTGCGGGCCAAGGGGACGCCGTTCGGGCCGGCCGTGGCGCAGGGTGTGATGTGTGAGCCGCCGACCGGGGTGCCCGCGCTGGGGCCGGTGCTGGAGGCTGCGCAGAAGTTGGATGTGGATCTGTTCGCGATCGTCGAGCAGGACATGTATCCGTGTGAGCCGGGCACTCCGTTGCCGATCGCCAAGCGGACGCGTGCGTTTCTTCGGAGTTGCGGGGCTTGATGGGCGCCTGAGGGGGTGCCGGGTGCTGTGCGTGGGCGAGTGCGGGTGATTCGTGGCTTGTCGCGCCCACGCGGCGGAGCCGCAAATTGACACTGTCCCGCACCCCTGGGGGTGTTGCAGCATGGGGCGATGAGTCGTGCCGTGCGTGTTCGCGCCGGGCAAGGGCCCTGGGGGTCCTGGGAAGTCGCCCTTGCTCTGCCCCATCCCCGGGTGCGGCCCGGTGTCGTCAGTTATCGCGGGGTTCGGATGGCCCTGGACCGGCCCCGGCGGCGGCTGGAGGCGCCCATCGGGGCGGCCACGCTGCTGCTCGGGTTCGAGGAGCCCGTACGGATCTCCCGCGCCGGGCGCGCACCCGACACCCTCGTGTCCGTGTACTGCGGGCCGACCACCACCCCTGCCGTCGGAGAGCACAAGGGACGGCTCTCCGGCATCGAGGTGCTGTTGGCGCCCTGGGCGGCCTTCACTCTCTTCGGGACGCCGCAGTACGAGCTCGCCAACCGGACCGTCGATCCCGATGACTTGCCGCACGCCTTGTCCCACCGGGTCGGTGAACTCGCTTCCGCGTTGGCCGCGTTGCCCACGTGGGAGGCGCGGTTCGGGCTGTTGGACGACGTGTTCGCGCGGTGGTCCGCGGCCGGTACGCCGTGTTCGGGCCGAGTCGTGCGGGCGTGGGCGGAGTTGGTGCGGAGCGGGGGTGTGATGCCGGTGCCGCGGCTTGCCGAGGAGGTCGGGTGGAGTGTGCGGCAGCTGGAGAGCCGGTTCCGGGAGCAGATCGGGCTGGGGCCGAAGGCGACGGGGCGGGTGCTGCGGTTGCAGCGGGCCCGGCGGCTGCTGGCGGCGGGGCGGGGGCAGGCGGAGACCGCGGCGGTGTGCGGGTACTACGACCAGGCCCATCTCAGCGGCGAGTTCAAGGCGATGACCGGGTGCACACCGCGGGAGTTCACGCTGGCCCGCAGCGGGCCGGGCGGGGTGCCCGGGGGTGACCGGATGACGGGCGAGGCGACGAGTCTGGTGCTCACACCCGGTGGCGGTGCGGATTTTTCCAAGACCGGCGGTGTTGGCTGAATGCAGTCTGTGACCTCCGGTGTTGAGCCGCTCCGGCCACGGGGGGACGGGGGAGCCGGCGGGCCGGGCCCGGCGCAGCGGGTCCGGCCCGCCCTGGGCGTCCGCCTCCGGCCGCGGGCCGCGAAGGGCGATCCGCGTCACGATGTCAACGCGCCCCGCCCGTAGGCCCGCGTACGCCTTTGCTGCACTCACGTCACAAACGCCCCCTTCGTGTCACACATGTCGCGTGTACGCGGGTCTTGCGTCACACGCGGTGCACAGGCCCTGACCCGCGGTCACTCTGCGTCGTTCACGGGGCACAGGGTTTGTGATCGCCAGCGCAGCGCCCGGTACCCCCGACGGCCGTTCCCGGCCGCCGCCGCGGTGCGCGCGGGGAGGTGCAATTCATGACCGACCGAAGGCTCTGGTCGTACAAGGAGATCGCGGCGCACATCCGGGTGCAGCCGGACACCGTGCGGTCGTACCGCAAGCACGGGCTGCTGCCGCCGCCCGACCATGTCGAGGGCGGCAAGCCCTTCTGGTACGCGGACACCGTCCGCAAGTGGGTCGCCGCGCGCCCGGGCAACCGTGGGCGCAGAGAGGATTGAGACACCTCCCGTCGTGTCCAGGGGTGCCTGCGCACGGCTCGCAGGCACCCTTTTCCGTGCTCGCGGCACCGGGCGACCCCGCGTCGGCGGCCCCGCGTCGGCCGCTGCGAAAATCGCGGGCCGGAAGCAGGTCGCCTCTGCCACAGTCGCCCCATGAGCGACTTCTCTGTCAAACCCGTCCTCACCGGCGAGAAGACCGTGCTGCGTCCCTTCACGGAGGCGGACGCGGAGGGCATGTGGGAGATCATCGGCGACGCGGAGGTCACCCACTTCACGGGCGACCCGCCCGGCGAACTCACCCCGGAGCGGCTGCGCGACTGGTACGGCTCCCGCAGCGCCCAGCCCGACCGCCTCGACCTCGCCGTCACCGACCCCGCCACCGGTGAACTCGTCGGCGAGGTCGTGCTCTACGAGTGGGACCCCAAGGCCCGCAGCTGCACTTTCCGCACCCTGATCGGCCCCCGGGGACGCGGCCGGGGCATCGGCACGGAGGCGACCCGGCTCGTCGTCGGGTACGGCTTCGAGCAACTCGGGCTGCACCGGATCCAGTTGGAGGCCTACGCCTTCAACCACCGGGCCCTGCGCGTCTACGAGAAGGTCGGGTTCGTGCGGGAAGGCCTGCGGCGGGAGACCGAGTTCAAGCACGGCGCATGGGTCGACGAAGTCGTCATGGGTCTCCTCGACCGCGACTGGGCCGCCCTCACCGCCACGGCTCGATGACCGTCACCCCCGCCCCCGGTGTCGTGCCCATCGCGGCCAGCGCGGCGGGGGTCGCGTCCAGGTCGATCGAGGACGTCACCAGCAGATCGGGCCGCAGCACGCCCGCCCGGACCAGCTCCAGCATCAGCGGGTAGGTGTGCGCGGCCATGCCGTGGCTGCCGAGGAGTTCGAGCTCCAGGGCGATCGCGCGGGCCATCGGAACCGGGGTCGTGCCGGTGGCCGAGGGGAGCAGGCCGACCTGGACGTGCCGCCCTCGCCGGCGCAGCGAGTCGACCGAGGCCGCGCAGGTGACCGGCGAGCCGAGGGCGTCCAGGGAGAGGTGCGCACCGCCGCCGGTCAGCTCGCGGATCGCCTCCGCCGTGTCCCCGGCCTTCGACGCGTCCACGCACTCCGCCGCGCCGAACTTCCGTGCCAGGTCGAGCGCCTGCGGGGACACGTCCACCGCCACCACCCTCGCCCCCGACGCCGCCGCGATCATCACCGCCGACAGGCCCACCCCGCCGCAGCCGTGCACCGCGACCCACTCCCCCGCGGCGACCCTTCCCTGCTGCACGACCGCGCGGAACGCCGTGGCGAAACGGCAGCCCAGCGCTGCCGCGGTGGCGTAGGAGAGGTCGTCGGGGATCGCCACGAGGTTCACGTCGGCGTGGTCCAGGGCCACGTACTGGGCGAACGAACCCCAGTGGGTGAAGCCGGGCTGGGTCTGGCGCTCGCAGATCTGGTGGTCGCCCGCGGCACAGGTCGCGCAGGTGCCGCAGGCGCAGACGAAGGGGACGGTGACGCGGGCGCCGGGGTGCCATCCCGTGACTCGGGCGCCGACTGCCTCGATCACACCGGCGAGTTCGTGGCCGGGTACGTGGGGGAGGGTGATGTCCGGGTCGTGGCCCTGCCAGCCGTGCCAGTCGCTTCGGCAGAGGCCGGTGGCTTCGACTCGTACGACGACGCCGTGCGTGGGAGGTGTGGGGTCGGGGACCTCGCGTACCTCTGCCGGGTCACCGTATTGCTCGAATACCACCGCTCGCATCTGCCATCCCATCGCCGTTTCGGTCTGCGGGTACATCGTGGCTGGTCGCGCAGTTCCCCGCGCCCCCAGGTGGGTTCTCGCCCCCTTCACTCACGCCGAACCGGTCGTGGAACCTTCGCAACGGACCCGGTGCCCACCACGTCGCCCGTCCCGTCAGCTTCATCACCGCCGGGACCAGCAGGCTCCGCACGATCATCGCGTCCATCACCACCGCCAGCGCAATCCCCAAACCCAGCATCTTCGTGTTGGTCACCCTCGACGTGCCGATCGCCACCATCACCACCGCCAGGATCACCGCCGCCGCCGTGATCAGCCCGCCGGTGCGCTGGAGGCCGTGGCGGACCGCCTCGTTGTGGTCGCCTGTCGTGTCGTACTCCTCCTTGATGCGGGAGAGGAGGAAGACGCCGTAGTCCATGGAGAGGCCGAAGGCCACGCAGAACATCAGGACCGGGAGGGTCGTCTCGATCGAGCCGGGGCTGGTGAAGCCCAGCGGGCCGGAGAGGTGGCCGTCCTGGAAGACCCAGACCACCGCGCCGAACATGGCCGTCAGACTGAGCGCGTTGAGCACCACCGCCTGGATCGGTATCAGCGCGCTGCCGGTCAGGAGGAAGACCAGGAGCAGGGTGACGATCGCTATGAAGGCGGCCGCCCAGGGCAGTTGCTCGGCTATCGCGTCCTTGGAGTCGACCAGGACGGCCGCGGTACCGGTCACCTTGGTGTCGAAGGGGGCGTCCGTGGAGCGTAGTTCGCCCACGAGGCGCTGAGCCGCGTCATCGACCGCCTCGCCCTTCGGCTGGACGGTGAAGTACGCCGCGTCGCCCTTCACCAGGGGGCCGTCGACCCGCAGCACGTCGGGGAGTGCGGCGATCCGCTCCTTGTAGGCGGCGTACTGGGCCTCGCCCGCCCGGCCCCGCGCCAGGACTTCCAGACCGCCGCCGGGGCTGCCCGGGAAGCCGTCCCTGATGTGCTGCTGCACGACATGGGACTCGGCGGTCGAGGGCAGCTGGCGGTCGTCGGCGGTGCCGAACTTCACGCCCAGGAAGGGGAGTCCGAGCAGGACGAGGACCGCGGTGGTGCCGAGGGCGAAGAAGGGGGCCCGGCGCATCACGAGCGTCGCCGCGCGGGCCCAGGCGGTGCCTTCCTTGGCGGGCCGCTCGCGGCGGAACAGGCGCCGCAGGTCCCAGGCGTTGACCCGCTCTCCCAGCAGGACGAGGGCCGCCGGGAGCAGGATCAGCGCGGCGGCCGCGGCCAGCAGGACGACCGCGATGCCGGCGTAGGCGAAGGAGCGCAGGAAGTACTGCGGGAAGAGCAGCATCGCCGCCAGGGAGACCGCGACCGTGAGGGCCGAGAAGAGGACGGTGCGGCCGGCGGTGCGCAGGGTGGTGCCGACCGCTGCCGACGGGTCGGCGCCGGCGGACAGTTCCTCGCGGAAGCGGCGGACGATGAACAGGGCGTAGTCGATGGCCAGGCCGAGGCCCAGGGCCGTGGTCAGGTTCATCGCGAAGACCGAGACGTCGGTGAACTCGGTCAGGCCGCGCAGCACCGCGTTGGTGCCCAGGATCGCCACGATGCCGATGCCGAGGGGCAGGAGAGCGGCGACCGCGCTGCCGAAGACCATCACCAGCAGGACGAGCGTCACCGGCAGGGCGATCAGCTCGGCCCGGGTGAGGTCCTCCTGGATGATCGTCTGCATCTCGTGCCGCACGGCGACGGGGCCGCCGATCGTCACCTCCACCGGGCCGTGCGCGCCCCGGAAGGTGGGCGCGAGGCGGTCCAGGGTCTCCCCCATCGCCTTCTCGTCGCCCGTGATGCGGGCGGCGATCAGCGCCTCATGGCCGTCCTTCGCGCGCAGGGCCGGGGCATCGGTGGCCCAGTAGGAGCCGACGCCCGTCACGCCCTTCTCGCCCGCCAGCCGCTCCGTCAGGCGCCTGGCCTCGGCCGCGACCGCCGGGTCGTCCACCGTGGCGCTCCCCGCGTCGACCAGGAGCAGGAGGTTGGGCTGGGAGCCCGGGAACTCGCGCTCCAGCGCCTTGGTCGCGTACGTGGACTCGGCGTCCGGGTCCTCCCAGCCGCCGGCGCCCATCCGATCGGCGACCCCGCTGCCGGCCAGGACGGCGAGCACGGTGAGCACGAGGGCCGCGAGCAGCGACAACCGAGGTCGGGCGGTCACGAACTTGGTCCAGCCTCCGGTGCGCGGCGGCTTGTTGACTTCGGTCATCGTGCGGTGTCCCCTTCACCAGGCAGCATGGATCTGCCGTTGCCTTGCCATAGACTTGGCAAACACGAGAGATCGCTCGCGTTTCTCCAGAATGCGAGCGACCGCTCGTGTTTGTCAATCCTGTTCGGAGAGTTGGGGATGACGCGTGCCCGCGAACGAGGAGAAGGACCAGCCGCGCCGCCGCCAGGCCCGCGGTGAGCGCCGTATCGCACAGCTGCTCGAAGCCGCGGCCTCCGTCTTCTGCGCGACCGGCTACACGGCCGCCAGCACCAACGCCATCGCCCGCGAGGCGGGCGTCTCACCGGGCACGCTCTACCAGTTCTTCCCGAACAAAGAGGCGATCGCCGTCGAGCTCGGCGGCCGGCTCATGCACGAGATGCAGGAGACCTACGGCGAGGCGCTCGCGCCCGTCGACCCGGCGACCCCGCTGGAGCAGGCGGTCGGAACCGTCGTCGACCGGTTCATCGACTTCAACTGCCAGCACCCGGTGTTCTTCGCGCTGATGCACGGCCCCGACATCCCCGGCCGGATCGCCGAACAGCACGACGCCCTGCACGCGACCCTCGTCGCCCGCATCGAGAACCTGCTCCGCTCGTTCGCACCCGAGGCGCCCCCGGCCACGATCACCCGTGTCGCACACATGGCACTGGGGATGTACATGGCGGGCCTGGAACTCGTCCTCGCCCACGAGGGCGCCGAACGCGACGCGTACATCCAGGAGCTGAAGAACGCCCTGGTCCGCTATCTCGACCCGCTCGTGGGAGCCGGGCTCGGCCTGCCGGACGGCCTCACCACGACGCCGACCCCCTGACCGTCTCCGCCGACCTTGTTGAACCCGATCCCGTAGGGGCGCGGGCACTTCCACCTCGCCGGGCCTGCCATCGGCACGCACGTCGGCGTCTCGCTGCCGCACGCCCTGTGGGACTCGACACACGGAATCGCGCCGCGGTTGGCGGCACGGCCGGCGAGCACCCGTCTGGACAGGGACCTGTTCGCCGAGGGGCACCTTGCCGCACCGGCGCGGCGGGATCCTTCTTGGATTAATACCCCCTAGGGGTATAGTGTGGCTTACGGACCACATCCCTCGATGAGGAGAACGACATGAGCGCCCAGACCGACACCCAGGGTTCCGTCACCGCCGTCTACAAGGTGAGCGGGATGAGCTGTGGACACTGTGAGGGCTCCGTCTCGGCCGAGATCTCCGAGATCGCGGGCGTGACCTCGGTGAAGGCGGTCGCGTCCACGGGTGAGGTCACCGTGGTGTCCGAGGCCGCGCTCGACGAGGAGGCGGTGCGAGCCGCTGTGGACGAGGCCGGGTTCGAGCTCGTCGGTCGTGCCTGAGAAGGTCGCGACAGAAAGTGCCACGATGGGCCGTTGAGCGACCGCGGCGCCATCGTGGCTTGTCGCGCAGTTCCCCGCGCCCCCAGGCACACCGGTGGGCGGCAGCTCCATGGAGTACGGACATGACCACCACCGACACCCCCATAACGCCGACCACCTCCGACGTCGAGCTCCTGATCGGCGGGATGACCTGCGCCTCCTGCGCGGCCCGGGTGGAGAAGAAGCTCAACCGGATGGACGGGGTCACCGCCACGGTGAACTACGCCACCGAGAAGGCGAAGGTCACCTTCGCCGAGGGCGTCGGGGTGGCCGATCTGATCGCCACGGTGGTGAAGACCGGGTACACAGCGGAGGAACCGGCGCCGCCCCGGGAGGAAGCGGCGGACGAGGACCCGGAGTTGACGTCGCTACGGCAGCGTCTCGTCGTCGCCGCCCTGCTCGCCGTCCCCGTCGTGCTGCTCTCGATGGTCCCGGCCCTTCAGTTCGACAATTGGCAGTGGCTCGCGCTCACCCTGGCCTCCCCCGTCGTCGTCTGGGGCGGGCTGCCCTTCCACCGGGCCGCCTGGACCAACGCCCGGCACGCGGCGGCCACCATGGACACGCTGGTCTCACTGGGCACGCTGGCCGCGTTCGGCTGGTCGCTGTGGGCGCTGTTCTTCGGTGACGCGGGTATGGCGGGCATGAAGGACGAGTTCGCGTTCACCGTCTCCCGCGCGGACGGCGCCTCGACCATCTATCTCGAAGTGGCCGCCGGGGTCACCGTGTTCATCCTGCTCGGCCGCTATCTGGAGGCCCGTTCCAAGCGGCGCGCGGGGGCGGCGCTGCGGGCACTCATGGAGCTGGGCGCCAAGGACGTGGCCGTGCTGCGGGACGGGCGCGAGGTGCGGATCCCGGTGGGCCGGCTGGCGGTCGGGGACCGGTTCGTCGTACGGCCCGGGGAGAAGGTCGCCACCGACGGCACCGTCGTCGAGGGGGCCTCCGCGGTGGACGCGTCGATGCTCACCGGGGAATCGGTGCCGGTGGACGTGGGCCCGGGCGATGCCGTCGCCGGCGCCACGGTCAATGCCGGAGGGCGGCTCGTCGTGGCCGCCACGCGCGTGGGCGCCGACACGCAGCTCGCGCGGATGGCGAGGCTCGTCGAGGAGGCGCAGAACGGCAAGGCGGAGGTGCAGCGGCTCGCCGACCGGATCTCCGCCGTGTTCGTACCGGCCGTCATCCTGATCGCCGTCGCCACCTTCGGGGCCTGGCTGGGCCTGACCGGGGACACGGTCGCCGCGTTCACCGCGGCCGTCGCCGTGCTGATCATCGCCTGCCCGTGCGCGCTGGGACTGGCCACGCCGACCGCGCTGATGGTCGGCACGGGGCGTGGGGCGCAGCTGGGCATCCTCATCAAGGGGCCCGAGGTGCTGGAGTCCACGCGCCGGGTCGACACCGTCGTGCTCGACAAGACCGGGACCGTCACCACCGGCCGTATGACCCTTCAGGAGGTGTACGCCGCCGAGGGCACCGACGAGAAGCAGGTGCTGCGGCTCGCGGGCGCCCTGGAGCACGCCTCCGAGCACCCCGTCGCCCGGGCGGTCGCCGCCGGCGCCGAGGAGCGGGTCGGGGCGCTGCCGGAGGTCGAGGAGTTCGAGAACGTGCCGGGGCGGGGCGTGCGCGGGCGCGTGGAGGGCCGTGACGTGGCCGTGGGGCGTCTTTACGACGTCCTGCCGCAGGAGTTGGCCCGGGTCAAGGAAGAGGCCGAGAGCGGCGGCCGTACGGCCGTGGTGGTCGGCTGGGACGGGGCGGCACGGGGTGTCGTGGCCGTCGCGGACGCGGTGAAGGAGACCAGCGCCGAGGCGGTGCGGGAGCTGCGGGCGCTGGGGCTCACGCCGGTGCTGCTGACCGGGGACAACCGGACGGTGGCGGAGGCGGTGGCCGGGCAGGTCGGGATCGAGCGGGTCGTCGCCGAGGTGCTGCCCGAGGACAAGGTCTCCGTCGTACGGCAGTTGCAGGGCGAGGGGCGGGTCGTTGCCATGGTCGGGGACGGGGTCAACGACGCGGCCGCGCTCGCCACGGCGGATCTGGGGCTCGCCATGGGGACGGGGACGGACGCGGCGATCGAGGCGAGTGATCTGACGCTGGTGCGCGGGGATCTTCGGGTGGCCGCGGATGCCATTCGGCTGTCGCGGCGGACGCTGGCCACGATCAAGGGCAATCTCGTGTGGGCGTTCGGATACAACGTGGCGGCGCTGCCGTTGGCCGCCGCGGGGCTTCTGAATCCGATGATCGCCGGTGCCGCGATGGCGTTCTCCTCGGTCTTCGTCGTGACGAACAGCCTGCGTCTGCGCGCATTCCGTTGAGGGACCCCTCTGGAGTCCGGCGCGCCACTCACATAAGCTCTTCACAAGGCTCGCGCATCATCCTTACGCTTGGGCCTCGATCGACGTATCGGGCCTCTTGCGTATCTAACGGACATATGCAAGAGACGCAGATCACAGTGATGTGAAGGTAACCATCGAAGGGGTTCGAAGGTCTAAGTTGACGATGTCAGGCCGCGTCTTGGGGGGCGCATCCTGGCATCTGGGGATGTCTTGGGGGACTTCCTCAGAGATGCGTTGCCGGGGCACGTACTTCGGGAAGCTTTGAGCGGCCCTCCCGACCGTGTCCCGGCAGATCGCACACAGGAGTAGTACGGCGAGTTTTGCTCGTTCTGCTCAATGGCAGTACCTGGCAACACCTGGCAGTACCGAAAGACAGCGAATTCAGGCGCTGGTCTCTCAGACGCCCGGCCGGATCCCGTGGGGGGAATCCGCACCGGGACATGGGAAGGCGCCCTGGTCGTCGGCCCGTGGGGGGACTGGCGCCGGGGCGCCTTCTCCCATCTGCGCTCATATACGCACACCGGACACACGAAGGCCCCGCACACCCTCAGGTGTACGGGGCCCTGCGATGTCACCTCTCCAGCGACGGGGCACCCACCGAAGCGGCGCCCCCACCGGCAGGTGTCAGCGCTCCTCGACGGGAACGAAGTCGCGCTCGACCACGCCGGTGGCAGCGTCTACCCGGGGGACAACCCCCGGACCCCCGGCCGCAGCCCTCGCGCACCGCAGGCCGACAGGCCCGGGCGATGACCGTGGAGCCGAGAGATACGCCACCGGCGGCGGGGCACCCATCAAGCGGCGCCCCCACCGGCAGGTGTCAGCGCTCCTCGACGGGAACGAAGTCGCGCTCGACCACGCCGGTGTAGATCTGGCGGGGGCGGCCGATGCGGGAGCCGGGCTCCTTGATCATCTCGTGCCACTGGGCGATCCAGCCGGGGAGGCGGCCGAGGGCGAAGAGGACCGTGAACATCTCGGTCGGGAAGCCCATGGCGCGGTAGATCAGGCCGGTGTAGAAGTCGACGTTCGGGTAGAGGCTGCGCGAGACGAAGTAGTCGTCGGAGAGCGCGTGCTCCTCCAGCTTCAGGGCGATGTCCAGCAGCTCGTCGGACTTGCCCAGCGCGGAGAGAACGTCGTGGGCCGCGGCCTTGATGATCTTGGCGCGCGGGTCGAAGTTCTTGTACACCCGGTGGCCGAAGCCCATCAGGCGGACGCCGTCCTCCTTGTTCTTCACCTTGCGGATGAAGGAGTCGACATCGCCGCCGGAGGCCTGGATGCCCTCGAGCATCTCCAGGACGGACTGGTTGGCGCCACCGTGCAGCGGGCCCCACAGCGCGGAGATGCCTGCGGAGATCGACGCGAACATGTTCGCCTGCGAGGACCCGACGAGGCGGACCGTCGACGTCGAACAGTTCTGCTCGTGGTCGGCGTGCAGGATGAGGAGCTTGTCCAGGGCCGAGACGACGACCGGGTCGAGCTCGTACTCCTGCGCCGGGACGGAGAAGGTCATCCGCAGGAAGTTCTCGACGTAACCGAGGTCGTTGCGCGGGTAGACGAACGGGTGACCGATCGACTTCTTGTACGCGTACGCCGCGATCGTCGGAAGCTTGGCGAGCAGGCGGATCGTCGAGAGGTTGCGCTGGTTCTCGTCGAAGGGGTTGTGGCTGTCCTGGTAGAAGGTGGACAGCGCGGAGACGACCGAGGACAGCATCGCCATCGGGTGGGCGTCGCGCGGGAAGCCACGGTAGAAGTTCTTGACGTCCTCGTGCAGCAGGGTGTGCTGCGTGATCTCGTTCTTGAACGAGGTGAGCTCGTCGACGGTCGGCAGCTCGCCGTTGATCAGCAGGTAGGCGACCTCCAGGAACGTGGAGCGCTCGGCCAGCTGCTCGATCGGGTAGCCGCGGTAGCGGAGGATGCCCGCCTCGCCGTCGAGGTAGGTGACGGCGGATTTATAGGCCGCGGTGTTCCCGTAGCCACTGTCCAGTGTCACCAGACCGGTCTGGGCGCGGAGCTTGCCGATGTCGAAGCCCTTGTCGCCGACGGTGCTGTCGATCACCGGGTAGGTGTACTCGCCGTCGCCGTACCGCAGTACTACAGAGTTGTCGCTCACGTCTTCCCTCACCCGACGTTGTGCCTCATCTTCGAGGTTGCCCTGACTGTCTCTACCATCCCCCATTTGGCGCAGGAGAGTGCACTCGGGGTCGGCCATTGGGCTAATTGGCGGCACTCAGTGCCGCCAGCTTGCCCATCCTGCCCCTCCTCGCCCGGTTCCGGAAGAGCTCTGTGACCTTCGTGACTCATTTGATCGATCATTTTTCACGATGGGTGGCCCGGCACCCCACCTCACTCCCGGAGGGGGCCCGGTGAGAGGCGGAAGTCGAGGGCCGTGCACCGCCGCCCGGCCGACACCGTGCGCACCGCCTGACCGATCGCCTTGCGCGAACCGACGAGGACGACCAGCTTCTTGGCCCGGGTGACCGCTGTGTAGAGCAGATTCCGTTGAAGCATCATCCATGCTCCCGTGGTGACGGGGATCACCACGGCGGGATATTCACTGCCCTGGGAGCGGTGAATGGTCACCGCGTACGCGTGGGCCAGTTCGTCCAGTTCATCGAACTCGTACGGGACCTCCTCATCCTCGTCCGTCAGCACCGTGAGCCGCTGGTCGACCGGGTCGAGCGAGGTGACGACGCCCACGGTGCCGTTGAAGACTCCGGTCTCGCCCTTCTCGTAATTGTTGCGAATCTGGGTGACCTTGTCGCCGACGCGGAAGACCCTCCCGCCGAACCGCTTCTCCGCCAGATCGGGGCGACCGGGCGTGATGGCCTGCTGCAACAGGCCGTTGAGGTTCCCGGCCCCGGCGGGGCCCCGGTGCATGGGGGCGAGGACCTGGACGTCGCGGCGCGGGTCGAGTCCGAACTTGGCCGGAATTCGCCGGGCCGCCACGTCGACGGTGAGCCGGCCCGCCTCCTCCGTGTCGTCCTCGACGAAGAGGAAGAAGTCCTTCATGCCGTCGGTGACGGGGTGCTGCCCGGAGTTGATCCGGTGGGCGTTGGTGACCACACCGGACTGCTGGGCCTGACGGAACACGCGCGTGAGGCGTACGGCGGGGATGGGGCTGCCGTCGGCGAGCAGATCGCGCAGGACCTCGCCGGCGCCGACGCTGGGGAGCTGGTCGACGTCCCCGACGAAGAGGAGGTGCGCGCCAGGAGGGACCGCCTTGACCAGCTTGTTGGCGAGCAGCAGGTCCAGCATGGACGCCTCGTCCACCACCACCAGGTCCGCCTGGAGGGGGCGGTCCTTGTCGTACGCCGCGTCCCCGCCCGGCTTCAGCTCCAGGAGGCGGTGGACGGTGGAGGCCTCGGCGCCGGTGAGTTCGGCGAGGCGCTTGGCGGCACGGCCCGTGGGGGCGGCGAGGACGACCCTGGCCTTCCTGGCGCGGGCCAGCTCCACGATCGAGCGGACCGTGAAGGACTTGCCGCAGCCCGGGCCGCCGGTGAGGACGGCGACCTTCTTGGTGAGCGCCAGTTTGACGGCGGCCTCCTGCTCGGGGGCGAGGTCGGCGCCGGTACGGCCCTTGAGCCAGCCGAGCGCCTTGTCCCAGGCCACGTCGTGGAAGCCCGGCATGCGGTCCTCGTCGGTACGCAGGAGGCGCAGCAGCTGGGCGGCGAGGGAGAGTTCGGCACGGTGGAAGGGAACGAGGTAGATCGCGGTGACGGGCTCCCCGTGCTCGCCCGGCACCTTTTCCCGTACGACGCCGGGGTCGCCGGTGTCCTCGTCGGGCTGGGCCAGTTCGGCGAGGCACTCAATGACGAGGCCGGTGTCGACCTGGAGGAGCTTCACCGCGTCGGCGATCAGCCTCTCCTCGGGGAGATAGCAGTTGCCCTGGTCGGTGGCCTGCGAAAGGGCGTACTGGAGGCCCGCCTTGACGCGCTCCGGGCTGTCGTGCGGGATGCCGACGGACTGGGCGATCTTGTCGGCGGTGAGGAAGCCGATGCCCCAGACGTCGGAGGCGAGGCGGTAGGGCTGGTTCTTGACGACGGAGATGGAGGCGTCGCCGTACTTCTTGTAGATGCGGACCGCGATCGACGTCGACACCTCGACGGTCTGGAGGAAGAGCATGACCTCCTTGATCGCCTTCTGTTCCTCCCAGGCGTCGGCGATCTTCTTGGTCCGCTTCGGGCCGAGCCCCGGGACCTCGATGAGCCGCTTGGGCTCCTCCTCGATGATCTGGAGGGTGTCCAGGCCGAAGTGCTGGGTGATGCGGTCGGCGAAGACGGGCCCGATGCCCTTGACGAGGCCCGAGCCGAGGTAGCGGCGGATGCCCTGGACGGTGGCCGGCAGGACCGTCGTGTAGTTCTCGACGGTGAACTGCTTGCCGTACTGGGGGTGTGAGCCCCACCGCCCCTCCATCCGGAGGGACTCACCGACCTGGGCGCCGAGCAGCGCGCCGACGACGGTGAGGAGGTCGCCGCCGCCCCTGCCGGTGTCGACGCGGGCGACCGTGTAGCCGTTCTCCTCGTTGGCGTACGTGATCCGCTCCAGGACGCCTTCGAGGACGGCGAGTCGTCGTTCGCCGGTCGGTGCGGAATTCGCCGCCTGTTGGGACATGATCCGACGGTACCGGTCGGCACTGACAGGGCGGCGGGACTACGGGTCAGCCCTTACCCCGCCTGGGACTTGACGTGGTCGATGACCTTCTCGAAGTCCTCCGTCGGGGAGAACTCCACGAACTCGCTCTCCTCCAGCGCCTCCGGGACATGCCCAGGCCCCCAGTAGTACGCCTGACCCGCCTCGTAGACCTCCGAGCCGGTGGCCGTGCGCATGCGGATCTTGCCCTTGAGGAGGTAGCCCCAGTGCGGGCACTGGCAGGCGTCGTCGGGCAGGCCCTTGAGGGCCGGGCCCATGTCGGTGCCCTGGGGGAGGTGGATGTAGCCCACCGACATACCGCCGCCGATGGGCATCATGCGCAGTTCGACCCCGTCGCCTTCCATCGCTACGGGGACGTCATCGCGGGTTGCCGACGTCATGACTCCTCCAAGGCCTCGGTGAAACCACTCCTTACCTCCAGCGTGACACCGTCACAGCCCGCACAGCGCTCATCTGAGCGCCGTTCATCACGATCAGATCTCGGGATGTCGGCAGGGTCTTGATTAACCTCCGTGTAATCGATTCCAATCCTCTACACACATCGATGTAATCGATTCCACGAGGAGGTGGAGCGGCGATGGCGAGCATCAAGGACGTCGCTGCCGAGGCGGGGGTATCCGTCGCCACGGTGTCGCGCGTCCTGAACGACCATCCGTCGGTCAGCGAGGACGCACGCACCCGTGTGCTGGCCGCCGTCGAGGCGCTGGGCTACCGCCCGAACGCCGTCGCCCGTTCCCTGCGCACCGATCAGACCCGCACCCTCGGCCTGGTCATCAGCGACGTGATGAACCCGTACTTCACCGAGCTGGCCCGCTCCGTCGAGGAGGAGGCCCGCGCGCTGGGGTACAGCGTCATCATCGGCAACGCCGACGAACGGCCCGACCTCCAGGACCACCACGTACGGACCCTGCTGGACCGCCGTATCGACGGCCTCCTCGTCTCCCCCACCGACGGCGGCTCCCCGCTGATGCTGGACGCCGCGCGCGGCGGGACGCCGATGGTCTTCGTGGACCGGTGGATCCCGGGCGTGGACGTGCCGGTGGTGCGATCCGACGGGCGGGACGCCGTGCGTGATCTCGTCGCGCATCTGCACGCGCTCGGACACCGGCGGCTCGC
Source organism: Streptomyces sp. NPDC001536 (assembly GCF_042894505.1). Lineage (NCBI taxonomy): Bacteria > Bacillati > Actinomycetota > Actinomycetes > Kitasatosporales > Streptomycetaceae > Streptomyces > Streptomyces sp. NPDC001536. Next base: position 824,985 of record NZ_JBIAVQ010000001.1, read on the forward strand.
CATCATCGCGGGACCCGCGGCCACCACCACCGGCCGTGAGCGCGTGGAGGCCTTCAGGGAGGCGCTCCAGGCCCACGGTCTCGAACTCCCCGACGCCTACATAGGGCAGGGCGACTTCCAGGCCGAGAGCGGGCGCCGGGTCACCGAGGGCTTCCTCGACCTTCCCGAGCCGCCCGAGGTCGTGTTCGCGGCCGACAACCTGATGGCGCTCGGCGCCCTGGACGCCGTACGCGCGCGTGGGCTGCGGATTCCGCAGGACATCGCGCTCGCCGCGTTCGACGACATCCCGTGGTTCGTGCACACCGATCCGCCGATCACCGCGGTCGCCCAGCCCACGGGCGAGCTGGGCCGCGCCGCCGTGCGCGCGCTCGTCGACCGCATCGAGGGACGGCCCCCGCAGTCCGTCACCCTCCCCGCCCGTCTCGTCGTACGCCGCTCGTGCGGCGAGCAGCCGGCTTCCCCCGAGTCGGCACCCGCACAGAACAGGAGCCAGTCGTGAGCAACCAGGACGAGTTGCTGCGCATCGAGGGCATCAGGAAGACCTTCCCCGGCGTGGTCGCGCTCGACGGCGTCGACTTCGATCTGCGCCGCGGCGAGGTGCACGTCCTCCTCGGTGAGAACGGCGCGGGCAAGAGCACCCTCATCAAGATGCTCTCCGGCGCCTACACGCCCGATGGCGGGCGGATCCTGGCCGGCGGCGAGGAGGTGCGCATCCATGGTGCGCAGGACTCCGAGCGCCTCGGGATCGCCACCATCTACCAGGAGTTCAACCTCGTTCCCGACCTCACCGTCGCCGAGAACATCTTCCTGGGCCGCCAGCCGCGCCGCCTCGGCATGATCGACCGGAAGAGGATGGAGGCCGACGCCGAGGTGCTGCTGAAGCGCGTCGGGGTCAGCGTCTCGCCACGCGCGCGTGTCCGCGAACTCGGTATCGCCCGCCTCCAGATGGTCGAGATCGCCAAGGCGCTGAGTCTGAACGCGCGCGTGCTGATCATGGACGAGCCGACCGCCGTGCTCACCTCCGAGGAGGTCGAGAAGCTCTTCGCCATCGTGCGCACGCTGCGCGAGGACGGCGTGGGCATCGTGTTCATCACCCACCATCTCGACGAGATCGCCGCCCTCGGCGACCGGGTCACCGTCATCCGCGACGGCAGGTCCGTCGGGCAGGTGCCCGCCTCCACCCCCGAGGACGAGCTCGTACGCCTCATGGTGGGGCGGTCCATCGAGCAGCAGTACCCGCGGGAAGTGCCCGAGAAGGGTGCCGCGTTGCTGTCCGTCGAGGGGCTCACCCGGGACGGCGTCTTCCACGACGTCTCCTTCGAGGTGCACGCCGGTGAGGTCGTCGGCATCGCCGGGCTCGTCGGGGCCGGTCGTACGGAGGTCGTGCGGGCCGTGTTCGGCGCCGACCCGTACGACAAGGGCACCGTGAAGGTCTCCGGGGCGCACCTGAAGGGCAACGATGTCAACTCCGCCATGGCGGCCGGTATCGGACTCATCCCCGAGGACCGCAAGGGCCAGGGGCTCGTCCTGGACGCGTCCGTGGAGGAGAACCTCGGTCTGGTGACGCTGCGTTCGGCCACGCGCGCGGGGATCGTCGACCTCAAGGGGCAGCGGGAGGCCGCCGCCCGGATCGCCGAGCAGCTGGGCGTACGGATGGCCGGACTCCAGCAGCACGTGAGGACGTTGTCCGGGGGCAACCAGCAGAAGGTCGTCATCGGCAAGTGGCTGCTCGCCGACACCAAGGTGCTGATCCTCGACGAGCCGACGCGCGGGATCGACGTCGGTGCCAAGGTCGAGATCTACCAGCTCATCAACGAACTGACGGCCGCGGGCGCCGCCGTCCTCATGATCTCCAGCGATCTGCCCGAGGTGCTCGGCATGAGCGACCGGGTCCTGGTCATGGCCCAGGGCCGGATCGCCGGTGAGCTTCCCGCGGCGGAGGCCACCCAGGACGCCGTCATGGCGCTCGCCGTCAGCAACCCCACCACCATCGAAACGGAGACCTCCCGTGGCCACTGACACGCTCAAGAGCACGACGGGCGCGAGTGGCGCCTCGGGGCTTCGCCGCCTCCTGCTCGACAACGGCGCGCTCACCGCGCTCATCGTCCTCGTCATCGCGATGTCGGCACTGTCCGGCGACTTCCTGACGACGGACAACCTGCTCAACGTCGGCGTCCAGGCGGCCGTGACCGCCATCCTCGCCTTCGGTGTGACCTTCGTGATCGTCTCGGCGGGCATCGACCTGTCGGTCGGCTCGGTCGCCGCCCTCTCCGCCACCGTCCTGGCCTGGAGCGCGACCTCGGAGGGCATGCCGGTCTTCCTGGCGGTGCTGCTCGCCGTCGCGACCGGCATAGCGTGCGGCCTGGTCAACGGCTTCCTCATCTCGTACGGGAAACTGCCGCCGTTCATCGCGACGCTCGCCATGCTGTCGGTGGCCCGCGGTCTGTCCCTGGTGATCTCGCAGGGCTCCCCCATCGCCTTCCCCGACTCGGTCTCGCACCTCGGTGACACGCTCGGCGGCTGGCTGCCGGTGCCGGTGCTCGTGATGGTCCTGATGGGGCTCATCACCGCGTTCGTGCTGGGCCGGACGTACATCGGACGCTCGATGTACGCGATCGGCGGCAACGAGGAGGCGGCCCGGCTCTCCGGGCTGCGGGTGAAGAAGCAGAAGCTCGCGATCTACGCCTTCTCCGGACTGTTCGCCGCCGCCGCGGGCATCGTGCTCGCCTCCCGGCTCTCCTCCGCGCAGCCGCAGGCCGCGCAGGGCTACGAGCTGGACGCGATCGCCGCGGTCGTCATCGGCGGTGCCTCGCTGGCCGGTGGTACGGGCAAGGCGTCCGGCACGCTGATCGGCGCGCTGATCCTGGCGGTGCTCAGGAACGGCCTCAACCTCCTTTCCGTGTCCGCCTTCTGGCAGCAGGTCGTCATCGGTGTCGTCATCGCGCTCGCCGTGCTCCTCGACACCGTGCGCCGCAAGGCGGGGGCGACCCCGGTCGCGGCCGGTACCGGTGGCAACAAGGGCAAGCAGGCGGCGACGTACGTGCTCGCGGCCGTGGTCGCGGCGGCGATCGTCGGGGCCACCTCCTTCCTGCACAGCGGCTCCGCGGACGACGCCGGGAAGTCGCGGAAGATCGGGCTGTCGCTGTCGACGCTCAACAACCCGTTCTTCGTGTCGATCCGCGCCGGTGCGCAGGCCGAGGCGAAGAAGCTGGGCGTGGACCTGACCGTCACCGACGCGCAGAACGACGCCTCGCAGCAGGCCAACCAGCTGGAGAACTTCACCAGTTCGGGGCTCGGCACGATCATCGTCAACCCGGTGGACTCCGACGCGGTGACCCCGGCGGCGAAGGGCGTCAACAAGGCGGACATCCCGCTGGTGGCCGTCGACCGCGCGGTCAACAACGCGTCCACCGCGGCCCTCGTCGCCTCCGACAACACCACCGGCGGCAAGCTCGCCGCCAAGGCGCTCGCCGAGAAACTGGGCGGCAAGGGCAGGATCGTGATCCTCCAGGGCCAGGCCGGCACCTCCGCCAGCCGCGAGCGCGGCGCCGGTTTCGCCGAGGGGCTCAAGGCCTACCCGGGTATCGAGGTCGTCGCCAAGCAGCCGGCCGACTGGGACCGCACCAAGGGCCTGGACGTCATGACCAACCTGCTGCAGGCCAACCCCGGCATCTCCGGTGTCTTCGCGGAGAACGACGAGATGGCGCTCGGCGCGATCAAGGCACTGGGTTCCAAGGCCGGAAAGTCCGTCCAGGTCATCGGTTTCGACGGAACCGACGACGGTCTCAAGGCCGTCAAGGCAGGCACGCTGTACGCGTCCGTGGCGCAGCAGCCGTCCGAACTCGGCAGGATCGCCGTGCAGAACGCGGTGAAGGCCGCCGAGGGTGAGAAGGTCGCGAAGTCGGTGATGGTGCCGGTGAAGGTGGTCACGAAGGAGAACGTGGCCGGCTTCACGGGCTGAGACCGCAAGGCGGGTGGGTCGTCCTGACGGGGGCCCGCCCGCCTCAAGTCACTTCATAGGGGAGCGTTTTCATGTACGACTACGACCTGCTGGTCGTGGGATCCGCCAATGCCGATCTGGTCATCGGCGTCGAGCGGCGGCCGGGCGCCGGCGAGACCGTGCTCGGCTCCGACCTGGCCGTCCACCCGGGCGGCAAGGGTGCGAACCAGGCGGTCGCGGCCGCTCGCCTCGGCGCCCGTACGGCCCTGCTGGCCCGGGTCGGCGACGACGCGTACGGCCGGCTGCTGCTGGACTCGCAGCGCTCGTCCGGGGTCGACACGGTGGGTGTCCTGGTCGGTGGCGCGCCGACCGGGGTCGCGCTGATCACGGTGGACCCGTCGGGGGACAACAGCATCGTGGTCTCGCCGGGTGCCAACGGGCGGCTGACGCCGGGGGACGTACGGGCCGCGGGGAGCCTGTTCCACGCCTCGCGGGTGGTGTCCGTGCAGTTGGAGATCCCGCTGGAGACGGTCGTGGAGGTCGTACGCAATCTGGCGCCGGACAGCCGTTTCGTGCTGAACCCGTCGCCGCCGCGGCCGCTGCCGACGGAGGTGCTGGCCGCCTGCGATCCGCTGATCGTCAACGAGCACGAGGCGAAGGTCATCCTGGGTGACTCGGCGATCGGGGACTCCCCCGAGGACTGGGCGCGGATCCTGCTGGCGAAGGGGCCGCGGTCGGTGGTCGTGACGCTGGGGTCGGAAGGTGCGCTGGTGGCCTCCAGGGAGGGGGTGACCAGGGTGGCTCCGGTCAAGGTGGACGCGGTGGACACGACCGGCGCGGGCGACGCGTTCACGGCGGCGCTGGCGTACCGGCTCGGTGCCGGTGCCTCCCTGGCCGAGGCCGCGGCGTACGCGGCACGGGTGGGGGCGGCGGCCGTCACGAAGGAGGGCGCGCAGGTGTCGTTCCCGACGGCGGTGGAGGTCGACGCGCTGTGAAGAAGGCGGGAATTCTGAACCGTCATCTGTCTGGCGCGCTGGCGGAGTTGGGCCATGGCGACGGCGTACTGGTCTGCGACGCCGGTATGCCGATCCCCGACGGGCCGCGCGTGGTCGACCTGGCCTTCCGGGCCGGGGTGCCGTCCTTCGCCGAAGTGGTGGAGGGGCTCCTGGCCGAGCTGGTCGTGGAAGGGGCTACGGCGGCGGCGGAGGTGCGGGACGCGAATCCGGGGGCGGCGAAGCTGTTGGACGGGCACTTCGGCGCGGGCGATCTGGACTTCGTCTCGCACGAGCGGCTCAAGGAGCTGTCGGCGGGTGCGCGGCTGGTGGTGCGGACCGGCGAGGCACGGCCGTACGCGAATGTGCTGCTGCGCTGCGGGGTGTTCTTCTAGCCGGACAAGCTTCGAGGGGGCCTGGTCCGTCGACCAGGCCCCCTCGGGTTTCCCCTCCGTATCAGAACCCCCGCGATCCCCCCAGATCCCCTCCCCAGAAGTCCTGATGCCAAGTACGACCCGCGAGGTGGGGAGAGGGTTGTACGGGTTCCCCAAGATTTCTTCGGCGTCGGTACGGCCCACACGACTCACTCGCGCCCCTCGGTAAACATGTCGGCCGCCACGTGCTGTTACCCGGTGTCAGAACAACCACCGGGAGAGGTGAGCAGCGTGGAGCACTGGGTGCTCGACCCGGCCGTGATCGCGGCTGTGGGGGCGAGTTGGGAGGCGGTTGTGCGGATTGCGCGATCGGGGTCCGGTCGCCGTATCCGCCGCCGTATCGTGGCGCGCACATTTCGCTTCCACCGTGCGGGCACCGTCGTCGAGTACCGGTACCGGGCCGCGCGCGAGGACGTGTGGGAGGACGAGCGGTGACGCACACCGTCGAGGGGGGCAGCGAGATCTCCGGGGCGCGCGAGGACTTCGACGTGTTCTTCCAGCGAACGTATCCGCGGATGCGGGCGCGGGCGCTGCTGCTGTGGCGCCACCGCGAGGAGGCGGAGGACGCGGTGCAGGAGGCGTACGCCGAGCTGTTCCGCTACTGGGACCGGGTGTCGCACTACGAGGCACCCGAGGCGTGGGCGTACAAGGTCATGACCCAGCGGCTCAACCGGGCCCGCCGGACGTGGTTCCGCCACCACACGCTGGAGATCGAACCGCCGCCGACGGCGAGCGTGGAGGAGACCTCCGAGGCCCGCCAAGTGCTGGCCGCCCTCAAGGGGTTGCCGGACCGGCAGCGCCAAGTCCTGGTGCTGCACTGCCTCCAGGGGATGCCGCAGCAGGAGATCGCGGAGTTGCTGGACATCAAACGCAGCAGTGTTGCGGGGAGTCTGCGTAAGGCACGCGGGCGACTGGGGCGGGAGTTGGGGCTGCCGACGGGTGAACTTCCCGGTGGTGGCGATGCGTTGATGTCCTCGACCCGTGATGTGCGGGTGGAGAGCACGGCACTGTCCCGTGACCCGTTGAGCAGTCTGCTGCGGCAGGCGGAGAACTGGCTGACGGCCGCCTGCGGTTCGGGTGAGGGCGCCCGGTGAGACATCTGCTGCGCGAGGCTCTCGTGCTTGTGGTCATCGGGCTGTTGGTGGTGGGCTCGCTGCTGCTGGCCGTGCTGATCGGCTACTGGCTGTTCTTCATCGGCGGCTTCACCGTCCTGGTGTTTTTCTGGGCGCCGCCCGCGTTCATCTTCCTGGGAGTGGTGGTTTTCCCGCTCCTCGCGGCAGATGCCCGTGCCGTGCGCGGAGTCCGCCGTACGGGCGGCCTGCCGGAGTCGGCGGAACTCATCTCCCTCGCCGACGCACCGCAGTTGAGGGAACTGGTGGCGGACGTCGCGCGCTCGATGGGGACGTCGGCGCCGACGCACCTGTGGCTCACTCCGCACGCCAACGCGTCCGTGCACGAGGTCCACCGCCTCTTCCGGCGCCCGAGGCGTATTCGGCACATGTGCATCGGGGTCCCCCTGCTCGTGGGACTGCCGACCGATCAGTTACGGGCGGTGCTCTGCCACGAACTGGGCCATTACGCGCGCCGCCACGCACCGTTCAGCAATACGATCTACCGGGGTTCGGCACTTCTGGGTGAATTGCTGACGGAACTCGACCACGCCGCACTCCCGGTGAGCGACGTCTCCCCGGTCGACACCTCGATCCGTTCTCTCGCGTCCGTACAGCGCCGGGTCATCTCGCTCTACCGCTCCTTCTACGACCTGGTGACCCTGGCGATCCGGCGACGTCAGGAGTACGAGGCGGACCGCGCCGCCGCCGAGATCGTCGGAAATGACGTCATGGCGAGGTCGCTGCTCTCCTCGCACACGGTCGCCGTCTCCTGGAAGGCGTACCGGACGGGAACACTGGACCCAATGCACGCGTACGGCCGGACTCCCGATGATCCGTACGAAACATTCGGCGCCCTGTTGCAGGACTCCGGACGTCTTCCCCAGGTCGTGCCACCGAGCCGCAGCCCCCGGCGGGATTCGCATCCGCCGTTGGAGAAGCGGTTGGCCGCGCTGAACCCGGCTGGGGTGACACATTCCGCCACCGGGCCGGCGGCCGTGACAGACCTGGCGGTGACGGATTCGGCGGCGTACGCGCATCTCCGGCAGGCGACCTTGCCGCCCACCTCGTACGCGCCGTACCGCGCGGGTTCCCGAGCGGTCGAGGTGATGCTCTCCCTCAGCGGGTTCGCGTTCTTCATCTGGCCGGTCTGGGCCGTCCTCGGCGAGGCGGTGGCCAGGCCGGTCCTGTACTGCGCGGGAATCCTTGCCCTGATATCGGGCTTGGTCCTGCATCGGCAGCGGAAACACGCGAGGGAATACCGCGATCACTTCACACCGCCGCTCGACGGGACGGCCCGACCGATTCCCCGGACGGAATGGCTCGGCCTCGCGGAGAAGTGGCAGGTGGAAGCACATCCGGCGAAGCTCCGTGCCGTGATCGACGTGTACAACGAATACCGCGCACGGGAAGGAAACAGCCGCACCGTCGCCCCGACCTTCGCGGGCCTGCTGCGCATCCTGGAAGAAACTCACATCTCTCCCAGGGCCTCCCACGCACTGCTTTTCGCGGAGCAGTCAGCGGCCCTCCCCCGGCATATGTGGGGAGTTGCGGCGACCAACGCCGTGGCACGCTTCTCGAACCCCGCCGAAGTGTCCTATCTGTTCTCGGCGGCGACCTATCAGGCGGCCTATGTCCGGATACTGCGTGACCGGCTCCGCTGGGAACGCGTCGATCTCGACCGCCCGCTCCCTCGCCTCTCCCCGCCGTCTCCCGAGATCTCCCCGGAGAAACCCGGCTGGGACGTCCCGGTCATCCTGCTGGCCGGCGGCAGCGCTTTCATTTTCTTCACCTTGCTCCTCGCCATCTGGTTCCCGGGCGCGATCAAGTGGTCCGGGGTCACCCTTTTCCTGACCATCCTCCTGGTCGCCCTGTTCGAGATCGTGAAACCGACGAAGTACGGCCCTGGCCGGCCGCGCAGACTGAGACGGTGGCTGAACCCCGCCGCAGCCCTCTTCATCACCCTCTGCGCGGTCGGCCGACTGGGCCAGCTCGGCAGGGGTGAGGTGGCCCCTTGGCTGATCGTGATCACGATGTTCGCCGTGGGGTACCCCCTCTACAGCCCCCGCGCGAAAGTCGGCGGCGTCCGAGCGACCCTGGCCCTGATCCTGGCCGCCTGGACCATCGCGGACGCCTGGAACGCCACACACGACTGAAAAACGGCCGCCCGGAACTCCCCTGTTCCAGGCGGCCGTCACAAGCAGATCAGCCCGCGTGCTCCACGAACCGCGCCGCGGTCTGCGCCAGCACCTCGCGGCCGTCGCGCGCCCACAGTCCGTCGTTGAAGAGCTCGACCTCGATCGCGCCGGTGTAGCCTGCCGCCTCGACGTAGCCCTGCCACTCGCGCATGTCGATCGCGCCGTCGCCGATCTGGCCGCGGCCGTTCAGCACGCCTTCCGGCAACGGGGTTGTCCAGTCGGCGAGTTGGAAGGTGTGGATACGGCCGCCCGCACCCGCCCGGGCGATCTGCGCGGGAGCGTCGTCGTCCCACCAGATGTGGTACGTGTCGACGGTGACGCCGACCTGGTGGGCCGGGAAGCGTTCCGCGAGGTCGAGGGCCTGCTTGAGCGTGGAGACCACACAGCGGTCGGAGGCGTACATCGGGTGGAGGGGCTCGATGGCCAGGCGTACGCCGTGCTGTTCCGCGTACGGGCCGAGGACCGACAGGGCGTCCGCGATGCGCTCGCGGGCGCCGTGCAGGTCCTTGGAGCCGGCGGGGAGGCCGCCGGAGACCAGGACCAGGGTGTCCGTGCCGAGCGTCGCCGCCTCGTCGACGGCACGGCGGTTGTCGTCCAGGGCCGCCGCCCGCTCGTCCGCGTCGATCGCCGTGAAGAAGCCGCCGCGGCAGAGCGTCGTGACCGTCAGGCCCGCGTCGCGGATCAGCTTGGCCGTCGCCTCCAGGCCGTGGACCTGGACGGGCTCGCGCCACAGGCCGACATTCGCGATGCCCAACTGGCCGCAGGCGTCCACCAGTTCCGGCATCGACAGCTGCTTGACCGTCATCTGGTTGATGGAGAAGCGGGACAGGTCTGCGGTCACTGGTTCACTCCGTACAGCGCGAGCAGGGTCTTCATCCGCTCCTCCGCCAGCTTCGGGTCCGGGAACAGGCCCAGGCCGTCGGCGAGTTCGTAGGCGCGGGCGAAGTGCGGCAGGGAGCGGGCCGACTGGAGGCCGCCGACCATCGTGAAGTGGCTCTGGTGGCCAGCGAGCCAGGCCAGGAACACCACGCCCGTCTTGTAGAAGCGGGTCGGCGTCTGGAAGAGGTGACGGGACAACTCGACCGTGGGGTCGAGGAGTTCGCGGAAGCCCGCCGTGTTGCCCGTGTCCAGGACCCGTACCGCCTCCGCCGCCAGCGGACCCAGCGGGTCGAAGATGCCGAGCAGGGCGTGGCTGAAGCCCTTCTCGTCGCCCGCGATCAGCTCGGGGTAGTTGAAGTCGTCGCCGGTGTAACAGCGGACGCCCTGCGGAAGGCGGCGGCGGATGTCGATCTCGCGCTGGGCCTCCAGGAGGGACACCTTGATGCCGTCGACCTTGTCCGGGTGGGCCGCGATGACCTCCAGGAAGGTCTCCGTGGCCGTGTCCAGGTCGGACGAGCCCCAGTAGCCCTCAAGGGCCGGATCGAACATCGGGCCCAGCCAGTGCAGGACGACCGGCTCGGTGGCCTGGCGGAGCAGATGGCCGTAGATCTCCAGGTAGTCCTCGGGACCGGAGGCGGCGGCCGCGAGGGCGCGGGAGGCCATCAGGATCGCCTGCGCGCCGCTCTCCTCGACGAGCGCGAGCTGCTCCTCGTACGCCGCCCGGACCTCGGCCAGGGTCGCCGGGCCGGTGAGCTGGTCGGTGCCGACACCGCAGGCGATGAGACCGCCGACGGACTTCGCCTCGGCGGCGGACCGGCGGATCAGCTCCGCCGCGCCCGCCCAGTCCAGGCCCATCCCGCGCTGGGCGGTGTCCATCGCCTCGGCGACGCCGAGCCCGTGGGACCACAGGTGGCGGCGGAAGGCGAGGGTGGCGTCCCAGTCGACGGCGGCCGGCGAGTCGGGCGACACGTCGGCGAAGGGATCGGCGACGACGTGGGCCGCCGAGAACACCGTACGAGAGGTGAAGGGGGAACCGGTGGTGACGGCGAGTGGTTCCGGGCGGGGCTCGTACGCCCTCAATCCGCCCTGGCCGTCAGGGAGTCGGATCGTCACAGCGAGATCTCCGGTACGTCGAGGCGGCGGCCCTCGGCCGAGGACTTCAGGCCCAGCTCGGCGAGCTGGACGCCACGGGCGCCGGCGAGGAGGTCCCAGTGGTAGGGGGCGTCGGCGTAGACGTGCCGCAGGAACAGCTCCCACTGGGCCTTGAAGCCGTTGTCGAACTCGGCGTTGTCCGGGACCTCCTGCCACTGGTCGCGGAAGACCTCGGTGGCGGGGATGTCCGGGTTCCAGACCGGCTTGGGGGTGGCCGAGCGGTGCTGGGCACGGCAGTTGCGCAGACCGGCGACGGCGGAGCCCTCGGTGCCGTCGACCTGGAACTCGACGAGCTCGTCGCGGTTGACGCGGACGGCCCAGGAGGAGTTGATCTGCGCGATCGCGCCGCCGTCGAGCTCGAAGATGCCGTAGGCGGCGTCGTCGGCCGTCGCGTCGTAGGGCTTGTCGTTCTCGTCCCAGCGCTGCGGGATGTGGGTGGCGGTGAGGGCCTGGACGGACTTCACCCGGCCGAAGAGCTCGTGGAGGACGTATTCCCAGTGCGGGAACATGTCGACAACGATGCCACCGCCGTCCTCGGCGCGGTAGTTCCAGGAGGGGCGCTGGGCCTGCTGCCAGTCGCCCTCGAAGACCCAGTAGCCGAACTCGCCGCGGATCGAGAGGATCCGGCCGAAGAAGCCGCCGTCGATGAGGCGCTTCAGCTTGAGCAGGCCGGGGAGGAAGAGCTTGTCCTGGACGACGCCGTGCTTGATGCCGGCGGCGTTGGCGAGACGGGCCAGCTCCAGGGCGCCGTCCAGGCCGGTGGCGGTCGGCTTCTCGGTGTAGATGTGCTTGCCCGCCGCGATCGCCTTCTTGATCGCCTCCTCGCGGGCCGAGGTGACCTGGGCGTCGAAGTAGATGTCCACGGTCTCGTCGGCGAGGACCTCGTCCACGTCCGTGGCCCAGTGCTCCAGGCCGTGCTTGTCCGCGAGCGCCTTGAGCGCGTGCTCGCGGCGGCCGACCAGGATCGGCTCCGGCCACAGCACGGTGCCGTCGCCGAGGTCGAGGCCACCCTGCTCGCGGAGCGCGAGGATGGAGCGGACCAGGTGCTGGCGGTAGCCCATGCGCCCGGTCACGCCGTTCATGGCGATACGCACCGTCTTGCGTGTCACGTCGATCCCTTCGTAGGCGTCGTACGCAGCATTCCCTGCGCATTCCGTACGCGGTTGTGCGCGCCGCGTACGCCTCTACTGATGAGCGTCACAGCAAGCGCTTTCTATCTGATGAGAAGCTAGCCTCTGAGCAGCGGTTCGGACAAGACCGTGACCGCTTCGAGTTGTTCGAGGGGACGAACAACGGGGTGTGGGGGCCTTAAGGTCTGCTCGGAACCATGGCCGACTGTGCGGCGTCTGTGCAGCCGCACAGTCCCACGCGGCCGACTGTGCGGGGACGGGCGCGGAGCCCGAGTACGACGAGGTACGACGATGCGCGACCGGAGGACGACGAGATGACGGTGACCCTGGCGGACGTGGCGGCGCGCGCGCAGGTCTCGCCCGCGACGGTGTCGCGCGTGCTGAACGGGAACTATCCCGTGGCCGCGACCACCCGCGAGCGGGTACTGCGGGCCGTGGACGAGCTGGACTACGTGCTGAACGGGCCCGCGAGCGCGCTGGCCGCGGCGACGTCCGACCTGGTCGGGATTCTCGTCAACGACATCGCGGACCCCTTCTTCGGGATCATGGCGAGCGCCATCCAGTCGGAGATCGGCGGACCCGGCGGGCGCGCGGGCGGTGAACGGCTGGCGGTGACCTGCAACACCGGGGGCTCTCCGGAGCGGGAGCTGACGTATCTGACCCTGTTGCAGAGACAGCGGGCGGCTGCCGTCGTGCTGACCGGTGGTGCGGTCGAGGACGCGCCGCACGCGGCGGCGGTCGCGGCGAAGCTGCGGAGGCTGGAGGACGCCGGGACGCGGGTGGTGCTGTGCGGGCGGCCGCCGGCGCCGGAGACCGGGGCGATCGCGCTGACCTTCGACAACCGTGGGGGTGGGCGGGAGCTGACCGAGCATCTGCTCGGGCTCGGGCATCGGCGGCTCGGGTACATCGCGGGGCCGGAGGAGCGGACGACCACCCGGCATCGGCTGGAGGGGCATCGGGCGGCGCTCGCGGACGCGGGGGTCGCCGAGGATCCGCGGTGGACCGTGCACGGGCGCTACGACCGGCGGTCGGGGTACGAGGCGACGCTGGAGTTGTTGCGGCGGGATCCGTCCCTCACGGCGGTGGTGGCGGCGAACGACTCCGTCGCGCTGGGGGCGTGTGCGGCGCTGCGGGATTCCGGGCTGCGGATTCCGGATGACGTGTCCGTCGCCGGGTTCGATGATCTGCCGTTCAGTATCGATGCGGTGCCTGCCTTGACGACGGTGCGGTTGCCGTTGGCGGAGGCGGGGGCTCGGGCGGGGCGGATCGCCATGGGGCGGGAGGAGGGGCCGCCCGGGGGGATTGCTGTGATTCGGGGGGAGTTGATGGTGCGGGGGTCTTCTGGGGGGCCTCGGGGCTGAGGGGGCTTGGGGTGCGCGTGGTTGGGGGAATCGGGACGGCCGACCCTGGTCCTCGAACGCCGGACGGGCTGTGAGGGGTGAGGTATCCCGTGTCCGTCTACGCCTACGCGTCCCTCCGCCGCACCACTCCCTGCCCCGACTGCCGCTCCCCCGCCGACTGGGTCGGAGTGCAGGCTCTCGTCGGTGACTCCTTGCGGTGGGATGTCGAAGTGACCTGCCCCGGCTGTGGGTTCGCCGTCGCCGAGTGCGGGGGTGAGCTGTCGGACGACGTGCGGGAGGAGCTTCTCGGCGAGCACGGGGGCGCCGTACTGCGGCTGCGGGCGCCCGCGCATCGGGTCACCGTGCTGCGTGTGCTCTGTGCCGCGCTCGGGGTCGAACTCGGCGCGGCCAAGGGCGTGTTGGAGCAGGTCTGGGGTGGGACGTACGTGGGGACGGTGCCCGAGGTGGAGCTTCTCGCTCGCCGGTTGCGGGAGGCGGGGGTCGACGCGGTTGCCTCACCGGGGCGCCCGTAGGCGCGTCACGCGGCCAGTTTGGGTACCGGGTGGCGGGTCGCCAGCCATACGCCGGCGCCCTCGGCGAAGGGGACCTGGTGCGGGGCGCGGAAGCCCAGTGGGCGCAGTGGGTCCATGTGGCGGGGCGAGAGGGTGACCGCGACGGCGTCGGCGGCCTCCTCGTCGACGGTGTGCAGGCCCGGGGACAGCAGGTCGGACACCACCCTGCGGTCCCAGGCCTCCGAGTCGTCCGGGGTGCAGACGGTGACCACGGTCCAGTGCGGTGTGTCGGGCTTGGCCCGCTTCAATGCGGTCGGCAGGACCGGCTCCTGCGGGAGCGGGGCGGTGAGTTCGCGGGCGAAGAGGCCGTTGAAGCGGGTGTGGGGGGACTCGGTGCCGGGCGGCAGCCACACGGCGGCCGCGAGAAGGGTGCCGTCCGCCCGCTCGGCCACCCAGACCTGGCCCTCCTCCAGCGCGTAGTGGGCCAGCATCAGCCGCATGGCGCGCTGTGCCTGGTCCCAGTCCACGGCGGGGTGTTCCGGCGCCGCGAACAGACGCACCACGGCGGGTACGTCCACCAGTCCCGCCCTGCGTACGGCGGTCCGAGGGGGCATCTGCAGGATCGTCATCTTCGGTTTCTGCCTCTCACATGGCCCGGCTCGCGCCGGTCAGTTCAACGGAGTCGGGGAGGGTGCGCAGGGGTTCGGCACGCACCGGCGGGACGGTGACGGGAGGCGCCGGCCGCGCCCCGACGGAGTCCTGTCCGGCCGGGGAGCCATCGAGCAGGGCGGGCAGCGGAGCCCACGCCTGACCGACGCCCTGCCCAGCCGCAGACTCACCGGAGCCCTGTTCGGCCCGCGAGCCACCGAGCAGGGCAGGCAGAGCGGGACCGGCCACCCGCACCCGACCGACGCCCCGCCCACCCGCAGAGCCACCGAACGACACGGGACCGGCCACCCGCACCCGTCCAGAGCCCGCTTCAGCCCGGGAGCCGCCGAGCACCGCGGAGCGAGCCGACCGCACCCGACCGACGCCCGCGGCCCCGTCCACCAGGACCCGCTCCACCCGCCCGGCGTCCGACGCGGCCTCCGGCCTGCTCAGCAGCGTGACGCCGCGCACCGCCGCCGCCGCGCCCGCGAGGGCGAGGAGGGTGCCTGTGGTGCCGTGGCGGAAGCCCTCGTCGAGGAGGGTGAGGCCGATGGCGGCCGCGGTGACGGGGTTGACGAGGGTGAGGAGGGCGAGGGGGCCGCCGAGGCCGTGGCGGTAGGCCTTCTGGGAGAGCAGCAGGCCGGCCACCGCGAAGGCGACCGTGAGGAGGGCCACCAGTGCCGTGGTCCAGGAGAGCGTCGGACCGACCGCGAGCTTCTGCGCCAGCGTGGAGCCGACGCCGGAGGCGATACCGGACGCGGCGGCGACCGCGAGGCCGCCGCGGGCCGAGAGCATCGCGACGGCCGCGGCGGCGACGAGCGCCACCAGCAGGACCTCGCCGGTGCTCAGGGTGTCCCCGTGCCCCGAGGCCGTGACGGCCAGCAGGGTCGTCAGGCCTACGAGGGTGAGGGCCATGCCGTTCCACTGCGTGCCCGAGGTCCGGCGGCCCGAGACCAGCGAGCCCAGCGGCACCGCCAGCACGAGGCTCAGCGCGCCGAGCGGCTGCACCAGGGTCAGCGGTCCGTAGCGCAGGGCGACCACGTGCAGCAGCGCGCCGGAGGCGTTGAGGAGTACCGAGCCCCACCACGCGCCCCGGGCCAGCGCCCCGCGCACGCTCGTGGTGCCGGCGGCGGTCCGCTCCTGGACGACCGCGGCCGCCGCGTAGCAGATCGCCGAGACCAGGGAGAGGACGACGGCCAGGAACACCGGAGAACCAGTCATCGCGGTCCACCTCCCCATCTGCCGACACCGACTGTCGATACGAAACGGTTTCGTACCGACAGACTAGGAGGGGACTTAGCGAAACGCAAGCGTTTCTCTAGAGCACCCTGTTTTTCGGTGCGAACCTCACCTCACCGCCACGAATCCGAACAGCTCCGGAACCCCGCCCGGCCCGGCCTCGACGGTCCGCTCCAGCCGTAGCCCCGCGGTCACCACGGCGTTCAGGAGATCGGCCAGCGGAATGTGCCAGGCCCCCACCCGGGCCCGCACCCCGGCGGGGTTCCAGGAGTCGAGGGTGCGGGCCCGGTCGGCGTACCGCTCGTCCAGCACCACCCGCCCCCGCTCCCGCCAGTCGGCGAACGCGCCGACGAAGCAGGGGTGGACGCCCAGGTGCACGAACCGCCCGCCGGGGGCCAGCACCCGCGCGATCTCCCTGAGGACGGCCGCGTAGTCGGGGACGTCCGTGCTCGCCAGCACACACATCGCGGCCGGCACCGAGGCGTCGGCCAACGGCAGCGCCGTCGCGTCGGCGGCCACGACCGGCAGCCGGCCGGCCGCGTGGCGGAGCTGGCCGCGGGAGAGGTCGAGGCCGAACGGGGTCCGGCCGAGTTCCGCCGCCACGGACGCGTGGGCGCCGGTGCCGCAGCAGACGTCCAGGCAGATCCCCTCACCGGGGCCCAGCAGCTCCCTCAGCGTCGTGTGCACCCGGGCGAAGTACTCGCCGCCCGAGGTCGGCGACATGTAGTGGTTGTACCAGTCCGCGTGGGCGTCGTACGCCGGTGTCGTGGTCGTCGTCATGTCCTTGATGCTGGGAACAACTCCCCCGCCGCAAACGCCCGTTCGCTCATGGCGTCGACCTGGACGGGGGCGCGGGGCCGTCGTACGGTATCTCTGACTGAGTCAACCATTCGGGGGTTGGCGCGAAGGTCGACGAGGAGACCGACGATCATGACCGTCCAGGACATCCGCGCCTTCAACCGCTTCTACACCAACGTCATCGGCGCCCTCGACTACAGCCGTCAGCTGTACGCCCCCTACACCCTCACCGAGTCCCGCGTCCTGTACGAGCTCGCGCACTCCCCGCGGACGGACGCGGCGGATCTGCGGGGTGAACTGTCCCTGGACGCGGGCTACTTGAGCCGGATCCTCAACAAGTTCGAGCAGGACGGGCTGATCGAACGCACCCCGTCCCGCCGCGACCCGCGCCGTCGCAACGTCACGCTCACGGCGCGGGGACGGGAGACCGCCGCGCTGCTCGCCGAGCGCGCGGACGAATCCGTGGGCGCGCTGCTCGCCACCGTCCCCTCCGCCGACCGCCCCCGGCTCGCCGAGGCCATGCGCACCGTCCGCGAGCTCCTCTCCGACGTCCGCCTGCCCCGCCGCGAGGACGTTCTGCTGCGCGAGCCCGGCCCTGGCGACCTGGGCTGGATCGTGCAGCGCAACGCCGCGCTGTACACCGCGGAGTACGGCTGGAACGCCGACTACGAGGGGCTGGTGGCCCGGATCGTCGCCGACTTCGCGGAGGACCACGACCCGCACCTGGAGCGGGTGTGGATCGCGGAGCTCGACGGCCGTCCGGTGGGGTGCGTGATGGTCGTACGGGACGAGGCCCCGGCAACGGCCCGGTTGCGGTTGCTGCTGGTCGAGCCGGACGCGCGCGGGCTCGGCATCGGCGACCGGCTGGTCAGCGCCGTCATCGACT
This sequence comes from Streptomyces sp. NPDC001536, assembly GCF_042894505.1. Lineage (NCBI taxonomy): Bacteria > Bacillati > Actinomycetota > Actinomycetes > Kitasatosporales > Streptomycetaceae > Streptomyces > Streptomyces sp. NPDC001536. The sequence goes on from NZ_JBIAVQ010000001.1 coordinate 842,242, forward strand.
TCGCGCGCGGTGTCGGCTACCGCGACCTGGTCCTGTGGACCAACGACATCCTCGCCTCCGCCCGCCACATCTACCAGCGCCACGGCTTCGTCCTCGTCGCCGAGAAACCGCACCGCTCCTTCGGCAAGGACCTGATCGGCCAGGACTGGCGCCTGGATCTCCACGCCGCCCAGGAGTGACGCGTAGAGTCCGGAGCATGAAGCTGGCGTTCTCCACTCTCGGCGTCCCCGGTCTCCCCGTCCCCGAGGTACTCCGCCTCGCGACCACGCACGGCTATCACGGCGTAGAGCTGCGCGCGCACCCTGAGGAGCCGGTGCATCCCGGCATCGACGCCGACCGGCGGGCCGACGTGGTGGCCGAGTTCAAGGCGGCCGGGGTGGAGATCCTGGGTCTCGCCGGGTACGCGCGCGTGGCCGCGCCTGGCGACGACGAGCCGGTGCTGGCCGAGCTCCGCGCCCTCCTGGACCTCGCCCGCGACCTGGGCGCCCCCTACATCCGCGTCTTCCCCGGCGCGAGCCCCGAGCAGTCGACCGCCGAGGCCGACGCGACGGCGGCCCGGCGCCTGGGCACGGCGGCGGAGTACGCGGCCGACGCCGACGTACGCATCCTCCTGGAGACCCACGACTCGCACCGCACCGGAGCCGACGCGATCCGTGTCCTCGGCCCGGTCGGCCACCGCAACGTCGGTTCGCTCTGGGACGTCATGCACACCTGGCTGGGCGGTGAGCAGCCCTCGGAGACCTACGCGGCGCTCTCCCCGTTCCTCGGATACGTCCAGGTCAAGGACATCGCCTCACCCGACGACACCACCCCGCTCCCGCTCGGCCAGGGCACCCTGCCGCTCGCCGAGTGCGTCGAGGTCCTCTCCCGGCACGGCTGGGACGGCTGGCTGTGCTGGGAGTACGAGAAGCGCTGGTACGAGGCGGCCGCGCCGCTGCCCGAGCTGCTGGGCGCGGGCCGCGAGCACCTGGCCCGGCTGCTGAACGAGAGCGCGTGACTTATTGAGTGGCCCGTCCGGGAGCGGCCCGTCTAAGGTCCCGGGGTGCATCAGCCCACCCCGCTCCCGGTCCCCCTCTCATGAGCCTGTCCGACGTGCTCCTCGACGTCCGGCCCCTGCGCACCTCCCCCGTCTTCCGACGGCTGCTGTTCGGGCGCACCGTGTCCACGCTCGGCACCTTCATGACCATGGTCACCGTCATGTACCAGGTCTGGGAGATGACGCACAGCGCGTTCTGGAGCGGCGCGGTCGGTATCGCCCAGGCGGTGCCGATGGTCGCCGTCAGTCTGTTCGCGGGCGCGTGGGCCGACCGCGTCGACCGCCGCCGTATGTATCTGACCGGCACGGTCGGCTCGGCGGTGTGCTCGCTGCTGCTGACCGTGCAGGCCTTCGTCGGCCACGCGCCGGTGGCCGTGATCCTCGTCCTGGTCGCGGTCCAGACGTCCTTCGCCGCGCTGGGCGCCCCCGCCGCGGGGGTGTTCGTGCCACGGTTGCTGCCGAAGGAGCAGGTGGCCGCCGGTCTCGCCCTCCAGCAGGTCACCGGCCAGGCGATGATGCTGGTCGGGCCCGCCGTCGCCGGTGTCGTCCTCGGCTGGTGGGGCATCGGCGTCTGCTATCTGCTGGACACGCTGAGCTTCGCCCTGTCCTTCTACGGCGCCTACGGACTGCCCGCGCTGCCGCCCGAGGGCGACCGGTCCCGGCCGGGCGTCCACGGCGTCCTGGACGGTCTGCGCTTCCTGACCGGCCACCGGGCGGTGCGCGGCGCCCTGCTCACGGACCTCGCGGCCTGTCTCCTGGCGATGCCCACGTCGCTGTTCCCCCTCGTCAACCAGGAACGCTTCGGCGGCGACCCGCGCACCCTCGGCCTGTTCCTGTCCGCGCTGGCCGTGGGCGGGGTCGCCGCGACGGCCTTCTCGGGCCCGGTGACCCGGCTGGCCCGCCCCGGCCCGGTGATGCTGTGCGCGTCCGCCGGCTGGGGCGTGGCCCTCTTCCTCTTCGGCCTGGCGACCAGCGCCTGGGTGGGCCTGGGGCTGCTGGCCCTGGCCGGCGCCGCGGACGCCCTCGCCGTCCTCTCCCGTACGACCATCGTCCAGACCCTCACCCCCGACGCCCTCCTCGGCCGTGTCACCGCCGCCGAGACGATCGTCGGCCAGGCGGGCCCCCACCTGGGCAATCTGCGCGCCGGCCTGGTCGCGGGCTGGTCCTCGGGCGCGACGGCCCTGATCTCCGGCGGGCTGATGTGTCTGGCGGCGGTGACGGCGGTGGGCGTCACGACACCGGAGCTGCGCCGGACCGGCGCGACCGGTACGGCTACCGCTCCGGCCGGACCGTGAACGCGGCCCCCGGGTCCAGGCACCACTCCAGGACGGCGGGCCAGGAGCCGTAACCGGCGTCCAGGTCGAGATGGGCCGCGCCCGGGAGGAGCGTGGTGGGGATGCCGAGCGGGTCTCCGTAGAGGGCCCGGGCGCCTTCCTCGCAGTACGGGTCGTCGTCGCCGGCGACGAGGACGGTCGGACAGGGGAGGGTGAACTCCAGCGGGGGCGGGGCGAATCCGGCGACCTCGGGGTACCGCGCGAGCACGGAGGGGGAGGGCGGTCCGACGAGCAGGACGCGGTCCACGTCACCCGGCTTCACGATCCCGCGGGCGACGGCGTGCAGCCAGAGAATCACGGAGGCGCTGTGGGCGACGACGACGTCCGGGGCGTCCTCCGCGAGGTGGCGGGCGAGTTCGCCGAGCCACACCTCCAGGTCCGGGTCGTCCGGGTCGGGCAGCTGGGGATACGTGACCTGGTGACCGAGCTCGCCGAGACGGTCGGCGAGCCAGTGCTGCCAGTGGTCCTTGGGCCGGTGGTTCTGCCAGCCGTGGAGGATGAGGTAGGCGGTCATGGCATCGATGGTTTCCGACCCCGCCCCCTGGGTCCAGTTAACCTTTCTCGATGGAACAGGTAAGCGAGACCTTCACCGTCGATCTGCGCCGCCTGACCGTCCTGCGCGAACTCCAGCGCCGGGGCAGCCTGGCGAGAACGGCGGAGGCCCTGCACCTGACCCCGTCGGCGGTCTCGCAGCAGCTCTCGGCGCTGGCCCGCGAGATCGGGGCACCCCTGACGGAACGGGACGGCCGGGGCGTACGGCTCACCGGACAGGCCCGCGTTCTGCTGGCCCACGCCGACGAGATCGCCGCCCAACTGGAGCGGGCCCGGGCCGACTTGGCGGCGTACGGGAGCGGCGGCCGCGGCGCGGTGACCGTCGGCTGCTTCTCCAGCGGCATCCTGGGCCTGCTGCCGGGGGTGCTCCGGGGTCTGGCCGAACAGCTCCCCCACGTCCGCGTCGACATCGTGGAGGCGGAACCGCCGGACCTGTTCACGGCCCTGGACGCCGGCCAGGTGGACGTGGCCGTGGCCGTGGACTTCGCGGCGACCCCACCCCACACGGACCGCCGCTACAGCCGGTCCGACCTGCTGACGGACGTGATGGACATCGTGGTCCCGGCGGATCACCGGCTGGCGGGACGCGGGCAGGTCGCGCTGCGGGAGCTGGCCGGCGAGACCTGGATCACGGGGGACGCCCGCAGCTGCGTGGGCGCGATCGCCCGAGCCGTCTGCGCGACGTCCGGCTTCACCCCGGACATCCGGCACGCCGTGAACGACTGGGGCGCACTGGCGGCCCTGGTGGAGGCGGGAGCGGGCGTGGCCCTGATCCCCCGCCTGGTCCACCCCCTGTACGCGAACCGCGCGCTGACGGTCCTGACCCCGCAGGGCACCCCGCCCTCGCGCAACATCTTCGCGGCGGTCCGCACCGGCGCGGACACGGACCCGGTCCTGGAGGCGGTGCGGCGGCAACTGGTCCGGGAGGCGCGGCGATTGGCAGATGCGTCCGGGACGTAGGCGCGGCTGAGGGACGGCCGGGGACGGATCCGCCGATCAGCGAGTCCCGGGAGCGAACCTCGCCACCCGCTGCTCCAGGCGCTTGCGGCGGTCCGGCCATTCGTCGGCCGTGATCGAGAAGATCGCCGAGTCCCGTAGCGCGTTGTCCTCGCCGGGGGCCCAGGAGCGGGACCAGTTGCGCAGGACGCCCTCGAAGTGGGCGCCCACGCTCTCGATCGCCGCTCGGGAGCGGGCGTTCCTGGCATCCGTCTTCAGGTCCACCCTCTCCACGTCCCACTCCTCGAAGGCGTGGCGGAACAGGAGGAGCTTGGCCTCGGCGTTGACGCCGGTGCCCTGGGCGGAGCGGGCCAGCCAGGTGAAGCCGATCTCGATCGCGTCCAGGGTGTCGTCCGAACGCCAGCTGCGGGGCTCCCAGTAGGAGGTCGCGCCCACCGCTCGTCCCGTCGCCCTGGAGATCTGGGCGTACGGCGCCAGCCGGCCGCTCGCGGCCCGGGCGAGCTGCGCGTCGACGTAGTCCGCCACCTCGTCGGCCCTCGGCACCCAGGTGAACTCGTAGGTGCCCCGGTCCTCCTCCGCCGCCACCGCCAACTCGCTCACATGCGTGTGCGAGAGCGGCTCCAGGCGCACCAACTCACCCTCCAGCAAAGGCCCTTCAAGCGTGAACGCCATCCCCCAGCCGACCCCTCAACTCCGCGAACGCCTCATGGAAACCGGGGAAAGTCTTGCGTACGCACCCCGGGTCGTCGAACGAAATACCCGGCACGCGCAGCCCCGTGACCGCGAAGGACATCACGATGCGATGGTCGCCGTACGACGTGATCTCCGCGCCCGCGCCACCCGCACCCGGCTGGATCTCGATCCAGTCCGGCCCCGTGGCCACCTCCACCCCCAGCCGCCGCAGGTTCTGCGCACACGCCTCCAGACGGTCGCACTCCTTGACCCGGGTGTTCGCCACGTCCTCGATCCGGACCGGACCGTCCGCGAAGGGCGCGATCGCCGCCAGCGTCGGCATCGTGTCCGAGATGTCCCGCATATTGACGGTCAGACCACGCAGGCCGCCGGCCCCCCGAACCGTCGTGCCCTTCTCCCCGACCGACACCTCCGCGCCCATCCGCCGCAGTACGTCGACGAAGCCCAGATCGCCCTGGAGCGCACCGGCCCCCAGCCCCGGGACCGTCACCTCGGCACCCGGGGTCACGGCCGCCGCGGCGAAGAAGTAGCTGGCCGTGGAGGCGTCCGGCTCGATCGCGTACGTCGTCGCGCGATAGCCGCCGGACGGAACCACGAAAACATCACCGTCCCGCCCGACCTCCACCCCGAAGGCCCGCATCATCGCGATGGTGATCTCCACGTACGGCACGGAGACCAGGTCCGTCACCCGGATCCGCAGGCCCTTGCGGGTCAGCGGTCCGAGAAGCAGCAGCGCGGTCAGGTACTGCGAGGACTGCCCCGCGTCCAGCACCACCTCACCGCCCTCGACCCCGGCCGCCCGGACCGTCAGCGGGTGGTGCCCCTCGGCCTGCTCGTGCCGCAGGTCCACGCCCAGATCGCGCAGGGCCCGGGTCAGGGGCAGCAGCGGCCGCCGCCGCATCTGCTCGGAGGCGTCGAAGCGGTACGTCCCGTGCCCGGCCGCCGCCAGCGTCGGCAGGAAGCGGGCCGTCGTGGCACCGTCCCGGCAGTACACCTCCGCCTCCGCCACCGCGGGCCCCTGCGGACGCCCGTCGACCTGCCAGGCATCCGGCGTCCGCCCCACCCGATACCCGAGCCGCGCCAGCCCCTCCGCGAAACCCTCCGTGTCGTCCGACCTCAGGGGCCGCACGAGCGTGGTGACCCCGTCGGCGGCGGCCGCCAGGAAGAGGGCGCGGGCGGTGATGGACTTGGAACCGGGAACGTCGACTACGGGCATGCGCCAATGATCCGCCGACGCCCGGGTCCGATGCCGGGCCGTCCACGGGATGGACGTCTCCGATGGACAACGCCCCAGGCGGGACGCACCCGCACTCGCGCAACGGCGAGCAGTGCGCAACGCGAACCCCCACCGAGGCCGCACGGGCCGCCGCAGGCATGCGAGGCGCGCCCCACACACCCCGCTGGTGCCCGAGGGGCACCCCTTCGCCGACCGGAAGGTCAGGACCAATGGCCCAAGGTGGCGGCTCATCCGTCCCGTTGACCCCGGGCTCACCAACTTCCGGGATTCGGGGCCCAGGCGGGAACCCTCCCCCACCCCCGCTCGTCCAACCCGCAAGCTGTCGGAGAGTCACCGCGGTGCGGTGTCGGCATCGCTGCTGGCTGCGAACGCTGACTTACCCTCTCCGCCGTACCGCGGCCGGCAGCACGCCGCCATCGGCGCGCCCCCCTCCAACAGCGCCGATGGCGGCCCCTCATTCCAGGGCCCCGGCCCGTATGCGCGTTACTGTGCACTCCCTTGACTGGCAGAAACTTCCCGGATATTGGTGACTCCTCGGAAGTTTCCTTCAGCGGATCACCTCCGGAAGGAGCGCACGTGCCCTCCAGACGTACCGTCCTCGCCGCCACCGCGGGAGTCGCCGCCGGCCTCGCCGCGGGCGGGACCGCATACGCCGACGAAAAGAAGCACGACGACAAGAAGCTCCGCTCCCTCATCTCCCGTATGACGCTGGAAGAGAAGGTCGGCCAGCTCTTCGTGATGCGGGTCTACGGCCACTCCGCCACCGCCCCCGACCAGGCCGACATCGACGCCAACCGCAAGGAGATCGACGTCTCCACGGCCGCCGAGCTGATCGCCAAGTACCGCGTCGGCGGCATCATCTACTTCACCTGGGCGCACAACACCCGCGATCCGCACCAGATCGCCGACCTGTCCAACGGCATCCAGAAGGCGTCCCTCGGCCTGCCCCGCGGGCTGCCCGTCCTCATCTCCACCGACCAGGAGCACGGCATCGTCTGCCGGGTGGGCGAACCGGCCACGCTCCTCCCGGGCGCGATGGCGATCGGGGCCGGACGGTCACACAAGGACGCCCGCAGCCTCGGGCGGATCGCCGGCAAGGAACTCCGCGCCATCGGCGTCCGGCAGAACTACTCCCCCGTCGCCGACGTCAACGTCAACCCGGCCAACCCGGTCATCGGCGTCCGCTCCTTCGGTGCCGACCCGGACGCGGTGGCCGCGATGGTGGCCGCCGAGGTCGCCGGGTACCAGCGTTCGCGGCAGGTCGCCGCCACCGCCAAGCACTTCCCCGGACACGGGGACACCGCCGTCGACAGCCACTACGGCTTCCCGGTGATCACCCACACCCGCGCCCAGTGGGAGAAGCTCGACGCTCCCCCGTTCCGCGCCGCGATCGCCGCCGGCATCGACTCGATCATGACCGCGCACATCATGGTCCCGGCCCTCGACGACTCCGGCGACCCGGCCACCCTCTCCCGCCCCATCCTCAACGGCATCCTGCGCGAGGAGCTCGGCTACGACGGGGTGATCGTCACCGACTCCCTCGGCATGGAGGGCGTCCGCACGAAGTACGGCGACGACCGGGTGCCCGTGCTCGCGCTGAAGGCGGGGGTGGACCAGCTCCTCAACCCGCCGAACCTGGACGTCGCCTGGAACGCCGTCCTGAAGGCCGTACGGGACGGGGAGCTGACCGAGGCGCGGCTCGACGAGTCGATCCTGCGGGTGCTGCGGCTGAAGGCGAAGCTGCGGCTGTTCGAGGCGCCGTACGTCAGCCAGGCCGGCGTCACCCGGACCGTCGGCATCCGCGCGCACCTCGCGGAGGCCGACCGGATCGCCGAGCGGACGACGACCCTGCTGGTCAACAAGGGCGGGTTGCTGCCCCTTTCGCCGCGCAAGCTGCTCGTCGTCGGCGCCGACCCGGCTTCCCCGTCCGGTACGACGGGCCCGCCGACCGGGGTGCTCGCGGCCGCGTTCACCGAGCTCGGCTTCACGGCCACGGCCCTGTCGACGGGTACGGCACCCTCGGCGGCCACCATCGCCAAGGCGGTCGCGGCGGCGCAGGACGTGGACACGGTCGTCGTCGGGACGTACAACGTCTCGGCGACGAGCAGCCAGAAGACGCTCGTCGAGCAGCTCGTCGCGACGGGCCGGCCGGTGGTCGCGATCGCGGTGCGCAACCCGTACGACGTGGCCCAGCTGCCCTCCGTACCGGCCGTCGTGGCCTCGTACTCCTGGACCGACGTCGAACTGCGGGCCGCCGCGCGGGTCATCGCGGGGAAGGCGGCGCCGCGCGGGAGGTTGCCGGTGCCGGTGCAGAAGGCCGACGATCCGACCCAGGTGCTGTATCCGATCGGGTACGGCTTGTCGTATTAGACGTAGCGCGCGTACGCCACGCACCCGGCGTACGCCCACCAAAGGGCGCAAAGCACCCCGCACGTCTGGCGTGGGCCCGCTGCGGCGGGTCACGCTGGGCGGGGGTATCCGGGGGGATTGCGATGCGTGAGAGATGTTCCGTGGGGGTGGTGTGCGCACTGCTGGCACTGCTCGCCGCCCTGCTGACGGGATGCCAGAACTCGTCGGGCGGCACCACCACCGACGGTGACGGCCGGCTCAGCAACGAGGTCACACCCACCCGGCCCTCGGGGTACGGGGCGGTGTTCCTCTCGGTCGACGAGTGCAGCTCCTTCGGGAAGACCAGTTTCACCGAGGTCCCCTGCACCGGCGAGCGGGCGGCCGCGCGGGTCGTGGCGCGCTTCGACGGCACGGTGGGCGACGGTCCGCTGTGCCCGGGGACCACGGACTTCGTGCTGCACATCAGCGAACAGAGCCCGGCCTCCGACGAGGACGGCGACGGCGCGGTCCCGCAGGGCTACGCCTGCATGCGCAACCTGGAGCCACCGCACCCCGGCGACCCGGGCGGCGGAGGCGGCCCGCGCACCATCGTCGGCGACTGCGTCTACAGCTCCGGCGACGGCCAGGTCCGCGAGGCGGCCTGCGACGGCAAGGGCCCGAAGAAGCCCGAGTACAAGGTCACCAAGGCAGCCACGACCCGCACGAAGTGCCCGGTGTCGACGGCCCTGTACGTACAGCTCCAGGGCGAGAAACCGGTGGGCTGCGCCCGGCCGGTGTGACCGGTGGCCGGGCGCAGCGCCTGCGTCACGGCCGCAGCGTGGGCTCCCGCTCCACGTCGCGGACGTCCAGCTTCTTGTCGAACTTGGCCAGCGGCTTCGCCTGGGCGACGGCCGTGGACGAGACGCCGGCCCAGTCGAGGATGCGGGCGGTGGCGAAGGCCTTCTGGTCGGGGACGAGGCCTGCCACGTTGGCGCCGTGGTTCATGCCGGGGGCGGTGAGGACGTAGGAGTCCTTCGCGCCCTTGTCGACCCGGAAGCGCTCCGAGCCCCAGGGGTCGTTCTGGCCGTAGACGTAGAGCATGTGCCGGGCGTTGTGGCGCACCCAGGTGTCGATGTCACGCATCGCGTACGGCTGGAACTTGGTCGGGATCTCGCGCGGGACGAAGTTGCGCGGCGGCTGGTAGCCGTAGCGGATGTACTTCTTCTCGATGTGCGGGAAGTGGATGTTCGGCGCACCGAGCTGGGTGGCCGCCTGGTAGAAGTACGGCGTGTACGGCTCCAGGCCCTGGTCCGTGTAGAAGGAGAACCCGGAGATCGTGTCGATCGAGTTCCAGATCTGGTCGTCGGTCGCGGTCTTCGCGTCCGGCGGGATCAGCTCGTCCTCGGCGCAGTCGGCCGCCTGGGCGTACTGCCAGAAGCCCCAGACGTAGTCGAGGACGACCGCCTCGTAGGCCTTGTCGAGGCTGCCGACAGTGGTGAAGGTGAAGCCCTCGGCGGCGGCGTACTCCGCGTACTTCTTCTCCAGCGGCTCCCGGCGGACCAGGGCCTCGCGCTGGACCGCGTTCAGGCGGTCGCGGCACTGCTTGGTGTCGACGTTCGCGAAGAAGCGGTCGTAGGCCGAGTCCTCGTTGTTCACCACGTCGTTGGGGGCCACGTAGGCGACGACGCCGTCCATGTCCTTGGGGTAGAAGCGCTCGTAGTACGTGGCGGTCATGCCGCCCTTCGAGCCGCCCGTGGAGATCCACTTCTTGTCGTAGATCTTCTTCAGTGCCTTGAAGACGCGGTGCTGGTCGCTGGCGGCCTGCCAGATGTCCAGCTTCGTCCAGTCGGCCGGGTCGGGCCGGGACGGGGTGAAGAAGCGGTATTCCAGGGAGACCTGGTTGCCGTCCACGATCTGGGTCGGCTCGCGGCGGCTGGGCGTCGTGGAGACGTTGTAGCCGCCGGTGTAGAAGACCGTCGGGCGGGAGACGTCCTTGTGCAGCACGGTGATGCGCTGCTGGAACGTGCCCTTGGACGGGTGCCGGTGGTCGATCGGCTGCGTGAAGTTGAGGACGAAGAAGCGGTACCCGGTGTACGGCTTCTCCTCGATCAGGCTCACGCCCGGTATGGAGAGCAGTCTCTCCTTGATGTCGGTGGTGCCGGTGGCCGGCTCGGCGGCGGTGGCCGCCCCTGCCGTGCTCAACGTGCCTATGAGCACCGTGAGCGCCAGCAGCCATCTGAGCGCCTTGCGCATGCACCCTCCCCTGTGAGACAGATGTGCGAGCGGAAGCTATCGGAGCAACTCGCTTGCGCACCAGGGGAGATAGGGAAAACCCTCGGATATTGGCGGGTTCGGAGGTGGATTTGTCGGAGGTCTACAGCCGGATCCAGCCGCCGGTCGAGTACGACCCGCTGCCGACCCGCCCCTTGATCCACACCTTGCGGCCGCCGACGTACGACTTCACCGGCCCGGCACGCTTGGTGTAGATCCCCTCGTCGACGACGGCCTCGAAGCCGCGCGCCTGAAGGCTGACCATCATCGTGCGCGGGGAGCCGACCCGCTTGGGCACGGTGACGGCGCAGAGCGAGGTGCCATCGCGGTAGACCTTCACATGGCCCGTGGAGAAGGTGTACGTCCGGATCTTGCGGCCCTCGCAGTGTGTGGCCGCGACGGCCTCCGCCGGCACCGCGACGGCCAGCGTTCCCGATGCGGTCAGCACGGCCAGACCGACGGCGACCCGCCGCCGTATCGCACCCATGGCCACTCTCGTCCCTCCCGTACCCGGCGATGAGCGTACTGGTGTACGGACGCATGACGTATGTCGGATGGTTGCACGGCCGTCACGACTTCAGGCCACGCGCCACTGCCGTGGGCTCACGCCACCACGGGCGCGTCCTCCCCGACGAACGTCCGCCACAGCTCCGCGTACCGCCCGCCCCTGGCCAGCAGTTCCTCGTGCGTACCGTCCTCGGCGACCTTGCCGTGGTCCATCAGCACGACACGGTCCGCGCGGGCCGCCGTGGTCAGACGGTGAGCCACCACAAGGGTCGTACGGCGGCCCGCGAGGCGGTCCGTGGCCTGGTTGACCTGGGCCTCCGTGGCCAGGTCCAGGGCGGCTGTGGCCTCGTCGAGGAGGAGGATGTCGGGGTCGACCAGCTCGGCGCGGGCCAGGGCGATCAGCTGGCGCTGCCCTGCGGAGAGGTTGCGGCCGCGTTCGGCGACCTCATGGAGGTAGCCGCCCTCCAGCGTGGCGATCATCTCGTGGGCGCCGACCGCGCGGGCCGCCGCCTCCACCTCGGCGTCGGTGGCGTCCGGGCGCCCGTAGGCGATGGCGTCCCGCACGGTGCCCTGGAAGAGGTACGCCTCCTGCGGGACGACACCGAGGCGGTGGCGGTACGACGTGAGGTCCAGCGTCCGCAGATCCGAGCCGTCGACCGTCACCCGGCCGCCGGTCGGGTCGTAGAACCGCGCGACCAGCTTGACGAGGGTCGACTTGCCGGCGCCGGTCTCGCCGACGAAGGCGACGGTCTGTCCGGCGGGGATCCTCAACTCGATGCCCGTGAGGGCCTCTTCGGGTTCGTCGGAGGAGCCATAGGCGAACCGCACGTCCTCGAAGGCGATCTCGCCCCGCAGGGACAGGACTTCGAGGGGCTCGTCGGCCGCCTTCGTGGACGTCGGCTCCCGGAGCAGCTCCTGGATGCGGCCCAGCGAGACGGTCGCCTGCTGGTAGCCGTCGAAGACCTGCGAGAGCTGCTGGACCGGTGCGAAGAACAGGTCGATGTAGAGCAGATACGCCACCAGCGCACCGGTCGTCAGCGTCGCGTCGTCGATCCGCCCCGCGCCCGCGACCAGCACCGCCGCCGCGGCCACCGACGCCAGCAGCTGGACGAAGGGGAAGTAGATCGAGATCAGCCACTGCCCCCGGATGCGCGCCTGCCGGTAGCTGTCGCTGCGCTCCGCGAACCGCGCCCCGCCGTCCCGCTCGCGCCGGAAGGCCTGCACGATCCGCAGCCCGGACACCGACTCCTGGAGGTCGGCGTTGACCACCGACACGCGCTCACGGGCCAGTTCGTACGCCTTGACGCTCGCCTTGCGGAAGAAGTACGTGGCGACGATCAGCGGCGGCAGCGTCGCGAACACGACCAGCGCGAGCTCCACGTCGAGCACCAGCAGGGCGCCCATGATGCCGAAGAACGTGACGACCGAGACGAACGCCGTGACCAGACCGGTCTGGAGGAAGGTCGAGAGCGCGTCGACGTCGGTGGTCATCCTCGTCATGATCCGGCCGGTCAACTCGCGCTCGTAGTAGTCGAGTCCGAGCCGCTGGAGCTGCGCGAAGATCTTGAGCCGGAGGGAGTAGAGCACCCGCTCCCCCGTCCGTCCCGTCATCCGGGTCTCGCCGATCTGCGCGACCCACTGCACGCCCACGGTGAGCAGACCGAGCAGCGCCGCCACCCAGACCGCGCCGAGGGCGAGCTCGCCGACGCCCGAGTCGATGCCGTGCCGGATCAGGATCGGGAGCAGGAGGCCCATCCCGGCGTCCACGGCGACCAGTCCGAGGCTGATGAGCAGCGGGAGTCCGAAGCCGCGCAGCAGTCTGCGCAGGCCGTACGACTCCTCCGGGGTGACCGCGCGGGCCTCGTCGATGCCGGGGGTGTCCTCGGCCGGGGGCAGCGCGTCGACCTGGGCGAGGAGTTCCGGGGTGGCGGGCATGCCGTCGAGGGCGGTGTCCCGGGGGCCGCGTTCCCCCGCCCACAGCCGGGGCGTGATGCCGCGCTCGGCGTCGAACTCGGCGTCCAGCTCCTCCCGTACGGAGGTGTCCTCGCAGGGCGCGGCGGGCGGGGTGTGACCGGGTGAGACGCCGCCGAGCTCGTCGGGGTCGGTGAGCAGGCGCCGGTAGAGCGCGGACCGCTTCTGGAGCTCGTCGTGGGTGCCGATGTCGGCGAGGCGGCCGTCCTCCAGGACGGCGATGCGGTCGGCGAGGTTCAGGGTGGAGCGGCGGTGGGCGATGAGGAGAGTCGTACGGCCCTCCATGACCTGCTTCAGCGCCTCGTGGATCTCGTGCTCGACCCGGGCGTCCACGGCCGAGGTGGCGTCGTCCAGGACGAGCAGCCGCGGGTCGGTGAGGATCGCCCGCGCGAGCGCGACGCGCTGGCGCTGACCGCCGGACAGGGTGAGGCCGTGCTCGCCGACCTTGGTGTCGTAGCCCTCGGGGAGCTCGGCGATGAAACGGTCCGCCTGGGCGGCGCGCGCGGCCTGCTCGATCTGCTCCTGGGTCGCTTCGGGACGGCCGTACGCGATGTTGTTGCGGACCGTGTCCGAGAAGAGGAACGAGTCCTCGGGGACCAGCCCGATCGCGGCCCGCAGCGAGTCCAGCGTCAGCTCGCGGACGTCGTGGCCGCCGACGAGGACGGCGCCGTGGGTGACGTCGTAGAAGCGCGGCAGGAGGAGGGAGACCGTCGACTTGCCGGAGCCGGAGGAGCCGACGACGGCGAGGGTCTCGCCGGGGCGGATCTCGAAGCTGAGGCCGTCGAGGACCTTGCGGTCGTCCTCGTAGCCGAAGGACACATCGTCGAACTCGACGGTCGCGGGCGCGTCGACGGGAAGTTCCTTGCCGCCGTCCTTCATCGACGGCTCGGTGTCGATCAGCTCCAGCACCCGCTCGGTGCCCGCGCGGGCCTGCTGGGCGACCGTGAGGACCATGGCGAGCATGCGGACCGGTCCGACCAGCTGGGCGAGGTAGGTGGAGAAGGCGACGAAGGTGCCGAGCGTGATGTGTCCGCGCACGGCCAGCCAGCCGCCGAGGGCGAGCATCGCGACCTGGCCGAGGGCGGGGACGGCCTGGAGGGCCGGGGTGTAACGGGAGTTGAAGCGGATGGTGCGCAGCCGCCCGGCGAAGAGCCGTCGGCTGACTTCCCTCAGCTTCCCGGTCTCCTGCTCCTCCTGCCCGAAGCCCTTGACCACGCGCACACCGCCCACGGCCCCGTCGACCACGCCCGCGACGGCGGCGGCCTGGGCCTGGGCGTACCAGGTGGCGGGGTGCAGCTTGCTGCGGGAGCGCCGTGCGATCCAGGCGAGCGCGGGGGCCACGGCGAGCGCGACCAGGGTGAGCGGCAGGGACAGCCAGGCCATGACGATCAGGGAGACCAGGAAGAGGGCGAAGTTCCCGATGGTCATCGGGAGCATGAAGAGCAGGCCCTGGATCAGCTGGAGGTCGCTGGTGGCCCGGCCGACGACCTGCCCGGTGGACAGCTCGTCCTGGCGGCGGCCGTCGAGGCGGGTGATCGTGCCGTACATCTCGGTCCGCAGGTCGTGCTGGACGTCGAGGGCGAGGCGGCCGCCGTAGTAGCGGCGGATGTAGGTGAGGACGTAGACGACGACGGCGGAGCCGATGAGGAGGCCCGCCCAGGGGGCCATGTCGCGGCTGTGGTCGCCGATGACGTCGTCGATGATCACCTTGGTGATCAGCGGGACCAGCGCCATGACGGCCATGCCGACGAGCGAGGAGCCGAGGGCGAGGACGACGTCCTTCGGATACCGCCAGGCGTATCCGGCCAGCCGTCGTGCCCATCCCCGTTGCGCGCTCACGCGGGTGCCCTCCATCGATCTGTCTGCCGTCCTGATCTTCCGGAAGGCACCAACGCGAAAAGAACCGGATTTCATCCCTCCGCAACAAACGGCTGAGTACGACTCTGAGTAGGACAGCTCTGCCGTACGCCCCGTCCGGGCCGCTTTGATCAACGGCATGAAGTCGAAGATCGCGGTCCCCGTCCTCTCTGTCGCCTTGGTGGCCCTGTTCGCTCTGACCGCCAAGGGGTGCGAGACGGTGCAGGGCGGGCCCGTCCACAGCACCGACGAGTTCCGCGAGCACGTGCGGGCCACGACCCTGGCAGGCGAGGACGTCTTCCACACCCTGTCCCCGGCACCGTCCGGCGAGCCGTGGGCCTCCCAGGAGGGCAGCTCGTCCTGTGTGGACGACTTCGGCTTCGACGAGACGGGCGTCGCCCGGGACGAGCCGATGTTCACCTGGGACCTGGACTTCGCGAGCGACGCGGCCTACCGGGAGGCGGTGGCGTCCCTCCGGTCCGCCTGGCGCGAGGACGGCCGCACGGTCGAGGAGATCGAGAACGGCATCGCGACGACCGTCGACGACGGCATCCGGGTCACGCTCCGCCTCGGGTACTACGACGGTGAGCCGGAGCTGCGCGCGGAGGGCTCGTGCATGCGCTACCGGGACGAGTACGGCGACGAGTACGACTACATGTACGACGACAACGGGGACGGGACGGTCGACGAGTACGAGCGGCCGAACTGAACTCCGAACTCCGTGGACTCAGGACAGCAGCCGCTGCTCCTTCGCCACCGCGACCGCGCCCGAGCGGGTGTCGACGCCGAGCTTGTCGTAGATCCGGCCAAGGTGGGTCTTGACCGTGGCCTCGCTGATGAACAGGGCCTTGGCGATCTCCCGGTTGCCGAGCCCCTGCGCGAGCTGGGCGAGGATGTCCCGCTCGCGGTCGGTGAGGGTGGGGCGCGGGCTGCGCAGATTGGCCATGACCCGTCCGGCGACCGGCGCGGAGAGGGCGGTACGGCCTGCCGCCGCGGCGTGGATCGCGGCGAACAGCTCCTCGGGGCGCTCCGCCTTCAGCAGGTAGCCCGTCGCGCCGGCCTCGATGGCGCGGGTGATGTCGGCGTCGGTGTCGTACGTGGTGAGCACCAGGACGTGCGGGCCGCCGCCGGGCGCCGAGGTGAGGCGCCGGGTGGTCGTCACTCCGTCGATGCCGGGCCCGAGCTGGAGGTCCATCAGCACGACGTCCGGCCGCAGCTTCGCGGCCAGCGCCAACGCCTCCTCACCGGTACCCGCCTCGCCGATCACCTCGATGTCCGGGGCGCTGTCGAGGAGGGCGAGGAGTCCGGCGCGGACGACGGCGTGGTCGTCGCAGAGAAGGATGCGGACGGGGCGGTCGGGACGGGCGGGGGGTGTGGCGGCGGTCATGGGCGGGGCTCCAGGGGGTCCGGGGTCTCCGAGGGCTCAGGACTGGGGCGGGGGCGGGCGGTCGTCCTGGGGGTGCGTGGGGATCGGGGCCGGGTGGGGATCGGGGCCGCGTGAGGACCGGGCCCCGGTGTCGGTCATGTGCCGCTCTCCAGGGGGATCGCCGCGGTCAGGACGGTGCCCTCGTCGGGGGTGGACTCGATGGTCAGGGTGCCGCCGAGTTGGTGGACGCGGGCGCGGATCGCGGGGAGGCCGTGGCCGCGCGAGCCGGACGGGGTGGCGGGGAGGGCCGTCGGGTCGAAGCCGTGGCCGTCGTCGGCGATGTCCAGGACGGCCTGGTCGTCGAGGAGGGTGAGGGTGAGCGCGGCGGTGGCGGCGCCGGAGTGCTCCCGTACGTTGGCCAGGGCGCCCTGGGCGATCCGCAGCAGCGCGGACTGGACCCGGTCGGGCGGCGGGGAGGTACGGCCGCCGTCGTCGATGTGGACGCGGACGGTGAGCCGCTCACCGGACTCGCGGGCGGCGAGCGCGCGCAGCGCCTCGTCGAGGCTCCCGCCGCGGGCCAGGTCGGCGGGGGCGAGGTCGTGCACGAAGCGGCGGGCCTCGGTGAGGTTGTGCTCGGCGACGGACTCGGCCGTGCGGACGTGGGCGCGGGCCTTCACCGGGTCCGACTCCCAGACCCGCTCGGCGGCCTGGAGCAGCATCTGCTGGCTGGACAGTCCCTGCGCGAGGGTGTCGTGGATCTCCATGGCGAGACGCTGGCGTTCGGCGAGGGTGCCCTCGCGGCGTTCGGTGGCGGCCAGTTCCTGTCGGGTACGCACGAGGTCGTCGATCAGGGTCCGCTGGCGGGCCGCCTGCCGCTGGAGGTGCGCGAAGATCGCGGTGGCGAAGCCCGCGACGGCCGCCGGGCCCACCACCAGGTCGAGGTCGAAGCGGCGGGCGAGCTGGAGCTGGGCGACGATCACGAAGACGGTGAGCACGGCGACGAGGACGTACGCGGCGAGGGGCGGCAGCCGGCGCAGGGCCACGTAGAAGAGGGGGACGGCCACCCAGGAGAAGCTGGGGGCCAGGGCGACGAGGACGGCCCACACGGCGACGACCCCGCCGAGCCAGATGAGGCGCGGCGCCGCCCGCCGCGCACGGTCGCAGAGCGGTCCCACGACATACAGCGCCGCCAGGACCACGGCCAGCGCGATCACCCAGGGGGCGCGGGCCTCGTCCTCGTGGCGGTGGACGTAGCGGGCCATCGAGGACGCCAGCAGCACGAAGAAGGTGACGTGCATGACGGCGGCGAGCCAGCGGGCGTCCGGGTCGGCCGGGGTCGGTCCCGCGCCGTCGAGCCGTCGTGTCCGCATCGCGCCGGACCGCCTTCCCACTTCCCACCGAGCCCGTCGGAGGGCCGTGAACAGGTCGAACCCCCTCAGTGTCCCCTGCCCCGCGCGAGCAGGGGGTCAACCGATCGGATGACCCGCGCATCGGCCGTCCTGCCCGCCGTGAGCAGCCGGAACGTCGACGGGGAGCGGCCGGGTCCGGCACCACGCTGGAAGCACACCGGATGTCGGAGCACCGACGCCGCCGTAGACCTCCAGGAGTTGCTGAGCCATGAAGAAGTTCTCCCGCCGTGCCCGTGTCGCCACCGGCGGCGTCGTCCTCGCGGCCGTGGCCGCCGGCACCTTCGGCACCGTCTCGGCGAACGCGGACACCTCCGCGCAGGCCCGCCCCGCCGCCGTGAAGCCCGCGGACACCGTCACCTCCACGCACCTGTCGATCGCCGCGGCCACCGAGGCGGCCGAGGCCGTCCTGGACGCGGCGAAGAAGGAGAACCAGCGGGTGTCCGTCGCGGTCGTCGACCGCAACGGCACCACCCTGGTCACCCTCCGCGGCGACGGCGCGGGCCCGCAGTCCTACGACTCCGCGGTCCGCAAGGCCTTCACCGCGGTGTCGTGGAACGCGCCGACGTCCGAGCTGGCCAAGCGTCTGGAGACGGCGCCGAACCTGAAGGACATCCCGGGCACGCTGTTCCTGGCGGGGGCGGTTCCGGTGACCGCGAACAACGCACCGATCGCGGGGATCGGGGTCGCGGGCGCGCCCTCCGGGGACCTGGAC
This sequence comes from Streptomyces sp. NPDC001536, assembly GCF_042894505.1. Classification (NCBI taxonomy): domain Bacteria; kingdom Bacillati; phylum Actinomycetota; class Actinomycetes; order Kitasatosporales; family Streptomycetaceae; genus Streptomyces; species Streptomyces sp. NPDC001536. The sequence continues at coordinate 860,472 of NZ_JBIAVQ010000001.1, forward strand.
GAGAAGTTCGCCCGGGCCGGCGCGGCGGCACTGCGCTAGGGAGTGGTCCGCACCCTCAGGTAATAGAGCCGCGTCGTCTGCACCGCGTTCTGGTTGTCGTCGCTCACCAGCAGCACCTTCCAGGCCCCCTTGCTCCGGCCCGTCACCACCATGCCCTCGATGTTGTCGAGCAGGGGGTTGGGCTGGGGCTGCTTGGCGGTGGCGCCCAGGGTGGGGCAGGTGACGATGTCGGCGAGCAGGGTCTTCTTGATCAGGCGTACGCCGGACTGGCCCGTGAGGTTCTCGACGCCGCTGGTGTCCGTGGCGTGCCGGGGGTCGGCGAGGTAGAGGCGGACCGTGTTGCCGACGCCGGAGGTGAAGCCGCGTTCCAGGACGAGGAGCCGGCCGTCGGGGAGGGCCTGGACCTCGGGGACGCCGAGGCCGGTGTCGGGCCGGTAGGCGTACTGTTCCGCGAGCTGCCAGCTCTTCGCGTGCCGCTCCCACGTCTGGAAGCGCACCGCGCCCGAGGTGTCACCGGAGAGCGCGTACTCCATCGACGCGAGCAGCGTGCGGCCGTCCCGCGTCAGGGTCAGCCCCTCGAAGGTGCCGTTGGACACGGCCCGCCCGGCGGGGGCCACCCGAAGCGCGGCGGGCACCGGGAGGCGGTCGAGTATCGCGCCGTCGCGGGAGTAGCGGCGGATGGACGGCTCGGTCTCCGAGGTGACCAGCCGGGTGCCGTCGCGGTCGATCACCAGGCCCTCGGAGTCGAGCGCCGCCCCGCTCTCGTCGGCGAGCGGGACGACGGACCGCGGGGCGAGGGTCCGCGCGTCGAGGCCGAACAGCGCCGACCGGTCGGAGAGCGCGGCGAGCGAACCGTCCCGGTCCACCGCGAGCGCGGAGAAGTTGCCGACGAAGGTGCCCTGGTACGTCGTCTTGTCGAGCGCGTCGGAGAAGCGGTCGAGGGAGACGGACGGCGAACAGGCGTTGTCCGAGCGGGCGTTGCCCGGCTGGGCGGCACCGGCAGGCCCGGCGGCGGACAGACAGGTGGCCGCCGCCAGGCCGGCGGTGAGGGTCGCGAGTACGGTTCTCATGCGCATGCGCGTCACCGTAGGGCCGGTGGGTGACGCGCGGGAGTCCGGAAGGCGTCAGGACGCGGCGAGGTCCCTGTGGATGACCTTCGCGACACCCTGGATGGTCGTGATGCCGTAGTTCATGGTGCTGTTGCCGTGCGTGAGCACCGTCATCACGTAGTCGTGACCGCCGCCCTTGAAGGTGCCGACGCTGTGCACCCGCCAGCCGTGCGTGGAGCGTTGCAGCCAGCCGTTCTTGACGTGCACGAGGACGTCGGAGGGAGCCCCGTACGGGGTGCCCCAGCGCTGCGAGGAGATCACGTCGCCCATCAGCTTGCGGACGTACCAGCGCGAGTCGTCGGTGAGGACCGCGTTCTTGGCCGTGAGCAGCTTCATCAGCTTCTGCTCGTCGGTGACGGTGATCTGGGTCAGACCCCAGTAGCCGTTGGCGCCGGGCTTGGTCTGGGTCATGCCCGCCTTGCCGAGGAAACCCTTGATCTTGGTCACGCCGAGCTGCTTCCACAGGGTGGACGTGGCGGTGTTGTCCGACTTGGTGATCATGGCCGTGGCGAGGGACTTCTCCCGGCTGGTGAGGGCCCGGCCGGTCTTCTGCGCGTCCCACAGCAGGGTGGCGAGGACGGTGACCTTGACGACGCTCGCGGAGTCGTAGGCCGTCGAGGAGCGGAGCGTGCAGGTGGTCTTCGTGGTGCGGTCGTACAGGCCCACCGCGATGGTGCCCTTGCGGTTGGCGAGCGCCGACGTGATGTCCTTCTTCAGCTTGGTGGCGAGGCCGGCCGTGCCGGACGTACAGCTGACGGTCGGCGTGGCCGCCGCGGCGGGCGTGGCGGCGGCGACGCAGGCGAGGAGCGCGCCCCCCGCCACCCATCTCGCGCGTCTGGATATCCCCTGAGTCATGCCCTCTTGACTCACGAGTTCGAGGGAATGGTTGTACGAGTTGGGGAACGGATGTACCAGTCGTTACTTCCCCTTGGCGAATTCACAGGAGAGCGCCAGGTACGGCACAGCGCGCACCCACCCGGGGCCTGGACCATGCCCGGGTGACATCTGCCACCGATCCACACCCCCAGACCGACACCGCCGCGTCCACCGACCGGCCACCGCCGGCCCCGCCCGTAGCGACCCCGGACAAGGCGCCCCGCTGGTCGCTCCCCGCGCTGCTCGCGATCCTGGTCCTGGCGGCGGCCCTGTACTCCTGGAACCTGTCCGGAGCCGGCCTCAACAGCTTCTACAGCGCGGCCGTGCTGAGCGGTACGCAGAGCTGGAAGGCGTGGTTCTTCGGCTCCCTGGACGCGGGCAACTTCCTCACCGTCGACAAGCCGCCGTTCGCGCTGATGGTCATGGGCCTGTCGTGCCGGGTCCTCGGCTTCGGCACCTGGCAGATGATGCTGCCGATGATCCTGACCGCCCTCGGGACGATCTGGATCGTGCACACGTCCGTGAAGCGCGTGTGGGGCCATGTCGCGGCGACGGTCGCCGCGCTGGTCCTCGCCCTCACCCCGATCACGGTCGCCATCAACCGGGACAACAACCCCGACACGCTGCTGGTGTTCCTGATGGCGGCGGGAGCGGCCCTCGCGCTGCGTGCCACGCGTGACGGCAGGCTGCTGCCGCTGCTCGGCTCGGCGGCCTGCTTCGGCCTCGCCTTCAACACCAAGATGCTCCAGGGCTACATCCCGCTGCCGATCGTCTTCGCGGTCTACCTGTACGCCGCCAGGCCGAAGCTGGTGAAGCGGATCGTCAACCTGCTGCTCGCGGGCGTGGTCCTGGCGATCTCCAGCTTCTGGTGGGCGGCCGCGGTCTCCCTGGTCCCGGCCGACTCCCGCCCCTACATCGGCGGCTCGACGGACGGCACCGCCTGGAACCTGATCATGGGCTACAACGGCCTGGGCCGGATCCTCGGCGGCGAGGGCAACGGCGGAGGCGGTGGCGGCGGAGGCGGCGGCTTCTCCGGTACGGCGGGCATCGGCCGGCTCTTCAACGACATCCTCGGCGGCCAGATCTCCTGGCTGCTCCCCTTCGCGGCGATCGCCCTGATCGGCGGCCTGGTCCTGTGCGGCCGCGCCCCGCGCACCGACATGACCCGGGCCGCGCTGGTGATGTGGGGCGGCTGGACCGCCCTGCACTACCTGACCTTCGCCATGGCCGAGGGCACCATGCATCCGTATTACACGACCGCGCTCGCCCCGGGCATCGCGGCCCTGTGCGGAGGCGGCGGTGTGATGCTGCTGCGCGCCTTCCGCGCCGACAAGCGCTGGGCCTGGGTGCTGCCGCTCGGCCTCGCGGTCACGGCGATCTGGGCGGCGGTGCTGCTGCGCCGCGCCTCCGGCTGGAACACCTGGCTGTGGCCGGCGATCCTCGTCGTCATGGCGCTGGCGATCGTGGGCCTGCTGGTCTTCCGGTCCGGCGGCGACGGCACGAGGGCACGTCTGCTGGCGGCCTCCCTCGCCGCGGCGGTCGTCGCCTCGGTGGCCGGTCCGGCGGCGTACGCCTGGTCGGTGCCGTCCGGTTCGGGCGGCGGCATGGGCGGTACGAACCCGACGGCCGGGCCCGCCACGGGCAGCGGCGGCTTCGGCGGGGGCGGTGGCGGCCGGGGCGGGATGCCCGGTGGCGGCACCGGCGGTGGTCCTGGCGGCACCCGGGAGGGCGGCCAGGCCGGCGGTCAGGCCGAGGGCGGCTTCCCGGGCGCCGGCCAGAACGGCGAGGCGCCCGGCGGGGGTACGCCCCCCGACGGCACCGGCGAGAACGGCACTTCGGGCGACACCCGGAACACCCAGAACAGCGAGGGCGGCCCCGGCGGCATGGGCGGCGGCGGTGGGGGCGTGGGCGGCGGCGGTGCGAGCAGCGAGCTCATCTCGTACCTGAAGAAGCACCAGGACGGCGCCACCTGGCTGCTCGCCGTGTCCAGTTCGCAGAGCGCCGCGCAGCTCATCATGAGCAGCGGTGAGCCGGTCATCTCGATGTGGGGCTGGTCCGGCTCCGACCAGGCGATGACCCTGGCCAAGCTGAAGGAGCTGGTGAAGGCGGGCAAGCTGCACTACATCCAGCTCGGCAGCGGCGGCATGGGCGGCGGCCCCGGCGGGGGTTCCAGCCTCGGCACCGAGGTCACCGAGTGGGTGCAGAAGAACGGCGCGGCGGTGAAGGAGAGCGAATACAGCTCGAATTCGACGTCGAGCACGTCCGGTTCGTCCAGCTCTTCGGATTCGCCCGACTCGTCGAACACATCGAACACGTCCACGGTCTACCGTCTCGACCCGTCTGACGTCGACTGACGCTTCGCCCTCACAACGCCCCCTGACCGAAAGGCCGGGGGGCGTTTTGGTATGTCAACTCGCGTAGATGCGGGGCGATATGCCGTTTCCGGTCACGTGATCGACATCTACCGGCCATTTACAGGAACGCATGTCCATGTCACGCTCCCGATTGCCCGCTCCATTCAACACGCGTAGAACGGACACCCCCCGATGCCCGTGACTCCCATACGCACGCGCCGCGCGAAATCCCTGGCGCTCGCGATCTCGGCCGTACTCGTCGGCCTCACCGCTCCCACCCTGGCCGCGACCCCTGCGGCGGCCACCACCACGGCATACGACTCGACGTACTACAAGAACGCGATCGGCAAGACCGGTACGAGCCTGAAGTCCTCGCTGCACACGATCATCAGCAGCCAGTCGAAGATCTCGTACTCCGCGGTCTGGGACGCGCTCAAGGTCACCGACCAGGACCCGAACAACACCAGCAACGTGCTCCTGCTCTACAGCGGCGTCTCGCGCAGCAAGTCCCTCAACGGCGGCGCCGTCGGCAACTGGAACCGTGAGCACACCTGGGCCAAGTCGCACGGGGACTTCGGCGAGGCGATCGGCCCGGGCACCGACCTGCACCACCTGCGCGCCTGCGACGTCCAGGTCAACAGCATCCGCGGCAACCTGGACTTCGACAACGGCGGCAGCTCCGTCGCCAACGGCGGTGGCAGCACCGTCGACTCCGACTCCTTCGCGCCGCGCGCCGCGGACCGGGGCGACGTGGCCCGCATCATCCTCTACATGGCCGTCCGCTACGAGGGCGACGACGGCTGGCCCGACCTGGAGCCCAACGAGAGTGTCGGCAACGGCAGCAACCCGTACATGGGCAAGCTCGCCGTTCTGAAGGCCTGGAACGAGGCGGACCCGCCGAGCGCCTTCGAGGAGCGGCGCAACCAGGTCATCTACGACACCTACCAGCACAACCGCAACCCGTTCATCGACCACCCGGAGTGGGTCGAGGCGATCTGGTAGCAGCGCGGTCGCCCAGCCGACGGCCCGTACCGCAGGGGCCCCACACCCGCGGTACGGGTCAGCTCTCCAGGTGCGTCGCCGCGAACATCCGCAGCACCGCCGGGAGCACGACCACCGACGGCCCCGGCTCCCCCAGCGCCTTCGCCAGGTCCGCCTCCAGCGTCTCCGGCGTGGTCCGCACCCCCGGCACCCCGAACGACTCGGCCAGCGCCACATAGTCCGGCCGCGTCAGCTCGGTCGCCGTCGCCTCGCCGAACGCGTCGGTCATGTACTCGCGCAGGATGCCGTAACCGCCGTCGTCGACGATCAGCCAGGTGACGTTGAGGTCGTACTGCCGTGCCGTCGCCAGCTCGGCGATCGAGTACAGCGCCCCGCCGTCGCCGGACACCGCCAGCACCGGCCGCGTCGGATCCGCCACCGCTCCGCCAAGAGCCGCCGGGAAGCCGTAGCCGAGGCCGCCGGCGCCCTGGGCGGAGTGCATGTGGTTGGGGCCCTTGGCGTCGAAGGCCGACCAGGCCCAGTACGCGAGGATCGTCATGTCCCAGAAGGACGGGGAGTCGGCGGGCAGCGCCTTGCGGACGGACGCCAACACGTCCTGTTCCAGAGTGAGTTCCTGGGAGGCGATACGGTCCGAAACGCGGGCCAGCAGCTCACGGACGCGTTCCGGAGCCCCTTCGTCGGTCCGTTCGCCCACCGTCTCCAGCAGCGCCTGCAACGCCAGTCGCGCATCCGCGTGGATGCCCAGCGCCGGGTGATTGGACTCCAGCTTGCCGAGGTCCGCCTCGATCTGGATGACCCGGCCGCGCGGCTTGAACGTGTGGTAGTTCGAGGAGAGTTCACCGAGCCCGGAGCCGACGACCAGCAGGACGTCGGCGTCCTCCAGGAAGTCGGTCGTGTGCCGGTCCTCGATCCAGGACTGGAGCGACAGCGGATGCTCCCAGGGGAAGGCGCCCTTGCCGCCGGGCGTGGTGACCACGGGGGCCCGCAACACCTCGGCCAGCTGCTTCAGCTTGCCGGACGCGTCCGCTCGTACGACTCCTCCGCCCGCGATGATCGCCGGACGGGCCGCCTTCGACAGCAAGTCGGCTGCCACCGCCGTCAGTTCGGGGCGCGGGGGCAACTCCTCCGGGAACGCGTCGCCGCCCGTCACCACCGGGATCGACGTCTCGGCGAGCAGCACGTCCTGCGGGATCTCCACCCACACCGGCCCGTGCGGGGCGGTCAGCGCCGACTTCCAGGCCGCCTCGATCGCGGAGGGGATCTGGGACTGGGTGCGCACGGTGTGGACCGACTTCACCACGCCCCTGAACGAGGCCGCCTGGTCCGGGAGTTCATGGAGATAGCCGTGCCTGCCGCCGCCCAGCCCCGCCGTCGGGATCTGGCTGCTGATCGCCAGCACGGGCGCGGAGGCGGCCGCCGCCTCCTGGAGCGCGGCCAGGGACGTCAGCGCTCCCGGCCCCGTCGACAGCAGCAGCGGTGCCGCCTCGCCGGTGATCCGGCCGTACGCGTCCGCGGCGAACCCGGCGTTGTTCTCCACCCGCAGACCGATGTACCTGAGATTGGAGCGCCGCAGCGCGTCGAACATGCCGAGCGCGTGCTGGCCGGGCAGGCCGAAGACGGTCGTGGTGCCGAGGGCGGCGAGCGTCTCCACGACCAGGTCTCCGCCGTTGCGGCCGGGAGGAGGGTTGAGAGCAGCGGAAGTCTGCGCCTCCGTCGGGCGGAGCACCAGGTCGTGGTCGTGAGTCACTTCGCTTCCGAGTCCTTCCGGGCCGCCGCGATCTGCCGGGACATGATCGTGGTCAGTTCGTACGCCGTGTGGGACGCGGCCACCGACGTGATCTCCGCGTGATCGTACGCGGGGGCCACCTCGACGACGTCGGCCGAGACCAGGTTGCAGGACGCGAGCCCGCGCAGGACCTCCAGGAGCTCACGGGAGGTCATGCCGCCGGCCTCGGGCGTGCCGGTGCCGGGCGCGTGGGCCGGGTCCAGGCAGTCGATGTCGATGGAGATGTAGAGGGGACGGTCACCGATGCGCTGCCGCAGCTGGTCGGCGACCTCGTCGGCACCGCGCCGGTAGACGTCCGACGACGTCACGATGCCGAAGCCGAGCTTCTCGTCGTCGGTGAGGTCCTGCTTGCCGTACAGCGGACCGCGCGTACCGACGTGGGAGAGCGCCTCGGTGTCGAGGATGCCCTCCTCCACCGCCCGGCGGAAGGGGGTGCCGTGCGTGTACTCGGCGCCGAAGTAGGTGTCCCAGGTGTCGAGGTGCGCGTCGAAGTGCAGCAGCGCCACCGGACCGTGCTTCTTGGCGACCGAGCGCAGCAGCGGCAGCGCGATGGTGTGGTCGCCGCCGAGGGTCATGAGGCGCGCGCCGGTGCCGAGCAGGTCGTCGGCGGCGGCCTCGATCGTCTCGACGGCCTCGTGGATGTTGAACGGGTTCACCGCGATGTCGCCGCCGTCGGCCACCTGCGCCAGCGCGAAGGGGGACGCGTCCTGCGCCGGGTTGTAGGGGCGCAGCAGCCGGGACGCCTCGCGGATCGCGTTGCCGCCGAAGCGGGCGCCCGGCCGGTAGGAGACGCCCGAGTCGAACGGCACGCCCACGACGGCGACATCGGCGCGGCCGACCTCGTCGAGGCGGGGCAGCCGGGCGAAGGTCGCGGGTCCGGCGTACCGCGGGACGCGGGAGGAGTCGACGGGGCCGCGGGGCGTCTCGTTGCTGCTCATGGGGGCACTGCCTTCTTTCCTACGCTTCATCGCGTATGTACGTCTTTGTACGTATGCCTACGACTCTACTGGGGAGCCGGAACCGGTTCGGACACGAGTTCGGAGGCGTCGCGTCCCGCGAGACGCTCGCGCCAGGCTTCGAGTACGGCGGCGTCGGTCGCCGGGGTGGCCAGGGAGACGACCACGTACACGGCGAGGGAGGACAGCAGGCCGTAGTAGATGGGCTCGTTGGCGAGGATGCCGTAGCCGGCCATCAGCCCGATCACGGCCAGTCCGCCCACGATGACGGAGGCGAGGGCGCCGTACACCGTGCCGCGCCGCCACAGCAGTCCGCCGAGGATCGGGACGAGGAGTCCGCCGACGAGCAGGTTGTACGCCACCGTCAGCGCCTCGACGACGTTGTTGAGCGCGATCGCCGTGCCGATGACGGCGAGGCCCATGACGAGGATGAAGGCGCGGTTGCCCCTGACCTCGTCGTGGTCGTCCCCGTCGGGCCGTACGGCCCCTCGCAGCCGGGACCAGATGTCGTTGTTGGCCACGGTCGCGCAGGCGATCAGCGCGCCGGAGGACGTCGACATGACGGCCGCGAGCGCGGCGGCGAGCACCAGGCCCCGTACGCCCATGGGGAGTTCGTCCTTGACGATGGTCGCGAAGGCGTCGTCCGCGCTGGCCAGGTTGGGGTAGAGCACCTTGGCCGCGGTACCGATGACGGCTCCGGCGAGGGCGTAGACGAGACAGTAGGTGCCCGCGACCGTGCCGCCCCACTTGGCGGTCTTGTCGCTGCGGGCGGTGAAGACGCGCTGCCAGATGTCCTGCCCGATGAGCATGCCGAAGGTGTAGATCAGCACGTAGGTGAAGATCGTCTCGCCGCCGATGCCCAGCGGGTCGAAGTACTCGGTGGGCAGCTTGGCCTTCATCTCGCTGAAGCCACCGGCCTTGACGACGGCGATGGGCAGCAGCAGGAGCAGCACGCCGATGGTCTTCACCACGAACTGGACCATGTCGGTGAGGGTGATCGACCACATGCCGCCGAGCGTCGAGTAGGCGACGACGATCGAGCCGCCGAGGACGATCGCGACGGTCCGGTTCATGTCGAAGAGGACGTCGAAGATCGTGGCGTACGCGATGGTCGAGGTGACCGCGAGCATGAGGGTGTACGCCCACATGACCAGGCCGGAGATGACGCCGGCCCGGCCGCCGTAGCGCAGGTCGAGCATCTCGGAGACGGTGTAGACCTTGAGGCGGGCGATGCGCGCGGAGAAGAAGACGGAGAGGGCGAGGAGCCCGAGGCCGATGGTGAAGACCATCCAGGCGCCGGAGAGTCCGTACTGGTAGCCCAGTCCCACGCCGCCGATGGTGGAGGCGCCGCCGAGGACGATGGCGGCCATGGTCCCGGAGTACATGGCGGGCCCGAGGCGCCGACCGGCGACGAGGAACTCGCTCTTGGACTTGGCGCGGCGCATGCCCCACCAGCCCATGGCCAGCATGCCGGCCAGGTAGATGACGATCACTGTGTAGTCGACGGCCACTGGGCCCTCCTTCGCGCGTTCTCGCCGGCGGGTGTCGAGCATTGACACTAGGTGGCCGGAAAGCGGCCGCGAAGTGTAGGTTTCATCCATTCGAACCGCGCCGCATGGAGGAAATGCACACCATGCCGGACCCCTCCGTTCCGCCCACTCCCCCTGTGCCCCTCGCGGCACTCCTGGCCCGCGAGGACCTCGCCCTGCGGCAGATCGCGGGCCCCTCCGATCCGGCCACGGTGATCCACTGGGCGCACACCTCGGAGATGGCGGACCCGTATCCGTATCTGCTGGGCGGCGAGCTGCTGCTGACGGCGGGCGTCCACGTCCCGGAGGCGGCGGGATCGGGGGCGTACTTCGACGACTACGTCTCGCGGATCGTGGCGGCGGGCGGCGCGGCGCTGGGCTTCGGCGTGGCACCGGTCCACGACACGGTCCCGCGAGCCCTGGTGGCGGCCTGCGACGCGTACGAACTCCCCCTGATCGAGGTCCCGCCCCAGACCACCTTCTCCGGCGTGGCCCGCGCGGTCTGGCAGCTCATGGCCCAGGCCCGCCTCGCCGAACTCCGCCGCGTGACGGAGGCCCAGCAGAGCCTCGCCGCCGCCGCCTCCCGCCCGGACCCGGTGCCCTCGGTACTGCGGCAACTGGCCCAGCGGGTGAGCGGATGGGCGGTGCTGTACGGCCCGGAGGGACCCGAACTGGCGGTGGCGGGGCGGGAGCCGGGGGATGCGGTGACCGCGGGTCTGGCGGAGCTGGCGGAGGTCGTACGACCAGGGACCGGGGGCCGGACAGGCGGCGCGCCCTCACGGACAGGCGGCGCGCCCTCACGGACGGCCGGCGCGCCCTCGCGGACAGGCGGCTCGGCCGCGTCGGTGAGCCCGTCCTCCCCCACACCTCCCGGCCGCCCCACTCCCGCCCCCGCCTCCGCCACCGACACCGTCGCCGGCACCCACCTCGCCGCCTACGCCCTCGGGGCCGGGCAGGGGTTCGTGCTCGGGGTCGCCTCGCCCCAGGGGGTGCCCGGCGATCACACCATCGCCTCCGTCGCCGCCGTGCTGCTCTCGCTGCTCACCGGTGAGCACCAGAGCGGTTCGGGGGCGGCTCGGTCGTCCGCGCTGGTACGGGTGCTGCTGGGCGCCCCGCCGGAGGACGTGGCCGTGCTGCTGGGGGCCGAGCGGTGGGTCGTCGTGCACGCCCGTCCCGACGCGCACGCACCCGACGCGGTCGCCGCCTCCGCGCTGGGCGCCGCGCTCGGCTCGCCGCTCGTCGACCTCGCGCGGGACGTCGTACGCGTCCTGGTCCCGGCCGACCGCGAGCCGCGACCACAGCCCGGCTGGACCCTCGGCGTCAGCGCGCCGGCGAGCCCGCACGAGTGGCCGGCCGCGGACACCCAGGCCGCCCGTGCCCTCGCCCGCGCCCGGGCGACCCGCGGCGAACTCGTCCGCCACGGCGCCCGCCCAGGACTCGCCGCCCTCGTCCCGCACGACGAGGCCGAGGCACACGCGCGTGCCCTGCTCGCCCCCATCGCGGACATCCCCGCCCTCACCGACACCCTGCGCACCTGGCTGTCCCTGCACGGCAGTTGGGACCGCACCGCCGTGGCCCTGGCCGTGCACCGCAACACCGTCCGCCAACGCGTCGCCCGCTGCGCGTCCCTGCTGGACACGGACCTGGACGACCCGGACGTACGCATGGAGTTGTGGTTCGCGCTGAGCCAGGACCCGCGGCAGTGACCCGCGTCCCAGCGTCCGGTACATCCGGCACGCCCACCGCCGCCTGCCTCACAATGGGCACCATGCCGATACCCGGGACCCCCAGCCGCGCCGAGCTCGTCGACCACCTCGTACGGACCCGCATCGCGGGCGATGTCGCGACGCCCCGCGAGAACAACCTCTCCCACTACCGCCAGCTGGCGAACGGCGTCCGCAACTTCTGGCTCGGCCTGGAGCTCGGCGACCGCTGGACCGACGAGCAGGACGTGCTCGCGGTGATGGCGGAGCGGGTGGGTGTCAACGACGACCCCGAGTACCGGTACGGCCAGGACACCATCGACCCCGAGCTGACCGTGGACGGCCTGGACCGCATGGCGGCGCGGCTGCGGAAGGCCGCCGACGGCCGCCAGCGCGTCCTGTTCGCCACCGGTCACCCCGGCGGCCTCCTCGAAGTGCACCACTCCACCGCCGCCGCGCTGCGGACCGCCGGCTGCGAGATCGTCGTCATCCCGGAGGGACTCCAGACGGACGAGGGATACGTCATGCAGTTCGCGGACGTGGCGGTCCTGGAGCACGGCGCCACGCTGTGGCACACCCACTCCGGGGAGCCGATGAAGGCCATCCTCACGGGGCTTGAGCGCGAGGGCCGTCCGCTGCCGGATCTCGTGGTCGCGGACCACGGGTGGGCCGGTTACGCCGGTCAGCACGGCGTCGACTCCGTCGGTTACGCCGACTGCAACGACCCGGCGCTCTTCCTCGCCGAGGCCGAGGGCACCGTCCAGGTGACGGTCCCCCTCGACGACCACGTCCTCAGCCCCCGCTACTACGACCCGCTCACGGCGTACCTCCTGGCGGAGGCAGGCCTGGCGTAGGCGTCGGGTCCAGATACACCCGGCTCACCCCCGGGAACACCGCCCGCAACCGCTGCTCGGCCCGCTCGCAGGCCCACTCGATCTCGGCCGCCGTGGACACGTCCCGGAAGTCCACCTTGGCGGCCACGAGGGCCTCGCGCGGGCCCTGCACGAGCGTCGTCAGTTCGAGTACGGCCTCGATCTCCGCCACGGCCAGCAGCTCGGCCCGGATCCGCTCCCGCATCGGCCCGGGGAGCGGCCGGCCGATGAGCAGCTCGGCGTTGGAGCGGCCGAGGACCCAGGCCACGTAGAGCAGCAGCAGACCGATGAGCAGCGAGGCGACGCCGTCCCAGACCCCGGAGCCGGTGAGCTGGCCGCCGAGCAGTCCGCCCGCGGCGAGCACGAGTCCGACGAGCGCGGCCGAGTCCTCCAGGACGACGGCCTTCACGGCGGTGTCGGGGGTGTGGCGCAGATAGACCTTGAAGGGCGCCTGGAAGCGGGCCGCCTCACCGCGCGCCTGCCGCACGCCGGTCCGCAGCGAGTAGCCCTCCAGCAGGAAGGCGACGCCCAGCACGACGTACGACACGAGCGGGTCGCCGAGTTCCTCGCCCGCGACGAGGGTGTGGATCCCGTCGTAGAGGGAGAAGACCGCGCCGCCGACGAAGGTGGCGACGGCGGCGAGCATGGCCCAGATGTACCGCTCGGGGCCGTAGCCGAGCGGGTGTTCCTCGTCGGCGGGCTTCTCGCTCCGTTTGAGGGCGGTGAGGAGCAGTACCTCGGTGACGGTGTCGGCGACGGAGTGCGCGGCCTCGGAGAGCATCGCGCTGGAGCCGCTGATCACACCCGCGACCGCCTTGGCGACCGCGATCCCCAGATTGGCGACGGCGGCGACGACGACCGTGAAGGTGGACTCGCCGCCGCTGTTCTCTACCGCTTGCGCCATGCCCCTCAGTGTCGCCGATCAGCGCGGCCGGGGTGCGCGGACCACGCCTTCCTGGATCACCGAGATGGCGAGCTTCCCGTCCTGTGTGTAGATGCGCGCCTGGCCGAGACCGCGGCCGCCGTACGCGGACGGCGACTCCTGGTCGTACAGGAGCCATTCGTCGGCGCGGAAGGGCCGGTGGAACCACATCGCGTGGTCGAGGGAGGCGCCCACGACGTCGTTGACCGCCCAGCCGCCGCGGCCGTGCGCGAGGAGGACCGAGTCGAGGAGGGTCATGTCGGAGACGTAGGTGGCGAGGACGACGTGCAGGAGCGGGTCGTCGGCCAGCTTGCCGTTGGTGCGGAACCAGACCTGCGAGTGCGGTTCGCGGGGCTCGCCGAACCTGCCGTACGGCGGCTCGTCGACATAGCGCAGGTCGATCGCCTCGCGGGCTTCGAGGAACTTCTCGATGACGTCCGGGGCGATGTGGTCGTAGCCGCGCAGCCGCTCCTGCGAGGTGGGGAGGGTGGCCGGATCGGGGGCGGCCGGGATCGGGGCCTGGTGGTCGAAGCCCTCCTCGTACTTCTGGAAGGACGCCGACAGGGCGAATATGGGCTGCCCGTGCTGGACCGCGACCACCCGGCGGGTGGTGAAGGAACGGCCGTCGTTCATGCGGTCGACCGTGTACACGATGGGCGCGCCCGGGTCCCCGGCACGCAGGAAGTACGCGTGCAGGGAGTGGGCGAGGCGGTCCTCGGGGACCGTCCGCCCCGCGGCGACGAGCGCCTGGGCCGCGACCTGACCGCCGAAGACACGGGGGACGATGGCGGGCCGGGACTGGCCGCGGAAGATGTTCTCCTCGATCTGCTCGAGGTCGAGCAGATCGAGGAGATCCTGAAGTGCCTGACTCATGCAGTCATTTCTACTGGTCAGTAATTTCGGGAACCTTACAGACCCATGTCCTTGGCGATGATCGTCTTCATGATCTCGCTGGTGCCGCCGTAGATGCGGTTGACGCGGTTGTCCGCGTACAGGCGGGCGATCGGGTACTCGTTCATGAAGCCGTAGCCGCCGTGCAGCTGGAGGCAGCGGTCGATCACACGGTGCGCGACCTCGGTGGCGAACAGCTTGGCGCTGGCGGCCTCGGCGGGGGTCAGCTCGCCCGCGTCCAGGGCCTCCAGGGCGCGGTCCACGACGGCCTCGGCCGCGTCCACCTCGGCCTGGCAGGAGGCCAGCTCGAACTTGGTGTTCTGGAAGGAGGCGACCGGCTTGCCGAAGACGGTGCGCTCCTGGACGTACTCCTTGGCGAACCGCACGGCGGCCTTGGCCTGCGCGTAGGCGCCGAAGGCGATGCCCCAGCGCTCGGAGGCCAGGTTGTGGCCGAGGTAGTAGAAGCCCTTGTTCTCCTCGCCGAGGAGGTCCTCGACGGGGACCTTCACGTCGACGAACGCCAGCTCGGCGGTGTCGGAGGTCTTCAGGCCGAGCTTGTCGAGCTTGCGGCCGATGGAGTAGCCCTCGGACTTGGTGTCCACCGCGAACAGGGAGATGCCGTGACGGCGGTCCTCGGCGGTGGGCGCGGAGGTGCGGGCGCAGACGATCACGCGGTCGGCGTGGACACCCCCGGTGATGAAGGTCTTGGAGCCGTTGAGGACGTAGTGCGTGCCGTCCTCGCTGAGCTTGGCGGTGGTCTTCATGCCCGCGAGGTCGGAGCCGGTGCCCGGCTCGGTCATCGCGAGGGCCCACATCTCCTCGGCGGAGACGAACTTCGGCAGGAAGCGCTTCTTCTGCTCGTCGGTGGCGAGCATCTTGATGTACGGCAGGCCGAGCAGCACGTGCACACCGGAGCCGCCGAACTGCACACCCGCGCGCGCGGTCTCCTCGTACATCACCGCCTCGAACTTGTACGAGTCGATGCCGGCGCCGCCGAACTCCTCGTCGACACGGATACCGAAGACGCCGAGCTCGGCGAGCTTGTAGTAGAAGTCGCGCGGCGCCTGGCCCGCGGCGAACCACTCGTCGTAGACGGGGACGACCTCGGCCTCGATGAAGGCCCGGAGGGTCTCCCGGAACGCCTCGTGATCCTCGTTGAACACCGTACGGCGCACCGCGCCACCTCCACCTGGCTCTGAGTCTGTTGTCTAAGCGCTTGCTCAGACAAAGGTACCGGCCGGTAGGGACGACCGTCCAGAGGCACCCGTCCGTAACGCTCGTCACGCCCGCTCAGCGGTACCGGACGAGCAGCGGCTCCTCGGTGATCCGTAGGGCGTCCTCGGAGCCGGTCTCATGGGCGGTGCCGTCGAGGTGCTCGACGCGGTACGCGCCCGCGCCCGCCGGGACGTCCGCCGCGCCGGACAGGGTCCAGCGGATGCGGGCGGGACGCGGGGTGCCGTGCTCGTCGGGGGCGAGGACCTCGCACTGCCAGACGTTCCCGGGCAGCCCGATCTCCGCCCCGCGGCCGCAGGAGCGGATCTCGGCGTGGGCGAGCCACCGCTGGAGCCGCTCGACATGGCGGCCGGCCTTGGTGGGGGCCTGGCCCTCGGCCTGGACGACCAGGGGGATCTTGCCGTTCCCCCAGGCGTAGAAGTACATCCGCTCCACGAGCCTGGAGTACAGCCCCGTCAGATAGAAGCGGACCGCGTGGTTCGCCGCGGTGTCCGGGTCCAGCGGGTCGTT
Organism: Streptomyces sp. NPDC001536; assembly: GCF_042894505.1. NCBI lineage: Bacteria > Bacillati > Actinomycetota > Actinomycetes > Kitasatosporales > Streptomycetaceae > Streptomyces > Streptomyces sp. NPDC001536. The sequence continues at coordinate 876,215 of NZ_JBIAVQ010000001.1, forward strand.
CAGCTGGATCATCTGCGTGGTCCCCGTGCTCCACAGCGGCAGGTGGTACCCCGCGAGCTGGAAGGTCCGCTCGACCTTGCGGACGATCTCCAGCATGGTCTCCGGCGGATCGGTGACGCCGCGTTGGAAGAGGTTGACGGCCGCCGCGTCGCAGTACTGGTACGCGCCCGCCTCGGCGAAGCGCAGCAGGTACGCGTGCGACGCGTCGTCCCACAGGTCGGTGATCGAGGGACAGACCACGGTCGCGTCCGGGCGGTACCGCCGGATGATGCCGCTCGCGCGCCGCGTCATCTCGACGAGCGTCGCCACATCGCCGTTGTAGTGGTGTCCGTGGTTGGCCGTGATCCACGGCTCGTACGCGTCGATACGGTGGCCCGCGTGCCGCATCACGGCGTGCACGAAGGCGTCCCAGTCGGCCAGGTCGTCCGGCGGGGCGGCCCGGCAGTCCTCCCGGTAGGCGGCCTTGCGGCCGTTCGGCGCGGCCCAGCCGGGCGTACCGCCGAAGACGAAGGTCACCGGCAGGCCGTGGCGTTCGGCGCCGTCGAGCAGCCGGTCGAGGGTGGTGAAGTCGAACACGCCCCGCGCGGGCTCCAGTTGGGACCAGCGGGTCTCGCTGTCCCACAGCCGCACCGCGCCCACCCGGAACGCCGGCATGACCCCGCTGAAGCTGTTCATCGTCACGCCGAACATCTCGGGAGGGACCGGGAGCGGCGCCTGGGACCAGCTCTCCGCACCGATGGGCACGGCGGGCGCGCCGATCGGGGCGGAGATGAAGGGCGCGGTGGACGCGGCCGGCTCGGTCGCGGGGAGGCCGGAATCCGCCCCCCGCTCCGTCGCCGCCTCCCAGTACCGCAGCAGGTCGTTGAGCTCGGCCGGCTCCGCCCCGCACTCCTTGGCGAACCGCAGGACGATGTCGTAGTCCCCCGGCACCCCCAGGCCGGTGCAGTACCGGTGCAGGGTGGAGCCGCTGATGAAGATCCGCTGTCCCAGTGCCCGGTAGCCGAGCCCGCTGCGGTCCTTCAGAGCCCGCAGCGCGGTGGCCAACTCCCGTCCGCTCATGGCATCCACCCCCGTGACGGCCTGCTCCACCCTCCCAGGCTTGTCCCATGACGTCTGCGTCATTCCTGGTCATCGGTGTGGCCGATGTCCCACTGCGAGACGGGACGTGCTCCCCCTGGCCATGGGGGCGGCCGGGTCGGCACCATGATCACACCGGACCGGCGCGGAGGGGATGCCGGTCCGGCTCCGCTTCACGGACCGGGTCGTGGCCGTTCGCACCGCGACCTGACCCGCCGGCGGGGGGCGAGCCACCCATCGCCCCCCGCCTCTGTCACTCCGTCCCCGCGGCTCCGAAGGCGCCCCGGGCCATGCGGTGCAGCAGCTCGGCCGTGGCGCCGCGGCCCGGCAGGGACCCCGGGCGGCCCAGGTGCGGGGTGGAGTTCAGCAGGCCGAACACCGAGTGCACCGCCGAGCGGGCCGTGGGCTCCGTCAGCGCCGGGTACACCTCGCGCACCACCTCCACCCACAGCTCGACGTACTGCCGCTGGAGCTGGCGCACGAGCTTGCGGTCGCTGTCCCGCAGCCGGTCCAGCTCCCGGTCGTGCAGCGTGATCAGGGGCCGGTCGTCCAGGGCGAAGTCGATGTGGCCCTCGATCAGGGAGTCGAGGACGTCCCGCGCCGAGCCCCCGTCGACCTCCGCCAGCCGGCGCCTGGCGCCCCTGAGCAGCTGCTCGCTGATCCCCACCAGCAGCTCCGCGAGCATCGCGTCCTTGCCCGCGAAGTGGCGGTACAGCCCCGGTCCGCTGATGCCGACCGCGGCTCCTATCTCGTCCACGCCGACGCCGTGGAAGCCACGCTCGGCGAAGAGTCGAGCGGCCTCCTTGAGGATCTGCTCGCGGCGGGTGGGGGCGTCGGTTCTGGTGGCCATGGAGGCAATTCTAGACAGGGAGGTTAGCGCTCGTTAACCTGGAGGAAATGCGTTAACGCTCATTAACAAGGTGAGGGGATCGCGGGATGGATCAGGCACCGGAGCTTCACAGCGCGGCGGACCCCGCGTCGGAGGCCTGGCGGGCCAATGAGCGGGGCCACCGAAAGCTCGTCGAGGAGCTGCGCGACAAGCTCGCCGCGGCCCGGCTCGGCGGCGGTGAGAAGGCACGGGCCCGGCACACCGCGCGCGGCAAGCTGCTGCCGCGCGAGAGGGTCGACCACCTCCTCGATCCCGGTTCCCCCTTCCTGGAGCTCGCCCCCCTCGCCGCCGACGGGATGTACGAGGGGCAGGCACCGGCCGCCGGTGTCATCGCCGGGATCGGGCGGGTCAGCGGGCGTGAGTGCGTGATCGTCGCCAATGACGCGACCGTCAAGGGCGGGACGTACTACCCGATGACGGTGAAGAAGCATCTGCGGGCCCAGGAGGTGGCCCTGGAGAACCGGCTGCCGTGTCTGTACCTCGTGGACTCCGGGGGTGCCTTCCTGCCGATGCAGGACGAGGTCTTCCCCGACCGCGAGCACTTCGGGCGGATCTTCTTCAACCAGGCCCGGATGTCCGGCGCGGGCATCCCGCAGATCGCCGCCGTCCTCGGTTCCTGCACCGCCGGCGGGGCGTATGTGCCCGCGATGAGCGACGAGGCCGTCATCGTCCGGAACCAGGGCACGATCTTCCTCGGCGGGCCCCCGCTGGTGAAGGCCGCCACCGGTGAGGTCGTCACCGCCGAGGAGCTGGGCGGCGGCGAGGTGCACTCCCGGGTCTCCGGTGTCACCGACCACCTCGCCGAGGACGACGCCCACGCCCTGCGGATCGTGCGGAACATCGCCGCGACCCTGCCCCCGCGCGGGCCGCTGCCCTGGTCCGTGGAGCCCGCGGAGGAGCCCAAGGTCGACCCCTACGGCCTCTACGGCGCCGTTCCCGTCGATTCCCGCACCCCCTACGACGTCCGCGAGATCATCGCCCGTATCACCGACGGCTCCCGCTTCTCGGAGTTCAAGGCCGAGTTCGGGCAGACCCTGGTCACCGGCTTCGCCCGGATCCACGGCCACCCGGTCGGCATCGTCGCCAACAACGGCATCCTCTTCTCGGAGTCCGCCCAGAAGGGCGCCCACTTCATCGAGCTGTGCGACCAGCGCGGCATCCCGCTGCTCTTCCTCCAGAACATCTCCGGCTTCATGGTCGGCAAGGACTACGAGGCGGGCGGCATCGCCAAGCACGGCGCCAAGATGGTCACGGCCGTCGCCTGCACGCGCGTGCCCAAGCTGACCGTCGTCGTCGGCGGGTCCTACGGCGCCGGGAACTACTCCATGTGCGGCCGGGCCTACTCCCCCCGCTTCCTGTGGATGTGGCCCAACGCCAAGATCTCGGTCATGGGCGGCGAGCAGGCCGCCTCGGTCCTCGCGACCGTCAAGCGGGACCAGTTGGAGGCGCGCGGCGAGCAATGGGCCGCCTCGGAGGAAGAAAGCTTCAAGGACCCGATCCGTGCGCAGTACGAGCGTCAGGGGAACGCTTACTACGCGACGGCCCGCCTGTGGGACGACGGGGTCATCGATCCCCTGGAGACCCGTCAGGTGCTGGGACTGGCCCTGACCGCCTGCGCCAACGCGCCGCTGGGTGACCCCCAGTTCGGCGTCTTCCGGATGTGAGGGACTTCCACACGATGTTCGACACAGTGCTTGTCGCCAACCGGGGCGAGATCGCCGTCCGCGTCATCCGCACCCTGCGCTCGATGGGGGTGCGCAGCGTCGCCGTCTTCTCCGACGCGGACGCCGACGCCCGGCACGTCCGGGAGGCCGACACCGCCGTACGGATCGGTCCGGCGCCGGCCGCCGAGAGCTATCTGTCCGTCGAGCGGCTGCTGGAGGCGGCCGCCCGCACCGGTGCCCAGGCCGTGCACCCCGGATACGGCTTCCTCGCGGAGAACGCCGCCTTCGCCCGCGCCTGCGCGGACGCGGGCCTGGTCTTCATCGGGCCGCCCGCCGACGCCATCGCCCTCATGGGCGACAAGATCCGCGCGAAGGAGACGGTCGAGGCGGCGGGCGTCCCCGTGGTCCCCGGCGGCCGCGACCCCGAACTGGCGGACGCCGCCCGCGCCCTGGGCGCCCCGGTCCTGCTGAAGCCCTCCGCCGGCGGCGGAGGCAAGGGCATGCGCCTGGTCCGGGACCTCGACCTCCTGGACGAGGAGATCGCCGCCGCCCGCCGCGAGGCCCGCACCTCCTTCGGCGACGACACCCTCCTGGTCGAGCGGTGGGTCGACCGGCCCCGGCACATCGAGATCCAGGTCCTGGCGGACGGCCACGGCAATGTCGTCCACCTCGGCGAACGCGAGTGCTCCCTCCAGCGCCGCCACCAGAAGATCATCGAGGAGGCGCCCTCCGTCCTCCTGGACGACAAGACCCGCGCCGCGATGGGCGAGGCGGCGGTCCAGGCGGCCCGCTCCTGCGGCTACCGGGGCGCGGGCACGGTGGAGTTCATCGTGCCGGGCGGCGATCCCTCGTCGTACTACTTCATGGAGATGAACACCCGCCTCCAGGTGGAACACCCGGTGACGGAGCTCATCACCGGCCTCGACCTGGTCGAGTGGCAGCTGCGGGTGGCGGCGGGCGAGCGGCTGGGCTTCGGCCAGGAGGACGTCCGGCTCACCGGGCACGCGATCGAGGCACGCATCTGCGCGGAGGACCCCTCCCGCGGGTTCCTCCCCTCCGGCGGCACGGTCCTCAGGCTGTCCGAGCCCCAGGGCGACGGCGTCCGCACGGACTCCGGGCTCAGCGAGGGCACCGAGGTCGGCAGCCTGTACGACCCGATGCTGAGCAAGGTGATCGCGTACGGACCGGATCGCGCGACCGCCATCCGGAAGCTCCGGGCGGCCCTCGCGGAGACGGTCGTCCTCGGCGTCCAGACCAACGCCGGCTTCCTGCGGCGGCTGCTGGCCCATCCGGCGGTCATCGCGGGCGAGTTGGACACGGGACTGGTGGAGCGGGAGGTGGCCGGGCTCGTCCCGGTCGACGTCCCGGAGGAGGTGTACGAGGCCGCGGCGGCCGTACGGCTGGAGGCGCTACGGCCTCGCGGTGACGGCTGGACGGACCCGTTCTCGGTGCCGAGCGGCTGGCGCCTGGGCGGGACCCCGCGGCCCGTCGGCTTCCACCTGCGGGTGCAGGACCCGGTGGAGTACACCCCGCGCGGCACCGCCGGCGTCACGGCGGACCGGGTCCACGTCACCCTCGACGGCGTACGCCACACCTTCCACCGGGCCGCCGACTGGGTGGGCCGCGACGGCGACGCCTGGCACGTGCGCGACCACGACCCGGTGGCCGCCTCGCTCACCGGGGCCGCGCACGCGGGCGCCGACTCCCTCACCGCGCCCATGCCGGGGACGGTGACCGTGGTGAAGGTCGCCGTGGGGGACGAGGTGACCGCGGGGCAGAGCCTGCTGGTGGTGGAGGCGATGAAGATGGAGCACGTCATCTCCGCCCCGCACGCCGGCACGGTCGCCGAACTGGACGTCACGCCCGGCTCGACGGTCGCCATGGACCAGATCCTGGCGGTCGTCACCCCCCACGAGGAGGCGACGCTATGACACTCCCCATGGTCGTACCGGAGAAGGGTCTGCCCACCCGCGTCCGAATCCACGAGGTCGGCGCCCGCGACGGCCTGCAGAACGAGAAGGGCACCGTCCCGACGGAGGTCAAGGCGGAGTTCGTCCGCCGCCTCGCCGACGCCGGCCTCACCACGATCGAGGCCACCAGCTTCGTCCACCCGAAGTGGGTGCCCCAACTGGCCGACGCGGAGGAGCTGTTCCCGCGGATCGCCGACCTGCCGGTGGACCTCCCGGTGCTGGTGCCGAACGAACGCGGCCTGGACCGCGCCCTGGCCCTGAAGGCGACCCGCGTCGCCGTCTTCGCGAGCGCCAGCGAGTCCTTCGCCAAGGCCAACCTCAACCGCACGATGGACGCGGCCCTCGCGATGTTCGCGCCGGTGGTGACGCGGGCCAAGGAGGCCGGCGTCCATGTCCGCGGCTATCTGTCGATGTGCTTCGGCGACCCGTGGGAGGGCCCGGTCCCGGTCCCGCAGGTGGTGGACGTCTGCCGGACGCTGCTGGACATGGGCTGCGACGAGCTGAGCCTGGGCGACACGATCGGGGTGGCCACGCCGGGCCACGTCCGGGCCCTGCTGACCGAACTGACCGGCCACGGCGTCCCCGTGGAGGTCCTGGGCGTGCACTTCCACGACACCTACGGCCAGGCCCTCGCCAACACCTACGCCGCCCTCCAGCACGGCGTCACCACCGTCGACGCCTCCGCGGGCGGCCTCGGCGGCTGCCCCTATGCCAAGTCCGCCACCGGCAATCTCGCCACCGAAGACCTCGTGTGGATGCTGCGCGGACTCGGCATCGACACCGGAGTCGACCTCGACCGTCTCGTCGCCACCAGCGTCTGGATGGCCGACCACCTGGGCCGACCCAGCCCGTCCCGCACCGTCCGAGCCCTGTCCCACAAGGAGCAGTGACCGCAATGGACCACCGACTCTCTCCCGAACTCGAAGAACTCCGCCGCACCGTCGAGGAGTTCGCGCACGACGTCGTGGCGCCGAAGATCGGCGAGTACTACGAGCACCACGAGTTCCCGTACGAGATCGTCCGCGAGATGGGCCGCATGGGCCTGTTCGGTCTGCCGTTCCCCGAGGAGTACGGCGGCATGGGCGGCGACTACATGGCGCTGGGCGTGGCGTTGGAGGAACTGGCCCGGGTCGACTCCTCGGTCGCCATCACCCTGGAGGCGGGGGTGTCGCTGGGCGCCATGCCGTTCCACCTCTACGGCACCGAGGCACAGAAGCGGGAGTGGCTGCCCCGGCTGTGCTCGGGCGAGATCCTGGGCGCGTTCGGTCTGACGGAGCCGGACGGCGGAAGCGACGCGGGGGCGACGCGTACGACGGCCCGTCTCGACCCGGAGACGGACGAATGGGTGATCAACGGCACGAAGTGCTTCATCACCAACTCCGGCACCGACATCACGGGGCTGGTGACGGTCACGGCGGTCACCGGCCGCAAGCCGGACGGCAAGCCGCTCATCTCCTCGATCATCGTCCCGTCGGGCACCCCCGGCTTCACGGTGGCGGCTCCTTATTCCAAGGTCGGCTGGAACGCCTCGGACACCCGCGAGCTGTCCTTCCAGGACGTCCGCGTCCCGGCGGCGAACCTGCTGGGCGAACAGGGCCGTGGCTACGCCCAGTTCCTGCGCATCCTCGACGAGGGCCGCATCGCGATCGCGGCGCTGGCGACGGGCCTGGCCCAGGGCTGTGTGGACGAGTCGGTGAAGTACGCGAAGGAACGGCACGCCTTCGGCCGCCCGATCGGCTCCAACCAGGCCATCCAGTTCAAGATCGCCGACATGGAGATGAAGGCCCACACGGCACGGCTGGCGTGGCGCGACGCGGCGAGCCGCCTGGTCTCCGGTGAGCCCTTCAAGAAGGAAGCGGCCCTCGCCAAGCTCTACTCGTCCACGATCGCGGTCGACAACGCCCGCGACGCCACCCAGGTCCACGGCGGCTACGGCTTCATGAACGAATACCCGGTGGCTCGAATGTGGCGGGACTCCAAGATCCTGGAGATCGGGGAAGGCACGAGCGAAGTTCAACGAATGCTGATTGCAAGGGAGTTGGGCCTCACCGGCTGAGCGAAGGACCCTCCACAGGCGGGCCACAGCTTCGAATTCAAGGGGGCCGCCCCCTGGACAAGATCTGAGGTTAGGCTAACCTACGTTCGAACTTGTCCGGCGGGCGCTCCGCCCCGTTCGAAAGCAGCCACACACATGTCCAACGCCAGAGCCACCCACCTCACCCGCCGTGGCATCCTCGCCGCGGGCGGCGCCCTCGGCCTCGGTGCCGTGCTCGCGGCCTGCGGCGACGACGACGCGAAAAGCGGTGGCTCCGGCGAGGAGACGACCGCCGCGAAGAAGTCCGGCCCCTGGACGTTCAAGGACGACCGCGGCACCGAGGTGAAGCTCGACAAGATCCCCGCGAACATCGTCGCGTTCACCGGTGTCGCCGCCGCGCTCTACGACTACGGCATCTCGGTCAAGGGCGTCTTCGGCCCGACCAAGACCACCGACGGCAAGGCCGACGTCCAGGCCGGCGACATGGACATCTCCAAGGTCGAGATCCTCGGCAACGTCTGGGACCAGTTCAACGTCGAGAAGTACGCCGCCCTCGCCCCGGACGTCCTCATCACCACGATGTTCGACGACGCCGGCACCCTCTGGTACGTCCCCGCGGCCTCCGCGGACAAGATCGCCAAGCTCGCCCCGAGCGTCGGCATCTCCGTCTACGACCGCCAGATCACCGAGCCGCTCCAGCGCGTCTGGGAGCTCGCGGAGTCCCTGGGTGCCGACATGACGGCCGCCTCCGTCGTCGACGCGAAGAAGAAGTTCGAGGCCGCCGCGACCCGGCTGCGGGCCGCCGCCAAGGCGAAGCCCGAGATCAAGGTCATGGCCGGTTCCGCCAGCCAGGACATCTTCTACGTCTCCGGCACCAACCTCTCCATCGACCTGGAGTACTTCAAGGCCCTCGGCGTGAACTTCGTCGAGCCCTCGGAGAAGGCCAAGGCGAAGGGCGGCGGCTGGTACGAGTCGCTGAGCTGGGAGAACGTCGACAAGTACAAGGCCGACATCATCATGATGGACGACCGGTCGTCGACGATCCAGCCGGCCGACATCACCGAGGCCACGTGGAAGAAGCTGCCCGCCGTGAAGGCCGGTCAGGTCATCTCCCGTTCGCCCGAGCCGATCCTGTCGTACGACAAGGCCACGCCGCTGCTCGAGACGCTTGCCGAGGCGCTTGAGAACGCGAAGAAGGTCAGCTAGTAGCTGACGCCGGTGGGGAGCTGCGGGTCCGTCGTGGCTGGTCGCGCAGTTCCCCGCGCCCCTAGGGACGTCACCCTGCCCTCTGATCCAGGAGCACCGAAATGACCACGGCCGTCGCCGCCCCGTTCCGTTTCTTCTCCCTCCAGGTCGTACGGACACTGCGGCTCGGGCCGTCGCTGGTCCGGGTCACCTTCGCCGGGGACGACCTGCGGGAGTTCTGCTCCAACGGGTGTGACCAGTCGCTGTCGTTGTTCCTGCCGCACCCGGGGCAGACCGAGCCCGCGGTGCCGATCGAGCTCGGCGACGGCTGGTGGCAGGCGTGGCGTGAACTCCCCGATGACGTACGGGCCGTGATGCGGTCGTACACGCTCCGCGCCCTGCGTCGCGACGCCCTGGGGAACACCACCGAGATCGACATCGACTTCGTCCTGCACGGCGTCGAGCCAGACGCCGCCACCCCGGCGGGCCCCGCCTCCCGCTGGGCCTCCCGCGCCGCCGCCGGTGACCGCGTCCTGCTGCTCGGCCCCGCGATCGCCGACAACCGGGCGATCCGGTTCCGGCCCGCCGAGGACACCGACCTGGTGGTCATCTGGGGTGACGAGACCGCCGTACCCGCCGCCTCCGCGATCATCGAGTCACTGCCGGCCGGCACCCGCGCCCGGGTGTGGCTGGAGGTGCAGCACGCCGGAGACGTCCAGGACCTGGTGACCGAGGCGGACGCCGAGGTCACGTGGCTCGTGCGGGACCATCATGAGCCTGGCGTCGAGGGCTCCCCCATGGCCCTCGGCGCCATCCGCGAGGCCCAACTCCCGCCCGCCGAGCGCCCGTACGTCTGGATCGCCGGCGAGTCCGGCCACATCAAGGCGCTGCGCCGGCACTTCGTGGGCGAGCGGGGCGTCGACCGCCGCAGCGTCACCTTCGTCGGCTACTGGCGTCAGGGGCTGACCGAGGAACAGCTCCGCGCCGCCGAATAGCCCACAGGGACACTCACCGCTGTACGCCCCAACTCCCCGGCGTGCGGCGGTGACTGCTGTGCCCGTCGTGCCAACTGTGGCCGGAGTGACGGTAGTCACGGCTGATGCCACGTTTGGCTCTCGTTACTTAGGTTAGGCTAACCTAAGTAACGAAGCGAGATCGAAGATCGCGTCCCCACCCCCGTCCGACCCGCACGGACTGCTCCCCACCGGAGGACCCCCGCCATGCGCTCGCACCTGCTCAATGACACGACCGCGGAGCAGTACCGCCGCTCCGTGACCGAAGGAGTAGAGCGGGTGGCAGCCAAACTCGCCGCCACCGACCGTCCGTTCACGGGTGTCACCGTCGACGCCCTCGCCCCGACGATCGACGCGATCGACCTCGACAAGCCGCTGCTCGACACCGCCGCGGCCCTCGACGAGCTGGAGGACGTCTACCTCCGCGACGCGATCTACTTCCACCACCCGCGCTACCTCGCCCACCTCAACTGCCCGGTCGTCATCCCGGCGGTGCTCGGCGAGGCGATCCTCTCCGCGGTCAACTCCTCCCTGGACACCTGGGACCAGTCGGCCGGCGGCACCCTCATCGAGCGCAAACTGATCGACTGGACGAACGCCCGGATCGGCCTCGGCCCGAACGCCGACGGTGTCTTCACCTCCGGCGGCTCCCAGTCCAACCTCCAGGCCCTGCTCCTCGCCCGCGAGGAGGCCAAGACCGACTCCTTCGCGAAACTGCGGATCTTCGCCTCCGAGGTCAGCCACTTCAGCGTGAAGAAGTCCGCGAAACTGCTGGGCCTCGACCAGGACGCCGTGGTCACCATCCCGGTCGACCAGAACAAGCGCATGCAGACCGTCGCGCTCGCCCATGAGCTGGAGCGCTGCAAGGCCGACGGCCTCGTCCCCATGGCCGTCGTCGCCACCGCCGGCACCACCGACTTCGGCTCCATCGACCCGCTGCCCGAGATCGCCGAGCTGTGCGAGCAGTACAACACCTGGATGCACGTCGACGCCGCCTACGGCTGCGGACTGCTCGCCTCGGTGAAGTACCGCGGCCGCATCGACGGCATCGAGCGCGCCGACTCGGTCACCGTCGACTACCACAAGTCCTTCTTCCAGCCGGTGAGTTCCTCCGCCGTACTGGTCCGGGACGCGGCCACCCTGCGCCACGCGACCTACCACGCGGAGTACCTCAACCCCCGCCGGATGGTCACCGAGCGCATCCCCAACCAGGTCGACAAGTCCCTCCAGACCACCCGCCGCTTCGACGCCCTCAAGCTGTGGATGACCCTGCGGGTGATGGGCGCCGACGGCATCGGACAGCTCTTCGACGAGGTGTGCGACCTCGCCGTCGAGGGCTGGCAGATCCTCGCCGCCGACCCGCGCTACGACGTGGTCGTCGAGCCCACGCTCTCCACCCTCGTCTTCCGCTACATCCCCGCCGCCGTGACCGACCCGGCCGAGATCGACCGCGCCAACCTGTACGCCCGCAAGGCCCTGTTCGCCTCCGGCGACGCGGTGGTCGCGGGCACCAAGGTCGGCGGTCGCCACTACCTGAAGTTCACCCTGCTCAACCCCGAGACCACGACCGAGGACATCTCGGCCGTCCTCGACCTGATAGCCGGCCACGCCGAGCAGTACCTGGGAGAGTCCCTTGACCGCGCGTCCTGAAAACCCGAGCAAAACCCATGACTTCGTGGGCATCGGGCTCGGCCCGTTCAACCTCGGCCTCGCCTGTCTGACCGAGCCCATCGCCGAACTCGACGGTGTCTTCCTGGAGTCGAAGCCCGACTTCGAGTGGCACGCCGGCATGTTCCTCGAAGGCGCCCACCTCCAGACGCCGTTCATGTCGGACCTGGTGACGCTGGCGGACCCGACCTCGCCGTACTCCTTCCTCAACTACCTGAAAGAGAAGGGCCGGCTGTACTCGTTCTACATCCGCGAGAACTTCTATCCGCTGCGGGTGGAGTACGACGACTACTGCCGCTGGGCCGCGAGCCGGCTGAGCAGCGTGCGGTTCAGCACGACGGTCGCGGAAGTCACGTACGAGGACGACCTGTACGTCGTGAAGACGACCGCCGGCGACACGTACCGCGCCCGCCACCTCGTCCTCGGCACCGGCACCTCCCCGCACTACCCGGAGGCCGTGCGCGGCCTCGGCGGCGACTTCTTCCACAACTCCCGCTACATGCAGAACAAGGCGGAGCTCCAGAAGAAGGACTCGATCACCATCGTCGGCTCCGGCCAGTCCGCCGCCGAGATCTACTACGACCTCCTCGCCGAGATCGACGTCCACGGCTACCGGCTGAACTGGGTGACGCGCTCCCCCCGCTTCTTCCCCCTCGAATACACCAAGCTCACGCTGGAGATGACCTCCCCGGAGTACATCGACTACTTCCGCGAGCTCCCGGAGGCCACCCGCTACCGGCTCACGGCCCAGCAGAAGGGCCTGTTCAAGGGCATCGACGGCGATCTCATCAACGAGATCTTCGACCTGCTCTACCAGAAGAACCTCGGCGGGCCCGTCCCCACCCGGCTGCTCACCAACTCCGCGCTGAACAGCGCTCGTTACGAGAACGGCACCTACACCCTCTCCTTCCGCCAGGAGGAGCAGGAGAAGGACTACGACCTCCAGACGCAGGGCCTGGTCCTGGCCACCGGCTACAAGTACGCCGAGCCCGAGTTCCTGACCCCCGTCAAGGACCGGCTCCGGTACGACACCCAGGGCAACTTCGACGTCGCCCGCAACTACTCGATCGACACGACCGGCCGCGGCGTCTTCCTCCAGAACGCCGGCGTGCACACCCACAGCATCACCTCGCCCGACCTGGGCATGGGTGCGTACCGCAACGCCTACATCATCCGTGAGCTGCTCGGCACCGAGTACTACCCGGTCGAGAAGACCATCGCGTTCCAGGAGTTCTCCGTATGACCACCCCCCACACCTTCACCTTCCGCCCGCTCGACCCGCTCAAGGACGCCGAGCTGCTGCACGGCTGGGTCACCCACCCCAAGGCCGCGTTCTGGATGATGCAGGACGCGAAACTGGAGGACGTCGAGCGCGCGTACATGGAGATAGCCGCCGACGAGCACCACCACGCGCTGCTGGGTCTCGACGAGTACGGCGTCCCCGCGTTCCTCATGGAGAGGTACGACCCCGCCCACCGCGAACTGGTCGGCCTGTACGAGCCTCAGCCGGGCGACGTCGGCATGCACTTCCTGACCCCCGCGACCGACACCCCCGTGCACGGCTTCACCCGGTCCGTCATCACCGCCGTGATGGCCCACCTCTTCGAGGACCCTTCCGTGGAGCGTGTCGTCGTGGAGCCGGACGTCTCCAACAAGGCCGTCCACGCCCTCAACGAGGCCGTCGGGTTCGTGCCCGAGCGCGAGATCCAGAAGCCGGAGAAGATGGCCCTGTTGAGCTTCTGCACCCGGGAGCAATTCTTTAACATCCAGCACAGCCTCACGGCGACGGCGGTGTCCGCATGAGCCTCGCCGACTCCGTCGCCCACCTCTCCCCCGAGCGCTGGGAGCAGGCCAACCGCCTCCTCATCCGCAAGGCCCTCGCCGAGTTCGCCCACGAGCGGCTCATCACGCCGGAGGCCACCGCCGACGGCCGCTTCGAGGTCCGCAGCGACGACGGTCTGACCCGCTACGGGTTCACCGCCACGCGCCGCGCCCTCGACCACTGGCAGGTCGACGCCGACTCGATCTCCCGTCACCGAGACGGCGTCGACCTCCCCCTCGCCGCGCTGGACTTCTTCATCGAGCTGAAGCAGGCGCTCGGCCTGAGCGAGGCGATCCTGCCGGTCTACCTGGAGGAGATCTCCTCCACCCTCTCCGGCACCTGCTACAAGCTCACCAAGCCGCAGACCCCGGTCGCCGAGCTCGCGAAAAGCGGCTTCCAGGCCATCGAGACCGGCATGACCGAGGGCCACCCCTGCTTCGTCGCCAACAACGGACGGCTCGGCTTCGGCATCCACGAGTACCTGTCCTACGCCCCGGAGACGGCGAGCCCGGTCCGCCTGGTGTGGCTGGCCGCGCACCGCTCGCGCGCCGCGTTCACGGCCGGCGTCGGCATCGAGTACGAGACCTTCGTACGCGACGAGTTGGGCGCGGAGACCGTGGAGCGCTTCCACGAGAAGCTCACCGCCGAGGGGCTCGACCCGGCCGACTACCTCTTCATCCCCGTCCACCCCTGGCAGTGGTGGAACAAGCTCTCCGTCACCTTCGCCGCCGAGGTGGCCCGCCGGCACCTGGTCTGCCTGGGCGAGGGCGACGACGAGTACCTGGCCCAGCAGTCCATCCGGACCTTCTTCAACACCTCGCACCCCGAGAAGCACTACGTGAAGACGGCCCTGTCCGTCATCAACATGGGCTTCATGCGCGGCCTTTCGGCGGCGTACATGGAGGCGACCCCGGCCATCAACGACTGGCTCGCCCAACTCATCGACAACGACCCCGTGTTGAAGTCGACGGGCCTGTCGATCATCCGCGAGCGCGCCGCCGTCGGCTACCGCCACCTGGAGTACGAGGCGGCGACCGACCGCTACTCGCCGTACCGCAAGATGCTGGCGGCGCTGTGGCGCGAGAGCCCGGTGGGCTCCCTCCAGGACGGCGAGTCCCTGGCCACCATGGCCTCCCTCGTCCACGTCGACCACGAGGGGAAGTCCTTCGCGGGCGCGCTGATCCAGGAGTCGGGCCTCGCCCCGAAGGAGTGGCTGCGCCGCTATCTGACGGCGTACTTCACCCCGCTGCTGCACAGCTTCTACGCCTACGACCTGGTCTACATGCCGCACGGCGAGAACGTGATCCTCGTCCTGAAGGACGGCGCCGTGGAGCGCGCGATCTACAAGGACATCGCCGAGGAGATCGCGGTCATGGACGTCGACGCGGTCCTGCCGCCGGCGGTCGAGCGACTGCGCGTGGACGTGCCGGAGGAGAAGAAGCTCCTCTCGATCTTCACGGACGTCTTCGACTGCTTCTTCCGCTTCCTCGCCGCGAACCTCGCCGCCGAGGGCATCGTGGAGGAGGACGACTTCTGGCGGACGGTCGCGGACGTCACCCGCGAGTACCAGGCCTCGGTGCCCGAACTCGCCGACAAGTTCCGGCAGTACGACATGTTCGCCCCGGAGTTCGCGCTGTCCTGCCTCAACCGCCTCCAGCTGCGCAACAACGAGCAGATGGTGGACCTGTCGGACCCGGCGGGCGCACTCCAGCTCGTCGGCAACCTGAAGAACCCCATCGCGGGGTTCTGACCCCACAGACAGGCGGGGGCCCCGGGGTACGGTCCCCCGGGGCGCCCGTCCGCGTCTATCGTGCGCTCATCTACCGCGTGGGCCAGGGCACTTGGGGCGACCTGTAGTAGTCGATCCCCAGCGCCTCCCACCGCGGCCCCTGCGCCGCGAGCCGCACTTTGTAGGCGTCCCAGTCGTGCGTGGCCGCCGGCGACCAGCCCAGCTCGGCCGCGCCCGCCAGCCTCGGGAACGCCATGTACTCGAGGTCGTCCGACTTGGTGAGCGTCTCCGTCCACATGGGCGCCTCGACCCCGCGGACGGCCGAGGCGGGCACGCCCGGCAGGTAGGTGCCGGGATCCCAGTCGTACGACCGCTTCACCTCGACCAGTCCGGCCCAGTCCAGCCCCAGCGGGGTGTCCGCCGTGTACTTCATGTCGAGGTAGATCCGGTCGGCGGGCGACAGCACGATCCCGGTCCCGTTGCGCGCGGCCGCCGCGACCTGCTCCTTCTCCTCGGCACTCGTGTCGTCGAGCCCCCAGTACTGGGCCACCGCCCCCTTCGCGGGCGTCGCCCCGGTCAGCTGATGCCAACCCACCACGGTCTTCCCGTACTTGGCGACGACCGGCTGCACCCGGTCCATGAACTTCACGTAGTCCTCGTGGCTCGTGGAGTGCGCCTCGTCCCCGCCGATGTGCAGATACCGGCCCGGCGTCAGCGCGGCGAGCTCACGGATCACGTCGTCCACGAAGTCGTACGTGATCTCCTTGCCGACACACAGCGAGCTGAAGCCGACCTCGGTGCCGGTGTACAGCGGGGGTGCCACGCCGTCGCAGTTCAGGTCGGCGTAGGAGGCGAGGGCCGCGTTGGTGTGGCCCGGCATGTCGATCTCGGGGACGACCTCCAGATAGCGGGAGGAGGCGTACCGGACGATCTCCTGGTAGTCGGCCTTGGTGTAGTAGCCACCGGGGCCGCCGCCGACCTGCGTCGAGCCGCCGTAGGTCGTCAGACGCGGCCAGGAGTCGATGGCGATCCGCCAGCCCTGGTCGTCGCTCAGGTGCAGATGCAGCTTGTTGACCTTGTACAGGGCGAGCTGGTCGACGTACCTCTTGACCTGGTCGACGGTGAAGAAGTGCCGGGACACGTCCAGCATCGCGCCGCGCCAGCCGTAGCGCGGGGTGTCCTCGATCGTGCCGCCGGCGACCAGCCACGGGCCCGGCTGCACCGAGTCCTTCTCGACGGCGGCCGGGAGGAGCTGGCGCAGGGTCTGGACCCCGTGGAAGAGGCCCGCGGGCTGGGCGGCGGTGATGGTGACACCCTTGGCACCGCTGTCGAGCCGGTACCCCTCGGCGCCGAACGGCCCCTTGGCCAGGCGCAGTTGAATGCCGCCCTTGCCGTGGGAGGTGACCGGCAGCGGATAGCCGGTCGAGGGGCGCAGGACGTCCGCGACGTACTCGCCGATGCGGCGGACCGCACGGGAGTCGTCGACGCGGATGCGGGTGGCGCGGGTGATGCGGTACGGCGATCCGCCGGGCTCGACCGAGGCGGGCGCCGGGACGACCTCGCCGAGCGGGCCGGCCGTCTCCGCCTCGGGTGCGGGCGCCGCTCCCGCGACGAAGGTGCCCGCGGTCGCCATCAGCAGCAACGAGCCGAGCAGTCGGGCCATACGGGGAGTTGGTCTGTGGTGCGGTCTCACATCTGGCTCCCTTCACCCTGAATTGGTAGAGACCACCTTGCCATGCGGTCCCGACGGCAGCCCAGACGCAGAGCCCTGTCACGCAGGAGTGCCAGACTTTGTCCATGGCGGAAATCATCCAGAAGGACGGCACCTGGACCTTCGACGGCGACGCCCTGCGGCTGACCCCGGGGCGCGACAAGAACGTCAGTCTGTTCCGCAAGACCTTGGGTGAACTGGTCGTCCCGCTGGGCGCGTTGGCGGGCGTCTCGTTCGAGCAGGGCCGCAAGGCGGGCCGGCTCAGGCTACGGCTGCGCGACGGCGCCGACCCGCTGCTGCACGCCACCGGCGGCCGGCTGACCGAGCCCAACGACCCCTACCAGCTGTTCGTCGAGTCCGACCGCTACGGCGTCGCCGAGTACTTCGTGGACGAGGTCAGGAACGCCCTGCTGCTCGACCAGGTCCCGTCCGCGCCGGTGGCCGAGTATCTGCTGCCGGGCCCGGCCGTCCCGCTGTCCGTGTCCGCCGGGGACGGCACCGCGAGCTTCGACGGCGAGCGCGTCCGGCTGGAGTGGAACTGGAAGACGGAGGACGCAAAGGCCGCCGCCGGCATCCGCACCCTCGCCGTCACCGACCTCGACGCCGTGGAGTGGCACCCGGCGGTCGGCCTGGAGAACGGCTGTCTGCGCTTCAGCGTGAAGAACGCGCCCACCAAGGCGCCCCCGAAGTACGACCCCAACTCGGTGGAGCTGTGGGGCTTCAAGAAGGACCCGCTGATGGCCCTGATCGCGGCGGCCGTCCAGGCCAGGCTTCCTCACCCGGCCAGGGCGGCCGCCACCGACGTACGGGACGCACCCGAGGGACGACCGGAACTGCCCTCCGCTCCGGTCGCGACCGCCGAGGACGACCATGACGCCCTCCTGCGCCGGCTGCGCGAGCTCGGCGAGCTGCGCCGCACGGGTGTGCTGACGGACGAGGAGTTCACGCTGGCCAAACAGGCGGTCCTCAAGCGGATGTAGGCCCCGCGGAGGGCTACTTGGCCCGGCGGGCCACCGTGAAGTGGTCGATCCGGTCACCCGTCTCGGCGATGCCCGACACCTTCAGCCTGGCGTAGTGCCCCCGCGCCGCGGGCTCCACGTCCACCCGCAGGAAGGAGTAGTTGAGGTAGCGCACCCGGGACCAGGCCACGGTCTCATCGACCTTGCCGTCCTTGGTGTTGACGAAGGAGGCCACGGAGTCGACGTCCTTCACGTGCCCCTCGTAGGAGTCCGGAGCGGAGAAGGCGTACAGGCTGCGGCCCGCCGCACCCGCCGTGACGTAGACGACGCCCTCGGTCTCGGGGTACGCGGTCTCGCCGATCGGGAGCTTCTTGGTGACCTTGTCGCCCTTGATGACGTCGGTGCGCTCGTACTGGTGGTTGTGGCCGTTGATGACCAGGTCCACCGTGTACTTCTCGAACAGCGGCACCCACTCCTGGCGCACACCCCCCTCCGAGGCGTGCGCGGTGGAGGTGCAGTAGGCGCAGTGGTGGAAGAAGACGACGATGAAGTCGACGTCCTTGGAGGCGCGGAACTTCTTCAGCTGCCCCTCGAACCACGTGGTCTGGGTGCCGCCCGAGATGCCGAGGTTGGCCGGGATCTCGTACGAGATGTCGTTGGCGTCGAGCGAGATGACCGCCGTGTTGCCGTAGACGAAGCTGTAGACGCTCGGCAGGTTCCTGGCGTCGGGGCCGTTGTCGGGAAGGCTCCAGCGGGCCTCCTCGCCGCCGTAGCCGTTGGGCGAGTACCAGGCCTCCATGTCGTGGTTGCCGTAGGCCGGCATCCACGGGACGGACTTGGCGACGGACTCGGTCTGGGCGAGGAACTGGTCCCACACCCGCGAGTCGAAGCCGGTGTCGGCGGTCTTGCCCTGGCCGGCCGGGTCGGCGTAGCAGATGTCGCCGGCGTGCAGATGGAAGGCCGGGTTCTGGCCGAGGAGCAGGCTGTTGTTGGCCAGGCCGTGGTAGCCGACCCCCTCGTCGCCGAAGGCCGTGAAGGTGAAGGCCTCCTTGTGGGCGGGGGCGGTGGTGAAGGTGCCCAGGGTGCCGAGCAGATGCGGCTCGGCCGGGTCGAAGCCCTGGTGGCCGACGCCGTAGTAGTACGTCCTGCCGGGCTTGAGGTGGCTGAGCCTGGCGTGCACGTAGTACTGCGTGTGGTCGGCGCTCGCCCCGACGCCGGCCGGGGTGTAGAGGGTGCGCACCTCGGCCTCGATCCTGCGGGAGAGGTCGAGCGGGTGGGCGCCGATGCGGATGAAGGGCTTCTTGACGGCGACGGGCACCTGCCACGAGACGGTGATCTCGGTGCGCGGGTCGTTGCCGAAGGCGAGGTGGCGGCCGAAGGGGGCGACCAGGGCCCCGTCGACGTGCTCGGTGCTCGGGTAGGTCCGGGTGCTTGCGTAGCTCTGGGTGGGCGTGGCGGCCTGGGCGGTGGCGCCCGGCACGAACACACCGCCCGCGACGGCGCCCAGCGTGACGGCGCCGCCTCTGATCATCGTGCGCCGGGAGAATCTGGCGCGCAGGTACTCGTGCTGCTCGGCCATGCTCATGCGCTCGGCGAGCTGCTCGGGTACGCCCATACGAGGAATGTCCATGGCTCCACAAGCTGCTCGTCGGACACATCGGCCCGGGGAACAGCCGACCAATGGACTCCCATGGGCAACCCATAACTGTTCTAAGTGCCCGAACAGCCGCTTGCCCGAAATCGGGCAGGATTCTTGCGAAAGCCGTGCCTGTCCTCCAGGATCTACCGGGTGCACGACGAACTTGTTGATCATCTGACGCGATCCACGCCCCTCCAGCGGGGCGAGGCGCTACGGGTGATCCAGGACGTGCTCGCCTACTTCGACGAGACGACCGAGGACTACGTCCGTCGCCGCCACCGCGAACTCCAGGCCCAGGGCCTGGTCAACGCGCAGATCTTCGAACGGATCGAGGCGGACCTGAAATACCGGGCGGTCGCGCCGCCGGAGCTTACGCTCAGGCAGCTGCGCCGCATCGTCTACGGCTGAGACGGCTGAGTCGCTACGGCCGAGGAACGGAATACATATATATGTGCGGAATCGTCGGATACATCGGGAAGCGTGATGTGGCCCCCCTCCTTCTGGAGGGCCTCCAGCGCCTGGAGTACCGCGGCTACGACTCGGCGGGCATCGTCGTCACGTCCCCGAAGACGGCGGGCCTGAAGATGGTCAAGGCCAAGGGCCGGGTCCGTGACCTGGAGGCCAAGGTCCCGGCACGCTTCAAGGGCACGACCGGTATCGCCCACACCCGCTGGGCCACCCACGGCGCCCCCTCCGACGTCAACGCCCACCCGCACATGTCGGCCGACCTCAAGGTCGCCGTGGTCCACAACGGCATCATCGACAACGCCTCCGACCTGCGCCGCAAGCTGGAGGCGGACGGCGTCGAGTTCCTCTCCGAGACCGACACCGAGGTCCTCGTCCACCTCATCGCCCGCTCCCAGGCGGTCAAGCTGGAGGACAAGGTCCGCGAGACGCTGCGCGTCATCGAGGGCACGTACGGCATCGCGGTGATGCACGCCGACTTCAACGACCGCATCGTCGTGGCCCGCAACGGCTCCCCGGTCGTCCTGGGCATCGGCGAGAAGGAGATGTTCGTCGCCTCGGACATCGCCGCCCTCGTGACCCACACGCGGCAGATAGTGACTCTCGACGACGGCGAGATGGCCACGCTCAAGGCCGACGACTTCCGCACGTACACGACGGAGGGCACCCGTACGACATCGGAGCCCACCACCGTCGAGTGGGAGGCCGCCTCCTACGACATGGGCGGCCACGACACCTACATGCACAAGGAGATCTTCGAGCAGGCCGACGCCGTGGACCGCGCCCTGCGCGGCCGCATCGACGACCGCTTCTCCACCGTGCACCTCGGCGGCCTCAACCTGGACGCCCGTGAGGCCCGCCAGATCCGCCGGGTGAAGATCCTCGGCTGCGGCACCTCGTACCACGCGGGCATGATCGGCGCCCAGATGATCGAGGAGCTGGCCCGCATCCCCGCGGACGCCGAGCCGGCCTCCGAGTTCCGCTACCGCAACGCGGTCGTGGACCCCGACACGCTGTACGTGGCGGTCTCCCAGTCGGGCGAGACGTACGACGTCCTCGCCGCGGTCCAGGAGCTGAAGCGCAAGGGCGCGCGGGTCTTCGGCGTCGTGAACGTGGTCGGTTCGGCGATCGCCCGCGAGGCGGACTCCGGCATCTACGTCCACGCGGGCCCCGAGGTCTGCGTGGTCTCCACGAAGTGCTTCACCAACACCACGGTCGCCTTCGCCCTGCTGGCGCTCCATCTGGGCCGCACCCGTGACCTCTCGGTCCGCGACGGCAAGCGCATCATCGAGGGCCTGCGCAAGCTGCCCCAGCAGATCTCCGAGATCCTCGACAACGAGGAGGAGATCAAGAAGCTGGCCGAGCAGTACGCCGACGCCCGCTCGATGCTCTTCATCGGCCGCGTCCGGGGCTACCCGGTGGCCCGTGAGGCCTCCCTGAAGCTCAAGGAGGTCTCGTACATCCACGCCGAGGCCTACCCCGCCTCCGAGCTCAAGCACGGCCCCCTGGCCCTGATCGAGCCCGCCCTCCCCACGGTCGCGATCGTCCCCGACGACGACCTCCTGGAGAAGAACCGCGCCGCCATGGAGGAGATCAAGGCCCGCAGCGGCAAGATCCTCGCGGTCGCCCACCAGCACCAGGAAAAGGCGGACCACACGATCGTCGTCCCGAAGAACGAGGACGAACTGGACCCGATCCTGCTGGGCATCCCCCTCCAACTCCTGGCGTACCACACGGCTTTGGCCCTTGGCCGGGACATCGACAAGCCGCGCAACCTCGCAAAGTCAGTAACGGTGGAATAAGACACCTAGGGGCGCGGGGAACTGCGCGAGCAACCACGACGCTCCCGCACAGGCCAGACCACAGAACGGACCCCCACGTGTGCCACCTCACGTGGGGGTCCGTTTTCATCGCCGGGGCCGCCCAATACCCCGGCGTCGGCTGCCAGTCAGCCGGTTGCCGTCACGCCCCGGCCCGCAGCCCGCTTCGGAAGCACCGTCGGCCAATGCGCCAGAGCCGCAGTCGCCGCGTACCAGGCCACCGCACCCGCGGCGACGGCGAACCATCCACCCACCTTGGCCAGCCCGTCGTTCTCCGCGAACTGGGCGATGGCGAGCAGCACCAGGGAGACAGAGAACAACCCGTAGGTCCCCTGCCCGAGTTGGTCCCCACCGGCGAATGTCAGAGACAGCGCCACGAGGGCGAACAGCAGCAGGAACAGCCCTGCCGCATTGGCGGACACCTGGTTGTCGGCGGACACGGCCCACGTGAACCAGAGGGCACCGAGCGCCGAGAACGCCGTACCACCGACGGTGTCACCGTCACGCAGGGCCAGGAGTCCGGCGACGAAGAGGGCGATTCCGCCCACGTACTGGGCGATTGACACGGCGTCAGCGGCTGTCACGCCGTCGATCACGTCGGTGTGGCCGAGGCCGAACGCCAGGAGGGTGATCCCGAGGGCGAGTCGGCCGACGATGGTGGTGGTTGCTCCCGCGGAGACGTCATTGTCCACGGCGGGCTCCCTTCTTGCTGTGCAGTTGTGCGGTGTGTGCGATATATGCCCTTCACAAGCGCACAAACACCTCTACGCGCCAGTAGATTTACGCACTGCACAAGGGGGTTCCAGCCCTTCCCAGGCGCCATCTCACCTGGGACAACGGCGAGTTACGGAATCACAACGACAGGCCGCTTCGCCCGCTTCGCGAGCCGCCCCGCCACGGACCCGAAGATCCGCCCGACGAGCCCGTGCGTGGAACCGACGACGATCGCGTCCGCCTCGTACTCCCGCCCGACCTCTTCGAGTTCATGGCAGATGTCGCCGCCGCGCTCGACGAGGATCCACGGCACCTCGGCGAGATAGTCCGCGCAGGCGAGTTCGAGTCCGAGCACCTCGGTGCGATGGTCGGGCACATCGACGAAGACCGGCGGCTCGCAGCCCGCCCACACGGTCGTGGGCAGCCGGTTGGCGACATGGACGATGATCAGGCCCGAGCCGGAGCGGTGGGCCATGCCGATGGAGTACGCGAGCGCGCGCTCACTGGATGTGGAGCCGTCGAAGCCGACCACTACGCCGTGCTTGAAGGCGGGGTCGCAGGAATGGCGTGGCTCTTCCGCCGCCAGGGGCTCGGCCGCCGTGGGGTCGGCGACGGGCCGCTTGCGGTCCGCGGGTTCAAAGAATTCGTGACCGGCCATGGCTGTCTCGGCGTTGTGATCCTTTTTGGGAGGGACGACAGTGTGCGGCGGAGCTGTGTCCGGGAATCATCTTCCCAACCCCATACCCCCAAGGGTACGGCGGCACGCCTCCTTAGCCCAGATCCCGCGCACGGTCGGTGGGGGTTCCAGGGAGCATGCACGAGGGTGCGCCCGTAACGCAATGGTTGCTGCGCTGTACAGGCGGTTTGCACAGGATTCACGCCGCCGTACGGTGCCGGCGGCCGTACGCGCAGTGACCGACCGCTCGAACACGCGTTGAACCCGGCAGTCACGCCCCAGGGAGCAACGCATGTCCGGACACCGACCCCCCTCCGAGGACTCCGCCACGGACGTGGTCCGCTGGGCGGTGTTCAGTTGCGTCCTCGTCCCCGTGGTCCTTCTCTGGTACGGCACCTCGCTCGCCGGCGCGGCGGGCACCGCCCTCGGCCTGGCCGCCGTCACGGCCGTCTGCCGGGTCCTGCTGCGCCAGTCGGAGCGCGGTGCGGCCCGGCTGCTCACCGAGGAACACGCCCCCCATCGTGGCCGTCGTCACAGGACCGGAACCGGGAGCCATCGAGGCGGTCGTCACACTGGGGGAAACTCACCGGTCGCTTGACCGGTTTCCATGCACGGACCCGTATCTTTTCAGCCAACTTCCGGCCACCGCGCATCCGTTGCCCCCACCACCCCCCACCCCCCGTTCGACCTGCACGGAAAGGGTCTCCAAGGCCCCCCGCACCCTACGTGGATTGGCCACTACGACGAGGCGCACTTCCCTGCACGGCCCGCGAGTGCAACGCTTCGTGATCGAATGCTTCACGCCAAGTTGCCATGTCGACAATGTGCCGGTTGCCGAACTGGTCACCCCGGCACCACTGGACACAGTAGATTCGATCTTGACGTCTTACGGCGGGGGACTCGTGCAGGACCGAGGGGAAACGTGCAGGAGCGACACAACCGAGGAGCCGCGACCACCGAGGGGGGCTTAGCAGTATGAGCCACGACTCCACTGCCGCGCCGGAAGCCGCGGCCCGGAAACTTTCCGGGCGACGCCGCAAGGAGATCGTCGCGGTGCTGCTGTTCAGCGGCGGCCCCATCTTCGAGAGTTCCATACCGCTGTCGGTGTTCGGGATCGACCGCCAGGACGCCGGCGTGCCGCGCTACCGCCTGCTGGTGTGCGGCGGCGAGGAAGGCCCACTGCGGACCACAGGGGGCCTGGAACTCACCGCGCCACATGGCCTGGAGGCGATCTCACGGGCGGGCACGGTCGTCGTGCCGGCCTGGCGTTCGATCACCTCACCGCCGCCGGAGGACGCGCTCGACGCGCTGCGCCGGGCGCACGAAGAGGGCGCCCGCATCGTCGGGCTGTGCACGGGCGCCTTCGTGCTGGCCGCGGCGGGCCTGCTGGACGGCCGTCCCGCGACGACACACTGGATGTACGCGCCGACGCTGGCCAAGCGCTATCCGTCGGTGCACGTGGATCCACGCGAACTGTTCGTCGACGACGGCGACGTACTGACATCGGCCGGTACCGCGGCCGGAATCGATCTCTGTCTCCACATCGTGCGGACGGACCACGGCAACGAGGCGGCGGGCGCGCTGGCCCGGCGCCTGGTGGTCCCGCCGCGCCGCTCCGGCGGTCAGGAGCGCTATCTCGACAGGTCTTTACCTGAGGAGATCGGCGCCGACCCGCTCGCCGAGGTCGTCGCCTGGGCGCTGGAGCACCTCCACGAGCAGTTCGACGTGGAGACGCTGGCGGCACGCGCGTACATGAGCCGTCGTACGTTCGACCGCCGCTTCCGCTCGCTCACCGGCAGCGCGCCGTTGCAGTGGCTGATCACCCAGCGGGTGCTCCAGGCGCAGCGGTTGCTGGAGACGTCGGACTACTCGGTGGACGAGGTCGCGGGGCGCTGCGGCTTCCGTTCGCCGGTGGCGCTGCGCGGGCACTTCCGGCGCCAGCTGGGCTCGTCGCCGGCGGCGTACCGCGCGGCGTACCGGGCGCGGCGTCCGCAGAGCGACAGGCCGACCGAGAGCGACGGAGCGACGGGCCCGGTGGGCCCGGCACCCGTTCTCCATCCGGAGGGCGGCCCGGTCCCGCTCCAGACCCGGCGTACGGCGGCGGCGAGCGCGATGGGCCCGGCGGCCCAGCTGTCGGCGAGCCTGCCGGGGCAGCGCAGCGGATCGTGACGGCGTAGCGCGACGCCGGACGGGATGACCGACTTGTCCCGTCCGGCGTTCGGCGTGCGCTCAGGTCGCCGCACCGCCGGGCCTCCCAAAAGGCGACGTCAGCTTTAGGGTGGTCGCATGAACGATCGCATGGTGTGGATCGACTGCGAGATGACCGGCCTCTCGCTGTCCGACGACGCGCTCATCGAGGTTGCCGCCCTCGTCACCGACTCCGAGCTGAACGTACTCGGCGAAGGAGTGGACATCGTCATCCGACCGCCGGACCAGGCGCTGGAGACGATGCCGGAGGTGGTGCGTCAGATGCACACCGCGTCCGGGCTCCTCGACGAGCTGGCCGGCGGCACGACGCTGGCCGAGGCCGAGGAGCAGGTCCTCTCCTACATCCGGGAGCACGTCAAGGAGGCCGGCAAGGCCCCCCTGTGCGGCAACTCCGTGGGCACGGACCGCGGCTTCCTGCTCCGGGACATGCCGACGCTGGAGGACTACCTCCACTACCGGATCGTCGACGTCTCCTCGGTGAAGGAGCTGGCCCGGCGCTGGTACCCGCGGGCCTACTTCAACAGCCCCGAGAAGAACGGCAACCACCGCGCCCTCGCCGACATCCGCGAGTCCATCGCGGAGCTGCGCTACTACCGCGAGGCCGTGTTCGTGCCGCAGCCCGGCCCCGACTCGGACACCGCGAAGACGATCGCCGCGAAGTACGTCCTGCCTGCTCAGTAGGCACGTGAGGGTCCACCGGAGGGGCGCTGGAAAAGCCGGGCGCGAGCACCCCTTCGGACCCTGTACACTTTTTCTCGGCCGGGGGAAACCGCACAGCGGAACACCGGTCATGGTGGGTGTAGCTCAGCTGGTAGAGCACCTGGTTGTGGTCCAGGATGCCGCGGGTTCGAGTCCCGTCACTCACCCTGAGTAATCAGCCGGTGACCTCCCTGCGGAGGTCACCGGCTGATTCGCTTTCCCGGGAGTCCACGTGCACACCGAACTCATCCGCACGGCCCGCCTCGACCTCCTCCCGCTGCGCGTGGACCACGCCGAGGAGATGTCGGCCGTGCTCGGCGACCCGGCCCTGCACACCTTCATCGGCGGAACGCCCCTGACCGTGGAGCAGCTGCGGGCACGCTACGAACGCCTGGTCGCCGGCTCCCCCGACCCGACGGTCTCCTGGCTCAACTGGGTCCTGCGCCGGCACACGGACGGCACCCTCATCGGCACCGTCCAGGCCACGATCACCGCCCGCCACTCCGCCGAGATCGCCTGGATCATCGGCACCCCCTGGCAGGGCCAGGGCCTCGCCTCGGAGGCGGCAAGGGGACTGGTGACCTGGCTGGTCCGCCAGTACGTCCGCACCATCACGGCCCACATCCACCCGGACCACACCGCCTCGGCGGCGGTGGCCACGGCGGCGGGCCTGCTCCCCACCGGTGAACAGCACGACGGGGAGACGGTCTGGCGGCTGTCGCTGAGCGCCTGAAGCCTCCCGCCGACTTCCGCGCGTTCCCACGGGGTTGGCGGCTGCCCTAGGACGACGTACGCTCCACCAGCTCCGTGGCCAGGACCACCTGGCGTCTCTCCAACCCCCGCGAGGCCGCCGGGCGGCGGTCCGCGATCTCGGTGAGGAGGAGGTCGATCATGTGGCGGCCCATTTCGGCGATGGGCTGGCGCACGCTGGTGAGGGGCGGGTCCATGTGGCGGGCGATGGCGGAGTCGTCGTAGCCGACGAGGGCGACGTCGTCGGGGATACGGCGGCCCGCCTCGCGCAGGGCCTGGCGGGCGCCCGCCGCCGTGACGTCCGAGGCGGCGAAGACCGCGTCCACGTCGGGGACGCGGCCCAGCAGCGCGGCCATCGCGCGGGTGCCGCCCTCCTCGGTGAAGTCACCCGCTTCGATCAGGTTCTCGTTCGCCTCCAGGCCCGCCTCGCGCAGCGCGTCCCGGTAACCGTCGATACGGCGCTGGGCACCGTACACATCGAGGCGTCCGGTGATGTGCGCTATGCGGGTGCGACCACGGGACAGCAGGTGTTCCACCGCCTGCCGGGCGCCGCCGTAGTTGTCCGAGTCCACCGAGGGAAGCGATTCGGCCGCGGAGCGCGGACCGCTGATCACCGCCGGTATCTCCAGCTGGGACAGCAGATCCGGCAGCGGGTCGTCCGCGTGCACCGAGACCAGCAGCACCCCGTCCACGCGATGGGCCGCCAAGTACTGGGCCAGGCGCTGCCTTTCACGGTCGTTGCCCGCGAAAATCAGCAGCAGTTGCATCTCCGTCTCGGAGAGCTCGGCCGCGACGCCCTTCAGCATGTC
Source organism: Streptomyces sp. NPDC001536 (assembly GCF_042894505.1). Taxonomy (NCBI): domain Bacteria; kingdom Bacillati; phylum Actinomycetota; class Actinomycetes; order Kitasatosporales; family Streptomycetaceae; genus Streptomyces; species Streptomyces sp. NPDC001536. The sequence continues at coordinate 903,717 of NZ_JBIAVQ010000001.1, forward strand.
CGAGAAGTACGGCTCGGCGAAGAACCGGGTCTCCGGCTCGGGGACGACCAAGGCGATCGCGTCCGTGCGGTTGGCCGCCAGCGCACGCGCCGCCGTGTTCGGGACGTAGCCGAGCTCCGCGACCGCCGCCTCCACCGCCGCGCGGGTCGCGTCGCTGACCCGGGGCGAGCCGTTGATCACCCGGGAGACCGTGCCGCGGCCGACTCCGGCACGCGCGGCCACCTCTTCGAGGGTCGGCCGGCCACCGCTCCGGCCCCGCGCTCCGTGGGTTGCCATGGGCTCCGCCCTCCGCCGTCGTCATCACGCTGGCCTGGAATCTAACAGTCCCGTTGGACATGTGAACGCCCCCTGGGGGCTGCCGCCCGCAGACCCCCGCTTCGGCCCTGAACGGGCCTCGTCCTCGAACGCCGGACAGGCTGGAAGATCAACCCCTGGAGTTAGTTAACAGGCCGATAACTGAAGACACATCTCCTCGCCGACTCCCTTGACACCCCCGCCAAGACCGACGACTCTTCAACTCATCACTGATGGGAGCGCTCCCACAGTACCTGACACATACACATCCCGCACGTTCCCCGCCCGAGCCGCCGCGAGAACTAACGGGCCCAACAATGCAGTTGGCCGGGGGGTCGGCACGTCAGGGCAACAGGAGGACGCAATGCGAGCACGTACCCGAACCGCCCGTCGCAGGGTGGTGGTCCTCGCGGCCGTCGCGTCGCTGGGCGCCGGGCTGCTGGCCGGCTGTGCCGACGACGGTAAGGACGACACCGGAGGCTCGTCGTCCGAGGGCGGCGGCGGCAAGACCAAGATCACGCTCGGCCTCTTCGGCACCGCCGGCTTCGAGGAGTCGGGCCTGTACAAGGAGTACGAGAAGCTCCACCCGGACATCGACATCCAGCAGACCGTCGTCGAGCGCAACGAGAACTACTACCCGGCGCTGATCAACCACCTCACCACCAACAGTGGTCTCCAGGACATCCAGATGGTCGAGGTCGGCAACATCGCCGAGATCGTCGGGACCCAGTCCGACAAGCTGCTCGACCTGTCGAAGTACGGCAAGAAGAGCGACTACCTGGAATGGAAGTGGGAGCAGGCCACCACCAAGGACGGCCAGACCATCGGTGTCGGCACGGACATCGGCCCGATGGCCATCTGCTACCGCACGGACCTGTTCAAGGCGGCCGGCCTGCCCACCGACCGCGAGGAGGTCGGCAAGCTGTGGGCCGGCGACTGGAACAAGCTGGTCGACGTCGGCAAGCAGTACAAGGCGAAGGCGCCCAAGGGCACCACGTTCCTCGACTCCCCCGGCGGTCTGATCCAGGCGATCCTCAGTGGTGAGAAGGACCGGTTCTACGACGCCTCCGGCGAGGTCATCTACAAGACGAACCCGGCCGTCAAGAGCGCCTTCGACCTCACCGCGCAGGCGGCCGAGGACGGACTGATCGGCAACCAGACCCAGTTCCAGCCCGCCTGGGACACCACGATCGCCAACAGCAAGTTCGCCGCGATGTCCTGCCCGCCGTGGATGCTCGGCTACATCAAGGGCAAGTCGAAGCCCGAGGCGGCCGGCAAGTGGGACATCGCCCAGGCCCCGAAGTCCGGCAACTGGGGCGGGTCCTTCCTGACGGTGCCCAAGTCCGGCAAGAACACCGAGGAAGCGGCGAAGCTGGCCGCCTGGCTGACCGCGCCCGAGCAGCAGGCCAAGCTCTTCGGCGTGCAGGGCAGCTTCCCGAGCACCCCGGCCGCGTACGACTCGACCGAGGTGAAGAACGCGAAGAACGACATGACGGGTGACGCGCCGATCGGCACGATCTTCGCCGAGGCCGCCAAGAACATCCCCGTGCAGACGATCGGCCCGAAGGACCAGATCATCCAGCAGGGTCTGACCGACAACGGCGTCATCCTGGTGACCCAGGGCAAGTCCGCCAAGGAAGCCTGGGACAACGCCGTCAAGACCATCGACAACAACCTGGACCAGTGACCCGTATGACCACTGGGCACGAAACCGCTGCCGCGCCCCCCGCCAAGGAGGGGGGCGCGGCCCCGGCCCGCCCGCCCGCGGGGCCCTCCACGGAGGAGCGCCGCCGGGCACGGCTGTCCCGCCGCTGGCAGCGGGACATGCGCTGGAGCCCGTACGCGTTCGTCTCGCCGTTCTTCCTGCTGTTCCTCGCGTTCGGCCTGTTCCCGCTGATCTACACCGGCTGGGCCTCGCTGCACCAGGTGGAGCTGACCGCGCCCACCGACATGAACTGGGTGGGCTTCCGCAACTACACGCGGATCTTCGACGACGACTTCTTCTGGAACGCGGCGAAGAACACGCTGACCATCGGGATCATCTCGACGGTCCCGCAGCTGCTGATGGCGATGGGCCTCGCGCACATCCTCAACTACAAGCTGCGTGCCTCGACCTTCTACCGGGTCGCGATGCTCGCCCCGTACGCGACGTCGATCGCCGCCGCCTCGCTCGTCTTCGTCCTGCTGTTCGGCCGTGACTACGGCATGATCAACTGGGCGCTGAACTCCGTCGGCATCGACAACATCGACTGGCAGAACGACAAGTGGGCCTCGCAGATCGCGGTCTCCTCGATCGTCATCTGGCGCTGGACCGGCTACAACGCGCTGATCTATCTGGCGGCGATGCAGGCGATCCCGCAGGATCTGTACGAGTCCGCGGCCCTGGACGGGGCCAACCGCTGGCAGCAGTTCTTCCATGTGACGCTGCCGTCGCTGCGGCCGACGATCCTGTTCACGGTGGTCGTCTCCACCATCGGCGCCTCCCAACTCTTCGGCGAGCCACTGCTGTTCGACGCCAACAAGGGAGCCTCCGGCGGAGCCCAGCACCAGTTCCAGACGCTCGGCCTGTATCTGTACGAGCAGGGCTGGGTCAACCAACACCTGGGCCGCGCCTCCGCGATCGCGTGGACGATGTTCCTGATCCTCATCGTCATCGGGATCGTCAACTACGTCATCTCGCGCCGGCTGCGCGCCAGTAGTTAGGAGAACCGGCCGTGACGACGACACTGACTCCGCCCTCCGACACTCCTCCCAAGGAGCCGAAGAAGGTACGACGTCCCAAGGCCGCCCGTGCGGGCGGCACCCTGCACGCCGGGCCGATCGCGTACGTGATCCTCGCCCTGTTCACCGTCGGCTCGCTGTTCCCGCTGGTGTGGACGGCGATCGCGGCCTCGCGCGACAACCAGCGCCTGGCGCAGAACCCGCCGCCGTTCTGGTTCGGTTCGGGGCTGTTCGACAAGCTGGAGATCGCCTGGAACGACGCCAACCTGGGCGAGGCGTTCATCAACACCACGTTCGTGGCGGGCATTTCGGCGATCACCATCGTCGTGCTGTCCACGATCGCCGGGTTCGCCTTCGCCAAGCTGCGGTTCAAGGGCCGCAACGCCATGATGCTGATCGTCATCGGCACGATGATGGTGCCGCCGCAGCTGAGCGTGATCCCGCTGTACATGATGGTCGCCAAGCTCGACTGGTCCGACCAGTTGCAGGCGGTGATCCTGCCCTCGCTGGTCAGCGCGTTCGGTGTGTTCTTCATGCGGCAGTACCTGCTCCAGGCGCTGCCCGACGAGATCATCGAGGCGGCCCGGGTCGACGGCGCGAGCAGCTGGCGCGTGATCTGGCACGTGGTGTTCCCGGCGGCACGTCCCGCGATGGCCGTGCTCGGCATGCTGATGTTCGTGCAGACGTGGAACGACTTCCTGTGGCCGTTCCTGGTCCTGACCCAGAACGGCAACCCGACCGTGCAGGTCGCGGTCGCGGGTCTGGGCCGCGGCTACACCCCGGACCAGTCCCTGATCATGGCCGGCGCGCTGCTCGGCACGCTGCCGCTGCTGATCGTCTTCGCGATCTTCGGCAAGCAGATCGTCGGCGGCATCATGCAGGGCGCCGTCAAGGGCTGACCCTCGCTGTCCAGGGGGCCGGGTCACCGCCGCCTCGGCCCCTTCCCTTCCCCCCATCTACCCGTCGGTCTCCTCGACCTCCAATGGGAGCGCTTCCATGCCTGAGCCCGCTACGCCGGCGACCCCGGTGACCTTTCCCCCCGCCTTCCTCTGGGGCGCCGCGACCTCGGCGTACCAGATCGAGGGGGCGGTGCGGGAGGGCGGCCGTACGCCCTCGATCTGGGACACCTTCAGTCATACGCCCGGCAAGACCGCCGGCGGCGAGCACGGTGACATCGCTGTCGACCACTACCACCGCTACCGCGACGACGTGGCGATGATGGCGGACCTCGGCCTGAACGCGTACCGCTTCTCGATCTCCTGGTCCCGGGTGCAGCCGACGGGCCGTGGCCCGGCGGTCCAGGTCGGTCTGGACTTCTACCGCCGCCTGGTGGACGAGCTGCTGGACAAGGGCATCAAGCCGGCCGTCACCCTCTACCACTGGGATCTGCCGCAGGAGCTGGAGGACGCGGGCGGCTGGCCGGAGCGTGACACGGCCTACCGTTTCGCCGAGTACGCGCAGATCGTCGGCGAGGCGCTCGGCGACCGGGTGGAGCAGTGGATCACCCTCAACGAGCCCTGGTGCAGCGCCTTCCTGGGCTACGCGTCCGGGGTGCACGCACCCGGCCGCACCGACCCGGCGGCCTCGCTGAAGGCCGCCCATCATCTGAACCTGGCGCACGGGCTGGCCACTTCGGCCCTGCGCGCGGCGATGCCGGCCCGCAACTCGGTGGCGCTGAGCCTCAACTCCTCGGTGGTACGCCCGGTTTCACAGGACCCGGCGGACCTGGCCGCGGCTCGGAAGATCGACGACCTGGCCAACGGGGTCTTCCACGGTCCGATCCTGCACGGGGCCTACCCGGAGTCGCTGTTCGCGGCGACCGAGCTGATCACGGACTGGTCGTACGTCGAGGACGGCGATCTGCGGGCGATCAACCAGCCGCTGGACGCGCTGGGCCTCAACTACTACACGCCGGCGCTGGTGTCGGCGGCGGACACCGATCTGAGCGGTCCGCGCGCGGACGGCCACGGGGCGAGCGACTTCTCCCCGTGGCCGGGCGCGGACGACGTCGCCTTCCACCAGACTCCGGGCGAGCGCACGGAGATGGGCTGGTCGATCGACCCGACCGGTCTGCACGAGCTGATCATGCGCTACACGCGCGAGGCCCCGGGTCTGCCGCTGTACATCACGGAGAACGGCGCGGCCTACGACGACAAGCCCGACCCCGACGGCCGCGTCCACGACCCGGAGCGGATCTCCTACCTCCACGGCCACCTCGCCGCGGTCCGCCGCGCGGTCTCCGACGGCGCGGACGTGCGCGGCTACTACCTGTGGTCCCTGCTGGACAACTTCGAGTGGGCGTACGGCTACGAGAAGCGCTTCGGCGCGGTCTACGTCGACTACGCGACCCTCGCGCGTACGCCCAAGTCGAGCGCCCTCTGGTACAGCCAGGCGGCCCGTTCGGGCACGCTGCCGCCGGTTCCGGAGGTCTAGCGGCGGCCGGACCACCACGGACGGGGGAGGGGCGCGGCATCCGAGGGGGATGCCGCGCCCCGGCCCGTGGGGGGGGCGTCAGTTGTAGGCCGCGAACGCCTTCGAGAACGCGTGCGGGGCCTGGACGATCGAGCTGCACGTGGCGTCGGCGTAGTTCTTCGCGCCGCCGGGGCACTGCTTGTCGCGGGTGGCCGACCACATGGAGAGCCAGCCGAGGCCCTTGGACTTGGCGAAGTTCACCAGCTGGGTGGCGTCGTCGACCTTGAAGATCTCGGTGGTGACGTCGTTGACGCCGATCATCGGGGTGACGGCCACGGCCTTCCAGGCGGCGCTGTCGGAGAGGCCGAGGACGCTCTTGACCTGGGCCTGGGTGGCGGTGGCGGCCTGTTCGGCGTAGGTGCCCATGTCGCCGCTGTAGGCCGGGCCGTAGTCCATCGCCATGATGTTGACGGTGGTGATGCCGACGCCGTTCTTCTTCGCGTCGGCGAGCAGGTCCACGCCCGCCTGGGTCAGGCCCTCCGGCATCACCGGGAGGGTGAAGGAGACGTCCAGGTCCGGGTGGTCCTTCTGGAGCTCGGCTATGGCCTGGGCGCGGCGGGTGTTCGCCGCGGTGTCGGGCAGTGCACCGCCCTCGACGTCGAAGTCGACCTTGGTGAGGTCGTAGGCGGCGACGACCTTCTCGTACGCGGTCGCCAGCGCGGTCGCCGACGAGCAGGTCGTCGCCAGTTCGGAGCCCGCCGCGCCGCCGAACGACACCCGGACGTCGCCGCCCTTGGCCCGCAGCGCGCCGATCTGGGCGGCCACGGCGTCGCTCGCGAGGTCGGTCACGCCGCCCCACTTCGGGGTGCAGCCGCCGCCGTCGGTGACGAAGGCGAGGTTGTAGTCCTTGACGCCGGTGGCCTCGGCGGTGGCGACCAGGTCGAAGGCGGGGTAGAGGGAGGTGTCGACGTAGGGGGCGAAGCCGGCGCTCGTCGGGGTGCCGGTGCCGGTGCTCTGCGAGGGGGAAGCCGTGGGGGTGACCGTAGCGGTCGGGGTCGGCGTCGGGGTCGGGGTCGGGGGCGCGCTCTGTGTGGGGCGGCCGGTCGGCTCCGGAGTCGCGCCGCCGTCCGCGGAACACGTGTCCCCGTCGATGAGACAACCGGTCGGGTCCGCGCCGCCGTTGACGACGAAGCCGACGGTGACCGACTCTCCGGCCCGGATCCCGTCGGTGTCCCACTTCGGCGGCGTCACGGTGACGTGCCGGCCGCTGACGCTCGACTCGGCGTTCCACAGCGAGCTGAGCTCGGTACCGGAGGGGAGGTCGAACTCCAGGGTCCAGTCCGTCTGCGTTCCCCCGCTGTTGTTCGTCACGACGTACTGCGCGGTGTAGCCGGTCGACCAGTCACTGGTCCTGGTGTACGCGGCGCCGACCCCGGCCGCCTGAGCCGTACCGGTGAGCAGGATCGCACCGCCGCCGACCACGGCCGCGGCGACGGCCCCGGCGATCACCTTGTTTCTGCCGCTCACCTTGCGCCGGTGCGTGCTCATGACGTGCCTGCCTTCGTTGTTCGGGGGTGGGGTGCGGCAGCACGCTAGCGAGCTCGAATCGGGCAAAAGGCCTGTTCGGGACGGGGGTTGAGGATCTTAGGGCGCGCTTAAGGAAGGGATCGGGACCGGTTAAAGGTCGAGACCAATCTGCCGGGTCGGCGGCGTCGTACGCTCCCTCGGTGCCCCCGGCCGGGTGTGCGCTCGCGCCCGTCCAGCTGGATCCAGATCCGCACCTCGGTGCCGCCCAGCACCGACGAGCCGATCCGTACGTCCCCGCCGGTCTCCTCCGCGAGCCGGCGCACGATGTCCAGGCCGAGCCCGGTCGACCCGGCGCTCCCGGACCCACGCCCACGGGCCATCGCCGCCTCGGGGTCGTGGATGCCGGGCCCCGCGTCCGAGACCAGCACGATCACCGCGTCCTCGCCGTTGTGCACGTCGACCGCGAAGGCGGTGCCCTCCGGGGTGTGCCGGAAGACATTGCCGAGCAGGGCGTCCAGCGCGGCCGCGAGATCGGCACGGGCCACGGGTATGCGCACCGGCCGTTCCACACCGGCCACCCGCACCTTGCGGCCCTCGTCCTCGGCGAGCGCGGACCAGAACGCCATCCGCTCCCGGACCACCTCGGCGGCGTCGCACCCGGCACCGGGCCCGGCGGCCGCGGTCTGCGGCTTGGCCTCCCGCGCCGTCCGGATGATGGTGTCGACCTCGCGCTCCAGCTGGGCGACGGCGGCCCGGGTCTGCTCGGCGGCGGGCCCGTCGCCGAGCGAGGCCGTGTTGAGCCGCAGCACGGTCAGCGGGGTACGCAGACGGTGGGACAGGTCGGCCGCCAGCTCCCGCTCGTTCGCCAGCAGCTGTACGACCTGGTCGGCCATGGAGTTGAACGCCACCGCCGCGAGCCGCAGTTCGGTCGGCCCCTCCTCGGGCACCCTCGACCCCAGCTTCCCCTCCCCCAGTTCGTGCGCGCCCTCCACGAGCCGCTGGGCGGGCTGCACCATCCGTACGCCCAGCCGGTCCGCGACCGCGACCGAGCCGACGATCAGCGCGACGCCGACCCCGGCGAGCACCGCCCACGCCATGGCCACGCCGTTGCTGACCTCGGACTCCGGGACGTAGACCTCGACGACCGCGATCTCGCCGGAGCTGAGCGCGACCGGCTGGAGCAGCGTGGACCCGCCGTCCACCTCGCTGGTGGAGGCGCGGCCCAGCTTCCGTACGGTCGCGATGTCCCCGTCGGCGGCTCGCTGCCGTCCGATGTCCACGGCCTGGGCGCCGGCGGCCGCCGGTATGTGCACGGCCATCTCGGCCTCCGAGCCGGCGGAGGCGACGACCCGCTCCAGCTGGTCCCGGTCGGTGGTGATGGACAGGGCGGGGGCGACGGCCGCGGCCTCGCGCTCGGCGTTGGAGAAGGCGCGGTCCCGGGCCATCTCCTTGATGACCAGGCCGAGGGGGACGGCGAAGGCGACCACGACCATGGTGGTGACGGCGAGGCAGACCTTGACGAGTGCCCATCTCATAGCGGCGGCTCCAGCTTCACGCCGACACCTCGCAGGGTGTGCAGATAGCGCGGTCGCGCGGCGGTCTCGCCCAACTTGCGGCGCAGCCAGGACAGATGGACGTCGATGGTTTGGTCGTCGCCGTAGGACTGCTGCCACACCTCGGCGAGGAGTTCCTTGCGGGGGACGACGACACCGGGGCGGCCGGCGAGGAAGGCCAGCAGGTCGAACTCGCGGCGGGTGAGGTCGAGACGGACACCGTCCAGCTCGGCCTGGCGGCGCAGCGGGTCGACGACGAGACCGCCGACCCGGAACACGGACTCGGGCGGCGCCTCGCCGACGGCGGCACGGGCCCGTCGTAGGACGGCGGCCATCCGCGCGGACAGGTGCTCGACCGAGAACGGCTTGGTCAGGTAGTCGTCCGCGCCCGCGTTGAGCAGCCGCACGACCTCCGCCTCGTCGTCCCTCGCGGTGGCGATGATCACAGGGACGTCGGTGATGCCGCGCAGCATCTTCAGCGCCTCGGACCCGTCCAGGTCGGGCAGACCGAGGTCGAGGATGACCACGTCGAAACGGAAATGGGCGACCTCGCGCAGCGCCTCCAGTGCCGTACCGACACTGCGCACCGTGTGCGCGGCGTCGGTGAGATGCCGGATCAGCGCCGAGCGTACGAACTGGTCGTCCTCGACCACGAGCACACTTGCCATGCGCCGCACCGTACGCCATGCGAGGGAGCCCCATCCGGGCCCTGTGGATAACTCCGCGCTGTGGACAACGCATGGGACAGGTGAGGCAGTATGGCCCGCGATGCGCAGAGGACTCATACACGTACTGGCTTGGTCGCTCGCCACGGGCGCGGCGGTCACGCTGTCGTGGTGGGGTGTCCACACGGTGATGGCGGGCACGGCCTACGACCCCCCGCGCGCCCTGCCGATCACGGCGGCCGACGCGACGACCCAGGAGTCCAAGCCGCTGGCGTCCTCGACGGCACGGGCGACACCGTCGACGAGCCCGTCGCGCAAGCCGTCCCGCACCCCGGCACCGGCCCCCTCGAAGACGCCGACGAAGACCCCGAGCCCCTCCCCCACCGCATCGGGCCAGGTCAAGAGCTACGACACCGAGGGCGGCCGCGTGGTCTTCGACCTCGGCAAGGCCTCGGCGACCCTGGTGTCGGCGACTCCGGGCGCGGGCTGGTCGATGCAGGTGTGGAAGACGGAGACGTGGATCCGGGTGGAGTTCGCGTCGGGCGCGGACCGGGTGTCGGTGTTCTGCACCTGGCACGACAGCGCGCCTCGGGTCGAGGTGGGGACGTACTAGACGCGCGGGGCGTACTAGCGGAACACCGACGGCGGCGGCGCGGGTGAGGCGACCGCCGCCGCGTCCGTCACCGGCGTGGCCCCTCCCGTGAAGTCGGTGAGGGCCTTGCCGTGTTCGACGCGGCCGGGGTGCGGGTCGGAGGCGGCCCGGCGGGTGAGTTCGGGGACGGGGAGCGGGGCGTCGGAGGCGACCAGGACCGCGTTGCCGAAGCGTTTGCCGCGCAGGACAGCCGGGTCGGCGATCAGGGCGAGGTGCTCGAAGCGGGCGGCGGCCGTGGCGATCTGGCCGCGCAGATGGGCGAGCGGGGGGCCGTCGGCGAGGTTGGCGGCGTAGACGGCGGAGGGCTTGAGGGCCCTGCGGACCTCGTCGAGGAACTCCGTCGAGGTCAGGTGGGCCGGGGTACGGGCCCCGCTGAACACATCCGCGACGACGAGATCGGCCCAGCCGTCGGCCACCTTGGCGAGCCCCTCACGGGCGTCCGTCGAGCGCACCCGGATCCGCGCGTTCGGGTCCAACGGCAGCTCGCGGCGGACCAGTTGCACGAGGGCCGCGTCACGCTCCACGACCTGCTGGGTGGAGCGGGGTCGGGTGGCTGCGACGTACCGGGCGAGAGTGAACGCCCCTCCGCCGAGGTGCACGGCGTGGACGGGCTTCCCGGGCGGGGCGACCAGGTCGATGACGTGCCCGATGCGGCGCTGGTACTCGAAGGAGAGATACCCCGGGTCGTCCAGGTCTACGTGCGACTGCGGTGCCCCGTCGATCAGCAGCGTCCAGGCACGCGCGCGCTCCCGGTCGGGTATGAGCTCGGCGAGGCCGCCGTCGACGGCTTCCACGACGGCTTCGGCGACCCCTTGGCCGCGTCGGCCGCTCCTGGACTTTCCCATGGGGGCATTGTCGCAAGCGGCAGACGGTCGTGCCGCCGGGGCGGCTTGCGGCCCGCACCGGCGCCGGGCCCCGTCACGTCACCGGCAGTTGTCCGCCGCCTCGATCAGGCGCGCCGCCTCCCCCAGCGCCGCCCGCAGCACCGCCGGGTCCGTCGCCAGGTCCGCCTCGCCGGGCGGCAGCAGCCAGTCCGAGCCCTCCACCGGCGGCTCGGGGTTCAGCCGCAGCCCCCGCCCGTCGGTCTCCGTACAGGTGCTGCCCGGTACGTCCCACGCGGCGGCCGTGCCCGGCGGGACCACGAAGCCGAGGGTGTCGCCACCGTCGTCGTGGAGGACCGGCCCCACCGCGTCCCCCGCCCCGCGCCGCAGGATGTCGACCGCCTCCAGACCCTGCCGGGTCGGCACCGTGACGAGGTCGCACCCGGCCTCCGGGACCGGTGGCTCGCTGCGCTCCGCCGTCGGCGTCAACACTTCGATGCTCTGGCTGGTCTCCATCCCGGCCTCCACCACCACGGAACCCCTCCTCGTAACGAGCGGGTCGGGAGTCGGGCGGCTCCCGGTCCTGTGGAGTTCAACGCACGGCGGCGTCAACGGCTACGGCGCAAGTCAGCCGCAAAGGATGGCAGTTCATGGCAGATCCTGGATGAGATATCCGGTTTGTAGCCAAACCCTGCGTGGCGGGTCCGGCACAGCGGGTACGTTCTTGCCCGCTGGAAACAGGGTGTCACACGCACAACTCACCCCGAATCCGGCATGGTTCGACGGTTCGCACGAGAGGACCCGGCCATGGCGTCGTCAACGATGACCTCGTCCCAGTACCCCCGGCCACCGCGGCCGAACCTCGCGTTCCGGGAGCTGCGCGGACAGCGCTCCCCGGCCGAGTTCGCCGCGGCGGTTCGACGGGCCGCGCGCGAGATCGGCGAGCGGGTCAGCTGTGACGCGCGCTATGTGGGCCGGGTCGAGGCGGGCGAGATCCGCTGCCCCAACTACGCGTACGAGCGGGTGTTCCTGCACATGTTCCCCGGCCGCACGCTCACCGACCTGGGGTTCGCCCCCCGCTCGTCCGTACGCGGACGCGGGGCGCGCACCACCGAGGTCGCGCCCCCGGTATGCGTCTCGACCCCCGTGTACGCCACGGGTGAGACGTGGGGGGCGTACGAGCCGTATGACACGCAGGACCCCTACGAGACGTACGACAACGAGGAGAGCGACGTGCTGCGTCGCGCATTCATGACCGGCGGGGGCGCCACGGTGGCCGCCGCCTCACTGGGCCCCATCGGGCTCGCCCCCGACGCCGCGGCCGCGGGACGCCCCGTCCGCCGGGTGGGGGCGAGCGATGTGGACGCCCTGGACGAAGCGGTCCGCAGGATCCGGCTGCTGGACGACCGGCACGGCGCGGACGGACTGTACCGGCGCGCGGCGACCCCGCTGCGCGCCGCGTACGCGCTGCTGGACGCCGGAGCCACCCGGCAGACGACCGCCGACCGCCTGCACTCGGGTGCGGGTGAGCTCGCCATCTCGGTGGGCTGGCTGGCGCACGACTCGGGGCGCTACGACGACGCGCGCTCGCACTACGCGGAGGCGCTCGCGACCGCCCGGATGACCGGTGACGCCGCCCTGGAGTCGCACGCCTTCTGCAACACGGCGTTCCTCGCACGCGACGCGGGGCGACCGCGGGAGGCGCTGCGCGCCGCGCAGGCCGCGCAGCGCGTCGGACGCTCCCTGGGCTCCGCGCGGCTGATGTCGCTGCTCGCGCTGCGCGAGGCGGGCGGCTGGGCGGGGCTCGCCGACCGCACCGGCTGCGAACAGGCGCTGGCCCGCGCGCAGGCCCTCTACGAGAGAGGGCCCTCGGACGCCGACCCCGAGTGGATGAGCTTCTACGGCGAGGCAGAGCTGGAGGGCCTGGAGGCGCAGTGCTGGTCGACGCTCGGCGACTGGCCGCGCGCGGCCCGCCACGCGCACCGCGCGGCCGAGCTCCAGGACCCCCACTTCAGCCGGAACATCGCCCTGTACACGGCCGAACTGGCCGACGACCTAGCCCGCGGCGGCCGGCCCGACGAGGCCGCGGCGGCGGGAATGCGCGTCCTGGACCTGCTGGGTCAGGTCCAGTCGTCACGGATCCAGTCGATGCTGGCGGGCACGGCCCGGGTGCTGCTGCCGCACCGCAGGGCGTCGGGGGTCTCCACCTTCCTGGAGCGGCACGCGAGCGTGCCGAGATCCGCCTAGCCCGCCAGATGCCCCAGGTCGTTCCAGCTCTCGATCGCCGGCTCGCCGTAGGCCCAACCCAGGACCGACAGCGACGTCGGGTTGAGCCGGATCCGCGCGGCGAAGTCGAGCGGCAGGCCCAGCCAGCGTGCGCCTATGGACCGCAGGATGTGCCCGTGCGCGAAGACCAGGACGTCCCGGTCCGCCGCACGGGCCCAGGCGACCACCTCGTCCGCGCGGGCCGTCACCTCGGCGAGCGTCTCGCCCTCGGGCACCCCGTCGCGCCAGATGAGCCAGCCGGGGCGGACGGTCTGGATGTCGGCCGGGGTCATGCCCTCGTACGCGCCGTAGTCCCACTCGAGGAGCGTGTCCCACTCGGTCGCGCGCTCCTTGAAGCCGGCGATCTCGCAGGTCTCACGCGCGCGTGCCAGCGGGCTGGTGCGCACCTCGACGTCCGGCAGGCCGTCGAGCGGTGCCCGGTGCAGGCGCTCACCGAGTAGTTTGGCGCCCCTGCGCCCCTCCTCCAGGAGCGGCACATCGGTTCTGCCGGTATGTTTCCCGGCCAGCGACCATTCGGTCTGTCCGTGCCGGGCCAGCAGGATGCGCGGTGCCATGTGCGGAGGGACCTTTCGAGGAAAAACGCGGGCGGGCCACACCCATCATCCCGCACCCTGTGCGGGGGCAACCCGTCGGGCGATCTCTGCGTCCTAGAGGGCCGGGGGCCCTCAACAGGGGCGAACACATACACCGTAAAGTGGCAAGACCGGGCAACCGGACGCCGCGACAAGAAGGGGGAGGCGATCGGATGCCGCACGCCGAGACACCAGGCATCGAGGCTGCCTCGCACACCCGTCTGCGCTGGTGGACGGAGCTGCCGCTGATCCTCCTGGTGTACGCCTGCTACTCGGCGGGCCGGCTCCTCGCGCGCGGCGACGTCACGCACGCGGTCGACCACGGTCTGGCGATCCTGAAGGTCGAGAAGTTCCTCCACATCAACGCCGAGCACCCGCTCAACCGCCTGTTCACCCGCGAGGCCTGGATCGGCGTGCCGGCCGACTTCTGGTACGCGTCGCTGCACTACCTCGTCACTCCGGTGATCCTGGTCTGGCTGTTCCGCTCCCGCACGGTGCGGTACCGCGCGGCCCGCACCTGGCTGATGACGTCGACGTTCATCGGCCTGATCGGCTTCACCCTGCTGCCGACCTGCCCGCCCCGGCTGCTGTCGGAGAGCCACGGCTTCGTCGACACGATGGCCCAGTACAGCTCGTACGGCTGGTGGGGCGGCGAGGCGAGCGCGCCCCGGGGCATGGGGGGCATGACGAACCAGTACGCGGCCATGCCGAGCCTGCATGTGGGCTGGGCGCTGTGGTGCGGGGTCATGCTGTGGCGCTACGGCGGCACGCGTACGACGAAGGTCCTGGGTGTCGCCTACCCGCTGATCACCACGATCGTGGTGATGGGCACCGCCAACCACTACTTCCTCGACGCGGTCGCGGGCGCCGCCGTCATGGGTGTCGGGCTGCTGCTGGCGCCGTTCGTGCTGCGCGGCGCGGATCGGTTCAAGGCGCGCGCGGCGGTGGTCCTCGCGCCTGCCGCGGCGAGCACTCCTGGCGCACAGGCCTCAATTGTCAGTGCCGGATGCCAGACTTCCGCGGGTGAGCGAATTCCACGGCAGCGCGAGTCTCGGGTCCCCGCCGGAGCCGAACCGAGTGCCTCTCCCACGGACGCGGGGGACGGCGCTCCGGCAACAGCTCGCTGAGCTGCGCGGTCCCGATGTCCCCGCCAAGGCGCTGGATGCCCGCGCCCTGGCCGCCCTCGCCGCGAACCCGGGCTGCAGACGGCGCGCGATCCTGGACGGCGCCGGGGTGAACAAGGCGGCGCTGGCGGGCGCCCTCGGCTCGCCGTCGGCGTTCGGTCAGTCGCAGTTCGCGCTCACCCGGGGCAACGCGTTCGAGGCGAAGGTCAAGGCGGACGGCGGCGCGGAACTGCTGCGGCTGGTCCACGAGAGGCTGGACCGCTCCGCCGAGCCGCCCGCCCACGCGCGGGTGCCCGAGCTGACCGCGATCGGCCCCGAAGGGCGCACGGCCCGGACGGCACTGGCGCTGCGCGAGGCCACCGCGGCGGTCGGCGAGTGGACCCTGCTCGACCACCCGATGCTCGCGCTGGACGTCGCGGGCACCCCCGCCTTCCTGGAGCCGGACGCGGTGGTCGTGCACCCGGACGGCACGTGGACGGTCGTGGAGATCAAGTCCTTCCCGATGCTGGACGGTTCGGCGGACCCGGCGAAGGTGGGCGCGGCAGCACGGCAGGCGGCGGTGTACGTGCTGGCGCTGGAGCAGGTCGCCGCCCGCCTGGACCCTGCCCCGGAGGTACACGACCGGGTCCTCCTGGTGTGCCCCAAGGACTTCTCCAACCTGCCCACCGCCTCCGCCGTGGACATCCGCAAGCAGCGGGCGGTGACCGGCCGCCAGCTGGCCCGGCTCACCCGTATCCAGGACATCGCCGAGACGCTCCCCGAGGGCACCTGCTTCGACCCCGCCCGGCCCGCCGAGGAGCTGACGGCGGCCGTCGAGTCGGTCCCGGCGACGTACGCGCCCGAGTGCCTGGCCGCGTGCGAGCTGGCCTTCCACTGCCGTGACCGCTCCCGCGCGGCCGGCGCGGTGACGTCCCTGGGCCGGTCCGTGCGGGCCGAGCTCGGCGGTCTGACCACCGTGACGGACGTCCTGGCGGCGGCCCGCGGAGAGGCCGGGGACGCCGAGGACCCGGCGGTGGCCGCCCTGCGCAGAGCGGCGGAACTGCGGGCCGAGGCGCTGGGTGCGGCGGCCTTGAGGGTGTCGGCGACTCCGGGGGCACCGGGCGCGACCGCCCTGGAGGCACCGGCATGTCACTGATCACCACCCTCGCCCGCCTCGAAGCCGTCACCACCGGCCGCGCCCAGCCCTCCGCCACGGTCCGGCACCGGCACCTCTCCGACCGGCCCCTGGTCCTCGTGCCGCTCATCACCGCCGGTGAGGCCGGCGCCCCGCTCGGCGCGCTCGTCGGCACCGACCGGGACGCCCCGCGCCTCCTCGTCGTACCGCAGCCGCGCGACCGCGATCTCAGGTTCGCGTTCCTGGCCGAGCTGGCGGACGTCGTGCTGCCGTACGTCGACGCCTACGCCGAGTCCGTCGAGGCGGCCGAGCGCAATGAGACCGACCCGGAGACCGGCAAGCGGGTCAAGGTCGAGGTCGAGCTGTGCGCGGACGCCCCGCAGCTGATCGTGCCGAGCCGCGCGGGCGTCGACCTCGTACGGCTGCTGGGACGCTCAATGCGTTTTCGGCGTACGGCCGAGCAGGACCCGGAGTCCCCGCATCCCGCACCACCGCGCGTGCCGTTGCTGGGCCGGTGGCTGACCCACTTCGGGGAGCGGGCCAGGGTCCCCGGCTCCTCCCTGCTGCTCGCCGCGACGGACGTCCTCTCCCGGCACTGGGCGACCGGCCAGTCCACCCTGGAGGACCAGCACCTGGGCGCGCTGCTCGCCTGGATCGACCCACCGGAGGGCGTGACCGGCGCCGAGGCCGCCCTGGAGGCCGAGCTCGGCCGCGACGCGAAGGGGCAGCTGCTGCACCCGCCGGCCGGTCCCGCGACCGACCCGGCGTTCGACAACAAACTGCTCGCCCCGGCCATCGAGCGCTACGACCGCGCGCGTACCGCTCTCGCCGCCGCCCAGGACGGTCTGGAGGCGGACGACCGGCTCGGTGAACTCACCACCGCCGAGCAGCGGATCAGGGACCTGGTGGAGAGCCGGACCCGGCCGACCTGGGACGCGGTGTGGCGCGGCCTGGACCTGCTGCGGACGCTGCCCGAGGGCGCGCGCGTCGAGGAGCGCTGGACCCGGGACCGCTGGTCCTTCACCAGCCACCGCGACCGTGTCCTGGCCGGCGAGCCCCCGCAGCCACGCCGCGACGACGCGGTCACCGCCGCCAACAAACTCGCCACGCGCGAACGCGAACAGGCCCGTCTGGAGGCGCAGGAGGCCCTGGACGACCCGCTGGTGATGGCGGGGCGGCGGCTGTCCGGGGAGGCGTTCGCGGGCGAGGTCACCGACGTCGTGATGACGTACAGCGAGGGCAAGCGCCCCAGCCCGCGCCCGCTCGTCACGGTCCGCACGGACGACCGGCCCCACCTCGGGGAGCGCGTGAAGGTGTACCGCTCCCTGAACGGCAAGCCGCAGACGGCCGAGTTCGTCGGCCACGAGGACGACGGCGCCCTGATCGTGCTGCGCGTCCTCGACAAGATGGGCCGCGGCAAGGAGCCCGAGACCGGGTCCGTGCCGGAGAAGGGCGACCGGCTCTGCTTCACCCTCTTCGAGCACGAGCAGCGCGGCGGCGCGAAGCTGCCCGACCCGGAGGCCACGCCCTGGACGCACGGCGGGCCGCCCGGCGAGGCGGTCCAGGAGGCCGCCGATCGCATGACCGAGGAGGACGTTCTGTGACCACGGTCTTCGACCCGGGTACGGCCGCCGCGCAGGCCACCGACGCGATCCTCCACAACACCCTGCACAGCGACAGACGCGGTGTCGTCGTGGACTCCCCGCCCGGCGCCGGCAAGTCCACTCTCGTCGTCCGCGCGGCGCTCGAACTGGCCGAGGCGGGGCGCCCGCTGATGGTCGTCGCGCAGACCAACGCCCAGGTCGACGACCTCGTGCTGCGGCTCGCGGAGAAGAACCCGGAGCTGCCGGTCGGCCGGCTGCACAGCAGTGACACGGACGCGTACGACAAGGCGCTGGACGACCTGCCGAACGTACGGAAGTCCGCGAAGCCGGCGGAGCTGGCCGGTCTCCCGGTCACCCTCTCCACCGCCGCGAAGTGGGCGCACGTCAAGGTCGACGAGCCGTGGCAGCACGCGATCGTCGACGAGGCGTACCAGATGCGCTCGGACTCGCTGCTGGCCGTGGCCGGGCTGTTCGAGCGGGCGCTGTTCGTGGGCGACCCGGGGCAGCTGGACCCGTTCGCGATCGTGGGCAGCGAGCAGTGGGCGGGGCTGTCGTACGACCCGTCGGCGTCGGCGGTGACGACCCTGCTGGCCCACAACCCGGAGCTGCCGCAGCACCGCCTGCCGGTGTCCTGGCGGCTCCCGGCGTCGGCGGCCCAGCTGGTCTCCGACGCGTTCTACCCGTTCACGCCCTTCCGCAGCGGCACGGACCACGGCGACCGGAGCCTCGCCTTCGCCGTCCCCTCGGACGGCTCCGGACCCGACCGGGTCATCGACGAGGCGGCGGAGTCGGGCTGGGGCCTGCTGGAGCTGCCCGCCCGGCACACCCCGCGCACGGACCCGGAGGCGGTGCGGGCGGTGGCGACGGTCGTACGCCGCCTCCTGGACCGGGGCGGCGCGGCGACCTCGGAGCGCTCGCCCGACCCGTCCCCCCTCACCGCGGACCGCGTCGCCGTCGGCACGGCCCACCGCGACCAGGCGGCGGCCGTCCGCGCGGCCCTGGCCGAGCTGGGCGTCACGGAGGTGACGGTCGACACGGCGAACCGTCTCCAGGGCCGCGAGTACGACGTCACCGTCATCCTCCACCCGCTCTCCGGCCGCCCCGACGCCACCGCCTTCCACCTGGAGACGGGCCGCCTCTGCGTCCTCGCCTCCCGCCACCGGCACGCGTGCATCGTGGTCTGCCGGGCGGGGGTGGGCGAGCTGCTGGACGACTATCCGTCGACGGAGCCGGTACAGCTGGGGACGGTGGTGAAGTTCCCGGACGGGTGGGAGGCGAATCACGCGGTGCTGGCGCATCTGGCCGAGCACCGGGTGGTGTGGCGGCCGTGATCGACGTGCCGGGCACCTGGTCGGCGGGCATCCCGCTCAGCACCGCCTCTTCGCCGGACGGAGTCCGGCACGCCGCCGGAGGCGGCCAAGGGAAACAGCCCGGACGGGTGGGAGGCGAATCACGCGGTGCTGGCCCATCTGGCCGAGCACCGGGTGGTGTGGCAGCCGTGATGCGAAGGTCCCGCACGGTTCGGACACGCACCCGCCTGGGCATGCCTCCGCCGGGGCCGCCGAGGGACACAGCCCGCGCTCTTGCGCGGCCACGAGACAATGGACGACGGCCCGCTTCCGACAGTCGGGTCATCGGCAACGTACGAGGAGGAGAAGACATGGCGGAGCCCACGCCGCGTCGGCATGAACCGCGGCTACGCCCCGCGCCCCTGCTCTTCGAGCCCGCGGAGGTGGCCTCCGATCCGGAGCACTTCTTCGATCTGGAGTCCATCGACGACCCCAGGGCGCTGCTGGCCCGGGCGACGGAGCTGACGCTCGCCTTCCGCGCGGCGACGGATCGTGCCGTGGAGTTCCAGGCGATCGCGGCGGCCCAGCTGGCGGACCCGCGGCGGTTCGACCGGCTGACGCCGGCGGACATCGCGGAACGGGCCGAGTGGACCGAGGACTATGCCAAGAAGATGATCGAGTTCGGCCGGGGCCTGATGCGGGGCGCCGAAGGCAAGGGCACCATCGACCCTGCGTAAAGCTCTGGCATATGCCAGGTGGGCAAGATACTCCCCCGCACCCTCCCCTGTCCCGGTTTCCGGCAACCCCCCGAGACGGCGCGCTCACGCCCGGTACATCTGGAGACATGAGCGACACACCCAAGGGGCTCTTCGCCGACCGTTCCGACGTCTACGGCGTCACCGCGGACGGCGCCGAGTGGCTCGCCTCGGCAGGAACGTATCCGCGGAGCACGCTGGCCCTGTGGGAGGACCGGCCGGACGCACCGGTCGTACTGCCCTGCGGTACCGCCTTCGACGTCGTCAGCGTGCCCGCGATCTTCGGGCGCCGGATGCTGGACCGACTGTGGGGCGAGGGGCCGGGCTCGGGGCCGGTCGCGGTGTTCCGCGGCCGGACGCTGCTGTTCGCCGCGCCGGGCACGGCACACCGGTTGCCCTCGCTGCTGCGGTGGGAGGAGTTCGGGCGTACGGGGGCGGTTCCGCCGCTGCTGTGCCACGGCGCCGGAGACGCGGTGACCGTCCCCGCGCCCCGGCCGACGCACGCCGCCCCGACCCCCTTCGACAGCCGCTGGCTCGTCGCCCCCGACACACGTCACCCCTGGTTACCGGGCCCGGAGATCCTCCTCTGGGCAGCCGTACGGGCGGCCCGCGCGGCCGTGCGGATATCGATTTTTCCTCCCGCCGATCAGGATGCTAAGGTCTACGACGTCAGCAGGCGCCGCTAGCTCAGTTGGTTAGAGCAGCTGACTCTTAATCAGCGGGTCCGGGGTTCGAGTCCCTGGCGGCGCACCGACAACGAAGGCCTCTCGCGCGAGCGGGGGGCCTTCGTCATGGGCCTCTCGGAAGAGCGAGGGGCCTTTGCCGTATCTGCTACGCCCTGGGCGTGATCTGTACCGTCCAGGTCCCCGAAGCCGTCCGGCCCTCCACCTCCACCCGTACGCCCGAGTCCGGCACCGTGAAGCTCTCACCGAGGGCGATGGGGGCGTCGGCGAGGGGTGGGTAGACGGAGCCTTCCCAGCAGGCTTCGGTGCGGGGGTGGGCGTCGATCACCTGGACCGGTCCGCCGCCGGACGGGGAGCCGGCGTGGACGCGGTAGACGAGCACGCCCTCGCGGCAGGTCTCCGTGTCGTTGCCGACCGCGCTGCGCGCCTCGAAGGCGAGGGCGCTGTCGGGCCCGGTCCGGACCACCGCGAGCTTGGTGCCGCGGCCCAGCCCGAAGGAGGCCGCCCCCGCCGACCCCGGCGTCCCCGGCGTCCCCGCCGCGCCCACCGGCCCCGGCCCCGGCCCCGCCCCCAGCGGCTCCAGCGTCAGCCGCGTCGGACCCCGCACACACGTCACCTGTCGCGGCTCCAGCCAGCCCAGCTTCCACTTGTGCCAGGCGAACAGGTCCGGCGACAGCCCGAACTGGCTGCCCATCAGGTCCCAGTCGCCGACGAACGTGTCCCAGTCACCCTTGCCGTCCACCGGGCGGTGGTACAGATCGGGCAGGTCGAACACGTGGCCGGTCTCATGGGCGAGGACGAGCCGGTCCGGCGGATGCTGCTCGAAGACCGTGACGACCCGGCGGATGTCCGTGCCGTCGGCCCGCATCGGGGCGTCCAGGTTGACGACCTTCGTCGCGTCGGAGTCCACGCCCGGCGCGTCCGGATCGGCGACGAAGTAGACGACGTCGTACCGGGAGAAGTCCACCAGCCCGTCCGCCGCGCTCAGCGCGTCGCGCAGATACGCGGCGCGGTGGGACGCGCTCCAGTCACGCTGTATGGCGTACGCCGTGGACGGCTGCGGCATCCGGATCCAGTGCCGCAGCGGATGCGGGCGCAGCGTGAACTTGCCGTAGGAGGCCTGCTCGAAGAAGCGGCTGGTGGCCGGGAAGTGGTCGGCGGCCAGTTCGTCGGGGGTGGTGCGCGGGGCCGCGTCCGGGAAGGACAGGAACACCATCACGGCGTCCAGGGACCGGGCCGGGCGCGGATAGGCGGTGTTCCAGGTGTCCAGACCCTCGGAGTGGTGCGCCTGGGTGCGGGTCAGGGCACAGGGTTCGGCCGAGAAGGGTTCGGCGACCGACGGACCGGTGATGAGAGAGGTGGCGGCCAACGCCGACATGGTGGTGAACACGGCCGCAGTGCTGCGCAGTCGAGGGCGCGGAAAAGGGCGCGGCACAGAGACCTCCGGGTGCGGTTCGCGGGACACCGCACCCAGCCTGTGTGAGATTGTCGTACTACGCCCTGTTTGTCTGCACCAGACGAGTGAGTACGGCGAAGAACCGTCAGAAGCGACACCCCGAATCGCTCACGGAACGTCACACCTGGTCGGGAGCACGGACAAGCCGTCCAGGTGCGGGCAGAAACGATCTGTCAGAAGGGCCGGTTGTTCCGGGACACTGGACGGTGGCTGGAAGGGGTGGGGGCCAGCCTCTATGATCGGCACACTTTCCTGCACGGACAGAGATCGAGTGCACTGCGGGAGCGAACGGTGAGCGGAACCTCCGAAGGGCCGGCGCCCGCGGCAGATCTCGACCGGGCGGTCGTCACGGACAGTGACTTCAGTACGTCTCCTCGTACGGAACCCCCGACGTACCGATCGGCCTTCGCGGCCGCGCCGCTGGCCATGGCCGTCGTGGACCGCGAGGGCCTGGTCGTCGGCGCCAACGAGACGCTGGGCGAACTCCTCGGCAGCGCGCCCGAGGCGCTGGCCGGGCAGGTCGCCGCGGAGCTGGTGGACCTGGCCTCGGACGCGCGGACCTGGCAGGCGTACCAGGAGGTGCTGCGCGGCCGGCAGGCCAGGCTGCGGTGCACCCGCCGGCTCAAGCACCCCGACGGCCAGTCCGTGTGGGTGCAGGTGACGGTCGCACCGCTGGGCACGGGTGAGCCCGGTGTGCTGCTGTCCCTCGCCGACATCAGCTCACAGCGCGAACTCCAGGCCCGGCTGCGGCACTTGCAGATGCACGACCCGGTGACCCGGCTGCCCAACCGCACCCTCTTCTTCGAGCGCCTCTCGGCCGCGCTGGAGGTGGAGTCGTACGCCCAGGGCGGCACCGGGCGGATCGGGCTCTGCTATCTCGACCTCGACGGCTTCAAGGCGATCAACGACACCCTCGGCCACCGGGTCGGCGACCGGCTGCTGGCGGCGGTGGCGGAACGGCTGACCCGCTGCGCCGACGAGGCGGGCCTCACCCGGGGCAGCGCGCCGCTGGTGGCCAGGCTCGGCGGCGACGAATTCGCCCTGCTCGTCGAGGACTCCACCGGCACCGACCAGCTGGCGGACCTCGCCGAGGCCGTACTGAAGGCGATCCAGGCGCCCTTCGACATCTCCGGGCGCCGGCTCTCGGTCTCCGCGTCGATCGGTGTCGTGGAACGGCACGCGGCCGGCACCACCCCCACCGCCCTGGTCCAGGCCGCCGACACCACGCTCTACTGGGCGAAGGCCGACGGCAAGGCCCGCTGGACGCTCTTCGACCCGGAGCGCAACGCCCACCGGATGACCCGTCAGGCGCTCGCCTCCACGCTCCGCCCTGCCATCGAGCGCGGTGAGTTCACGCTCGAGTACCAGCCGCTGGTCGGCATGGAGGACGGCCGGCTGCGGGGTGTCGAGGCGCTGGTCCGCTGGAACCATCCGCAGTTCGGCATGCTGACGCCGAATCGGTTCATCGGATTGGCCGAGGAGGACGGTTCGATCGTGCAGCTCGGCCGCTGGGTGCTGGCCACCGCCTGCCGGCAGGCGCGGCAGTGGCAGCTGGACCACCCCGGCGAGCCGCCGATCTTCGTCAGTGTGAACGTCGCGGTTCGCCAGGTCTGGGACTCCGACCTGGTCGAGGACGTCGCCGAGATCCTCGCGGAGACGGGCCTGGCCCCGGGACTCCTGCAACTGGAGCTGACGGAGTCCGCGGTCATGGGCTCCGCGGGCCGCCCCCTCCAGGCGCTCCAAGCCCTCAGCGACATGGGCGTCCACATCGCCATCGACGACTTCGGCACCGGCTACTCCAACCTCGCCTACCTCAGCCGCCTCCCGGTCGCGGTCCTGAAGCTGGACGGCTCCTTCGTGCGGGGCTTCCAGTACGAGGGGACGGGCGCCTCGCCCAACCCGGCCGACGAGGTCGTCGTGGAGGCGATGATCCAGCTGGCCCACCGGCTGGGTCTGACCGTCACCGCGGAGTGCGTCGAGACCTCCGCCCAGGCGTCCCGGCTGCGCCGCATCGGCTGCGACACCGGCCAGGGGTGGCTGTACTCGCGGCCGGTGGCGCCGGATCGTATCTCCGAGTTGATGAGCGGTCAGGCCGTCGGCAACCCGTAGGCGTCGGCGATCAGTTCGTAGCTGCGCAGCCGCAGCTCCGCGCTGTGGGCGTGGGAGGTGAGCATGAGCTCGTCGGCGCCCGTGCGCTTCTGAAGGTCGTCGAGACCGGCGCGGACCTCGTCCACCGAGCCGTGGATGACGTTGGCGTTCCAGGACGTGATGAAGTCGCGTTCCATGGGGCTGAACTCGTAGGCCTCCGCCTCCTCGGGGGTGGGGACGAGGCCGGGGCGGCCGGTGCGCAGGCGGACCATGTTGAGGCTCGCGGCCAGGACCTGGCGGCGGGCCTCCTTCTCGTCGTCCGTGGCGAGGGCGGAGACGCCGATGAGGGCGTACGGCTCCTTCAGGACCGCGCTCGGGCGGAAGGACTCGCGGTAGAGGTCCAGGGCCGGGACGGTGTTCTGCGCCGAGAAGTGGTGGGCGAAGGCGAACGGCAGGCCGAGGGTGGCGGCGAGGCGGGCGCTGAAGCCGGAGGAACCGAGGAGCCAGATCGGGGGGCGGTGCGGGGACTGGACGCCGCCGGGGGACGTCGACTGGATGGGGCCGGGGACCGCGTGGATACGGCGGTAGGGGTGGCCGTCGGGGAAGTCGTCGTCCAGGAAGCGGGTCAGCTCGACGAGCTGCTCGGGGAAGTCGTCGGCGCCCTCGTTGAGGCGCTCGGTGCGGCGCAGGGCGGCCGCCGTGGCGCCGTCGGTGCCGGGGGCGCGGCCCAGGCCCAGGTCGACGCGGCCCGGGGCCATCGCCTCCAGCGTGCCGAACTGCTCCGCGATCACCAGTGGGGCGTGGTTGGGCAGCATGACGCCGCCCGAGCCGAGGCGGATCCGGTCGGTGTGGGCGGCGAGGTGGGCGAGGATCACGGCGGGGGACGACGAGGCGACGCCGGGCATGGAGTGGTGCTCGGCGACCCAGTAGCGGTGGAAGCCGCGGGACTCCGTGAGCTTGGCGAGCTCGACGCTGGTGCGCAGGGCGTCCGTGGCGGTGCGGCCGGCGCCTACCGTGACCAGGTCCAGTACGGAGAGGGGGGTCGGGGCGGTGCCGTGGGTCGTTCCCCGAATCTCGTCTGCCGTCACTGTGGTGCCTCCTGTGGTGGGTGCCGTGCGCTGTCCTTCGGCGTGTAACAGGAGGGTGGCTCCGTTTTATTCCTTCGCCCCCGCCGCCCCTACCCGTCCCATCCCTGGGGGCTGCGCCCCCAGACCCGCTTCGGCCCTGAAGGGGCCTCGTCCTCAAACGCCGGACGGGCTGAAAGACAAAAGACAGGGGTGGGTGGGGGATCGGGAGGGCTGCCCTTGTCCTCAAACGCCGGACTGGCTGGTTGGTCAGCCCGTCCGGCGTTTTGAGGAGCGGGGGCGACAGCGCCCTACGCCTGCACGATCGGTTCCTTCGTGAACAGGGAGCCCAGCCTCGGTGCGTTCACCCTGCGGTCCGCCAGGCGCAGGCCCTCCCAGACCGAGACCTGGTTGGCGGTGAGGACCGGTTTGCCGAGTTCCTTCTCCAGGGCGGGGAGGTGGGCGGCGGTGTGGAGGGCCGTGTCCGGGAGCAGGATCACGTCCGCGTCGGGGGTGTCGGCCGACCTCGCCAGGGCGAACAGCTCCTTCTCGCCCCAGGTGCCGACCTCCGCCGCCGTGATGATCCCGGCGCCCCGCACACCGGTGACCTCCAGGCCGGCCGCTCGCAGGAACTCCGCGAACAGGGCCGCCACGTCGTCCGGGTAGGTCGCCCCGACCGCGACCCGCCGTGCCCCGAGCTCGCGCGCCGCGTGCACGAAGGCGAAGGACGTCGAGGAGGCCGGCAGGCCCGCCGTACGGGCCAGGCCGCGCACCTGTTCGTGGGCGCCCTCCCAGCCGTAGACGAAACTGCCGCTGGTGCAGGCCCACACCACGGAGTCGGCGCCCGCCATGCGCAGGTCCTCGACGCCCGCCGCGAGCCGTTCGGGCGAGCCCATCTTCAGCAGGGCGTCCTCGCGGTGGGCGTCCTCGCCGATGTCGGTGTGGACCACGTCGAGGCGGATGTCGCTGCCCAGAAGCTGCTCGATGCGCGGATAGTCGTCCTCGGCGGAGTGGCCCGGGTAGAGAAATCCCAGTGCGGTCATGACCAGCCTTCCTGCTGCTCTTCTTCCGGCTGCTTCTCCTGCGGGAACACAGGGCCGGACCGCGCCGCCGGATCGACCAGCGCCTGGTACGGCCCTACCGCCCGGGTACCCAGCCGACGCAGCGCAGCCCACATCGTCACCTGGTTGGCCGAGATCACCGGTAGGCGCAGTTCCGCCTCCAGTTGCGGGATGACGTCGTACGTCGGGAGGTTGGTGCAGCTGATGAACAGCGCGTCGGCGTTCTGCCGGACGGCCTTGTGGGCCATGGCGACGACCTCCCGGTACGGGACCTTCCAGATGTGCCTGGTCAGCCCCATGAAGGCGCAGCCGCTGACCGCGATGCCCGCCTCCGCGACGTACTCCTCCAGGGCCCGGGTGACCGACACGGTGTACGGCGTCACGAGGGCCACCCGGCGTGCCCCGAGGTCGATCAGCGCCTCCAGGAGTGCGCCGGACGTCGTCACGGACGGGACCGCGCCCGCCCTCGTCATCGCCTCGCACATCGCCCGCTCCCCCGCGACCCCGCCGACGAAGCTGCCGGAGGTGCAGGCGTAGGCGACGACCTCGGGGGCGATGGCGTTCAGGGTGCGTACCGCGTCGTGCAGGGTCTCGTGCTCGCTGACGAGACGGGCCAGGTCGAGGCTGACCTCGACGGGGACGTACGGCGTGCGGGTCAGATGGAGCGAGACGTCGTCCGGGACCCAGCGCCACAACTCGCGGTCCAGCGCGAAGTCGAAGGGGGCGACCACACCGACACCGCGCTGGGGGCGCGGACCACCGAGAAATGAGAGGTCCATGGCAGGCACCGGCCTCACGGTGAGAGACAGGGGGACAACGGACCGTACGCGCGCCCGTGTTGACGAAGGTAGGTTCGGGTGCGAGCGTGGTCAATCCGCGCATGTCAGACGCCTGTGGAGGAACGGCTTCGGATGACCGCCCCCACCCTTCTCGTCCTGGACGCCGATCCCCTCCCCCGCCTCGGCAGTCTCACCGGCCGCGCCCGCATCGAGCACGCGGACGCGTCGACGCTGGCCGAACGGCTGCCGTACGCCGATGTCCTGCTGGTGTGGGACTTCACCTCGCACGCGGTGCGCGCGGCCTGGCCGGGCGAGGGGCCGCGGCCGCGCTGGGTGCACACGGCGAGTGCGGGTGTGGACCATCTGATGTGCCCCGAACTCGCCGTGTCCGACACGGTGGTGACCAATGCGCGCGGGGTCTTCGACCAGCCGATCGCGGAGTACGTCGCCGCGCTGGTCCTCGCGATGGCGAAGGATCTGCCGCGGACGCTGGACCTCCAGCGGGAGGGCGTGTGGCGGCACCGGGAGTCGCGGCGGGTGGCCGGGACTCGGGCCGTGATCGTCGGCTCGGGGCCCATCGGGCGGACGATCGCCCGTACGCTCAAGGCACTTGAGATCACCACGGCCGTCGTCGGCCGTACCCCGCGCACCGGCATCCACGGTCCGGGCGATCTCGACCGGCTGATCGCCCGCGCGGACTGGGTGATCGCGGCGGCGCCGCTGACCGAGCAGACGCACGGGATGTTCGACTCCCGGCGGTTCGGAGTGATGCAGCCGTCGGCGCGGTTCGTGAACGTCGGGCGGGGCCAGCTCGTCGTCGAGGACGCGTTGGCGGACGCGCTGCGCAAGCGGTGGATCGCGGGGGCGGCACTGGACGTCTTCGAGCACGAACCGCTCGGCCCCGACAGCCCGTTGTGGCAGGTCCCCGATCTGATCGTGTCCCCGCACATGAGCGGTGACACGATCGGCTGGCGGGAGGAACTCGGTTCGCAGTTCCTGGAGTTGTACGACCGCTGGGCGGCGGGCAAGCCGTTGCTGAACGTGGTCGACAAGAAGCGCGGGTACGTACCAGGGCACTGACCACCCCATTTTCCCCAAGAGCCGGAGTGGCGGATGACGGAGCTCACCGAACTGACCGCAGTACAGCTCGTCGAGGGTTACCGCAAGGGCGAGTTCAGCCCCGTCGAGGCGACCCGGGCGGCGCTGGAGCGGGCCGAGCGGATCCAGCCGGAGGTGAACGCGTTCGTCCGGATCACCGCGGAGGAGGCGCTTGCGCAGGCCCGGGAGTCGGCGGACCGCTGGCGGCGCGGTGAGCCGGCGGGGCTGGTCGACGGGGTGCCGGTCACGGTGAAGGACATCCTGCTGATGCGCGGCGCGCCCACGCTGAAGGGTTCCAAGGCGCTGTCGGAGAAGGGCCGTTGGGACGAGGACGCGCCCTCGGTGGCACGGTTGCGCGAGCACGGCGCGGTGTTCCTGGGCAAGACGACGACACCGGAGTTCGGCTGGAAGGGCGTCACGGACTCGCCGCTGTCCGGGGTCACCCGCAATCCGCACGACCCGTCACGCACCGCGGGCGGTTCCAGCGGGGGCGCGGCGGCGGCCGTGGCGCTCGGCGCGGGGCCGCTGGCGCTGGGCACGGACGGGGGCGGCAGTGTGCGCATCCCGGCGGCCTTCTGCGGGATCTTCGCGCTGAAGCCGACGTACGGGCGGGTGCCGCTGTATCCGGCGAGCGCGTTCGGCACGTTGGCGCATGTGGGTCCGATGACCCGGGACGCGGCCGACGCGGCGCTGCTGCTGGACGTCATCGGGGCGCCGGACGCGCGGGACTGGTCGGGGCTGGGACCAAGTGCCGTGTCCCACCGGGGTGTTCTCCAGGAGGGCGTACGGGGTCTGCGGATCGCCTACTCACCTTCCCTCGGCGGACAGGTGCGGGTGCAGCCGGGGGTCGCGGCGGCGGTGCGGCGGGCGGTGGAACGGCTGGCCCGGCTCGGCGCGTACGTCGAGGAGACCGACCCCGACCTCACCGACCCGGTGGACGCCTTCCACACCCTGTGGTTCAGCGGGGCGGCCCGGGTGACCCAGCATTTCGGGCCGCATCAGCGGGAGTCGCTCGATCCGGGGCTGCGGGAGATCTGCGGGCTGGGGGCGCGGTACTCCGCGCTGGACTACCTCGCCGCCGTCGACGTCCGCATGGACCTCGGGCGCCGGATGGGCCGCTTCCACGAGTCGTACGACCTGCTGGTGACGCCCACGCTGCCGATCACGGCCTTCGAGGCGGGCGCGGAGGTGCCGAAGGGCTCGGGGCACCGGCGGTGGACGGGGTGGACGCCGTTCACCTACCCCTTCAACATGACCCAGCAGCCGGCCGCGTCCGTCCCGGTGGGCGTGGACGGCGACGGACTGCCCGTCGGACTCCAGATCGTGGCCGCCCGGCACCGGGACGATCTGGTGCTGCGGGCGGCTCACGCGCTGGAGACGGTCACGCCCTCCGGAAGCTGAGCGTCTCCCCCAAGGCCCCCGACCGCCACAGGTCGTTGCACCCCTCGGCCAGCTCCGCCAGACCCTCCACCACCTGTCCCCAGACAATGCCGGGCACCCAGCCCACATCGCCGTTGAGGAGCAGGTTGTTGCGCTCGTAGAAGAGCGCCAGGTCGACCACCGTCGTGCCCGCGCGGACCTCGCGGTCGTAGCCGTAGGACTTGGTGCCGAGTTCCGTACCCGCGAAGGAGAAATAGCAGAGATCTCCCGGGATAGGGGTAACTGTCGGATTTTCCAGGGGTGGCTCCGATTCCGCGAAAGGCGGGAAGAGGGCATAGATCTCGTTGCGGGCGTATTTCGCGTGATAGACGTCGCCGGCGAGCGGAAGGGAATCCCAGACGGCCGCGCAGGTGATCGGCGCTCGATCGTCCAGCAGCTTTGCCGTACCGGTGATCCCCCGCTTGACCAGCGAGACTTCGATGTAACGGTCAGCCATACGTTCCATGGTCCCCCGCCGGTCAAGGGCGCCTCGGTCAGGATCGGGCTCGAATCGACCTGCATAAGTCGCATCCGGTCGGGTAGCCGCGCCGCCATGGCTCCACCGATACGAAACGACATTCGAAACGACGTTCGGACCGACAGAAGCACACCCGGAACCACCCGCCGATCGCTGCTCGCGGGGGTGGCGGCGCTCGGTGCGCTGGGGGCCGCGGGCTGCTCACGGGTGGCGACGGCTTCGACGACGGACGGCGGTGATCTGCTCGAACGCCTCAGGGCGGCAGGTGTCGTACGGCTGGGAATAGCCGGCGAGATCCCCTTCGGCTACATCGACAAGGACGGCGAGCTGACCGGCGAGGCGCCCGAGCTCGCGAGGGCCATCTTCAAGCGCCTTGGCGTGGACCGCGTACAGCCCGTGCCCACCGAGTTCGGCTCGCTCATTCCCGGGCTGAACTCCCAGCAGTTCGATGTGGTCGCCGCCGGGATGTATGTGAATCCCGAGCGCTGCGAGCAGGTCATCTTCGCCGACCCGGACTACCAGATGCTCGATTCGTTCATCGTGCGCAAGGGCAATCCGAAGGGGCTGCACGACTACAAGGACGTCGTCGAGAAGAAGGCCAAGTTCGCCACCGGGACCGGGTATGCCGAGATCCAGTACGCCGTCGACGCGGGGTACAAGGAGAGCGACATCCTGATCGTCCCGGACCAGGTCGCCGGGCTGAACGCCGTCGAGGCCGGGCGGGCCGATGTCTTCGCCGGTACGGCGCTCACCACCCGCGAGGTCGTCAAGAAGTCCGCCAAGACCGAGGCCACCAAGGCCTTCGCGCCCCTCGTGGACGGCAAGCCGCATGTCGACGGCGGCGCGTTCGCGTTCCGGCCGACCGAGACGAAGCTGCGGGACGCCTTCAACGTCGAGCTGCGGAAGCTGAAGAAGAGCGGGGAACTGTTCCGGATCCTCAGGCCCTTCGGGTTCACGGAGGCCGAGATGACCGACCTCACCGCGAAGGAGCTGTGCGGCGGATGACCACCGGACTCTGGGAACTCGTACTCAAGGGTGTGTGGACGACCGTCCAACTGCTCGTCTTCAGCGCCCTGTTGGCGGCCGCCGTGTCGTTCGTCGTCGGTGTCGCGCGCACCCACCGGCTGTGGATCGTGCGCTTCCTCGCGGGCTTCTACACCGAGGTGTTCCGCGGGACCTCGGCGCTCATCATGATCTTCTGGGTGTACTTCGTGCTGCCGCTCTCCTTCGGCTGGCAGCTGGTGCCGATGTGGGCGGGCACGCTCGCGCTCGGGCTCACCTACGGCGCGTACGGCTCCGAGATCGTGCGCGGCGCCCTGAACGCGGTCGACCCGGCGCAGAAGGAGGGCGGGATCGCGCTCAGTTTCACGCCCTGGCAGCGGCTCCGGCTGATCCTGCTGCCGCAGGCGGTGCCGGAGATGATCCCGTCGTTCTCCAACCTGCTGATCGAACTCCTCAAGGGCACCGCCCTGGTGTCGATCATCGGCATGGGCGATCTGGCCTTCAGCGGCAACCTGGTGCGCCTCGCACTCCAGGAGAGCCAGGAGATCTACACGTATCTGCTGGTCATCTACTTCGTGATCGCCTTCGCCCTCACCCGCGTGATGCGCGGACTGGAGAAGAAGCTGAAGTCGGGGGTCGGCAAGGAACCGCAGCGCGGAGTGTCCGCGCATGAGCTGAAGCGGGCCGAGACGACGGGCGTCGGAGGTGGTGTCGCGTGAAGTGGGACTGGGGAGCGGTCGGCGACTTCATGCCGCAGTTCTGGGACGGCCTGCTGGTCACCCTCCAGGCGCTGGCGCTGGGCTCGGTGATCTCCTTCGTGCTGGGCCTGGTGTGGGCGCTGCTGATGCGGGCGCCGACCCGGTGGGTGACCTGGCCCGTGGGCGCGGTCACCGAGTTCATCCGGAACACCCCGCTGCTGGTGCAGCTGTTCTTCCTCTTCTACGTGCTGCCCGAGTGGGGCCTGACGTTCTCGGCGCTGACCACCGGCGTCTTCGCGATCGGTCTGCACTACTCGACGTACACGATGCAGGTCTACCGGGCCGGCATCGAGGCAGTGCCCGTCGGCCAGTGGGAGGCCGCGACGGCGCTGAATCTGCCGGTGACCAGGACGTGGCGGGTGGTGATCCTGCCGCAGGCGATCCGCCGGGTCGTCCCCGCGCTCGGCAACTACGTCATCGCCATGCTCAAGGACACGCCGCTGCTGATGGCGATCACCGTCCTCGACATGCTCGGTCAGGCGCGGCTCTTCTCCCAGGAGCACTTCCAGTTCACCGAGCCCCTGACCGTGATCGGCGTGGCCTTCATCCTCATCGCCTATCTGGCCTCCCTCCTCGTGCGAGCCCTGGAGCGTCGTCTTGTCCACTGACATTCAGCCCGAGAACCACCCCACCGACAAGCGCGGTCCCGGCGAGCTGATCCGCCTGGAGCAGGTCACCAAGCGGTTCGGGGACAACACCGTCCTGGACCATCTGGACTTCTCCGTCCAGGCCGGCAAGCACGTCACCCTCATCGGGCCTTCCGGGTCCGGCAAGACCACGATCCTGCGGCTGCTGATGACGCTGACCAAGCCCGACGAGGGGATCGTCACCGTCGACGGGCAGCAGCTGTTCCCGGCGCCGGAGAAGCAGGTCCGCGAGATCCGCAAGCAGATCGGGATGGTGTTCCAGCAGTTCAACCTGTTCCCGAACATGTCGGCGCTCCGGAACATCACCGAGGCGCCCGTCACCGTGCTCGGCATGTCCAAGGACGAGGCGGAGGAGCGCGCGCGGGACCTCCTCGACCTGGTGGGCCTGGCCGACAAGTGCGACGCCCGTCCCTCCCAGCTCTCCGGCGGCCAGCAGCAGCGGGTGGCGATCGCCCGGGCGCTGGCGATGCGGCCGAAGGTGCTGCTGCTGGACGAGGTGACCTCCGCGCTGGACCCGGAGCTGGTGGCGGGTGTCCTGGACGTGCTCCGGGACATCGCCCGCACCACCGACATCACCATGCTCTGTGTGACCCACGAGATGAATTTCGCCCGGGACATCTCGGACCAGGTCCTGATGTTCGACTCCGGGCGGATCATCGAGTCGGGTCCGCCGGAGAAGATCTTCAGCGATCCGGCGCAGGACCGGACGCGGGAATTTCTCAGCGCGGTGCTCTGACTACAAGAAGTGAAGGGCCCGATATGCGAGGTCCGGTCGCTGGGGCATGACTTTGGCATATGCCAGGAGGTCAGCGCCCCTGTTGAGAGGGATGGAATCTCGTCAACAGGCCCTCACTTCACGCCTCTTGCCCGTTATCGTAGAGAGGATTCGCTGTCCGGATTACGGCCCCAGTTGTAGAGCGACTGAGCGCAGGGGGAAGACCGTGGCGCTGAAGCACGAGCCGACCGCGCCGTACCACTCGGCCCAGGACGCCCTGCGCGTCCTGGAGACCGTGGCGCGGCAGACCACCGGAATCACCGACACCGAGCTCACCCGGCAGACCGGCATCGACCCGGAGCGACTGACCACGCTCCTGAGGATGCTGCGCCGGGAGGGCTACGTCGAGCAGGTCGCCGACGGCGCGTATGTCACGGGGGACGCGCTGACCCGTCTCGGTTCCGCGCATGATCGTGAGCAGGCCCTGCGCGAGACGCTCCAGCGCACGCTGGACCGGCTGCGCGACTCGGTCGGGGCGGCGGTGTATCTCAGCCGGTACGTGGACGGCGAGGTCACCATCGCGCAGTACGCGGACGGGCCCACGACCCCGGTGGTCAACGAGTGGGTCGACTTCCGCTACTCCGCCCACGCGACCGCGCTCGGCAAGAGTCTGCTGGGCCAGCTCGACAACAACAGCCGCCGCGACCATCTCTCCCGGCACAAGATGGCCCGCCTCACCTCGCGGACCATCACCAGCGACAAGCTGCTGCTGTCCCGTCTGGAGTCCCAGCCGCCGACGGTGCCCCACCTCGACCTCCAGGAGTACGCGGTGGGCACGGTCTGCGCGGCCGTCCCGATCACCGCGGGCTCGTCGGTGGGCTGCCTCGCCCTCTCCCTCCCGGTCGAGCACGCCCACCGGCTCCGCCAGGCGGCGGACGCGCTGAACAGGAACGCGGCGCCGGTCCTGCTGAGCCTCGCCATCTGAACGCCACCCACCGGTGGTCAGAAGCACGCCTCAGGACCGGGTAGTATTTTCTTCGTCGCCAGCCGCGAAGCAAGAAAATGCAGCTGGCGAGAGTCTTGCGCCGCTAGCTCAGTTGGTTAGAGCAGCTGACTCTTAATCAGCGGGTCCGGGGTTCGAGTCCCTGGCGGCGCACTTCAGAAGGGCCTCTCGTGGGAGCGAGGGGCCCTTCGGCATGTCATCGATGATCCCCGGCGCCACAGATCCAGCACGGGGCGAGCACGGCAGCGGCCGGGGGTCCGGGGGTTGCCCCCCGGGGGATGCAGCATCAGCGGGTCCGGGGTTCGAGTCCCTGGCGGCGCACTTCAGAAGGGCCTCTCGTGGGAGCGAGGGGCCCTTCGGCATGTCGTCGATGAGCGGCCCGGGGCTCGGGGCGCGTCGTCCTGGGGATGCGGCATCAGCGGGGTCGCGGGGCGCGTCCCTGGTGGCGTATCTCAGCGGGGCCTCTTGTGGGAGCGAGGGGGCCTTCGAGGTCCTTGGGGGTCAGGCGGCGGTAGGTGCGGGTGCCGGGTGGGCGCCACCAGATCGGGTCGGGGCAGTGGAGGGCCTCTCGTCGGAGCAGTGCTCGGTGGATCTTGTTCGTCGCGGTGACCGGCATTCGCTCCACGACTCGGACGAACCGGGGTGCCATCTTCGTGCCGAGGTCTGGTTGTGCGGTCAGAAATGCGGTGAACGTCTGCGGGTCGAAGCTGCCGGCGACCGTCGCCATGACCTGGTCGCCGGTCACCGGGTCCGGCACGGCGTAGACGGCGACGGCGTCGGCGCCCTCGTAGCGGGCCAGGATGTTCTCGATCATCGCGGCGGCCAGGTTCTCGCTGTCGACGCGCAGTCGGTCATCCGTGCGGCCCGCGAAGTAGAGGTAGCCATCGGGGTCCCGGCAGAACAGGTCCCCCGTCCAGTACCACCCTCCCCATCGCCGCCGCTCCCCCTCCGCCTCCGGATTCCGCCAGTACCCCTCGAAGGGGTTCGGCCCCTGGTTGACCAGCTCCCCTATCGCCTCGTCACCATTGAGGAGCTGCCCGGCCGCGTCGAAAAGGGCGGCCGGACACTCCTTGCGCGTCTCCGGATCCAGTACGACGAGCCCGGGCCCCGCCCGCCCTACGGCCCCGGACGGCGTCCCCGGCGACCACTGCACGGCCGCCCCGCCCTCCGACGACCCGTACCCCTCCACCAGCCGCACCCCGAACCGCCGCTCGAAGGCCGCCGCGTCCACGGCCCCGGCCTCGGTGCCGAAGCCCATACGGAGCGGGTTGTCCCGGTCGTCGGCGCGTTCCGGGGTCGCGAGGAGGTACTGCACGGCCCGGCCCACATAGGTGAAGTACGTCGCCCGGTAGCGCCGTACGTCCCCCAGGAACCCCGACGCCGAGAACCGCCGCCGCAACGCGACCCCCGCCCCGGCCGCGAGCGCGGGCGCCCAGTCGGCGATCACCGCGTTGCCGTGGAACATCGGCATGCAGATGTAGTGGACGTCGTCGGCCCGCACCCCGAACTGGTCGGCCAGCGAGCGCCCCGCGGCGGCCAGCCGGCCCTGGGTGCAGATCGCGGCCTTGGGGGCGCCGGTGGAGCCCGAGGTGAAGTACAGGAGGAGGCGATCGCTCGGGGTGGCGGCGGAGGCGTCGGGCCGGGCGTCCGCATACGGCGCGAGCAGGGCGTCGTACTCCTCGGTGCCGGTCACCAGCAGCTGGACACCCGGCAGTTCGAGGTCCTCCAGCAGAGGCAGCTGGGCCGGCTCGGTGACCAGGATCCGGCACTCGGTGTGCAGGATGTCGCGGGCCAGTTCGGGGCCGCGGCGGGTGGGGTTGATGCCGGCGACGGCGGTCCGGGCGAGTGCGGCCGCACTCAACCAGAGGGGGAACTCGGGGGTGTTGTCGAGGAGGGCGCCGATATGCGAGCCCGGCGGCAGCAGGTCGGTCAGCAGTGCCGCCCGGGCCGCGGCGCCGGCCGCGACCTGGTGGTGGGTGAGCGTCCGTTCCTCGAACCACAGCCCCGGCCGGTGGTCGTCCCACCGGGCGGCGACGAGTTCCGCGACCGTGCGCCTGTTGGACTCCATGGCGGCGCACGGTAGTTGATGGACCGTCAGATGTGGAGAGCCGTGAGGGTCACGGAGTCATCGTCACGCCCTCGACCACGATCGTGCTGGTGCCACCGTCGTCGCCACCGCCGAAGTCGAACTCCTCGGACATCTGGTGGTACGTGACCATGAAGCCGACGCAGAACACCACGGCCACACCGAGGAACGCCAGGATGCCCACGGTGGACGCCGCCAGCCTGCCGCGCTGCGGGGGCTTGGCCGTGGCGACCACGTTCTGGCCCTCGGCGTAGTGGATGGTGACGAAGTCGCCCTCCAAGTTCGTCGCCGGGCCGTCCTCCTCCTCGAAGCGGATCGTGCGGCCGTCGCGGGCGGTGAACTCGTAGACGTGGTGCAGCGTGGTGTGCACGGACGTGTCGTTGCCGCCGCCGTGCATCGTCGTGAACACCCGCAGACAGCGGCCCTCCGCCGTCAGTCCGCTGTTCCAGGCGCTGCGGATCTGGAGCGAGCGGCGCAGCACGCGGTAGGCGACGAAGAGGACGACGGCGAGGATCAGGCCGGGTACCGCGTAGAAGATGACGTCCATGGTGCTTCCCCCGTGGTCAGTGTGCTGATCGTGGAGGGAACGTACCCGCCGGGGAGGCCGGACTGTCTCAAGTAAGGCTCAGAGTTCCGGCGTTGTCGGCCAGGCGTACAGGATCGCGATGACGGCCGCCCCGATGAGGAGCAGTCCGAACACCGTGCCCGCCGTGTCCTTGCCGGGCTGCGGCTCGGAGGCGGTGGCTTTCTCGGGGTGGTGCGGTCGTACTCGTGCCACTGCACGCGCCGGGCCACGTTGTCGACCATCTGGGTCGTGACCCAGGCGCGTACCCGCCCCGGACCAGAAGGGCGGTCATCAGGGCATCACTGTGGTGAAGCAGGGGTTCACGGAACGCGGACCCTACCGGAGTTGATCAGAAGGTGACGTCCGAGCAGGCGTAGAACGCGTTGCCGGTGTCCGCGATCGTCCATACCGCGAGGATCACGTGACGGCCGCTCAGACCCGACGGCAGGGTGCCGCTGTGGGAGAGGGTGGCCGGGGGCTGCTGGTTGTTGTACGGGACCGTGAGGAACGGGGTCAGGTTGAGGTCGGAGCGGGCCAGGTTGTGGTTCTGGTTCCAGCCCGCCTTGGTGACGTAGTACTTGAAGTCCGTGGTGGCGTGGCGTGCGGTGAACTGCCAGCGGAAGGTGTAGCTCTGACCGCCCGTCACCTTGGTGGCGGGCCAGGCGCCGCCCGAGGGGGTCCTCGGCGCGCTGAGCTGGCTGAACCGGCTGTGACCGCCGCTGCATATCGCTCCGTCGGCCGGGCCGGAGCCGGGGAAGCCCTTGGTGCCCTCGACGCTCTGCGGTTCCCACTGGATGTCGCCGCAGTTGGTCACGGTGCCGTTCTGGCAGAGCTTCTGCCGGCTGATGGGGAGGTCGGTGTAGCCGTGTCCGCTCGCGCCGCCGGAGGAGAGCACGAGGGCTCCGGCCGTGCTGAGGCCCAGCACGGCGGCGTACCACTTGGTCTTTTTGCGCATGCTGCCGCTCCCTGGAGAACGTGGGGGAAGTTCAGTGAGCCGTGCAGGTCTAGACCAAGTCCCAGATTATTGCCGTTACTTGAGCATGTCCAGACCAATCACTGACCCGACTCCCCGCGCCCCGCGCAGAACGCCACCGTCAAGTCCTTGACCAGCGCCTTGCGTTCGTAGTCGTCCAGTTCCACCAGGCCGCGCATGGTCAGCCGGGTCACGGTGTCCTCCACCGAGTCCACGACCGACGTCAGCACGCTCGACCGGTGCTGGGCGTCCAGCGCGGCGATCCGGCGGCGGTGCATCGCGGCGGCGACCTCGGGGGCGTACTCGACACGCACCGGCTGCACCGAGAACACCTCCAGGCCGACCGGCCCCGCGTCCGCCGCCACACGCCGGGTCAGCGCGTCCGTCGCCGAGTCCACCGACGCCCGCGCCGAGCCCGGCGGCTCCACCGGCACCCGCACCAGCGCCGCCTCCACGCACTCGCGCAGATACGTCTCGTGGTCCTCGACCCCCAGCGTGGCCCGCGCGGTGTCCCGCACCCGCCACACCACGAGGACGACCACCCGCAGCGCGACCCCGTTGCCGTCTGCGGCCGGCATCGGCTCGCCGCGCCAGTGCCGCAGCCGGACATCGACCCGGCGGCGCAGCAGCAGCGGGTTGACCCACATCAGGCCGGTGCGCCGGACCGTGCCCCGGTAGCGGCCGAAGAGACCGAGCACCCAGGCCCGCCCGGTCCGCCCGCGCGCCAGCCCGCCGAAGCCGAACAGGCTCAGGGCGACGGCCCCGGCGTACGCGGCCCACTGGGCGGGGCCGAGCCCGGTCCCGGCGTACTCCGGCAGCCGCAGCGCCGCCACCGCGAGCGGCGGGAGCACTCCCGCCCACCACGAGGTGGCCACGCACCCTGCCGCCCCGCAGGCCCCGGCGAGCACCCCCGCCGAGCCGGGCAGCACCCGCGCGGGCCGCTCCACGAGCTCCGGGTCGACCTGGGGCGCGGGACGCGGCTTGGCCGGCACCGGGCGCCGGAAGCGCGGCTGCTCGCCGGTGCCCTGCCGGCGCCCCACGACGGCGGGGCCCAGCGGCACCGGTGCCGGGTCCGGGTCGTCGCGGAACAGCAGATGGACGGGGATCTCGGTGGTCGCCTCGTTCTGGATGAGCCGGGCCGGCCGGGACGCCCCGGTCGTCTCGGCGGGCCCTTCGGGCTCCGGTGTCGGTGAGGGGGTGTGGGAAGTGGTCGTGCTCATGCGTGCCTCCAGCCTCCGCGCCAGAAACGTCATGACAGTGGATGGGTGTTGCGGGACGGCGGCCTACGCGAACAGCCGCCGCCAGGTCTCCGGCCCCGGGTAGCCGTCCGCCGCGCCGCCCCGCCAGCCCTGGGCACGTTGGAAGGCCTCCACGGCCCGGCGGTCCGACTCGCCCCAGCGCGGACCGGGACCGGTCGTGTAGTACTTGCCGAACCCCTTCTTCACCAGCTGCTTTCCGAGCAGGGTGACGTACTTGTTGCTGACGCCGGGCCGGAACATGGCCCGCCCCGGATAGCCGGACACCCCGTGCGAGGAGGGTGCCCCCGGTGCGGCGGGCCCGGCCGCACCGGTCGTGATGTCCTTGCCCTGGCCCGTCGCCAGCAGCGTCCAGGTCTGCCGTCCCGGCAGCCCGTCCGCGTCCCGGCCCCGCCAGCCCTGTGCCTGCTGGAAGGCCTGGGTGGCCCGGCGGTCGGCGTCCGTCCAGCGGGGGCCCGGGCCCGAGGTGTAGAAACGCCCGGCGCCGCGCTCGACGAGCATGCGGCCCAGCTCGGTGACGTACTTGTTGTTGGCTCCGGGACCGAAGTAGGCGGCGCCGGGGTACGGGGTGGCCCCCGCCGAGGGCTCGCCCGGCTCGCCCGGTTCGGTCGGCTCGCTCGGCTTGTCGCTGCCCGCCGTGCCCGCGATCAGCCCCTTGTAGCGGTAGGCGGTGTAGCGGGCCGAGTTGCTCCAGTACGCGTACGGGGTGGCCTGCTTGCGGGCGCGCGGGCGCGTCTCCTCGTAGGCGATGTAGTAGGTGTGCGTGTAGTCCGTCCAGCCGCCGAAGATGACCACGTGCGAGCCCTTCTGGGGGTCCGCCGGGTTGTGGAACAGCAGGATGTCGCCGGGCTGGAGATCGTCCTTGGGGATCTTCACCCCGTACTGGTCGAGGCTGCCCGTCCATTCGTTCCCGGGCAGGTTCCAGGCCATCGAGACGAAGCCGGAGCAGTCCTGCCGGTAACCGTCGGACCAGTACTCCGACATGCTGTACGGCACCTGCGCGGCGACCCAAGTCTTGGCCCGCGTGATGATCTCGGCGCGGGTGGTGGCCGGCGTCTTGATCCCCGCCGGTTTGCCGCCCGGGCCGTGCAGCGGGGCCTTGCCGCCCTGGGGGGTGTCGGGCTCGTCACCTGCGGGAACGCCGGGACGGGCGGGGTGGCTGGGGTGGTCGGGGACGTGTGGGGCGGCGAGGGCGGGGGCCGCGTGGCCGACGAGGACGGTGGAGGCGGCCGCGGCGAGGACGACCGCCCGGTGGGCCGCGGGGTGGGCCGCCGGGTGGCGGCCGGTGCGGGAATGCGGCAGTACGCGCCGCCAGTGAACACATCCGGGGCAGTCGCAGTCGCTCGCGGGGTCGAACTCCTCAAACACCGGTCCGTTGAACCCCGGAGCCTTCATGCGATTCCCCTCACACTCCAGATGGAAATGTCCGCGACTGTGCACATTCGTCAGTTTCTCAACTGTCTTCCGGACGCGCATGTTGACGGTCCGAATGATGTACGGCGACCGCTCCGCCCCTGGTGGGACGGTCCGGAGCACTCCCAAACATCGGGTAGAGTTCTCGAGTCAGCAGGCGCCGCTAGCTCAGTTGGTTAGAGCAGCTGACTCTTAATCAGCGGGTCCGGGGTTCGAGTCCCTGGCGGCGCACCGACAACGAAGGCCTCTCGCGCGAGCGGGGGGCCTTTCGTGTTGCCGGGGCTGCCCGGGCTCTCCGGGTGGGGGTTTACCGGGGCGGGCAAGTGGGTGATCCTTAGCGCGCGTTGGGGGTCGAGGGGCGGCCCGTCGGGTGGGGGAATTGTCATGTTCAGGGTGGAACTGCTGGGGGCTGTGCGGGTGTGCGGCGGGGACGGTCCCGTCGACATCGGCGGTGCGCGGCTGCGGATGCTGCTCGCCCGGCTCGCCCTCGAAGCCGGGCGCCCGGTCTCCGTGGACTCCCTGGTGGACGGCCTGTGGGGCGAGCAGCCCCCGGCCGACGCGACCGGCGCGCTCCAGGCCCTGGTGTCCCGGCTGCGCAAGGCCCTGCGCGGCACCGGCACGGTGGACGCCGTGACGGGCGGCTACCGGCTCTCCGTACAGGAAGAGGACGTGGACACGTACCGCTTCGAGGACCTGGCGGGCCGCGGCAGACACGCCCTCGCGGCAGGCCGGACCGAGGAGGCGGCACGGACGCTCACGAGCGCGCTCGGCCTGTGGCGGGGCGCGGCCCTCGCGGATGTGCTGGACGCGCCGTTCGCGGGCGCCGCGGCCACCCGCCTCGACGAGCTGCGCGCCGCGGCCGTCGAGGACCGCTTCGACGCGGAGCTGCGGGCGGGGCGGTACGCCGATGTCCTGGCCGATCTCGAGGCGGAGGGCGCCCGGCGGCCGCTGAGCGAGCGCCTGGCGGGCCTGCGGATGCGCGCCCTGTCGGCGGCGGGCCGCCAGTCCGACGCCCTCGCCGTCTACGAGGACCTGCGCGGCAGGCTGGGTGACGAACTCGGCGTCGACCCGTCGGCCGAGGTGCGGGAGATCCACCTCGCGCTGCTGCGCGGCGAGTTGGAGCGTCCGGCGGAACGGCCCGCGAACGCCCCGAGCCGGCTGCCGGCCCGGCTGACCAGCTTCGTCGGCCGCGACGGCGAACTGGACCGGCTCGCGAATCTGATGGGCTCGGCCCGGCTGGTGACCCTGGTCGGCCCGGGCGGCGCCGGCAAGACGCGGCTGTCCCTGGAGGCCGCGACGAGGGACCCGGCGCACGCCCGGGACCGGGTCCGCTTCGTGCCCCTCGCGGGGGTGAGCCGTGTCGACCAGTTGGCCGACGTGGTGCTCGGTGCGCTCAGCTCCACCGACGGCCGGCTGTACGAGGGCGGCGGGGCCCAGCAGGCCTCCGCGGTGGAGCGGACGGCCGAGCTCCTCGGCAGCGGCGACACCCTGCTCCTGATCGACAACTGCGAGCACCTCGTCGAGGCGGTCGCCGAGCTCGCCGATCAACTCCTCCTACGCCTCCCCGAGTTGCGCATCCTCGCCACCAGCCGTGAACCCCTCGCCATCAACGGGGAGTCGCTGTTCCACCTCGGCCCCCTGGACGTCCCCACGGGGTCGCCTGAGCCGGTCGAGGCGATGGCGGCGGCCGCGGTCCGGCTGTTCGTGGACCGGGCCACCGGGGTCCGGCAGGGGTTCGCCCTCGACGAGTCCAACCTGGACGCCGTCCTGGAGATCTGCCGCCGCCTCGACGGGATGCCGCTCGCTTTGGAGCTGGCCGCGGCCAAGCTGCGGTCGATGGGCGTGGAGCAGATCGCGCGCCGGCTCGACGACCGGTTCCGGCTGCTCTCCTCCGGCAGCCGGACGGCACTGCCGCGGCAACGCACCCTGCTCGCGATGGTCGAGTGGAGCTGGGACCTGCTCGACGAGCCGGAGCGGATCCTCGCGCGCCGGCTGTCCGCGTTTCCCGGCGGGGCGACGCTCGCGGCCCTGGAGACGGTCTGCTCGGATCCGGACGTGCCCGCCGACGACGTCCTCTACGTGCTCGGCGCGCTGATCGAGAAGTCGCTGGTGCAGGAGGTGCGGGACGCCGACGGTGAGTCGCGCTACCGGATGCTGGACACCGTCCGCGCGTACGCGGCCCGGCGGCTGGCCGAGTCCGGCGACGACCTCACGGCCCGCTTCACGTCGTACTACCTCGCCCTGGCCCAGCGGCACGAACCCCTCCTGCGCACCGGTGCCCAGCTGCGCGCCACCGCCGTCTTCGACAGCGAGCACGACAACCTCACCCACGCGTTGCGGCTCGTCCAGGACGCCGGGGACCGGGAGACGGCGGTGCGGTTCGGTGCGGCAATGTTCTGGTACTGGGGCATACGGGGGATGGGGGGCCGGCTCAAGACCGACCTGGCGGCTGCGGCGGGCTCAGGGGGCGACTCCGCGGCCGTGGGTGAGGACTCGGCCGTGGACCGTGAGTTTCATCCCGCCGGGCTGCTGCTGCGGATGGCCCAGGTCGCTTTCGGGGGCGGCTCGCCGACGGCTGACGACCTGCTCGGCTCGTCCGATCCGTGGGTGCGGGCCAGTGCTCATCTCGCGCGGGACTTCGCGCTCACCGAGCAGGGGGACCTGGAGAGCGGGGTGGCGTCGCGGATGGAGGCGTTGCGGGGCTTCGAGGCGGTGGGTGACCGGTGGGGGATCGTGCTCGCGCTGATGCCGGTCGGCCGTGACCACTCCCTGCGCGGGGAGTACGCCTCGGCCATCGCGACGTTCGAACGGGCCGTCGTCCTCAGCTCCGAGCTGGGTACCGAGGACTACCTCTACCTCAGCAAGGCCCGGCTCGCCCGTGAGCGCCGGCGCAGCGGAGATCTCGACGGCGCCTTCCGTGATCTGCGCGCCGCGCACCGTCAGGCCAGGGAGCGCGGCCAGCTGCGGCTCGAGGCCAACATCCTGGTCGGCCTCGCCAACGCGCACCGGATGTCCGGGGACGTGGACCAGGCGAACCGCACCCTGGACCATCTGGAGGCGCTGTCCCGCCGCCGCCCCGATCTCGCGGAACTCGCCCGCGACCTGGTCGTCAGCACCCGTGTCGAGAACCACCTCGCCGAAGGCCGCGCCGCCGAGGCCCGGACCCTGCTCCCCCGGGCGGCGGGCGCCCTCTTCGGCCAGGGCGCCGGAGCGGGCCTCGCCTGGGTCGCCGAACTCCTGGGCGGCCTGCGCACCCTGGAGGGCGACCCGACCGCCGGAGCGACCGCCTTCGGGATCAGCGAGGTCATGCGCGGCGCCTTCGACGCGGGAGAGCCGGAACTCCAGGGGCATCGGAGACGCATGGTCGAGGCGCTGGGCGAGGAGGGCTATCGCGCGGCGTACGAAAAGGGGGCGGCGATGCCTCGGACGGAGGCGCGGGACTGGCTGGAACGGGAGGCGCTGGGCGGCTGAGGCTCGGGGCACCGAACAAGCCACCACACCCCAGCACCCCACACAGACCGAACCGGCCCCCACAGCTGTGGCGGCCGGTTCGGTGCGGAGCGTTCGGGGTCAGCCGTTGTTCTTGCGGTAGGCCCGCATCGCCAGGGGCAGGAACACCACGACCATCCCGGCCATCCACGCCAGGCTGCCCGCCAGCGGTGAGGCGACCGCGCCGTCGCCGAGGAGGCCTCGGGTGGTGTCGGCCATGAGGGAGACGGGGT
Organism: Streptomyces sp. NPDC001536; assembly: GCF_042894505.1. NCBI lineage: Bacteria > Bacillati > Actinomycetota > Actinomycetes > Kitasatosporales > Streptomycetaceae > Streptomyces > Streptomyces sp. NPDC001536. The sequence goes on from NZ_JBIAVQ010000001.1 coordinate 947,372, forward strand.
TGACGTCGGACCAGGCGCGGAGCCAGCCGGACATGTCGTCGGCGGGGACGAAGACGTTGCTGGCGAAGGTGAGGGGCAGCACCAGGATGGTCATCAGGCCCTGCACGGAACCGGGGGTCTTGGCCACCATGCCGAGCCACACCGACATCCAGGAGAAGGACATCGCGAAGGCGATGAGCAGCCCGAGCGCGGCGAGCGCGGCCGGGACCGTGGTGTCGGGGCGGTAGCCCATGATCAGCGCGAGGACGACCAGGGTGCCCAGGCACACGGCGTAGCGGACGAAGTCGGCGAGCACCGCGCCGATCAGCGGGGCCGAGCGGGCGATCGGCATGGAACGGAACCGGTCGAAGATCCCGGTGCTCGCGTCCGCGTTGAGGGAGACGCCGATGCCGATGCTGGCCTGGAACACGGTCATCACCATGACGCCGGGGACGATCAGCTGGACGTAGGCGTCCTGGTCGCCGCCGGAGATCGCCTTGCCGAAGAGGTAGACGAACATCAGCAGGGAGATGACCGGGGTCAGGACCACGTCGACCAGTTGGAGCGGGGAGCGCAGGAACTTGGTGGCGCCCCGCCCGGCCAGGGCCAGGCTGTGGTGGAGCGTGGGCACGAGACCGACCCGGGCCGGCTTGACGGGGGCGGACGGCGAGGCGGCGGCGGGGGTGGTGAGGATGTCGGTGGCCATGACGGTGGAGTCCTTCCGAGGGAGAGGGGCGGGGTTCAGACGGCGGCCGGTTCGGCGTCCACGGCGGGTGCGTGGCCGGTCAGGGCGAGGAACACCTCGTCCAGGCTGGGCAGCCGCAGCCCGAGCTCGTCCGCCGAGATGCCGGCGCCGTCGAGCCGGCGGGCGACCGCGGACACCAGCAGCGGCTCGTCGGCCGGCACGGTCAGCACGCCCGACTCCTCGGCCGCGGCATGTCCGGACAGCTCGGACAGGATCGCGGCCACCTGCGGGAGATCGGCCGGCACGGTCGGGCGGACCTGGAGGATCTGTCCGCCGACGCGGCGCTTGAGCTCCCCGGGCCGGCCCTCGGCGACCTTGCGACCCCTGTCGAACACCGTGATGGAGTCGGCGAGCTGATCGGCCTCCTCCAGGTACTGCGTGGTGAGCAGGACCGTGGAGCCGTCCGCGACCAGCCCCTTGACCACGTCCCAGACCTCCTGGCGGGCGTGCGGGTCGAGGCCGGTGGTCGGCTCGTCCAGGAAGAGGATCCGAGGCCGCCCGACGAGGCTCGCGGCCAGATCGAGCCGGCGCCGCATACCGCCGGAGAAGGTGGCGATGGGGCGCTTGGCGGCCTCGGTGAGCGAGAAGTTCTCCAGCAGCTCCGCGGCCCTGGCCTTCGCGTCCCGCCGGGAAAGTCCGAGCAGCCGGCCGATCAGCACCAGGTTCTCGGCGCCGGACAGCGTCTCGTCGACCGAGGCGTACTGGCCGGTCAGCCCGATCAACTGCCGTACCCGCACCGGGTCCTTGGCGATGTCGTGCCCGCCGATGGTCGCGTGGCCCGCGTCGGGCCGCAGCAGCGTGGCCAGGATGCGCACGGTGGTGGTCTTGCCGGCACCGTTGGGGCCCAGGACGCCGACGACCTTGCCGGCCGGGACCTCCAGGTCCACCCCGTCCAGGGCGGTGAAGTCGCCGTACTTCTTGACCAGTCCCTCGGCGCGGATCGCGTAGGACATCTCAACTCCTCGTCAGCTGCCTGCCGTTCTCGATGAGCAGGACTGTGCCGGGGTGCGCTGACAGAGCGCGGACATCGCGCTGACAGAGCCGGCGGGCGCGCTGACAGGACGCGCGAGTGCTGTCAGGACGTACCAGAGGTGTCAGGAGAGGGCAGGGAACCCCTAGGTCACGAAAAGTCGCTCGGGCCGACGGGGCGCTTCCCGGTCGTTTGGCCGGATACCCTCTCGCCCATGGCAGCGCGTGACCTCCAGGAGCGGATCAAACGGCTCATCCTCGACCAGCGGCTGGCCTCGGGGGCGCCGCTGCCCACCGAGCCCGAGCTGATGGAGTACCTGGGGGCGAGCCGGAACTCGGTGCGCGAGGCGCTCAAGGCGCTCCAGGCGATGGGGATCGTGGAGATCCGGCACGGGTTCGGGACGTATGTCGGACCGATGTCCCTGGCGCCGATGATCGAGGGGCTCGCCTTCCGTACGGTCGCCGGGCACTACCGGGGCGAGGACTCGCTGCTCCAGCTGCTGGAGCTCAGGGAGGCGGTGGAGACGGGGCTCGTGTCGCGGCTCGCGGGGCGGCTGCCGGAGGCCGATCTCGTTGAACTGGACGGGCTCGTGGGCCGTATGGAACAACAGGCCGCGCAAGGAGGCGACGGTCTGGCCGACACCGACCGAGCGTTTCACGCCACCTTGTACCGGGGCTTGGACAACGTGTTGCTGAGCGAGGTGCTGGAGGCGTTCTGGGACGCCTTCCACCGCGTACGCACGGATCTCGGGGGTGTGCCGCAGGATCCGTGGATCACCTGCCGGCAGCACCGGGAGATCATGGATGCGGTACGGTCCGGGGATGCGATACGGGCAGAGGGGGCTATAAGGGAGCACTTCGGCAACATCCGTGCCCGACTGTCCACAACCTCCCCACAAGGCCCCCACAGGGGCCACAATGAACGCGTATGACCGGTAAACACCGCGTTTCGCATCTTGCGATCATGCCTGACACCGTAGAAACCTGGTTTTCAAGATGCTGCGGATACGCGGCACTTGGGGGGCACGGAGCCGGTTGCCGGTGATGACGGGGAGAGGGGGCCCCGTTCATAGGACGATGCCGAGGGGGGCATCATGCAACCGGAAGGTCGCAGTTCCATGTCTATTGGTGTGGAGAATGTGGTGACTGCGGCCCACCACTGATACGTCTGTGAAGGTCGAGGGGGACTCGAGCAGACGTAAGGAACCGACAAAGCACGCGTTGGCTCGCGTGTGGGGGGATGACTCATGACGTCGACGCCGACGGGCGCCCGGCAGGACTTCGACCCGTCTGAGACCACTCAGCTCAGGGTGGCTTCACAGACCCGGACGGGCGCGTTCCGCCGGATCAAGAAAACCCTGCCGAAGTACGACTACGAGCACTACAGCCGGTTGGCAGGTCCCCTCACCCAGCCCGATCCGTCGAAGCCCTACAAGGTGGAGTACCGATCGCTGATCTCGCAGGAGACGCACCGCATCAGAGTCGCCCTGATGCTGGCCGCCGCGCCGGTGCTCTCCCTGGTCCTGCTGTTCTGGCTGCTCCAGCCCGAGCACTGGACCGAGCGCGACTACGTGGACTTCAAGTGGCTGCCCGCGCTCGACATAGTGATGCTTGTCTCGATCGGCCTGATCGAGTTCTTCCGCTGCATGAACGTCCTGTCGAACGCGCACGCCACCCTGGTCGCCCGCGACCCGGTCCCGGTGGTGCCCGAGACCGGCACCAGAGTGGCCTTCCTGACCTCCTTCGTACCCGGGAAGGAGCCCTTGGAGATGGTCACGAAGACCCTGGAGGCGGCGGTCAAGCTGCGCCACCGGGGCCTTCTGCATGTGTGGCTGCTCGACGAGGGTGACGACCCCGAGGTCAAGGAGGTCTGCGCCCGGCTCGGCGTGCACCACTTCTCCCGCAAGGGCATCGCGAAGTGGAACCAGGCCAAGGGCCCGCACCGCGCCAAGACCAAGCACGGCAACTACAACGCCTGGCTCGACGCGCACGGCGACGACTACGACTACTTCGCCTCGGTCGACACCGACCACGTGCCGCTGCCCAACTACCTGGAGCGGATGCTCGGCTTCTTCCGCGACCCGGACGTCGGCTTCGTCATCGGCCCGCAGGTCTACGGCAACTACGACAACTTCGTCACCAAGGCCGCCGAGTCGCAGCAGTTCCTCTTCCACGCGTTGATCCAGCGCGCCGGCAACTACTACGGCGCCCCGATGTTCGTCGGCACCTCCAACGCCGTGCGGATCAGGGCGCTCAAGCAGATCGGCGGCCTGTACGACTCGATCACCGAGGACATGGCCACCGGCTTCGAGATCCACCGCCACAAGAACCCGGCGACGGGCCGGAAGTGGCGCTCGGTCTACACCCCGGACGTGCTCGCGGTCGGCGAGGGCCCCAGCGCCTGGACGGACTTCTTCACCCAGCAGATGCGCTGGTCCCGAGGGACGTACGAGACGATCCTCAAGCAGTACTGGAAGGGCTGGTACTCACTGCCTCCGGGCAAGCTCTTCAACTACACGATGATGATCATCTTCTACCCGATGTCCGCCCTCAACTGGATCCTCGCGGCCCTGAGTTGTGCGCTCTTCCTGGGCCTGGGCGCCTCGGGTGTGAACATCGACCCCACCGTGTGGCTGATGCTCTACGGCAACGCCTCCGCCCTCCAGATCGGCCTCTACGTCTGGAACCGCAGGCACAACGTCTCCCCGCACGAGCCCGAGGGCTCCGGCGGTGTGGCCGGCATGGTGATGTCCGCGCTGTCCGCGCCGCTCTACGCCAAGGCCCTGATCGACTCCGCGCTGCGCCGCAAGAGCAAGTTCGTCGTCACCCCCAAGGGCGACTCGGCCAGCCCCGACCGGTGGTTCGGGACCTTCCGCTACCACTGGTACTTCATCGCGATCTTCGGTGGCTCGATCGCCGCCGGCTTCGTCTACGGGCACTCGCACCCCGCGATGATCATCTGGGCGATCTTCGCCATGCTGATCACCGCGACGCCGATCTTCGTCTGGCGGCACATGCTGCGCCAGGAGAAGAAGAAGCCCGCCGAGGAGCCGCAGGGCCCGGTGGTCCCGGCGCAGCAGCAGTACCAGCCGCAGCCGCTGCCGGCCCAGCACGCGCCCGCCCAGAAGCCGAGCTGGGCCGCCTCTCAGACGAGCGGTACCGGCGCCAACAGCGGGGGCAACGACCAGACCATGCAAATCGCCCTGGGTGGACTTGGGGGACGTAAGGAATGAACGACCGTGCCGGACGCCGTCGTGCCCGTCGCCTAGCGATAGGTACGGCGGTGGTACTCGCACTGGCCGGGATGAACGGGCCGTGGCTCTACCGCTTCGGGACCGAGAAATACCACCAGTACCAGATCAACAAACCGGAGTACAAAGCCGAGAACGGCAAGTGGGAAGTCGTCGAGTTTCCCGAGGAGTTCAGACAGAACACGATCCACGCGGCGCTGCTGCGCACCGGCAAGGTGCTGCTCGTCGCGGGGTCGGGGAACAACCAGGAGAACTTCGACGCGAAGAAGTTCGACACCCGTATCTGGGACCCGGTCAAGGGCACCATCAAGAAGGTGCCCACGCCCAGTGACCTGTTCTGCACGGGCCACACCCAGCTGGCCAACGGCAATCTGCTGATCGCGGGCGGTACGAAGCGGTACGAGAAGCTCAAGGGTGACGTCACCAAGGCCGGCGGCCTGATGATCGTCCACAACGAGAACCCGGACAAGCCGATCACCCTGCCCGCGGGCACCAAGTTCACCGGCAAGGAGAACGGCAAGACGTTCGTGTCCAAGGACCCGGTCGTCGTGGAGCGCGCCGAGAAGGTCTTCGACAAGAAGACCGGCAAGTTCCTGCGCAACGACCCGGGACTCGGCCGTATCTACGTCGAGGCGCAGAAGTCCGGCCGCACACACGAGACCGGTACGCAGGACAACTACCGGGTCCAGGGCCTGTCGGGCACCGACGCGCGCAACACGTACGGCATCGCGCAGAAGCTCGCCCTCGACAAGAAGGACTTCCAGGGGATCCGGGACGCCTACGAGTTCGACCCGGTCGCCGAGGAGTACATCAAGGTCGACCCGATGAACGAGGCCCGCTGGTACCCGACGCTCACCACCCTGAGCGACGGCAAGATCCTCAGCGTCTCCGGCCTCGACGACATCGGCCAGCTGGTGCCGGGCAAGAACGAGGTCTTCGACCCGAAGACCAAGACGTGGACGTATCTGCCGAAGACCCGCCAGTTCCCGACGTACCCCGCGCTGTTCCTCATGCAGAACGGCAAGGTCTTCTACTCGGGGTCCAACGCGGGCTACGGGCCGGACAACGTCGGGCGCGACCCGGGCGTCTGGGACGTCGACAGCAACAAGTTCACCAAGCTGCCCGGGCTCAGCGACCCCAAGCTGATGGAGACGTCCGGCACGGTGCTGCTCGCGCCGGCGCAGGACGAGAAGTACATGGTGGTCGGCGGCGGCGGGGTCGGCGAGTCCGCGCGGTCCAGCAACAAGACGCGGATCGTCGATCTCAAGGCGGACGACCCGAAGTTCACGGACGGGCCGACGCTGGAGAAGGGCACGCGGTACCCGAACATCTCGGTCCTGCCGGACGACTCCATCCTGGTGTCGGGCGGCTCGGAGGACTACCGCGGGCGCAGTGACTCCAACATCCTCCAGGCCCGCATCTACCACCCCGAGACCAACACCTTCGAGCAGGTGGCGGATCCGCTGGTGGGCCGCAACTACCACTCCGGTTCGATCCTGCTGCCCGACGGCCGGGTGATGTTCTTCGGCTCCGACTCGCTCTACAGCGACAAGGCCAACACCAAGCCGGGCAAGTTCGAGCAGCGCATCGAGATCTACACGCCGCCCTATCTCTACCGGGACTCCCGTCCTTCGCTGTCCGGCGGTCCGCAGACCATCGAGCGCGGCGAGTCCGGGACGTTCACCTCGCAGCACGCCTCGACGATCGAGAAGGTCCGGCTGATCCGGCCGAGTGCGGCGACGCATGTCACCGACGTGGACCAGCGGTCGATCGAGCTGGACTACAAGGTGTCCGGGGACAAGATCACGGTGACGGTGCCGAAGAACAAGAACCTGGTGCAGTCCGGGTGGTACATGCTGTTCGTCGATGACGATCAGGGGACGCCGAGCAAGGCCCAGTGGGTCAAGGTTCCCTAGACGGTACGCAGTGAAGGGCGCCCTCCGGGTGACGGAGGGCGCCCTTCGCTGTGTGGCTACTTACTGGCTTTCGCCAGGTTCAGCGCGTACTCCGCCCACCACTCCCCCGCCTTCGGACCGCCCTTGCACTCGCCGTCCGACTCCCCCGGGCGCTTGACCCAGACGTACGCGTCGACCAGCGGGTCCGCCGTCTTCGTCGTCGGAGTCTCGCCCAGGGCGCGGCCGGGCGGGTTGCACCAGCGTTCGTCGGCCTTGCCCTCGTTGTAGGGGCCGTTGCCGTTGCGGCTGGTGTCGATCACGAAGGGCTTGTTGCCGACCTTCGCGGAGAGCTGCTTGCCGTAGGCGATGGAGTCCTCGGTCGAGTAGAAGTTGGAGACGTTGACCGAGAAGCCGTCGGCCTTGTCGATGCCCGCCCACTGGAGCGGCTCGAAGATCTGGTCCGGGTGGCCCCAGCCGGCGTTGCCCGCGTCCAGGTAGACCTTGGTGTTCTTCAGCGACTTGAGCTTGGTGATGGCGCCCTGGAGGAGGTCGTAGCGCTCCTCGTGGAACTCGTCCTGGGTGCAGCCGTCGACCAGGTGCAGTACGGCGTCCGGCTCCAGGATGACCGTCGCCGGGCGGTCCCCGATGCCCGCGGCCACGCCGTCGAGCCAGGTCCGGTAGGCGTTGCCGTCGGCGGCGCCGCCCTGCGAGTACTGGCCGCAGTCGCGGTGCGGGATGTTGTAGAGGACCAGCAGAGCCGTACGGCCCGCCTTGTCGGCTGCCTCGGTGAAGCCGCGCGCCTCCTGCTCGGGGTTCTCCGTGCCGATCCACTGCCCGGTGGGCTGCTCGGCGATCTTGCGGATCTGTTCGGCGTCCGCGTCCTTGCCGGACTTCTCGTACGCCGCGACCTGCTGGGCCGCGGTGCCCTCTGGGTTGACCCAGAACGGGTCGGTCTCCTTGGGCTGTTGAGTGATCTTGGCGCCGGACGCGTCGTCCGGCTCGTCCTTGTCACCGGACGAAGAGCATCCGGCGATCAGCAGTGCGGCCCCCAGCACTATCGCGGACGTTCTCATTCCGGCCCCCCTCGTGCCGTACATCCAACTCCCCCTCGGTGCTGCAGTCCAAGGCTCAATCCTGACATACGTGTCGAGGGGCACACGAGATCGCCCGCGCCTTGTCGGGGAGCTGTTACAGCACCGATGGTCGGGGGTAGGCGCGCGCTGGGACGGGGGCGGGCGGACAGGGAAGGGGAGTGGGCGCGGATGCACCACACCACCCGGGAGCTCCGGCTGGCGGCGGCACTGGTGGAGGCGGCGGACACCCTGTCCGACGGCTTCGACACCGAGGACTACCTACGGCGGCTGGCGGACCACTGCGTCGATCTGCTGACCGCGCAGGCGGCCGGGGTCATGCTCATCGACGGCGGCCGCACCGTCTCGCTGACGGGCAGCAGCGCGCACGAGGACATGGCGCTCGATCTGCTTGAGGCCCAGCACAGCGGCGGCCCCTGCCTGGACACCTACGGCTCCGGCGAGGCGGTCCCGCCGGTCTCGATCCGGGCCGCCCGCGCGGCCTCCCGCTGGCCGGAGTTCACGGAGCGGGCGCTGCGCCACGACGTCGTCACGACCTTCGCGGTGCCCCTGCGGCGGCGCACGCGGCTGCTCGGCGCGCTCAACGTCTTCGTGCCCACCCTGCCCGAAGAGCCGTCGTCCGATTCGGAGCTGCCGATGGCCCAGCTCCTCGCCGACTCCGCGTCCCTCGGGCTCCAGAACAACACCGTCTACTCCCAGTGCCGCACCCTGGCCGGACAGTTGCAGCAGGCGCTCTCCAGCCGGGTCCGTATCGAGCAGGCGAAGGGCATGCTCGCCGAGCGCTGGAACACCCGTGCCGACCACGCGTTCATGGCCCTGCGGCAGTACGCGCGCCGCCGCAGGCTGCCCCTGGACCAGGTCGCGACCGCGGTCATCGAACGCCGCGCGGACGACTCCGAGCTGCGGCGGGAGTTCGACGACCCGGCCGACGGACCGTCGTAGCACCCCGTACGACCTGCCCGTATGACGCAGAGCCACCATCTTTTGACCTGGCGTCAAATGCCCCCTAGGCCTCCGGGCCCATCCGTTCTAGAGTCTTCCTACAGAAGGCCCCAGCCCCCGGCCGACTGTCCACCACATCTGGCCTACGAGCCTCCCGTGCCGGTCGCCGGGTTACTCCCGCAGCCCGAGCGCGCGCGGTTGAGGACCAGCCCGGTCGACGGCTTCGGGGGGAGCGGGCCGTCGACCGGGCCAGGTGGCGCCGGCCGGGGCTACAGACCCGTCCCGGTCAGATACGCCGACACGATCACGTTCGCCGTGTAGCTGCGGCTCGCGCGGTCGAAGGTGCCGCCGCAGGTGATGAGCCGCAGTTCGGCGCGGCCCTTCTCATGGGTCCCGTAGGCCTGGCGGGCGTCGAAACGGTCGCGGGCGACGACCTGGACGTCGTCGACGGTGAACTCGGCGACCCTGCCGTCGTCGCGGATCACCCGGACCGTCTCGCCCGGCTTCAGCGCGCTGAGCTTGTAGAAGACGGCGGGCCTGGTCTCGGTGTCCACATGCCCCACCATCAGCGCGGCCCCGGCGGCCCCCGGCTTCACCCCGGCGGCGTACCAGCCGACGACGCCGGCCTGGTCGTAGGGCGGCGGGTCGATCGCGCCGGTCCCGTCCAGCCCGCGGGCCACCACGGGCGCCTGCACGCCGAGTCCGGGAATGTCGATGCGCTGCGGCAGCGCCGGCCTCAACGGCTCGGTGGGGGGCGGCAGTTCGACCTCGGGCGGCCGTCCGACCGCCGCCACGTCCCCGGTCGTGGGCGCGGATATGCCGTTGCGTACGTCGGTCACCTCCCGTCCCCACAGCCACAGCCCGAGCAGCAGCACCGCCCAGGCCACCCCGGTGAGGAGGCGGCCGGTACCGGAGGGGCGCACGTCAGTCGGTCCCACGGCTCCGGCGGACCCTGCGCAGCACCACGGCCCCGGCCGCCACCCCGGCCAGCACCAGCCCGGTCACCGCCTGCGCTGTCCCGGGTCCGGCCTCGCGCGCGTCGACGGCGGCGAGGTGCGCCGTGCCGCCGCCGCCCGCGCTGACCGGGGCGACGGGGGAGGTGTGCGGGGACGGCTCCTCGACGACGGTGACCGCCGTCTTGTGGGCCGTGTCCCCGCAGATGACCTCGACGTCGTAGGAGCCCGCCTTCAGTTCGGTGCGGACCCTGGTCTCGCCGACGAGGGTGCCGTCGATGCCGACGAGGCGTACGTCGGCGACGAACGCCGCGGAGACCGCGGTGCCGGTGCTGCCGGCGCAGCCGCTCACGCGCAGTGCGATGTCGGTGCCGGGGGCGGGGGACGACGGGGTGACCGCGACTCCTTCGCCGTCGGCCGCGTGCGCCGCCGGGGTGGTCAGTGCGGTGGCTGCCAGCAGGGCGGTGCAGAAAGTGAGGCGTAGTGAACCCATCGTGAACCTCCAGATATGTGGAGAGTCCCCCGGGGACGGCGGCCCCGCATCCTCAGGGGGCCGCCACTGCTCCGTACGAGTCGTCTTCGTGGGTTGTGGGGTTTCAGATCCGGTCGACGAGATCCGCGATCGAGTCCACGACCTTCGAGGGGCGGTAGGGGTACCGCTCGATGTCCGCGTCCGACGTCAGACCGGTGCGGACAAGGAAGGTCACCATCCCCGCCTCCAGGCCCGCCAGCACATCCGTGTCCAACCGGTCACCGATCATCGCGCTGGACTCGGAGTGTGCCCCGATCGCGTTCAGGCCCGCCCGCATCATCAGCGGGTTCGGCTTGCCGACGAAGTACGGCCTTTTGCCGGTTGCCGCGGTGATCAGTGCCGCGACCGAACCTGTGGCCGGCAGCACCCCTTCAGGTGAAGGTCCGGTCTCGTCGGGGTTCGTCGCGATGAACCGAGCACCGTTGTTGATGAGTCGGACGGCCTTCGTCATCGCTTCGAAGGAATAAGTCCGGGTTTCACCAAGAATGACGAAGTCAGGATCTGTATCGGTGAGGACGTAGCCGACGTCGTGAAGGGCCGTGGTGAGACCGGCCTCGCCGATCACATAGGCGGAACCACCCGGCCGCTGGTCCTCCAGGAACTTGGCGGTAGCCAGCGCCGAGGTCCAGATGTTCTCGACCGGGACGTCCAGGCCCATCCTCCGCAGACGGGCGTGCAGATCCCGCGCCGTGTAGATGGAGTTGTTGGTCAGGACCAGGAAGGGCTTGCCGGACTCGCGGAGCTTCTTCAGGAAGGCGTCGGCGCCGGGGATCGGTACGCCCTCGTGGATGAGCACACCGTCCATGTCGGTGAGCCACGAGTCGATGGGCCTGCGGTCTGCCATGTGCGGGATCTCCTGCCGTACGCATGTACGCGGTGCTGCGTCGGCCCCAGCCTAGACAGTGGCCGGATCTTGAGGGAATGGCCTACTTCCGGTTGGTTCGGCGGGCGAGGAGGAGTGTGCCGCCGGTGGTGAGGAGGAGGGCGGCGGCGAGGAGGCGGGCGGGGGTGCTGGGGCCGGTGTGGGCCAGTTCCGCGGCTTCTTCGGCGTTGGGGACGGTGGCTTCGGTGGGGCTCTGGTTCTGGCTCTGGCTCTGGCTCTGCTGCGAGGGGTCGTCTGTGCCTTCGGAGACTTCTACGGCGTCGGTGCCGACTGCGAAGCGGTAGTCGTTGGACTGGCCCACCCAGTCGCCGTCGTCGTCCTGGCGTTGTACGACCGCGGCGTTGGCGGTGACCTCGTTCGGTGCGGCGTCCGAGGTCAGGGCGAGCCTGATCTTCACCGTGCGGGTCTTGCCGGGGGGGACGGTGAGGGCCTTGCGGAACACGCCTACGAGTTCGTCCTCGTCGGTGGTCTCGAAGCGGACGGGGTGGGGGCGGCCGGCCTCGTAGAACTCCAGCTGTGGCTGGTCGGGGTGCAGGGCGTGCTTCTTGTCGACGAGCACCACCACCGGGTGGATGTTCTCGCAGGTGCGGTCCGTCTTGTTGGTGAGGTCCAGGTACCAGGTGCCGTAGCCGCCGCCGGGTTCGTAGGTGGCGGGGCCGCCGTGGATGCGGGTGGTGAGGGGGAAGGTGCGGGTGTCGGGGGTGGTGCAGGTGGGTGCGACGGGGGCCGCGTGGGCTGGGGAGGGCATGAGGAGGAGGGCGGCTGCCGCGGTGATGGTCAGGGGGGCGGGCGTGAACAGTCGCATGAACACATGAGCATGGCGGGTGGGGGGTGGGGGCTGGGGGTGCCGCTCCGGGTGGGGGTTGAATGCCGCCCGATCGGCGGTGGGGGTGCGCCTCGTATGCCTGCGGCGGCCCGTTGCGGTTCGGTGGGGGTTCGCGTTGCGCACTACTCGTCGTCGGGGGTCGGGGCCGCACCGGGGGGTGTCCCCTGCTCGCCGTTGCGCCGGTGCGGGTCTCGTCCCGCCTGGGCGTCAGCCGTCGGAACGGCCGAACAGTGGTGCGAGCAGGAGTTGGGCGGCGCCCTCCGCTACTCCCCGGGGGCCGCCGTCGGCCAGTCTTACGGGTACGGCGTCCGCGGTCCGTGCGCGTTCGGCCAGTGCTGCTCGCACTCCTCGTACGAATGCCTGCGGTGCTGCGGTGATCGTGCGGCCGCCCAGGAGTACTACGTCTATGTCGAGCAGGCCGACCAGGTTCGCGGCGCCCGCGCCCAGTACGCGGGCCGCTGTCTGCGTGTCTCCCTGTGCCACCGCTGCCAGGCACAGGGCCTCGATGCAGCCGCGGTTTCCGCAGGGGCAGGGGGGGCCGTCGAGTTGGATGACCTGGTGGCCGAACTCGCCGGCCCCCGTGCGGGCTCCGCGGTGAACCTTGCCGCCGATCACCAGGCCGGCGCCCAGGCCCGTGCCGAGGTGCAGGTAGGCGAAGTCGTCGGCCTCGTCTCCTACGGCCAGGCCCAGGGCTGCCGCGTTGGTGTCCTTGTCCACGACGACCGGCATGCCGAGGCGGTGTGCCAGTGCGTCGCGGAGGGGGAAGCCGTCCCATTCGGGGAAGCCGGTGACGCGGTGCAGGACGCCCCGTCCGTGGTCCAGCGGGCCCGGCAGGGCCACTCCCAGGCCGAGTACGGACGTCGGCCGGAGCTCCGAGAGCAGCGCCTCGGCCAGGACTGCCACCCCCTCCACCACGGCGTCGGCCCCGGACCCCAGGTCCATCGCGACGCACCGCTCCCCCACCACGGTCCCGTCCAGGTCGACCAGCACCGCCCGCAGCTCGTCCCGGTCCAGGTGCGCTCCCAGTGCGTGGCCGGCCTCCGGGACCAGTCGCAGTACCGTCCGGGGCTTGCCGCCCGTGGAGGCCCGGTGGCCCGCCTCCGTCGCGAGGTCCTCCTCGCGGAGCCGGGCGGTGATCTTGCTGACGGCCTGGGGGGTGAGGCCGGTGCGGTCGGCGAGTTCCAGGCGGCTGATGCCCCCGGCTCCGGCGGTGCGCAGCAGGTCCAGCACCAGGGCGGTGTTGTGGCTGCGCAGCCCGAGCAGGTTCACTCCGGCCGTCACCGGGCGCCCGCCGCCCGCCGGCTTCTTCGTCCTGTCCACGCCACCATTCTCCCTACCGCTTGCACTTTGGCAACAGCGTTGCCAAAGTGGGAGGCATGACTGGTACGACTGGTACGGCTGGTACCCCCCTCCGCGTGGGCCTCATCGGCTACGGCCTCGCGGGCTCCGTCTTCCACGCCCCGCTGATCGCCGCGACCGAGGGCCTCGTCCTCGACACGGTGGTCACCTCGAACCCCGAGCGCCAGGAGCAGGCCCGCGCCGCGTTCCCGGACGTACGCGTCGCCGCCACGTCCGACGAGCTGTTCGCACAGCGGGGCGGCGAGCTCGATCTCATCGTCATCGCCTCGCCCAACAAGACGCACGTCGCGCTCGCCACCACCGCCCTCGAGGCCGGTCTCCCGGTCGTGGTCGACAAGCCCGTCGCCGGCACGGCGGCCGAGGCGCGGGGTCTGGCCGCTCTCGCCGAGGAGCGGGGGCTGTTTCTGTCCGTGTTCCAGAACCGGCGGTGGGACAACGACTTCCTGACGCTCCGCAAGCTGCTCACCGAGGGTGAACTGGGCGACGTATGGCGCTTCGAGTCCCGCTTCGAGCGGTGGCGGCCGCAGCCCAAGGGCGGGTGGCGGGAGTCCGGTGACCCGGCAGAGATCGGAGGTCTGCTGTACGACCTCGGCAGCCATCTCGTGGACCAGGCCCTCGTTCTCTTCGGGCCCGTCACCTCCGTGTACGCCGAGTCCGACATTCGGCGGTCGGGCGCTTCCGTCGACGACGACACATTCATCGCCCTCACCCATGAGAGCGGGGTGCGGACCCAGCTCTACGCCACCGCCACCACCGCCCAACTCGGGCCCCGCTTCCGGGTGCTGGGCTCGCGGGCCGGCTATGTGAAGTACGGTCTCGATCCCCAGGAGGCCGCCCTCAAGGACGGCGAGCGGCCGGCCGAGGACAAGGACTGGGGGCTGGAGCCCGAGTCGCTGTGGGGGCGGGTCGGTGCCGGGGAGTCCCCGCTGACCGGTGGCGGTCGGCCCGAACCGACCCTCGCCGGCGACTACCCCGCTTACTATGCGGCCGTGGCGAAAGCCCTGCTCGACGGCGGTCCCAACCCGGTGACCGCACTGGAGGCGGCCGCCGCCCTCGACGTGCTCGAGGCGGCCCGCCGTTCGGCCCACGACGGAGTGGTGGTGAAGCTGTGACGCACAGTGGTGAATTGACTCCGAAGTTCCACCCTGAACTGACCCCGCCGCTGGAGGAGTTGGAGGCCCAGGAACGGCGCCTGGTCTTCAGCCGGTTCACGAACGACGACGCGTGGGCGCTGGGCTCCCTGCTGGTGGAGCTGGCCCGTGAGCGCCAGGCCCCCGTCGCCATCGACATCCACCGCGCCGGCCAGCAGCTCTTCCACGCCGCCCTTCCCGGCTCCGCCCCGGACAACGACGCCTGGATCAACCGCAAGCGGCGGGTCGTCGAGCGCTACGGGTCGGCCTCGTATCTGGTGGGCGCCCGGTTCCGCGCCAAGGGGACCACTTTCGAGGAGAGTTCACGCCTGGACCCCGATGAGTACGCGGCCCACGGCGGCTCGTTCCCGATCACCGTGGAGGGTGTCGGAGTCGTGGGCTCGGTGACGGTGAGCGGTCTGCCCCAGCTCCAGGACCACAAGTTCGTGGTGGAGGCGCTGGAGGAGTTCTTGCAGAAGAACGTATAGCCGACCCGCCTGAGGGGCGCGGGGAACTGCGCGACCAGCCACAACCGGCCCGCAGATGCGTACGTCGCGCAGTCCCCACCCCTCAGGCGCTCTTGAACTCCTGACGCTGACGCCCGAGCCCCTCGATCTCCAGCTCCACCACATCCCCGGCCCGCAGGAACGGCTTCGGCTCCGGCTGCCCCAGCGCCACGCCCGCCGGCGTCCCCGTGTTGATCACATCGCCGGGGTACAGCGTCATGAACTGGCTGACGTACCGCACCACTTCCGCCACCGGGAAGATCTGCTCGGCCGTCGTCCCGTCCTGCTTCAGCTCCCCGTTGACCCAGAGCTTCAGGGACAGGTTCTGCGGGTCCGGCACCTCGTCCGCCGTCACCAGCCACGGGCCCAGCGGGTTGAACGTCTCGCAGTTCTTGCCCTTGTCCCAGGTCCCGCCCCGCTCGATCTGGAACTCCCGCTCGGACACGTCGTGCGCCACCGCGTACCCGGCGACATGCGCGAGCGCCGCCTCGTGGGAGTCGAGGTAGCGGGCCGTACGTCCGATGACCACGGCCAGCTCGACCTCCCAGTCGGTCTTCTCGGACTTGCGGGGCACGAGGACGGTGTCGTGCGGGCCCACGACCGTGTCCGCGGCCTTGAAGAAGATGACGGGCTCGGCGGGCGGCTCGGCGCCGGTCTCGCGGGCGTGGTCGTGGTAGTTCAGGCCGATGCAGACGATCTTGCCGATCCGGGCGAGCGGCGGTCCGACGCGCAGCCCGGTGGCGTCCAGCGCGGGCAGTTCGCCGGCCTCCGCGGCCGTACGGATCCGCCCGAGCGCCGCGTCGTCGGCGAGCAGCGCTCCGTCGATGTCCGGGACGAGACCGCTCAGGTCCCGCAGCGTCCCCTCGGCGTCGAGCAGCGCGGGTGTCTCCGCTCCCGCCGTACCGACTCGCAGCAGCTTCATGATCACAATCTCCCTCGATCGCGGGGCGTCGTCCCATGGGTGCAGCCATCGGATGACTGGTCGATCCTCCAAGGTCGACGTCCAGTCCGCAATACCCGGTTCACGGACTGGACCGAGGGTCCCGGGGCTTCGGGACTTCGGGACTTCAGGGCTTCGGGGCCTCGGGGCCTCAAACGGCCTCAGGCCGTCTCAGCGGTAGAGCGCCGCCCGTTCCACCGCGCTCCACGTCGTACTGGTGACGACGTACAGCGCGGCCGCCAGCGGCACCACGGCCACGGTGAAGAGCGTGAAGAAGGACATGAACGGCATGACCTTGCTCATCGCCCCCATCCCGGGCACCGGCTGGCCGTCCATCACCGGCACGGCCGGATTCGCGGCCATCATCCGCTTCGTACGGCGGAAGTTGAAGGCGGCCACACAGGCGACCAGGGCGAACAGTCCGACGTAGACCAGTCCCGCTCCCCCGAACACCCCGTCGCCACTGAGCGCGTCCGCCCAGTGGTCGCCGAGGGGCGCGGCGAAGAGCTGGTGGGTCAGGAGCGGGTTGGTCGTGTTCGAGAACAGGTGGTAGAGGAGGAAGAACGCGGGCAGCTGGCACAGGCTCGGCAGGCAGCCGGACAGCGGGGAGACCTTCTCCTCGGCGTGCAGTGCCAGTACGGCCTTCTGGAGCTTCTCGGGGTTCTTCGCGTGCTTCTTGCGCAACTCGGCGATCTTCGGCTGGAGCTCGGTGCGGGCCTTCTGCCCGCGCGCCGCCGCGCGGGACAGGGGGTGCACGAGGAGGCGTACGAGCGCGGTGAACAGGACGATCGCGCCGGCCGCGGCGGATGCGCCGAGCAGCGGCTGGAGGAGGTCGGCGAGATGTTCGACCAGGGTGGCGAAGACGGACATGGGTGAGCCCTCCGGGGGTCTCGTCAGTGCCGGGTGTGAGAACAGGCGGCATGACGACCCGCGTGGGGCGCACAGTCGTGCGTCAGGAAAAGGAGGCAGGTGGAGAAGCAGGTGCCCCTACGCGGTGGTCGCCAGGAGGGCGTGTCCGGGCGCGCGGGGCCTGGTGCGGCCCCTGGCATCGGGGTCGCGTTGCGGCAGGAAGGCCGTACGGCGGGCGCGGTCGCGGATGGCCGTACGGACCCGGGTGGGCGGTACGGCGGGTGCGCAGCGCGCGACGAGCAGGGAGCAGGCGGCGAAGGCGGAGCCGGCCGCGGCGGTCGCCGCGAGGGCGACGGTGGCGGAGAGGCTGCCGGTGTCGAGGAGTGCGACCTGGAGGAACAGGAGCAGCAGGGGTACGGCGGGGCGTGAGCCGCGGATCATCGGCCACCCCTCCCCTCGCTCACCGGATCGCTCGCCGGACGGCGTACGTCATTCGTACTTGTGTCGGTTATACCTGATCGGTCACTACCGGCTCCAGCAGCCGCTTGGGCTTCAGCAGCGCCCGGCTGACCGGATCCACCGGGTCCGGATCCAGTCCGGGGCCCGGCGTCATGAGGACGTCGGCGGGCGGTACGACGGTTGCGCAGGCGGGGCACTCGCCGTACGAGCCGAGTTCGGTGCCGCACTCCGCGTGCCGGAAGGCGCGCAGCACCGTCTTGTCGTAGTGCTCGCGGCCCCACCGCCCCAGTGAGCGCACCACGGGCCACAGCTCGATGCCGCGGTCGGTCAGGACGTACTCGTCGCGCGGCGGCGACTCCTGGTACCGGCGCTTCTCCAGGACGCCCTCCTCGGTGAGCATCTGGAGGCGGGCGGCGAGGACGGCGCGGGGGATGCCGAGGTGGCCGAGGAAGTCGTTGTAGCGCCGTACGCCGTAGAGCGCGTCGCGGACGACGAGCAGCGTCCAGCGCTCGCCGACGATCTCCAGCGCGCGGGCCATCGAACACTGCTGTGTCACGTAGTCCTTGCCCAGTGCCATGCCGTCCACCTCAGTCACTTTGCGAGCGGATGGTTCATTGACCGAACCTTCCCTGTTACGGTACTCCGCATGACAAGGTTCAGTGAACGAACCCTCACCGAGGCACCGACTCCGGCGCCCCTCGCACCCGCCGGGCCCACCCTCGCCCTGACCAGCGCCGCCACCGCCGTGGCCCTGATGACGTACACCGCGCCGATGGTCACGCTCCCCGACATCGCCGCCGCCCTGCACACCCCGCTCTCCGCCCAGGCCTGGCTCCTGAACGGCACCCCGCTCGGTCTCGCCGCCCTCCTCCTGGTCGCCGGCAGCCTCGCCGACGACTACGGGCGCCGCCGGGTCTTCGTCGCCGGCACCCTCGCGCTCGGGCTCACCACGGTCCTCGGCGCCTTCGCCTCCACGACCTTGCTCTTCACCCTGGCCCGCATCGCCCAGGGCGCGGCCAGCGCGGCCCTCCTCGCGAGCAGCCTCGGCCTGATCGCCCACGCCTTCCCGACACCGGCCGGACGGCTGCGCGCGACCGGGGTGTGGGGCGCGTTCGTGAGCGGCGGGATCGCGGTGGGGCCTCTCGTGACCGGCGCGATGCCGAGTTGGCGGTTGTCGTACGTCGTGCTCGGCGCCGCCGCCGTGGTCGTGGGGGTCTTGTCGGCGCGCGCGTTGCCGCGTTCCGACGGCGGGAGGGCGACGGCGGGCCCCGCCGCGGAGGCGCCTTCGAACGACCACGCGTCCCGCGCCCCACGCGGTCCCCGCCCCGACCTCGGCGGCGCCGTGACCTTCGGGCTGGCCCTGGTCGCCCTGGTCGCCGCCCTGACGCTGGGCCGGGACGGGTGGCTGCGGGCCCCGGTGGGGCTGCTGCTGCTCGCCTCGCTGGTACTGCTGGCCCTCTTCGTCGTGGTCGAGCGGCGCGCGACCGCCCCGATGATCGACCTGGGTCTCCTGCGCCGCCCCGGTTTCCTCGCCTCCTCCGCGGGCGGGCTCTTCACCGGGCTCGCGGTGATCGGCCTGTTCAGCTTTCTGCCGGCCCTGCTCCAGCAGACGATGGGGCTGTCGCCGATGGACACGGCCTGGCTGTTCCTCCTCTGGTCCGGCCTCTCCTTCGCGGTGGCCCTCCAGGCACGCCGGCTCTCCGGCCGGATACCCCCGCGTCTGCAACTCGCCCTCGGCTTCCTGCTCCACGCGGCCGGCGTCCTGACCATGCTGGGCTCCCTCGACTCGGGCTCCTGGACCCGCCTGCTCCCCGGACTGGTCGTGGCGGGGGTGGGCAGCGGTCTGCTGAACGCCGCGCTGCCGCTGCTCGCCGTCGAGTCGGTACCGGCTCGGCGGGCGGCGATGGGGTCGGGGGCACAGCAGACCCTCCGGTACATCGGGTCGTGCGCGGGGGTCGCCCTGACGATCGCCCTCGCGACGTCTTCGGGCGGGGATCTGGCTCGGGGGGCGGATGTCGCGATGGTGGTGTCGGCGGGGTTGGGTGTGGCGGCGGGGGTTTTGGTGGGGGTGCTGCGGGAGCGGGGGTGAAGGGGGAGGGGTGGGGTGGCCGGGATCGGGGCTGGGACGGGGTTGGGCCGCGCTCGGCTGGGTTCGGCTCGGTCGGCCAGGTTGGTCGGGCTCGGCTCAGTCGGCTGGGTTCGGCTCAGCTCGTCTGGGCGGGCACGGCACGGCAGGGTTGGCCTCGGCACGCCACGGCTGGGCTGACTCGGCACAGCGGGGCCGGGCTCGGCTGGTGGACGTCGACTCGATGGGACTGACCCGCGTCGCCGTGGACGCCTTGTCCGGTCCCCAGGTCACCCTCGACGGCATCCGGCTGATCGGCCGGCCGCCGTCGGAGCTCGCGGCCGAGCTCAGCGCCTGCCTGGAGAAGACCGACAGGGACATCGGGATCACCACCGAGGGCGATGTCGGCGCGCACGAGCTGGGGATGATCCCTCGTGCGCAGCGCGCCGGGGATGTCCTGCTCACGCGGGTGGTCTTCGGAAGGCCCAACGACTGGGCCCACACCCTGTACGACTGCGTACCGGCCGAGGAGTGGCACGTGCGCTGAGGGGCGGCACGTGCGTCAACGGGGGCGCATCGAGACCAGTTTGCCCCAGACCACCAGGCGGTACCGGGACGTGTACTCCGGGGTGCAGGTGGTCAGGGTGATGAAGTAGCCGGGCGCGGTGTAGCCGCGGGTGGGGTGGACCGTCGAGCTCGGGATCTTCCGGAGCACTCCCGAGTCGCGGGCCGAGGTCTGGGCGAGGGTCCTGTCGACGGCGTACGTGTAGACGGCGTCCCTGGTCTCGACCTGGAGGGTGTCCTTGGGCGCGAGCCGGTTGATGTACCGGAAGGGCTCGCCGTGGGTGTTGCGGTGCCCGGCGAGGGCGAAGTTGCCTGCCTGGCCCGGCTGTTGGGTGCCGGAGTAGTGGCCGGCGTAGCCCTTGTCGAGGACGCCCTGCTTGCCGACGCCCTCGGCGACGGGGACGCGCAGGCCCAGGCGGGGGATGGTGAGGATGGCGTAGGCCTGGGACCAACTGGGCTGCCGGGAGCGGGTGGTGGACCGCTGCGGCTGCCCGGGGGCGGGGTCGGTGGTCGCGGTGCCGGTGCTCTGGGTATCGGTGCCCTGGGGGCTGGGGGCGAGGGCCGGCTCCTGCTCGGTGTCCCACTCGCGCTCCAGCGCCTCGACCTTCCGCTCGGCGCCCCGCAGCGCCTCCCGGTTGGTCCACCACAGCTGATGGACGACGAGCAGCAGGAGTACGACCCCTACGGTGACGAGGAGTTCGCCGCCGGTCCACAGCACGCGCCGGCGACGGGCCCGCCGACGCCGGGTGTCGTGCCCCACGACGGGAACCCGCATGCCGTACACCGCCCTCCGCCCGTGCACGCCGTCTCCACCGGGCCCGCACGATAAGCGCTGCCACCTCAAGTGACCAGCCCGGCCGCCGTATCGCTTCCGACCGCCGGTATCCGTCACCTCTCGCTGTCCAGCACCGCTCGGCGCCCATCGCCTCTCGGCGCCCCGCCCCCACTAACCGCTACCCCTTCGGATAACCGTTGGAAAAATAGAAACCCGGATAGAAAGAAAGCGCTGTCACACATCTCGACAACCCCATGCACCACACCTGATGCTTCGTGATGGCACGCGGGGGGCGCGATGGGCGAGCCACTACGTCGTCAGCCCGGCCATCTGTTCAGGGACAGGAGCCGAGCCCCACGGAGAGGCAGAGAAGACAGCCATGATCCGACGCAGAACGCTGCTGACAGCCGCAGGAGGCACCCTCCTCGGCAGCGCCCTGGCGACCGGCACCGCACGCGCGGACGCCACGATCGCCGTCAACCCCGGCACTTCGTACGGCACTTGGGAGGGCTGGGGCACCTCGCTGGCCTGGTGGGCGAACGTGTTCGGCGCCCGGGACGACTTCGCCGACCTCTTCTTCACCACCAAGTCGACGACCTACAACGGCACTTCGCTCCCCGGTCTCGGTATGAACATCGCCCGCTACAACCTGGGCGCGTGCAGCTGGAACTCGGTCGGCGGCGAGTCGATGGTGGCCTCCCCCAACATCCCCGCGTTCAAGCAGATCGAGGGCTACTGGCAGGACTGGAACAACGAGAACCCCACGTCCTCCGCCTGGGACTGGACCGCCGACGCCACCCAGCGCGCGATGCTGACGAAGGCGGTGGCACGCGGCGCGACGACGGAGCTGTTCGCCAACTCCCCGATGTGGTGGATGTGTTCCAACCACAACCCCTCCGGCGCCTCGGGCGGCGGCAACAACCTCCAGACCTGGAACTACCGCCAGCACGCCTCCCACCTCGCCGCCGTCGCCCTCTACGCCAAGAACAACTGGGGCGTGAACTTCGCGACGGTCGACCCCTTCAACGAGCCCTCGTCGTCCTGGTGGACCGCCACCGGCACCCAGGAGGGCTGCCACATGGACTCGGCGGTCCAGTCGGCCGTACTGCCGTACATGCGCAGCGAGTTGAACAGCCGCGGGCTGTCGGGCGTGAAGATCTCCGCCTCGGACGAGACGAGCTACGACCTCGCCCGCACCACCTGGAACTCCTTCAGCTCCACGACGAAGGGGTACGTCGACCAGGTCAACGTGCACGGCTACCAGGGCTCGGCCGGCCGCAGGGACCTGCTCTACACGGACGTGGTCACCACGGCCGGCAAGAAGCTGTGGAACTCGGAGACCGGCGACGGCGACGGCACCGGCTACACCATGGCCTTCAACCTCCTCTACGACTTCCGCTGGCTGCACCCGACGGCCTGGGTCTACTGGCAGGTCATGGACCCGACCGCGGGCTGGGGCGTGATCAAGTACGACGCGAGCACCTTGCAGGCCGGCGCGATCGAGACGAAGTACTACGTGCTGGCCCAGTTCAGCCGCCACATCCGCCCCGGCATGCGCATCCTGGACACCGGCGTGAGCTATGCGACGGCGGCCTACGACGCAACGGCGAGGCGGCTGGTCATCGTGGCCCTGAACACCTCGACCTCGGCCCAGACCCTGACCTTCGACCTGTCGCGCTTCACGACGGTGACGGGCGGGACGGGCGGCCTGGTCCCCCGCTGGAACACGGTGACGACGGGCGGGGACGCCTACCGGTCGTACTCGGACAGGTTTCTGAGCGGGAAGTCGGTGGCGGTGCCGTTCGCGGCGAAGGCGGTGCAGACGATTCAGATCGACGGGGTGACGATCTGAGGGAGTGAGCTGGGGCGAATCGCTGGGGCGGTTCGCTGGGACGGGGCCGGCCGATCAGGCCGGTTCCGTCGGCTCCGCCTGGGAGGGCGAGCGGTCGCGGGCCGCGGTCCGGCGCACGTGCTGGTGGAGCCGCCAGGCCGTGACCGCGACGATCGGTACGACGACGGCGGGCACGATCCAGGACGGAACGCCGATCCACACGGCCGGCAGCCCCACGCCGGCACAGGCGGCCGTCACGACGATCAACAGGGTCTTCCCCAACGGCCGCCAGGTGAACGGCTCGCGACCGAGGGGCCGGGCGATCCGTACCGCGCCGAACCCGAGCCCCAGCGCCGCGAGGAGCCCCAGGAAGGTGCCGAGGGCGTACGTCATCTGGGGCTCGTCGCGAGGCGCGTCGGAGGTGTTCTGCCGTAGCTCCCCCTTGCCTACGGTCATGACGTCGCCGCGCCAGACGGTGCCGGTGATCCGGTCGCCCGGCGCGAGCCGCTCCAGGACGGGGTCCGGGTCGCCGAAGGACACGGTTCCGCTCCAGACAGGGGTGCCGTCCAGGGTCGCGGTGTAGCCGCCGCTCCTCTTGCCCGGCTCGTTCCTGGTGCGCTCGACGGTGAAGGCGACCGTGAGGAGACAGTCCGCCCCCTTCCCCACCGTCGAAGGATCCGGGCACGGCTCGGCGGCCCGGTACTCCCGATACCGCTCGACGTCGTGGGGCAGCCAGGCGGAGAACACGAGCCAGCAGCTCACGGCCGGGACGAGGGAGAGCAGGACGAGCAGGACGCCCACGAGTCGCACCCGTATCGAGGACCGCGGCTCCGTCCCTGTCGTCCCGGTCACCGTCATCACGCGCCCCCGTATCGCCGTGCCGTGGTGTCGCCGTCGCCCCCTATGGTCACCCACCCGGCGGCCACGAACCCGGGCCGGAGCCTCGCCGGGTGTCCTGGCCTGCGTATATCTCTCCTCATTGGGCCATCGGCAGTACGGTGTCCCCCATGCGCCCCGACACGCCTGCCGAGAACGTCGACCACACCGCCGAAGCGGCACGCCTGGAGCGAACCGCCGGCCTGTATCCCGAGGACGCCGAGGCCCTGCTGTTGCAGGCCGCGGCCCACCTGGAACTGGCCGGCGACCGCCCCGCGGCGACCGCCCTCTACGACAGCCTGCTGGCATCGCAGACCGGCCTGGAGAACCCCTTCCTGGTACGGGCCCTCAAGGCGTCGAACCTCTGGGAGTACGGCCATGAGGCAGAGGCCCGCGCCATCATCGAGGGGGTCCGGGCGGCGGCACCACGGGACCCGGCGCCGTGGGTGATCGTGGCGGAGGCCCTGGAGGCCCACGACGAGCTGGAGGCGGCCCAGGAGACGTTCACCGAGGGCACCCGCCTGCTCCTGGCGGACGTGCAGGAGCCCCCGTACTCCACCCACCCGCTGCTGTTCGGCCGCCACCGGGTCCGCCGCATGCTGGGCTCGGTCCACGACGACTGGGACATGCTCGCGGACACCCTCCACACGTCCCCGGTCCCCCTGGACGAACTCCACGACCCCAAGCGCGTCTGGTCCCTCGGCTCGGACAACCCGGTGGAACTGGCGGCGGAGATCTCCCGCCTGAGGGCGGAGCTCGGCTCCTACCGCGAGGCCCTGTCCCGCCCCTTCCCGGTGGCGGTCCTGCACTGGCCGGCGGCCGAACTGACGGAACTGGTCACGGCGTACCCGACCCTCGCGGAGGACTACCCCTCCCACGAGGAGCACCTCGCGACGATAGAGGCCTCCCTGAGGGAACTGGCGGCGTCCGGAACGGGGAACCTCGGCATCGTCACGGGCACGGTCCCCTCCTACGAGGCCTTCGCCGCCTCGGAGGGTGCGTCACCGGGCGACGGGGCGCTGCTCCCGCAGTACGCGACGACCCTGGCGGCCCGAGGACGAGCGGTGGCTTGGCCTCCGCAGCGGGGCGCGGTTTGCTGGTGCGGGTCGGGGCGGGTCTACGGGGAGTGCCACGGCACACAGGCATAACCGATCCAGGGGGAACCGGACATGTCCCAGCCAGGCCTGACAGTCGCCCTACTCTTCGTCGCCCTCTGGCTGGGCACCGGCCTCGCCATCATCTACGCAGCCCTCCACAACCACCGAGGCCTCCGCCTCCTGGGCGTACGGGGCACCCGCACCAAGGGCGAGGTCGTCCGGGGCCCCCGCCGCGAGGGCCCCACGGTCCACCCCGCCCAGGTCCGCTACCAGGCGGGCCCATCGAACCAGACCTACCGCCGAGCCCCGCTCAACGCGGAGTACGTGCCCGAGCTGGAGGCCGGGCTGCCGGTGACGGTCCGGTACGACCCGGAGGATCCGCGGCGGATGGTGGTGGCGGGCACGGGGAAGACAGCCGGGCCTGTGTCCAGCCTGTGGGGCGGGGTGGGGTTGTGTCTGTTCGGGGTGGGGTTGGCGGTGTGGGCGTTGGTCTGACCCCGGACGTCACCCCCTGTAGACGGGCGGAGCATTGGTGTACGTGTGCCCTGTCGGGGCCGATGATGCCGACGGCAAAGGGGCTGCAGATTGTCCGGAGTCGTCTGCCCACCACGCTCCGGATGGCGATGATCGAACGGCCGCAGCTTCTGTCCCCTTCACCAGCAAAGCTGCTCGGCTCAACCACGACCACCTCCTGCCACGTCAAAGCACAGGACAGATAAGGGAATTATCGGCCTACTTCAACGTTCTACCTCCCTCTATGTCCCACCTTTGCAGTACGGTCACATTCACCGTCCATATCGAGGGGCCGACGTCTTCGGAGCGGTCCTGACCTGTGTATTTCGAGGAACCAATGCCTTACGAGCCCGGCACCGTCTGGCAGTACGACGTCCCCACCACCGGCAGCACGCATCTGCCGCCAGACGCCGGCTACGGCAGAGCACTCACCAATCAGGGTTACGGCTTCGAAGTCGCCGTGGCGGACCTGATCGACAACTCGATCGACGCGGGCGCGGACAAGGTCGTCGTGCACTTCCTGCGGGACGCCGAGCGCATCCTCACCCTGCTGATCATCGACAACGGCAAGGGCATGGACGAGACCGGCCTGGACGACGCGATGACGGTCGGCAGGCGCCGCACCTACGGTGACCACGCCCTCGGCATGTACGGCACCGGCCTGAAGGCCGCGTCGCTCTCGCACGCTTCGTCCCTCACCGTGGTCAGCCGCACGAAGCGCAGTCGCGCCGCGGGCCGCCGCCTGACCGCGGAGGGGATCGAGGACAGCTTCCGCTGCGACACGGTCGACCCTCGCTACGCCCAGGATCTCGTCGACCGGTACGACGGCATCATCGAGTGGCACGGCACGGTCGTACGGTGGGACCAGGTACGCGCCTTCGAAACCGTGACGCCGGGTCAGAGCGACCAGTACCTGTCGCAAGCGATCTCCCGCCTGGAAACCCACCTCGGCCTCTACCTCCACCGCTTCCTGCAACGCGGCCTCCAACTGGACATCGCGGTGTGGGACGTGAGCAGCAGCGCGGACGAGCTCGGCGAAGAGGTGGACCACATCGCCGTAGAAGCGCTGGATCCCTTCGGCTACAAGGTGCCCGGAAGGAAGGGGTATCCGCGACAGTTCACCGCGCCCGTGGAGGGCATCGGGGACATGCGTCTGACCGCCCACATCTGGCCCGCCAAGTCGAAGCAGGCAGGCTTCCGGCAGATCGGCGCGCTCGCGGAACGTCAGGGCTTCTACTTCTACCGGAACGACCGCCTTGTCCAGGCGGGAGGCTGGAACGGTCTGCGCAACCCCGAAGGACACCACGTGTTGGCCCGGGTAGCCGTGGATCTCCCCACGCACGCGAACAGCGTCCTCAGCCTCGACGTGAAGAAGGAAAAGGTCACGGTCACTCCGGCTTTCACCCTCGGCGTGGACAAGGCGGTGGACTCCGGGGGCAACACCTTCCACCAGTACCTCGGTGACGCCGAGGCCGCCTATCGGGACGGTTCAAGGCGCACGGAGATCGTCCGCAAGCCGGTCACCCCTCCCGGCAAGGGAATCGATCCGAAGATCAAGCGGGTCATCAAGGAGGAACTGCCGGAGAAGGGAGGCGAGGAGCCGATCACGTTCACCTGGGCAGCGCTTCCCCGCGATCGCTTCTTCGACCTCGACCGCGAGAACAACACCGTCATCCTCAACAAGGATTTCCGCGAGGACTTCAACGACGGGAGACGCGGCGGCGCAAACGACGCTCCGGTCTCGAAAACCCTGCTGTACCTGCTCCTTGAGGACTGCTTCGGGCTCGGCCGCTGGGAGCGAAGCCGCCAGGACCGCGTGGACTACTGGAACACCATCCTTGTGGCTGCTGCGGAAGCGCACCGCATACGGCGCACACAGGCGTTCTCCTGACCGCCGTACGGCTCCCTGACTCCCTCCCCGCACCGCTGATTGAGGCCCGCACATGAGCTACACCCCGGCCGACGTTCTCCTGGACATCCATGCTTCCGCTCTCGCGGGCATGGCCGGCAGCCCCAAGCATTTCGAACGCTGGGCCGCGCTGGCCGCCGACGAGGACCATCCCGACGCCGATCTCAGCGAAGAACGCTTCCACGAGAGTCTGGTCGGCGCGGACGAGGCACTCATCGCCGTGTGGAGCCGCCACCTCACCGCATGGGACTTCGCGGAAGAACCTCAGTGGGCACTCGGCACGTCCGCCCGCACCGACGAACGACGGACGGTCGTCTACGACCGGCTGCGCTTCGGCAGCGACCTGCGGAAGGCGCTGGACAACGCCGTCCCCGTGGCAAAGCTCCCCGGCCCCACCGTGATCACCCGTGAGTTCACCCCCTGGTACACCCCGGAGCGCACGGCTGCCCGCTCCTTCTACTGGAAGTCGTACGAGGGGAAGCTGCGCGCCAAGGGCTGGTCCGACGCGGCGATAGCCGGCCTGGACGAGGCGAGCCGAGCGGTCGTCGAACGCCTCACCGACCCCGAGCAGCCCGCCGCCCGGCAGGCGAAGGGCCTGGTCGTGGGCTACGTCCAGTCGGGCAAGACAGCGAACTTCACCGGAGTCACCGCCAAGGCCATCGACGCCGGCTACCGCCTGGTCATCGTCCTCGGCGGAACCCTGAACCTCCTTCGCGCGCAGACCCAGCGCCGCCTGGACATGGAGCTGATCGGCCAGGAGAACATCCTGCGCGGCGCCGACATCGAAGACCTGGACTCCCTCGTCGGCATCGACTACGTCAGCGACGACGACGCCGACTGGCCCGACTTCGTCCAGCACGGCGGGCGCCCCTCCACGCTGGGCGCCTTCGACATCGAGCGCCTGACGACCCGGGACGACGACTACAAGGGCCTCGCCCAGGGCATCCGGGCCCTGGAATTCGAGAAGCGCGAACCGACCCGCCCCCTGCACGACCCGGCGAACCTCCACCACGCCGCGGCCCGCGTTCTGGTGGTGAAGAAGAACAAGTCCGTCCTCACCAAACTCGTCAAGGACCTCAAGCAGATCCACGGCCTGCTCGGAGAGCTCCCGGCCCTGATCATCGACGACGAGTCCGATCAGGCTTCCGTGAACACGCTGGATCCGAAGAAGTGGGAAGCCGGCAAGACCGACCGTACCGCGATCAACGGGCTGATCTCCCAGCTTCTGGGGCTGCTGCCGCGGGCGCAGTATGTGGGGTATACGGCGACTCCGTTCGCCAATGTCTTCGTCGATCCCGGTGACGAAGAGGACATCTTCCCCCGCGACTTCCTCATCTCGCTTCCCCGTCCGACCGGTTACATGGGCGTCCAGGACTTTCACGACCTGGACGAGGCCGGGCCGGGGCAGGCCGAGACGACTCACGTCCGCGGCATCCACGACTCCACCGGCGACCGGCTCCAGGAGGCCTTGGACGCCTTCGTGCTCACCGGTGCCCTCAAGTTGTACCGAATCGCAAACGGCCTCCCCGAGAGACCGTTCCGCCACCACACCATGTTGGTGCACGAGTCGGTCAGGATGGCCGAGCACGCCGTGCTCGCCCAGCGCATCAGCACCATGTGGCACAACGCGGCGTACCAGCGGGCGGAGGGCCACACTCGCCTCGCTTCTCTCTTGGAGAGAGATTTCCACAAGTACGCGGACGACGCTCTGCCCATCCCGGAGACATACACGGACCTCAAGCCGTACATCTCCCGCGCCCACCAGCTCATCGCCAAGGGCGGCACGCCGGTCATCGTCGTCAACGGCGACAGCGAACGCGACTACAACCAACCCGACCTCGACTTCGACCGCACCCCGCACGTCTGGAAGATCCTCGTCGGCGGCACAAAGCTCTCCCGCGGCTTCACGGTCGAGGGCCTGACGATCACGTATTACCGCCGTACGACCCAACAGGCGGACACGCTGATGCAGATGGGCCGCTGGTTCGGCTTCCGGCACGGGTACCGGGATCTCGTACGTCTGTACATCGGACGTGAGGAAACGCTCGGCCGCGGCCGCAACGCCAAGACGGTCGACCTGTACGAGGCCTTCGAGGCCATCTGCCGCGACGAGGAGCTCTTCCGCGAGGAGCTGGCCCGGTACGCACCCCTGGTGGACGGCCGCCCCCAGGTGACGCCCGCGCAGATCCCGCCGCTGGTGGCGCAGCATCTGTCGTGGGTGAAGCCGTCGGCGCGGAACAAGATGTTCAACGCGGAGCTGGTGGAGGTCCGGTCGCCCGGAACATGGGTGGAACCCACGGCCTACCCCGAGAACCCGGCGGAACTGGTCCACAACACGGAGGTCTGGGAGCCGGTGCTGGCCGCGCTGGGGGACACCCCGGTTCGACTGGCCGTCGGGAGCGAGGCCGGTTACGAGGCAAGGGTGGGGACCGTCTCCCACGAGACGCTGATGCAAGCGCTGTGCGACCTGCGCTGGTCCGTCCCGAGTCAGTTCTCGCCGCACCTCGAATTCCTGTTGCGAGCGGGACAGCGACCGGCGACGATCGACGACTGGTTCGTGATCACGCCTCTGCAGACCGCCGCCGGTCGCCGCGAGGCCCGCATCCTGGGACAGGGCCTGTTCACCCCGGCCCGACGGACGCGTCGTCGCGCTCCGCTGTTCGGCGCGATCAGCGAGCCGAAGCATCGCGCCGCCGCACTGCGGATCGCGGGCGCCGTCACCACGGCCGGGAGCGTGGCGGTCGAGGAGAACGTCCGTCCCCGTCGGGGCGCCCTGGTGCTCTACCCGGTGGTGGAGTCCGAGCTCCGGCTCACCGCCGACGGGTCGGTGGATCCGCGCGACCTCGTCATGGCCTTCTCCTTCGTGGCCCCGAAGTCGTCGGTGGGACCGGGCAGCCCGCTGGTCCGGTTCCGCGCGATCGACTCGGGCCGGCAGGATGCGATCGTCATCGATCGAGACTACGTACGTCCCTGAGGCGCGACAGCATTGAGCAACCTGACACCTTCTTCGCCCGGAGTCTCCGCACGCATGTCCCGGCAGGTCAGCAAGAACACCGGGGCCGAGCTGGCGGTACGGCGCCTGCTCCATGCCGCCCGCCTGCGCTACCGCGTGGAGTACCCGGTGCCGGGCATGGCACGGCGCCGGATCGACGTGGCGTTCCCCGGAGTGAAGGTGGCGGTCCTGATCGACGGGTGCTTCTGGCACGGGTGTCCGCAGCACGCGACGCAGCCGAAGGCCAACGCGGAGTGGTGGCGCAACAAGCTGGACCGGAACATGGCGCGCGATCGGGAGACGACCGAGCATCTGATCGCGGAGGGCTGGACGGTACTGCGGTTCTGGGAGCACGAAGCTCCCGAGGAAGTGGCCGTACGCGTCGCGGCGGCTGTGGAGGGACGTCGGGCGGAACGGGCCGGGGGGAGACGGAAATGAGCGCTCTGACCTTCGTGGATGTGTGCTCCGGGGCGGGTGGGCTCGCCCTCGGATTGGAGCGGGCGGGGTTCGAGCCTCGTCTGCTGCTGGACGACGACGCGGACGCCGTCGGCACACTGCGGGCCAACCGGCCGCAGTGGAACGTCCTGCAGACCGACCTGATGGACTTCGACCCTGCCGAGCACCCCGAGAGCCAGGACGTGGATCTGCTGTCGGCGGGACTGCCACGAGTGAAGTCCAACGCCACGATCACCCGTGACGAAACCGGCCGGGAGGAACAGCTGCTCCGGGCCACGGTCTATCTCGCGCACGCGATCCGGCCCCAGGCTCTGTTGCTGGAGAACGTGCCAGGCCTGGCCGACTCGGACAGGTTCGGGGAGTTCCGTGACTTCGCTCGTGCCGAACTGGAGCACCTCGGCTACGAGTTCAGCTGGTTCGTCCTCAACGCCGCGGACTTCGGCGTCCCTCAGGACCGCAAGCAGGGTGTCCTGGTCGCGATCCAGCGGCCCTGGTTCACCGGCTTCCACCCGCCGGCCCCGACCGTGACAGAGCATGTGTCCGTGGGCAAGGCTCTGGGCCCCTCGATGCGGTCTCTCGGCTGGCCGGACGCCGACCGGTGGGCTGCCCAGGCGACCTCGGTGGCACCGACACTGGTCGGTGGTTCGAAGAACCGCGGAGGAGCCGACCTCGGTCCCAGAGGGACGAAGCGGAAGTGGGAGACCATGGGGGTCAACGCCCATTCGCTCAGGAACGAGCTTCCGGGACCGGATTTCGTGTGGAACCCGGAACTGGGCCGGGACGGCATGGTGCAGGTGACCGTGGAACAGGCGGCCGTGTTGCAAGGGTTCCCGCCCGACTGGACAGTCACCGGCAAGAAAACGCCACGTTATCGACAAATCGGCCATGCGTCGCCTCCGTCGGTCGGCGAGGCACTCGGCCTGGCCATCGCCGCTGCCCTGGATCGGAAACCGGATTCGATGATGTCCGCAGCCGGCTAGACTTCCACCCCATGACCAGCACGGCGCCCCACCAGTCCATCCTCGACAAGCCCTTTGTCCTGGACCTCTTCGCCGGACCTGGGGGGCTGGACGTCGCAGGGCGGGCACTCGGCATCCCGAGTCTCGGTATCGAGTGGGACAGGAGCGCCTGTCTGACGCGGTACGCGGCCGGGCTGGACACCCTTCACGCCGATGTGAGCGCGGTGCGCAGGGACGCCTTCGAGTCGCTGCCGCCGGAGATCAACGTGCTCGCCGGCGGCCCTCCGTGCCAGACCTACTCGGTGGCCGGGAAGGGCGCGGGCCGCAAGGCGCTGAACGAGGTCAAGGACTACATCAAGCGCCTCATGGCGGAAGAGAAGATCGACAAGGACCTGGAGAACCTCAGCGATCCACGCACGGCGATGGTCCTGGAACCGCTTCGCTACGCGATTCAGGCGACCAGGAGTCCGAACCGGGAGAACCGGCCGTACGACGTGATCGTCCTGGAACAGGTCCCCGCGGTCGAGGCGCTCTGGGAGCACTACGCCGAGGTGCTGGAGGAGACCGGCCTTCCCGACGGCACCAAGTACAAGGTCGTCGTCGACGTACTCGACACCGAGACCTACGGGGTTCCGCAGACGCGTTCCCGCGCGGTGCTGATCGCTCGGCGTGAGGGGCTCGGCGAGCCCTCGCTTCCCGGGCCGACTCACCGTGCCTACGACCCGAAGGAATGGAATCGCAGGCAGGAACGGGACACGGCCTCGGCCCATCAGCCGACGCTCTACGACGAAGCCGTATCGGAGTCCGAGAAGCAAAAGAACGTGGACGACGACCTCCAGCCCTGGAGGTCGATGGGTGAGGTGCTCGCCCCGCACGGGCGTAGAACTCCCTTCCTGGTCCGCTCGAACTACGGCAGTTCCGGAGTCCCTGGGCGGCGCGGGGTTCGGACCGACCGGCAGCCCGCCACCACCGTCACCGGCCGCATCTCCCGCTTCGTGGTCTTCGAACACCTCGACGAGAACATCGTTTACGAGGGTCCGCGGTTCAGCATGAACGAGGCGGGATTGCTGCAGAGCTTCCCACCGGACTATCCGTGGTCGGGTACGGCACGGGCTCAGCAGGTGGGCAATGCCGTTCCTCCCCTGTTCGGTGCGCACCTGTTGAGTGCCGCACTCGGCCTGCCCGCGCCGGACCCGGATGTGATGAAGGAGTCCTGGCAGCCGGCCACGGAGGAAAAGCGGGCCAAGCTGCGGAGCCACGGCTGTGGGGACGCGTACGAGTGCACCGCCAGGTGTCCGCGTCCCGAGGATCAGATTCCCGTCCGTTCCACGATGAAGTAGACCTGGTCAATCCACGCTCTTCCTGCCTCGGACCGGCGCGGTCTCGAACATCTCGGCGAAGTATTCGGTGAGCGCGGCCACGGACCCTTCCGGGGCGGGGTCCTCGTCGGGTCCGGACGGTAGATCGTGTCGATCGACCGGCAGTGCGGATTCCGCCGCCGCGATCCAGTCCCTCAGACGGGCGGGGTCACGAGGCTCGTCCGGTGCGAGGACGTCGTAGACGAGGGTGGCGCCCGCCGCATTGATCGCGACGCTGAGGCCATCGGCCTCGCGCCCGGTGGTGACCAGTCCGCTCTTCAGCAGACGGACCAAGGCCTGAGCGGTGGGACGGTGGTCGATGATCTCCTTCTTCAGAATGCTGTGGATGAGATCCTGGTTCCCGCAGGCGACCTCGACCGGTTCGTAGTCCGGTCCGTTCCGGAAGAGCTCGGCCACCCACCAAAGGCGGGAGAAGCACTGCCGGTCCGCGGCCCCCCGGAAGCGCTCCGCGGGGACGCGCCGTTCTGGCCTGTCCGCCTTCGGCTCCGACAGATGACGCCAAGCAACGTAGTCGGGAGCCACGGCCAAGGCCAAGTGGTTCCACAGCCGCTTGTCCGCCGCCTCTCGCCGTGTCAGCCGCAGCGTCGCGTGGAGCCGTGGCGCGAGCCAGGCGTCAGCGCGGGTGCGGTCCTCCCTGAACGCGAACATGGCGTCTTCCACCAGGCTCCGGATCGGCTCGACCGACCACCTGGCGTCGTCTTCGGGTAGCGCCTCGACGACCTTGGCCAGATCGATCCCCTCATGCACCTGCTCGGCCTTGAGCAACTCCTCCGTGAGGAACGGATCGGCGTCTGCGGCCGCGAGCAGCGCCAGGCGCTCCGGTAGGAATTTCGGTGCGGTGATCACGTCTCACTCTCTCGGTTCTGCTGTTCGAGACTGCGGATGGCATAAGCGAGCGCCCTGCCGGCATCGGCACGGCGGACAGCCGCGTAGTGGATGCGGGTCTGAAGTTCGACCCAACCCGACTCGCCGGTGCGACGGCGGTGCACCTGGCGCAGGGCTTCCTCGACGTGCACGCCGGGGATCACGTCCGGGAGCATCTCCCGGAGTACCTCGCCCTGCCAGTCGGTCGGAAAGATCGGGCCGCCACCGGGTTCCACCTCCAGGTCACCGATGGCGCCGTGGAACACCGCGGTCCAGATGTCAGTGGCCATCTGGGCGACCAAGAGGTCGCGCACCTTGCTCTCGACACCGGAACCGTTGCTGTCCAGCAGCCCGAGGACACCCTCGACATCGGTGTTCACGAACACGGTGGGGACACGTGCTGAGGCATCCACGATCCAGGGTGCGTCGGCGCAAGCCCGCAGCGACTCTCTTGAGCTGTTCTTGAAAGAGGCTTTCTGGACGTCCAGTCGGAGCCCGCTCACCGGTTCGTCGGAGACCGTGTCGATGGTCCAGCTGCGGCTCGTCTCGGCGATCGACCGTCCTCTTACACCGTCCACAGTCCCGACGGCGTGGACGGCCAGGGAAGCCCGCCCCAAGTGGTCGTCCCGGCACACCTTCAGGGACCCTGACCAGTCCAGATCGCCCCCCGCGTCACGCGTGAGGTCCACGGACGTACGGACGTTGGTCTCACCGTCAGTCAGCACTGCGAGGACGCGCAGGTCGGACCAGGCCGCGTCCGGCGCGTTCGCCCCCGGCGGGAGCGTTGCCGAGAGGCCGATCGTGGCACTCACCCAGTCTGTGTGGCCCGCGATGCCCAGTGCGACAGCCTGCTGCTGGGTCGAGTAGGCGGTGGTCTCCAGCTGATCGCGGGTGCCGTCGGGGAGGTTGAGGGAGACCGAGGTCACTCTGAGCTGGATCGGTCGGTTGAGCCTCTTGTACGGGTAGATCTTCATGGTCACTCCCCCTTGCCGGCACGGAGCTCGACAACGAGGCGTGTGAGCGTGGTCCTGACCGGATGGCTGGTGACATCGGTGGACCCTCGGAACTTCGCACGCCGTGCACCAGGTGTGAAGCGCAGGACACCGTCGTCCACCTCGCAGCCCTCGACCGCCACGAGTTCCGCCCAATCCAATTTCGGGCGGCCCCCGGAACGGACGTCCAACTGGGCGACCGGCACCATCGGAACGACCTCGTCGCCGCGCGGAATGCTCACCTCGGCGGTGATCTGCCATTCCCCGTCGGCGCCGATCGTCGCGTCGAGGTCGTTCAGTTCCGGAACGACCGGCCCGGTGGGCACCTTGGCCTTGGGCCTCTTCTTCACGGTCAGTGCCTTGCGCAGGGCTTCCCCGCCCTCACGGCCGCCGCGCTTCGGCTGTGCGACGACGAGTTCCTTGACCGCGCTGTTGACCTCGGAGGTGAGAGCTTGGATCCGACGGTGCGCGGACGGCGACCACCGCAGGGTCAGCTCCTCCGTCTGGCCCCAGCGGTCGTGCTCGGGCGGTTCCGCGGCGCGCAGGAACTCCTCGGCGTCCTGCGCGAAGAGGGCCGACTCCCCGGCGGCCTCTCCCACCAGGAGGACGGCCTGGAACGGATTGGTGCCGATCGGCAGGTTCGGGACCGTCGCTTTCTTGACGGTCATGCGATTGCCGCGCAGCGAGTGCACCTGGTTCTTCGGCCCGTCCTTCTTCTGGTCGGCGTCGGTGAGGGCGTCCGTGACCAACACGACCGCTTGGTGGGTGCCGAGAGTCCCCCGGGCACCTCCGAGCAGAGGGAGGTTGAGCGGGACGCTTCGCGCCACCACCTGCCCGGACTCGGTGAGCCGATCCACGGTGGTGCCCTCGTAGTACGCCCGCAGTGCACGAGTCCGGGAGGGCTGCTCGACGGACGGGTCCACCTGTTCCTCCGCCACGACCACTTCACCGTCGTTGCGCACGGCACGCACGAAGACCTCCAGGCGGGGCAGTTGACCTCCCCCGCCGGTCATCGCGGCCCAGAAGTCACGGCCCAGCGCCTTGACCAGACGCCGGTGCATCCTGCGGATGTCACGTGTGTCCTGGGTGCCCTCCTCGTCCACGTCGCCGCCCTCGTCGTCGACGTCGGACGACT
The DNA here is from genome assembly GCF_042894505.1 of Streptomyces sp. NPDC001536. Lineage (NCBI taxonomy): Bacteria > Bacillati > Actinomycetota > Actinomycetes > Kitasatosporales > Streptomycetaceae > Streptomyces > Streptomyces sp. NPDC001536. The sequence goes on from NZ_JBIAVQ010000001.1 coordinate 983,088, forward strand.
TCTCGTCGAGGCTGGCCACGTCGTGCGCGCCGACGATGAGGAAGGAGGTACCGGGTTCGTCGTTCTCCCGCGTCAGGTGCAGACGCGCAACGGTCTCCTCGTCCGCCCACCAGGAGCGGGCGACCTCCGCACCCGGCGAGTCGGGGTCGGGGCGCCCGAGCCAGGCGGGGCCCGCGTACGGCTTGCCGTCGACCTCCCGCCAGGGCAGCTCGAGACGGCCGATGAGCCGACGCTCCTTACGCCCTTCGTGCGGCTCGGACAGAGTGGAGTTGATGAGTACGAGCCCGAGGGCACTGGTGGCCCACAGCGTCGCCTTGCCCAGGCCGTAGGAACCGCCCGCGTCACGCCCTGACTTGAGGCTCTCCAGCTGGCGCCTGACCACGGCCGCGAACTTTCCGTCCGCGTAGTCGTCACCGGTGAGCCCCGAGGCGTTGTAGTCGTCGACACGCAGCAGGACCAGGCGGCCCTTCTCGTACATGTCGCGCACTCCGGCGTCCACGACACGACCGACCTTCTGATTGGCGGCGATCTCCGAGACGGCGGAATAGTGCGGGAAGAGCTCGTTCCAGAGAATCGCCTCGCGGAAGTCGTCCAGCGCCTTGCCGGTCAGCTCATGCAGCGTGTAGCGGACACGGACCGGGCGACCGTTGTCCGTCAGTCGTTCGTCGAGGCTGTTCTGGCACGTCTCGCGAGCGAGAACCTGCACGTCCGCATCGAAGGCGAAAGCGGCGGCATTGCCCAGGTCACGGCCGCCGTCGCGGTAGCCGGGACGGTGATACCAGATGAGCGGGAGGCCGGCCTGGGTGTCGGTGGTGCGGGTGTGCACCGTGCCGAGGTCCGTGCCGAGAGCTTTCGCGATGTCGACCATGACAGTCGGGCGTGGAGTCGACCTTCCGGTGATCCACGCGGAGACGGCAGCTCGAGTCAGTCCGAGCTCCTCAGCCAGTTCGGCCTGGTTCTTCCCTGCCAGCTTGAGCTGACGGGCCAGCCAGGGCCCGAACTCCTCACCTGTCTCCACGCGCCACCCGTTCTTCCCTTGGAGTCGCATGCGCGTCACATGCTGTAGACCAGGAGGCTAATTTGACACACTCGCAGGCGTCAACCAAAAGTTGATCGGGTCGAACAGGCTCGGTCACTCCAGATCGTTGTCTGACATGTCCAGATAGCCCGACTTCCGCACGATCGCCCGCCCCACGGAAGCGCGGAACGGTCAACTCCCCACACCTGAACGGAAGTTCGGGGTTGCGCATTGGAGTGGCTGTGGATAATTTAGTGACGATGGTGAATCCATCTCGCTCGTGAAACCCGCAAATCGGGAAGGCCGGGCGGCCTGGAAAGAAGTATGTCCAAAACCGGTCCCGGACCTCACAAAGAAACATTTCTCCAAAACGACTGGCGCCACCCGAGATTCACCCGGTAGCGTAATCATCGGGAAAAGGATCTCTCTCAAGACCGACCATGCATTCACTTCACGGGGGACGTGTATCCGAATACACCCCTGCGCGATTTCAAAAACACGACGTAACAGGGGTGGACCCTCTATGGGTGGGCAGGACTGCGACTATTTGTATTCGTCCCGGGATTTGAGCGCATTTGAGCTGGCGATTCAGACGGCAACGAGCAGGGTCCAGGTGGTGGAGGTTCTCCACGGCTTCAACCTGACCGAAGAGGATTTCACCGACAGCTTCCCCGACCTGGCCAAGACGGTTCAGAACCTGCCGGACAGAACTTCCCCCGCGGCCTGACCGACCAGGCACGCCCGACCATCAGCGCCACCTACGACACGGGCCGGCTGCACGAAGCCGGCAGTCGGCCCGCCACTCACGCTTTCGTCCGGACCTTGATACCTCAGGAGCGCAGAAGCAGTGCCACCTTCGTCCTCTTCGGTGATCCAAACCGTTCTCGAGCAGTCCTCACGCGTCCTGCAGACCTATGCCGTGGACCCCGGCCTCGTGGCCGAGCATGCAAATGGCGAGCGCCGTATCACTCAGGGCGGATATGGTGACCGCCAGCTTTTCGAGCTCGTCCAGAACGCGGCCGACGAAATCGCCGACGAGCCGGGCGGGCGAGTGCATGTCGTCCTCACCGAGGGGTACTTGTACTGCGCCAACGAAGGAAATCCGGTGACCCCGGAAGGCGCGGAGACAATTCTTCGGATGAGCATGTCGAAGAAGCGCGGAGGTCAGATCGGACGATTCGGGGTCGGCGTGAAATCCGTCCTCGTCGTGACCGACGCCCCGGAGTTCTTCAGCCGCACCGGAAGTTTCGGATTCGACCGATCCTGGTCGTACGCGCAGATCAAGGACGTGCCCGGGGTGACGGCACGCTACGGCCCCGAGTTCGACGCGCCCGTCCTGCGGATGGCCCGCCCCCTCGACATACAGGCCGAGCGCGCGGCCGACCCCGTCCTGAACGAGTTGCTGACCTGGGCAACCACCGTGGTTCGTCTGCCTCTGCTCCCGAAGGCCGACGACCGGCTGGGTCGGGACATGCACGGTGGCCGCGCCAAGGACCACGGTGAGCCCCGCGAGGAGTTCCCGGTCGGTTTCCAGCTCTTCTCGCCGCACGTCGCGAAGGTCGTACTGGAGGACCGCCGGCCCCGACCCATGGCCCGCCGGACCCTGACCACCGAACAGGCCGGCGATCTGCACACCGTGGTCGAGGAGCGGACCGGCAAGGCCGTCGTCACCGACCGATGGCGGGTGTTCACGACCACCCACGAGCCCGGCCCCGCGGCCCGTGCGGACGCCGGTGAGCTCCACGACCGGCTCTCGCTCGACCTCTCTTGGGGTGTCCCCACCTTGGAGAAGGACCTCGAGAGCGGCCTCTACGTCAGCCCGCGGGCGCGCGGGCGCGGCAGATTCTGGTCCTTCTTCCCGACCAAGTACGAGATGTCGCTGAGCGGCATCCTCAACGGGGCCTGGAAGACGAACGAGGACCGCCAGAACCTCCTCGACTCCTCCCCCTTCAACCAGGAGATGATCCGGCGAGCGGCACAGCTGGTCGTCGACTCGCTGCCCGCCCTCGCGCCCGCCGAGGATCCCGCCGCCTATCTGCCGCTACTGCCCGGTCGTGACAAGGAAGCGATCAGTTGGGCGGACGCGTTCCTGACCGTAGAGGTCTGGAAGCGCGCCGCCGTCACTCCGTCGCTGCCCGACCAGGACGGCGTGCTGCGCGTGCCGACCGAGCTGCGGGTGCACCCTCGCCCCAAGGACCCGAAGAAGGAACTGAAATCCCTGGCCCGCTGGCTGCGGATGTGGCACGCGTGCCCGGACCGGCCGTCGAACTGGCTGCACCCGAGCGTCGAAACGGACACTCTGCGCTCCGGCAAGGTCGAGCACATTCTCGGCGCGGCCAAGCATCAACGAGCGGATGTACGCGAGTGGTTGGAGGCCCTCGTCGCGAAGGGCACCGCTGAGGCGTCCGCGACGGCGATCCGCATCCTCGCCGACATGATCGAGGTCCAGTCCCCGTTCGTCGAGGAGGCCCGCAAAGCCCACATCGTCCTCACCGAGGAGCACGGTCTCGTCGCCCCCGTGCACGGCAAGGTGTACCGCCGCGCCGACCAGGACGGCCTGCGTGAATCGACGGTGTACGTGGTCGACGAGCTCGCCCAGGACCTCTCGCTGGCGCACGCACTCGATGTCCTGGGGATTCGCGAGGCCGATGCGGACGGCCGGTTCGACAGCGTTCTCGACCAAGGTTTCGGCCACTACAGGGAGTCCGACTGGCAGCAGTTCTGGGAGCTGTTCCGCCAGGCCGGGGTCCGTCGGCTGGCCCACAAGGTCCTGGAACGGGTGCCCACGCCGCGCGCGACGCTTCGTGTGCGGACCGCCGACGGGCGGTTCCGGCCGGTCGAGGACTGCATGCTGCCGGGTGCCGTGGTCGACGCGAAGCGCGATCCCGCTGTCGCCGTCGACATGGCGTTCCACTCCGACGACATGCCCTTCTTCACCCAGATCGGCCTGCGGGAACGACCGTCCGGAGGGGTGCAGCCCCAGACGGACGAGACCTGGTTCGAGGAGTACCGCGAAGCCGTCCACGCCTCCTACTTGCGCGGCCTGGACAGCCGTGCCCCCCGCCCCTCGCTGAACCGGATGAAGGTCGAGGGTGCCGCGATCGGTGGCCCGCTCCACCTTTTCCGTGCCCTGTCCGAAGAGTCGCGCGCCGCCTTTCTGAAGGTGTTGCCCGACGACGCCGTGGTGGACAACTGGACACGCCAGATCGGCGCGCAGACCGGCACCCGGCAGGCGGTCGTCTCGCCGATCCGCTGGATGCTGCGGAAGTACGGCATGGTCACCACCTCCCAGGGGCTCAAGCCGCTCAGGGAAGCCGTCGGTCCCCAACTCGCCGCCTACCGCGATGTGTTGCCCGTCGCCGACATCTCGCCCGAGAAGGCCCGAAAGCTGCGGCTTCCGACCACCGTCGACGAGGTTCCCACCGACCGCTGGGACGCGCTCCTCGAGGAGGTGTCCCGCAGCGACGACGACACCTTCGTCGGGGCCACCTATGTGATGCTGACGCGCTTCGGCGCGGACTTCCCCGAGGACTCCCTGACTCGCTGCCGGATCGGCGACACGTGGAGCACCCGTCCCGACGGCGAGATCACCCTCGCCGTCGGCGCCGCCGAGTACCGGGCGCTCCGTGCCGAGCAGCTCCCGGCGCTGCTCGTACCGACCTCCGAGGACGCCGAGCTGATGGTCGAGAAGTGGGGCATGCTCCGCTACTCCGACGTGATCAGCCGAGAGACCCGCGAGGTGCCGGAGGGCGACCCCGTACCGCTGGTCGAGCTGTTCCCCGCTCTGCGGCAGCGTCTGAACAGCGGGAACCGCAACAGCATGGTGCAGCGCTGCACCGAACTGGAGGAGGTCACCCGCACGCCCAACGGCACGCAGGCCTCCCCTCTGGACGCCGTGCGCCAGGACAGCACGGTCAAGGTCCGTGTGCCTCTGGAGCCCGAGCCGATGCTGCGGCTGATCGACCGCGAGCTGGGCCTCGGCCTCGGCACGGCCGGCTGCCGCGCGGTGCTGGAGCACCAGGACCGCATGGCCCGCGACAGCGAGCTGAAGGCGGCACAGGCCGCGGTGCGCGAGGCCGAGGACGTGGTGGCCAAGGTCGAGCTGCTGATCGGAGCGGACGCTCTTCGGGCCGGGCTCCCGGAGGGGCTGATGGAAGCCGAGCTGCAGGCGGCCGACGGTGTGGAGCCGGCCGGGCGTCGGATCGCGCAGATGGCGTTCAACGCGCACGGCGACGGTGTGCTCCAGCAGCATGCCCGGGACATCCAGGCCCGCTTCCCCAACGCGCCTGTCGCGTACGGGGGTTCGTCGGCCGCCGTCGCCTTCGTCTCGGACCTGAGACTGCCTGTCGCGTTCGCCGGTTCGAGGACTCCGTCCCCGCCTCCGTTCGAGACCGTCGAGGGCCCTCGGGATTTCCCGAGCCTCCACGACTACCAGGAGGACCTGGTCCGGAACATCTCCACCATGCTCGACCGACTGGCCCCCCAGCGCGGCATGCTGTCCCTGCCCACCGGCGCCGGAAAGACCCGGGTCACCGCCGAGGCCGTGATCCGCTGGGTCAAGCGGGTCGGCGACCTCAAGGGTCCGGTGCTGTGGATCGCGCAGACCGAGGAGCTCTGCGAACAGGCTGTACAGAGCTGGAAGTTCGTCTGGAGCAAGGTCGGCGCGGAGCGCCCCCTCGCCATCAGCAGGCTGTGGAGCAGCAACGAGGTCGGTGATGTCGTCGACCATCCCCACCTCGTGGTCGCCACCGACGCCAAGCTGGAGCGGTGCCTCGGCGTCGACCAGTACGCCTGGTTGCGGCAGGCCGTACTGGTGATCGTGGACGAGGCGCACACGGCCATCTCCAAGCGATACACCGAGATCCTGAGCCAGTTGGAACTCACCCAGTACGAGACCGGTCGGCATCTGCTCGGGCTCACCGCCACCCCGTTCCGCAGCACCAACGAGGACGAGACCCGCCGCCTGGTCAATCGCTTCGGCAACAGGCGACTCGACCAGGGTGTCTTCCCGTCGGGTGACCCGTATCGCGACCTCCAGGACTGGGGCATGCTCGCCCAGGTCGAGCACCGCACCCTGGAGGGCGGCCGGATCGAGCTGACCCGGGACGAGAAGACACATGCCGACCGCATGGCGATGCTCTCCCGCGCCGCCGAGCAGCGGCTCGCCGACGACCACGCGCGCAGCCGCCGCATCGTGGACTCGGTGGCCGAACTGCCGGACGACTGGCCGACCTTGTTGTTCGCCACCTCCGTGGACCACGCCAAGTATCTGGCGGCCATGCTCAACGACCAGGGTGTCCCGTCCGCCGCGGTCGACTCGACGACCAGTGCGCAGGATCGCCGTGCTCGCATCGAGAAGTTCCGAAACGGACGTATTCGCGTGCTCACCAACTACGGTGTGCTCACCCAGGGATTCGACGCGCCGGCCACTCGTGCCGTGGTCGTGGCCAGGCCGGTCTACAGCACCAACGTCTACCAGCAGATGATCGGTCGGGGACTGCGCGGACCACGCAACGGCGGCAAGGACAGCTGCCTGATCCTCAACGTCAGCGACAACATCGAGAACTTCGACACCCAGCTCGCCTTCACCCAGTTCGAGCACCTCTGGAGCCGTACGTGACCGACGCCTACCTCGACAGCCCTCCGCTCACCGAGGAGCAGCGGGCCGTGGTCGAGCAGCCCTGGGACGCGCGCGTGCTGGTCACCGCCGGTGCGGGGGCGGGGAAGACGCACACGTTGGTGCGCAGGCTCGACGCGCTGTGTGGTCACGAGGACCCCGACGAGGCGCTGGAGGCCGCCGAGATCCTGGTGCTCACCTTCTCCCGAGCGGCCGCCCGCGAATTGCGTGAGCGCATCGCGCGGCACGGGGAGCGGGCCCGGCGCGTGCGCGCCCAGACGTTCGACGCCTGGGCCTACGGAGTGCTCGTCCAGGCGTATCCGGACGGCGAGTGGGGTGCGGTCGGCTTCGACCAGCGGATCACCGCCGCGGTCGAAGCGGTCGAGAAGGGGGCGCTGGAGGCCGGCGACGCCGTCCCGCCCGCTCATGTCGTGATCGACGAGGTGCAGGATCTGCTGGGCGGGCGCCGAGAGCTGGTCGAGGCCCTGCTCGACCGGTACCAGGACAGTTGTGGCTTCACCGTCGTCGGCGACGCGGCCCAGTCCGTCTACGGCTTCCAGATCGCCGACCCGACGGAGCGCGCCGACGAAACCGGTCGGTTCTTCGACTGGCTCCGCTGCTCGTACCCCGACGACCTGGTGGAGCTGCGTCTCACTCAAAACTTCCGGGCCACCACCGCCGAGGCTCGGATCGCGCTGACCCACGGCCCCCGGCTCCAGCGGATCAGTGACACGGACGAGGCGGCGACCCTCTACACGGAACTTCGCGACCTCCTTCTGGATCCGGCGAACGGAACGGGCGATCTCACCGCCCCGTTCGCTCTGGACAGTCTGCGGAACCTCACCGACACCTGCGCGATCCTCACCCGCGACAACCGCCAGGCGCTGGTGGTCTCCGGCCTGCTCCACGAGCACGGCGTCGACCATCGGCTGCGGCGCCCCCTCGAAGAGCGGCCGGTGCCGTACTGGGTGGCCGAGTTGTTGCGCCGCACAGAGGCGACCGGTCTCACCGAGGATCGGTTCCGCTCCCTGCTCGCGGAGGTCCCTCTGCCGTACGAGCCGAACGCGAGCGCCCTGTGGACGGTGCTGCGGCGGGCGACCCGTTCGACCGGACGCAATGTGCTCGATCTGGAGCGGCTGCGGCGCCTGGTCGCCGACGGCAGGTTCCCTGACGAGGCGGCCGATCCCGAGACCACACGGATCGTCGTCTCCACCGTGCATCGGGCCAAGGGCCTCGAGTTCGACCGGGTGATCGTTCTGGCCCCGCCGAGCGTCGCCGAGCTCCACAAGCAGTACAAGGAGGAGTTGGACCTCCCCGCCGAGGTGCGCGCCCTGTACGTGGCGATGACGCGCGTCCGGCAGGATCTCTACCACGCGAGTCCTCCCGAGCTGCCGATCGTCAAGAGAGCCGGCGGCAGGAAGAACGGGCGCCGGTACGTAGGTGGTTGGCGGTCGTACGACCGTTTCGGGGTCGTCGCCGAGGCAGGCGACGTCTGTCGCGACAACCCGCCCGGTCACGAGACCGACGCGGCGGCGACTCAGACGTATCTCCTTGAACATGTCCGTCCCGGTGCAGAAGTCGTGCTGTGCAAGCGCCACGACCTGCCGATGGGTGAGTGCCAGAGCCCGCCGTACGCCCTGATGCACGACGGGCGAGAGATCGCTGAGGCATCGGAGCGGTTCCGCGAGGAGCTGTTCCAGGTGCAGAAGGTGAACCGGACGTGGGACCCGTGGTGGCCCGACGAGATCCACGGCCTGCGCGTCGACGTCCTGGAGACGGTGTCGGGCAGTACCGCCGCCGGCGTCAATGCCGGTCTCGGCGACCGAGGTGTGTGGATCGTCCCCCGGATCATCGGCATCGGAATGTACCGACGGGCCGGCAACAACGAGGAGCAGGGCGCATGACACAGGACACAGGTCGGCACTCCGAGCACTATCGGGTCCGGGACGAGGAGCTCCTGATGGGGCTCCGCCGCGAACTCCTCGGCCCCGCTCCGGACGCCGCGCCGGAGGACCGGGACGAGGTACTGGCCCAAGAGGCGCCGATCGACCGCTACCTCACCGGCGTCCTCTACCCGCGTGCGGCGAGCGCCGCCGCGGAGGAGCAGCTCCGGGCGGACGACGACGAACACGACGGCCTGGACATCGCCCCGCAGCGCACCCGTGACAACGTCGAGGAGTCCGGCACGGCTCAGGAGGTGGGTGCCGCCGGATCCCGCCGCCCCTCGTCCATGGGACTCACCTTCGCGGTCGCTGCCGCCACCGAGGCGATCGTCGTCTCGGCGCGCGCAGCCGTCTACGAGCCCACCGACGCGGACGGCAAGCCGATCTCCGCACGTCGGGCCGAGGCCCGCACCACGTCCGACCAACGGGAGCAGTGGCGCCGCAAGGAACTCGACCTTCCGGAGCAGCGGATCGACGTGACCACCCCCGATCCCAGGTGGCAGGAAGACCTCGCTCCGGGAGTGGCGCTGCGCGCCAACATCCGGCGCCCCGACCCATCCACCGGCACGGTCACGATCACGGTCACTCTGGTCAACACCCACCGAGTCGGCGAGCGGGAACTTCAGGACGCGTTCTCCTTGTTCCAGTGCGGTCTCACGATCAGCGCCGCCGACGGATCGACCGTTTTCGTCGAGCGTCCGGCCCCAGCCGCTGCTCATGACCCCGAGGTCGCGACCAGCCGGCTGCTGCACCGCCACGCCCCGACCTTCGCCGTCGGTCACGGCTGCGCCGCCGAGTGGGACTGGACGCCGCCGCCGATCGGCGTGACCGACACCGTCGTGGCCGCCGTCACCGAGGTGCGGAGCGAGTTCGTACCGACCGTGGAGGTACTGCTCACCGACTCCAACCCGGAGATCGACGACTCCCCCCTGTCCATGCTCGGCTTGGCCGACGGCTCCGACGCCGAGATCGTGGCCGCCCTACGAGCACTCGCCGACGGCTACGAGCGCTGGATCGACCGCAAGGAGACCGAAGCGGACGCGCTGGCCGACGACATGCACCAGAAGCCCGCCCAGGACCAGGTGGAAGCCTGTCGTGAGGCGCTCGGACGCATCCGCGCGGGCATCGAACTCCTGGAGTCCAAGCCCGACTTGATGCGAGCCTTCCGGCTCGCCAACCACGCCATGGCCTACCAGCGGGCTCGAAGCGCATGGGTGAAGAACGGTCGGATCGGCTCCCCCGACCCGACCGCCGGCCGCTGGCGCCCGTTCCAGATCGCGTTCCTGTTGCTCTGCCTGGCCGGTATCGACGACCCCGAGCACGACGACCGGGGCATCTCCGACCTCCTCTGGTTTCCCACCGGCGGTGGTAAGACGGAGGCGTATCTCGGTTTGATCGCAGTGACCTCCTTCCTGCGCCGCATCCGCAAGAAGGAGAGTGGTGGCGGCGTCACCGTGCTCATGCGCTACACGCTCCGGCTGCTCACGCTCCAGCAGTTCGAGCGGGCCGCGATCCTGATCTGCGCCATGGAGCACATGCGGCGCGCCAGGCCCGAGTTGGGGCACGAGCCGTTCTCCATCGGCATGTGGGTGGGCCGCTCGGCGACCCCCAACACTCTGGCGGAGGCCGAGGGGAGGCTCGCCGAGCTCCGCGGAGACCTCGACAAGCGTCTCGCCACCGAGAACCCTGTCCAGCTCCACGCCTGCCCCTGGTGCGGCACCCGCCTCGACGCCCGTGCCTACGAGGTCGACGAGGACGCCAAGCGGATGCACGTCCGGTGCCCCGGTACAGACTGCGCTTTCGCCGACGGTCTGCCCGTCCACCTGATCGACGAGGCGGTGTACGACGCCCGACCCACGCTGGTGATCGCCACCGTCGACAAGTTCGCCTCGATGCCCTGGCGTCCCGCCACCGCGGCGCTCTTCAACCGGAACGACCCGAGCGATCGCACCCCACCCCCGGAACTGATCGTTCAGGACGAACTCCACCTGATCTCCGGGCCATTGGGCACACTCACCGGCCTCTACGAGACCGCGGTGGATGCGCTCGCGGGCCGACCCAAGGTGATCGCCTCCACGGCGACCATTCGCCGCGCCGCCGACCAGGGCCGCCACCTCTTCGCGCGTGAGGTCCGCCAGTTCCCGCCCGCGGGCCTGGACGCCCGAGACTCGTGGTTCGCGGTGGAGACCCCGCGCGAGGAGAAGGCGAGCCGCCGCTACGTCGGGCTCCTGGCCCCCGGCACCAGTCAGTCCACGCTCTTGATCCGTACGTACGCCACCTTGTTGCACCGGGCCCAGCAGGCCAGGACCGAGGACGAGGTGCGCGACGCGTACTGGAGTCTCGTCGGCTACTTCAACAGCCTCCGGCTGTTGTCCGCGGCCGAACTCCAGGTCCACGACGACGTGGTGGCGTATCTGGAAGTGCTCGCCGAACGGGAGGGCGCGCCCCTCCGCTCGGTGGCCAACTACTCGGAGCTGACCAGTCGGATCGATGCCAGCGAGATCCCCACCCGCCTCAAGGGCATCGAGAAGAAGCTGCCCGACGAGGACGCCGTGGATGTTCTCCTCGCCACCAACATGATCGCGGTCGGTGTGGACGTGGACCGGCTCGGGCTGATGGCCGTCATGGGCCAGCCGCAGACCACGGCCGAGTACATCCAGGCCACCAGCCGCGTCGGTCGTGCCCATCCCGGACTGGTCGCCGTCATGCTCAACGCGACCCGATCCCGCGACCGGTCCCACTACGAGAACTTCCTGCACTTCCACTCCGCCCTCTACCGCGAGGTCGAGTCCACGTCGGTCACTCCTTTCTCCGCACGTGCTCGCGAGCGAGGCCTGCACGCCGTGATCGTCGCGCTGGCCCGCATCCTCATCCCGGCCGCCTACGACAACGACGCCGCAGGCCGGATCGAGTCCTACGAACACCTTCTCCGCGAGGAGGTCAGGCCCATCCTGCTGAATCGCGTCCAGGACGTCGCCCCTGACGAAGTCGACGCGGTAGGGCGTGCCTTCGACGAGTTCGTCGACTGGTGGTGCGACGAGGCCGACACGCACGGCGGGCTGCTCTTCGAGCCGCGCCGAGGCAGCCGCACCCCCTCGCTCCTGAAGTCGTACGACGACGAATCCGAGGACGCCGATGCATGGCGCACCCTGTGGAGTCTGCGCGATGTCGACGCCGAGTCCGCCCTGTTCATGGAGGCAACCCGATGACCCCGCCCCCCGCACGTCGCCGCCGGACCGGCACGAACGGCGCCACGCCCGCCCGCAATCTGCCTCGACGCGGCGCTGTTCGTCGGGCTCAGGCGATCACCACGTACGGTGTCGGCTCGCTCGTCGCCGTGGACCAGGAGTCCTTCATCGTCTCCGGCCTGGACGGAGCCGATGAGCACTGGAGCAGCGACGAGTCCCCCCGGATCCACGAGCGGCGCCTCGCCCGTCTCCTCGACGTCCAGCACTTTCGGCTGCCCCCCGCGTCCGAGGACACCAGCAGGGACGGCATCCGGGTGCGTCGTTTCCCTCTCATGCACGCCTGCCCCGAGTGCAACGACCTGCGCCGACACCGCGACTTCAATCCACCCGCCGGCCGGAGCGTCTGCGGCACGTGTGAAGCCGACCTCGTGCCCTCCCGTTTCGTGATCGCCTGCGAGGCCGGGCACCTCGACGACTTCCCGTACTGGCACTGGGTCCATCGTGCCTCGGGCGCCGGTACCACGACCGCCGGACAGTGTGGAGGGACGCTCAAGATGCGTACCTCCGGCCGTAGTTCCTCGCTCCGCTCGATCCTCGTGTCCTGCACCTGCGGGGTGCCCGAGGTCTCCATGGAGGGCTCGTTCCGCAAGAGCGCGCTCAAGGATCTGGGCCTGCGCTGCCGTGGCACCCGCCCGTGGCTCGGTACCTCCGCCCCCGCCCAGGTCTGCGGCATGGCGCCGCGCACCCTCCAGCGCGGTTCCTCGGCCGTGTGGCAGCCGGTGTTGAAGTCGGCGCTCTCCATCCCGCCGTGGAGTGACGGCCGCGCCGATCCACTCGCCGAGCACTGGGACGAGCTCCGCAAGCTCAACAGCCGCGCGGAGGTCCAGATGTGTCTGAAGTTCGTGTTCAAGGGCGAGAGTCCGGTCCCGGTCGACGAGGTGATGGCACTCCTGGACGCGGAACGCGAGGAGGATCCGAGCGGCGAGGACGGGCCCACCTTCGACCACCGCTATCGCGCATTGCGCAACAAGGAGTACGACCGACTCTGCGCGGGCAACGACGAACGCGAGCGGTCCCGGGACGAGCAGTTCATCTGCGAGACCCCGCTGGGTGACACGAGCGTGCTCCGTCCTCTCGGCGTCTCGGGTCCGATGCTGGTGAAGAAGCTCCGTGAGGTGCGCGCGCTCAAGGCGTTCACCCGGCTCGCCGACCCCGACGCGACGACCGAGCCCAACGAGGTTCCGCTCTCCGACTCCCCGCTGCAGTGGCTCCCCGCGATGGAGGTGCGCGGCGAGGGGGTCTTCCTCCGCCTGGACGCGGAACGACTCGGTTCCTGGGAGAAGGCCACCGCAGTCGCCGCTCGGGTCGAGCGGATGCGCACGGCTCACCAGCGGGTGATGGAACAGCGCGCCGGAGATCCGAGTCGCGTCCCCCCTTCCCCGGCGACACCTCGCATGGTCCTGCTGCACACGCTGGCCCATGTGCTCATCAACGAGTGGAGCCTGGAGGCCGGCTACCCGGCCGCCGCCCTGCGGGAGCGTCTGTACGCGGCGGACGACATGGCGGGTGTGCTCGTCTACACCGCGACGAGCGACTCGGCGGGTAGCCTCGGTGGGCTCGTCGCCCAGGGCGAACCGGAGCTCCTCGATCGGACGATCCGTTCGGCTGTCCGACGTGCCGAGTGGTGCTCCTCCGACCCTCTCTGTGTCGAGTCCGAGGCGTCCGGCACCGGCGGAACGAACCTGGCCGCCTGCCATGCCTGCGTGATGCTGCCGGAGACGAGCTGTGAACACAACAACATCCTGTTGGACCGTGCGCTGCTCGTCGGCACCCCGGATGACTCCGACCTGGGTTTCTTCGCACGAACGCTGAACCACTGAGAGCTGGGTGGCGGCAGGGCGCCGAGGAAGACCGGCGCGGTGACGGGGACCGGCGCGGCAGCGAACGCTGCCTGCCGGACGACACCGATCACCGACTCCTCGAAGATCGTCGAACCCAACCTGCTCGGTCCGAGCTCGCCGGAGAGCCGTGATTTTTGACTCGGGCACCCATCCGGGCCACAGACACCTTCACGCTGCTCGGCGTCCCCGACCAGGCAGACCCAGACCTGGTGTACCGCGACGGCATCACCGATGCCGTGTACTTGGAAGGCCAGCATCATGTTCGTGAGTACACGAGGGCTTTTCGACGGACTGCGCACCGCAGCCGTAAGCCCTCAGCATGTCGCTCAATGCCCAACGGCCGCGACGCGCTACCGACGCTCTCCTGGGCCGATCGTGATTGCCCTGAGTACAGGAGCAGAGGTGACCTGCCAGTCCGGACCGTACCGCAACGCACCCGCCCCCACGATTACGGCAGCTCAAGCGGAGGGTGCAGGATAGTCCCATGACAACCAAGGTCTACTTCGACATCACCATCAACGACGAGCCCGCCGGCCGTATCAACTTCAACCTCTTCGAGGACGTCGTCCCGAAGACCGCGGAGAACTTCCGCGCGCTGGCCACGGGCGAGAAGGGCTTCGGTTATGCCGGGTCCTCGTTCCACCGGGTCATCCCGGACTTCATGCTGCAGGGTGGGGACTTCACCCGGGGCAACGGTACGGGTGGCAAGAGCATCTACGGTGAGAAGTTCGCCGACGAGAACTTCAAGCTCAAGCACGACCGTCCGGGCCTGCTGTCGATGGCCAACGCGGGCCCGAACAGCAACGGCTCGCAGTTCTTCATCACCACGATCGTGACGAGCTGGCTGGACGGCAAGCACGTGGTGTTCGGCGAGGTCGCCGACGAGGCCAGCATGGCGGTCGTCAAGAAGATCGAGTCGCTCGGCTCGGGCAGCGGTGCGACCTCGGCGAAGATCACCATCGCCGAGTCCGGTCAGCTCTGACACCGGTAGCCTCCGCGGACGGCCGGTGCGGTGTTCATCACGCCGGCCGTCGCGTATCACCCTCCTCCGAGGGCCCCCTCACCCGGGCGTGACAGCTCAGCCGTGCCAGTCGGCACGCCTCAGCTCGTACTCGACCTCCCCGTGCTCCGACCCCGCGATCGCCTCCGGCCACTCGCTGCGGAACCCCCGTACGAAGGTCAGCCCCGCCTTCTCCATCACCCTTCGCGACCCGGCGTTCACCGCCATCGTGTTCGCGGTGACCCGCTCCACCCCCAGCTCACCGAAGCCCTTGCCGATCAGCGCACGGCAGCCCTCGGTTGCGTAGCCACGACCCCACGCGGCCTTGTTCAGCCGGTATCCCAGCTCCACGACCGCGGCGCTGTGCTCCTCCAGCGGGCGGAACTCGAACCAGCCCACGAAGACACGCGTCTCCCGCTCCTCCGCCGCCCAGAAGCCGCGGGTGCCCAGGCACGGGTAGTCGTGGAGGAGGTGCGGGAGGGTGCGGGTGCGGATCGCTTCCAGGGACGTCGGCTTTCCGCCGTTCAGGTAGCGCATGACGTCCGGGTCGTTGTCCAGCGCGAACAAGGCGTCGGTGTCGGCCTCGGTGAAAGCGCGCAGCCGTAGCCGCGCGGTGGTCAGGAAGACATCCATGGCTCGATCCTCGTCATCGTCCGGTCCGGCTTGGTCCGGCTCGGTCCGGTCCGGCTCGGTCCGGTCCGGTCCGGTCCGGCCCGGTCCGGCGAACATGTCAGCGAGCGTTCGAGTCGTAGTCGTGTCCGACCGTCCTCGTGAACTCCTCGATGGCATCCGCCAGTTGTTCCGGCTCCTCCAGATGTACGTCGTGACCGGCCCCCGGCACCACCCTCACCCGCGTGTCCGGGCGCAGCTCCCGCATGTCGGCGGCCTCGGTCGGACGCATCGTGCCGTTCTCGCCCTGGACCACGAGGGTCGGGCAGGTGAGGGACGACCACTCCCGCCAGTAGGCGTTCTCGGCCAGTTCCGCCAGTGACTCGACCATGCGGTCCCGGTCGAAGCGCGGGTGCCAGCCGTCCGCGCGTTCCTCCAGCCCGCTCGCCCACGCCGCGTGCCCGAGGAAACCCTCGGCCTCCGCGAGGGACCGGAACGGCGTCGGCCAGCTGTCCAGCCACCCTCCGATCCGCGCCGGTACGTCCGGACTCGGCCCGGCCGGGCCCGCCTCGACGAGGACCAGCGCGGCCACCAGTTCCGGGCGGGCGGACGCCAGCAGCATCGCCGTATGCCCGCCCAGGGACTGGCCGACGAGGGTGACGGGTCCCAGCGCGAGTTCCCCGATCAGGGTCGCCGCGTCCTCGACGTAGGCCGCGCGGGTCACGTCGGGCGGGCGGCGGGTGCTGGCGCCGTGGGCGCGGGCGTCGTACGACACCACGCGGAAGCCGGACCGGCACAGGCGCGGGATCAGGGCGTCCCACTCGCCCATGTGGCCGGCCAGGCCGTGCAGGAGGAGGGCGGTGCGGGGCGCGCCGGGGCGGGGGTGGTCGCGGTAGGCGATCCGGGTGCCGTCGGATGTGGTGACGTGGCTCAAGGTGCCCCCTCGGTTCTCTGCGACGGCCCGTTTCCCGCGGTAGGCGGCACAGGCAGGCTGCCGGTCTCCTACGGCAGGAGGGGCGGTAGGAGTGGTGTCCAGGCCCGGCGTTAGCCTCGGGACATATCGAACGTGATCGCCAGAAGTGGCACCAGTTCTCAGGAGGCAGACATGGCGAAGGTTCCCAGCGCGGTGGTCGCGGCGGGCGGGCTCGTCGGTGGGTACGGCGTGGCCCGTTGGACCAAGAAGCGGCAGCTGGGCGGGGTCGTGCTGGCGGCCGCCGGGGCCGCGGCCGCGCAGCAGTGGCGGCAGCAGGCGGGCGGGAAGGCCGCGGGCGCGCTGACGGCCGCGTATGTCGCCGCTTTCGCGGGGTCGCATCCGCTGGCCAAGAAGGTGGGCGCCTGGCCCGCGGTGTTCGGGGTGGCGGGGGCGGTCGCCCTGGCGTCGTGGGCGGTGGCGGACCGGCGGGGCTGAGAGCGGGCGGTACGGACGGCCCCGCGAGGCGCACGCGGGGAAGCGGGAGGGAACGGACAGGATGCGGCTGGGGATCACGGAGCACCGGGTGCGGCTCGGTGCCGAGGAGTACCGGGTGTTGCGTACGACGGGACTGCGCCGTGCGCTGTGCTGTGACAGTGGGCACTGGCTGGACTTCTGGGTGGACCGGGAGGCCGCGGCGGAGCTGGCGGCGGTCTGGCTGCTGGCCGCGCGTTCGCCCCGCTCGCTGGTGCACGTCCCGCTGCGGAGGCGTGGTGAGCGGCCCGTGGGTCCTCATCCGAGCGAGCCGCACCAGGCCCGTGACCTGCTGCTGGTGCACCACTCCCGGCAGTTCCCGGCCTCCCGCTGGAAGGCGGTCCGGGGCCGGCTGGGGCATGGCAGCCCGCACACGGTCGCATTCCGCCGGGCCGACTTCCCCGCCACCGAGGACCGCCCCGTCCCCGGCGCCCATCACGCCGGGTTCCGCGACCGGGTCCGGCTGGCCACCGCCGCCGACACCCTCGTGCTGAGCGGCAGCGCGCTGCCCTTCGCCGACGCCGCAGCCGACTTCCTCGACCTGGCCGACACGGGTCCCGGCCGGGACATCCGGTGGCACGGGTCCGACGGGCACGCGTGCGCCGAACTGCACCCGTCCTCCGGCCTGTTGGACCGTTCGATGCCGCTGATGCATGTCGAGTACTGCCCGGACTGGGAGCCCGCGCCGAACGGCGGCTAGCTCCGGTGCGTGAGCACGTTCACCACCTGCCCGTTCGGGTCCCGTACGAAGAAGCGCCGTACGCCCCACTCCTCGTCCCGCAGCTCCCGTACGACGTCCGCGCCCGCCGCCACGACCTGCGCGTACACGGCGTCGACGTCCTCGACCTCCACGCTGAGGTCGGGCACGACGGGGGCCGTGCGTTCCTCGGTGAAGAAGCTGATCTGGGCGGTGGGGTTGGTGGGCGAGGCGAGGGTCACCACCCACCCCATGTCCATGACCTCCCGGAAGCCGAGGAGGCCGTAGAAGTCGCGGCTGGCCCGCATCGCTCGCTCCGACTCGACCTGAAAGTCGGGCATGATCCGGCGGACGGTCATGGGTACGTCTCCTCGCAGTCGCCGTCGACTTTCTGTTATCCCCGCTCCCACCCTCGCGTCTCCTCACCGTCCCCAGCCACAGGCACGCGAGGAATGACGCACGTGACTTCGACTTCACTGATCAGCCGCCGCACCATGCTCAAGGCAACCGGAGCCGTCGGAGCGGTCGGAGCCGTCGGTGCCGGTACGACCCTGCCGGCGTCGCCCGCCTCGGCCGCCGACTCCGGCTACGCGCACCCGGGGCTGCTGCACACCACCACGGACCTGGCCCGTATGGCGGCCAAGGTGAAGGCGGGCGCCGCGCCCTACACCGCCGGGTACGCCAGGCTGACCGCCAACCGGCATGCGCAGAGCGGCTGGACGGCGAACCCGCAGGCGACCGTCACCCGCGGCGGCACCGGCCAGAACTACGTGATCCTCTACAACGACATCCACGCCGCCTACCAGAACGGCCTGCGCTACCACGTCAGCGGTGACAGCGCCCACGCCGACACCGCCGTGGCGATCCTCAACGCCTGGTCCGCCAGGCTCACCGCGCTCGCCGGCAACGCGGACCGGTTCCTCGCCGCCGGTCTGTACGGCTACCAGTTCGCCAACGCCGCCGAACTCGTCCGTGACCACCCGGACTTCGAGCTGGACCGCTTCAAGGAGATGCTGTCCGGGGTCTTCGCGCCGCTCAGCGACAGCTTCCTCGTCAAGCACAACGACGCGGTCGTCTCCAACTACTGGACCAACTGGGACCTCGCCGCCATGGCCTGCGTCCTGGCCACCGGCATCCTCTGCGACGACAAGGCCCAAGTCGGCCGCGCGGTCGACTACTTCAAGCACGGCGAGGGGCTCGGCTCGATCAAGAACGCGATACCTGTCGTGTACGACGACGGGCTCGCCCAGTGGTTGGAGGCGGGGCGGGATCAGGGGCACGCCTTGCTGGGGGTCGGGCTGATGGGGACGTTCTGCGAGATGGCGTGGAACCAGGGCATCGATCTGTACGGCTACGACGACAGCCGCTTCCTCAAGGGGGCGCAGTACGTGGCGAAGTGGAGCATGGGTGGGGAGGTGCCGTTCACCGCGAACACGCGGGCCAAGGGGGCCGTTAACGGGTGGTCGGGGTCGGAGACGGTGACCGGGGCGGCGGGGGTCGATCCCGCGATGACCCGGCCGATCTGGGCGATGATCGCGAACCACTACACCAAGCGGCGGGGACTGTCCGCCTCGTACCTCACCCGGATCGCCGCGAAGTCCGGGCCGGAGGGTGGGGGTGGGGACTACGGGCCGAACAGTGGCGGTTACGACCAACTGGGCTTCGGGACGCTGGCGTTCACACGAGACAGGTCGACGCCGTCCGCAGGCCCCTCCCCCACCGCCACGCCATCGGCCGCGGCGTCCGGTGCGGCATCGGCCCCTCGCCCCCAAACCGCGTCCTCCGCATCCGCGTCAGCGACTCCGGCGTCCGGTAAGGACCTCGCGGCCACCGGTTCCACCGACGTCCTCGCCTGGAGCGCCACGGCGGGCATCACGGCCGTCGCGGGAGGCCTCCTCCTGCTCCGCCGCCGAGACAAGGCCCGTCACGGCACCACCGAGTAGCCACGACCCAACCTTTTCTCGCCCCCGCCGCCCCTACCCGTCCCATCCCCCAGGGCCTGCCGCCCCTTCAACCCCGGTCCCTGGGGCTGCGCCCCCAGACCCCAACCGGCCCGCGACGGACCGCCGCAGCCATCCACCCACTCACGCCGCAGCCGTCAGCGGACGCGCGATGTCCTCCAGGGACCGTCGCTCCGCCTTCACCGCCAGCACCGCAGCCACCAACCCCGCGGCGCACATCAGGGCCGCACCGATCTGGAAGGCGAGCACGGTGTCGCCCACACGGCCCGTGCCCGTCAGGTCGGCGAACAGCAGCGGGCCGCTGATGCCGCCTGCCGCGGTGCCGAGGGCGTAGAAGAAGGCGATCGACATCGCGCGGGTCTCCATGGGGAAGATCTCGGAGACCGTCAGGTACGCACTCGACGCACCCGCCGACGCGAAGAACAGCACCACACACCAGCACGCCGTCAGCGTCGCCGCGTCCAGCGCGCCGCGGTCGAAGAGCCAGGCCGTGCCGAAGAGGAACAGCCCCGACAGCAGATACGTCGACGAGATCATCACCCGGCGACCGACCGTGTCGAACAGCTTCCCCAGCAGCAGCGGACCCATGAAGTTGCCGATCGCGATCACCGCGAAGTAGTAGCCGGTACTCCCGGTCGGGACGTCGTAGAACGTCGTCAGGATCGCACCGAAGCCGAAGGTGATCGCGTTGTAGAGGAACGCCTGTCCGATGAAGAGCGCGAACCCCAGCACCGCCCGCCGCCGGTACTTCGAGAACACCGTCCGGCCGATCTCCACGAACGTCACGCTGCGCCGCTGATGGATCGTGAGCTCGGCGTCCGGGGACGGCGGCGGCAGCGACTCGCCCCGCTCCGCCTCCACCCGCTCCTCGATCGAGGACACGATCCGTTCCGCCTCCTCGTCCCGACCGTGGATCAGCAACCACCGCGGACTCTCCGGGACATGACGCCGTACCAGCAGGATCACCAGCGCCAGCACCGCGCCCAGCGCGAACGTCAGCCGCCACCCCACGTCCTTCGCGAACACGGACGTGTCCAGCGCGACGATCGACAGCAGCGAACCGCCCACCGCGCCCAGCCAGAAACTCCCGTTGATCATGAGGTCGACCCGGCCCCGGTACTGCGCCGGGATCAGCTCGTCGATGGCGGAGTTGATCGCCGCGTACTCGCCCCCGATCCCGAACCCGGTGAGGAACCGGAACGCGAAGAACCACCAGGTGGAGAAGGAGATCGCGGTCAGCGCGGTCGCCGCGAGATACACCGCCAGGGTGATCATGAAGAGCTTCTTGCGGCCCCATTTGTCGGTCAGCCGGCCCCAGAACAGTGCCCCCGCGCACGCCCCGGCCACATACAGGGCCGCCGCCATCCCGGTCACCTGACCGGAGGAGATCGGCAGCCCGCTCCCCGGCTCCGACAACCTCCCCGCGATGTTGCCGACGACGGTCACTTCCAGGCCGTCGAGGATCCACACGGTGCCCAGTCCGATGACGATCGTCCAGTGCCAGCGCGACCATGGCAGCCGGTCGAGTCTCGCGGGGATGTTCGACGTAACGGTCCGGCCCGTCTCGGCCTCGGCAGTGGTCATGGGCTCCCTCCTCCTCGAGTGAGAACCCGGGCCGAGTGCCCAGAAGAACCCCGCCCTACGCCAGCCGGAAACCCGACCCGCGTCTGCCCCCGCCCACGCTCACGCCCACACCCCGCCCGCCCTACCCCCCCAACGCCCGCGACACCGTATAGATCAGCAACCCCGCCAACGACCCCACCACCGTGCCGTTGATCCGGATGAACTGCAGATCCCGCCCGATGTGCGCCTCGATCTTCTTCGTCGTGTGCTCGGCGTCCCACCCCGCCACCGTGTCCGTGATGAGCAGGGTGATCTCCCGGCGGTACGTCGTCACCACGTACACCGCCGCCCCCTCGACCCACCGGTCGACCTTGGCCTGCAACCGGGGCTCCACCGCCATCCGCGCCCCCAGCGACAGCAGCGACGCCCGCACCCGGAGCCGTAGCTCACTGCGCTCGTCCTCGGCCGCGGACACGATCATCGACCGTACGGCGGTCCAGGCGGACGCGATCAGGTCCTGGACCTCGCCGCGCCCGAGGACCTCGCCCTTGAGCCGCTCGACACGCGCGCGGGTGTCGGTGTCGGACTGGAGGTCCGAGGCGAAGTCCGTCAGGAACCGGTCCAGCGCGCCCCGCGCCGGATGCGAGGGCATGTCCCGCATCTCGGTGACGAACCGCAGCAGCTCCTTGTAGACCCGTTCGCCGACCTTCTTGTCGACGAAACGGGGGGTCCAGCCGGGCGCGCCGCCCTGCACCGCGTCCATGACCTGCTCGTCGTGGAGTACGAGCCAGTCGTGCGCCCGGGTCACCACCAGGTCCACCACCCGCCGGTGTCCCCCGTCCGCGACGATCTTCTCCAGCATCTTCCCGATGCCCGGCGCGATCTCCTGCGCGTCGGCCCGCCGGGTGATCGCCTCCCCCACGACCGCCTGTACGTCGGAGTCCCGCAGCACGGTCAGCGCCCCGCGCAGTGCCGCGGAGAGCTCCGCCGTCACCCGGTCGGCATGCTCGGGCTCGGCCAGCCACGTACCGAGCCGGCTGCCGATGCCCACCGCCCGCAGCCGCTGGCGCACGACGTCCTCGGAGAGGAAGTTCTCCCCGACGAACTCCCCCAGCGACACCCCGAGCTGGTCCTTCTTGTTCGGGATGATCGCGGTGTGCGGGATGGGCAGACCGAGCGGGTGGCGGAAGAGGGCCGTGACCGCGAACCAGTCCGCCAGCGCACCCACCATCCCCGCCTCGGCGGCCGCGGCGACATACCCCGCCCACGCACCGGCCCCGTGCCCGGAGGCCACCTTGGCGAGCACGTACACGACCGCCACGAACAGCAGCAGCCCGGCCGCCGTGAGCTTCATCCGGCGTACGCCGCGCTGTTTCTCCTCGTCCGCGGCGCTGAACGCGGTCATCGCGCGGTTACCGGCGGCGGCCGGCCGGGCATGCTGCTCTACGTCAGCGGTATCCGATTCATCTGGTTTCGTGCGTTCCATCCACTCCACCCGTTCGTGATCCCCCGTACACATTGTCCCTTCCTGACCGACTCCTGGAACGGAACAGGAGTTCCCGGCGTCTGTCAGGTGGGGGGAGCTCACTCCTGAACTCCGGTGGCCCAATGGGGGGTCCGTTCAACCACCCCTCACCGCATGACGCATCATGAGGTGATCACATCGGAGCCTCGGGCTCCCGTCTGCCCGAGGAGATACGCACCGCATGACCAGGCGTAACGGTTATGCCCTGCTTTCTGGGATGGTCGCCCTGATCGTGGCGCTCTGCGCCGCCATATACGTCGGTGTCGCCGCCGACGACGGCAGCACCAGCCGGCGCACCACCGTCGCCCAGGGCGCCGCCCCGCACAACCCCGCCGCCCCCGCCTCCACCGGCACCTGGGTCGGCGCATGGTCCACCTCCCCGGCGGGCGCCGAGCCCGGCACCGAGACCGCGGGCATGGCGGGCCGCTCGGTACGCAATGTCGTCCACGCCTCCATAGGAGGTACGAGTGCCCGCATCACGCTCTCCAACCTCTACGGCCAGTCGCCGCTGACCATCACCCACGCGTCGATCGCCGTCGCCGCGGGCAGCGACACGGCCGCCGCGACCGCGGAGACGATGCGGCGCCTCACCTTCGGCGGCAACACCACCGTCGTGGTCCCGGCCGGCGGCCAGGTCATGAGCGACGCGGTGCGCGTCACCATCGCGTACGGCAGTGACGTCCTGGTCACCACGTACTCCCCCGTCCAGTCCGGGCCGGTCACCTACCACCCGCACGCCCGCCAGATCTCCTACGTCGCCGACGGCGACCTCACCGAGGACGTGACGGGGACGGCGTACACCGAACAGACCCCGTACTGGCGCTACCTGACCGCGCTGGACGTGCTGAGCAACGAGTCCGACGGCACGATCGTGGTCCTCGGCGACTCGCTGACCGACGGCATCACCTCCACCCAGGGCGCCAACCACCGCTGGACCGACGTCCTTTCGGACCGGCTGCGCACCGCGATCGAGGCCGGCCGCGACCTGCCCCGCTACAGCGTCGTCAACCAGGGCATCAGCGGCAACCAGGTCCTCGCCAACGGCCTCGGCCGCCCCGCCGACAACCAGAGCGGCCTGGGGCGCTTCGGGCGGGACGTGCTCGGCCGCACGAACGTGAAGGTCGTCGTCATCGACCTCGGCGTCAACGACATCCTCCGCAACCCGAACCTCGCCGACCCCGACAAGATCCTCGACGGCTTGCGCACGATGGTCCGCCAGGCCCACGCCCGCGGCATCAAGGTCGTCGGCGCGACCCTGATGCCCTTCCAGGGCCACCGGGGCTACACGGATGCCAGGGAGGACGTCCGCCGGCGGATCAACGCCGCGATCCGCGACGGCGAGGTCTACGACGCGGTCGTCGACTTCGACGAGGCGCTCAGGGACCCGTACAACCCGAGGCGGCTGCGGTCCGACTACGACTCGGGGGACCACCTCCACCCCAGCGACAAGGGGTACGCGCGGATGGCGGAGTCCTTCGACCTGGAGGACCTGAAGGGCTCGGCACCGGCGGAGCTGTAGGGGCCGGGGGCGGAGCTGCCAGGGCGGGGACGGCGAAGCTGTAGGAGGCGGGGCCGGGCCTCGGTCTCACACCGCCCCGGCCGTCAGCCTCGTACCGCCCCGGCCATCGCTCTCGCACCGGCACCGGCTCTCAGCCCCCGGCCAGCACCGGCCCTCAGCCCCCGGCCGGCACCGGCCCTCAGTCCTCGTACCGCCGTCGCTCGCGCCTCTCCCGGCGCAGTTCGCGGTGTTCCTCCATCGCCTCGCGGACCTGGTCCATGGCGTCACGGTGGACGTCGCGGAGGTCGTGGAGGTCGTGCGGATCGCGGTGGTGGGAGCCCAGCTCTCGGCGCGCGTTCTTCCGCTCCAGCCGCTCCTGGCGCCGTTCCTCCTTGAGCCGCTGCCGCTCGGCCCTGGGCAGCTTCCGGTAGACCTCGACGCCGCCCAGCAGCGCGAGCCCGGTGACGATCACCCGTGGGGCCCGCGGATCGTCCGGGACGTCATGCGCGCGCTCGTCGAAGCCGCCCATGATCCCGAGCCCGCGCACGACGACCTCGACACCTGGCGGCACGATCACCTCGATACCGCCCATGATCGCCACGCAGTTGATCTCGACCTCACGGTCCGCGAAGTTCGCCTCGCGCAGATCGATCTCCCCGCCGCCCATGAAGGCGAAGCCGGTGAACCGCTTCGGCACGGTCCAGCGCCCCTTGCGCTGGAACCCGGCCATGACGGCGACGCCCCACGTGGAGGAGCCCTCGCCGCCCGTGATCCGCGACGCCCAACTCCCGTCCGCGACCGGCTCCTTGAACAGGTTCACCGCCGGGCCCGGCGCGGTCGGCAGATCCCGGGTGATGGGTGTCAGCTCGCCGTAGGTCCGCGCCTTGTACGTCGCTTCCAGCCGCTCCTCGAACTCCTCCATGTCGAGACGGCCCTCTGCGAGGGCGTCCCGCAGGATCTCGGCCACTCGCTCACGGTCGGCGTCGGAGGCACGAAGGTCCGGGAGTTCGTCGTCCGTCATACACAGAAGCCTACGAGTTCGAACGTCCTCGCACTATGCGGTCGCCCGCTCGGCGTACATCTTGGCGATGACCGCCTCGATGTCCGGCTCCCGCACCGACAGGTCCACCAGCGGATACTCCGCCGCGATCCGCGCCACCAGCGGCGCCGCCGACTCCCCCGCCGGGAACGCCAGCCACTGCCGGGGCCCCTCCACCTTCACCACCCGGGCGGGCGGCGCCTCGATCGGCGGGAGCTCCCGCTCCAGGTCCACGACCAGGGTCCGCTCGCTCTCCCCCGCCTCGTGGAGGCCGGCGAGCGGGCCATCGTACATCAGACGCCCGTGGTCGATCACCATCACCCGGGAGCAGAGCTGCTCGATGTCCTGGAGGTCGTGCGTGGTCAGCAGGACGGTCGTGCCGCTCTCGGAGTTCAACTCCCGCAGAAAACCCCGCACCTTGGCCTTGGAGATGACGTCGAGACCGATCGTCGGCTCGTCCAGGTACAGCACCTCGGGGTCGTGCAGCAGCGCCGCCGCGATGTCGCCGCGCATCCGCTGGCCCAGCGAGAGCTGCCGTACGGGCACGTCCAACAGGTCGGCCAGTTCGAGGAGTTCGACACAGCGGTCGAGGTTCTCGCGGTAACGGGCGTCCGGGATCCGGTACATGCGGTGCATCAGCTTGTACGAGTCGATGAGCGGCAGGTCCCACCACAGCGTCGTGCGCTGCCCGAACACCACCCCGATCCGGTGCGCGAGCCGTGACCGCTCCCGGGACGGGTCGATGCCCGCCACCCGCAGCCGGCCCCCGCTCGGCGTCAGGATGCCCGTCAGCATCTTGATCGTGGTCGACTTCCCGGCGCCGTTGGGCCCGATGTAGCCGACCATCTCGCCCCGCGCCACCGTGAAGGAGATCGAGTCGACGGCCCGCACCTCGCGCCGCTCCCGCTTCAGGAACCCGGTCTTCTTGCGCACGTCGAAGACCTTCTCGACGCGGTCCAGCTCGATGAAAGCCCCGCCCATGACCCCGTCCCCGGCTTCGTCCATGACCTCGTGCACCACCTCGTCCATGCCCCTCAGTTCCCCGTGCTCTGATACGTCCGCAACCCGGCCCGCCATGCCAGCCCCGCCAGCGCACAACACCCCACCGCCACCAGCGGCGACAGGAACGCCACCCACTGCGGCAGCCCGAGCGGCAGCGGCACCCCCAGCACATACGTCGCCGGCAGCCAGTTGACGAAGGCCAGCGGGAACACGAACGTCACCCCGCGCACCAGCTCCGTCGCGAACACCGTCGGCGGGTACTGCAACATCGTCGTACCGCCGTAGGTGAACGCGTTCTGCACCTCGGAGGCGTCCTTCGCCACGAACTGGAAGGCCGCGCCCGCGATGAACACCGCACCGAAGATCCCGGCACCGCTCAGGATCATCACCGGCATCAGCAGCAGCTTCAGCGGCGTCCAGTCGATGTCGACCGTGGCCAGCCCGTAGACCAGCACCATCACACCCTGCGTGATCCGGCCCAGGCGCCGCAGCCCGAACTGGTCCGCCGCCATCTGCGCGAGCACCGGCGCCGGACGCACCAACAGCGTGTCCAGCGTGCCGTCGCGCACCCGCCGGCCCAGCTTCTCCATCGAGCCGAGCAGCAGATCGGCGAGACCGAACGCGGTGCTGGACAGGCCGTAGAGGAAGGCGACTTGGGGCAGCGCGTAGCCGCCGAGCGCGTCCACACGGGAGAACATCAGCATGATCGCGACGAAGTCGAGCGCGGTCGCCGTGAAGTTGCCCAGCGTGGTCATGAGGAAGGACGCCCGGTAGGCCATCGTGGAGCGGATCCACATCGCGGAGATCATCCGGTAGGCGCGCAGCCCGTCGACGACCCTGCCGCTCACGGCCGCCCCACCGCGCGCGGCCACCTTGCCGGTGTCCAGCACCCTGTCCGTGTCCGGCACCCTGTCAGTGTCAACCACCCTGCACCACCACCCGCCGCGTCGCCGCCCCCTGCACCATCCGCCCGGCCGCCAGCAGCACCACCGCCCACATCGACTGGAAGGCGTACGTGCCCAGCGGATCGGCGTGCCCCATCAGCACATCCGCGGGCGCCTGGAGCAGCGACGACCACGGCAGCACCCGTACGACCTCACCCAGCACGCCCGGGAAGACGTTCAGCGGCAGGATCATCCCCGAGCAGAACCACCCGACGAACATCACCATCTGCGCCACCCCGGTACCGTCGAGCAGCCAGAACGCGCTCAGCGCCACCAGGTACCGAATCCCGAAACTGACCAGCATCGCCAGCGCCACCGCGCCGAAGAACGCCGCCCACGAGGACACGTCCGTCGGCAGCGCGAGGTCGAAGACCAGTGCGCCGAACACGAAGGGAAGCACGCCGCGGCCCAGCAGTTCGAACCCCGCCCGGCCCAAATCGGCGGCCAGCCACCACAGTTGGAGATCGGCCGGACGGTACAGGTCGATCGCGATGTCACCCGTACGGATACGCTCCATGAGTTCGCTCTCGACGCCCCCGCCACCGTTGGCGAGCGTCTTGAACAGCGACTGGCCGATCCACACATAGGTGACGGCCTGCGCCAGGTCGTACCCGCCCAGGTGCGGCTTCTCGTCCCACAACGCGGTGTAGGTGTACACGAGAATCAGCCCGAACACCGTGTTGGTGAACACCCCGGCCGCGGTGGCCGCCCGATAGGTCGCGTACCGTCTGAATCCGCCCGCCGCGACGGCCAGGTACAACCGCCCCGAACCCATCAGTTCCAGCCCTCCTCGGCCCGCCCGGACACCGAAGCGCAGGAGCCTAGCCCCCTGGTGGTGACGGATGCCACCCAATTTCCGGGCAGACGCGCGCCGCTCATCGGGAACGGAACGCATGGTGCGACAGTCTTCATCCGGGGGCGCAAAAGACGTACGAGGGCGTACGGCGACGTACGACGTAAAAGCGTGAAACAGGAGTCCGTGCACGACATGAGCGACGAGCCGCAGCCGCAGCAGCCGAACCAGGGCTGGGCACCCAGAGAACCCTTGGCGGCCGCGGAGCCCGGTGGGCAGAACGGGAAGAAGCCCAAGAGGCCCAAGCGCACCGGATGGCGGCGGATCATCCCCACCTGGCGCATGGTGCTCGGCACCTTCGTGATCGGGATACTGCTGCTGATCGGCCTGTTCTTCCTCGGCTACTCGCTGGTGAAGATCCCGCCCGCCAACGCCCTCGCCACCAAGCAGTCCAACGTCTATCTCTACGCCGACGGCAGCCAACTCGCCCGCGACGGCGAGGTCAACCGCGAGAACGTCGGCCTCTCCCAGGTCTCCGTGGCCGCCCAGCACGCCGTACTGGCCGCCGAGGACCGGGACTTCTACTCCGAGTCGGCGATCGACCCCAAGGCGATGGTGCGCGCCGGCTGGAACACCGCCACCGGCAAGGGCACCCAGTCCGGCTCCACGATCACCCAGCAGTACGTGAAGAACTACTACCTCGCGCAGGAACAGACCGTCACCCGCAAGGTGAAGGAGTTCTTCATCTCGATCAAGCTGGACCGGGAGAAGTCCAAGGCCGAGATCCTCGAGGGCTACCTCAACACCAGCTACTTCGGCCGCAATTCCTACGGCATCCAGGCCGCCGCCCAGGCCTACTACGGCAAGGACGCCACCGACCTCACCGCGGCCCAGGGCGCCTACCTCGCCGCCCTGCTCAACGCGCCCAGCGAGTACGACGTCGTCGCCCACCCCGAGAACAAGTCGGCCGCGCTGGCCCGCTGGAACTACGTCCTGGACGGCATGGTCAAGGAGGGCTGGCTCAAAGAGTCCGAGCGCACCGGCCTGAAGTTCCCGATGCCCAAGGAGGCCACCGTCTCCACCGGCATGTCCGGGCAGCGCGGCTATCTCGTCAACGCCGTCAACGACTACCTGAGCGACAACAAGATCCTCACCTCCGACGAACTCGACGCCGGCGGCTACCGCATCACCACCACCTTCCAGAAGAGCAAGCAGGACGCCTTCGTCGACGCCGTCAACGACAAGCTGATGGACAAGCTCGACAAGAAGAACCGCAAGGTCGACACCTACGTCCGCGCGGGCGGCGCCGCCGTCGACCCGAAGACCGGGCAGGTCGTCGCCATGTACGGCGGCATCGACTACGTCAAGCAGTACACGAACAACGCCACCCGCCGGGACTTCCAGGTCGGCTCCACCTTCAAGCCCTTCGTGTTCACCTCGGCCGTCCAGAACGAGTCCACCACCCAGGACGGCCGCACCATCACCCCGAACACGATCTACGACGGCACCAACAAGCGCCCCGTCCAGGGCTGGACCGGCGGCTCCTACGACCCGGCCAACGAGGACGACGTGTCGTACGGCGACATCACCGTGCGCACCGCCACCGACAAGTCGGTGAACTCGGTGTACGCGCAGATGGCCGTGGACGTGGGCTCCGACAAGGTCAGGGACACCGCGATCGCCCTCGGCATCCCCTCCGACACCCCCGACCTGACCGCGTCGCCCTCCATCGCGCTCGGCGTGAACACCGCCAGCGTCCTCGACATGGCGGAGTCGTACGCCACCCTCGCCAACCACGGCAGGCACGGCGCGTACACGATGATCAAGACCATCACCCGGGACGGCAAGGACGTCGTGGAGCTGCCGGAGCACAAGAGCTCCCAGGCCGTGACCCGCCAGGCCGCCGACACCACGACGTCGATCCTGCAGAGCGTCGTGGAGAACGGCACCGCCACCGCCGCCCAGGCCGCGGGCCGCCCGGCGGCCGGCAAGACCGGTACCGCCGAGGAGGACCAGGCCGCCTGGTTCGCCGGCTACACCCCCGACCTCGCCACCGTCGTCGCGGTGATGGGCCAGGACCCGGTCACCGCCAAGCACAAGTCCCTGTACGGCGTCATGGGCCTGCCGCGCATCAACGGCGGCGGGGCACCCACCGAGATCTGGGCCCAGTTCACCAAGGACGCCCTGAAGGGCAAGTCCGCCAGTGAGTTCGACCTCGAACTCCAGGAGGGCGCCGACGTGGTCGAGACGCCGACGCAGGAGCCGAGCTTCGTCCCCCCGGAGGACACGGAGGGCCAGGACGACGGCGGCACGACCGACGGCGGTCAGGACACCGGCGGTCAGACCGACGGCGGCACGACGGGTGACACCACGACGACCGGCGGCACGACGGGCGACACCACCACGGGCGGCACGACCGGCGACACGACCACCACGGGCGGGACGACCGGCGACACGACCACGACGGGTGGCACGACCGGGGACACGACCACCGGCGGCACCACGGGCGACACCACGACCGGTGGCGCGACGACCGGTACGACCGGCGGCACGTCGGTGGGCGGGGGCCCACCGACGACTCAGTGACCGGACGTCGCCTTCAGCCCGACAACAGCGACGAGCAGCAGACACACGAAGAAGATCCGGGCGGCGGTCGCCGGCTCCCCCAGCACCACCATGCCGAGCACCGCCGCCCCGGCGGCCCCGATACCCACCCACACGCCATAGGCGGTACCGATGGGGAGGGTCTTCGCGGCGTGGGACAGCAGAACCATGCTGGCCACGATGCCCGCCCCGGTGAGCAGGCTGGGGACCAGCCGGGTGAAACCGTCGGTGTACTTCATCCCGATCGACCAGCCGACCTCGAGCAGACCGGCGACGACAAGCAGAACCCAGGCCATGACAGGCACCTCCGAGACACGGATTTCTTCACGGGTGCGTCGTCTTTGCCTTACAGCCCGGTACGGCGCGTCTCGTCGGGTCGCCCTTCAAAGGTAGCAAGGGCACAGCAAAAGGGGCTGGTGACGATGGTCACCAGCCCCTTCCGGCTTCGAATCGCAGGTCGGATCTACAGGTACAGCCCAGTCGAGTCCTCGGACCCCTCGAACCGGTCCGCGGCCACGGCGTGCAGATCACGCTCGCGCATGAGCACATACGCGACACCCCGCACCTCGACCTCGGCACGGTCCTCCGGGTCGAACAGAACCCGGTCGCCCGGCTCGACGGTCCGTACGTTCTGCCCGACCGCGACGACATCCGCCCACGCCAGCCGCCGGCCCACGGCCGCGGTGGCGGGAATGAGGATCCCGCCCCCGGAACGCCGCTCGCCCTCACCGGCGTCCTGCCGCACGAGTACACGGTCGTGCAGCATCCGAATGGGCAGCTTGTCGTGCTGGGTGCTGTTTCTGTTGGCGCTCACGGCTGAGAACCTACCTGCCTGAGGGGGATTCGTCCGCGCCCGGGTCAGCCCTTACGCCTTACGACGCCGGGTTCCCAGGGCGAGCAGCCCCACGAGTCCGACGGCGACGAGCGCGACGGGGACGATGCGCTCCAGACGCGGGGCGCCGTCACCGTCGACGAACTGAGCCTTGGTGTTGCTGACGGCCCGATTGACACCGACGTAGGCCCGCCCAAGGGTGTGATCAATATTGGAGACGACCTTGGCCTTGGCGTCGCCGACGATCGTCTTCGGGTGCACCCGCACCCCGATCTCGTCGAGTGTCTCGGCCAGGTTCTCGCGGCGGCGCTTGATGTCCGCCTCGATCTCCGCCGGGGTTCTGGTGTCCGACGTGTCCGCCACCGTACGGCCTCCGAGGTGTCTGTCGATGCTGTTCTGGACAGTCTGTCAGTTCGCCGGGCGACCGCACTGTCAGCACCCCCGGTTAGGCTGGTCCGATGAGCGAGCGACTCCAGCCCGGGGACGTGGCCCCCGCCTTCACCCTCCCCGACGCCGACGGCAATGACGTGTCCCTCTCGGACCACAAAGGCCGCAAGGTCATCGTCTACTTCTACCCGGCCGCCCTCACCCCCGGCTGCACGAAGCAGGCCTGCGACTTCACGGACAACCTGGAGGTGCTGGCCGGCGCGGGGTACGACGTCATCGGCATCTCCCCGGACAAGCCGGAGAAGCTGGCGAAGTTCCGCGACAAGGAGTCCTTGAGGATCACGCTGCTGGCGGACGAGGACAAGACGGTCCTCGACGCCTACGCCGCCTTCGGCGAGAAGAAGAACTACGGCAAGACCTACATGGGCGTCATCCGCTCCACGATCATCGTGGACGAGGAGGGCAAGGTCGAACGGGCCCTCTACAACGTCCGGGCGACGGGCCACGTGGCGAAGATCATCAAGGACCTGGGCATCTAGCGGGTACGCGGGTACCTGAACGAGACCCACACATCGGCAACATCGGGAGCCAGGCCGGGCCACTCAGCCACCGGCCTGGCTCCTCTTCCATGCCGGGGAGGCGTTCCCTCTTCACGTTCCCTGCGTGACTGTCCGATCAGCGGTTCGTTACTCCGTACGGGCCACGAACGTGTGGCCGGGAACGGAGGGGAGCGGTATGGGGGCCAGCGCGTATCCCAGGGAGCGGCTTGAGGAGGCGGCTCGGGGGGCTCGGACGTTGACTGAGGCGTGTCGGAGGTTGGGGGTGGATCCGAAGAGCTCGACGCGGCGGTACGTGCTCGGTCGGATGAAGAGACTCGGAGTGGATGTCTCGCACTTCGAGCGGGAGGGGGTGAGGTGGACACGGGAGCTCCTTCAGGAGGCGGTCTCGGCGTCGACGAACATGTGCGAGGTGCTGCGGCATCTCGGGCTGGAGGTGGTCGGCGGCCATCACACGCACATCAGCCGCCGGATCAAGGCGTACGGCATCGACGTCTCGCATTTCCAGGTGCCGACGCAACGAGGCAAGGTCTGGCGCCCCCGCACGCCGGAGGCCCTGCTTGTCGAACAGCCGGTCGGCCGGGCGCGGCGCATCCCGAGTGACCGGCTCAGGTGGGCGCTGACGACCACGGGCATGGCGGAGCGCTGCGCCATGTGCGGCATGAACGCGGTCTGGCGGGGCCACCCGCTCCCCCTGGAGGTCGACCACATCGACGGCAACTGGCGCGACAACCGCATCGAGAACCTGCGGTTCCTGTGCCCCAACTGCCACTCGACGACGGACAGTTACCGGGGCCGCGGCAAGGGCCGGACTTCATGAGCAGCGGCGTGCACTACACCCGGGAACGTCTGATCGAGGCCGCCGCGCAGTGTTCCGACATCGACGAGGTCATCGCGTTCTTCGGCACCCGACCGTACGGGCAACTTCGTCGCCACCTGTTCCGGCGCTTCGAGCACTTCGGGATCGACGTCTCGCACATGCCCCGCCAGAAACGGGTGATGACAGTACCCACGAGACCGACCTCTGACGAGCTGCGGCGAGCGGTCGAGGGAGCAATCTCCATCGCGGATACGCTCCGTGCCCTGGGAATGGAGCCCTACAACAGCAGGCTGCGCGCCCAGGTGCGCCGCTGGGTGGCCGAGGACGGTCTCGACACCACGCACTTCCTTGGGCAGGCGCACCAACGCGGCGGACCGGGCACCACCCCGGTCAGGCGCGCCGGGGACATCCTGGTCCAACACGACGGCACCCGCCGGACCAGGACCCATCTGCTCCGTCGAGCGCTCTTGGAAGTGGGCGTGCCCGAGAAGTGCGCCGAGTGCGGCACCGCCCCCGAGTGGCTCGGCAAGCCCATGACGCTGGAGGTCGATCACATCAACGGGGACTGGGGCGACGACCGGCGGGAGAACCTGCGGTTGCTGTGTCCCAACTGCCATGCGATCACCAGCACCTGGTGCAGGGGAGGCAACAGGCCGCGACCAAGTACCAGTAAGCTGTACGTGGGGCCGTAGCCCAATTTGGCAGGAGGCACCACTTTTAGGTAGTGGACAGTGCGAGTTCGAGTCTCGTCGGCCCCACCTTCAGGGCGCGGTTCCCCACGGGGCACCGCGCCCCTCGGCGTTAGTCAGCCCAACAGCTCCCGCACCACCGGCACCAACGCCCGGAACGCCTGCCCCCGATGGCTGATCGCGTTCTTCTCCTCGGCCGTCAGTTCGGCGCAGGTCCGTGTGTCGCCCTCCGGCTGGAGGATCGGGTCGTAGCCGAAGCCGTTCGTGCCGGCCGGGGCGTGCCGCAGGACACCCGGGAGGCGGCCCTCGACCACTCGTTCCGTGCCGTCGGGCAGGGCCAGGGCCGCTGCGCAGGCGAAGTGGGCGCCGCGGTGTTCGTCGGCGATGTCCGAGAGCTGGGCCAGGAGCAGATCCAGGTTCGCCTTGTCGTCGCCGTGCCTGCCCGCCCAGCGGGCCGAGAAGATGCCCGGGGCGCCGTTGAGGACGTCCACGCACAGGCCCGAGTCGTCGGCGACGGCCGGCAGGCCCGTTGCCCGGGCCAGCGCGTGGGCCTTCAGGAGGGCGTTCTCGGCGAAGGTCACGCCGGTTTCTTTGACGTCGGGGATGTCCGGGTACGCGTCCGCGCCGACCAGGTCGTGGGGCAGGCCCGCGTCGGCGAGGATGGCGTGGAGTTCGGTGATTTTCCCGGCGTTGCGGGTGGCGAGGATCAGGCGGGTCATGGGGACCAGTATCCCGGCCCCGCCTGCCGCTCAGCTACGACGTGCAGACCTTCGTCAGTTCGCCCGCCGCGTCCGTGATGGGGCTGAGGTCGGGCGTCTCGTCGCCGTTCTCCACCGCTGTCCGGACGTTGTTGACCGCGTCGTTGAGGTTGTCGACGGCCTTGTTGACGTCGGCGTTGTCGGTCTTGTCGCCGATCTCGTCGAGGTTCTGGTCGATGGAGCTGAGAGATTCCTCGATCTGGGTCGGGTCGTTGGAGGCGTTCTCGACGGCCTGCTGGAGGTCGGTCACGCTGTCGGCGACGGCCTCGGCGGTCTGGACGCAGTCCAGGGCCTTGTTGACCGCGTCGCAGCCGGTCGTGAGTCCCACCGTCAATCCAACGGCCGCCACTACTGCGGCGATGGCGGTACCTCGACGGCGTCGGCTCTCGGCCATGGTGATGATCCTCCCTTGCTCAGCCCCAAGGGCCCCCGTGTACTGGCCGGGCGTACAGCGGTGTGCCGTACGCCCGTACCCGTAGTGACGCGAGCGCGGGCGGTCGGGTTGCCCGTTCCGCCCGCTTTTCTTGGTGCGTCCTTTACTTTTCGAGGACGGTATCAAGGGCCTTGCGCTGGAGGACAGCGAGTTCCGTGCAGCCCGAAACCGCCAGGTCGAGCAGGGAGTTGAGCTCGTCGCGGGCGAAGGGTTCGGCTTCCGCGGTGCCCTGGACCTCGACGAAGCGGCCGTCGCCGGTGCAGACGACGTTCATGTCGGTCTCGGCGCGGACGTCTTCCTCGTAGCAGAGGTCCAGGAGCGGGACTCCGCCCACGATGCCCACGGAGACCGCCGAGACGGTTCCGGTCAGGGGCTGGCGGCCCGCCTTGATCAGTTTCTTGCCCTGGGCCCAGGAGATCGCGTCCGCGAGCGCCACGTACGCGCCGGTGATCGCCGCCGTGCGCGTGCCGCCGTCGGCCTGGAGGACGTCGCAGTCGAGGACGATCGTGTTCTCGCCGAGCGCCTTGTAGTCGATGACCGCGCGCAGGGAGCGGCCGATGAGGCGGGAGATCTCGTGGGTGCGGCCGCCGATCTTGCCGCGGACGGATTCGCGGTCGCCGCGGGTGTTGGTGGCGCGGGGCAGCATGGAGTACTCGGCGGTCACCCAGCCCTCGCCGCTGCCTTTGCGCCAGCGGGGGACGCCTTCGGTGACGGAGGCGGTGCAGAAGACCTTCGTGTCGCCGAAGGAGACGAGGACGGAGCCCTCGGCGTGCTTGCTCCAGCCACGTTCGATGGTGACGGGGCGGAGCTGTTCGGGGGTGCGGCCGTCGATGCGAGACATGGCGCTGAGCCTAGCCGCACATACGGAAGGGGCTCCTCCCGCGGGGGGGGGGGGGGAAGAGCCTCTTTCGGGGTGGGCTCAAAGGCTCACATCATGTCTTCGATCTCCGCGGCGATGGGGTCGGCGTCGGTGCCGATGACGACCTGGATCGCGGTGCCCATCTTGACGACGCCGTGGGCTCCGGCGGCCTTGAGGGCGGCCTCGTCGACGAGCGCCGCGTTGTGGACCTCGGTGCGGAGGCGGGTGATGCAGCCCTCGACCTCTTCGATGTTGTCGATGCCGCCGAGCCCGGCAACGATCTTCTCAGCTTTGGTGGCCATGTCGGTCTCCTCATGCACAGTTGGCCCAACTTCGCGAGCGATTGAGCTGTATGTACCGAAAGATGACGTCACAGCAACCCAATCGTCCGTAACTGGTCTACACCACCTGACAGGCGGTCGCCAACTCATGAGTTCCGACACCGAGATCTCTCCCGCACGCCGACGGTGGCAGTCGGTGTTCCAGGGCCTGCAGAAGATGGGCCGCAGCCTTCAGCTCCCCATCGCCGTGCTGCCGGCGGCGGGCATTCTCAACCGGCTCGGGCAGCCGGACGTGTTCGGGGACGACGGGCTGGGCTGGACGAACGTCGCCAAGGTGATGGCGGGCGCGGGTGGCGCGCTGCTCGACAGCCAGCTGGGGCTGCCGCTGCTGTTCTGCATCGGTGTGGCGATCGGCATGGCGAAGAAGGCGGACGGTTCGACGGCGCTGGCCGCGGTGACGGGCTTCCTCGTCTACTACTCGGTGCTGCGCCAGTTCCCGGAGGACTGCCCCGACGGGGCGAAGGCGGTGACCGGCATCGGCTGCCAGGCCTCGGTGGACGGCACGGTGACGGCGTTCACGTTCCAGAATCCCGGTGTCTTCGGCGGCATCGTGATGGGTCTGCTGGCGGCGTTCTTCTGGGCGCGTTATCACCGTACGAAGCTGGTGGACTGGCTCGGCTTCTTCAACGGCCGCCGGCTGGTGCCGATCATCATGGCGTTCGTGGCGATCGTGTTCGCCGCGCTGTGCCTGTGGATCTGGCCGCCGATCGGTGACGGGCTGGAGAACTTCAGCGACTGGCTGAGCGACGCGGGCGCGTGGGGTGCGGGCATCTTCGGTATCGCGAACCGGGCTTTGCTGGTGATCGGGTTGCACCAGTTCCTCAACGTGCCCATCTGGTTCCAGTTCGGCACGTACACCAAGCCGGACGGCACCGAGGTGCACGGTGACATCAGCATGTTCCTGGCGGGCGACCCGAACGCGGGTCAGTTCACGTCCGGGTTCTTCCCGATCATGATGTTCGCGCTGCCGGCGGCGGCTCTCGCGATCACCCACTGCGCCAAGCCGAACCGTCGCAAGGAGGTCGGCGGTCTCATGCTCTCCGTGGCGCTGACCTCGTTCGTCACGGGGATCACCGAGCCGATCGAGTACTCGTTCCTCTTCATCGCGCCGCTGCTGTACGCGGTCCACGCGCTGCTGACGGGTGTGTCGATGGCGGTGACGTGGGGGCTGGGGGTGCACGACGGGTTCAGTTTCTCGGCCGGGCTGATCGACTACGTCATCAACTGGAATCTGGCGACGAAACCCTGGGCGATCATTCCGATCGGTCTGTGCTTCGCGGTCGTCTATTACGTGATCTTCCGGTTCGCGATCACGAAGTTCGATCTCAAGACTCCGGGTAGGGAGCCGGAGGACGAGGTCGAGGACGTCACCAAGGTCTGACCGTACGTAGCGTTCCGGTTGCGGAATTGACGGGTTCCTTATATCGCCCTCCATCGTGTACAACAGGTCTACACCACTGAGTGGTGTAGACCACCACCCGATGGAGGACGTATGAGTACCGCCACCGACACGGCGGCCCCCGCAAAGAAGCGGGGATCCGGTCTTTTCCAGGGCCTGCAGAAGGTCGGCCGCAGTTTGCAGCTGCCCATCGCCGTGTTGCCGGCGGCGGGCATCCTGCTCCGTCTCGGTCAGGCCGACGTGCAGGAGAAGCTGAACCTGCCCGACAAGGTCACGGCGGTCTTCGCCACGGCCGGTGGCGCGATCTTCGACAACCTGCCGATGCTGTTCTGTATCGGTGTCGCCATCGGCTTCGCCAAGAAGTCGGACGGCTCCACCGCGCTGGCCGCGCTGGTCGGATTCCTGGTCTACAGCAATGTCCTGAAGGCCTTCCCGGTGACGGAGGCCAAGGTGCAGGCGGGCGCGGACATAGCCGCGACCTACAACAACCCGGGTGTCCTCGGCGGCATCCTCATGGGTCTGCTGTCCGCGGTGCTGTGGCAGCGCTACCACCGCA
This sequence comes from Streptomyces sp. NPDC001536, assembly GCF_042894505.1. Classification (NCBI taxonomy): domain Bacteria; kingdom Bacillati; phylum Actinomycetota; class Actinomycetes; order Kitasatosporales; family Streptomycetaceae; genus Streptomyces; species Streptomyces sp. NPDC001536. Next base: position 1,021,065 of record NZ_JBIAVQ010000001.1, read on the forward strand.
AGAAGCTGGTGGACTGGCTCGGCTTCTTCAACGGCCGCCGGCTCGTCCCGATCATCATGGCCTTCGTCGGTACCGCCATGGGCGTCTTCTTCGGTCTGGTCTGGGAGCCGATCGGTGAGGTCATCTCCGACGCCGGCGAGTGGATCACCGGCCTGGGCTCGGTGGGTGCCGGTCTGTTCGGCCTGATCAACCGCGCGCTGATCCCGATCGGCATGCACCAGTTCGTCAACACCGTCTCCTGGTTCCAGATCGGTGACTTCACCGACTCCGCGGGTGCCGTGGTGCACGGTGACCTGAACCGCTTCTTCGCGGGTGACCCGACCGCCGGTCAGTTCATGTCGGGCTTCTTCCCGATCATGATGTTCGGTCTGCCGGCCGCCGCGATCGCGATCGCCCACTCCGCTCGCCCCGAGCGCCGCAAGGCCGTGATGGGCATGATGATCTCGCTCGCCCTGACCTCCTTCGTGACCGGTGTGACCGAGCCGATCGAGTTCTCGTTCATGTTCATCGCCCCGGTGCTGTACGTGATCCACGCGGTGCTCACGGCCATCTCCATGGCGATCACGTGGGCGCTCGGTGTCCACGCGGGCTTCACGTTCTCCGCGGGAGCCATCGACTACGGCCTCAACTGGAACCTGGCGACCAAGCCCTGGCTGATCATCCCGATCGGCCTGGTCTTCGCCGCGGTCTACTACGTCGTCTTCCGCTTCGCCATCACCAAGTTCAACCTCCCCACCCCGGGCCGCGAGCCCGAGGAGGAGGTCGAGGACCTCACGAAGGCGTGAGTCCAGACCGCCGTACGGCATGACGAAGGCCCCGGAACCGGGAAGGTTCCGGGGCCTTCGTGCAGGTACGAGGAGTCAGATGTCGTACGACACCCTCGGCACCGCCAGCTCCACCGGGCCGTCGTAGACCGCGCGGGCGTCGGTGAGGTTGACCTGCGGGTCGGTCCACGGGGGGATGTGGGTGAGGACCAGGCGGCGGGCGCCTGCCCGGGCCGCCGTCTCACCCGCCTCGCGGCCGTTGAGATGCAGGTCGGGGATGTCCTCCTTGCCGTGCGTGAAGGCGGCCTCGCACAGGAACAGGTCGGTGTCCCGGGCGAGTTCGTCCAGCGCCGGGGTGGTCCCGGTGTCGCCGGAGTACGTGAGCGACTTTCCGCCGTGTTCGACGCGGATGCCGTACGCCTCCACGGGATGCGCCACGCGCTCGGTGTGCACGGTGAAGGGGCCGACCTCGAAGGTGGACGGCTTGACCGTGTGGAAGTCGAAGACCTCGCTCATGGAGGAGGCGGTCGGGGTGTCCGCGTAGGCGGTGGTCAGCCGGTGTTCCGTGCCCTCGGGTCCGTAGACCGGGATCGGATCGCAGCGGCCGCCGTCATGGCGGTAGTAGCGTGCGACGAAGTACGCGCACATGTCGATGCAGTGGTCGGCGTGCAGATGGCTGAGGAAGATCGCGTCGAGGTCGTAGAGACCGCAGTGGCGCTGCAGCTCGCCAAGGGCACCGTTGCCCATGTCGAGAAGCAGCCGGAAGCCGTCGGCCTCTACGAGGTAGCTCGAGCAGGCCGATTCCGCGGACGGGAACGACCCCGAGCAGCCGACGACGGTGAGCTTCATAAAGCAGAAACCTCCGCTGGCGGGTAATCCAGGAGATCCGGAGATCCAGGAATCCAGAAGATCGGGAACGGGGACTCGGGGGTCGTGCGGTCCGTCGAGCGTAAGGCGCAAAACCCCTTGTCGCTCCTCCGCCAAGGGCTGTTGTGGGCGAACTCACCTGTGCTGTCACCGGTTCGGCTGGACCGGGGGCGCGTAAGGCTCGTAGAAGGCGCGCGGTGCGGATCGTGCGCCGGTAACGTCGTCCCCATGGATACGTCCTGGTGGTTGGCGCTCGCGGCGGTGGTGCTGCTCGCGCTGGTCGCCACGCTCGTGGACGGGTGGGGACGGGGGCGCAGGCCGGAGGGTCGCCGGACCCGGCCGCCGGGACGCCCCGGGCAGCGGACCGCCGCCGCGCGTCCCCGGCCTGCGGAGATCTGGTGGGCGAACGTGCCCTTCGAGGACGGTCCGGGGGCCAAGGACCGGCCGTGTCTGGTGCTCGCGGTGCACGGGAAGCGGGCGGTCGTCGCGAAGATCACCAGCAAGTACCACGACGAGCGGGCGGGTGTGATTCCGCTGCCGCCGGGTTCGGTGGGCGATGCCCACGGGCGCGCGAGCTTCCTGGAGACGGACGAGCTGCGCGAGGTGCCGGTGTGGGACTTCCGGCGCCGGGCGGGTGTGGTGGACCCGGTCCTGTGGGACCAGGTCCGTCACCTGGCGACGTAGAACTTCGAGACGGACGTAGAACGTCGAGGACGAGGGCTTACGCCCAGAGCTGGCCCTGGAGCGTCTCGATCGCTTCCTCCGTCGTCGCCGCCGTGTACACACCGGTCGACAGGTACTTCCAGCCGCCGTCCGCGACGACGAACACGATGTCCGCGCTCTCCCCCGCCTTCAGCGCCTTGTTGCCGACGCCGATCGCGGCGTGCAGGGCGGCGCCCGTGGAGACGCCCGCGAAGATGCCCTCCTGCTGGAGGAGTTCGCGGGTGCGGGTGACCGCGTCCGCCGAGCCGACCGAGAAGCGGGTGGTCAGGACGGAGGCGTCGTAGAGCTCCGGGACGAAGCCCTCGTCGAGGTTCCTGAGCCCGTAGACCAGGTCGTCGTAGCGCGGCTCGGCGGCGACGATCCTGACGTCCGGCTTGTGCTCGCGCAGGTAGCGGCCGACGCCCATGAGGGTGCCGGTGGTGCCGAGGCCCGCCACGAAGTGGGTGATGGAGGGGAGGTCGGTGAGGATCTCCGGGCCGGTCGTGGCGTAGTGGGCGCCCGCGTTGTCGGGGTTGCCGTACTGGTAGAGCATCACCCAGTCGGGGTGCTCGGCGGAGAGTTCCTTGGCGACGCGTACGGCCGTGTTGGAGCCGCCCGCGGCGGGCGACGGGATGATCTCCGCGCCCCACATGCCGAGCAGCTCCCGGCGCTCCTGCGAGGTGTTCTCGGGCATCACGCAGACCATGCGGTAGCCCTTGAGCTTGGCGGCCATGGCGAGCGAGATGCCGGTGTTGCCGCTGGTCGGCTCCAGGATGGTGCAGCCGGGGGTGAGGCGGCCGTCCTTCTCCGCCTGCTCGATCATGTGCAGGGCCGGGCGGTCCTTGACCGAGCCGGTGGGGTTGCGGTCCTCCAGCTTGGCCCAGATGCGGACGTCGTCGGACGGCGACAGCCGCGGCAGGCGCACCAGAGGGGTGTTGCCCACCGCGGCCAGCGGGGAGTCGTAGCGCATCGGGATCAGGCCATGCCGCCGGCGACGGCCGGCAGGATCGTGACGTTGTCGCCGTCCGACAGCTTCGTGGTGATGCCGTCGAGGAAGCGGACGTCCTCGTCGTTGAGGTAGACGTTGACGAAGCGGCGCAGCTCGCCGCCGTCCACGATGCGGGCCTGGATGCCCGCGTGCCGGGTCTCGAGGTCGGCGAAGAGCTCGGCGAGCGTGTCCCCGTTGCCCTCCACCGCCTTCTGGCCGTCGGTGTAGGTGCGGAGGATGGTGGGGATGCGGACCTCGATGGCCATGGTTGCGGGCTCCTGTCGGGAAGTCTGGGGTCGATGGGCGCACTGGGGCGCCGCGGCTCACAGCCGTACGGCGGCAGGGAACGTCAACAGATGGCGCTGTTCAGCCTGCACAGGTCGACGTGGAGCCGCGCCACGAGCAGCGTGCTCGGCGCCTTCTCAGTCACGTCGTTCAGAACCATGGGGTCATCGTATCGATTCCCTGTCCGGGTCCCGGAATGTGATCCCACATCCCGGACGGATATCGGCCGGGGAGTGAGACGCGGCAGATCAGGCGGACTCGCGCAGCACCAGTCGGGTGGGGACGACGACCGACGGGAGCTCCGAGGGGCGGTCGAAGAGCAGGCGGGCCATCAGGCGTCCCATCTCCCCCACGTCCTGGTGGACCGTGGTCAGCGGCGGGTCGGTCGCCTCGGCGATCTCGGCGAGGTCGTCGAACCCTACGACGGCCACGTCCTCGGGGACGCGGCGCCCCCGTGCGCGCAGGGTCTCCAGGGCGCCGGAGGCCATCAGGTCGGAGGCGACGAAGACGGCGTCCAGGTCGGGGCACCGGTCTAGCAGGGCGGCTGTCGCGGCGGCGGCGCCCTGGCGGGTGTAGTCGGCGCGTTCGACCAGCTCCGGTGGGGCGTCGGGCAGGACGTCCCGGTAGCCGGCGAGGCGTTCGGCGGCGGAGTGTTCCTGGTCGTAGGGGCCGGTGACGGTCGCGATGCGGCGGCGGCCCAGGGAGACCAGGTGCCGGACGGCCTGCCGGGCTCCGCCGCGGTTGTCGCCGTCGACACAGGCGTGGGCGCGCACGGTGTCGCCGTCGCGCAGGAGGGGGCGGCCGCCGAAGACCGCGGGGATGTCGAGGCGGCCGATCATCTCGTGCAGCCGGCCGCCGGGGTGCAGGGAGAACAGGACGGCCGCGTCGACATGGCCGCCGCCTAGGTAGTCGGCCACGCGCGCGTGGTCGTCCGGCTCGTCCAGGAAGAGCAGGACGGCCTGGGCGCCGTGGCGGGCGAGCTCCCTGCGGATGCCGCGCAGGAGGCGGTCGAAGTACGGGTCGAGGAAGAGCCGGTCGTCGGGCTGGTCGGCGACGACGGCGACGGCGTTCGTGCGGTGCGTGACCAGTTGCCGGGCGGCTTGGTTGGGGACGTAGCCCAGCTCGGCGATGACCTGGCGGACCTGTTCGACGACCTCGGCGCGCACCTTGGGCTCGCCGTTGATCACCCGCGAGACCGTGGATCTCGACACCCCCGACCGGCGTGCGACGTCCTCGATCGTGGGGCGCTGTCCGTGCGGCCGTCGCGTCAACACCGTCTCCGATTGGGCGAGTTGGTCGGGCGTACGGTGATCAGTATGCCGCTACGACGGTGACCTCCTCCTCCGTGATCTCGCCGTCCACGATCCGGAACGAGCGGAACTGGAAGTCGCCGAGGCCGTCGGTGTCCGCGGTGGAGACGAGGACGTAGTGGGCGCCGGGCTCGTTGGCGTAGCTCACGTCGGTGCGGGACGGGTAGGCCTCGGTGGCGGTGTGGGAGTGGTAGATGACCACCGGCTCCTCGTCGCGGTCGTCCATCTCGCGGTAGAGCTTGAGGAGGTCGCCGGAGTCGAACTCGTAGAACGTGGGCGACATGGCCGCGTTCAGCATCGGGATGAAGCGCTCGGGGCGGTCCGAGCCGGCCGGTCCCGCGACGACGCCGCATGCCTCGTCGGGGTGGTCCTTGCGCGCGTGCGCGACGATCTGGTCGACGAGGGCCTGGGTGATGGTCAGCATGCTGGCCAGGATAAGCAGAGGGGCCGCCCCGTACCGACAGGTGGTACGGGGCGGCCCATATGCCGGACGTCTGAGCGGCTGTGGCAGGGGGCGCCACGAGAGCTCCCTGCCACTGACGTCCGTCGGGGGTGGTCAGCCGGCCTTCGTGGACTCGGGCTCGCGGCGCTCGGCGATCTGCGGGTTGCGGCTCTTCAGGACGACCCAGCCGACACCGAGGGCGGCGGCCCAGCCCGCCATGACGTACAGGCAGACGCGGGAGTCGGCGTCGTAGGCGATGAGACCCGTGACGAAGAGCAGGAAGGCGATCGCGACGTACGAGCACTTCGCGCCGCCGGGCGCCGGGAAGGGCGAGGCGGGCAGGCGCCCCGCGTCGACCGCGCGGCGGTAGAGCACGTGGCTGATCAGGATCATCAGCCAGGTCCAGATGCCGGCCGCGGTCGCCACGGAGACGACGTACCCGAAGGCCTTCTCGGGGACGATGTAGTTGAGGACGACCCCGATGCCCATGAAGGCGACGGAGACCGCGACACCGACGGCCGGCGCCTTGGTGGCGGACAGCTTCTTGAAGACCGCCGGCGCCTCGCCGCTCTCGGCCAGGTTCCGCAGCATGCGGCCCGTGGAGTACATGCCGGAGTTGCAGGAGGACAGGGCCGCGGTCAGCACGACGAAGTTGACGATGCCGGCGGCGGCCGGGATGCCGATCACCGCGAAGGCCTTCACGAAGGGGCTGACGCCCTCCGCGAACTCGGTCCACTTCACCACGCACAGGATGACGGTGAGAGCGCCGACGTAGAACAGCGCGATACGCCAGGGCAGGGTGTTGATCGCCTTGGGGAGGGTCTTCTCGGGGTTCTCCGACTCGCCGGCCGTGACGCCGACCAGTTCGACGGCGAGGTAGGCGAACATGACGCCCTGCAAGGTCATCAGGGACGAGCCGATGCCCTTGGGGAAGAAGCCGTCGAAGGCCCAGAGGTTGGAGACGGCGGCGGTGTCCCCGGCGGCGCTGAAGCCGAAGGTGAGCACGCCCAGGCCGATCACGATCATGCCGATCAGGGCGGTGACCTTGATCATCGAGAACCAGAACTCCAGCTCACCGAAGACCTTCACGGAGATCAGGTTGACTCCGAAGAGGATCACCAGGAAGACCAGGGCGGTCAGCCATTGCGGGACGTCCGGGAACCAGTAGTGGACGTAGATCGCGGCGGCGGTGAGCTCGGCCATGCCGGTGACGACCCACATCAGCCAGTACGTCCAGCCGGTGAAGTAGCCGAAGAACGGGCCGAGGAACTCACGGGAGTACTCGGCGAAGGAGCCCGAGACCGGGCGGTAGAGCAGGAGCTCACCGAGCGCCCGCATGATGAAGAAGATGATGACGCCGGCGACGGCGTACATGAGGATGAGGCTGGGGCCCGCCTTGGCGATGTTCGCCCCGGCGTTGAGGAAGAGACCGACGCCGATGGCGCCGCCGATCGCGATCATCTGGACCTGGCGGCTGCCGAGGCCACGCTCGTAACCCTCTTCGGAGGTGTTCTCCGTGCCTTTTTCGACCTGAGCGGAGGTCATATGTGTGGTGCGCCTTTCTCCATCCGAACCGGGCCTCTCGTCGGCCTCGGATCGGTTCTCGATCCCCCCGGATACTGGAGTTTTCTGCCTGGCCGGTGGTGACCGGCTCGGTGGCGCACCCGAGCGAACATACGGGTGGTGTTCGTCGGGCGGTCGTGAAGATTTATCACGGCCGCAATATTGATCACCTGCGCGGGATGTGGCGCAGAGCACAGGAAGAAGCGGACAAACAAATACCGGAAGGGGCATACGCCATCAGGACGGTGACGCGATCGTTATCCGGATTTGAGCGTCCGCTGAGCGAACACAAAAACGTCACAAACTACGGCAGAAGTGTCGTCACGAGGGTCTCCTGGAGCCCGCCCAGCCACAGATACGCCATCACCATCGGCTTACGGGGGTCCTCGTCCGGGAGCCGGTAGAGGAGGTCGGTGTCCTCCTCGTCGGCGATCTCCAGCCGGGAGCCGATCGCCAGACGCAGGTCGTTGAGGGCGCCGAGCCAGTGCCGCGACTCCTCCGGCGACAGCTTGAGCACCGCCCCGCCGTCGCCCACCGGGCTCAGCGCGTCCAGGGAGCGGATCACCGCGAGGGCGTTGTCCCGCTTGCCGGCCCTGAGGTCGTTCTCGGTGTAGCGGCGGAACTCCGAGGAGTACGCCTTGCGCTCCTCGGCCTCCTTGGGGCCGGGCGTGCCCTCGGGGTCGCTGTAGGCGTCCGGGAACAGCCGCTTGAGCACCGGGTCGGTGGGCGGCTCGCTGGGGCCCTCGGCGAACAGCTCGGCGAGCGGGTCGTCGGAGGCGTCCTCGGCGGGCCCCGGACCGATGAGCTCCAGGAGCTGGACGGCCAGCGAGCGGATGATCGAGATCTCGACGTCGTCGAGCGCGACGGCCGCGCCGCCGCCGGGGAGCGGTTCGAAGTGTCCAGGCATGAAGGTCAGTTCAGCTACTTCCGGTCCTGCTGCAGGGTGGCCCACAGACCGTAGCCGTGCATCGCCTGCACGTCGCGCTCCATCTCCTCGCGAGTTCCGCTGGAGACGACCGCTCGGCCCTTGTGGTGGACGTCCATCATGAGCTTGGTGGCCTTGTCCTTCGTGTAGCCGAAGTACGTCTGGAAGACATACGTCACGTAGCTCATGAGGTTGACCGGGTCGTTGTGGACGATGGTGACCCAGGGGACGTCCGGCTCGGGGACGGCGAAGACCTCTTCCGCCGACTCGGTGCGTTCGATCTCTACGGGAGCGGGTGACGTCACATGGCCCATGCTGCCACGCATCACAGAAATCGTCACACCGACGAGAAGGGAGTACTATCCATTGCCATGAACACAGCGGACCTTGGGCTGCCGGTGGACGTCCCCTCGACGGCGCTCTTCACTGACCAGTACGAGCTCACGATGCTGCAGGCCGCGCTGAAGGCCGGTACCGCCGAGCGGCACAGCGTCTTCGAGGTCTTCACCCGGCGGCTGCCGAACGGGCGCCGGTACGGCGTCGTGGCGGGCACCGGGCGGGTCCTGGACGCCGTCGAGAACTTCCGATTCGACGCGGACGTACTGCGCTTCCTGGGTGAACGGAACATCGTCGACGCCCAGACCCTGGACTGGCTCGCCTCGTACCGGTTCTCCGGTGACATCTGGGGCTATCCGGAGGGCGAGGTCTACTTCCCGGGCTCGCCGATCATGCGGGTCGAGGGCTCCTTCGCCGAGTGCGTGCTCCTGGAGACCGTGATCCTCTCGATCCTCAACCACGACTCCGCGATCGCCGCGGCCGCCTCCCGGATGTCCTCGGCCGCAGGCGGCCGCCCGCTGATCGAGATGGGCGCCCGCCGCACCCACGAGCTCGCCGCCGTCGCCGCCTCCCGCGCCGCCTACCTCGGCGGCTTCGCCTCCACCTCCGACCTGGCGGCCGGCTTCCGCTACAACATCCCGACCGTCGGCACCTCCGCCCACGCCTTCACCCTCCTGCACGACCACGAGCGCGACGCCTTCCAGGCCCAGGTGAACTCGCTCGGCCGGGGCACCACGCTGCTCGTCGACACCTACGACGTCGCCGAGGCCGTCCGGATGGCGGTGGAGGTCGCCGGTCCCGAGCTGGGCGCGGTCCGCATCGACTCGGGTGACCTGCTGCTCGTCGCCCACCGGGTGCGGCAGCAGCTGGACGAGCTGGGTGCGACGGACACGAAGATCATCGTGACCTCGGACCTCGACGAGTACGCCATCGCCTCGCTCGCGGCGGCGCCCGTGGACGCGTACGGCGTCGGCACCCAGCTGGTCACCGGCTCCGGGCACCCGACCTGCTCGATGGTCTACAAGCTGGTCGCCCGCGCCGAGTCCGCCGATGTGAAGGCACCGCTGGTGCCGGTCGCGAAGAAGTCCTCCGGCGGCAAGACCTCCATCGGCGGCCGCAAGTGGGCGGCCCGGCGGCTGGACGCGGACGGGATCGCGGAGGCCGAGGTCGTCGGCACCGGCGCCGTCCCGGCCGACCTCGTGGACCGCCAGCTCCTCGTCGAACTGGTCAAGAGCGGTGACGTCGTGGCGCGCGAGCCGCTGGACGTCGTACGGGACCGGCACACGGCCGCGCGCGACGGTCTGCCGCTGTCGGCGACCCAGCTCTCACGCGGGGAACCCGTCATTCCGACGGAGTACGTACACGGGCGCTCGGGTAGCTAAAAGCGGTGCGCCCTCCCGCAGCGCCCGCGAAGTCTCTAGGCTCGTAAGTTCACTCTTAGTCGAAGGACACCCACCATGCGCCGCGCCTTGATCGTCGTCGACGTACAGAACGACTTCTGCGAGGGGGGCAGTCTCGCGGTGGCCGGGGGTGCCGATGTGGCCGCCGCCGTCACCGAGCTGATCGGACAGGCGGCGGGCGGCTCCGGCTACCAGCATGTGGTGGCCACCCGCGACCACCACATCGCGCCCGGCGGTCACTTCGCCGACAACCCCGACTACGCCCACTCCTGGCCCGCGCACTGCGTCGCCGGCACCGAGGGGGTCGGCTTCCACCCGAACTTCGCCCCGGCCGTCGCCTCGGGCGCCATCGACGCCGTCTTCGACAAGGGGGCGTACTCGGCGGCCTACAGCGGCTTCGAGGGCACCGACGAGAACGGCGTCCCGCTGGCCGACTGGCTGCGCGCGCGGGAGGTCGTCGAGGTGGACGTGGTGGGCATCGCCACGGACCACTGCGTACGGGCCACCGCGCTGGACGCCGTCCGGGAGGGCTTCCGTACGCAGGTGCTCCTCGACCTGACCGCGGGGGTGGCCGCCGAGACGACCGACCGGGCGCTGGAGGAGCTGCGGCAGGCCGGGGTGGAGCTCTCCGGGAAGCCGGTCGTCGCCTAGCGGGAACCCCTTACGGAGCCCGGGAGCCTTACGCCGGTGCCGCCGGCCTCCTGATCAGGGCCCTGATCGGATGCCACAGCTCCTGGGCCAGTTCCGGGCCCGGCACGACAGCGTTGTCAGGCGCCGTGCGCCATATCAGGCCGTCCGGGTGGTGCAGGACCGCCGTCACCTCGTCCGGGGTCGGCGGGGCGGCGTTGCCGCGGAGGTAGACCGCTCGCAGGCCCAGGTTGCGCAGCCTGGTCAGGGCTCGGGCGCGGTTGCGGGCGTGGACGAGGACACGGACGCAGCCCGTGCCGTCGGTGGTGGGGCTGGGCAGGTTCAGCGCCACCACCACGCTGCCGGTCGGCAGCTTGCAGAAACCTCCTGCGGCCATGCAGTCACACCCCCGTGTGCACCGGTGTCAATAAGAAAGTCATCAGGACGCACCTAAACACGATCGGCGGCGACCCGCCAGGGGTCACCGCCGATTCGCTTCTGACCTGCGGAAATGGCGACTACTTCACCGCGGGGCCCACTTCGAGCGAGATCGTCGAGCCGTTCAGGGCCTCCTGGACGATCCTGATCTTGGTGTTGGTGTCAGTGAGCCTGACGCCCGCGAACGGGGTCGTCTCGTCGTAGTACGTGCTGGTGTGGTCGTTGAAGACCGGCACACCCTTCGACGACGGGATCCTCGTCGCGACGTCCGCCTTGTGCAGCGTGATGCCGTCCGTGCGGTACAGGCTGAAGGGCGAGTCGTAGGACTGGATGCGGCTGCGCATCGCCGTGCCGTCGGACCACTTCAGCGCGGTCGGGTGCGAGTCGACCGGCAGGACCAGGCCGGTGCCCGCGTGCTGGCTGGTGTTGTTGTCCGCCTGGGAGGTGTCCCACTTCCAGATCAACAGGCCGTTCTGGTACGGGAAGTGCTCCACCCAGCTCGGACGGGTCGTGGTGAAGCCGAAGTTGTACGGGCCGACCTTCAACGTCTTGTCGTACGACACGTACTGGCGGTTCTCGGCGATGTAGTACTGCGCGTAGTCGTCCGTGATGGACGCGCCGACCCGGGTGAAGCCGCTCGCCGTCCAGGCCGCGTCCGCGGTCTCGGCGTCGTCGGCGAACAGGGCGGCGCCGTCGGCCGTCACGGTGATCCGGTCGGCCGTGAAGCCCTTCTCGGCCACACCGCCGTCGGTGGAGTAGCGGAAGCGCAGGTCGATCTTCTGGCCCGCGTAGGCGTCGAGCGGGAACGACAGCTTCTTGTACGTCTCCGAGAAACCGGTGAGCGTCGGCTGGCCGCTGGCGTCGCGCGGGAGGGCCGCGCCGTCCGCGGTGCCGTCGATCGGCGTCCAGGTGGTGCCGCCGTCGGTGGAGACCTCGGTGTAGACGTAGTCGTAGGCGGCCTCGGTGGCCCACCAGCCGTCGAGGCTCAGCGTCGCCGCGGACTTGCCGGTGAGGTCGACGGAACGGGTCAGCGTGTTTTTGAGGTTGTTGCCGCTGCCGCTCCACCACTGGGTGGCGCCCTGGGCGGGGGTCACGATCTCGGTGGTGACCGCCTTCTCGGGCAGTTCGACGACGAGGGCCTGCTTGTTCTTGGTGTTGTACTCGGCGACACCCAGCTTGTGCTTCGACTTGGTCGCGGCCTTCGCCACGTCGTAGTCCAGCCAGCCCAGTTGGAGCTTGTCCCAAGCGGTCATGTCGCCGGGCAGGTCGCCGATGGTGTCCTTGCCGGTGCCGAGCCAGGAGCCGGAGGACATCAACGTCCAGAAGCCGGTGGAGTTCTCGCCGCCGGAGGTGTCGTAGTGGTCCGGCAGACCGAGGTCGTGGCCGTACTCGTGGGCGAAGACGCCGAGTCCGCCGTTCTCCGGCTGGATGGTGTAGTCGCCGACCCAGATGCCGGTGTCGCCGATCTGGGTGCCGCCGAGCAGGTTGCCCTCGGGGCCGGTCGCACCCTGGTCGGTGCCGAAGGCGTACCAGCGGTGCGCCCAGATGGCGTCCTCGCCCTGGGCGCCGCCGCCCGCGGACTCGTCCTCACCGGCGTGCACGATCTGGAAGTGGTCGATGTAGCCGTCGGACTCGTTGAAGTCGCCGTCGCCGTCGAAGTCGTAGCGGTCCCACTGGTCGAACTCGGCGATGTCCGCCTTGATCTCGGCCTCGGTGCGCCCCGCCGCCTTCTGCTGGGCGACCCATGCCGTGACCCCGTCCTGGACCGCGTTCCAGGCGCAGGTGTCGCAGGAGTTGGAGCCGTAACGGGCCTCGTTGTAGGGGACCTTGACCCAGTCGGTGACCTCGCCCTCGATGGAGTAGCGGCCCGAGGACTGCTTCTCGTAGTAGGTCTTCATCGACGCGGTGCCGTCGCCGAAGTAGAGGTCCTCGAAGTGCGCCTTGTTGTAATCCGCCTGCCAGGCCGTGCTGTTGTCCTGGGTGCGGTCCGGCTCGGCTATCTCATTGTGCGCGGGGCCAGGGGTGCCGCCGTAGCGGGGGTCGGCTTGGTCGCCGAACTCGACGAGGATCGTGAAGATCTTGTCGGTCTGCTCGCGGCCCAGCTCGACGTACTTGCTGTCGCCCTTGCGGCTCTTGAGCTCGACGACCTTGGAGCCGTCACGGTTCTTGACCGTGGCGGCGCCGGATATGACCTGCTTCAGCGCCTCTTCGCGCTGCGCCTCCCGGGTCTTGGAGAGCGGGCCGTCGAAGTCGTGCTCCCGCGTGGTCTTCGCCGGCTGCGGATCGGTGCGGTTCGCCGCGGCCGGAGCCGCGGTGGTGTCGGCCTGCGCGACGGCGAAGGTGGAGATGGTCGCCGTCGCGGCGGCCAATGCGACGGTGGTCGCGGCCGCTCTGAACGTCCAGGGTCTGCTGGGCACTTGAGTCTTCCTCCCCTAGTCAAGTGACGGCATTTGACTAGAGGTTCAGAAGAAAAGACAGACCTTGACTTGAACAGGACAACTGCACTATGCGGATCCGGCGTCCGCTTTACGAACATCTCGAGAAGGTCCTGAGCCGCCCTCGACCGGCGCTCGCGCATGTCCACTTCGTGGACGCCATGACTCCGTGCGCCCCCCATGCACCGGTACTGTTGGTTAGGTCACGCTTACCGTTCGTTCCGCTCGGGCATGCACGCGATTAGAGTCATTCGGCGGAACGCCCCAAAACGGCGGAAAGCCAGGCCGACACCCCCCGTGGACCCCCACTTCCGAGGACACGATTGCCATGCCTCGTCCGACTGCCGCACAGCTCGCCTACGGTTCGTTCACCGTGATCTTCTCGACGCTCGCCATGCTGCTGCTGTCACAGACGAGTTCGGGTGTGGGGATCGCGGTCATCGCCGTCGCGGCGCTCGCCCTCGGGCTGCTCGTCGCCATGACGGTCCCCATGCCCAAGGCCCGCGTGGTCGCGGTGCGCAAGCCCACCGAGCGGGCGGAGACGGCACAGACGCCCGTACCGGCGTCGGTCACCGTACTGGCGACCGAGCCGGTGCACGAGCGCGCCGCCTCCTGATGAACTGACGGTGCCCGGTGGTCAGTTGACGCTGACCACCACCGTCTTCGCCGCCTTGTCGTGCAGGCCCTGCTTGTAGGGCTTGTCGAAGTAGCTCCAGCCGCCGCAGATCGCGGTCCAGAGACAGGCGCAGCAGAACGCGAACGGGATCCACAGCACCGCCGCACGCGTCAGCGAGGTCTGCACGGAGGGCGTGGAGCCGTTCTCGAGGTTCGCCACCCGCATCCCGAGCCACTTCTTGCCGAGCGTCTGGCCGGAGCGGCTGGTCATGACGGTGTCGTAGGCGATGTAGAGCACGGCCGTGATGAGCGACTGGGTGAAGGACTTGCCGTACTCGACCTTGTCCGGGTCCACGTCGTACTCGTTGACGCCGAAGCCCCAGGTGAGCAGCCAGACGACGATCGCGACGAGGATCATGTCGATGATCCGGGCGAGCGTGCGCTTGCCGCTCGCGGCGAGCGGGGGCATGCCGGCGAGCGGGTCGTTCGGGTACGAGCCGCCGCCGTACGGATCACCACCGCCGTAGGGCCCACCGCCATAGGGGCTGCCGCCTCCGTACGGCGGGGGCTGACTGCCGTACGGCGAGCCCGGGTCCCCTGACGGCGGGGGCTGACTGCCGTACGGGGAACCCTCGCCGCCCGACGGCGGGGGCTGCTTCCTGAACGGGTCGTCTTCCGGCGGCTGCTGGCCGGAGCCGGGGGGCGGTTCGCTGCTCATGGCCCGAGTCGACCGCGATCCCCACGGCTCCGCATCCGGCGAGCGGCCGTCCGGGGTACGGAATCCGGTGGCCCGGGTGCCGTATCCGGCTATCCCGCTACGAACGTATGTGCGGCCTTGTCGTGCCAGCACTGGCGCCACGGCTTGTCGAACAGGCCCCATACGACACCCACGACACCGATCGCGAGCAGTCCGGGGACGCTGTAGACGAGCCAGCGGCGCAGGGCCGCGCCGAAGGTCGGGGGCTCGCCGCCCTCGATGTCCCGCACTTCGAGGCCGAGCAGCTTCTTGCCCAGGGTGCGGCCCCACTTGGCGGTGGGCAGCGCCTCGTAGAGGACGCCGAAGACAAGGAGGACGGCGAGGACGATGCCGAGGTAGGCGGAGGTCGTGCCGTCCAGGAGCCAGACGGTGACGGTCTCGCCGGAGAGCTTGGCCGCGTCGATCTTCTCGTTGACGTGGTCCAGGGCCCTGGTGCCGAGCGGGACGGCGGCCGCGGCGGTGACGCCGACGAGGACGACGGTGTCCAGCAGCCGGGCGGTCAGCCGCTTGCCGAGGCCCGCGGGGCGCGCGGAGGCCTGCCGCCGGGCGGCGGCCTGGAAGATGTCCTCCACGGGCGGCTTCCAGGGCGTGACGGGCTGGTCCTCGCCGGGGGTGCTCGCGAGGCGGTGCACCTGCTGGGCCCAGGAGGACTGGCCGCCGCCGGCGCCGCTGGCCATGGGGGTGGGCTGCTGGGGGACGGACGCGGCCGGGGTCTGCGGAGTCGCCTGCGGGCCGGAGGGAGCGGCCTGCCCTACGACGCCCTGGACACCGGCACGCTCGGCGGCGGCCTTGCCCGCGCCGAAGCCGGGGCCGGCCGCGGGCTGGGCACCGAAGCCGGCCGCCGCCGCACCCTCGGACCGTGCGCCGCCCGTGCCCCCGCCCTGCGCCCCACCCTGCTGGGCCGTGCGCGGGGAGAGCGCCCGGAAGGTCATGGTGCCCTCGTCGGCCACGGGGCCACCGGGGGCGGGTACGCCGGGAGTTACGGCACCGGAGGGACCGTGGGAACCGGCCGCACCGGGGCCGCCTGAGGCGGGGCCACCGAAGGCCGGGCCGCCGGAGGCGCTGCCGCCGGAAAGGCCGTGGGAGCCTGCCGCACCCGGGGCACCCGCGCCGGGCCCGGCGAAGGCCGGGCCGCCCGAGGCCCCGGCACCGGAGGCGGAAGCGCCGCTGGAACCCGCCGTACCCGGGCCGCCCGAGGCGGGGCGGCCCGTGTCCTGGGCGGAGTTGGCGCCGCCCATGCCCGTCGGGCCGCCGTCCGCCGGTGCGCCCTGCCGCGGCGTGCCCGGGCCGGAGGCCGGTGCTGTTCCGGCCGTGGGCCTGCGGAACACGAACGTGTTGCCCGAGGGGGCCGGGTCGGGCTCCGCGGGCGGGATCGTGGTCGTGCCGTCGCCGCTCGTCGTGTCCGAGGGGACGCGGGGGTCGGTGCCCGCCGCCGCGCCCCAGGAGACCCGGCGGTCCTGGTCGCCGCCGAAACCGGACTGATGGGAGCGGTCGGCGCCCCAGGCGGACGCGGGTTCGGGACGGCTGCCGTGCTGGGCGTCGGACGGGGAGGGCGCCGGCTGCGGGTCCTCGTCGAAGAAGTGCGGGCCCGTCTCCTCCACCGCCGCGGGGGCCGGAGCCGCGCCGTCCGACGGGGCCGGCCGGCTGGTGCCCGGCACCCAGGCGGCACCGTTCCAGTACCGGACATATCCAGGAATGGACGGGTCCGGGTAATACCCTTCGCGGGGCCTGTCGTCACCGGGGGCCGGGGTTGGGGCGCTCATGTCCGTCGTCCGGTATCTGCTCGGGGGTCGTTTGTGGGGATCCACATCTATCAGACGCGGAGCCGACACTGGGGGGCTCTGGCCTTACGGCCCTCTATCCGGGCATGGCCGCTTGTCCTTTCTGCTGGGGGTCCGGGGGTTATCCCCCGGGAAGACACAGTCAGACAGGCGCAACCGCCACCGCCAGTCCCACCGGACCCACCCCTTTTGGGCAACGTCGTGAACCCCCGGGAAAAAAGTTTCCCGAACCCGCGTAATGG
Organism: Streptomyces sp. NPDC001536; assembly: GCF_042894505.1. Classification (NCBI taxonomy): domain Bacteria; kingdom Bacillati; phylum Actinomycetota; class Actinomycetes; order Kitasatosporales; family Streptomycetaceae; genus Streptomyces; species Streptomyces sp. NPDC001536. Next base: position 1,037,542 of record NZ_JBIAVQ010000001.1, read on the forward strand.
TTCCGGCCGCACCGCCTCTCTCCACTCGTACGAGACAGACACGAGAGGGGAACACACGCCATGCACACCGTCGTAGAGCGCGAGCTGGAGCTCAAGCTCATCCTGTCGCCCGAGCGCAGCATCCCGGTCCCGGCCCGGCTCAGCTACCGCTCCGACGACCCGTACGCCGTCCACGTCGCCTTCCACATCGGCTCCGACCACCCGGTGCACTGGACGTTCGCCCGCGAGCTGCTGGTGGAGGGGGTCTTCCGGCCGTGCGGGCACGGGGACGTGCGGGTGTGGCCGACGAAGGTGGACGGCCGCAGCGTCGTGCTGATGGCGCTGAGTTCACCCGACGGGGACGCCCTCCTGGAGGCACCCGCGGCCCAGGTGTCGGCCTGGCTGGAGCGGACGCTGCGGGTGGTGCCCCCGGGGTCTGAGGGCGAGCAGCTCGGTATCGACGACGCCCTGGCGGAGCTGCTCGCCCCGACGCCCGCCGACGACCTGTGGCTGCGCGACCCGTGGCCGAGCGACGAGTCCAAGGACGGGGAGTGACCGCCCGCGGACGTCAGAAGAGCTTGCCCGGGTTGAGGATCCCCAGCGGGTCGAAGACCTGCTTGATCTGCCGCTGCATCTCCACCCCCACCGGGCCGATCTCGCGCGCCAGCCACTCCTTCTTCAGTACGCCCACGCCGTGCTCGCCGGTGATCGTGCCGCCGAGCTCCAGGCCGAGGGCCATGATCTCGTCGAAGGACTCACGGGCGCGCCGGGACTCCTCGGGGTCGGCCGCGTCGAAGCAGACGGTGGGGTGGGTGTTGCCGTCGCCCGCGTGGGCGACGACGCCGATGGTGAGCTGGTACTTCTCGGCGATCCGCTCGGTGCCTTCGAGCATCTCGCCGAGCCGGGAGCGGGGCACGCACACGTCGTCGATCATCGTGGTGCCCTTGACGGCCTCCAGTGCGGTGAGCGAGAGCCGCCGGGCCTGCAACAACAGCTCCGACTCGGCCACGTCGTCGGCCGGAACCACCTGCGTCGCACCGGCCGCCTCGCACAGCGCGCCGAGGGCGGCGAGGTCGGCGGCCGGGTCGGCGGTGTCGAAGGCGGCGAGCAGCAGGGCCTCGGTGGTCTCCGGGAGTCCCATGTGGGCGAGGTCGTTGACGGCCTTGACCGTCGTACGGTCCATCAGTTCGAGGAGGGACGGCACATGTCCGCCCTCCATGATCCGGCACACCGCGTCGCAGGCGGCCGCGCCGGAGGCGAACTCGGCGGCCAGCACCAGCTGCTCGGGCGGCTGCGGGCGCAGGGCGAGGATCGCCCGGACGACGATGCCGAGGGAGCCTTCCGAGCCGACGAACAGCCGGGTCAGGTCGTATCCGGCGACGCCCTTCGCGGTCCGCCTGCCGGTGGACATCAGGCGGCCGTCGGCGAGGACGACGTCGAGTCCGAGGACGTACTCCGCCGTCACCCCGTACTTCACACAGCACAGCCCGCCCGAGGCGGTGCCGATGTTGCCGCCGATGGTGCACATCTCCCAGCTGGAGGGGTCCGGCGGGTAGTAGAGGCCGTGTTCGTTGACCGCGCGGGAGAGGGTGGCGTTGATGACGCCGGGTTCGACCACCGCGATGCGGTCGACGGGGTTGATCTCGAGGATGCGGTCCATCTTCGTCAGGGACAGCACGACGCAGCCGTCGGTGGCGTTGGCGCCGCCGGACAGGCCCGTGCGGGCGCCCTGCGGGACGACGGGGACGCGCAGTTCGGTGGCGGTGCGCATGACGTGCTGGACCTGCTCGACGGTGCGCGGCAGGACGACGACGGCGGGGGCGCCGGCCGGGCAGAAGCTGGCCATGTCGTTGGCGTAGGAGGCCGTGACGTCGGGGTCGGTCAGGACGGCCTCGGCGGGCAGACCGCTCAGGAGACGGTCGACCAGGTTCCCTGTCTGTTCGTCGCGAGGCGCTTCGATACGGCTCATGATCACAGGTTCGCACCTGGGTCCATCGGTGTGAACCCCGTCTGCGGCAACCGTCGCCTGCCCGGGTGTGGTCGTCGTATTGACGCACAGTGATCGCCATGGAGAACCATGAGGAGGCGGCCCCCCGGCGTTCGCGCATCGCACGGCGGGCGCTGATCGCGGCGGTCGCCGGGTGTCTGGTGCTCGGCGGGACGCTGATGCTGCTGCCCTGGGAGCCGCCGAAGACGCGGGCGCCCGCGCCGGCCCCGGGGGCGCAGGCCCGGGCGGCGGTGACGACGGGGGTGGCGGCCGCGCTGCCGGATCTGGCGGCGCTGATCGGTGAGCGGGAGACGCATCTGCGGAGGCATCCGCGGGACGCCGGGTCGTGGGCGGTGCTCGGGGTGGCGTATGTGGAGCAGGGGCGGCGGACGGCGGAGCCGGCGTACTACCCGAAGGCCGACCACGCGTTGCGTACGTCGCTGAGGGTGCGGGCCAGGGGGAACGCCGAGGCGCTCGCCGGGCTCGCCGTGCTGGCGAACGCGCGGCGGGACTTCCGGGCGGCGAAGAAGTGGGGCGAGGCCGCGCTGAAGCTGGATCCCAAGCGCTGGACGACGTATCCGCCGCTGATCGACGCCTACACCGGCCTCGGCGACTGGAAGGCGACCGAGCGGACGCTCGAGCGGTTGCAGGGGCTGCGCGGCGGGCCGGCCGTGATGGCGCGGGCCGGGGCGGTCTACCGGGACCGGGGCTGGCGCGAGGACGCGATGGCGCAGCTCTCCGACGCGGCGGCGGGCGCTCGGGCGCCGGCCGAACGGGCCGCGTATCTGGAGCGGGTGGGGCAGCTGGCCTGGGAGCGCGGCGACCGTGAGCCGGCGCTGCGGCACTTCCAGGAGGCGGTGCGGATCGACCCCGACCAGCGGGCCGCGCAGGCCGGGCAGGGGCGGGTGCTGGCGGCGCTGGGGCGGACCTCGGAGGCGCTGAGCGCGTACCGGGTGGCGCTGGCCAAGCGGCCGGACCCGCAGTACGCCCTGGAACTGGGTGAGTTGTACGAGTCTTTGGGGCTGCGGCAGGCGGCCCAGGTGCAGTACGACCTGTTGCGGGAGCGGGTGCGCGGTGCCGCGGCGGGCGGGGCCGACGAGGAGCTGGTGCTCGGGGTGTTCGAGGCGGACCACGGGGATCCGCAGGCGGCCGTACGACGGCTGCGGGCCGAGTGGCGGCGTCAGCCCGGGATCGCGGTGGCCGACGCGCTGGGGTGGGCGCTGCACCGGGCCGGTCAGCACGAGGAGGCGCTGCGGTACGCGGTGCGGGCGACGGACAAGGTGCGCGGGGGCGGGGTGCGCAGTGCGCTGTACGCGTATCACCGGGGCATGATCGAGCGGGAGTTGGAGAAGGACGGGCCGGCCCGCCGGCACCTCCAGGAGGCGCTGCGGATCAACCCGTACTTCTCGCCGCTGGGGGCGCGGACGGCTCGGGAGGCGCTGACGGCGCTGGGTGAGCCGCCGGCGGAGGAGGTGCCGGCGATGGACGCGAAGGCGGAGGAGGAATCGGAGTCGGAGCCGGAGGAGGAGTCGGAGCCGGAGGAGGAGTCCTAGAGCGCGGCGGTGCCGATCAGCGCGTTGCGCGTGACCAGTGCCGCCAGTTGGTCCTCCCCGAGCTCCTCGGTCGCCTCCGGTCTGCGGGGCAGCACCATGTAGCGGGACTCGGCGCTGGAGTCCCACACCGTGATGTCCACGGTGTCGGGCAGCTCCAGCCCGAACTCCCGCAGTACGCCCCGGGGTTCCCGCACCACGCGGGAGCGGTAGGCCTCGGACTTGTACCAGCTCGGGGACGGGCCGAGAAGGCGCAGCGGGTAGCAGGAGCAGAGGGTGCAGACGATGACGTTGTGGGTCGTCGCGGTGTTCTCGACGACGCGCAGGCGCTGGTAGGAGCCGTCCATGTAGCCCAACTCCTGTACGGCGGCGGTCCCGTCGGCCAGCAGCCGGGCCCGGTACGCCTCGTCGGTCCAGGCGCGGGCGACGACCTTCGCCCCGTTCGCCGGTGACGAGGCGGCGAGGAAGGCGTCGATCGCCTCGTCCACCTTCTCGCCGGTGATCACGCCCTTCTCCTCCAGCAGGGTCTCCAGGCGGCGGACCCGGCGGGCGATCGTCGCGTCGGTGTGGTGGTCACCGCTCATCGGCTCGGTCCTCTTCCAAGTAGCTTTCCCACAGATCCAGTACGACGTGATGGTCGCCCTCGCCCCACAGGTCGCGGGCCTCGAAGCGGACCGCGTAGATCTGCTCGACCGGCGCGTCCCCGCGCCCCTGTGCGCTGATGTCGGGCAGTTCGTCCGGGCCCTCCGGCTCCACGATCACGCCCCGCTTGCCGCGCGCGTACCGGGGCAGCCGGGTGTGGTGCGGCGGGTCGTGGCGGAAGGTGCGCACCCGGGTGCCGGGCGGGAAGCGATCAGTCATCCAGCTCACCCGGCCCGAGCACGCCCTTGCGTTCCAGCAGCGCGCAGATCGCGGTGAACCAGCGCTCGTAGTACGACGCCGCCAGGTACTCGGCGGGCGGCATCGACTCGATCGCGTCGCGGAACTCGTTGGTGTTGAAGATCCCCTGTCCGCGCAGGGTGTTGAAGAGGCCGACGACCCGGGCCTCCCAGTCCGCGTGGAAGGGCTCGGTGTCGTCGGTGGTGTCGATGGCGCCGAACCCCTGGGTGCCGCCGACGTCGTTGATCCTGGCCATGCGGCCAGCGTACGTTCGCCCTACTGCTTCGGCTTGGCGTAGAGGGAGAACCTGCGCTTGCCGGCCGCCCCGGAGGCCAGGCCCAGATACAGCCGCGTGCCGCCCTTGCCGCGGACGGCGAGGCCTTCCGGCTCGCGGTAGGCGAGGGAGCGGCCGGCCTCGGTGCGCTGCTGCTGGACGAGTTCGCCGGTGGTGATGTCGACGCAGGAGAGGTAGGCGTTGCCGTGCTCGGCGGGCGGGTTGGTCTCGGCGTCGTAGGCCGTGCCGGCGAGCTGGTAGATGTGGTCGCGGTGCAGGGTGTAGCCCTGGAAGGGGATCTTCTTGTCGGGGTGCGCGGCGGGCTGGGCGATGTCGGCGACGGGGTGGTCGTAGTCGCGGGCGACGAAGGCGTCGAGGTCCCAGATCCGGTAGCGCGGCCTGCCCTTGAGGCGGTAGCGGACGGCGATGCGCTGCGAGGCCATGCAGACCGCGGGCTGGTTGTTGGTGGACCCCGGTATCGGCTTGCGTATCTTGACGTCCTCGCCGGTGCGGGTGGCGCCGTTCTTGAACTGGAGGCGGGTGACGCCCTGGCCGTAGCCGCCCTTGGAGTCGGCCTCGGTCCAGATCCAGACCTTGCCGTCGGCGGCGTTCTGCACGCCCATGCTGACGCCGTGCCCGAAGCCCTGGAGGTTCATGCTGCCGAGCAGTTCGCCGTCGTAGTCGAGCTTGTTGAGGCACAGGTTGCCGGCGCCGATGCCGCCGCGCCGCACCTGGAGGACGTACAGGTGCTCATGCACCTCGTCGAAGGCGAAGGACTGCAGGACCGTGCCCTCCTTGAGGGCCTTCTCCTTCAGCCAGCGGGTCGCCGGTATGTCGAGGTCGATGCGGTCGGTCACGGTCGGTGTCCCCTGAGTCCTGTGGACGCCCGGATGACGTCCACAGGACCAGAGAGTGTCAACTCGCGTTCACCGGTTTCAAGGTTCTGCGAAAGCGCTTGTGGATTTACCTGACCTTCACAGGTTTCCGCGCCGCGCCTGCTCCCGCTCGATCGCCTCGAAGAGGGCCTTGAAGTTGCCCTTGCCGAAGCCCATCGAGCCGTGCCGCTCGATGAGTTCGAAGAACACGGTCGGCTTGTCCTGGACCGGCTTGGTGAAGATCTGCAGCAGATAGCCGTCCTCGTCGCGGTCGGCGAGGATCTTCAGCTCGCGCAGGGTCTCGACGGGCACGCGGGTGTCGCCGACCCACTCGCCGAGGGTGTCGTAGTAGGAGTCCGGGGTGTCCAGGAACTGGACTCCGGCCGCCCGCATGGTCCGTACGGTCTCGACGATGTCATTGGTGTTGAGCGCGATGTGCTGGACGCCCGCGCCGCCGTAGAACTCCAGGTACTCGTCGATCTGGGACTTCTTCTTGGCGATGGCGGGCTCGTTGATCGGGAACTTGACCTTGAGCGTGCCGTCCGCGACGACCTTCGACATCAGCGCGCTGTACTCGGTGGCGATGTCGTCGCCCACGAACTCCTTCATGTTCGTGAAGCCCATGACCTTGTTGTAGAAGCCGACCCACTCGTTCATCCGGCCGAGCTCGACATTGCCGACGCAGTGGTCGATGGCCTGGAAGGTGCGGTGGGCGGGGGGCTCGACGAGGGGGGACACCGCCGAGAAGCCGGGGAGGTAGGGGCCGTCGTAGCCGGAGCGGTCGACGAGGGTGTGGCGGGTCTCGCCGTACGTGGCGATGGCGGCGAGGACGACGGTGCCGTGCTCGTCCTTGAGCTCGTACGGCTCGGCGACCGAGCGGGCGCCGTGCTCCAGGGCGTAGGCGTAGGCGGCGCGGGCGTCCGGGACCTCGATGGCGAGGTCGATCACGCCGTCGCCGTGCTCGGCCACGTGCTGGGCGAGGAAGTGGCCCCAGGTGGTGGCGGGCTTGATGACCGAGGTGAGGACGAAGCGGGCGGAGCCGTTCTCCAGGACGTAGCTCGCGGTCTCGCGGCTGCCGTTCTCCGGTCCGGAGTAGGCGACCAGCTTCATGCCGAAGGCGGTGGAGTAGTAGTGCGCGGCCTGCTTGGCGTTGCCCACGGCGAAGACGACCGCGTCCATTCCCTTGACCGGGAAGGGGTCGGCCTGCCGGGCGGTGTCGGGAGTGTGGTGAGTGGTCTGCGTCATACCGGCAGCCTTCTCCGCCGACGCAAGGTGCGCAATAGTTCGCGTTTCTGGTGTGCAATATGACCAGTGTCGGGTCCGTTTCGGCGGGCTCTCTGTACAGGATGACCACCGGGAAGGGCGGCTCTCGTGGGGATCGACGGACTGGACGGGCGGATCATCGTGCTGCTGGCGCGGGAGCCGCGGATCGGGGTGCTGGAGATGTCCCGGCGGCTGGGGGTGGCGCGCGGGACCGTGCAGGCACGTCTTGACCGGCTTCAGTCGAATGGCGTCATCCGGGGATTCGGGCCGCAGGTGGATCCGGCCGCGCTCGGCTATCCGGTGACCGCGTTCGCCACGCTGGAGATCCGGCAGGGGCAAGGGGCGGACGTACGGGCCCACTTGGCGACCGTGCCGGAGGTCCTGGAGCTGCACACCACCACCGGCAGCGGGGACATGCTGTGCCGGCTCGTGGCCCGCTCCAACGCCGATCTCCAGCGGGTGATCGACCGGGTCGTCGGTTTTGATGGCATTGTCCGGGCCGCCACGGCGATCGTCATGGAGAACCCCGTTCCGCTGCGGATCATCCCGCTGGTGGAGCAGGCGGCCGGGGACGAGGAGAGGACTTAGCCGACCGGGCCTGGCCGTCGTGGGGTGACCGCGTGTGAACTTCTGGGAGTACCTGCACAGCCGCCATCAGCAGCTGCTCTCGGACGCCTACCAGCACGCGAGCGCCGTCTTCCAGTGCATGGTCGTGGCGACGCTGATCGGGGTGCTGATCGGGGTGGTCACCTATCGCAGCGAATGGGCGGGCAACCTCGCCACGACGGCCACCTCGACCATCCTGACCATCCCCTCGCTCGCCATGATCGGTCTGCTCATCCCGATCGTCGGCCTGGGTGTGCCGCCCACGGTGATCGCGCTGACCCTGTACGGCCTGCTGCCGATCGTGCGCAACGCGATCGTGGGCCTGCGCGGCGTCGACCCGTCGCTGGTGGACGCGGCGACGGGCATCGGGATGTCCCGGCCGATGCGGCTCGTGCGGGTCGAGCTGCCGCTGGCCTGGCCGCCGATCCTGACCGGTATCCGGGTCTCCACGCAGATGCTGATGGGCATCGCCGCCATCGCCGCCTACGCCTCCGGGCCCGGTCTCGGCAACGAGATCTTCCGCGGCATCGCCTCCCTGGGCAGCAAGAACGCCCTCAACCAGGTGCTCGCGGGCACGCTCGGGATCATCGTCCTGGCCCTGCTGTTCGACGCCGCGTACGTCCTGATCGGACGGCTGACCATTCCCAGGGGGATCCGTGTCTGAAGCCTCCGGTGCCTCCATCGAGCTGGAGAACCTGACCAAGAGGTATCCCGGCAATCCCCATCCCTCCGTCGACGACGTCAACATGGAGATCAAGGCGGGCGAGATCGTCATCTTCGTCGGCCCCTCCGGCTGCGGAAAGTCGACCACGCTCAAGATGATCAACCGGCTGATCGAGCCGACCGGCGGCCGGATCCGCATCGGCGGCGAGGACGTCACCGACATCGACCCGGTGAAGCTGCGCCGCAAGGTGGGTTACGCGATCCAGTCGGCGGGGCTGTTCCCGCACATGACGGTCGCGCAGAACATCGCGCTGGTGCCGAAGATGGTCGGCTGGGGCAAGAGCCGCATCAAGGACCGTGTCGAGGAGCTCCTCGACCTGGTGGGCCTCGACCCCGGCGAGTTCCACGGCCGCTATCCCCGGCAGCTCTCCGGCGGTCAGCAGCAACGCGTGGGCGTCGCGCGGGCGTTGGCGGCGGACCCGCCCGTGCTGCTGATGGACGAGCCGTTCGGCGCGGTCGACCCGATCACCCGTGACCATCTCCAGGACGAGCTGATCAGGCTCCAGCACGAGCTGCACAAGACGATCGTCTTCGTCACGCACGACTTCGACGAGGCGATCAAGCTCGGCGACCGGATCGCCGTGCTGCGCGAACGCTCGCACATCGCGCAGTTCGACACCCCGGAGGCGATCCTCACCAACCCGGCGGACGACTTCGTGTCCGGGTTCGTCGGGGCGGGGGCCGCGCTGAAGAGGCTGAATCTGACCCGCGTACGGGATGTGGAGATCACCGACTACCCGACGGTGACCGTCGACGATCCGCTCCAGGAGATCTTCAACAGACTTCGGGACAGCGGTACGAACGAGATCCTGCTGCTCGACAAGCGCCGACGGCCCTACAAGTGGCTGCGGCGCGGCGACCTGATGCGGGCGAAGGGCTCGCTGGCGCGGGCGGGCACGCTCGTCAGCGACACGGTGACCCGGGACGCGACCCTGCGGGACGCCCTGGAAGCGGTGTTGACGGACAACGCGGGGCGGGTCGCGGTCACCGGGCGGCGCGGCGAGTACGACGGCGTCGTCGACATGGAGACGCTCATGAACTCCGTGCACGAGCTGCTGGAGGCCGACCGTCTGGACGCCATGGAGCACCAGCACGAGCTGGAGGAGGCGCGCGCCCACCAGACGCACGCCGAGCAGGAGGGCGACGGAGGGGAGAAGAAGGCGTGAGCATCCCCGAGCTGGAGGAGGACGCCCCGACGGAACAGGAGGCGCCGCCCCCGCCGGCCACCGCCCGGCGGCGGGTCACCTGGCAGAAGCTGACCTTTCTGCCCGCCGTGCTGGTGGCGTTGCTGCTGGCGACCTGGCTGTGGTTCCAGCAGGCGCACCTGGATCCGATCTCCGAGAACGCGCTGTCGAACGGGCAGGTCTCCAAGGCCCTTTGGCAGCATGTGCAGCTGACGGTGATCTCGACGTTCTTCGTGCTGATCATCGCGATCCCGCTGGGCATCCTGCTGACCCGCCGGATGTTCCGCCCGGCGACCCCGGTGGTGATGGCGATCGCCAACATGGGGCAGGCGACACCGGCGATCGGTCTGCTGGCCCTGCTGGTGATCTGGCTGGGCACGGGCACGAAGGCGGCGCTGATCGGCATCATCATCTACGCCGTGCTGCCCGTGCTGTCGAACACCGTCGCGGGCCTGAAGGCCAACGACCCGACGCTCCTTGAGGCGGCCCGGGGCATCGGCATGTCCCCGCTGGGGGTGCTCGCCCGCGTCGAACTGCCGTTGGCGGTCCCGCTGATCCTGGCGGGTGTGCGCACGGCGCTGGTGCTGAACGTCGGGACGGCGACGCTGGCGACCTTCGGCGGCGGCGGGGGTCTGGGCGTCCTGATCACGACCGGCATCACCAACCAGCGCATGCCGGTGCTGATGCTGGGCTCGATCCTCACTGTCGCCCTCGCCCTGCTGGTGGACTGGCTGGCCTCGCTCGCCGAACTGCTGCTCAGGCCACGGGGGTTGGAGGTGGGGACATGAGGCGCGCGGGCGTGCTGGCGACGGCGGGTGTGCTGGTCCTGGCCTCGGCCTGCGGTCTGACGAGCGGTTCCCCGATGGTCGACGACGTGACGCCGGGCTCGATCGGACAGGGCGAGCCGCTGGAGGGCGCGAGCCTCACCGTGACCTCCAAGGAGTTCACCGAGCAGCTGATCCTCGGCGCGATCATGGGGATCGCCTTCCAGGCGGCCGGGGCCGACGTCCTGGACCGCACGGGCATCCAGGGCTCGATCGGGGCGCGGGAGGCGGTCAAGTCCGGTGACGCGGACGGGATGTACGAGTACACGGGCACCGCCTGGATCACGTATCTGGGCAACAGCGAGCCGATCACGGACCCGCTGGAGCAGTGGGAGGCGGTGCGCAGGGCCGACCTGGGGAACGGGCTGACGTGGCTGCCGCCGGCGGCCCTCAACAACACGTACGCGCTCGCGATGAACCAGGCCGACTCCAAGAAGTACGGCACGAAGACCCTGTCGGACGTGGCCGCGCTGTCGAAGTCGGACCCCGGGGCCGTGACGCTGTGTGTGGAGAGCGAGTTCGCCAACCGCGCGGACGGACTGCCGGGCATGGAGAAGGCGTACGGGATGAGCGTCCCGGCGGGCAACATCACCCAGATGGACACCGGGATCATCTACACGCAGGTGAAGAAGGGCAGTTGCACCTACGGCGAGGTGTTCACCACCGACGGCCGCATCAGGTCCATGAACCTCGTGGTGATGGCCGACGACAAGAAGTTCTTCCCCAACTACAACGCGGCCCCCGTGATCAACTCCAAGGCGCTGGAGAAGTGGCCGGCGATCGCGGAGGTCCTCGACCCGGTCACGAGGAAACTGGACAACACGGTCGCGCAGGAGCTGAACGCCAAGGTGGACGTGGACGGCCAGGATCCGCACCAGGTCGCGCTGGACTGGATGAAGAAGGAGGGGTTCGTGAAGGAGAAGTAGTGCCGCCTCAGAGGCCCTAGCAGCTCGGGACGGAGCCCTTGCCCGTCTCCAGCGCCACCAGCGCGCTCACCGCTCCCTTCAGCGTGGTCACCGGCACGAGCCGCAGCCCCTTCGGCAGCTCCGCCTCCGCGTCCGCGCACTCGTCCTTGGGGACCAGGAACACCGTCGCCCCGTCCCGCTTCGCGGCCTGCGTCTTCAGGGGCACGCCCCCGACCGCGCCCACCGTGCCGTCCGCGTCGATCGTGCCGGTCCCGGCGATGGTCCGGCCGCCGGTGAGGTCGCCGCCGTTGCCGTCGCCGTCCAGCTTGTCGACGATGCCCAGGGAGAACAGCAGGCCCGCGCTGGGGCCGCCGACGTCGGCCAGCTTCAGCGAGACCTTGATGTCGTCGTCCTTCAGGTCCAGGTAGTTCAGCGCCGCCTGCGTCGCCGCGTCCTGGGACTCCTTCATCTGCGCGGTGTTGTGCCGCTCGATCTCCTTGGTGGACTGCCCGCTCGGATAGACCGAGTCGCGCGGCATGACCGCCCGGTCCGTGTCGAACCACGCGTCGAGCACATCGCCGAGCGAGACCCGGGTGTCCGGATTCGTCGCCTCGATCGTCGTCATCCGCAGCTGTCCGCTGGTGTCCCGGGTCGGCGCGCCCGAGATCGTGATCACCGGGGTGCCCTTGTTCTCACCGAGGACGTCGGCCGTCATACCGGGCTGGGCCAGCGAGAACGGGAGCGGCGCGAAGGCCGCCGTGGCGAGCAGGGCCACGACGGGCAGGGCACAGACGGCTACGGCCTGGGGGCGTGTGAGGCGAGAGAGCACGGGATCAATCTAACGCGACGACCACTTCCGGCCGGGGCCCGGTCAGCCGGCGCAGAGGTCCTCCCGGCGCCGGGCGAAGCGCCGCAGCGCCTCGGGGAGCGGCTCGACGCCGATACCCGGGGTGCGCGGGACCGGCAGACGGCCGTCCTCCAGCACGACGAAGATGCCGGTGCCGAGGGTGGCGCCCACGCTGAGCAGGGTGAGCTGCCCCACCCCCTTGGTCCGCCTCAGCGGACTCCCGGCGACTTGGCCGAAGCCGGGCGGGAGCCGGAAACGCGGGGCGGTCCAGGGCCGCCCCGCCCTCATGGCTCGCGGATCCGGTGAACGGTCAGCGCAATGCCTCCGCGACCTCCTTCGCCGCGTCCACGACCCGTGGCCCCACGCGCTCCGGCACCGCGTCGGCCAGCATCACGACTCCGACGCTGCCCTCGACGCCCGTGACGCCGAGCAGCGGTGCGGCGGCGCCGCTCGCGCCGGCCTCCAGCTCCCCGTGGGTCAGGGTGTACCCGGGGTCCCGGAGCGGCTGGGTGCGGGCGGAGAGGATCGCTCGGCCGGCGGCCCCGCGGTCCAGTGGGTGACGGAATCCGGCCCGGTACGCCACGTGGTAGTCCGTCCACGTCGGCTCGACCACGGCGACGGCGAGCGCCTCCGCCCCGTCGACCAGGGTGAGATGGGCGGTGGCTCCTATGTCCTCGGCCAGTGAACGCAGGGCCGGCAGGGCCGCCTCGCGCACCAGTGGATGCACCTGACGGCCAAGGCGCAGCACGCCGAGCCCGACCCGGGCACGTCCGCCCAGGTCACGCCGTACGAGGGCATGCTGCTCCAGCGTGGCGAGCAACCGGTACACCACGGTCCGGTTGACGCCCAGTTTGTTGGATAGCTCGGTGACGGTCAGCCCGTGGTCCGTATCGGCCAGCAGCTTGAGGACACGCAGTCCTCGGTCGAGCGTCTGAGAGGTCTCCGCGGTCACGACGCCCACTCCTCCAAGTGGTGAGGTCGGCGGCCCTGTCGCGGGGATGCGTCATCGAGTCCCGTCGGTGACGCGCTTCAGAGGCCGCCGATCGGCCGGCGGCCCGGAGCGGTTTCCGGACCGCGTCGCTTCACGGCTGCGCTCCGCGGCGGCGCTGCCACGGGGCGTGTGCGTAGCGGGACTGTAGCGATGCCGGTTCGCTGAGCGGAAGGCTCCGTCCAGAATCCGGGCAGTGGCTGGTACGGAGCACTCCGATTTGTCGTGATATGTACGGCGCACCGGTGATCGACGCGCGCCCCCGCCATGCCCGGTGATGTCACCTCACCGCACCCGGCGTCACTTCATCCGGGTGGCCCACTCCTGCACCTTGGCGATCCGCTGCCGCAGCTGCCCGGCCGTCGCCTCCGCGCTCGGCGGTCCCCCGCACACCCGCCGCAGCTCGGTGTGGATGACCCCGTGCGGCTTGCCGCTCTGGTGGACGTACGCGCTGACCATGGTGTTGAGCTGCTTGCGGAGCTCCATCATCTCCTTGTGCGAGACGACGGGCCGCCGCTCGGCGGGCAGTTCGAGGAGGTCCGCCTCGGAGTCCGGCTTCTTGCGGCTGTGCGCGATCTGCCGGGCCTGCCGCTTCTGGAGCAGCAGCTGCACCTGGTCGGGTTCGAGGAGCCCGGGGATACCGAGGTAGTCCTGCTCCTCCTCGCTCCCGGGGTGGGCCTGCATGCCGAACTCGGCGCCGTCGTACAGGACCCGGTCGAAGACGGCCTCGGACTCCAGCGCCTCGAAGGAGAACTGCTCCTGCTCGCCGGTGTCCTCGTCCTGCTCCTTGTTCGCCTCCTCCATCTCCTTCTCGGACTCGGCGTACGGGTCCTCCTCGCCCTCCTTCTTCGGCTTGTCGAGGGCGTGGTCCCGTTCCACCTCCATCTCGTTGGCGAAGGTGAGCAGGTCGGGGACGGTCGGCAGGAAGACGGAGGCGGTCTCGCCGCGGCGCCGGGACCGCACGAAACGGCCGACGGCCTGGGCGAAGAAGAGAGGCGTGGAGATGGTGGTGGCGTAGACCCCCACCGCCAGGCGCGGCACGTCGACGCCTTCCGACACCATGCGGACGGCGACCATCCACCGGTCGTTGCTGGCGCTGAAGTCGTCGATCCGCTTGGACGCGCCCGCGTCGTCGGAGAGCACGAGGGTCGCCTTGGTCCCGGTGATCTCCCGGATCAGCTTGGCGTACGCACGCGCCGAGTCCTGGTCGGAGGCGATCACGAGGGCACCCGCGTCCGGGATGGCCTTGCGGACCTCGGTCAGCCGCTGGTCGGCGGCGCGCAGCACGCTCGGCATCCACTCGCCGCGCGGATCCAGCGCCGTACGCCAGGCCTGGCTGATCGCGTCCTTGGTCATGGGCTCGCCGAGCCGCGCGGCGATCTCGTCGCCGGCCTTGGTCCGCCAGCGCATGTTGCCGCTGTAGCTCAGGAAGATGACCGGCCGCACGACATGGTCGGCGAGCGCGTTGCCGTAGCCGTAGGTGTAGTCGGCGGCGGAGCGGCGGATGCCGGCGTTGTCCTCCTCGTACGTCACGAAGGGGATGGGGTTGGTGTCGGACCGGAAGGGCGTACCGGTGAGCGCGAGCCGACGGGTGGCCGGCTCGAAGGCCTCCAGGCACGCCTCGCCCCAGGACTTGGAGTCACCGGCGTGGTGGATCTCGTCGAGGATGACGAGCGTCTTGCGCTGCTCGACGCGGTTGCGGTGCAGCATGGGGCGCACGCCGACGCCGGCGTACGTCACGGCGACCCCGTGGTAGTCCTTGCCGAGCGGGCCCGCGCTGTACTCCGGGTCCAGCTTGATCCCTATCCGCGCGGCCGCTTCCGCCCACTGCTTCTTCAGGTGCTCGGTCGGCGCGACCACGGTCACCTGCTGCACGACGTGGTGGTGCAGCAGCCAGGAGGCGAGGGTCAGCGCGAAGGTGGTCTTGCCGGCGCCGGGGGTGGCGACGGCGAGGAAGTCGCGCGGCTGCTCCTGGACGTACTTCTCCATCGCACCCTGCTGCCAGGCGCGCAGCTTGCTGGCGGTGCCCCAGGGGGCGCGGCCGGGGAAGGCGGGAGAGAGGTGATGGGAGGAGGCGGCGGTGGTAGTCACGGTCTCCGTAAAAGGGGTCGAGCGGCTCGGCTGGTGGGGCGGAAGGGTCGGCTACGTATGACAACCGGGCCACCCTACCGGCGGCCCGGCGGTGTCAACGCGCGGACAGGCCCGGGTCCCCCGTGGGTGGGACCGAGGTCACACGGGCACCGCGCACACCGTCACCGGCCGTCGTCCTCCAGCAGACCCGACGTGGCCACCAGGTATCCGAGCTGGGCCCTGCTGCCGCTGCCGAGCCGTAAGGACACCTTCCTGATGTGCTCCGCCACGCTTCTGCGGCTCATGCCGAGCCGGCGGGCGATGGAGTCGTCCGTCTCACCGGCGACGACGGCGCGCAGGATCGTCTGCTGGAGGTCGGAGGTGACGGCGGGGTTGCGGCGCTCGGCGGGGTCCGCGGGGTGCACGGGCGTGGAGCGTTCCCAGGTCTGCTCGAAGACCCGGGCCAGAAAGCGGACCAGGGCGGGGTCCCGGATCTGCAGGGCGCCGTCCGCGCTGTCCTGCGACAGCGGCACGAAGGCGACCGAGCGGTCGCAGACGATCAGCCGCTCGACGACCTCGGCCAGGGTGCGGACCTCGGCGCCCGCCTCGGTGACCCGCTCGATGTACGCCATGGTCGGCCGGTGCGTGTGCACGGTGTGCTGGTACAGGGTGCGCTGGCGCACCCCGCGCCGCAGCGCCCGCAGATCACGGCCGAGCGCCTCGCGCAGGGTCGCCTCCGCGCGGCCGCCGCCCGGCTGGGCGGTGAGCAGTTCGTGCCGGCAGTCCCCCACCGCCGCCTCCAGGGCCGCGCTGATCACCGCCTTCTCGGTGAGCCGGACCAGCGCGGGCAGGGCCGAGCGCTGCTCGCGCGCGTACAGCGACTCGAAGGCGGTGAGCCGTGCGGACGCCGACCGCAGGGCCCGGCGCTGCTCGGCCAGCCGGTCCTCCATCGTGGACAGCACGGCGAACCGCGCCGCGTCCGGCGCCACCGGCAGACACCAGCCGGGCGGGTCCGTGTCGGGGACGACCAGTCCGAGTTCGGTCAGACAGCGCGGCACCTCGTCGGCCGGCACCCGTCCCTCGCGCAGCGCCGTGCGGTACACCGCCAGCGCCCGCGGACAAGGGCGGGTCGGACGTGTTTCGTGGCAATCACACGTGCGTGGGTCGAAATGATCACGCTTCACAAGTGTGCAGATTACATTCATGCGCCGTCGTCCCTCAGGCCTAATTCCGCACCGCCTGACTACTGTTCGACAGGTTCTGTTCGACGGGTCCGCCCCCGTGGGCCAACCCCGCCCGCACCTCGCCCTGTTGCCGTCCGCGAAGGAAGTCGAGAATGCCGGAACCCGTCACGGCCTCGGTGCGGGAACGCCGGTACCGCGTCCTGGTCGCGGGCTACGCCCTGTCGTCGTACGGCAGTTATCTCAACGTCGTCGCGCTCAATCTGTACGTCTACGCCGTCACCGACCGCGCGCTGGCCGTCGGCGCCTTCATGGCCGTACGGCTCGCCGCGGGGATCGTCGCGGGGCTGCTGGCCGCGCCGATCCTGGCCCGGTGGTCGGCGCGGTCGGTCATGTTCTGGGTGAACGTGGTGCAGGCGGCGGTGCTGGCGGTCCTGGTGGCGGCGCCCGACACCCTGCGCACCCCGGTGCTGTTCGTCGTCTCGGCGGTGGGCGGGATCACCGGCACGGTCTTCATGGTCGCGCTGCGCAGCTCGGTCATCCCGGAGATGGTGACCGAGGACCGGCGCACCTGGGCCAACTCGCTGATGGTGAGCGGGCGTTCGGTGGCGATGGTGGCCGGGTTCGCGTCGGCCGGTGTGGTCGTCTCGCTGCTCGGCTACACGGCCGCCTTCCTGCTGGACATGGCCACGTTCCTGGTGTGCGCGGTCGCGGTGGCCCAACTGCCGGTCACCCGGCGGCAGAAGCCGGACGCGGAGGAGGACACAGCACAGGCGGCGGGTCCGGACGGGACCGGGAAGAAGCGCCGCCGGCTGCCCGCCGCGGTGGTGGTCCTGGCCGGCGCGCCCGTGCTCGGCCTGATGGTGCTGCTGCGGGGCGTCGACGCGCTCGGCTCGTCCTCCCACAACGCGGCGCTGCCCGTGTACTCGACGGAACTGGACACCGACAGCCCGGCCACGTTCGTCAGCGTGTTCTGGTGTGTGTGGGCGTTCGGCAACATCGTGGCCCAGCAGGTGATCCAGCGGCTGCCCAAGCGCTCGGAACAGGCCCTGGGGGCCCTCGGCTTCGGGCTCGGCACCATCGTGATGTCCGGCGCCTTCATCCTGGCCTTCGCCGGTCTGCCCTGGACCGCCACCGTACTGATCGCGCTGGTCGCGGGGGCCGCCGACGGACTGACCGAGGTGTCCTACACCCAGCATCTCCAGACCCTGCCGGACCGGCTGCGCACCCATGCCTTCGGGCTGTCGGCGACCGTGGAGAGCTTCGGCTTCGGCGCCGGGATGATCGCGGTCGGCGCCGCGCTCGACGTGTTCTCGCCGCTGTCGGTCGTCGCGGTCGCACACGGTGTGGCCATCGTGATCGCCGTGCTCTTCGTGGCCCTGGTGCTGCGCCGCCGTTCGACGGCGCCGGCAGGGACGGCGACGGAGGGCACGGGGGCGGAGGCGCGCGCGGAGGTGTGAGACGGACCCGGACGTCGACCCGTCGAGGTCCGACCAACGAGCCGGAGCAGAAGGGGGAGAAGGGTGCCGGACGAAGGGACGCCGTACGAAGGGACGCCGGACGACCGGCGCGTGGCGGTCATCGGGATGGCGCTGAGGTTCCCGGGAGCGGGGACCGCCGAGCAGTACTGGCGCGACATCGAAGCGGGCGTCTCCCATGTACGACGGTTCAGCCGGGCCGAGTTACGGGCCGCGGGAGCCTCCGAGGACCTCCTCGACGACCCGGACCTCGTCGGCGCCAGTGCGCTGCTGGAGGGCATCGACGGCTTCGACGCCGCGTTCTTCGGGATGACCGGGCGCGAGGCGGAGGTGACCGACCCGCAGCAGCGGCTGCTCCTGGAGTGCTGCCACCACGCCCTGGAGGACGGCGGTTACGCCGGTTCCGACGCCCGGATCGGGGTGTACGGCAGCGTCGGGTACCGGCTGTACTCGCTGCACAGCTATCTCGCCAACAACCTCGCGGACGTGCCGGGCGACGACTGGATCGCGCAGAAGCAGGTCCAGGTCGGCACCTATCCCGACTTCGCCGCCAACCGGGCCGCCTTCCGGCTCGGGCTGCGCGGCCCGGCGGTCAATGTCGCCACCGCCTGCTCCAGCGCCCTCGTCTCGGTCCATCTGGCCTGTCAGGCGCTGTTGGCGGGTGACGCCGAGCTGATGCTGGTGGGCTCGGCGGCCCTGCACCTCCCCCAGATCACCGGGCACCGGCACGTCAAGGGCTCCACGATCTCCCGGAGCGGCACGGTACGTGCCTTCGACGCGGACGCCGACGGCACGGTCGGCGGCAACGGGGTCGCGGCGGTCCTGCTGAAGCCGCTGGCCCGGGCGCTGGCCGACGGCGACACCGTGCACGCGGTCATCCTCGGCTCGGCGGTCACCAACGACGGTGACGACAAAGGGGGGTTCGCGGCGCCGGGGGTCGCGGGCCAGCGGGACGCGGTGCTCGGCGCGCTGGCCCGGGCGGGCGTGGCGGCCGACTCCCTCGGCTATCTGGAGGCGCACGGCACCGGCACGTACAAGGGCGACCCGATCGAGTTCGCCGCGCTCACCGAGGCGTTCCGCGCGCACACGGACGGCACGGCCTTCTGCGCGCTGGGCTCCACCAAGCCCGCGATCGGCCACCTGGACAGCGCGGCGGGCCTGGCGGGCCTTATCAAGGCGATCCTGGTGCTACGGCACGGGGTGATACCGCCCCTGGTGAACTTCACCCGCGCCAACCCGCTCCTTGAGCTGGAGACCAGCCCGTTCGTCGTGCCGACCCGGGCGACGCCGTGGCCGAACGGCGGGGTGCGGCGGGCGGGGGTCCATTCGATCGGGATGGGCGGGACGAACGCGCATGTGATCTTGGAGGAGGCTCCGGGGAGGGAGCTGGGGCGGGTGTCCGGGGGCGCGTCGGGGAGGGAGCCGGGAGGCTTGTCCGGAAGCGCGCCGGGCGGCGTGGCCCAGGGCATGCCGGGGGGCGTGGCCGCAGGTGCGCCGGGGGACGTGGCCGTGGGTGTGCCGGGCGGCGGCTCCGGGAGCCTGTCAGGAATCGTGCCCGGAAGGGAGCCGGCAGGCGGGTCCGGGTGGGGCGCGGAGGAGGTTCGCGGTGCGTGGGAGGTGCCCGTGCTGCTGCCGCTGTCGGCGCGGACACCGTCGGCGCTGGCCGCGTATGCCCGGGCCTTCCGGGACGAGTTGGTGCGGCGCCCGGATCTCGACCCCGCGGATCTGCTGACGACGACCGCGCTCGGCCGGCGTCAGCTGCCCCACCGGCTGGTCGTCACCGCGCCCTTCGTCGAGGGGCTGGACGCGTTCCTCGCCGGGGCGCCGGGCGCCCTGACCGGGACGGCCGACCGGACCGTCACCCCCGCCTTCCTCTTCAGCGGCCAGGGCGCAGGCGGCCCCGGCATGGCCGGCGCGCTCGCCGCCCGCTTCCCGGTCGTCGCCGAGGTGCTGCGGGAGTGCGCGCGGATCCATGAGGAGGAGACGGGCGAGAGAGACTTCCTCGCACGGCTCAGCCACGAAGCCCCCGGGTCCTCCACCCCCTGGGACACGGCCTTCGCGCAACCCGCGATCTTCGCCCTGCAAGTCGCCCAGCTCCGGCTCTGGCGGAGCTGGGGCGTGCGGCCCGGGGCGGTCGCCGGGCACAGTGTCGGGGAGTTCGCGGCGCTGTGTGCCGCCGGGGCGCTGTCGCTCGCGGACGGCATGCGGCTGCTGTGCCGGCGGGGCCGGCTGATGCAGGACACGGCGCCCGGCGCGATGCTCGCCGTCTTCGCCGACCGGGACCGGGTCCGGCGGCTCGCCGCCGAGGTCGGGCGCGTGGAGCTCGCCGTGTCCAACGGGCCCGAGCACCAGGTACTGGCCGGCCCGCCCGACGCCATCGCCGAAGCACAGCGTCTGCTGACCGGGCGCGGCCTGACCGGCGTACCGCTCCCGGTGGACCGCGCCTTCCACAGCGCCCTCCTGGACCCGGTCCTCGACGACCTGCGCGCGGCCGTCGGGAAGGCCGAACTACGGCCTGTCGAGATCGAGTTCGTCAGCGGCCTGGACGGCGTCGCCCATCCCCCGGGCTGGCTGCCCGACGCCGACCACCTCGTCCGCCAGGCTCGCCGCACCGCCGACTTCCACGCCGTACTGAACACCCTGGCGCCCGCGGACGCCCTGCTGGAACTCGGCCCGGACACCACCCTGACCCGGCTCGCCCGCCGGGCGGTCCCGGACACCCTCTGTGTGCCCACGGGCGGCACCCCGGACGAGGTGTGGCGGGCCGCGGCCCGGCTGCACTGCGCCGGGGCGCCCCTCGACTGGGCCGCCCTGCTCGAAGGGTGCGGAGGGCGGCGTATCCCGTTGCCCACCTACCCCTTCGAGCACCGGTCGTACTGGATCGGCCCACCACCGCCGCCCACCACCGCCGTACCCGCGCACGAACCCGCGAGAGAACCCGATGGGGAGAACGACGTGACCGACCAGGCAGTACTCAAGCGCGTACGCGAACTGACCGCACAGCACCTGGGATACGACCAGGACGGGCTGCGCGCCGGGGAGACCTACGTCGGACTGGGCGCGGACTCCCTGCAACTGATCGGCATGCTGCGGCAGTTGGAGGGCGAGTTCGGGGTGCGGCTGGCCGTGCGGGAACTGCTGGAGGACGCGGGCTCACCGGAGTTGACGGCCCGGCTCATCGCGGAGCGCCTGGCACGGCCGGCACCGGAGCCGCGGGCCGAGATCATCGACGTACGACAGATACCGGAGCCGCGGAAGGCGGCAGCCCAGGCACCCCAGACACCTCAGGCACCCCAGGCACCGCACGGACCCGAAGCGTCCGAAGCGTCCGCGGCGCCCGGGCAGGCGGAGTACGCCAGTCGGGCCGAAGTCGCCGAGCTGCGGCGGCAGATCGACGTACTGGCCGAGACCCAGGCCTCGTTGATCACCCAGCTCTCCGACGCCGTCGCCCTGCTCACCGCCGAGCGGGCCGCCCGATGAGCCCGGCCACGGCGGCGGACCGGGCCGCGGCGCTGTCCCGCCGACTGGACGAGCAGCTGGCACGGGCAGGCACCACGTCGTCCGCCCCCACCGTCCACGGCCCCCGCGTCACCCTCCCCCACGACTCCGGGATGGCCGGCGCCGGTGCCACCGACACCCAGCGCGCGCACGCCACCGACCTCGCCCGGCGGCTCACGGAACGCACCCGGACCTCCAAGGAGCTGGCGCAGTCCCGGCGTTCGGTGCTCGCGGACAGCCGGGCGGTGGTCGGGTTCCGGCGCTCGACGAAGGAGACGCTGTACCCGCTCTCGGCGAGTGGCGCGCGCGGCGCGCGGCTGACGGACGTCGACGGGAACACGTACACCGACATCACGATGGGCTTCGGGTCCCTGCTCCTCGGCCATGAGCCGGACTGTGTGACCGAGGCCGTGCGCGCGCACCTGGACGGCGGACTGCGGTTCGGGCCGCGTCCGGTCGAGGCGGGTGAGGTCGCCCAGCTGCTCGCGGACCTCACCGGCATGGACCGCGTCGCGTTCGCGGCCTCCGGCACCGAGGCCAACTCCGCCGCGATCCGGCTCGCCCGCGCGGCCACCGGACGCGACCGGATCGTCATGTTCCGCGGCTCGTACCACGGTCATATCGACACGGTGCTCGGCCGCCCAGGACCGGGCGACGGCGCCGTGCCCGTCTCCCGCGGCATCCCCGACAGCGCCGTCGCGGAGCTGATCGTCCTGGAGTACGGCAGCCAGGAGTCCCTCGCCACCATCGACGCCCTCGGCGACCGCATCGCCGCGGTCCTCGTCGAGCCCGTGCAGTGCCGCAACCCCGCCCTGCGCCCGGTCGCCTTCCTGCGCGAGCTGCGCGAACTGACCCGGCGGCGCGGCATCGTGCTGCTCTTCGACGAGATGCTCACCGGGCTGCGCCCGCATCCGCGTGGCGCCCAGCACCACTTCGGGGTGGTGCCCGACCTGGCCACCTACGGCAAGGCGCTCGGCTCCGGCTTCCCCGTCGGGGCGATCGCGGGCCGCGCCGACATCATGGACGGTGTCGACGGCGGATTCTGGCGCTACGGCGACGAGAGCCGCCCCACCGCCGAGACCACCTTCTTCGGCGGGACCTACCTCCAGCACCCGCTGTCCATGGCGGCGGCCAAGGCGGTCCTCACCCACCTCGCCGCCGAGGGCCCCGGGCTCCAGGAGCGACTCAACGCCCGTACGGACGCGCTCGCCGACGATCTCAACCGGTTCTTCACCGACGAGGAATTCCCCCTGGAGCTGGCCCACTTCGGTTCGATGTTCCGGTTCGTCCACCGCGCGGACATGGAACTGCTCTACCAGCACCTGCTGTTGCGCGGCATCTACGTCTGGGAGTGGCGCAGTTTCTATCTCTCCACCGCCCACACCGACGCCGACGTCGAACGGGTCGCGGACGCGGTGAAGGGGTCCCTGCGGGAGCTGCGGGAGGCGGGCTTCTTCCCGGCGTCCCGGTCTGCGGTCGGGCGGACACGGCCCCAACCCCGCCCGAAACAGCCGGACTTCGGGGTGTACTTCTTCGGCGACTACCCCGACGCCGACAGCACCTCCGCCTACGACCGGCTCGTCGAGACCGCCCGCTTCGCCGACGAACGCGGCTTCAGCTCCCTGTGGCTGCCCGAGCGGCACTTCCACTCCTTCGGCGGGCTCTTTCCCAACCCGGCGGTACTGGCGGCCTCGTTGGCGCGCGAGACCAGCCGGATCCGGCTCAACGCCGGGTCGGTGGTGCTGCCGCTGCACGATCCGGTGCGGGTCGCGGAGGAGTGGTCGGTCGTCGACAACCTCTCCGGCGGCCGGGTCGGTCTCGGCTGCGCCACCGGCTGGCACGCCCAGGACTTCGCGCTGCACCCGGACCGTTTCGAGCGCCGCAAGGAGATCGCCTTCGCCCACCTCGACGACGTGACGACGCTGTGGCGCGGCGGTGCGGTACGGCGCACCAGCGGCGAGGGCGAGCCCGTCGACGTGACGATCCACCCGCGGCCGGTGCAGGAGCTGCCGCCGATGTTCCTCGCCACCTCCGGGCGGCGCGCCTCGTACGAGGAGGCGGGGCGGCGCGGCCTTGGCATCGTCACCAACCTGATGGGGCAGACGGTCGCCGAACTCGCCGAGAACATCCGCCACTTCCGCAAGTCCCGCGAACAGCACGGCCTCGATCCCGACACCGGCCGCGTCACCGTCCTCCTCCACACCTACCTCGGCCCGGACCACGCCACGGCCCGCGCGGAGGCCCTGGAGCCGATGAGCCGCTACCTGCGCTCCTCCCTCCAGATGCGGTCCGCGGCGAGCGCGGCGGGCGCGGGACCCGAAGACGTGGCCTCCGCGACCGACGACGACCTCGACTACCTCTTCCGCCGCGCCTACGACCGCTACTGCGACGAGCGCGCCCTGATCGGCACACCCGACACCTGCGTCCCCCTGGTGGAGTCGCTGCGCGAGGCGGGGGTCGACGAGATCGCCGCGCTCGTGGACTTCGGGATGCCGGAGGGGCGGATGCGGGCGGGGCTTGAGCATTTGGACGCGCTGCGGCGGCGGATGGCGGGGGCGGTGCCGGAGGGTGTGTTGCCGGGCGAGGGCTCGGTGGGGGCGGTGCTGCCGGGCGGGAGCGCGGAGATGGCTGCGCTGCCGGCCGCGGGCACGGTGGAGACGGTCCGGCGCGGGCCCGCGACCGATGCTCAGCGTCGGCTCTGGCTGGCTGCCCGGCTGATCGGTGATCCGGCCGCGTACAACGAGATCCAGTCCGTACGGCTGCGCGGCCCCCTGTCCGAGCAGGCGCTGCGCGCGGCCGTGGCGGGGCTCGTCGAGCGGCACGCGGGGCTGCGGACGATCTTCCGTGCGGCCGGTGACACCGTCGAGCAGGTCGTACGACCCGACCTGCGGCCTGAGTTGACGGTGACCGACGTCGACGGGGCGGAGGCGGTGGCCGCCGTCCTGCGCGAGGAGAGCGGGCGGCCGTACGACCTCGCCGAGGGACCGCTGTTCACACCCCGGCTGCTGCGGCTCGCGGCGGACGACCATGTGCTGGTCCTCGGCCTGCACCACATCATCACGGACGCCCACTCGGCGGGACTCCTCGCCGCGGACCTGGAGGAGCTGTACCGGGCGGCGACGGAGGGCAGGGAGCCGGTGTTCGCGGCGCCGGCGGGCAGCACGCTGGACGACCTGCGGGTCACGCACGCCCCTGTCCACCTGGATGAACGGGCGTTCGCCACACCCACCGGCACCACCCCGACCGGACCCCGGACCACGCCCACCCCCGCCCGCCCCCACGGACCGCAGCCCACCACCCCAGCCGGACCGTCGATCACCTACGACCCCGCCGACCTGAAGTGGTGGCGCGAGTATCTCCACCCCCTGCCGCCCACCCCCGCCGTCCCCACAGACCGACCGCGTGGGCGTCGGGTCGCCGGGCGCGGGGCAGCCGAGGAGGTGTCCTGGGGCGCGGATCGGGCCGGGCGGTTGCGGGAGTGGAGTGGGCGGCAGGGGGTGACGCTGTTCGCGACGCTGCTCACGGCCTGGCAGTTGGTGCTGCGGGAACGGTCCGGACAGGACGAGTTCCTGGTCGGCTCGACCTTCGGGAGGCGCCGCCCCGGTACCGAGCACACCGTCGGCTTCCATGTCGCCGTACTCCCGCTGAAGGCGTCGCTCACCGGCACGACCGGGCTGCGGGACGCCGTACGAGCCACTCGGGACGCGCTGTTCGCCGCCGACGCGCACCAACACGTGGACGTGGACGCCCTGTTGGCCGCCGTCAACCCCGACCCCGGCCACCCACGCCCCCTGGTGACGGTGTCGGCGGACCTGGACGGCGCACCCCTGTCCCGGCTCCGGCTCCCCGGACTCACCGCCGAACAGATCCCCGGCGGCACCGAATCGGCCCCACTGGAACTGGCGTTGGCGGCCCTGGACACCCGCGACGGGCTACGGCTGCGGATCCGCTACGACGCCGATCTGTACGACGCGTCGACCGTACGAGGGCTGCTGGCCGACCTGGAACGGGTGCTGGAGGCCATGGCCGGCGGACAGGCCGCGACGGTGGCGGACACCGAACCCGCCCCGGCAGTGAGCGACTCGACAACACCCACCGCGACAGTGAGCGCGCCCACCCCGCACGAGGCCGAAACCCTGCGCACCCTGTGGGCCTCCGTCCTCTCCACCGACGCCCTCTCCGACACCGCTGACTTCTTCGACCTGGGCGGCAGTTCGATCGCCGCGATCCGGCTGCACAACCGGGTCCGGGACGCCCTCGGCGTCGAGTTCTCGCTGGCGGACTTCTTCGCCGAACCGACGCTCGGCGCGCTGATCCGGTCGCTGACGGGAAGCGCGGCCGCCGACGTAGCCGAGGACGTCGTGGACCGTGCCCCCGTCACCGACCAGCAGGCCCGCATGCTCGCCGCGCAGCCCGCCCTGCCCCGGCCGCAGGTCTACAACGTGCCGACCCGCATCCGCCTCACCGGCCCCGTCGACACGGACGCCCTACGCACGGCCCTGACCGAACTGGTGCGACGCCACCACTCGTTGCGCACCCGATACATCCAGGACGGCGGGGGCGCCTGGTGGCAGGAGGTCGTGGACGTCGCGCCGCCACCGCTGCGGATCGTCGACTACAGCCGGCTCCCCGCCGAACGGGCCGCCCAGCGCGCGGACCAGGCCTGCCGGGCGGCGGCCGACGAACCCTTTGACCTGACCCGCCCGACCCTGCCCCGGCTGCGGCTGCTGCGGGTCGCGCCGGACGAATGGGTGCTGATGTTCGTGGTGCACCACATCTGCACCGACGGCTGGTCCCACGGCGTGCTCCTCGCCGAGCTGGCCGCCCTGTACACCGCCGCCGCGTCCGGCACCGCCCCCGCCCTGCCCGCCCCCTCGGCCCAGCCCGCCGACCACGCCCGCCGCCAGCTCGAACGCCGGGGCGGCGCCGAACGGACCCGGCGGGCCGCGCACTTCGTCGACCACCTGACCGGCGTACCCACGCGCCTCGATGTGCCCACGGACCGCCCCCGTTCCGGAAGCCTCAGCGGCGACGGCGAGACCGTCCGCGCCCACGCGCCGGCCGAACTTCGGGGCAGAGTGGAGAAGTTCGCCGCGGTCCACCGGGTGACCCCGTTCGCCGTGGCCGCCGCCGCGCTCGGCGTCACCGTGGCGCGGCTCTCCGGACAGCGGGACCTGCTGGTGGGAGTGCCGTACGCCAACCGGGACGGCAGCGACACCGAGACGCTGGTGTCGCTGGTCTCCACGAACATCCCGGTGCGGATCCGGGTCAGGCCCGAGGAGAGCTGCGCCGAACTGGTCGCCCGCACCGGCGCGGAGACGCTCGCCGCCATGGCGAACGTCCTGCCGACGGCCGAGGTGTGGCAGGCGCTGCGGGAGGCGGGCGTGCGCGAGGTGCCCGAGGTGGTGTCGTGTCTGCTGGTCTTCCAGAACACCGACGACGTGGAGATCGAGATCCCCGGACTCGGGGTGGAGGTCGACGACGTGGCACCGCCCGCGGCGCGCACGGAGCTGACGTTCGGGCTGACGCCGCGCCGCGATCCGGCGCTGGGCTACCGGGCGTATGTCGAATACTCGGCGGACCTGTGGGACAGGAAATCGGCGGAGCGGATCCTCGACTCCTACCTGTCCGTCCTCGACGAACTGTGCGACAGCCCCGGCCGCGCGGTCGGCGAGCTGCTCGCCCCCACCACCTCCGGAGAGGCATAAGCGCATGACCAAGGCCATCGATCCCACGCACAACGAAGACCTGCTCGCCTTCCTGGAAGCCGCCTCCTCGCCCTACCACGCGGTGGCGCAGGCCGTGCAGCGCCTGGAGAAGGCCGGTTTCGAGGAGTTGCGGGAGACCGAGGAGTGGACGGGTCACAGCGGCGGCCGGTTCGTCGTACGGGGCGGCGCGCTGCTCGCCTGGTACGTCCCCGAGGGGGCGCCCGCGCACACCCCGTTCCGGATCATCGGCGCGCACACCGACTCCCCCAACCTGCGGGTGAAACCGACCCCGGACACCGGCTCGGCCGGCTGGCGCCAGGTCGCCGTGGAGATCTACGGCGGGGTCCCGCTGAACACCTGGCTCGACCGCGACCTCGGCGTCTCCGGCCGGCTGACCCTGCGCGACGGCACGGCGAAGCTGGTCAAGATCGACGAACCGCTGTTGCGGGTACCGCAGTTGGCGATCCATCTCGACCGCACGGTGAACGAGGGCCTCGCCCTGGACCGGCAGCGCCAGCTCCAGCCCGTCTGGGCGCTGGGCCGGCCGGACCCTGGCGCGCTGCTGCGGCGGATCGCGGCCGACGCCGGGCTCGACCCGGCCGAGGTGCTCGGCTGGGACCTGATGCTGCACGACGTACAGAAGCCCGGACTGCTGGGCGCCGACCGGGAGTTCCTGGTCTCGGCACGCCTGGACAACCTCGTCTCCGTGCACGCGGGCGCCGCCACGCTGGCCACCGTCGCGCAGTCCTGGCCGGGCGCCGCCGAACGCGTCCCGGTCCTGGCCGCGTTCGACCACGAGGAGGTCGGCTCCGGCTCCGAGACCGGGGCGCAGGGCCCGCTCCTGGAGCGCGTCCTGGGCCGGGTGGTGACCGCGCGGGGCGGTGGCGCGGAGGACTGGGCGCGGGCGCTGGCGGGCACGATCTGCGTCTCCTCCGACATGTCCCACGCGGTGCACCCCAACTACAGCGAGCGGCACGACCCGGACAACCACCCGCTGCCCAACGGCGGCCCGGTGATCAAGGTCAACGTCAATCAGCGGTACGCGACCGACGGCACCGGCTATGCCGCGTTCGCCGCCGCCGCGGACCGGGCCGAGGTGCCCTGGCAGCGGTTCGTGTCCAACAACGCCATGCCGTGCGGTACGTCGATCGGGCCGATCACCGCGGCCCGGCTGGGGGTGACGACGGTGGACGTGGGCGTGCCCGGACTGTCCATGCACTCCTCGCGCGAGCTGTGCGGGGCGGACGACCCGGGGTATCTGACGCGGGCGCTGACGGAGTTCGTCTCGGCGGGCTGAACCAACGACAAGAGGGGGGCAGAAGGTGTCAAGGAACGTGACCCTGGCGGGGGCCGACCCGGAGCGGGCCGTGCTGCGGGTGCTGATCGTGCCGCACGCCGGGGCGGGCGGGGCGAGCGGGCAGCCGTTCGCCGCGCACGCGCCGGACGACTGGCTGGTGGCGACGGCCCGGCTGCCCGGACGCGAGTCCCGCGTCCGGGAGACCGGGCGCGACCTCGACGCGCTCACCGCGGACGTCACCGCCACGATCCGGGACCTGCCGGGCTCGGCGCCCCTGCTGGTGGTCGGCGTCTGCTCGGGTGCCGTGATCGCCCTGGAGGCACTGCGGCGTTCGGGCTCCGCCGGTGTCGCGGGCCTCGTCGTGGTGTCCCAGTGGGCGGTGAACGAGAAGCCCGACCCCGGCCGCCGTCCGCTGCGCGACCTCGACGTCAACCGCGACCGTGCCGAAGTCCTGGACGCCCTGAGGGACTTCGGCGGCGTACCGGACGCCCTCGCCGCGAACGAGGAGATGCTCGGCCTGCTGCTGCCCGCGATCGTCGCGGACATCAGAGCCGTCGAGGACTACGTCTGCGACCCCTTCGACCCGGGCGTCCCCCTCCTGACCGTCTTCGGCGACGAGGACGACCTCTGCACGGAGGAACGCACCGACGGCTGGTCCCTCTTCGGCCCCCACACCCGCACGGTGTGGCTCCCCGGGCGCCACCTTCTGCTGGTGGACGAGCCGGGGGCGCTGGCTACGGCGGTGGCGGAGAACCTGGATCACTGGGGGCTCGTATGACGGGGGTGGCGAGTACGGCGGGGGGCGCGGGTATGGCGGGTGCGCCGGGTACGGCGGGTGTGCCGGGTGTGCCGGGTGTGCCGGGTGTGCCGGGTACGGCGCGGGTCGCGGGTATGGCGGGGCCGACAGGCGCGGGGGATGCGACGGGTACGGCGGACGCGGTGGATACGACGGATTCGGCGGGCGCGGTCAGTGCGGTGGGCACGGCAGGCACGGCAGGTGCTACGGGCGCGGTCAGTGCGGTCGGCTCGGCAGGCACGGCAGGTGCTACGGGCGCGGTCAGTGCGGTCGGCTCGGCAGGCGCGGCCAGCGGCGCGGAGGTCACCGGTGCCGTTCACCGGGTCGACGCGTTGCTGCTGGAGCGTCTCGGGCGGGACCCGGATCGGACCGCGCTGGTCTGTGCCGACGGCACGTCGGTGAGTGCCGGGCGGTTGCGGGAGCGGGTGCTGGCCGTGGCCGCCGCGCTGCGGGCCCGCGGGCTGGGGCCCGGGGACCGGGTGGCGGTCTATCACGAGCGGTCGGTCGAGTTCGTGGCCGCGGTGCTGGGCGTGGCCTGCGCGGGGGCCGCGCACGCGGCGTTCGACGTGGCCGATCCACCCGCCCGCACGCTCGGCATGCTGGAGGACTGCGCGCCGCGCGCGGTGCTGACGAGCCGGGCCCTGCGCGACCGCCTCGACGGCTGCGGGGTCCCGATGCTCACGGACGACGAGTACCGCGAGGGTCGTACGGCACCGGTGGACGGCTCCCCGGACGACCCCGTAGCCCTGATCTTCACCTCCGGCTCCACCGGCCGCCCCAAGGCCTCCCTGATCAGCCACCGCGCCCTGGTCTCCCGCATGAACGCGCTCCAGACCACGCACCCCATGACCGAGGACGACCGGATCGTCCACCACACCACCTGCACCTTCGACATGTATCTCGCGGAGATCTACTGGCCGTTGCTCTCCGGCGCCACGCTCGTGCTCGCCGCCCCCGGCGGACAGCGCGACGCCGACCACCTGGCGGCGCTGATCCGCGACCACCGCGTCACGACGATGTACTTCGGGGTGTCGCTGCTGGAACTGTTCCTGCTGGCCCGCGACGAGACCGAGCGCTACGACGGTCTGCGCCAGGTCCTGACCGGCGGCGAGCCGCTCCCCGCCGACCTGGTGCACCGCTTCCACGCCCGCTCCACGGCCACCCTGACCAATCTCTACGGCCCCAGCGAGTGCACGATCCACTGCACCGCCTGGGTCTGCCCGCGCGACCCCGCCGTGGACACGGTCCTCATCGGCTCCGCCGTCCCCGACACCGAGCTGTGGGTCCTCGACGACGAGGGCCGACCGGTGCCCGAGGGCGAACCCGGCGAGCTGTACATCGGCGGCGCGGGCCTCGCCCTGGGCTATCTCGACCGCCCCGAACTGACCGCGGAGCGCTTCCTCCAGTCGCACCCGGTGGCACCGGGCCGGCGCCTCTATCGCTCCGGCGACCTCGTACGGGCCCGGCCCGGCGGCGCGCTGGAGTTCCTCGGCCGGGTCGACCGGCAGGTGAAGATCCGCGGGGTCCGGATCGAGCTCGGCGAGATCGAGTCGACGGCCCGGCGCTGCGCGGGCGTGCGTCAGGCGGTCGTGGTGGCGCACGGCACGGGACTGGAGAAGGCGCTGGCCGCGTTCGTCGTACCCGAGACGCCGTCCGCGCCGGCCGCCGAGCTGACGGCGTTGGTCCGCGCGTCCCTGCGCGGCTGGCTTCCGCCCACGATGGTCCCGGCGACGGTCGAGCTCCTCGACGCCGTCCCGTTCACACCGAACGGCAAGGTGGACCGCCTGCTGCTGGAGTCCCGGGCGGCCCGCACCACGCCGTCGCGCCCCGCACCGGCGGCGGACGCGGACGTCGAGGAGCTGGTGGCCGCCGTCTGGTGCGAGGCCCTCGGGCTGGACTCCGTGAAACCCGATGACGACTTCTTCGACCTCGGCGGGAACTCGTACAACGTGGTCGAGACCGTCACCCGCCTCAGGGAGCGGCTGGGCGCGGAGATCCCGCTGGCGGCGCTGCTGGAGGAGCCGACCGTACGGGGGTTCGCCGAGGAGATACGACGGGTCACGGGGCGCGCGTGAGGGTCAGGCCCGGGGTGTGGCCGGCCGTTCCCTGAGGCGGGTCGTCACCCACGCCCCGACCAGGGCCACCGCCGCCATCGGCAGGAACACCGCGGCGAACGCGGCCGGGTGGGAGCCGGTGGCCCCCGTCGCCGTATGGCTCACCGTGCCACCGCCCAGGGCCGCGAACGCGGCGCCGCCCGTCGCCAGCAGGACGACGTTGGACAGGGCGTCGGAGATCTGGAGGGAGGCGGAGTTGGTGCCCGCCTGGGAAGGGGCGGAGAGCTGGAGCAGCAGCACACTGGTGGAGGCGATCACCAGGCCCATGCCGAAACAGCCGAACCCCCAGACCACGGCCAGGGTCCACACGGGTACCGCGGCGATCAGCACGCTCGGTGCGGCGGCGATCGAGGCGGCGACCAGGACCATGCCCAGCGTCATCAGGCGCTGCCGGTAGGGCTCGACCCGCGGCCGTGACTGCACCCATGAGCCCAGCGCCCAGGTGAGGCCGCCCGCGGCGAGGGAGAAACCGGCGAGCGTCGGGGACAGTCCCCGCTGGGTGACCAGCATCAGCGGGACGAAGGACTCGGCGGCGATGAAGGAGCCCGCGGCGACACCGCGCAGCAGCACCACGGAGGGCAGTCCGCGCGCCGCCCGGTAGGTGCCGCGCGGGAGCAGCCCGAGCACGGCCGGCACCAGCAGCGCGGCACCGGCGACGCCGGGGACGAGGGAGAGCCAGCGGAGGTCCTGGGCGGCGTACTGGAGGAGTCCGGCGCCGAGCGAAACGGCGAGGGCGAGCCGGATACGGCGGCGGTCGAAGGAGGCGCTCCCGTCAGCCCCCTCAATGGGCCCCGAGGCCCTGCGCCGTATCTGCGGCAGGGCGAGGGCCAGCGGGAACACGACCAGCACCGGAATCCCGACGAACACCCAGCGCCAGCCGAGGTGTTCGGTCACCGCGCCCGAGGCGAGCGGCCCGACGATCGACGGCACGATCCAGCCCGCCGCGAAGGCCGCCATGATCGCCGGCCGCAGCCGCTCGGGATAGGCCCGCCCGACAACGACGTAGAGGGCCACGATGACGAGCCCTCCCCCCAGCCCCTGCACGGCCCGCCCGAGGATGAACAGCCACATCGCGGTCGCCGTCCCCGACAACAACAGCCCCGCCGCGAAGGCCGCGATCCCCCCGGTCAACGCCCCGAGCGGCCCCCGCCGATCGGACCACTGCCCGGCGAGCACCATCCCGAACAGACTCGTCGTGAAATACCCCGAGAACGCGAACGCGTACAACGACACCCCGTCCAGCTCCCGCGCCGCGACGGGCATAGCCGTCCCTACCGCAGTCGCCTCGAACGCGATCAACAGCACCACGGACACGATCCCGATACTGAGCGCCCGATAGGGCCGGCTCAGCACCCCCTCCTCAACAACAGTGGCCAGGTCGGGGACGGTGTCCGCGGCATCGGTGCCGCGCGGTTCGAGGGCTGTCATGGTCGCCAGCGTAAGGGCCACGACCTACTTTGACCCCTGTCGAGAGACGGCCCGCCGCCAGGACCTTGGTCGTACGACCAGCGACGGACGCCCCGTTCATGAACGGCGTATGGCAGTCCCGTTGCAGCCCCCGCGATCCCCTTGAGCCACCCCCTCCCCCCGCCATACGGTCGTCTCACCCAGTCCGGGAAGGAGTCCACGCCTCCGACCCGAACACGGCCGTGTGCCCGAGTGGTTTAGGGACTCGCCTGCAAAGCGAGTTACGTGGGTTCGATTCCCGCCACGGCCTCCACCATCCTGACCAGGCGGAACACAAGGGCGGTACTCCAGAAGGGGTATCGCCCTTCTGGCCGGTCCCGGGCGCCTCAGTCGGCGCTGAGTACTCCGCCCGCCTCGTCCTGGAACGCCTCCGTCCAGTAGTGCCAGTCGGCGTCCGTGGTCGTGATGGTCGGGTCTACGGTCGACAGGACCTGGAGCATTGTGGCCGCCAGCTGGGCGTACGGGCCCTCGGACAGGCCGTGTTCCAGGTTCTCGTCAAGCGAGCGCTCGTGGTGCAGGAGCCAGAGGGTGAAGGCCAGCGTGGACACGTCGGTGTTGAGGGGGTACAGCCTCGCCTCGGGCTCGCTCCAGTGCAGGACCGTGCCTGTTCTGCCGTCGAGGAGCAGGCTGTTGTCCTCGATCAGATGGCCGAGGCGGATCAAGTGGTCGGCGTCGGCGGGGAGTTGCGCGTGGGGGTCGTCCGCGTGGTGTTCGGTGAGGGTGGGGAGGGGGACGTCGGTGTCCAGCTGGAAGAGGACGGCGTCCTCGGGCAGGCCGGTGTCGCGCAGGAAGCGGCGGGTCGGTTCGTGGGTGAGGGTGGCGGGGAAGTCGACGTCCTCGAAGCGCCAGACCCCGCCCTGCCCGAACTCCTGGTCCAGGAGACGGGCGGGAAGGTCCAGGGCCGGACCGGACGGCGTGCCCGGGCCCGCGACGAGGGACAGCGGGCGGATCAGCGCCGCCATCCGCCAGTACGGCGGCACCTCGCCGTCCGCGCCCTCCTCGAAGACCGCGAGCAGCTGACGCGAGGCCTCCGCCGCCACCTGCGGTCCGAAGCGGCCGGCGTAGGAGGCGAACTGTCCGCGCAGTTCGGTCAGTTCCTCCGCCGCCGTCGCGAAGCGCACCAGCTTCTCCAGCGAGGGGGCCAGCGGGCGGCGCTCCATGAGCTCCGGTGTGTCGTACCAGAAGTCGGTCGTGGACACCTCGCCCGTCGCGCCGTCGAGCAGGACCGGTTCCGTCTCCTGGCCCTCGATGTCGAGCAGTCCGCCTATGACCAGCTGGTCCCGCAGCTCCTCGGCGAGCCGCCCCTCGGGGTCGCCGGTCGCGTCGGTCACCGTGCGCAGGCCCTCGCGCTCCAGCTCGGTGAAGCTCAGCAGGCCGATGCCGGAGGGCAGTCCGGGCCCGGCCAGCCAGCGGCGCGTCGAGGCGTGCGTGACGAAGCGTTCCAGGTCGTCGTCGGTCAGTGTGATCACCGCGGTGGCGGTGGCGGTCGTGCTCATTGGTCCCCCGTGCGTGCAAACTCACTGTCCCCGAGCAGGGCGGGACGGGCCGAGCGGTGCGGATCCCGCCGTCGTTCCCCACTGACAGGAACACTACGCGGCACCACTGACAACGCCCCTTGGCTCAGAAGACGTCAGGCGACCCTCGCGCGTTCCCTCCCCGCCGCAATCGCCTCCACCGTCTCCCCCACCGACAGCTCCGAGGTGTCCAGCCACAGGCCCATCCGCGGTGTCCCGGCCCGCAGCACCCGGTCCGGTTCCGCGACCGTCCAGTGCGCCCCGTACCTCGTCTTGCCCCGCCCCGCTGGGACTCGCCCTCGCCGCCGACGCCACCGTCGTAGTCCTGGCGTCCGGAGACGAGCATCCGCCGGAAGAGGTCCCCACGGACGTGCGCCGCACGCGGCAGACGCCGGGCATCACGTCGGATACGCGCTCATCACGTCAGATACACGCCGCCCAGCACGACCACGATCGCCGCGAGCGCGAACACCAGGATCCACACCAGCAACTTCCCGACGCTGGGCGGCGGTTCGTACCGCTGCGGATCCTGCCCGCTCACTGTGCCGTCACCACCGCGGCCTGCGGCCGGATCGGCAGCCGGTTCACGGGGCGGCCGGTGGCGGCCCGTACGGCGGAGGCGATGGCCGCCGGTGACGTCACCACCGGTACCGCGCTGACCGCCTTCGCGCCGAAGGGGGCGACCACGTCCCGCTCCTCGACCAGCTTCACGATCCTGATGTCCGGTGCGTCCAGGGCCGTCGGCAGCGCGTAGCCCGTGAGGTCGGGGTGGCGGATCAGCCCGCGCGCGGTACGCAGGTTCTCCGTCAGCGCTATGCCCACGCCCTGGGTGACGCCGGCCTCGATGCGCGCGGCGAGCTGGGCCGGGTTCAGGATCCGTCCCACGTCCTGGGCGACGGCGAGTTCCACGACGCGGACCGAGCCGAGTTCGATGTCGACGTCGACCACCGCGCGGATCGCGCAGAAGGCCATGCCGACGAAGGCGTCGCCCTGGCCGGACTCGTTCAGGGGTTCCGTGGGGTGCGGGCGGCACTGTGCCGTCGCCCACAGCTCCTTGCCGTCCATCGCCTCGGTGACGGTGGTCGACAGGACGCCGTCGTACGAGGTGATCTTGCCGTCGGTGATCTGGAGCAGCTCGGTGGACATCCCGAACTTGTGCGCCAGGGGCTGGAGGAGCTGGGTGCGGACCATCTTCGCGGCCCGTTCCACCGCGCCGCCCGAGACCCAGGTGTGGCGGCCCCGGCAGCCGGGGCCCGCCGGGGGCTGGTCGGTGTCCACGGGCGCGACGTGCACCTCGTCGATGCCGAGGGTCTCCTGGACGATCTGGCGGGCCAGCGTCGTGAAGCCCTGGCCGGTCTCGACGGCCGCGCACAGGACCGTGGCCACACCGTCGTGGACCTTCACGGTGGCGGTGGAGACCTCGTCGGCGCCCTCCGCGCCGAGCATGTGCACCATGCCGAGGCCGTAGCCCACGCCGCGCCGGATCGCGCCCGGCTCGCCCGCGCCCTCGGGACCGCCGGGCAGCAGCCACTCGTCCTCGGGGGTGTCCTTGGGCAGCGCGGGGAGGGGGAAGTCGCGTACGGCCTGCAACAACTCCGCCACCGGCGCGGGGCAGGTCACCGTCTGGCCGGTCGGCAGGACGTCGCCGGTGGCGAGCGCGTTGCGCAGGCGCAGTTCCGCCGGGTCGATGCCGAGCTTCTTGGCCAGCTTGTCCATCTGCGCCTCGTAGGCGGCGCAGACCTGCATGGCGCCCTCGCCGCGTACATGGCCGGAGGGCGGGTTGTTGGTGCGGACGGCCCAGCCCTCGATGAAGGCGTTCGGGACGACGTAGGGGCCGCAGGCGAAGCCCACGGCGGCGGCGAGGGCCTCGGCGGAGGTGTCGGCGTAGGCGCCCGCGTCCAGCAGGATCTGCGCCTCGACCTTCACCAACTTGCCCTCGGCGTCGGCGTGGTGGCGGTAACGCAACAGGGTGGGATGCCGGTGCGCGTGGCCGAGGAAGGACTCCTCGCGCGTGGCGGTGAGTTTGACCGGGCAGCCGGTCTTGAGCGCCAGCAGGCCGAGCGGGAGCTGGACGCCCTGGTCCTCGCGGTCGGCGGTGGCGCCGGGGACGCCGGTGACGACGATCTTGACGCGCTCGGGTTCCAGGCCGTAGCAGGCGGCGGCGGTGTCCCGGTCGGTGTGCGGGTCGGTGGAGGCCAGGTACAGCTCGACGCCGCCGTCGGGGCGCGGCACGGCGAGGCCGGCCTCGGCGCCGATGGGGGCGGGGTCCTGGCGGCCGATGCGGTACTGGCCCTCGACGATGATCTCGCCGCTCACGGACGGGTCGCCGTGGTGCAGCGGGATGTGCCGGATCAGGTTGCCGTCGGCGTGCAGCGGTTCGGCCTCGAAGGCCTGCTCGGGGTCGGTCACCGGGTCGAGCACCTCGTACTCGACGATGACGGCCGCGGCGGCCATCCGCGCGGTGTCGGGGTGGTCGGCGGCGACGGCCGCGATGGGCTCGCCGTGGTGGCGTACGACCTCGGAGGCGAAGACCGGGCGGTCGGCCTTGCCGCGGCCGTGGACCGGGCTGCCGGGCACGTCCTCGTGCGTGACGACGGCGCGTACGCCGGGCATCTCGCGTGCGTGGGACGTGTCGATGGACACGATGCGCGCGTGTGCGTGCGGGGAGCGCAGTACGGCCGCCCACAGCAGGCCCTCGGCCCACAGGTCGGCCGCGTACGGGAAGGTGCCCTCGGTCTTGGCGCGGGAGTCGGCGGCCGGCAGGGAGACGCCGATGCCGTGCGGGATCGGCTCGGGGGCGGGGGCTGCCTCCGCGGGGGTGGTCGCGGTGGCGGCTTCGTTGCTCACGCCTGACCTCCGTCCTGTCCGTACGCCTGGTCATGGCGCGGCTCGAAGGCCGACGGGTTGACGCCGCCGGCTCCGGGGCCCGCCTGATGCGGGATACGTGCCTCGTCCGTGTCCGACTCAGATTCCGCCGCGGCGTGCGCCTCGCGCTCCGCGACGACCGCCTGGACGGCGTCCACGACGCCCCGGTAGCCGGAGCAGCGGCACAGGTTGCCGCACAGCGCCTGGCGGGTCTCCAGCTCGGAGGGCGCGGGGTTGCCCTCCAGGAGGTCGTGCACGGTCATCGCCATGCCGGGCACGCAGAACCCGCACTGCACCGCGCCGCACTTGGCGAGCGCGCGCTGCACGTCGGAGGGCTGCCCGTCCTGGGCGAGGCCCTCGACGGTTCGGACCTCGCTGCCGGCGGCGGTGACGGCGGGCACCAGGCAGGAGGCGACGAGCCGTCCGTCGACCTGGACGTTGCACGCCCCGCACTCGCCCTGCGAGCAGCCGTCCTTGGCGCCCGCGAGGCCGAGGCGTTCGCGCAGCACGTAGAGCAGCGACTCGCCGATCCAGGCGTCGGCGACGGGGCGTTCGACGCCGTTGACGCGCAGGACGTAGGAGGCGAGGGGGTGTTCCTCGCCGGAGGGTGCGGGGGGCTGCTCGTCGGGGGTCTCGGCGGTGGCTTCGGGGTCGGCGGCGTGCTCTTCCGCGGTCTCCGTCCCGGCCTCGTCGTCGCCGTCGGCCGGGGTGTGCTCCGCGTGCGGCTCGGCGGCCGCCTCAGGGCTCTCCGCGGCCTCTCGGGCGCCTTCGGGCCCTTCGGCCGCCACCGCGGTCTCACCGGGGCCCTGGGCGGGCTGTGAGGCGATGGGGGCGGGGGTGTCCGCGGAGGGCTCGGCGTCGCTCGTCTCCACGCGCGCGTGGGCATCCGATACGGCGTGGTCCGGGGCGTCGGCGACCGCGTGACCGCCGGTGTGGGCGGCGGGCGGCACGTGCGCGTGGGCGTCCGCGGCGGAGTCGTGGTGGCCGTCGCCGGGTGACACGTGCGCGTGTCCGTCGCCCGGCGTGCCCTCGTGCCGGTCGCCGGCCGGTCCGCCGTGCTCCTGTCCGCCGCCCGGCGGCTCGGAGCCCCACGGCTGTCCCGTCGGTGTCGCCCACGGGGCGGGCGCGCCGCCGGGCAGGGTGGCCGGCGGGGTGCCGCCCCACTGCTCGACCAGCGCCGACGTG
Source organism: Streptomyces sp. NPDC001536 (assembly GCF_042894505.1). Taxonomy (NCBI): domain Bacteria; kingdom Bacillati; phylum Actinomycetota; class Actinomycetes; order Kitasatosporales; family Streptomycetaceae; genus Streptomyces; species Streptomyces sp. NPDC001536. The sequence continues at coordinate 1,075,599 of NZ_JBIAVQ010000001.1, forward strand.
GTGAACTCTCCCGATTCGTCCGGAAGGTCACCACCGGCGACGGGGATCGACCACTGCCCGGTCACGTCGTGACCCGGCGCGGGGGCGCTCTCCGCGGCCTCCGTGTGCTCCGGGAAGTTCCACTGTCCGGTCGCGCCCGGGTTGTACGTGAACCGGTCGTCCCCGGCGCCCTGCGGCACGGCGTTGGGGTCGGGCCACTGGGTGCCGTCGGCGGGCACCGCCCAGGTGCCGGTGGCCGCGGGGTCGGTGCCACCGGGGGCCGCCGTTATCTGCGGCGGCACATAGCCGTGGCCGGGCGCGGCGAGCGGACTGTCGGAGGCCAGCAGGGCCTCGATGCCGCCCTCGGGGAGCTTGACGAAGGCGGTCGCGCCGTCGTCGTAGTCACCCTGGGGCAGCGGGTCCCAGCGGCCGCCGCCCTGGGGTGTGCCCTCTCCGTGCCGGTCGTCGGTCACGACAGCGCCCTCCCCAGTGCTCGTCGGGCCAGCGCGGCGACGGTGCGCCGCAGATGCAGTACGCCGGGCGGAAGCGGTTGTACGGAGCCGTCCGGCTCCGGGGTCGGGTCGGGGATGCAGGCCGCGGCGACGTACTCGCCGAAGGCGTTCAGCGCCTCGGGGACGAGCGTGCGGTTGTTGTCCCAGTCGATCAGCCGGCCGACCCACTGCTCGGCGTCCAGGGGCCGCAGCGGCATCGGCGCTATGGCTCCGACGGCGCACCTGACTCCGCGCCGGGCGGGGTCGAGGACGAGCGCGACGGAGGCCATCGCGCGTCCGGGGCCGGTGCGGCCGGTGGCCTTGAGGAAGACCTGCGGGGCGTGCAGCAGCGGCACGCGCACGAAGCCGATGAGTTCGCCGGCGCGCAGCATCTCCATGCCGGCCAGCAGATGCGACACCGGGATCTCCCGGCGGGCTCCGTTCGGGCCCGCGATGATCAGGGTCGCTTCGAGGGCGGCGAGGACCGGGAGCGCGTCACCGGTCGGGGATGCCGTGGCGATGTTGCCGCCCAGGGTGCCCGCGTTGCGGATCTGCGGCGGGCCCGCCGCGCGTGCCGAGGCGGCGAGCGCGGGGATGAGGGCGGCGAAGTCGGGCCGGCCCATCCGCGCGTGCGTGAGTCCGGCGCCGAGCAGGGCGTGCCCGTCCTGGTACTGCCAGCCGCGGATCTCGCTGATACGGCCGAGGCCCACCAGGGCGGCGGGCCTGAGCTGGCCGGAGTTGACGGCGGCCATGAGGTCGGTGCCGCCCGCGACGGGCACGGCCGCGGGCATGGCGGTGAGGGCCGTCACTGCCTCGTCCAGCGTCGTGGGCAGCGTGACGGCCTGCGCCGCCTGCGGTGCGTGCGTGGTCAAACCGGCTGCCCCTTCCCGCTGCCCCACCTGGTCCCACCTGTTGCTGCCGTACGGTACGTGCTGACAGGGCGGACGTGGCAACTCTGGCACATCTTCGCAGGGGGCGAAGACAGGGGTCCGCTAGGAGGCATTCGCCCACGTCGCCGGGGAGATGGTCCGTTTTCGCACGGCATCACCGGTGCGTACGGATTGACACTCTTCGGTGATGCTTGCGGGCTTTATCCATAACCTGTTCGGGAGACCTACCGGTTCGGGGGCGGTCCCTCGATCGGGCGGCCGAGCACTCCCGGGCGCCGCTGCCAGGGCCGCGGTCCGGCGGGCGGCCGGTAGGAGACGCCCAGGGCGTCAAGTCGCTCGTAGTGCCGGCCCATGCGCCGCTCGAAGTCGGCGTAGTCGCGCTCGGCCGGTGCGGGCAGATCGCTCCAGGCGACCTCGGCGAAGGCCGAAAGCCTGGGAAACGCCTGGTAGTCCACGCGCGCCTGGTCCTCCATCACCTCGGTCCACAGGTTGGCCTGGGTGCCGAGCACATGCGCCGCCTCCGCCGAGGTCAGCTCGGGTGGAACGGGTTCGAAGCGATACACGTCCTCCAGCGTGCGGACGTAGCCGATGGGGACCGGCTCGTCCGCGCCCTCGTGCTGACGGTGGTCCAAGTACACCTGCTGTTCAGGACACATGACGACGTCGTGACCCGCGCGCGCGGCCGTCACGCCACCCGCGTACCCGCGCCACGAGGACACCGCCGCGCCCTCCGCGAGACCGCCCTCCAGAATCTCGTCCCAGCCGATGAGCCGGCGCCCGCGCGCGGTGAGCCACTTGTCGAAGTGGCCGATGAACCACGCCTGGAGCCCGTCCTCGTCGCCGGCCCCGAGTTCCTTGATACGGGCCTGTGCGATGGGTGAGGCCCGCCACTGGTCCTTGAGACATTCGTCGCCGCCGACGTGAACGAACTCACCCGGGAACAGTTCCAGGAGTTCCTCGAAGACGCCCTCGTAGAAGCGCAGGGTGTTGTCAGTGGGGGCGAGTACGTTCGGAGAGATACCCCAGGTGTCCCAGACGGAGAGGGAGGTCGTGTCGATGACATCGGTGTTGCCGAGTTCCGGGTACGCGGCGATGGCGGCCTGCGAGTGTCCGGGTACGTCGATTTCGGGGACGACGGTGATATGCCGCTCGGCGGCGTAGGCCACGATCTCGCGGATGTCGTCCTGCGTGTAGTAGCCACCGTGCGGCTTCTCCTCCCACAACGGCGAGGCCCGGTGGCCGAATTTGGTACGCGCCCGCCATGAGCCGATCTCGGTCAGCCGGGGGTACCTCTCGATCTCGATCCGCCAGCCCTGGTCGTCCGTCAAGTGGAAGTGGAGGACGTTGAGTTTGTGGGCGGCCATCAGATCGAGGTAGCGCAGGACACCGTCCTTGGGCATGAAGTGCCGGGCGACATCGAGCATGAGGCCGCGCCAGCGGAATCGGGGGGCGTCCCGGATCTCCGTCAGGGGCAGCCGCCATGTCCGGCCGGAAAGGGGTGCGCGCCGGAAGGCGTCGGGGCCGAGGAGCTGACGCAGCGTCTGGGCACCCCAGAAGACACCTGCGGGCGAGCCGCCCTGGAGGTGGAGGCCGTGGGGGGCGATGGCGAGGCGGTACGACTCGGCGTCGAGGCCTGGCCGGACGGACAGATGGAGGACGTCGTGCTCGTCCCCCTTCTTGGGCGGCAGCGCGAACCCGGTCGCCGCGCCGAGCGTCGCGCGCAGCCAGCGCGCGGTGCCCTCGGTGCCCGGCCCGGCCTCGATCCCGAAGCCGTCGCCGAGTTCGTAGCAGCCCGTGGCCCGCTCCGCCTGGCGAGGTGCCGGAATGAGATCCATGAATGATCAGACCCTTCAGTCCTTGACCGCTCCGCCCAGTCCTGAGACCAGCCGTCGCTGTACGAGTACGAAGAACACCAGCACCGGAATCGTCATCACCGTGGAGGCCGCCATCACGCCACCCCAGTCCGGCTCGTCCGGCTTGTAGAAGACCAGCAGGGCCATCGGCAGCGTCGACTGGGAGGTGTCGCTGATGATGAACGACTTGGCGAACAGGAAGTCGTTCCAGGCCGAGATGAAGGAAAACACGCTCGTGGCCACCAACCCGGGGAACACCAGCGGGAAAAGGATCTGCCACAGGAATCGCGCCCGGCTCGCCCCGTCGATGTACGCGGCCTCCTCCAGCGCCTCCGGCACCGCTTTCACGAACCCCCGCAGCATCCAGATCGCGAAGGGCAGCGAGAAGGCGATGTGCGGCAGGATCAGCGACCCCAGCGTGTTCAGCTGGCCGAAGTCCCGCATGAGGAAGAAGAGCGGGATGGTGAGTGCCTCCACCGGCACCATCTGCGCCACCAGAAACATGATCAGCAGCGTGGTCCGGAAGCGGAACCGGAATCGTGTCACGGCGGTCGCCGCGAGAAACGCGATCAGTGCGGAGGCGATCACCACCGTGCAAGCCACGACAAGGCTGTTGACGAAATACCGACCGAAATCCTGCTGGCCGAACACCCGCCGGAAGGAATCCAGGGAAGGCGAAAGCGTCCAGGGCCGCGGCTCGGTCGACTCGATCTCCCCGGCCGGTTTGAAGGCGCTCAGCACCATCCAGTACAGGGGGAAGGCGACGGCCACCGCGATGAGCAACGCGGATGCCTCGGCGGCCAACCGCCACGGACGCCTCACAAAAGGCCGCGCCCCGGCTCGTACAAGATTCACAGTTCCTCCCCCTGCCTGCGGAGCAGCCGCAGGTACCCCAGCGTCACGGCGAGCAGGATCAGCAGCATCACGACACCGATCGCCGAGCCGAGCCCGTACTGCGAGGAGGCGAACGCCTGCTGGTAGGCGTAGACGTTCAGGACGAGGTTCTGTCCCGCGATGCCGCCGCCGTTCGTCATGACGTAGATCTGCGTGAAGACCTTGAAGTCCCAGATGACCGACTGGATGGTGACGACCACCAGGATCGGCCGCAGCATCGGCGCCAGCACGGACCGCCAGATCCGCCAGTGCGAGGCACCGTCGAGGGCCGCGGCCTCCAGCACCTCGCCCGGGACGGCGCGGATACCGGCGTAGACCGTGACCATCACGAACGGGAAGGAGCACCACACCACTTCGAGCAGCACGAGGAAGAAGGCACTGAAGCGCCCGTACGTCCACGAGTAGTCACCGAGTCCCAGAACCCGGTTCACCGGCCCGAAGTCCGCGTCGAACAGGAACAGCCACACCGTCGACCCGGTGACGGCGGGAGTCGCCCACGCCCCCAACGCCGCCAGCATCAACGCCAGCCGCGGCACGGCCCGCACCCGCGTGAGCAACACGGCGAGCGCACACCCGACAGCGAGCGTGGACACGACGCAGGCCGCGGCGAAGACGACGGTGGCAAGCAGTACGTGCCAGAACTGCGAGTCGCCGAAGAGCTCGGCATAGTTCCCGAACCCTTCGAACGTGGTGGGTTCACCACCACTCACCTGGGCCTGGGTGTACTTGAAGAGGGAGATCAACCCGAGCTGGTAGATGGGATAGACGAGCAGAGAGCCAAGAACGATGAGAGCGGGCGCGAGATAGAGCCAGGGAGCCTTCTGACGCCGCGAGCTCCGACGCCGATAGGGGCGCGGGGAACTGCGCGACAGGCCACGAACCACCCGCACCCGCGAACGCTCCGCAGCCCCCGAGCTCGTAGGCGTGACGCTCACCCGGCGGAGCCAAACGCCTCGTCCATCTTCTTGGCCGCATCCTTCGAGGCCGCAGCGACACCCTTCTTACCGCTTATGACCTCCTGCAACATCGTCGGCAACACCAACGACGAATCGATCTGCGACCACCCCGGCGACGCCGGCACGAACTTCGTCCCCGCCCCCAGCGTCTCCGCGAACGGCTTCACATACGGCGCCTCCGCCGCCACCTCCCGCCGCACATCGGTGAACGTCGGCAGAAAGCCCATCGCGTCGAACATCGAGGCCTGCGTCTTCTTCGACGCCAGCCGCTCCATCAGCTCGACGGCCAGCGTCCGGTGCGACGTGCTCTTCAGCACGCCGATGTTGTTGCCGCCCGCGAACGCGGGAGCGATCGAGCCGGCCGCGACCCCCGGCAGCGGGACGACCGCGTACTTGCCCTTGACCTTGCCCGCCTCGACCGCCGTGTGACTGAAGTCGCCGCCGATCGCCATGCCCGCCTTGCCGGCCGCGAACGCGGTGATCGTGTCGTTGCCGCCGAAGCCCGCGCACTTGGCGGCGGGACAGTTGTCGTCCGAGAACAGGGACGTGTACGCCTTGATGCCCTTCTGGGCGGCCGCGCTGTCGATGGCGGAGGTGTAGGAGCCCGAGGCGCCGGTGGCGAGTTCGCCGCCGTTGGCCCATACGAACGGCATCGCGCCGTACGTGTAGGCGCCGCCGACGACCAGGCCGTACAACTCGGGCTTGGCGGCCCGGATCTCGCGGGCCGTGGCAGCCAGCTCGGCCATCGACTTCGGCACGTCGAGGCCGAGTTCCTCGAACACGTCCGTGCGGTAGTACAGGGCGCGCACACCGACGTAGAAGGGCGCCCCGTACACCTTGCCGTCCACGGTGACCGACTGCTTCGCCGTGGGGTCGGTGTCCTTGGCCTCGTTCCAGGCGCCGAACTCCTTCGTGACGTCCAGGAGTCCGCCGTCCTTCACATAACCGGCGGTGTCGGTGTTGCCGTACTCCATGACGTCGGGCGCGGACTTCGGGTCGTTGAAGGCGGCCTTGACGCGCTGGGCGCGGGTGTCGATCGGGATGTACTCGACGTCGACCTTGGTGTCCTTGTGGGTCTTCTGGAAGGCGGCGACGACCGAGTCGACGACCTTCTCCTTGGGCTTGTTGCCGACCTCCTGGAAGAGCCAGACGCGCAGGGTGCCGGTCTTCTCGTCCTTGTCGGAGGAGGAGTTGGTGGAGGTCTGCGGGGCGCAGGCGGTGACGACGAGGGCCGTGAGCAGGACGGCCAGGCGGGGGGATCGGGAGGAGCGCTTCATGGAGTGGGGCCTCCGAGCATGCGTTGCAACATATGCAATTACAGTTTCGCTCTGCACAACGGAGGCTAGGGACTACATGAACATGCCCACAAGAGGTCTCAACCACTTCGTGACATGCGAAAGGCCCCCGGGGCGCGTCGGAACGCGCCCCGGGGGCCTCACGAAGCTCAGTCGGGCGGCGGGCCCGGCAGCGGACCTACTTGTCGCCGCCGCCCTTGCCGTCGCCGTCCCCGCCGGCACCCATGGACTCGTAGATCTCCTTGCACATGGGACACACGGGGTACTTCTTCGGGTCGCGGCCCGGTACCCACACCTTGCCGCACAGCGCCACGACGGGGGTCCCGTCGAGGGCGCTCGCCATGATCTTGTCCTTCTGGACGTAGTGGGCGAAGCGCTCGTGGTCGCCGTCGCCGTGGGACACCTGTGGCGTCGGCTCTACGAGGGTCCCCGTACCAGTCCCGCGCTCGGGCTCAAGAGTGCTCATAAACGCAAGGGTACTGAAGCTCACAGCCGTCAGTTGAGCGAAGGGTCGTCCGGATACGTGGCCACCATCGCGAGCTCGTTGCGCTGGCGGCGCAGAACCTCGCGCCAGAGTCTTTCCGGGGACGGGGAGGAGACGTCACCGGGCTCGGACTCGACGACGTACCAGGCGCCCTCGACCAGCTCGTCCTCCAGCTGGCCGGGCCCCCAGCCGGCGTATCCGGCGAAGATCCGCAGCGACCCCAGGGCCGAGGCGAGAAGTTCCGGCGGTGCCTCCAGGTCGACCAGACCGATCGCGCCGTGCACCCGGCGCCAGCCCAGCGGGGCGCGCTCACCGGAGGCGCCGCCCGGGATGACGGCGACGCCGAGCGCGGAGTCGAGAGAGACCGGGCCGCCCTGGAAGACGACGCCGGGCTCACCGGTGAGGTCAGCCCAGCCCTCCAGGATGTCGCCGACGTCCACCGGGGTGGGCCGGTTGAGGACGACACCGAGGGAGCCCTCCTCGTCGTGGTCGAGAAGGAGCACCACCGCACGGTCGAAGTTCGGGTCCGCCAGGGCGGGCGTTGCCACGAGCAACCGCCCTGTGAGCGAGGACACCTCGGTCATGCCAGACATGATCCCGCATCTTCCCCGCGAGCGGGGAGGCAATGCCGCTACGGCCGTGAATGCAGCTCAGAGCGCAACCGTGCGCCCCCACGCGCGCAGCTGCCACCGTGACCCCACGTGCCCGACGGCGAACGGTTCGTGTTGTGACACAGCTATGACGTGACTGGGCGGCACTTGGGCTTACGGAAGGGGGGTAGGCGGCGATTACCCTTTCCCTTCTGGCCACCTGCCCCACCAATCGGAACGCGAGATACATGACCGTCAACGGCTCTGACGACGTACTGCTTGTCCACGGCGGCACCCCGCTGGAGGGCGAGATCCGTGTTCGCGGTGCGAAGAACCTCGTACCGAAGGCCATGGTCGCCGCCCTGCTGGGCAGCGGGCCGAGTCGACTGCGCAACGTTCCGGACATCCGTGACGTGCGCGTCGTACGCGGTCTGCTGCAACTGCACGGGGTGACGGTCCGTCCGGGTGAGGAGCCGGGCGAACTGGTGATGGACCCGACGCACGTGGAGAGCGCGAACGTCGCTGACATCGATGCCCACGCGGGTTCGAGCCGTATCCCGATCCTGCTGTGCGGCCCGCTGCTGCACCGCCTCGGGCACGCCTTCATCCCCGGTCTCGGCGGCTGCGACATCGGCGGCCGGCCCATCGACTTCCACTTCGAGGTGCTGCGGCAGTTCGGCGCGACCATCGAGAAGCGGGCGGACGGACAGTTCCTGGAGGCGCCGCGGCGGCTGCGCGGCACCAAGATCCGGCTGCCGTACCCGTCGGTGGGCGCGACCGAGCAGGTGCTGCTCACCGCGGTCCTCGCCGAGGGTGTCACCGAGCTCTCCAACGCCGCGGTGGAGCCGGAGATCGAGGACCTCATCTGCGTCCTGCAGAAGATGGGCGCCATCATCGCGATGGACACGGACCGCACGATCCGTGTCACCGGTGTGGACCAGCTCGGCGGCTACAACCACGCCGCCCTCCCGGACCGCCTGGAGGCCGCCTCGTGGGCTTCCGCGGCGCTGGCGACCGAAGGCAACATCTACGTCCGCGGCGCCCAGCAGCGCTCGATGATGACGTTCCTGAACACCTACCGGAAGGTGGGCGGCGCCTTCGAGATCGACGACGAGGGCATCCGCTTCTGGCACCCCGGCGGCCAGTTGAAGTCCATCGCGCTCGAAACCGACGTGCACCCGGGCTTCCAGACGGACTGGCAGCAGCCGCTGGTCGTGGCGCTCACCCAGGCCACGGGGCTGTCGATCATCCACGAGACGGTCTACGAGTCCCGCCTCGGGTTCACCTCCGCGCTCAACCAGATGGGTGCTCACATCCAGCTGTACCGCGAGTGCCTGGGCGGCAGCGACTGCCGCTTCGGCCAGCGCAACTTCCTCCACTCGGCCGTCGTGTCGGGCCCGACGAAGCTCCAGGGCGCCGACCTGGTCATCCCCGACCTCCGCGGCGGCTTCTCCTACCTGATCGCCGCACTGGCGGCCCAGGGGACCTCCCGGGTGCACGGCATCGACCTCATCAACCGCGGCTACGAGAACTTCATGGAGAAGCTCGTCGAGCTGGGCGCGAAGGTCGAACTGCCGGGCAAGGCGCTCGGATAGCCCGGTCCTTGAGTACGACGATGGGGCGGCCCCTGGAAAAGGGGCCGCCCCATTGGCGTTACTGCGCCTCGTACGTCGTCCCGGACGTACCGTCAGGCTTACTTGCCCTTGGCGGCTTCCTTGAGCTTGCTGCCCGCGGAGACCTTGACGCTGTAGCCGGCGGGGATCTGGATCGGGTCGCCGGTCTGCGGGTTGCGCGCGGTGCGAGCGGCACGGTGGGTGCGCTCGAAGGTCAGGAAGCCGGGGATGGTGACCTTCTCGTCGCCCTTGGCGACGATCTCGCCGACGGTCTCGGCGAACGCGGCCAGCACGGCGTCGGCGTCCTTGCGGGTCACCTCGGCGCGGTCGGCCAGGGCGGCCACCAGCTCACTGCGGTTCATGTTGTTACTCCCGTGTTCTTTTGCCGTTGGGGCGTGCCACGCGGCAGAGCCGCATATTCGGCACAGCGATGCCGATGCTGCCAGGGTTCTCGGTAAGGCCCCGGACCCGGGTCCGTCGTCAGACCCTCGCGCCCAGAGACGCATCCTGCCCCCACCTGCGGCGCGAAAGCCAATCCGGCACCCGTAGGAATCGTGAGAACACCCTTGGGTGTCACACGAAGAGAGGCCCCGAGCCTGGCCGTCACGATAAACGGCGGCCAGGAGCCCCGGGTTCCACGACGCGCCGATGCAAGGCCTTGCCGTGGTGATCCTCACAGCCCGGGCACATCGTCCTACGAGGACGCCGCCGCCTTCGCCGCCTCGCGCACCGCTCCGGCGACCGCGCCCGCGACCTTGTCGTTGAAGACGCTGGGGATGATGTAGTTCGGGTTCAGCTCGTCCTCGGTCACCACGTCCGACAGGGCGGTCGCGGCGGCCAGCATCATGTCCGTGTTGACCGTGCGGGACTGGGCGTCCAGCAGACCGCGGAAGACACCCGGGAAGACCAGCACGTTGTTGATCTGGTTCGGGAAGTCGGAGCGGCCGGTGGCCACGACGGCCGCCGTCTGACGGGCGATCGCCGGGTCCACCTCGGGGTCGGGGTTCGCGAGCGCGAACACGATGGCGCCCTCGGCCATGGCGGCCACGTCGTCGCCGTCCAGGACGTTCGGGGCGGAGACGCCGATGAAGACGTCCGCGCCGCGCACGGCCTCCTTCAGCGTGCCGGTCAGGCCCTCGGGGTTGGTGTTGTCGGCGATCCAGCGCAGCGGCGAGTCCGCGGCGGCGGACACGAGGTCCTCGCGGCCCGCGTGCACGACACCGTGGATGTCGGCGACGACGGCGTTCTTGACGCCCGCGGCGATCAGCAGCTTGAGGATGGCCGTACCGGCCGCGCCCGCGCCGGACATGACGACGCGAATGTTCTCAATCGCCTTGCCGGTGACGCGAAGTGCGTTCTTCAGCGCGGCGAGGACGACGATCGCGGTGCCGTGCTGGTCGTCGTGGAAGACGGGGATGTCGAGGGCCTCGCGGAGCCGCGCCTCGATCTCGAAGCAGCGGGGCGCGGAGATGTCCTCAAGGTTGATGCCGGCGAAGCCCGGGGCGATCGCCTTGACGATCGCGACGATCTCGTCGGTGTCCTGGGTGTCCAGGCACAGCGGCCACGCGTCGATGTCGGCGAAGCGCTTGAAGAGGGCCGCCTTGCCCTCCATGACCGGCATGGCGGCCATCGGGCCGATGTTGCCGAGGCCGAGGACGGCGGAGCCGTCCGTCACGACCGCAACGGTGTTGCGCTTGATGGTCAGCCGGCGGGCGTCCTCGGGGTTCTCGGCGATCGCCATGCAAACGCGGGCCACACCCGGCGTGTAGATCATCGAGAGATCGTCACGGTTGCGGATGGGGTGCTTGGACTGCATCTCGATCTTGCCGCCGAGGTGCATGAGGAACGTACGGTCGGAGACCTTGCCGAGCGTGACGTCCTCGATGCCGCGCAGCTGCTCGACGATCTCCTCGGCGTGGGCCGTGGAGGTCGCCGCGATGGTGACGTCGATGCGGAGCTTCTCGTGGCCGGAAGCGGTCACGTCGAGGCCGGTCACCGAGCCTCCGTGGGACTCCACGGCCGTGGTGATCTGGGACACCGCGGTTCCGCTCGCGGGCACCTCCAGACGGACCGTGATCGAGTAGGAGACGCTGGGCGCCGTTGCCATGGCCGACTTCCTCTGCTTTCACCTTTGACGCTGTATGCCGTCCGATCGTCGCACCTACTGTCGAGTAGGCGTTAGCCGCCTGGGATTGCGAACGTTTTGTTCACAACGAGAGAGGCCCACGTCCAAGGACGTGGGCCTCTCTCGCAGTCAGTGACACCGACCCGCCATGCTCGCCTCGCGGCAAGTGGTCCCTCTGAGGGACGAAGGTTGGGCCCGGGGGCTTGGATCGGGCCGGTGTCACACCCAGGCTAACAAACAGATCCCGTAAGGCCATTCCCGTCTCGACAGTTCATATCGATCAATCTCTGAGAAGGTCGGGCACCCCGGTCGCGTCGGGCTGGTCACGCTCCCCCGACACGACCGTCAGCTGCTGGGTCGCCCGGGTGAGTGCCACGTACAGCACCCGCAGGCCGGCCGGGGACTCGTCGGCGATCTCGGCCGGGGAGACGACGACCGTCGCGTCGTACTCCAGGCCCTTGGCCTCCAGACTGCCCAGCGCCACCACCCGGTCGCCGAGCCCGGCCAGCCAGCGGGCGGCCTCCTCGCGGCGCTGCATGGCGACGACCACGCCGATCGTGCCGTCGACCCGGTCCAGCAGACGGGCGGCCTCCTCGCGGACGGTGCTCGCGAGGGATTCCCGTACGACCGCGAAGCGAGGTTCGACTCCGGTGGACCGTACGGCCCGCGGGGACTCGGAGCCGGGCATCGCCAGGGCCAGCACCCGGGAGGCGAGTTCGGCGATCTCCGAGGGATTGCGGTAGTTCACGGTGAGCTGGAAGCGCCGGCGCGGCCGCGTGCCCAGGGCCTCGTCGCGCGCCTCCGCCGCCTCGTCGGGGTCGGACCAGGAGGACTGGGCCGGGTCGCCGACGACCGTCCAGGTGGCGTGCCGGCCGCGGCGGCCGACCATGCGCCACTGCATCGGCGTGAGGTCCTGGGCCTCGTCGACGATGACGTGCGCGTACTCGGTGCGCTCCTCGGCGAGCCGCTCGGCGCGTTCGCGCTGGGTCTCCTCGCGGACCGGCATCAGCTCCTCCAGGCCGGTCAGCTGGTCCAGCGGGTCCAGGTCACGCCGCTTCCTGGGGCGGGCCGGGGTGCCGAGGATCGCCTGGAGCTCGTCGAGCATGGCGATGTCGTGCACGGAGTACCCGTCCCGCCGCAGCGAACGGGCGACCTTGCGGACCTCGCCGGGGTTGAGGATCCGGCGGGCCCAGCGGCCCAGGCGGCGCTCGTCGGCCATGGCGGCGAGGACGGTCTTCGGGGTGAGCTCCGGCCACCAGGCGTTCAGGAAGTCGATGAAGCTGTCCTCGGTGCTGACGTCCTCGTCGAAGGAGGAGCGCAGCTCGGCGGCGAGCTCCGGGTCGGTGTGCCGGCCGGCGGCGCCGGAGCGGGACCACAGGGCGTCCAGGAGGAGCTTGCGGGCGCGGGGGCGCAGCAGGTTCACGGGGGCCGTGCCGCTGAGCGCGTTGTGGCGGATACGTTCCAGCTCCGGCGCCTCCAGCTCCAGGCGGCGCCCGAAGGCGACCACGCGCAGCCGGGTGGGCGTGCCCTCGGGGGCCTGGCCGGTGGAGTCGTCGTCGCCGAAGGAGAGCTGGCCGGTGGAGTCGTCGTCGCCGAACGGAAGCTGACCGTTGGTCTCGCCGCGACCGCGCCGGGAGGCGCCACCGCGGCCGCGCTGCCCGGACGCGGCGCCGGTGGGCCCGGAGGTTCCCTCCAGCGCGCCTCGTGCCGCTTTCCGCAGCACCTTGAGCATCCGGTACGAGCCCTTGGCGCGGGCTGTGGAGGGAGAGTCGTAGAGCGTGGCCTCCACGCCGTCGACGAGTGAGCCGATCGCCCGGATGGCGACCTGGCCCTCCTCGCCCAGGGAGGGGAGCACGCCCTCGGTGTACGCCACCAGGAGCGGGGTCGGCGAGACGATGAGGATGCCGCCGGAGTAGCGGCGCCGGTCCTGGTAGAGCAGATAGGCGGCGCGGTGCAGGGCCACGGCCGTCTTGCCCGTCCCGGGGCCGCCCTCGACGTAGGTGACCGAGGCCGCGGGGGCCCGGATGACCAGGTCCTGCTCGGCCTGGATGGAGGCGACGATGTCCCGCATGGTGTGGCTGCGGGCCTGGCCGAGGGCGGCCATCAGGGCGCCGTCGCCGATGACGGGCAGCTCGTGGCCGTCGAGGAAGGCCTTGAGCTCGGGGCGCATGAGGTCGTCCTCGACGCCGAGGACACGGCGGCCCTTGGAGCGGATGACCCGCCGGCGCACCACCCGGCCGGGGTCGACGGGGGTGGAGCGGTAGAAGGGCGCCGCGGCGGGGGCCCGCCAGTCGATGACCAGCGGCGCGTACTCGGAGTCCAGGACTCCGATCCGGCCGATGTGCAGGGTCTCGGCGATGTCGGCGGTGTTGTCGTCCCGCACGGCGCCTTCGGCGGGTTCTACGGCGGTGTAGGCGCCGTCGGGCCCCTTCTTGCCGTCCTTGCCGAGGAGCAGGTCGATCCGGCCGAAGAGGAAGTCCTCGAACTCGTTGTTGAGCCGGTTGAGGTGCACCCCCGCCCGGAAGACCTGCGCGTCCCGCTCGGCGAGCGCGCCGGGTGTGCCGACCTGACCACGCTTGGCCGCGTCGTTCATCAGGAACTCCGCCTCGTGGATCTTCTCCTCGAGGCGCCGGTACACCCGGTCGAGGTGTTCCTGTTCGACGCTGATCTCCCGATCCCGAACCGAGTCGTGAACCGGGTCGACCGCGGTTTGTTGAGCCTGAGCGGCCACCGGGCCCCCTTCTGACGTGCTGGGCAGCCGTCAACCGTACGCGAAGGGGACCCGATGCAGCTACGTCAGTTACGCATCGACTTCGACGAGTCGCTTGCCGCCGAAGGTCATGACCTCGAAGTGATCGATGTCGTTCAGGTCGAAGGCGGCGCCGCCGTGGACGTAGAGCGGCTCCTTGGCCTGTTCGGTCTTGGCGTTGGCGATGCCATAACCCCAGGTCGGGACGGACCAGGAGGTGACCGTCTCGCGCTCGCCGTTCTTGCCGACGGCGATGAGGGAGCACTTCTCCGGGCCCTTGACGTTCTTCAGCTGGAGGACCGCGTGGGTGCCCCAGGCCTTCTCCTCCACGGCGACGGTCGCACTGACGTCCGTGTTGGGGTCGGTCGCCGTCAGCTTGTCGTCGATGGTGTCGAAGGCTTCCTTGGCGGGGCTGCTGCCCGCCCCGTGCGCCGAGACGTTTCCGCCGGAGTCGTCGCCGGTCGCCCCTACGGCGACCAGGGGACCGCCGACGATCAGGGCGGCCGCCGCGGCCACCATGTAGAAGGCGCGCCTGCGCTTCTGGGCGCGGCGTTCGGCGACCTCGTCGACGAGCTTGTTCACCAGCCGCGGACTGGGCTTGGCGGAGAGGGACTCGCCGATCGCGGGGGTGCCGGAGCCGGGCAGGTCCGCGAGCGCGGCCAGCATCGGTTCCATCCCGGCGAGCTCGTCGAGCTGCTGGGCGCACCACTCGCAGGTCGCGAGGTGCATCTCGAAAGCGGTTGCCTCGGCGTCGTCGAGAATCCCGAGGGCGTAGGCGCCTACGGTCTCGTGCTCGTTCGGCACCGGAGAACCCTGCATGGAGCCAGACATACCCGAACCACCACTACCGAATCCCTGGTTTCCCCCGTAAACACTCATCACGCCGTCACCCCCCGCTCCTCCAGTGCCAGCTTCATCGACCGCAGGGCGTAGAAGACCCTGGAACGGACGGTTCCGCTGGGTATCCCGAGCGTCTCGGCCGCCTCATTGACGGTACGCCCCTTGAAGTACGTCTCGACGAGCACCTCCCGGTGAGCGGGGGTCAGGTCGTCGAGCGCGTCCGACAGCGTCATCAACCACAGCGCCTTGTCGATCTCGTCCTCCGCGGGGATGACCTCCAGCGGCGACGGATCGACCTCCTGCGGCCGGGCCTGCCGGCTTCGGTGGCCGTCGATGACGATGCGCCGGGCAACCGTCACCAGCCAGGGGCGTACAGATCCGGTCGCTCGATTGAGCTGACCGGCGTTCTTCCAGGCACGGATCAGCGTCTCCTGCACAACGTCCTCTGCTCTTTGGCGGTCTCCGGCGACCAGCCGCAGCACATAGGCGAGCAGGGGTCCTGCGTGCTCTCTGTACAGAGCACGCATGAGCTCCTCATCAGGTTCCGAGGGCTGGGACATGCGATGTCGGGCCCTCGATCCACGTTCATTGGCCACGACGGAATCCTTGCGCACGCCCACCTCCGATGTCCGGGGGTTCCCCCAGCCGGTCGCTCAACACGGGGTACGGACGCGGTCCGTTGAGTGTTCAAAGTGACATGACAGTTTTCTTCAGGATGCCGAGACTAGGGGGACATGGGCGCACATACCCACCCCTCGATCTTTACATTTCCACCACATTGACGCGAGGGCCGTGACTGCCCGTGAGCCGTCGCGAGTAAACGGCATGTAATCGAAATCACTTCGACAGCCGCCCCACAGAAGGGACATAACGCCCCCTCAGGCGCGCGAGAGTGCCGCCCGACGCCGGTGCCGGGCCACCCTTTCCCGGTTCCCGCACACCTCACTGGAGCACCAGCGCCTCCTGCGCCCCCGGGACGTATCGAGATAGACGATCGGGCAGTTGTCGCCGGCGCACTGCCGCAGACACGCCCTCGCGACGGGGTCGGTGAGCAGTTCCACGGCGTCCCGGGCGATCGCCCCCAGCAGCGCGGCGAGTTCGGGAGGGCTCGCCAACTTCCTGACGAGCGTGCCGTCATCGCCGCGCACGGCACGCGGTGCCGGGGGCGCGGTGCGGGCCAGGTCGTTGACGCGGGCGAGCGCGAGGTCGTACGTCGGCCGGGGCTCGGGGACGAGTCGTGCGCGTACCAACTGGCTTGTCTGCCCACGAAGTTCGCGAAACCCGACGAGCCAGGACGCATCGGCGTGCGCCAACGGGGTGCCCGGTGGTACGAGTCCGGCTCCGGTGATCCAGGCGAACAGTGCCTCGGTCGAGTCGAGCCGTTCGACGGGGTGGGTGGTCGCGAGGAGATCGAGGCAGATCCGCCCCGCGTCGAACCGCAGCTCGTACGGGGCCGTGGCCGTACCCAGTGCCATGTGCCTGTCACCGCCTAGGGGTGCCCTGCGTGTGAGGGGCCGGTGAGAAGGGGCCGGGAGAAAAGGTTCCCTCACACAGTGCCTTCCCGCTCACGCCGTCGGAACCCCTCGTAGCGGTGAGGTGTGGACGTGTGCGTATGGGGACGCGTCTTTGGACCATGTTCCGGCGGGTGTGGCGGCCGTTGACTGGAGGGCATGACGACGAAGCAGAGTGCGGGGACCGTACTGGGGGCGGCCACGGTCGCGATGGGGCTGATCGCCGGGGCGTTCTACGTCTTCGCCTGCGCGGTGATGCCGGGGCTGGCGCGCAGCGACGACGAGGTCTACGTCGAGGTGATGCGGAACATCAACGACGTGATCCAGAACCCGGTGTTCATGCTGAGCTTCCTCGGGGCGCCGGTGCTCACGGGGGTGGCGGCGTGGCAGGCGCGGGGTGCGGGGTACCGCCGGTGGGTGTGGGCGGGACTGGTCGCCTACGGCCTCGCTTTCCTGGTCACGGTCGTCTTCAACATCCCCCTCAACGACGCCCTCGACCGCGCGACGGACTCCGCCGCGGCACGGGAGGACTTCGAGGACGCGTGGGTGGCGTGGAACGGGGTCCGGGCGGTGCTGTCGACAGTGGCGGTGGGGTGCCTGGCACGGGGGCTGGTGCGGTACGGCCGGCTGACGCGGGAGTGACCTCGCCCCCGCCGCCCCTACCCGTTCCCATCCCCAGGGGGCGCTGCCCCCTGGACCCCCGCTCCTCAAACGCCGGAGAGGCTGAGAAACCCAGCCCGTCCGGCGTTTGAGGACGAGGCCCGTTCAGGGCCGAAGCGGGGGTCTGGGGGCGCAGCCCCCAGGGATGGGACGGGTAGGGGCGGCGGGGGCGAGGAAAGGTCTGGGGCCTACGCGTCCGAGTACTTCGCGTCTGCCGCCGGGTCCAGGGCCAGCCGGTAGCCGCGTTTCACCACCGTCTGGATCAGCTTCGGCGCCCCCAGAGCGGTACGCAGTCGCGCCATCGCCGTCTCCACCGCGTGCTCGTCACGGCCGGCACCCGGCAACGCCCGCAGCAGCTCCGCCCGAGCCACCACCCAACCCGGCCGACGGGACAGCGCGCGCAGCAGCGACATGCCGGCCGGCGGCACCGGGCGCAGGACGCCGTCGACGAGGACCGCGTGGCCACGGATCTCGACGCGGTGACCGGCGATCGGCAGGGAACGGGCCCTGGCGGGAAGTTCCTGGCAGAGAAGCTGGACGAGAGGGCCGAGGCGGAAACGGTCGGGCGAGACCGTGTCGACACCGCGGGCCTGGAGGGGCAGCGCGGTGACCGGGCCCACGCAAGCCGGCAGGACGTCGTGGTTCAGGGCGGCCAGCAGCTCCGGCAGGAGGCCCCGCTCCTCCGCCCGGTTCAGCAAGGACGCCGCGGCGGGCGCGCTCGTGAAGGTCAGCGCGTCCAGGCCACGGGACACCGTCGCGTCGAGAAGCCGGTCCACGGGGCCGATGTCCTCCGGCGGCATCCACCGGTAGACAGGGATCCCGAGCACCTCCGCTCCCCCCTCCCGCAGCGCCTCCACGAACCCGGGCAGCGGTTCCCCGTGCAGCTGGATGGCGATACGGCGGCCCTCGACACCCTCCTCCAGCAGCCGGTCGAGCACCTCGGCCATCGACTCGGACTCCGGCGACCAGTTCTCCGTCAGCCCGGCGGCCCGTACCGCGCCTTTGACCTTCGGTCCGCGGGCGAGCAGTTCGATCCCGCGCAGCCGCTCCAGCAGGTCCTCGCCCAGACCCCACCCGTCGGCGGCCTCGATCCAGCCCCGGAAGCCGATGGCGGTCGTGGCGATCACGACATCCGGTACTTCGTCGATGACCTGCTTGGTCGCGGCGAGGAGTTCGCTGTCGTCGGCGAGCTGCACGATCCGCAGGGCAGGTGCATGCAGGACGGCGGCTCCCCGTCGCTGCAGCAGTGCGCCCAGCTCGTCGGCCCGGCGTGCTGCTGTCACGCCTACCGTGAAACCGGCCAGGGGGCCGTGTTGTTCTGGTCGCTGCTGTTCGTCGTACATATAACTCTCGTCCCGCACTCGAGTCGTTTGCACCTACACGGGGTGTGATGGCACCTGCATGCCGAGCGAGCCTGTCAACGGTGCGTGACAGGCTCGGTTCGGCTTGATGTCGCCAGTGTTACGTCACACCTCGGCGTAGCTGAGCTGCGACTTTGCCTCAGACGTGGCCGAGGAGGCCTGAATCCGGGAGGCCGAGCGGCGAAGGTATACGGCCCAGGTGACCGCGAAGCACGCGGCGTAGAAGGCGAGGAAGACGATGAAGGCGCCGGTGCCGGAGCCGTTGGAGAGGAAGGACTGGCGGAAGGCCAGGTTGATGCCGACACCGCCGAGCGCGCCCACCGCGCCGATGAGTCCCATGGAGGCACCGGAGAGGCGACGGCCGTAGGCGGCGGCCTCCTCACCCTGGAGACCCTGGGCGAGGGCCTTGGCCTGGAAGATGCCGGGGATCATCTTGAACGTCGACCCGTTGCCCAGCCCGGTCAGGACGAAGAGGATCACGAACGCGGTGACGAACAGCGGCAGCGACTTCTCCATGCTGGCGAAGATCAGGACCGCGGTCGCCGCGCCCATGGCGACGTAGTTGTAGAGGCTGATCCGGGCGCCGCCGTACTTGTCGGCGAGCCAGCCGCCCAGCGGGCGGATCAGGGAGCCGAGCAGCGGGCCGATGAAGGTGACGTACGCGGCCTCCAGCGGCGTACGGCCGAACTGGACCTGGAGGACCTGGCCGAAGGCGAAGGCGTAGCCGATGAAGGAGCCGAAGGTGCCGATGTAGAGGAAGGACATGATCCAGGTGTGGGCGTCCCGCACGGCGTCCTTGGCGGCACCGGTGTCGTTCTTCACGGAGGCGAGGTTGTCCATGAACAGGGCGGCGAGGACGGCGGCGATCACGATCAGCGGGATGTAGATGCCCAGCAGCACCCGCGGGCCGCCGCTGGCGCCGATGACGGCGAGCGCGATCAGCTGGATGACCGGCACACCGATGTTGCCGCCGCCGGCGTTGAGCCCGAGGGCCCAGCCCTTCTTCCGGAGCGGGAAGAAGGCGTTGATGTTGGTCATGGAGGAGGCGAAGTTGCCGCCGCCGATACCGGCCAGCAGGCCGACCAGGAGGAAGGTGTTGAACGAGGTCCCGGGCTCCATCACCGTGAACGCGGCGACGGTCGGGACGAGGAGGAGGGCGGCGGAGACGATCGTCCAGTTCCGGCCGCCGAAGATGGCGACGGCGAAGGTGTACGGGACCCGGACGACGGCGCCGACCAGCGTGACCATCGAGGTCAGCAGGAACTTGTCCGCCGGGGTGAGGCCGTACTCCGGGCCCATGAAGAGGACGAGCACGGACCACATGGTCCAGATCGAGAAGCCGATGTGCTCGGAGAGGACGGAGAAGAGAAGGTTGCGGCGGGCGATCTTCTCGCCGCTCTCGTTCCAGAAGGTCTCGTCCTCAGGATCCCACTGCTGGATCCAGCGGCTGCCCCTGGTCGGGGGTGCGGGGACGGTGCTAGGGGCTGTCATTGCGCCTCCACGGGGCTCCGGGGCTCGCTGGTGCGTTCGTGCTGAGCGGTGATGTCCCGAAGGTAGGGAGGGCGCGTTTCCTGACTGTGGCACCCGGTGACCGGAAAGGAACTTTGCTCTCACCCCGAGCGAAGTCGGGATGAGAGGTTCCGTCGCCTTACGTTACGAACAGCTCCCACCGGACCGGTCAGCGCTGAGGAGACTGCCAGTTCGGGTTCTGCTGGGGGTAGGGCTGCTGCGGCGGGTACGGCTGCTGCTGGGGGTACGGCGGCTGGGCGGCGTACGGGCCGGGGGCCGGGGGCTGCTGCGGGTACGGCTGCTGCGGGTACGGCTGCTGGGGCGGGTAGGGGGCGGCTGCGGGCTGGGCGCCGTAGGGCTGTGGCTGGGGCTGCGGATACGCCTGCGGCTGGTGGCCGTAGCCGGGGGTGGGCGGTGCGGCCGGGGCGTTGCCGTAGGGACCGCCGGCGTACTGGCCGGCGGCGAAGGGGTTGCCCTGCTGGCCGGGGAACTGCGCCCCCGGCGGCAGGTACCGCACCCGACCGCTCTCGTCGCTGACGGGCATGAACCCGGCGGCGTGCAGCCGGGCCGCGAACTTGGCGTTGCGCTTGCGAGTGACGAGGAGGCCGATCCCGAAGACGGCCATGAGCAGCACCCAGATGACGGCCGCCGCGACGAAGTCGGCGGAGGTCCCGCCGAGCCGGTACGCGAGGATCACGCATCCGATGGAGACACCGAGAGCGCCGTACCCCATGCGCTTCTCGGCGTTCTTGCCGGTGAGGTCGAAGTTGATGCGGGCCTTGAGCAGCTCGACGGCGTCCGGCACCAGCGGCGGCACGGAGACCCCGTCACTCGCGTTCGGGTACTGGGCCCAGTTCTGGGCGGCCCGGGTACGGGCCTGCGGGCTGGGGTCCGGGACGAGCAGCATGATGAGCGCGCCGTTGCGGCCGGAGCTCTGCCGTACGTCGGCGTACTCGTACCCGAACTGCTGGGCGATGAAGGCGAGCCGGCCGAGTTTCTTCACGGAGGCCATGGCACTGGTGAGCTCGACCGGCTCCCCGCTCGCCATCAACCGCAGCATCTTCTGCACTTGCCGCTTGCTCATCGCCGTCCGCTCCCCACCGGGCCACCCCGTTCACTTCCGCAACCGACGCAGTCTCGCACGCCCGTACGGCACAGGGAAACCGCTCTCCCCTTGGGTTTACAGGACCTTGGCACGCCCGTCCGGCCCGGAAACCTCCGCGTCACGTCAGACAGGGGCTTGCCTCACGCACCCCTCACCCTTATCGTTTCTCGATAACATCGATAAACGATAAGCAAGCGGGGGAGCCATGACCGACGTGACCGAAGACCGCAAGATGCTCGAACCGATGGCCACGGTCGTGTCCATAGCGCTGCGCCTCCTGACGGCCCTCGCGACGGTGGGCCTCGTCCTCTCGGTGGCCCGCGGCAGTTGGGGCGGCGGGGTCGTCTGCGTCACCGACGAGTCGACCCACATCTCGGCTGGCGACGCCTCCTTCGGCGCTCCCGCGAGTGGAGCTCTGGTCGACTCGATCCCCCGTTACTGCGCCGAGAACGCGGACACCGCGCTGCGCCTGCTCAACCAACTCGGCGAACTGCCCACGACGTTGCTCCTGATCAGCAGCCTCTTCCTCCTCCACCGCCTCCTCACCGGAGCGGCCAAGGACGGCATCTACACCACGCAGACCGCGTCCCGGCTCCGCGTGCTCGGCTGGTGGCTGCTCGCCGGAAGCCTGCTCGTCGCCATCGCCGAAACCACGGCACGGACGGCCTTGCTGGCGGATCTGGCCAAGGAGGTGGAGTTCACGGCCGACTCCTGGCTCAGCCTGTGGAGCTTCCCCTACCTGGCCACCCTGACCGCCCTCGGCCTGCTGACCTTCGCCCGGATCACCAAGGCGGGCGTGACCATGCGCGAAGAACTCGAAGGAGTCGTCTGATGACAGCCGGTGAAGACGAGGACCATCACATCGAGGTGCACCTCGACAGGATCCTCAGCGACCGCGGCATGACCGTCACCGAACTCGCCCAGCGCGTCGGCGTCACCAACGTCAACCTCTCCGTTCTCAAGAACGGCCGCGCCAAGGCGATCCGCTTCACCACCCTCACCCGCATCTGCGAAGTCCTCCAGTGCCAGCCGGGTGACCTGCTCAGCTACCGCAAACCCTGAAGGAGACCCCTATGTTCAGCACCATGGACACCGGCACCGCCGTCGCCCTCGCGATCTTCGCCGTCGTCCCGGTCGCCCTGCTGGTCGGGGCGGCCGTGTGGCTCAAGCGCCGCTGAGCCACCCGGGCCGGCGAGGAGGGGCGCGCCCGGGTCAGGCCCGGTGGCCTGCCCGTGCGCGCTTCTTCGTCCCGTTCGGCCACAGCCGCGGCTTCCGCTTGGCGGCGAGGTCCTCGATCCAGCCCACGCCCAGGACCGCCAGCCCGATCAGCGGCCAGACCAGGAAGAACATCCAGATCATGTACGTCGAGTCGAGGGCGGCCGTGGCCCGCTCGCTCTCCATGAAGGGAAGGCTGTACAGCTGGTCGAGGATCGGGACCGTGGCCATGATGAGCAGGTTGTGCCACAGGTAGATGGTGACCGCGCGGTTGTTGGACAGCGTCACCAGCTTGTCCCACTTCGCGAGCCGGCCCGGGAGTTCCTGCCAGGACGGGGAGTAGATGAGCAGGATCACGACGAAGCCGAAGGACCAGGTCGCCTGGGCCAGCGGGATGTCGTTGAGGTCCCAGCCGTCCGGGCCCAGATGGCCCGACGCCCACCACAGGCCGAAGGCCATCACCAAGGTCGCGCAGGAGACGGCGACATAGCGCGGGACCTTCGTCAGCAGACCCTCGTGATGGGCGAAGCCCAGCACCCAGCAACCGCCGTAGACCGCGAAGTCCGTGACCGCGTTGCCCGTCTCGCCCGGGATCGTCACCAGGCCCGTGCCCACCACGGCCGTCAGCCCCAGCGGGGCCAGCAGCGTCGGCCACGGCGCCCGGCGGAACGCCCACAGCAGCAGCGGGGAGGCGACCACGAACCAGAGGTAGGCCCGGAGGTACCAGAGCACGCCCGCCGCCTGCACCGCCCAGGTGTCCTCCAGCAGCCCCGACGGGGAGCCGATGCTCCACGGGAAGGGCGGCGCACCGACCGGGATCACATAGTTGACCAGCTCCACCAGGCCCCAGACCCCACCGTGGTCCGGGTCCTCGGAGATGTTCCAGCCGCCCGCGAACATCAGCGTGAGCACCACCGCGCTGAACACCCACAGCGGAGGCAGCAGACGCCTGATCCGACCCCTGATCACACCCCAGGCCGGCCGCTTCAGCGAGCGCGCCATCAGCGAGCCCGCCAGCGCGAACATCACGCCCATGGAGGGGAACACGACGGTCAGCCAGGCCCAGCCGAACAGGTGGTACACGACCACGCGGACCAGGGCTATGGACCGCAGCAGATCCAGATACCGGTCGCGGCCCGGCTTCTTCGGGGCCGCGGGTGCCGTTTCCGACGTCGCGTCCGGCGCCGGTTCGGGCGTCCACTGACGCGGGACGCCGTACGACGACTGTGTGTGTCCGTGGCTCATCCCACCGGCCTCCGATCGCTTCCGCTGCCCGTCCGCTGGCGCGGTACCGCCCCGCCGGGTGCCTCGACGACACCCGTGCGCCGCAGCTTCTGCCAGCGCAGCCGGCCACCGGTCAGGGCGGTGATCCAGGACTGGAGGAGGACGACGTACATGAGCTGCCGGTACAGGATCTGCTGGAGCGGCAGTGAGATGAGGTGGGTCATCTTCTCGCGGTCGAGGCGGAAGGCGTAAGCCGCGCAGACCAGCTGGATGGCGAGGACGCCCAGCCAGGCCACGACCGTCTTCTGGGTGGGGCCGAAGACCAGGCCGTAGATCAGGAACACGTCGATCAGCGGGGCCAGCAGCGGTGCCAGGACCATGAAGAGCGAGACCAGTGGCAGACCGACCCGGCCGAAGCGGCCCGACGGTCCCCGTTCCACCAGTGCCTTGCGGTGCTTCCAGATCGCCTGCATGGTGCCGTACGACCAGCGGTAGCGCTGCGACCACAGCTGCTGGACGGTCTCCGGCGCCTCGGTCCAGGCCCGCGCCTTCTCGGCGTAGACGACCCGCCAGCCGTCGCGGTGCATCGCCATGGTGATGTCGGTGTCCTCGGCGAGCGTGTCGTCGCTCATGCCGCCGACCCGCTCCAGCGCCGTCCTGCGGAAGGCGCCGACGGCCCCCGGGATGGTCGGCATGCAGCGCAGGATGTCGTACATACGGCGGTCCAGGTTGAAGCCCATCACGTACTCGATGTGCTGCCAGGCGCCGATGAGGGAGTCCCGGTTGCCGACCTTGGCGTTGCCGGCCACGGCTCCGACGCGCGGGTCGCCGAAGGGCTGGACCAGTTCGCGGACGGTGGACGGCTCGAAGACGGTGTCGCCGTCCATCATCACGATGATGTCGTAGCGGGCGTTGGCCAGACCGCGGTTGAGCGCGGCGGGCTTGCCCGCGTTCAGCTGGCGGACCACCCGTATGTTCGGCAGGCCCATCGCCTCGACGATCCGCGCGGTGCCGTCACTGGAGCCGTCGTCGATGACGATGACCTCGATGGGGTGTTCGCTCGCCATCAGGGAACGGACGGTGTTCTCGATGCACTTGGCCTCGTTGTACGCGGGCACCAGCACCGACACCGGTTCGAAGACCGGGTTGCCCCAGCGGAAGTCGGGGCGCCGCACCCGGCGGGCGTGGACTCCGGACAGGACGAGCATCAGGACGAAGCGGCTGATGACGAGGAAGCCGATGATCGCGAGGCCGACCACCAGGACCGCGGTGATGTTGTCGGAGGCGCCGACCAGGAAGACCCACGCCTTGCCCTTCCACAGCTCGGGTCCGCTGACCTGGGTGTGGGCGCTGGGTGCGCCGAGGGCCTCGGTGAGGTTGTCGAACTCGTAGCCGTCGTCCTTCAGCTGCGGCAGCAGCCGGTCGAGCGCCTGCACGGTCTGGTGGCGGTCGCCGCCGGAGTCGTGCATCAGGACGATCGCGCCCTTGCCGCCCTTGGGCGTGGCCTTGCGGATGATCTCGTCGACGCCGGGCTTGCGCCAGTCCTCGCTGTCGGTGTTGTTGACGATGGTGATGTAGCCGCGGGTGCCGATGTACTCGGTGACCGGCCAGGACTTGTTGTCCATGGCGTCGGCGAAGGAGGAGTACGGCGGGCGGAAGAGCGAGGTGCGGATGCCGGCGGCGCCGGTGATCGCGAGCTGGTTCTGGGACAGCTCCCAGTCGATGCGCTTCTTCGACTGGTAGGACAGGTCGGGGTGGTTGAAGGTGTGCAGGCCGACCTCGTGGCCCTCTTCGACCATGCGCTGCACCAGGTCCGGATAGCGCGAGGCCATGGTGCCGGTGACGAAGAAGACCGCGTGGGCCTGGTGCTCCTTCAGCACGTCCAGGACCTTCGGGGTCCACTCCGGGTCCGGGCCGTCGTCGAAGGTGAGGACGAGGCGGTGGTCCCGCAGGCTCAGGCTCTGAGAGCGGCCGCTGCGGGTGTCGATGACCGGCCCGCCCTTGAGGATCTCCTCCGGGACCTTGTCGGAGGCGGCGGGGGCCTGGACGCGGTGGTCGGCGAGGATCTCGCTGTGCACGTAGCCGCGCAGCATCAGCATCGCCATCAGGGCGACGAGGAACAGGCAGGGCAGCAGCAGGCGCATGGGCAGGCGGCGCCGAGAGCCGTCGCGGGCTTGGGACGCGGCCCTGGGACGGCGATTGCGGGTTGCCATCAGACGGTGTTCTCCGGAGGCGGTGGTGTGGAGCTGAGCGGGGCGGAGTCGTTCGTGCCGTCGGCCACCGTGTCGGTGCCGGTGCCCCCGTTGTCGCCGACCTGCGTCTCCGTCGGGTCGGGCGTGGGCTCGTCGGTGGGCGTCGGCTCGGGCGGACTGCTCGTCGCCGGGTCGGTCGGGTCGGGATCCGGGGTGGGGTTGCTGCCCGTGCCCGAGGTGGTCTTCGTCGCCGTCGGCTCCGGGTCCGCCGTGGCGTCCGGGTCCTGGGCGGTCGCGGTGGCGCCGGGCGCGGTGGCGCCGGCGGTCGGCGACGACGTCGTGATGCCGCTCGGGGACGGTGAGACGCCGGGCGAGAGACTGCCGCCGTCGGTGGGCGCGGCGGTCTCCCCGGGCAGCGGGGAGTTGTCGACCTGGCCGGCCTCCTCGCCCTGGCCCTGGCCCGGTACGGGCAGCCAGGGGGCGTTGGAGTTGCCGGACAGCAGGGTCGTGACGATGACCACGGCGTAGATCGCGCAGGCGAGCCCGACGAAGATGCCGATACGGCGGTATCTACGGCTTCTGCGGCCCGACTCGTCGACGAAGACCGGTCCCTCGGAGCCCTCCGCGCTGTCGCCGCCGGCCTGGCCGACGAGGCGGTTGTCGGCCCGCAGGGAGACGGCGTCCAGCTGGACGGTCACCTCGTGCGGGTCGTGGGTGTTGCTCCACGGGTCGGCGAAGTCGGCCCCCTCGGGGCCCACTCCGGGCAGTACCTCGGTCTGGTCCGCCGACGCGAGGACATCCGATCCTCTTGTCCGCGGAAAAGCCTGGGTGCCGTCCCCCGACGCGGGGACCCCCCTGGTCCCGGCGGCCACTGAGGGCCACTCCGGTTGGGCGTCTTCCCGCCAATTGTTCTCGCGCACGCACATCCCCCCACGGGACAGATCTGGGTGCGCGTACGACGCCGAGCACTCGTCGACCGAACCGAGCCCCCACCCGGCCCGAGCGCCCCCTTTACCACAGCGTGCTCAGGCCATGAATGTAGCGCACCGGAGGGTGATGTGTTTGGCGTGTGTCAGTTGTGGACACCGATGATCTTCATGTCAATGGCTGGAATCCATGCCCCGGCGGGCCGGTGCAGCCATCCCTCGGCCGCCGAGAGCTCGGCCGCCGCCCGGCACAGTGCCTCGATTCCGGGATGCACCAGCCCCTTGCGCCACACCAGTGACACCGGTGACAGTGGCACCGGATCGACGAGCGGGCGCAGCACGGTGTTCGGCATGGCTGGAAAGTCCACTACCGCGAGGACCGGGTTGCGTGTTCTGGCCATGACACGCCGGAACTCCTCGTGGCCGACCGCGAGCGGCGCGGGCGAGGCGACCTCGATCCCCCGTCCGTCGAACAGCCGGCGCGCGAGATCGGTCCACTCCGGGGTACGGGGATTCCCCGCCCCCGCGTACACCTCCTCCCCCGCCAGCTCGGCCAGCGGCACCCGCGCCGACGCCGCGAGCCGGTGGTCCTCGGGCAGCACGACCGCCATGGGCTCGAAGCGGACGATCTGGTGGTCGAGGCCCGCTCGCAGCGCCGGGGCCAGCCCCGCGTACCGGCCGAAGGAGGCGTCGAGGCGGCCCGCGAGCACCTCGGCCGCGGCGCCGGTCAGCCCGCTCTCGTAGCGGGCCATCAGCTCGATGTCGGGGGCGAGTTCGCGGGCCCGGTGCAGCACCCGGCTGCCGGTGCCCAGGCCCGGTGAGTTGATGTCGACCAGCAGGGGGCGGACCTGTCCGAAGGCGGCGATCAGCGCGTCCTGCGCGTCCAGCACCCGGCGGGCGTGCGGCACCAGCCGCTCCCCGTCGGCGGTCAGCGTCACCTGCCGGGTGGTCCGTACGAAGAGCTCGGCGCCCAGCTCCCGCTCCAGCCGCCGTACGTCCCGGCTGAGCGCCTGCTGGGCGACGTAGAGCCGGGCCGCGGCACGGGTGAAGTGCAGCTCCTCGGCCACGGCGAGGAAGGTGCGCAGGAGGCGGGGGTCGAGGTGGGGCGGGGTGGGCATCCGGCGAAGCTACAACGCGGGCGCGTGGATCGGCATCAGGGATTCCAGCGGATTCACAACCGGGATGCGTGAATGCCCGCCGATCAGGTGTTGGACCCCTTGATCACTCCCGGGCGACGGTGGACGCATGCCGCAACCCATGTTCACGACGACCGCGGACATGCTCGTCGCCGTCGACTTCACCCCCCGGACCCGCCACCGGGAACCCGGTCCCTACCGCCGTCTCTTCGCCCACCCCGGCACCCGCGCCTTCACCCTCGGAAACCTCCTGGCCCGGCTGCCCATGGGCATGTTCAGCGTGAGCGCGGTCATCATGATCGTCGCCGCGCGGGACTCCTACGCCCTGGCCGGCGCCGTCTCCGCGACCGGTCTCGCGGCGACCGCGCTGGTCGGGCCCTGGACCGCACGGCTCGTCGACCGGTACGGACAGGCCCGGGTCGCCGTACCGGCCACGCTGCTCGCGGCGCTGGGCTCGCTCGCCCTGGTGCTGTGTGTCCACCGGGGCGCGCCCGACTGGACCTTGTTCGCCGCGTACGCCGCCACCGCCACCACGCCCAACACCGGCGGCATGTCCCGGGCCCGCTGGGCCCATCTCCTCAGGGGCGACGACAAGGCCCTGCACACCGCGAACTCCTTCGAACAGGCCGCGGACGAGCTGTGCTTCATGCTGGGCCCGGTGCTGGCGGTGCTGCTGTGCGGTGCGCTCTTCCCGGAGGCGGGGACGCTGGTCGCGGTGGCGCTGCTGGTGACGGGGGTCGTGCTGTTCGCCGCGCAGCGCTCGACGGAGCCGCCGGTCCAGCGGGCCACCCACGCGAAGGCCCCGCTGCGCGCCCCCGGCATCCCGCCGCTCCTCGTCATCTGCCTGGCCATGGGCGTGGTGTTCGGCTCCATGGAGGTCGTCACGCTCGCGTTCGCGGACGCGCAGGGCCATCCGTCGGCGGCCGGTGTCGTCCTCGCCCTCCAGGCGGCCGGTTCTTGCGCGGCGGGTCTGCTGTACGGCGCGTGGAAGCCGTCCGGTCCGGCCGAGCGCCGCTACCCGTGGTGCGTGGCCGCGATGGCAGCCCTCATGACCCTGCCCCTCCTCGCCGCGTCCCTGACCGGCTCCCTCCTCGCCCTCGCGGCCGCACTCCTGATCGCCGGAATGGCCACGGCCCCGACGATGGTCACGGGCCTGACCCTCATCCAGGAACGCACCCCCACCGGCCGCCTCAACGAAGGCATGACCCTCGCCGTGACCGGCCTCCTCGGCGGGATCGCCGGCGGCAGCGCGGTCGGCGGCTGGACTGCCGAACACGTGTCGGCGACGGCGGGGTTCGGGGTGCCGGTGACGGCGGCGGCGGTGGCGCTGACGATCACTTTCCTCGCCCCCGCCGCCCCTACCCGTCCCATCCCCGGGGGCTGCGCCCCCAGACCCCCGCTTCGGCCCTGAAGGGGCCTCGTCCTCAAACGCCGGACGGGCTGACGGATGCGGACCGGCGTCGAGAGGCGAAGCCCCTGGCGGGTGGGTGGGGGTTCGGGACGGTGTGGCCTTGTCCTCGGACGCCGGACGGGCTGGAGATGGCTGAGCTGAATTCAGCCCCTCCGACGTTTGAGGAGCGGGGGTCCAGGGGGCAGCGCCCCCTGGGAACGGGGTCGAAGGGGCAGCGCCCCTGGAGGATGGGAACGGGTAAGGGCGGCGGGGGCGAAAACAACCCGGCGTCCACCACAACGCGCCGAGACCAACTTGATCGACCCGTCGAACCCCCGCCCCAATTCGCGCGCACCCCATTGACGCCTCCACAGCCCGCACATACCTTCGCCCGTCGAAGCGCTTCGACGTCACGCGTCGAACCGATTCGACGACCCCCGTCGAGCCCGCCGCGTGACGCCGCCCCCGAGAACCATCCGACTCCGACTTCCCAGGAGGCACGGGATGTTGACGGCACGAAAGCGTGTGATGGCGATGGCGGTGGCCCTCACCGGGTCACTGCTCCTGGCCTCCTGCGGAGACTCGGACAGCGGGTCCTCCGAGGACGGCAAGACGCTCAAGCTGTGGCACTACGAGGCCCCCAACAGCGCGATGGGCCAGGCCTGGGACGAGGCGATCAAGGAGTTCAAGGCCAAGCACCCGGGCGTGAAGGTGGAGTTCGAGGCGAAGGGCTTCGAACAGATCCAGAAGACCGCCCCGATGGTCCTCAACTCCTCCGACGCGCCCGACGTCATGGAGTACAACAAGGGCAACGCGACAGCGGGACTCCTGTCGAAGCAGGGGCTCCTCACCGACCTCACCCAAGAGGCCACCACTCGCGGCTGGGACAAGAAACTCAGCGCGAGCGTCCGCACCACCAGCATGTACGACGCGCAGGGCGTCATGGGCTCCGGCAAGTGGTACGGCGTACCCAACTACGCCGAGTACACCATGGTGTTCTACAACAAGGACCTCTTCGCCAAGTACGGCATCGCCGAGCCGAAGACGTTCGACGAACTGACCGCCGCGATGGACAAGTTCGTCCAGAACAAGGTCACCCCGCTCGCCAACGCAGGCGCCGAGTACATCGCCCAGCAGTACCTCTACCAACTCGCCCTGTCGAAGGCCGACCGCGCCTGGGTCGACTCGTACGAGCTCTACAAGGGCAAGACCGACTTCCACGACACCGCGTGGACCTACGCCGCCGACACCTTCGCCGACTGGGTGAAGAAGGGCTACATCGCCAAGACCTCCAGCAGCGCCAAGGCGGAGGACGCGGGCGTCTCCTTCCTCCAGGGCAAGTCGCCGATCCTGTTCTCCGGCAGCTGGTGGTACGGCCGCTTCGTCGACGAGGCGAAGTTCGACTGGGGCACCTTCCTGTGGCCCGACTCCAACCTGACCCTCGGCTCCGGCGGCAACCTCTGGGTCGTCCCCAAGGGCGCAAAGAACAAGAAGCTCGCCTACGACTTCATCGACATCACCATGTCGAAGAAGATCCAGAACCTCCTCGGCAACAAGGGCGGCGTCCCGGTCGCGGCCGACGCGAGCGCCATCACCGACGCGAAGTCGAAGGCGCTCATCGACAACTTCAACGTCCTCTCCCAACGCGACGGCCTGGCCTTCTACCCCGACTGGCCGGTCCCCGGCTACTACGACGTCCTCGTCTCCGAGACCCAGAAGCTGATCACCAGCAGCGAGCAGCCGGAAGGCTATCTGGACGCCTTGCAGGAGGCGTACGACAAGGGCGCGCCGAAGCAATGACGGTCACCGTCGAACGGGGGGTGACCGGCAGGAAGACCCAGGCCGGTCGTCCCCCTCGCCGCCCCCGCGACTCCTACGCCCTCTTCCTCCTCCCCGGCGTCCTCGCGTTCCTCGCGATCATCGTCCTGCCGTTCGTGATGAACACGTACGTGAGCTTCACGGACTGGCAGGGCGTGGGCTCCCCCGGCTGGACCGGGCTCGCCAACTACCGCGAGCTGATGGACGACTCGGAGTTCTGGGAGTCGTTCCGGCACAGCCTGTTCATGGTCGTCGCCATGGCGGCCCTGCCCACGGCGGTCGGACTGGTCCTGGCCGCCGCGCTGTTCGACTACATCGGCAAGCACTTCGGGTCGAGGATCGTCGCCGTCCTGCGCGCCTGCTTCTACCTCCCCCAGGTGCTCCCGATCGCGGTCGCGGGCATCGTCTGGAGCTGGATCCTGGCTCCCACCGACGGCTCCCTCAACGAACTCCTCAAGGCCATAGGGCTGTCGAGCTGGCGGCAGGACTGGCTCGGCGACCCCGACATCGCCCTCTACAGCGTCATGGGCGTGATGGTCTGGGTCCAGCTCGGCTTCCCGCTGGTCGTCTTCATGGCGGGCCTGCAACGCGTCGACCCCCAGCTGTACGAGGCGGCCGAGCTGGACGGCGCCGGCTGGTGGCGCCGGTTCTGGCACATCACGCTGCCGCAGATCCGCCCGGAGATCTACGTCGTCCTGACGTGGTGCACGATCGCCGCGCTGAAGGTCTTCGGCGCGGTGTACGTCCTGACGAAGGGCGGCCCGGGAGGCGCGACCAACGTCCCGTCCTACTTCTCCTTCACCACGTTCTTCGAGAAGACGCAGGTCGGCTATGGCGCCGCGATCTCCACCGTGCTCACGGTGATCATCCTGGCCCTGTCCCTGATCGGCCTGAAGCTCCAGACCCGCGCGGAGGGGAAAGCATGAGCACCGCGCTACGCCGTTACCCCGTCCTCGTCGCCCTGTGCGTCGCGGCCCTCTTCATGGTCGTGCCCTTCCTGATCGTCGCGATCAACGCGGTCAAGTCCCCCACGGAGTACTCCCAGAACGGCCCCCTGAGCCTCCCCGACGGCCTCTACCTGGACGGTCTGAAGGATTTCTGGGAGCGCGTCGACTACACCCAGAAACTCTTCAACTCCGTGCTGATCAGCGGCGGTGTCGCGATCTTCGCGGTGATCCTGTCCGTCCTCAACGCGTACGCGATCGGCATCGGCCGCATCAAGGGCCGCACCTGGGTGCTGGCCTTCTTCGTGCTGGCGAACATGCTGCCGCAGGAGGCGCTGGTCTACCCGATCTACTACCTGAGCAAGGAGGCGGGCCTCTACGACACCAGGCTCAGCGTGATCATCGTGTTCACGGTGATCCAGGCGGCGTTCGGCACGTATCTCCTCTCCTCCGTGCTCGGCCAGTTCCCCCGCGAGATCATCGAGGCGGCGAAGATCGACGGCGCGAACAAGTGGCAGATCCTGTGGCGGATCGTCGTCCCGGTCAGCCGCCCCACCATCGGCGTACTCCTGGTCTTCTTCTTCATCTGGACCTGGAACGAGTTCCTGCTCCCCCTGGTCATGCTGATCTCCAACGACAACCAGACGGTGTCGGTGGCCCTCGGCGTCCTCCAGGGCCAGCGCCTGATGGACGCCACGATGACCAACGCGGCCGCACTCCTGGGCGTCCTCCCGGCCATCGTCTTCTTCCTCCTCTTCCAGCGGACCCTCACCCGTGGCATCGCCGTGGGTGCCGTCAAATAAGGACCCCCCACATGAAGTTCACCGACGGTTACTGGCTGCTGCGCGAGGGCGTCACGGCGGACCACCCCGCCGAAGTCCTCGACGTCACCCCCGCCGAGTCCGGCCTGGAGATCCACGCGCCCTCCCGGCCCATCCGCAGCCGCGGCGACCTGATGACGGGACCGGTCATGACGATCAACGCCCACACCCCGATGCCGGACGTCGTGGGCGTGACGTTCACGCACTTCGAGGGCGAGCAGCCCAGCGGCCCCGAGTTCGCGATCGCCACCGACAACCCCGCCGCGCAGATCTCGTACGACGACGACCACGCGACCCTGACCTCGGGCGCCCTGTCGGTCAGGTTCGCCGCCTCCGGCCCCTGGCACCTCGACTTCGTCGCCCACGGCCGGGTCCTCACCAGCAGCGGCCACAAGAGCATGGGCATCATGCGGGACGCGGCCGGCGGCCACTATCTGCGCGAGCAGCTCAACCTCACGGTCGGCACCAGTGTCTACGGCCTGGGCGAACGCTTCGGCCCGCTGGTCAAGAACGGCCAGGTCGTCGACATCTGGAACGCCGACGGCGGCACGACCACCGAACAGGCCTACAAGAACGTCCCGTTCTATCTGACGGACGCCGGCTACGGCGTCTTCGTCGACCACCCGGGCAAGGTCTCCTTCGAGGTCGCCTCGGAGGCGGTGTCGAGGGTCCAGTTCAGCGCGGAGACCCAGGAGTTGACGTACTACGTCATCTACGGCCCCACTCCGAAGGACATCCTCCGCAAGTACACGGCCCTGACCGGCCGCCCGGCCCTCCCGCCCGCCTGGTCCTTCGGCCTGTGGCTCTCGACCTCCTTCACCACCTCCTACGACGAGGAGACGGTGACCTCCTTCATCGAGGGCATGCGGGAGCGCGAACTCCCGCTCTCCGTCTTCCACTTCGACTGCTTCTGGATGCGCGAGCACAACTGGTGCGACTTCGAATGGGACCCACGGGTGTTCCCCGACCCGGAGGGCATGCTCAAGCGGCTCAAGGAGCGCGGGCTGCGGGTCTGTGTCTGGATCAACCCGTACATCGCCCAGCGCTCCCCGCTCTTCGCGGAGGGCAAGGCGCTCGGGCATCTGCTGAAGCGGCCGGACGGCCGGGTCTGGCAGTGGGACCACTGGCAGCCGGGGATGGCGTTCGTGGACTTCACGAGCCCGGCGGCGCGCGAGTGGTACGCGGCCAAGCTGGAGGGGCTGCTCGCGCAGGGCGTCGACTGCTTCAAGACCGACTTCGGCGAGCGGGTGCCGCTGGACGTGGAGTGGTCCGACGGCTCGGACCCGGAGCGGATGCACAACTACTACACGTACCTCTACAACCGCACGGTCTTCGACGTGCTGCGCGAGCACCGGGGCGAGGAGGAGGCGGTCGTCTTCGCCCGTTCGGCCACGGCGGGCAGCCAGAAGTTCCCCGTCCACTGGGGCGGCGACTGCGAGGCGACCTACGAGTCGATGGCGGAGTCACTGCGCGGCGGACTGTCGCTGGGCCTGTCGGGGTTCGGGTTCTGGAGCCATGACATCGGCGGCTTCGAGGGCACGCCGACACCCGAACTGTTCAAGCGGTGGCTGGCGTTCGGGCTGCTGTCGTCCCACAGCCGCCTGCACGGAAGTTCTTCCTACCGGGTTCCCTGGCTCTTCGACGAGGAGTCGGTCGACGTACTGCGGCACTTCACGAAGCTGAAGCTCAGCCTCATGCCCTACCTGTACGAGGCCGCCCGCGCCGCCCACACCGAGGGTGTGCCGGTCATGCGGGCGATGGTGCTGGAGTTCCCGGACGACCCCGGGTGCGCGCATCTGGAGCGGCAGTACATGCTCGGGCCTGACCTGCTGGTGGCGCCGGTGTTCAGCGACTCCGACGACGTTTCGTACTACGTCCCCGAGGGCACCTGGACCCACTTCGTCAGCGGGAAGACGGTCACCGGCCCGCGCTGGGTCCGCGAGCGGCACGACTTCCTCAGCGTGCCGCTCCTCGTGCGGCCCGGTGCGGTGGTCCCGGTCGGCGCGGTG
The DNA here is from genome assembly GCF_042894505.1 of Streptomyces sp. NPDC001536. Taxonomy (NCBI): domain Bacteria; kingdom Bacillati; phylum Actinomycetota; class Actinomycetes; order Kitasatosporales; family Streptomycetaceae; genus Streptomyces; species Streptomyces sp. NPDC001536. The sequence goes on from NZ_JBIAVQ010000001.1 coordinate 1,110,179, forward strand.
ACCGACCGGCCCGACTACGACCACGCCGACGGGGTGACCCTGCGGGCGTACGGCCTGGAGCGGGGCGCCCAGGTGACGGTACGGGTCGGGGACGTGGCCTACACCGTCGTACGCGAAGGGGACACGCTGCGGGCGTCGTGCGGTGATCCTTCCGCCCCGTGGGCGCTGGCGGCCGGGGAGCGGATCGTACGGGCGCCGGCCGGGACCGGGTTCCTCACGGTGGAGCTGGGCTGATGGTGAAGATCACTGATGTGGCCCGGCACGCCGGTGTCTCCCCCAGCACCGTCTCCTACGCGCTCAGCGGCAAGCGCCCGATCTCCGAGGAGACCCGGCGACGCGTCGAGGCGTCCATCCGCGAACTGGGCTACCGGCCGCACGCGGGCGCCCGGGCGCTGGCCAGCAGTCGGTCGAACGTGCTGGCGCTGGTGGTGCCCTTACGCACCGGGATCCACGTCCCGGTGGTGATGCAGTTCGCGGTGTCGGTGGTGACGACGGCACGGCGCTACGACCACGACGTGCTGCTGCTGACGCAGGAGGAGGGCGAGGACGGGCTGCGACGGGTCGCCGACACCGCGCTGGTGGACGCGATGATCGTCATGGACGTACAACTCGACGACCCCCGGCTGCCGTTGCTGCGCTCGCTGGAGCGGCCGTCGGTGATGATCGGCTTCCCGGCCGAGGCGGACGGCCTGACCTGTATCGACCTCGACTTCAAGGCGGCGGGCGAGGCCTGCGTGGAGCACCTGGCGCGGCTCGGGCACCGGGTGGTCGCGCTGGTCGGGTCGCCGCCCGAGGTGTACGTCCGGCAGACCGCGTTCGCCCAGCGCGTGGTCCAGGGTTTCACCGCCGCCGCGGACCGGGGCCGGCTCTCCTCCTCGGTCCACCCATGCGAGGCCTCGCCCGTCGCGGCCCGCGAGGTCGCCGAGCAACTGCTGCGTGAGCAGCCCGCGCTGACCGGGGTCGTGGTCCACAACGAGGCGGTCCTGGAGCCGCTCATCGAGGCCTTCGAGCAGCTCGGCCTGCGCGTCCCCGCCGACCTCTCGGTCACCGCCATCTGCCCCGACGAACTCGCCGAGAACCTCCGCGTCCCGGTCACCTCGGTCGACCTGCCCTCCGCCGAGGTCGGTACCCGGGCGGTGGAGCTGCTGATGAAGAAGCTCGACAGCAAGGCGGTGCCCGAGGCCACGCTGCTGCCGCCCCGGATGACGGAACGCGCGAGCACGGCACCGAGGAACGCGCCCTGAACCCCACAACGGACCGTCCGTGCAAGGCCCTACTGAAGGAGCCGCTACATGAAAGGCAGCAAGAGACGTAGAAGAACCACCGTGGTCGTGGCACTGGCCCTGATCGCGGGGCTCGGCGCCACCGTCCCCTCCCACGCGGAGGCGACGTACCCGTTCCGCGACCCCTCCCGCACCGTGGACCAGCGCGTCGAGGACCTCCTTGACCGGCTGACCCTCGACGAGAAGATCTCCCTGCTCCACCAGTACCAGCCCGCCATCCCCCGCCTGGGCATCGAGTCCTTCCGCACCGGCACCGAGGCCCTGCACGGCGTCGCCTGGCTCGGCGAGACCACCGTCTTCCCGCAGGCCATCGGGCTCGCCTCCACCTGGGACCCGGCCCTGATGGAGCAGGTCGGCTCGGCGGTCGGCGACGAGGCACGCGGCTTCCAGCAGGAACGCCCGGCCGGCTGGGGCCTCAACCTCTGGGCGCCCGTGGTGAACCCGCTCCGCGACCCGCGCTGGGGCCGCAACGAGGAGGGCTACAGCGAGGACCCCGAACTGACCGGCGCCCTGTCGACGGCGTACGGCGAGGGCCTGACCGGCGGCGACCCCGATCACCTGAAGACCGCGCCCACCCTCAAGCACTACCTCGCCAACAACAACGAATGGCACCGCACGACCACCTCCTCCGACCTGCGCCCGCGCGTCGCCAAGGAGTACGAGGAGGCGGCCTTCAAACCGGCGATCGAGGCGAACGCGGCGACGGGCGTCATGTCCTCGTACAACCTGGTCAACGGCCGCCCCGCGACGGTCAATCCGGACCTCGACGACGTCGTGCGCAAGTGGACCTCCTACGACCTCCTCAACGTCACCGACGCCTTCGCCCCGGGCAACCTCCCCGGCGACCAGAAGTACTACCCGAGCGTCACGGAGGGCGACGCGGCGGCCATGAAGGCCGGCATCGACAGCTTCACGGACAACAACGCGGACTCCTCGGTGACGACCGGAGCGATCACCTCGGCCTTGCGGCAAGGCCTGTTGCGGGAATCCGACATCGACGAGGCCGCCGGGCACATCCTGTCCGTGCGCGTCCGGCTCGGCGAGTTCGACCCGGGCGGCGGCAAGTACGGCTCGATCGACAAGTCCGTCATCAACAGCCCCGCCCACCAGAAGCTGGCACGCGAGGCGGCGACCGAAGGCGCCGTCCTGCTGAAGAACCAGGCGGGCACCCTGCCGCTGAAGAAGTCCGCGAAGGACGTCGCCGTCGTCGGCCCGCTCGCCGACACCCTCTACACCGACTGGTACTCCGGCACGCTCCCGTACGCGGTCACCCCGGCCGACGGCATCGCGGCCAAGCTCGGCACCGCCGTCACGAGCAGCGAGGGCGTCGACAGGATCGCGCTGAAGAACGCGGAGACGGGTCGGTACGTCACTGCGGGCACGGACGCGGACGGCGAACCGCTGAAGGAGACGTCCACCTCGGACACGAGCGCCCAGTTCGACATCTTCGACTGGGGCGGGGGCGTCGTCACCCTGCGCTCCGCCGCCAACGGCAAGTACGTCGGCTACAACTGGGCGAACTTCGTCAACGACCAGGTACAGCCCAACGGTTGGTACGTCCAGCAGCAGTTCAAGCTGGAGGAGCAGGCGGACGGCACGTACCTCCTGCGCTACGCCGGCTACGAGACCGAGGAGCCCTGGTGGGGCAACCCGGTCTACCTCGGCCCGACCGGTGCGGACGGCACGCTCGGCCTGGTCGCCAAGGACGCCGCCGCGCACTACACGAAGGACGTCGTCCGCAGCGGCGTCGACGAGGCCGTGGCCGCGGTGAAGGGCAAGGACAACGCGGTGGTCGTGGTCGGCTCCAACCCCTCGATCAACGGCCGCGAGGCCCACGACCGCACCGACATGGGCCTGGCCCCGGCGCAAGAAGCCCTGGTCAGGGCGGTGCGCGCGGCCAACCCCAAGACGGTCGTGATCGTCGAGAACAGCTACCCGACCACCCTCGGCGCCCTCCAGCGGGAGGTCCCGGCCCTCCTGTGGACCTCCCACGCGGGCCAGGAGACCGGCAACGCCCTCGCCGACCTCCTCTACGGCGACGCCAACCCCTCGGGCCGCCTCACCCAGACCTGGTACCGCTCGGAGTCGGACCTCCCGTCGATCCTCGACTACGACATCATCAAGTCCGACCGCACGTACCAGTACTTCAAGGGCAGCCCGCTCTATCCCTTCGGCTACGGCCTCTCGTACACGTCCTTCCGCTACGGCGACCTTCGCAAGACGGCTGGCGGCTACGAGGTGAAGGTCACCAACACCGGCGGCCGCACCGGCGACGAGGTCGTCCAGCTCTACGCCCACCAGCGCGTCTCCCGCGACAAGCAGCCCCTGAAGCAGCTGGAGGCCTTCCAGCGGGTGACGCTGAAGCCGGGCGAGACGAGGACGGTCAAGCTGAAGGTGACGAGGCAGGACCTCGCGCACTGGGACGTCACCCGCTCCAGGTGGGTGGTGGAGAGCGGCACTTACGACATCATGGTCGGCGCCTCCTCCACGGACGTCCGCGCCCGCACGACCTGGCAGGTGTCCGGCGAGACGATCCCGGCCCGCGAGCTCTCCCGCACCACCCGCGCCGAGAACTTCGACGACTACGACGGCACGCGTCTGGTCGACGAGTCGAAGGAGCGCGGTACGGCGGTGGGGGTGACGGCCGACCGGGCGTGGCTGAAGTTCGCGGACGCCCGACTCGGCTCGGGCGCCGCGAAGTTCACCGCGCGGCTCGCGGGCGCCGCCGGCACCGTCGAGGTGCGCCTCGGCTCGCCGACCGGCATCCTCGCCGGCACGGCGACCTTCGGCGGCACCTCATCGCCGTACGCCTATGAGACGGTGACCGCCGACCTCTCGCGGGCGGCGAAGGGCCGTACGGACGTCTACCTGGTCCTGAAGGGAGAGGGCCTGCGCCTGGCGACGTTCGCTCTGGACTGAGACCGCGTGGCGCAGGCCCCGCTCCTCAGCTCCTCAGCACAGGACGGGCTTGCGCCACGCGCACTCGAGGTCGCCGCCACGCGCCGTCCGCGGCTGAACCAGCGTGGCGGCCTCCTCCGTCGACTTGGCGAGCGTGACCACGATGGCGTCCTCCAACGGCTTCACGGAGGACGCCAGGTAGTTGTTCAGGACGATGCTGAAGACCAGCTCACGTCCGCCGGCGTCCGTCACGTACCCGGAGAGCGCCGACGCGCCCGTCAACGACCCTGTCTTGGCCCGGGCGTTGAGCGCGGCGGCCGTCCCGCACATCCGTGACCGCAGGGTGCCGCCGACGAACCGGTCCGGGTCGCAGGCGACCGGCAGCGAGCGCTTCCAGTCCGCGTACCAGGGCTCGGCGCGGACGGCGAGCAGCAGCTTGGCGAGCTGTCCCGCGGGGAAGTTGTCCATCCGCGACAGCCCCGAGCCGTCGGCCTGCCGCACCTTGGTGGTGTCGACGCCGATGCCCTTGAGATATCCGGTGATCGCGGCGAGCCCGGCGCTCCAACTGCCCTGCTTCGACACCTCGTAGCCCATGGCCTTGGTGAGGATCTCGGCGTGCATGTTGTTGGAGAGCTTCATGAACGGGATGAGCAGGTCCTTGAGCGCCATGGAGTCGTGCGAGGCCAACGGGCGTGCGCCTGAGGGTGTCTGACGTCCGAGCCGGTTCGGTCCGGTGACCTTGACCCCGTGGTCGGCCAGCGCGTCCCGGAAGACGGCGGCCGCGTATCCGGTGGGCTCCCACACCGTCGACCACTGCTTGGTACCGGCGCCGCCCACGGGCGTCGTACCGCTGACGACGATGTCATTGGTGCCGTGCCGGCGCTCGACGCTGAGGGCGTTCGCGCCCCCGGCGGCGACGGTCGTGGCCCGCATGTCGATGTCGACGTAGTCGGTGTCGGGCGTGACGGTGACGACGGGCTCGTCCCCTGCCGCCGCCCCCGGCGCCACCGTCACGATGACGGTCCCGGTGTCGTAGTCGGTGTCCGGCGCCACGTTCAGCGCGCTGATCTGCGCCGCGTAGTAGTAGGGCTCGTCGTCGTTGGCCCAGTCGCTCCCGAGCCGCTGCGCGTCGAACCGGGTGTCGTCGGCGATCAGCCGCCCGTGGACGCGTTTGACGCCGGACGCGGCGACCTGCGCGGCGAGCTTGTCGTAGTCGGCGGCCAGCAGGGTCGGATCGCCGGTGCCGCGGAGGTAGAGGTCGCCGCGGAGCACGGAGCCGGACCGTCGCCCGTCGGCCAGTACGTCCGTGGTGAACCGGTACTCGGGCCCGAGGATCTCCATCGCGGCGGCCGAGGTGGGCAGCTTGGTGTTGGAGGCGGGCATCAGACGGGTGGTGGGCTGATGCTGGTACAGCAGCTCACCGCTCGCGGCATCGGCGACGACGACACTCGCCACCCCGCCCTCCATCCGCGCGTCGCCCAGAACGGTGTCGATGGCCTCGGACAGGCCGGAGCGGTCCGCATCCGCTCCGGCCTGCGCGCCGGGGCCGAGGACGGCGGCGACGAGCGCCACGGTGACGGCCCAAGTCCACTTGGCTCTATGGGAGTTCATGCCAGCCGAGCATTCCGGATCCCGGCGTCCGTCACCAGAACGCCTCTCAGCCGTTCAACCCCCACACGGCACCCATCCGGTACGCGGCACACAGGTTGACGTCGAGGATGTACGCCCCGGCCGTTCCGCACTGCTCGCTCCCGCTCCCGGGGTCGACCGGCTGCCCGTGCCCCATCCCGGTGATGCTGTACGTCTCCACGACGGCCGCACCGCTTCCGTCCCTGTACGCCTTGTGCGGATACCCGGCGACCGTGTCACTGACGTCGGCGGTCTGATCGGTCCCGTGCACATCGGTCCACTGCTCGACCAGGTCCGTCATGTTCACGGGCTTCACGGTGTAGTCCGCCGTCCCCTGGAACGCGACCAGTGTCGGCCAGGGCCCGGCGTACCCGGGCCGCGCGGCCCGCACCCGGTCGCCCCACTGGTCCGGCGTCTGCGTGGCCCCGACGTACATGCACACATACGGCGACCCGGCGGCCTGCGCACACCCGTACGGCAGCCCGGCGACGATCCCGCCCGCCGTGAACTTCTCGGGGTACGCGGCCATCATCACGGCGGCGAGCCCGCCCCCGGCGGACAGTCCGGTGACATACACCGGCCCCCCGGACACCTCGCCGACCTGCCGCTCCACCATCTGCGCGACGGACGCGGCCTCGCCCTGGCCGCGTGCCATGTCACCGCTCTGGAACCAGTTGAAGCAGAGCGAGGCGTTGTTGGCCGACTGCTGCTGCGGCAGCACCACGGAGAAGCCCCACCGGTCGGCGAGCTGCGTCCATCCGCTGCCGGTGCCGTATGCGGAGGCGTTCTGGGTGCACCCGTGCAGCGCGACGACGACCGGCCGCCCGGCGGGCAGCCCGTCGGGCACGTACCGGAACATCCGCAGCGCACCCGGGTTGGTCCCGAACCCGGTCACCTCTTGCACGGAGGCGGCGGACGCGGGCGTCGGGGTCAGGAGGACGGCGAGGAGGGCCGTCAGGACAGTGAGCAGGGTCGCGGCTCTGGTCTGTGTCATGGGGAGGGACCGTAGAAGCGTGAACCAACGCCCGATATGGGGTCGCGCACCACAACGGGCGGGGCGCGCATGGGGTCTTCGGCGGTCTGAGGCCGTCGGTGGCCTGAGGCCGTCGGTGGCCTGAGGCCGTCGGTGGCCCGCGGCCCCAGTCCGGTGTCCACCGCTACCAGACCCCGCCGTACGTCACCGTCCGCCCCGCCCCCACCTCACGGGCGACCCGCTCGGTCAACTCCCGGCCCACGTGCCCCAGTCGGTCGTGGGTCGCGGTGAGCGCGGCGTCGTCCCGGTCCGTCAGCCAGGTGTCCATGGCGGCGTCGACGTCCCGCGCCCACGCGTACAGGTCGTCCACCAGTGCCTCGGAGAGACCGAGGGCCGCGGCGGGGTCGTCGGGGGCGAAGTCGTCGAAGCCCTCGGCGCGGAGCGGGTACCACTTGTACTCGCCCTCGACGACGATGTGCGACGGAGGCGGCGGGGTGTCGTGCGCGTCGGCGGCCCAGTGCAGTCGCGGGCATCCCCAGCACACGGACTTCGTGGTGCGGTGCCGCTCGTCCCGGTACCGCACCGACCAGCTCGGACCGAGGTGCTTCGCCAGCGCCTGGGCGGCTTCCAGGTCGGGCTCACGGAGTCGGGCGGCGAGGCCGGTGGGCAGCTTGAACCGGCCGAGGTCCGTGTCGGCGTGGAGCAGCAGCTGCCGGGGGCGGTCCGGGTGAGCCATGGGGCACGTCCGTGGGTCATGGCACAACAGAGCCCCGCCGCTCGAAAGCGGCGGGGCTCAGTCGCCGTGCTCAATCAAAAACATGGGATGAGTGGAGATGGCGGGAATCGAACCCGCGTCCAACGGTGCAAAAACAGGGCTTCTCCGTGTGCAGTTCGCTGTGATTTTCTCGGCCCCGGCGATCACGCGAACAAGTCGCCGACGGGCCCAGTCACTGTTTGATTTCCCATCGAACCCCGTGACCGGGCTCGATGGTTTAGTTCCCTAGATTATGCCAGGATCCGGGTCGGGAACGCTCCCGGGCTGACACCCATTAAGGGTCCTTCACTCACTGCTTATTAGGCAGCGAGGGCGAAGGACTGGGAATCGCTCTTGGTGTTGGCGATTATTGGTTGCGACATATGGTTTACGAGATCATTGCCGCTTCCTCGACACGCTTCCCCTGTTTCGACATCCGCTGTCGAAACCGATCATCCCCATGTTTATTTTTCAAGATGCGCCCCGTCACCAGCGGGACTGTGCCCATCGTACGTGACCAACGCACGCCGATGCCACCGTATTCCCGGCGACCTGCCCTACTGGCCGCGCTGCTTCCGCTTCGCCGCCGCGATCGCCCGGTCCGACTCCCGGCGGTCCTGCTTCTCCCGCAGGGTCTGCCGCTTGTCGTACTCCTTCTTGCCTCGCGCGAGCGCGATCTCGGCCTTGGCCCGGCCGTCCTTGAAGTACAGGGCGAGGGGCACGATCGTGTGACCCGTCTCCTGGGACTTCGACTCCAGCTTGTCGATCTCCTCGCGGTGCAGGAGCAGCTTGCGCTTGCGGCGCACGGAGTGGTTGGTCCAGGTGCCCTGGTGGTACTCCGGGATGTGGGCGTTGTGCAGCCAGGCCTCGCCCTGGTCGATCTGGACGAAGCCGTCGGTCAGCGACGTCCGTCCCTCACGCAGCGACTTGACCTCGGTGCCCATCAGCACGATCCCGGCCTCGTAGGTGTCGACGATCGCGTAGTCGTGCCTGGCCTTCTTGTTCTGGGCGACGATCTTGCGCTTGCCGCCCTTCTCGCCGTCCCTGGCCTTGGCGGCGCTGGTGCCCTGCTTGGGCTGGGACTCCTTGGGTACGTACATTCCCTTGCTCATAGTGCCGTCCATTTTCGCACTACGGAGGGGGTGAACGGGAAGTCGTTTACGACTGGGGGCTCAGTCCGCTCAGGACCGTCTCCGCGCTCTCGATCACCTGCTGGTCCGCGTCCAGGTCCGGGGTGATGCCCTTGCCGTCGACGCCGCGGCCCGAGGGGGTGCGGTAGTGCCCGACGGTCAGCTCGGCGACGGACCCGTCGGGGAGCCGGCTGGGCATCTGCACCGACCCCTTCCCGAAGGTGCGGGAGCCCACGACCACCGCGCGCCCCCGGTCCTGCAACGCTCCCGTGAGCAGTTCGGCCGCGCTCATCGTGCCGCCGTCGACGAGCGCGACCAGGGGTCTGGTGGTGTCGCCGCCGAGGTCGGCGTGCAGGGCCTGCTGGGCGCCGTCGACGTCGTAGGTGGCGACGAGGCCGCCGTCGAGGAAGGCGGAGGCGGCGGTGACGGCCTCGGTGACCAGACCGCCGGAGTTGCCGCGCAGGTCGAGGATGACGCCGGAGGCGGCGGGGGCCTGTTGTACGGCGGTGCGGACGGCGTCGCCGGCGCCCTTGGTGAACTTGTCGATCTTGATGACGGTGGTCCCGTCGGCGAGCTGTCGAACGGTGACCGAGTCCGTGGACAGCCGGGCCCGCCGCAGCGTCTGGTCCCACGCGCGCGTGCCCCGTTCCAGCCCGAGCGTGACCGCCGTACCGGCCGCCGCGTCGGTGGCGTCACCGCGCAGTAAGGAGACCACCTCGGTGACGGGCCGCCCGTCGACCTTCCGCCCGTCGATACTGCGCAGCCGGTCTCCGGCCCGGATCCCGGCGACGGCCGCCGGCGACCCGGCGCGCACCTTGGTCACCTCGATCCGCCCGCCCCGCTCACGCCGGGCCCACAGCCCGACGCCGGTGTACCGCCCGTCGAGGGCCTCTTCGAACTCCTCGTACTCCCCCGGCGAGTAGACGGCACCCCACCGGTCCCCACTACGACTGACGGCCCGCTCGGCCGCCTCCACGGGCGACTTCCCCGCGGCCATGGCCTCGGCGGCGGCCTCCGCGACCTTCTCGGTACGCCCGGCCGGCACAGCCGAACCCGCCCTGTCCTGCGTGCCCTTCCGGTCGGCCTCCGGCAACGACCCCGTCGCCGCCCCCGCCACCAACACACTCGCGAACACCAACGTCAGAGCCGCCCCGCGACCGAAGCGACGGGGCTGACAGAACAGGTCTCGGCCTGACATGCGGGTGAGTCTAGGACAACGCGAAGGGCCGCACGGTCGGTTGCCCGTACGGCCCTCGTGGCATGCGTCACCGAGGCGCCTGATGCACGGCATCCCGGAATCGGCAAGGAGCGAACAGATGCGCCAATGCTCACCTCTTGGCGTGACAGTGACGGCGTGGGACCCAGATGTTCGAGCGTCGTGCATACGCTCCGAGCGGCATATGACGAAGGCGGGGGGAGAGTCGACTTGGTCGCCGTGGAGGAAGCCGGGCACGTCCGGTACACCTACCGGCTGCGCGTCTCCGCGGTCGCGCGAGAGGCCCTGCTGGCCGAGTGGGACCGCTGCCGGTGGTTGTGGAACGAGTGCGTGGCCCGCTCGAAGAAGGCCCACCGCGACGGGGAGAAGTGCGGTCCGGCGCGGCTGGACCGGATGCTGACTCGGGCCCGCGCCGTGACACCGTGGCTGGCCGAGGGTTCCTCGGTGCCGCAGCAGCAGCTCATCCGCGACTTCGGCAAGTCCCGTGCGAAGGCCCTGAAGGACGTCAGGGAGAGGCTGCCTGTCAGGCAGCGGGCGGGGATGCCTGCGTACAAGAAGAAGCACGAGGCCACCCCGACGCTGAACTACACGCGGCGAGGGTTCCGCCTCAAGGCCGGGCGCCTTCATCTGGCGGGCGGGGTCGTCGTGCCGGTGGTGTGGTCGCGGGAACTGCCCGCGGAGCCGTCGAGCGTGCGGGTGTACCAGGACGGCGTCGGCCATTGGTACGCATCGTTCGTCGTCCCGGCCGAGGTCCAGCCGCTGCCTGCCACCGACCGGGTGCTCGGCGTCGACTGGGGCGTGAAAGAGATCGCGACCACCACCAGCGACGCCCACGACCTCCCGCACCCCGACCACGGCGGGAAGGCCCGGCAGAAGCTGTCCCGGTACGACCGGATGATGGCCCGCCGTAAGCCGAAGAAGGGCCAGGCCGCCTCGAAGGGCTATCGGGAGGCGAAGCGATGGCGGGCGAGGACGCACCGGAAGACCGCCCGGCAACGGCAGGACACGGCGCGCAAGTGGGCCAAGAAGGTCGTGCGCGAGCATGACGTGATCGCGGTGGAGGACTTCAAGCCGAAGTTCCTCGCGAGGTCGTCCATGGCACGCAAGGCGGCCGACGCCGCGATCGGCACCACCAAGAAGGCCCTGCTGGAAATGGGTCGTAAGCACGCGCGGGACGTCCGCCTGGTACACCCCGCGCACACCACCATGGACTGCGGAAGGTGCGGAGCGAGAACCAAGCACGCCCTGCCGCTGTCGCAACGCACCTACACCTGCACCGCGTGCGGGCTCGTGTCCCCCAGGGACAAGAACTCCGCGCGCGTGATGCTCGTCCGGGCTGGTCTGGCCCCGGCTGGTGACGAGGGCGTAGGACCTCCTGGAGCGCCGCTCCAGGAGGCCGCCTGAGCCAGGAATCCCCTCCCCGCAGGACGCGGAGGGGAGCGGTCAAACCTTCAGGTACTTGCGCAGCGCGAAGAACGCCGCAAGTGCGGGCATCAGCAGGCTTGTCGCCAGGATGAGGGGGAGTTTTGTGAGTACGGCGTCCCAGCCGATGAAGTTGATCAGGTTGAGCTTCTCGGACAGGGCCAGGCCGTGGTCGATGATGAAGTAGCGGGCGACGACCAGGAATCCGCAGGCGACCGTGCCTCCGATGAGTCCGGCGACCGCGGCCTCCATGATGAAGGGGGCCTGGATGTAGAAGCCCGAGGCGCCGACCAGGCGCATGATGCCGGTCTCGCGCCGTCGGCTGAACGCGGAGACGCGCACCGTGTTGACGATCAGCATCAGGGCGACGACCAGCATCAGGGCCATGACCGCTCGCGCGGCCCAGTTCATGCCGTTGAGCAGGCCGAAGAGGTTGTCCAGGATGCCCTTCTGGTCCTGCACGGACTGCACGCCGTCCCGGCCGTCGAAGGCGGTCGCGACGACCTGGTACTTCTCCGGGTCCTTCAGCTTGATGCGGTACGACTCCTGCATCTGGTCCGGCGTGAGGGAGGCCGCCAGCGGGGAGTCGCCGAACTGCTCCTTGTAGTGCTTGTACGCCGCGTCCTGCGACTCGTAGGTGACCTTCTCGACGACCGACATCTTGTCGAGGTCGGTGAGGATCTCCTTCTTCTGGTCGTCGGTCACCGCGCCCTTGGCGCAGTTGGGGTCGGACTCGGCATCGCTCTTGTTGCAGAGGAAGACCGAGACGTTGACCTTGTCGTACCAGTAGCCCTTCATGGTGTTGACCTGGTCGCTCATGAGGAGCGACCCGCCGAACAGGGCGAGTGACAGGGCGACGGAGACGACGACGGCGAAGGTCATCGTCAGATTGCGACGGAGACCGACACCGATCTCGGACAGTACGAACTGGGCGCGCATGGCGTCTGGTTGGGCCTTTCCGTGGACTGTGCGGTCAGTGCTGGTAGCCGTAGACGCCGCGCGCCTGGTCGCGGACGAGGCGGCCCTGCTCCAGCTCGATGACGCGCTTGCGCATCTGGTCCACGATGTTCTGGTCGTGCGTCGCCATCAGCACGGTGGTGCCCGTCCGGTTGATCCGGTCGAGCAGCTTCATGATGCCGACGGAGGTCTGCGGGTCGAGGTTGCCGGTGGGCTCGTCGGCGATCAGCAGCTTGGGCCGGTTGACGAAGGCCCGCGCGATGGCCACGCGCTGCTGCTCACCGCCGGACAGCTCGCCCGGCATCCGGTCCTCCTTGCCGCCGAGCCCGACGAGGTCGAGCACCTGCGGCACGGACTTGCGGATCTCGCCGCGCGACTTGCCGATGACCTCCTGCGCGAAGGCCACGTTCTCCGCGACCGTCTTGTTCGGCAGGAGCCGGAAGTCCTGGAACACCGTCCCCAGCTGGCGGCGCATCTGCGGCACCTTCCAGTTGGAGAGGCGCGCGAGGTCCTTGCCCAGGACGTGCACCTGACCATGGCTGGTCCGCTCCTCGCGGAGCACCAGTCGCAGGAAGGTGGACTTTCCGGAGCCGGAGGACCCCACGAGGAAGACGAACTCGCCCTTCTCCACTTCCAGGGACACATCCCTGAGTGCGGGGCGGGTCTGCTTGGGGTAGACCTTGGAGACGTTGTCGAATCGGATCACGGATGCACCACGGTTAGCCGGGGGTAGATGAGCGTGACCATACGCGACCGGGGTGTGCGAGCGCAGGCGCCGGTTGCGGTTGCGTGCTGGATGTGCCTTTTGTGTACCTGCTCAGGGGGTCTCTCCGAGAGCGCTCGAGCCGTTTCCGGAGGAACCTGGCACAGTGGAGGGGGAACGTTCCGGACCTGGGGAGCGTTCTGTAGAAGGAACCGGCACTAGGAGGGCGAGCGCATGACGTACGACCGGCTGGTGTGCGCGAACTGCGCCGCGCCCGTGAATGAGGGCCGCTGCCCCGTCTGCCGCGCGAACCGTGAGCGGCTCACCCAGGACAATCTGTTCGCCCAGCTCAACCCCATGACGCTGATCGCGCTGCTCGCGGTGCTGATCGCCGCGGTGGCCCTGCTGGCGCACCAGACCGCGTAGGCGTCCGTACGGAGCGCCCGAGGGGCCCGGAGCGATCAGTCGCTCCGGGCCCCTCGTCGTACGACGTGCGCGCCCGTCGTGTGCGCGCGGCTGCCGTCAGGCAGCGGCACCGCCGCGGCCGCCCACGAGGCGCGGCAGGATGCGGAAGCCGATACCGCCGGCGATCATCGTCGCGGCACCGATGACCAGGAACGTGGTCTTGTCGTTGGCACCGGTCTCGGCGAGCTCGGCGCCGCCGCCCTGGGCGGAGGTGTCGGTGGAGGTCTCCGAGCCGGTGTCGGTCAGCGACGAGGAGCCCTGCTGCTGGGCGGAGGTGTCGGAGCCGCCGTCGGGGTTGGTGTTGTTGCCGCCACCGTTGTTCCCGTCGTCGTTGCCGCCGCCGTTGTTGCCGTCGTCGGTCGGGTCCGCGGTGGGCTCGTCCGTCGGGTCCTCGGAGGGCTCCTCCGTGGGCTCGGTCGGCTCGTCGGTGGGGTCCTCGGTGATCGGCGGCTCTTCGGTCGGAAGGTCCGTCGGGAGGTCGGTGGGGACGGTGTCCGTCGGCGTCGGGTCCGGAACCGGCGACTCCTCGCCGCACAGGATGCCGAGCAGGCAGTCGTCCGTCTCGGCCGCGGAGGCGGCACCGGCGGCGGTCAGGGAGGCGCCGGCCGCGATCACGGCACCGGCGGCTATGCGCGCGATCCGGATGCGCGTCTTCTTGGTCATAAGGTTGCTACCCCCAGTAGCTCATCGTCAGTGAGGCGGCGCTCGGGGGCCGTGATCGACGGGGGCGGCTGCGCTCAGGTCCCCCGGTTCACATGCGCCCCAGAGATACGCATGCCGCGCATCACCCTTCCCATTTTTCAAAGCAACGTCAAGGCCGTTGCGTACGCGATGTCCAGGTAAGGGTTCTTTGCGGGGAGACGGAGCCTGTGAGTGTGATGTAAAACCCAGACATCCGGGCACAGAAAAGGCAACTACCGCCGCGAAGACGGTAGTTGCCTTGTCGACAAACTTACTTCTCCTGCTGCTTGCGCCAGCGAATTCCGGCCTCGAGGAAACCGTCGATCTCGCCGTCGAGCACGGACTGCGGGTTGCCGACCTCGAATTCGGTGCGCAGGTCCTTGACCATCTGGTACGGGTGCAGGACGTACGAACGCATCTGGTTGCCCCAGGAGCTGCCGCCGTCCTTGAGGGCGTCCATCTTCGCCCGCTCCTCCTGGCGCTGCCGCTCCAGGAGCTTGGCCTGGAGGACGTTCATGGCGGTGGCCTTGTTCTGGATCTGCGAGCGCTCGTTCTGGCAGGAGACCACGATGCCGGTGGGGAGGTGGGTCAGCCGGACCGCGGAGTCCGTCGTGTTCACGCCCTGACCGCCGGGGCCCGAGGAGCGGTACACGTCCACGCGCAGATCCGACTCGTCGATCTCGACGTGGTCGGTCTGCTCGACGACCGGGAGCACCTCGACACCCGCGAAGGAGGTCTGGCGGCGGCCCTGGTTGTCGAAGGGCGAGATCCGGACGAGCCGGTGGGTGCCCTGCTCGACGGAGAGCGTGCCGTAGGCGTACGGCACCTGCACGGCGAAGGTGGTCGACTTGATGCCGGCCTCTTCGGCGTACGAGGTCTCGTAGATCTCCGTCTTGTACCCATGCCGCTCGGCCCAGCGCAGGTACATGCGCTGGAGCTGCTCGGCGAAGTCGGCGGCGTCGACGCCACCGGCCTCGGCGCGGATGTTGACGAGCGCCTCACGGGCGTCGTACTCACCGCTCAGCAGCGTCCGGACCTCCATCTCGTCCAGCGCCTTCTTGACGGAGGTGAGCTCGGACTCGGCCTCCGCGAGCGTGTCCGGGTCGTCCTCCTCCTCGGCCATCTCGAAGAGCACGGAGAGATCGTCGATCCGCCCGCGCAGCGCCTCGGCCTTCCTGACCTCGGCCTGGAGGTGACTCAGCTTGCTGGTGATCTTCTGCGCCTCGTCCGGGTTGTCCCACAGGGACGGCGCGGCCGCCTGCTCCTCGAGCACGGCGATGTCTGCCCTCAGCTTGTCGAGGTCCAGAACGGCCTCGATCGACTCCATGGTCGAGGAGAGGGACTTGAGCTCTTCGGATACATCGACGACTGCCACGCCTCCAGCCTAACGGCTGTGGCAACCGACCTCGGCCGGACGTCCGCCCACAGCACGACAGGGGCTTCACCTCTCGACGCCGGTCCGCGTCTTTCAGCCCGCCCGGCGTCCGACGACAAGGCCACACCGTCCCCGAACCCGCCGGGGGCGCTTTCCCCTGGGCGCCGGCCCAGACATGCCAGCCCGCCCAGCGTTTGAGAACGAGAACACACCGTCCCGAACCCCCACCCACCCGCCAGGGGCTTCACCTCTCGACGCCGGCCCCGCATCTTTCAGCCCGTCCGGCGTTTGAGGACGAGGCCCGTTCAGGGCCGACAGCCGGGGTCCGGGGGCGGCAGCCCCCGGGATGGGACGGGTAAGGGCGGCGGGGGCGAGGAACAGTCCGGCGCGCACCCGACGTCACGGAGACGCCGGTGCCGAGTTCTTCGTGTCCTGGGGAGTTCCCGCGTCGTCGCCCGAGGTCGCCGCCCACGTGCCCACCCCGGCCGCCGCCACGAGCACCACCGCGGCGACGCTCACCACGACCCGGCGCCGACGCGTCGCGGCCCGGTTGCGCGCGGAGCCGGGACGCGGCGCCCCGGCGGCCCGCGGCACCCGCGCCGTGCCCCGCGCACCCCCCGCGAGCTCGTCCGGCGCCGGCACCCTCATCGACGTGTGCGTGTCCCGGTTGGAGTCGGCCGGCTTCGCCCCCGGCACCAACGGCACCGCACCCCGCCGTACCGGCGCCGAGGACGCGGGCTGCTCCGACGGCGCCTCGTACGACTCCTCCTCGTCGTCCTCCGCGTCCGGCTCGTCCACGTCCAGCGGCGGCATCCCGACCAGCAGCGGCAGCAGCTCCCGCAGCCGCGCCGCCAGCTCCGAGGCCCGCAGCCGGGAGGCCGGCGCCTTGGCGAGGCACTGCACGAGCAGCTGCCACAGCTCGTCGGGGATACCCGGCAGCGGCGCCACGGTCTCGGTCACATGGCGGCGCAGCACCGCGCCCGGGTGTCCGCCGCCGAAGGGCGTGAAGCCCGCCAGCAGCTCGTACAGGACGGTGGCCAGGGCGTAGATGTCCACGGCCGCGCGCGGCGGCAGCCCCTCCACGATCTCCGGCGCCAGATAGTCCGGCGTACCGATGATCTTCGTGGCGCGGGTGCGGCGCGGGGTGTCGATGAGCTTCGCGACCCCGAAGTCCGTCAGCAGGGCGCGATGCGAGCCGCCGGGGCCCAGGGGGCCCTGCATGTCGAGGAGTACGTTCTCCGGCTTGACGTCCCGGTGCACGACACCCGCCGCGTGGGCCGCCGCCAGCCCGTCCGCGATGTCCGCGACGATCGCCACCGCGGCCTCGGGCGCCAGCCGCTTGTCCCGGTCGAGCCGGGTGCGCAGGTCGGTGCCGCGGACGAGGTCCATGACCAGCGCGAGGTCGTTGCCGTCCACCACCAGGTCGCGGACCGAGACGACGTTCGGGTGCTCAAGGCCGAGCAGTGCCGTGCGCTCCTGCACGAACCGCCCGACGAGCTCCTGGTCGGACGCGAGGTCCTCGCGCAGCAACTTGACGGCGACGGGCCCCTCGGGCCCCTCGCCCAGCCACACCGTGCCGGCACTGCCCCGCCCCAGGATCTGGTTGGCGGTGTACCGGCTGCCGATCTTCCGTGCCAAGGCTGCTCCTACAGACGCGTGTTGTCGCCAAAACTACGCGCCCGATGAGCCGACCTTCACCACGGAGACCGAAATCACCCGCCAGGTGTCGACAAATCTCCAGAGTCGCAGCTCACCCCCGGGATCACTGTCCGGAGGAACCGCCCAGATCGCCGATCCACCCGGACACCGTGCCGATCATGTCGCCGATCTGGTCCCAGTAGCTCCTGCCCGTGCCGATCCAGTCCTGGAGCGGGCTCAGCTCCCAGATCAGCCAGCCCGCGACGAAGAGGATGACGATCGTGAACAGGCATCCCTTGAGGCAGCCGAGCCCCGGGATCCGCATCGGGTTGGAGCTGCGCTGCCGCGGCTGCCGGGGCTCGCGCTGGGGCTGCTGCGGCTGCTGGGGCGGCGCGTACCGCTGCGGCTGTGGCTGGGGCTGCGGCGGTGGCGCGTACCGCTGGGGCTGCTGTTGCTGCTGCGGACGACCGCCGTAGCCCTGCTGGGGCTGCTGCGGCTGTGGGCGCTGCTGGCGCTGCGGCGGCTGCTGCGGGCGCTGGACCTGGCGCTGGGGGCGGCGGCGCAGCGGGTCCTGGTTGGGGTCGAGGTACTGGACCTGGGTCTGCTCGTTGCGGTCGCGGGCCGCGCGCAGCTGGTTCTGCCAGGGGTGCGGGTCCTCGGGCCCGCCCTGTCCCTGCTGGCCCTGCTGGCCGGGCTGTCCGGGCGGCATCGGCGGCAGGACGGCCGTCGGGTCGGCCGCGCCGCGGTTGGGCAGTACGGCGGTGGGGTCGGCGGCGCCCACGTGCGGCAGGACGTTGGTCGCCGCGTTCGGGTCGTAGGCGCCGGCGCCGTGCGGCAGCACCTGGGTGGGGTCGGCCGAGCCCGGTACGGCCGCGGGGGCCGGGTCGGGCGCGAGGAGGGCCGCGACGTTCTCGGCGGCGGCGATCTGCGCGGAGTTCGCGTGCACGCCCACGCCCTCGGCGACGACCCGCAGGCCGCGCGCGAGGTTCTCGGCGCTGGGCCGTTCGTCCGGGTTCTTGCGCAGACAGCGCTCGATGATCGTCCAGAGCGGGTCGGGGACCGTGGAGGGGCGGCGGGGCTCGGCGCTCAGGTGCTGGTGGAGCACCTCCAGGGCGGAGCCGCCGGAGAACGGCGGACGGCCGGTGACCAGCTCGTAGAGCAGGATGCCGGCGCCGTAGATGTCGACGGCGGAGGTCTGCGGGCGGCCCTCGGCGGACTCGGGGGCCACGTACGCGGGCGTGCCGACGAACTCGTGGGTGCGGGTCAGACCCGGGGAGTCGGCGAGGCGCGCGATGCCGAAGTCGGTGAGCAGCGGGTGCATCTGGCCGCCGTGCTGCTGGAGCAGGACGTTGGCGGGCTTCAGGTCGCGGTGGACGACGCCGTCGGCATGGCTGGCGGCGAGCGCGTCGGCGATCTGCGCGGTGAGCAGGGCGGCGCCGACGGGGCTGAAGGGGCCGTTCTCCCGGAGGTAGCGGTGCAGGTCGGGGCCCTCGACGAGGTCCATGACCAGGGCGAGCAGATCGCCCTCGACGACCAGGTCGCGCACCCGCACGATGTTCGGGTGGGTGAGCCGGAGCAGGACGGAGCGCTCCCGCAGGAACCGCATCACGATGTCCGGGTCGCTCGCGAGCTCCTCCTTGAGGACCTTGATCGCGACCGTCTCGCCGGCCTGGCCCTGCACGGCCGCCTCGGCGCCCGCGGCCTCACGCTGGCGGGCTCGCCAGACGGTCCCCGTGGCGCCGCGACCCAGCGGCTCCTCGAGGAAGTACTTGCTGCCTACCGGCCGCACGTCATGCGCTCCCTGCTGCTTGCCTGTGTTCCGGTCCACTGTAGTGCCGTCTCCCTGAGCACTACGTAGGCGTTGCGAAGCCTGTTCGCAGGAAAGACGCCCGACTCGGTCTCCTGGTTGCCGAAGCATGACGTGACCGATCTCAAGTGATCGTCGACGATGCACTGGTCAGGCACTTTTAGGGGCAGAGCTGACCAATCAAGATCACTTATCCTCGGGAGCGGGGCGCGTTGTCAGTGGCAGGTGCGAGGATGCCTCCAGTACTGGCCGATGTGCTCGTGTGGGGTGGGGGACAGTCCGCGCCCGGGCAGAAGGGACCGCTGACGGCGATGCAGATCCGGCTGACCGTCGTAGACCCCCTGGGCCCGCCTGCCGAGGCCCATGTCCGCGCCGCCGGCTGCGACGTGCTGGTCACAGCACCCGCCGGTACGGCCCTCGCGGCGATAGCGTCCGCGCTCGCCTCGGCGGTCTCCGGCGACGGCGCGCTCGCCTCCGGCACCGGACAGCCCGTGCTGTACGCCGGTGCCGAGCGGCTCGACGCCCAGCGCTGCACCCTGGGCGAGCCCCCGCTGACCGACGGCGCCGTGCTCTCCCTCGGCGCCCCCACCGACCCCGAGCCGCACCCCGAGGTGGCCGACGCGCCCACCCGCCTCGACGTGGTCGCC
The DNA here is from genome assembly GCF_042894505.1 of Streptomyces sp. NPDC001536. Classification (NCBI taxonomy): domain Bacteria; kingdom Bacillati; phylum Actinomycetota; class Actinomycetes; order Kitasatosporales; family Streptomycetaceae; genus Streptomyces; species Streptomyces sp. NPDC001536. Next base: position 1,129,757 of record NZ_JBIAVQ010000001.1, read on the forward strand.
GGGCCGGACGCGGGCGGGGTCCATCTCCTGCACGGCGGCCGCATCGAGATCGGCCGCTCCGCCGACGCCGACGTCCCGCTCGACGACCCGGACGTCTCCCGGCTGCACTGCGCGGTGACGGTCGCCGCCGACGGCCAGGTCACGGTCGCCGACCTCGACTCCACCAACGGCACGGTCCTCGACGGCGTCCGCGTGGGCACCCGCCCGGTCCGTTTCGCACCGGGCGCGCTGCTCCGTGTGGGCGAGTCGGCCCTCCGGCTGGCCCCGCCCGGCGGCCCGGGCGCGCGGCTGCGCACGGCGCCGGACGGCGAGGGACACGTGCGCGTGGCGCCTCCGACGGAGACCGGTACGGGGGCGCCGTCCGGACCGACGCGGTACGCGTACGGCACCGCCGACCTGAGCACTGCCCCGGGGCAGGCGGAGGGGGAACAGCCCGTCGTACCCGGCCAGGGACAGGCACCGCGGATCGAGAGCAGGGGAGCGCGGGCGTACGAGGCGAAGGGCCCCGTGTCCCGTCGGCGGGTGTCCGGCGTCGCGGGTCGCTCCGGGACACCGGGCACGCCGGGCGCGGGCGCCGGGGGCAGTGCGGAGACCCATGGCGGACGGCTCGGCGCGGGTGCCTCCGGCGGTTTCGGCGGTCAGGTGAGCACGGGCGCCTCCGACGGGGGTTTCCGCGGTCAGGCGAGCACGGGCGCCACGGGCCCCTCCGACAGTTACGGCGGTCCGGCGAGCGCAGGCCGCACGGGCGCCACCGACGAGGGCTTCCGCGGTCAGGCGAGCACGGGCGGCCCCGCCGCGTCCGGCACCGCCTTCGACGACAGGGCAGCCGCGAGCGGCCACCCCGGTCCGGGTGGCGCTCCGGCCTCCGGCGGGCTGCGCGGTGGTCCAGCGGTGTCCGGCGGGGCTTCCGGCTCGCGTGGGCCTTCCGACTCCGGCGGAGTTCCGACGCGCGGTGGCACCGCCGACCCTCGCGGCATCGGCGCGGCCGGCGGGGCCTTCGGTTCCGGGGACGCCCTCGCACCCGGAGGGACGTCCGGTTTCCGCTCCACCTCCGGCCACGGCGCATCGAACGACTCCGTACAAGCCTCCGCGGCCACCGACCCCGCACAAGCCTCCGCCGCCCCCGACTCCACCCCCGGCGACGAACACACCCGCGCCACCGACCCCCCGCCCGGCACCCGCCGCAAAGGCACCCCCCTGCGCGGCACCGACATCCCGCAGGGCGTGCGCAAGCGTGGCGGCCTCGGTGCGTGGGCGCGGAAGCTGACCGGCGGACGCGGTGAGCAGAGCGCGGCGCCCGGGAGCGAGGCGTACGACGAGGACGTGGCCGACGTCCCGCCCGCCCCCTCGGCCGTCACCCCGCAGCAGCCGGAGACCTGGCCCGACCCGGCGGCACTGCTGCTGACCGCGCTGGGCCCCGGACCCCGCCTCTGGGAGCGCGGACCGGACCACCCGGAGGCGCTGACGGTACGGCTGGGCACGGCGGACCGGGCGGCACCCGACGGTTCGGGACTGCTGCCCGCGGTGCCGGTGACCGCCGATCTGCGCGAGGTGGGCGCGCTGGGGCTGGCCGGCCCGCGTGCGCGGCTGGCCGGGCTGGCCCGCGCGGTGGTGGCCCAACTCGCCGCCCTGCACTCCCCCGACACCCTTGAGATAGTCCTGATCAGCGCCGACCGCTCGCGCCCCCTGGCCGAGCGCACCGCCGAGTGGTCCTGGCTGGGCTGGCTCCCGCATCTGCGCCCGGCGCACGGCCAGGACTGCCGCCTCCTCCTCGCCTACGACCGCGAACAGGCGACAGCGCGCACGGAGGAACTCCTGCGACGCCTGGACGAGACACCGCAGACATCGCAGACACCACGGGCGGCAGGGTCCAGGAGCCGACCGGGTCGCCCGGCTCAGGGACCGGGCGGCGAGGGGTCGGCGCGGCAGGACCAGGGGCGGCACACGCCCCACGACGGCCGAGGCGACACCCCGGCCGGGACCCGCGGCGCGACCCGGCGGCCCTCCTGGGCACGCGACGACGACGGTGCCGACCAGGCGCCCGGCTTCGAAGGGCCGTACACCGTCCTCCTCGTGGACGGCGACCCCGGCGGCGCCGATGTGCGCGAGGCCGTGGCGCGGCTGGCGCTGGAGGGCCCGCGGGCCGGGATCCATGCGGTGTGTCTCGCCGAGACGGCACCGGCCTCGCCCGCGTCGCCGGTGACGGAGACGTACGAGACAGCGTGCGCGGCGTCCCCGGCGTTCCGGGAGTGCGGCGCGGTCGCGCTGCTCAGCGGGGACGTGGCGACGGCGTTGCGGCTGCTGCGGGTGGCGCGGGGCGGGGCTCCCGGCGCCGAGGGCACCGTCGTGCTCAGCTCCGACAGCACCCTCTCGCCCGGCCGGACTTCCGGCCCCGCCGGCCACCCCACCCCCCAGACCCGCACCACCGGTCCCGTCGGCCATGGCACCGTCGCCGCCGTCGACGCCGTCTCCCCCGCCTGGGCGGAGCGGTTCGCGCGGGCGCTGGCACCGTTGCGCACGGACGGCGCGGGTGGTGAGCGGCAGGCGCGGGTGTCGGCGCCGTTGCCGCAGATGGCGCGGTTGCTGGACGAGTTGGGGCTGGCGCGGGCCACCCCGGCGTCGCTGATGACGCGTTGGGCGGACGCGGCGGACGACACGGAGGCGCTCGGCGGACGGGCCTGGGCCGTGCTCGGCGCCGGTCCGCGCGGCCCGGTCTGCGCGGACCTCGTGGCCGACGGCCCGCATCTGCTGATCGAGGGACCGGCGGGCAGCGGCCGTACGGAACTGCTGCGGGCGGTCGTCGCCTCGCTGGCCGCCGCCGAGCGGCCGGACCGGCTGAGCATCGTCCTGATGGACGGCCGGGACAGCGTGGGCACGGGCGGCGGCGGCCACGGCGAGGGCCTGCGGGTCTGTACGGACGTACCGCATGTCACGACCCATCTCACCGCCAACGACCCTGTGCGGATGCGGGAGTTCGCCCAGTCCCTGAGCGCCGAGCTGAAGCGGCGGGCCGAGCTGCTGGGCCGCTCCGACTTCTCGGAGTGGCACACCGGACGGGAGCTGTCGGGCCGTATGGTCACCCAGCGCGGACCCTCCGCGGGGGCCGGTGACCTCGACGCCCCGCCCAGTTCGACCATTCGTCTGCGGCCCGCCGCGGCCCGTCAGCAGACCGAGCCGGCACCGCCGTTGCCCCGCCTCGTGGTGGTCGTCGACGACCTGGACGCCCTGGTCTCCCCGGCGCTCGGCTCGCCGGGCCGGCCCTCGGCGGGCTCGGTGATGCGCGCGCTGGAGGCCGTGGCGCGGGAGGGCGACCGGCTCGGCGTCCACCTGGTGGCCGCGGCGGCCTCCGGCGGTCGTACGGCGGAGTCGGAGGCGGCCAGGAGGGCGGCCCTGCGGGTCACCCTGGACCTCCCGGCACCCGGCCCGGACGAACCGGCGCCGGGGCGCGGCCGTCTGACCTTCGCGGACGGGCGTGTCACACCTCTCCAGGCCGGGCGGGTCACCGGACGTATCCCCCGCACGGCGACCCTGCGCCCGACGGTGGTCCCCCTGGACTGGCACCGCATGGGCGACCCGCCGACCCGCCGCCCGGTGCGGGAACTGGGCAACGGCCCGACGGACCTGGCACTGCTGGCGAGCGCGCTGGAGCGGGCGGCACGCGAGGTGGCGGCCACGGAGGTCCCCTCACTGCTCTAGTTCCGGCTCGCAACGCCGGTGTCCCGTTACGACGGGGTCACGATCCCCCGCTTGACACCGCACGCGGTCTTGCCGACCCCAGGCCCCCGGCGTAGACCAGAGCCCACGGGACAGCGCTCGACGTTCGACGAGGAACGAAGAACGGGGCAGTGATGCGCAGCACGAGCAGCACCTACCGGACACGAAGGGTCACCGCGACAGCAGCCGCCCTCCTCGCGGGAGCCCTGACGCTCACCGCGTGCGGTGGCGACGACGACAGCGGCAGCGACAACGCGACCAACGGCACGGAGACCGGCGGCACCTCCGTCACGCTCCCCAAGCTCGACGGCCAGACGCTTGAGGTAGCCGCCGTCTGGACCGGAGCCGAACAGGAGAACTTCACCAAGGTCCTCAACGAGTTCACCAAACGCACCGGCGCCAAGGTCAAGTTCGTACCGACCGGCAACAACACCTCCACCTTCCTCGCCGCCAAGATCGAGGGCGGTCAGCCGCCGGACGTGGCGTTCCTGCCGCAGGTCGGTGTGTTGCACCAGTTCGCGGAGAAGAAGTGGCTCAAGCCCCTCGGCACCGAGGCCAAGGCGCAGTTGGACAAGAACTTCTCCCAGGGATGGCGTGATCTCGGGGCGGTCGACGGCCAGCAGTACGGCGTCTACGCGAAGGCCGCCAACAAGTCCCTGATCTGGTACAACACCGCGGCGTTCGAGGCGGCCGGGATCACCGAGACGCCCAAGACGTGGAAGGAGTTCATCTCCACCGCGCAGACGCTGTCCGACGCCGGCTCGCCCGCCGTCTCCGTCGGCGGCGCGGACGGCTGGACGCTCACCGACTGGTTCGAGAACGTCTATCTGTCCCAGGCGGGCCCGGAGAAGTACGACCAGCTCGCCAAGCACGAGATCAAGTGGACGGATCCCTCCGTCAAGGCCGCCCTCTCCACGCTCGCCGAGCTGTGGGGCAAGGACGAGCTGCTCGCGGGCGGTCGAAAGGGCGCGCTGGACACGGAGTTCCCGAAGTCGGTCACCCAGACCTTCACCGGTGACACCCCGGCCGCGATGGTCTTCGAGGGCGACTTCGTCACCGCGAACATCAACGCCGACACCAAGGCGAAGGTGGGCACGGACGCCAAGGTCTTCCCGTTCCCGGCGGTGGGCTCCGACTCCCCGGTGGTCAGCGGCGGCGACGTGGCCGTGGCGCTGAAGGACAGCAAGGGCGCCCAGGCGCTGCTGACCTTCCTCGCGTCGACGGACGCGGCCGAGGTCTGGGCGGCGCAGGGCGGCGTCCTGTCCCCCAACAAGGAGATGGACCAGAGCACGTACAAGGACGACGTGACCCGGCAGATCGCCAAGGCGCTCATCGACGCGGGTGACGACTTCCGCTTCGACATGTCCGACCAGGCGCCCGCGGCCTTCGGCGGCACCCAGGGCACCGGCGAGTGGAAGGACCTCCAGGACTTCCTCAGCAACCCGAGCGATGTCGCGGGCGCCCAGCGCAAGCTGGAGGCCGACGCCGCCAAGGCGTACGGGGCAAGCTGACGCCATGGCCTCCGTGGCGAATTCGACGGAGGGCGCCGGCGCACTGCCGACGCCCTCCGTGTCTCCGCGCAAGAGCGTGACGAGGACGCGGTTGTGGGTGGCGGTGCTGTTCCTGCTGCCCGCGCTGGTCCTTCTCGGCGCGCTCGTGGTCTACCCGATCGGGTGGTCGGTCTGGCGCAGTCTCTACGACGCCGGCGGCTCCAGCTTCGTCGGCCTGGACAACTACGGCGACATCTTCAGCAACGACGCGACGCTGACCGCGGTCAAGAACACCGCGATCTGGGTCGCGGTCGCCCCCGCGGTGGTCACGGCGCTCGGTCTGATCTTCGCGGTGCTGACCGAACGGGTGCGCTGGGGCACGGCGTTCAAGCTGATCGTCTTCATGCCGATGGCGATCTCCATGCTGGCCGCGGGCATCATCTTCCGCCTGGTGTACTCGGCGGACCCGGACCAGGGCGTGGCCAACGCGGTGGTGACGACCGTGCACGACACGTTCGTGGACTCCTCGGTCTATCCGAAGGCGCGGCCGAACGCGGCGGTGAGCGATCTGAAGGCCTCGGGCGGCGGCTCGTTCACCTCGACCGACACGGTGCGGGCGGGCACGCCGGCGCTGCTCCCGCTCGTCGGCATCGCCCCCACCAAGCTCCCCGGCACCCCCGAGGACGCCAAGGCGGCCACGGGTGACGGCGTCACCGGCACCGTCTGGCTGGACTTCAAGCTGGGCGGTGGCGGCACGAAGGGCCAGATCGACCCCGGTGAGAAGGCGCTGGAGGGCGTGAAGATCGAGGCCGTGAAGGACGGCAAGGTGGTCGCTTCCACGAAGAGCGGCGCCGACGGCACCTTCAATCTGCCCGGCGAGGCCGACGGGGCCCAACTGCGGCTGCCCGGCTCGAACTTCGCGGCGCCCTACAACGGCATCGACTGGCTCGGCCCGACACTGATCACCCCGGCGATCATCGGGGCGTACGTGTGGATGTGGGCGGGGTTCGCGATGATCCTGATCGCGGCCGGCCTCGCGGGGGTGGACCGCAACCTCCTGGAGGCGGCCCGGGTCGACGGCGCCAACGAGTGGCAGGTGTTCAGAAAGGTCACGGTGCCCATGCTGGCGCCGGTCCTGGTCGTCGTCCTGGTCACGCTGATGATCAACGTGATGAAGATCTTCGACCTGGTCTACATCATCGCCCCGCAGCCCAGTCAGGACGACGCCAACGTGCTGGCGCTGCAACTGTTCCAGTCGTCGTTCGGCGGCGGCGCCAGTTACGGCATCGGCAGCGCGATCGGCGTCATCCTGCTGCTGCTGGTGCTGCCGGTGATGTGGGTCAACCTCCGACGGCTGCGGAAGGAGCGTGAGCGGTGACCGTTCTCGACACGACCGTGCGCGCCAAGCGCTCGCTCGCCGCCCGGGTGGCGAGCGGGGCGGCCGGCGGGGTGATGCGGGTCTTCCTGATCGTCATCGCGCTGGTGTGGCTGGTGCCGACCTTCGGACTGCTGGTCTCCTCGTTCCGCGATCCGACCGACATCGCCACCTCGGGCTGGTGGAAGGTGTTCACCGCGCCGGGCCAGCTGACCGCGAACAGCTACGAGACGATCCTCAAGAACGACACGATCACCAGCTCCCTGTTCAACACGATCTGGATCACCGTCCCCTCGACCCTGCTGGTCGTGATCATCGGCGCGATGGCGGGATACGCCTTCGCGTGGATGGACTTCAAGGGCCGTGACACGTGGTTCATGGTCGTGGTGGGGCTGCTCGTGGTGCCGGTGCAGATCGCGCTGATCCCGCTGACCTTCCTCTTCCGCGACATCGGGATCTTCGGCGACATCATCGCCGCCATCCTCTTCCACGTCGCCTTCGGACTGCCGTTCGCGATCTTCCTGCTGCGCAACTTCTTCGCGGAGATCCCCCGGGAACTCCTGGAGGCGGCGCGCCTGGACGGGGCGGGCGAGGCGCGGCTGTTCGCGACGGTGGTCATGCCGCTGGCGGCACCCGCGCTGGCCTCGCTGGGCATCTTCCAGTTCCTGTGGGTGTGGAACGACATGCTGGTGGCGCTGGTGTTCACCAACGCCGACTCCCAGCCGCTGACGGTCGCCCTCCAGCAGCAGGTACGGCAGTTCGGCAGCAACATCGAGATCCTGGCGACCGGTGCCTTCATCTCGATGGTGATCCCGCTGGCCGTGTTCTTCGCGTTCCAGCGGCAGTTCGTGACCGGGGTGATGGCGGGAGCGGTCAAGTAGCCCGTACGACAGGCAGATTGAAGGGGCGGACCGGTCCGCCCCTTCACATCTCCCAAGAATCCCCCGTATGCAGCACAGCACGTAACCAAGTCACATCACCGGCAGTTCCCGGGCCGAACGCCCGCGCCGACTCTTGGATGTGCCGTGCCCAGGTTCAGTGTCATCGTCCCCGCATACAAGGTTCAGGCGTATCTGCACGAGTGCCTGGACTCGGTGCTCTCCCAGTCGTACACGGATCTGGAACTGATCGCCGTCGACGACTGCTCGCCGGACGCCTGCGGTGCGATCGTCGACGAGTTCGCGGCCCGGGACCCGCGGGTGCGGCCGGTGCACCTGGCCGGGAACCAGGGGCCGGGCGGCGCGCGCAACGCCGGTCTGGCGGTGGCCGGCGGTGACTACCTGGTGTTCCTGGACGGCGACGACACCCTCACCCCGGACGCGCTGCGGGCGATCGCCGACCGGCTCAAGGAGACGGGCGACCCGGACGTCCTGGTCCACGACCACGCGCTGATCGACTGGACGGGCCAGGCGGTCCGCAACGGCCTGGCCGCGCAGCTCACCGAGCAGGGCCCGGCGCCCTTCCGGCTGGAGGACCGCCCGGGGCTGCTGCGTCTGCTGACGGTGGCCTGGAACAAGGCGTACCGCCGGGAGTTCGTGGAGGAGTCGGGCTTCTCCTTCCCACCGGGCCACCACGAGAACACGCCCTGGACCTATCCGGCGCTGATGACGGCACAGACCCTCGCGACGCTGGACCGGGTGTGCGTGCACCACCGCCGGCGCCGCCAGAGCGGCGTCCCCGGCACGGGCCGCGGTCACTTCGACGCCTTCAACCAGTACGACAGGGTCTTCGCCTACGTCGACCAGCACCCCGAACTCGCCCGGTGGCGCCCGGTGTTGTTCCGCCGCATGGTCGACCATCTGTCGGCGCTCTTCACCGACCGGCACCTGCTGCCGCGCCGCGCCCGCGCCGAGTTCCTGCTCAAGGCCCGCGCCCACTACCGCCGTTACCTCACCCCGGGTCAACCCGTCCCGCTGCGCGCCCGCCTCCGCCACACCCTGGTCCGCCTGGGTCTGCATCGCACCTACCGCGCCCTGGAGCTGGCCAAGAGGCTGGGCCGCCGGACCGCCCACCGCGGCGGCCGCCTCGCGAAGGCCCTGCGAGCCGGGGCCCTCCGGCTCCACTACCGCGTCCAGCGCCGCCTCCCGCTGCGCGAGGACCACGCCGTCTTCGCCGCCTACGGCGACCGCGGCCACGGCTGCAACCCGGGCGCCCTGGAGCAGGCGTTCCGCACCCACGCGCCGCACATCCGCACCGCGTGGATCGCCGGCGCCGAGCACCACCACACCATCCCCACCGCCACCCGCCGGCTGCGCCCCGGCTCGGCCGCGTACTGGACGGCGCTCGCCCGCTCCAAGTACCTGGTCAGCAACGTCGGCTTCGACCGGCGCCTGGTCAAACGCCCGGGCCAGGTCCTCGTCCAGACCCAGCACGGCACCCCCCTCAAGCACATGGGCCTGGACCTCCAGGAACGCCCGGCGGCCGCCCGCGGCACGGACTTCGCGGACCTCCTCGCCGACGTCGGCAAGTGGGACTACCTGCTGTCCGCCAACCGCCACACCACCCTGACCTGGGAGCGCGTCTACCCGGGCACATACACGACCCTCGAGTACGGCTATCCCCGCAACGACGTGTTCCAGCAGGCGACTTCGCAGGACGTGCGCCGGCTGCGCGAGTCGCTCGGCATCCCGGAGGGCACGGTGGCGATCCTGTACGCCCCGACCCACCGCGACTACCGCCGCACCCAGCGCTGCGCCCTCGACCTGGACCGCGTCCTGCGCCGTCTGGGCCCCCGTTTCGTCGTCCTGGCCCGCGCCCACCACCGGCACGGTGGCCCCCTCGCGACGAGCACCGGCCGGATCATCGACGTCACCGACCACCCAAGCGTGGAGTCCCTGTGCCTGGCCTCGGACGCGCTGGTGACGGACTACTCGTCCCTGATGTTCGACTACGCCAACCTGGACCGCCCGATCGTGATCCACTCCGACGACCGGGAGGCGTACGAGGCGGCCCGCGGCACCTACTTCGACCTGCGCGCCTTCCCGCCGGGCGCGGTCGCGCGCAGCGAGGACGAGCTGACCGACATCTTCGCCACCGGCCACTGGCGGGGCTCCCGCTCCACCCAGCTGCGCTCGGCGTTCCGCGAGCGCTTCTGCCCGTACGACGACGGACGCGCCGCCGAGCGGGTCGTACGCCATGTGGTGCTGGGCCAGACCGACCCCGCGCCGTTCCTGCCGCTCGCCGAACGCTTCCCGGTGCCGTCCGCGGCGGCGACGGCGGAACTGTCACCCCAGCCGACCGTGCCACACCCCGCGCCCCCGTCGCCCCTCACGGAAACCGTCTGACCCCCGTCCTCACCCAGGGAACCTCCCATGCCCTCCAGCCCCTCCCGCCCCACCCCGACCCGCCCCCACACCTGGCGCCCGTCCGGCCGCCCCGGCCGCTGAGACGCCGAACCCCTGCCGCGGGCACTGGGCTCGGCCCTCGGCCGGCGCTTCGGCGGCCGCAGTCGTGGCTGGTGATGTCGTCGGCGTCCCGGGCCGGGATGCGCGGCGGAGGGTGTACGCCGGGGTCGTGGCCGTAGCGGCCTGCCTCGGGCTGCTCACGTGGGCGACGTCGGTGGCGCCGCCGACGTACGAGTGGGCGGCGCGGCACGTCGGACGCGGTGAGGTGGTGCTCACGGCCGACCGCCACGCCGCCCTGGCGCTCGCGGGGTACGGGGCGAATCTCGTCCGGCCTGGCCCTTCGACTAAGGGCCCCGAGTACCGCGGTGCCGGCGCGGGTCGTCGGGCCGGATCAGGTTCCGGTTCCGGTGACTACTCGATGACGAGCTCGACCTCGATGTTGCCGCGGGTGGCGTTGGAGTAGGGGCAGACCTGGTGGGCGGACTCGACGAGCTTGCGGCCGGTCGCCTCGTCCACGGTGTCGGGCAGCTCGACGCGGAGGACGACGGCGAGACCGAAGCCCTCACCCTGCTTGCCTATGGAGACCTCGGCGGTCACCGCGGCGTCGCTGACGTCGACCTTGGCCTGGCGGCCGACGAGACCGAGGGCGCTGCCGAAACAGGCGGCGTAGCCGGCGGCGAACAGCTGCTCCGGGTTGGTGCCCTGACCGTTGCCGCCCAGCGCGGCCGGCGGGGCCAGCTGGAGGTCGATCTGACCGTCGTTGCTGACGGCGCGACCGTCGCGGCCGTGGGTGGCGGTGGCGACAGCGGTGTAGAGCGCGTCCATGGGTTCCATCCCTCTCAAAACGTGGTGACGGGGGTGGCCGGCCCGTTCTCTTCGGTCCGGGCCGTCTCACGGCCATAAGTAGAGCACACAATTCAGTTGTGCACAACTAAATGACGAGCAAGCGCTACCCTGGAGGCATGACCACGCCTCCGCCCACCACCGACTGGCTCCGCCTCGACCAGCAGATCTGCTTCTCCCTGAACGCCGCCTCGCGCGCCTTCGGCGGCGTCTACCGCGTGATCCTCAAGGACCTCGGACTCACGTACCCGCAGTACCTGGTGATGCTGGTGCTGTGGGAGCACGGCGACCTGCCCGTCAAGCAGCTCGGCGAGCACCTGCGCCTCGACTCCGGCACGCTCTCCCCGCTGCTCAAGCGGCTGGAGTCGGCCGGCCTGGTCCGCCGAGAGCGCAGCGCCCGCGACGAGCGTTCCGTGGAGGTCCGGCTCACCGAGGAGGGCGTCGCGCTGCGCGAGCGTGCGCTGGAGGTACCGCGCCGGATCGCCGCGGCGACCACCTTCGACGTGGACGAGATCCGCGAGCTGCGGGCACGCCTCGACGAGCTGACCACGGCGCTGGACTCGGCGCAGCTGGAGGAGAAGCCGTGACGTCTCTGACGTAAAGGCGGAGGGTCACACCGCCACGGCCGTACTCCCTCCGCGGCGTGAACTCCCGCCTCACGACGGCGAGTTTGGCCCGCTCGACCGGCTCGGCCGGGGACCAGCCGCGGGCGAGGGCGGGGCGTTCGAGGACGACCCAGATCCGGTCGACACCGGCCATCCGGTGACGCAGGGCGCGGGGGCCGATCTCCGTCCCGTACAACGTGCCCGACGCCGCCCCCGACTCTCGTAGCGCGATGTCCCACGCCCGCCGGTACGCCTGCGGATAGGCCGCCGCCGAGCGCCGCCCGATCGCCGGGAGGAACAACACGGGGTCGCCGGGCCGCAGTTCACGGGCGAGGAGGGCGGAGGACGCGGCGAGGTCGTCGGGGCGGTGGGCGGCCTCGCGGTCCTCGCGGTGGTGAGGGAGGTGGTGGAGGTAGAGAAGGGCGAGGGCCAGGGCTCCGGCCAGGGCTCCGGTCCGGGCGGAAACCCTCGTACGCCCCAGCACCCCGACCAGCCGATCGGCCCCCGCCGCCACCAGCAACGGCATCCCCGCCAGGGCGTACAGCACATACCGGTCGTCGTACATCGGCCGCATCTGCGATACGACCATCAGCAGCCCCGGCGGCACCACCAGCAACGGCACCGCGACCCCCGCCAGCCGCCGGCCCGCCACCGCACCCACGGCCGCCGCCCCCACGCACCCCCAGAACACCACCCCCTTGCGCGCCACGGCGAACCCCCGCACCACCCCCACCGCGTCCCGCCACCCCGGCTCCGCCAGCCACCCCACCTGCCCGGCCTGCCCCCACGACACGACCGCCAACGGCACCAGCGCGACGCCCACCGCACCCACCGCCCACGCCCACCGCACCCACGCCCCCCGCGTCACGGCCACCGTCACCGCGTGCGCGAACACCACCAGCGCCGCCATCTCGTGCAGCAGACACGTGACGGCGAGGACCACCCCGTACGCCCACCAGGCCCCCCGCACCAGCAGCAGCGTCGCCCCCGCCACCCCCGCCGCGACGAGCGCGTACGACCGTCCTTCCTGCGCGTAGTGCCCGGTCATCGGCGTGAGCGCGTACAGCAGTCCGGCCCACAGCCCCACCCTGGGCCGTCCGGTCAGCCGTACGCCGAGGGCCGCCACCAGTCCCGCCGTCACCGCCGCAGCGCAGACCGACGGGAGGCGGAGCGCGACCTCGTCGGGGCGGACGGCGAGGACGGCGTGGACGAGGAGGTAGTACAGGCCGTGCACCGCGTCGACACCGTGCAGCAGTCGCCAGATCTGCGGCACGGAACGCCGCGCGACCTGGAAGGTGACCGCCTCGTCCCGCCACATGCCGCCCCGGTCGAGCCCCCACAGCCCGATCCCGAGCATGACGACCACGGGCACGGCCACCGCGACACGGCTTCCCCTCGTCCTCACGGGGCCGATTTTGTTATGGAAAGCACCGATTAGTGGTGTTTCACGGCCTATGGACCCATCCACGGCATCCGCGCGGCTTACGATCCGCCGTGATGAAACGCCGCCTCCTCACGATCACCGCCACCTGGCTCACCACCCGCGCGCTGATGCTGTGGCTGCTCGCCCACGACGCGCTGCCCCTGCTGGGCGGCGGCGGGGTCACCCGTGAGGTGTGGTGGCTGTATGGCCACTGGTACGGCGTCCTCGCGCACGGCGCCTTCCCGGCGCACGACACGCTGTGGCAGTACCCGCCGGGCGCGGGCCCGGTGCTGGTGTCGCCCGGGCTGCTGCCGGGGCTGACGTACTTCCAGGCGTTCGTGGCCCTCACCCTGGCCGCCGACGCGGCGATCACGGTCGCGCTGTCCCGCGCGGGCGCGCGCCCCGGCCGCAGTCTGCGCGGGGCCGTCCTGTGGACCGGTGGCCTCCCCCTCCTGCTGCATGTGCCGCTCGCGCGGTACGACGTGCAGGTCACAGCCCTTGCCGTCATCGCCCTGTTGACGTTGCCTCGCTCCACGCGTGCGTGCGGCGCGTTCGCGGCGCTGGGCGCGCTGGTGAAGGTGTGGCCGGCGCTGGTGCTGCCCGGCCTGGAGAAGGGGCGCGCGACACGGTCGGCGTGGACGTGGGCGGCGGTGACGGGCGCGTCGGCGCTCAGCGTCCTCGCGGTGCTGTTCGACAATCCCTTCGCGTTCCTGCGCCAACAGGGCGGCAGGGGCGTGCAGATCGAGTCGTTCGGCGGCACGGCGCTCGGTCTGGCCACGCACGCCGGGTGGCCGGGGTCGGTCCGCTACCAGTACGGCGCGCTGGAGTACACCGGCCCGTACGTGTCCCTGGTCGCCCGCGCCTGTCTCGCGGCCACCGCCGTCGCCTTCGCGCTGCTCCTGCTGTGGCGGCTGCGGGCCCAGCGTTGGAGCGCGGCGACGCCGTACGACGCGGCGCTGACCGCCGTGCTGCTCTTCACCGTCACCAGCCGGGTGATCAGCCCGCAATACATGATCTGGCTGCTGGGCCTGGCCGCCGTGTGCCTGACCTCACGGCACACTTCACAGCGTCCCGTCGCCGCGCTGATCGTGGCGGCGACGGCCGTCAGCGCGGTCGTGTACCCCGTCCTGTACGACCAGGTCGCGGCCGCCACCTGGACGGGCTGCGCGCTGATGCTCGTACGCAACGGCCTGCTCGCCACGGCCGCCGCCCTGTCCTTCGCCCGCCTGTGGCGCTCCACGCGTCCCGCGCCCACGAAGGAACCCGACGCGGCTTCCCACCGTCTTCCGGATCGAGCGCTGACCGCTCCCTGACGCGCAGCCACCCGTATCCCCCGCTATTCCGGAACACGACGCCATGGACCCTCACGCCCCCCAGGCCTGTGCCGTCGTGACCGGCTACGACGACGCCCCGCGCGTGCGGGCCACCGTGCGCTCCGTGCTCGCCCAGGGGCTGGCTGACATCGCCGTACGTGATGTTCCTGGACGGCGGTGACGCGCTGCTGCCCGGCGCGGTGACCGCGCTGCTGGGGGCGCGCGCGGAGGTCGCGAGCGGGTTGTGCGCGCGGCCCGCGCAGCGCCCGCTCCTGGTGCACGACACCCTCTGCGGCAACAAGCTCTACCGCACCGCCTTCCTGCACGACCACGGCATCCGCTTCCCCGAGGGCCGCTTCGCCCACGAGAACGTCGTCTTCCACGCGCGCGTGCTGGCCGCGTGCCCGGACATCGCGCTCGTGCCGGAGCGGGTGTACGTGCCGCGCGCCGCTCGGGCCGCCGACGGCCCGGCGCTCACGGAGGCCTACCGGCTGGCGTACGACATCCTGCTGGCCGCCGGGCGGGAGGAGTTGGCGCGGGCCCTGCGCACGGGGCACGGAGCGGCGGAACCGGTACCGCACGCGGTGTCCCGCTCACGGGGAGTTGTCGCGGTTGTCCGCAGGGGGCTCCGGCGCCTGATTGACTGAAGACGGTGTCCGACCGCGCACCACACGCACATCTCGCTCCATCTGACGAGGGGACGGCCGTACATGACCTGGCTGATCACCGGCGGCGCCGGCTACATCGGGGCGCACGTCGTCCGGGCGATGACCGAGGCGGGCGAGCACGCGGTGGTGTACGACGACCTGTCCACGGGGATCGCCGAGCGCGTCCCGGACGGGGTGCCGCTGGTGGTCGGCTCCACCCTGGACGCGGAGCGCGTGGCGCGCGCCCTCGCGGACCACGCCGTCACCGGGGTCGTGCATCTGGCGGCGAAGAAGCAGGTGGGCGAGTCGGTCGACCTGCCGCTGCACTACTACCGGGAGAACGTCGAGGGGCTGCGCGTCCTGCTGGAGCAGGTGACCGGGGCGGGGGTGTCCTCGTTCGTCTTCTCCTCCTCGGCGGCGGTGTACGGCATGCCGGACGTGGACCTGGTCACGGAGGAGACCCCGTGCGTGCCCATGTCGCCGTACGGCGAGACGAAGCTGGCCGGCGAATGGCTGGTCCGCGCGACCGGCCGCGCGACCGGCCTGGCCACCGCATCGCTCCGCTACTTCAACGTGGCGGGCGCGGCGACCCCGGAGCTCGCGGACACGGGCGTCTTCAACCTGATCCCCATGGTCTTCGAGAAGCTGACCGAGAACGCGCCCCCACGCATCTTCGGCGACGACTACGCCACGCCGGACGGCACCTGCGTCCGCGACTACATCCACGTACTCGACCTTGCCGACGCCCACGTCGCCACGGCCCGCGCCCTGCGCTCCTCCCCCGGCCGCGACCTCACCCTCAACGTCGGCCGCGGCGAGGGCGTCTCGGTCCGCGAAATGATCGACCACATCAACGCCGTCACCGGCCACGACCGCCCCCCGACCATCACCCCCCGCCGCCCCGGCGACCCGTCCCGAGTCGTCGCCTCCGCCGACCGCATCACCACGGAACTGGGCTGGAAGGCCAAGCACGACATCCAGGACATGATCACCTCGGCCTGGGAGGGCTGGGTACGACTGCATCCGGAGGCGGCTCGGGGGTAGGAGGCTAGGACCGCGCGAGGCTGGTGTCGCCTGCATCCAGGGGTTGACCGGGACCGCACCCGGCGAGGGCCCCGACCGCCCACTCGCGAACCGAGCGCACCTCGGCGCCGGGCTCGCCGGCCTCACCGCGGCCCGCGACGGACCGATCCGGCCCGTCGGCGACGGACGTATCGAGGTGCTCGCCCCGGAGCTCCTCGGCCTGCGCGCGGTGCCGGGCGCCCGGCGGCCCGGACCGAAGACCGGCTACAGCGCCTTCAGCGCCGCGGCCGTCCCGCGCGCCAGCGCGTCCAGATACCCCTTCGGCAGCTTAGGGCTCCGGATCACCACGGACCGCCAGTACAGCGGTCCGGAGATCAGATCGAGCGCCAGCTCGTCATCGAGTCCTGTCCGGACCTCGCCCCGTTGCTCCGCCGCCACCAGGATCTTGCTGGCGACACCCTCCTGGCCGTCCCGCAGCGCCTTCTGCACCGCTTCGGCGATCTCGGGGTTACGGGCCGCCTCGGCCTGGAGGTCCGGGAGGATCTGCGAGGCCACGGGATGGCGCAGCGCACGGGACGTCACCTCGTACAGCAGCCGCAGATCGCTCTCCAGCGCCCCGGTGTCCGGCGCGGGCAGGCCCTGCACGGCGAGCGCCGACACCACGTCGAGGACGAGGTGCAGCTTGGAGCGCCAGCGCCGGTAGACCGCGGTCTTGCCGACGCCCGCCCGGCGCGCGATCCCCTCGATGGACATCCGCGCGTAGCCGACGACCGCGAGCTCCTCGAAGACCGCCGCCCGGATGGCCTCCGTCACGTCCTCCCGGAGCACGGCGGCTCCGGCGGGTGCCCGGCGGCGCGGACGGGTCTGCGGCTCGTCGGCGTTCGTCGTCATGCGGACCAGCATAGGGCGTTACGACGATACGGTCCCGTCCCCACGCGGAACGTCACGACGAAACGGCCCCGTCCTCACGGAACGCGTCACGACGAAACGGTTGCGTTCCGACGCCGACTCGGCCTACGCTCACGTTGCGACGATACGGTCCCGTCCCGACGTAAGAGAACGTGAAGAGAAGCGTAAGGAAACGTCGGGTGCCGGACACACCCCCCAACCGAAAGCAGCGGATGTGAGCCAGGTCCTCCACACACCGCCCCCGACGGCGGCACCCCTCCCCACGCCCGCCGAAGGCGACCTCGCGGCCCTCGCCGCCCGTCACGGCCTCTCGGTCAGCGGTGCCCGACCGACCCTGTCCGAGTACGTCCGTCAGCTGTGGGCCCGGCGCCACTTCATCACCGCGTTCTCGACCGCCAAGCTCACCGCCCAGTACAGCCAGGCGAAGCTCGGCCAGGTCTGGCAGGTGATGAACCCGCTGCTGAACGCGGCGGTGTACTTCTTCATCTTCGGCGTGCTGCTGGGCACCAAGAAGGGTGTGCCGGACTACATCCCGTTCCTGGTGACGGGCGTGTTCATCTGGACGTTCACCCAGAGCTCGATCCTCGCCGGCACCCGCGCCATCTCCGGCAACCTCGGCCTGGTCCGGGCCCTGCACTTCCCGCGGGCCGCGCTGCCCATCTCCTTCTGCCTCCAGCAGCTCCAGCAGCTGCTGTTCTCGATGGCCGCCCTGGTCGTGATCCTGCTCTGCTTCGGCGTACCGGTCTCGGCGTCCTGGCTGCTGGCCGTCCCGGCGCTGATCCTCCAGTTCACCTTCAACGCCGGCGTCTCGATGGTCATGGCCCGGCTCGGCGCCAAGACCCCGGACATCGCCCAGCTGATGCCGTTCGTGCTGCGCACCTGGATGTACGTCTCCGGCGTGATGTGGAGCATCGACCACCTGCTCAGCAAGCACAACGACCTGCCGTCCTGGGTCGGCCCGGTCCTCCAGGCCAACCCGGCAGCGGTCTACATCGACCTGATGCGCTACGCCCTGATCGACAGCTTCCACTCCAGCCAGCTGCCGCACCACGTGTGGGCGATCGCGGCGGGCTGGGCGCTGCTCGCCGGAGTCGGCGGCTTCATCTACTTCTGGAAGGCTGAGGAGACGTACGGCCGTGGCTGACAACTTCGAGAACACCGCACCCGTGACCGGCGGCCTCCCCGCCACGACCGGTCTGGTCCCCACCGTCGTCGCCGACAACGTCGACATCGTCTACCGCGTCAACGGCACCGGCGCGGGCCGCGGCTCCGCGACCGCCGCCCTCAACCGCATGCTGCGCCGCAAGCAGACCGAGAAGGCGTCCGGCGTCCGCACGGTGCACGCGGTCAAGAAGGTCTCCTTCGTCGCCTACCGCGGCGAGGCGATCGGCCTGATCGGCACCAACGGCTCGGGCAAGTCGACCCTGCTCAAGGCGGTCGCCGGTCTGCTGCCGGTGGAGAGCGGCGCCATCTACACCGACGGCCAGCCCTCCCTCCTCGGCGTCAACGCGGCCCTGATGGGCGACCTGACCGGCGAGCGCAACGTCTACCTCGGCGGCCTCGCGATGGGCATGTCCCGCGAGCAGATCAAGGAGCGCTACCAGGAGATCGTCGACTTCTCCGGCATCAACGAGAAGGGCGACTTCATCACCCTGCCCATGCGCACGTACTCCTCCGGCATGGGCGCCCGGCTCCGCTTCTCCATCGCCGCCGCCAAGGACCACGACGTCCTCCTCATCGACGAGGCCCTCGCCACCGGGGACCGCTCCTTCCAGAAGCGCTCCGAGCAGCGCATCCGCGAGCTGCGCAAGCACGCCGGCACGGTGTTCCTGGTCAGCCACAACAACAAGTCGATCCGCGACACCTGCGACCGCGTGCTGTGGCTGGAACGCGGCGAACTGCGCATGGACGGCCCGACCGAGGACGTCCTGAAGGAGTACGAGGCCTTCACCGGCGACAAGACGACGAAGCCGAAGCCCAAGCCGAAGCCGAAGGCCGCCGTCTAGGACCCTTCCTGCTGGAACACCCAGGTGCGGTAGACGAGGAACCGGAACGCCGACGCCAGCACGATCGACACGGCCTTCACGGCATTCGACTCCAGCGGACCGTGAAGGCCGAGGCCGTGATAGCCGACGTAGAAGAGCCCGCTCTCCATGGCCACGCAGATCGCGCTGAAGACGAAGAACAGCACGATCTGCTGATGAGTGCGCGCGTCCCGGTCCCGGTAGGCGAAAAAGCGGAAGCCAAGGTAATTCGTGCCCATGGCGACGAGGCCGGCAAGCGCCGTCGCCACCATGGCCCGCCATGCGAGGCCGTGCAGCAGCACATTGAAGACGGCGAAGTTCACCACGACGCCGCTGCCGCCGACGACACCGAAGTGCACCACTTCGCGGACGCCGACACGCTCCTCGACAAGGTTCACAGTCACGGCACAAGGCTTAGCCGCAAACGGTAAGCCTTCCCCTTGCCTTTGCCTAAGGCAGGCCAAGAAAAGGGCGCCCTGAGCCATCGCGGCTCAGGGCGCCCTTCTTGTCGTACGGCCTACGAATGCGTCCGCAGCAGCGTGCGCATGGTCCGCATCGCCACCGACAGGTTGGCGAGGTCGAACGACTCCGAGCCCTGGATCTCCTCCAGGGTCGAGCGCGCCCGGCCCAGGATCGCCGCGTTCTTCTCCTCCCACGCCTTGAAGCGCTGCTCGGGAGTCGAGGTGCCGTTGCCCACCGCGAGGACGTCCGCGGTCAGCGCCGAGTGGGCCGCGTAGAGGTCCTCACGGATGGAGGCACGGGCCATGGACTGCCAGCGGTCGGCGCGGGGCAGCTCGATGATGCGGTCCATGAGCTGGGTGATCCGCAGCCGGTCGCCGAGGTCGTAGTAGACCTCCGCGACATCCAGCGGCTCGCGGCCCATCCGGTCGGCCACCGAGACGATGTCGAGCGTCGGGAAGGCGGAGGAGAACCCGGCCACACGCGTGGCGAGTTCGTCCGGGACGCCGGCTCCGGTCAGCTCGTCGTAGATCCGCTGGTACCACTCCAGATCCGCGCCCCGCAGCAGCTTCGGCAGCTGCGACCAGACCTGCTCGACGCGCTCGGCGAAGAACTCGACGGTCTCGGCGAGCTGGAGCGGCTGCGGCCGGTTGTTGAGCAGCCAGCGCGTGCCGCGCTCGACGAGCCGGCGCGAGTGCAGCCGGATGCGGGTCTGTACGGCGGCCTCGACCTGGTTGTCGAGCGCCTCCACCCCGTCCCACACCACGGCCGAGCGGAAGATCGCGCGGGCCGCGGTCTGCGCCCGGACGATCTCCTCGAGGGAGGCACCGGTCTCCTCGCGCAGCCGGTGCAGATACGTCGTACCGCCCGTGTTGACCGTGTCGTTGACCAGCACGGTCGTGATGATCTCGCGGCGCAGCGGGTGGGTGTCGATGTGCTCGGCGAACTTCTCGCGCAGCGCGCTCGGGAAGTAGGCGTCGAGCAGACCGCGCAGATACGGGTCGTCCGGCAGCGAGGTGTGCAACAGCTCGTCGGAGACCGTGATCTTGGTGTACGCCAGGAGGACGGCGGTCTCCGGGCCGGTCAGGCCCTGTGCGGCGCCCAGGCGTTCACGGATCTGGCGGTCGGTGGGCAGGAACTCCAGAGCCCGGTCCAGCAGGCCCGCGCGCACCAGGTGGCGCAGATAGCGCTGCTGGGCGTGGAGCATGTCCTTGGACTGGGCGAGCGCGTTGGCGATGGCCGTGTTCTGGGCGTAGTTGTTGCGCAGCACCAGCCGGCCGACCTCGTCGGTCATCTCGGCGAGCTGCTTGTTGCGCTGCTTGACGGTCATGTCGCCGTCCGCGACCAGGCCGTTGAGCAGGATCTTGATGTTCACCTCGTGGTCGGAGGTGTCCACGCCCGCGCTGTTGTCGATGGCGTCGGTGTTGATCTTCCCGCCGGTGAGCGAGAACTCGATCCGGCCGAGCTGGGTGAGTCCCAGGTTGCCGCCCTCGCCGACGACCTTGACCCGCAGGTCGGCGCCGTCGACCCGGATCGGGTCGTTGGCCTTGTCGCCGACGTCGGCGTGCGTCTCGGTGGAGGCCTTGACGTAGGTGCCGATGCCGCCGTTCCACAGCAGGTCCACCGGTGCCTTGAGGATGGCCTTCATCAGGTCGGCCGGCGTCATCTTGGCGACCTTGCCCTCGATGCCGAGGGCCTGGCGGATGTGCGCGTTGACCGGGATGGCCTTGGCGCTGCGGGGGAACACCCCGCCACCGGCCGAGATGAGCTCGGAGTCGTAGTCGGCCCAGCTGGAACGCGGCAGCTCGAAGACGCGGCGGCGTTCGGCGTAGGAGGTGGCCGCGTCCGGGTTCGGGTCGATGAAGATGTGGCGGTGGTCGAAGGCGGCGACCAGGCGGATGTGCTCGCTGAGCAGCATGCCGTTGCCGAACACGTCACCGGACATGTCGCCGATGCCGACGACCGTGAAGTCCTCGCTCTGGGTGTCGACCCCCAGCTCCCGGAAGTGCCGCTTGACGGACTCCCAGGCACCGCGCGCGGTGATGCCCATGCCCTTGTGGTCGTAGCCCGCGGAGCCGCCGGAGGCGAAGGCGTCGCCGAGCCAGAAGTTGTACTGCTCCGCGACCCCGTTGGCGATGTCCGAGAAGGTCGCGGTGCCCTTGTCGGCGGCGACCACGAGGTAGGTGTCGTCCTCGTCGTGCCGGACCACGTCGGCGGGCGGCACGACCTCGCCGGCGACCATGTTGTCGGTGATGTCGAGCAGCGCCGAGATGAACGTCTTGTAGCTGGCGATGCCCTCGGCCAGCCACGCGTCCCGGTCCACGCCCGGGTCGGGCAGCTGCTTGGCGACGAAGCCGCCCTTGGCGCCGACCGGCACGATGACGGTGTTCTTCACCATCTGCGCCTTGACCAGGCCGAGGATCTCGGTCCGGAAGTCCTCACGCCGGTCGGACCAGCGCAGACCGCCTCGCGCGACCTTGCCGAAGCGCAGGTGCACGCCCTCGACGCGCGGCGAGTAGACCCAGATCTCGTACGCCGGGCGCGGCGCCGGCAGGTCCGGGATCATCTGCGGGTCGAACTTCATGGACACGTACTCGTGCGGCTTGCCGCCGAGCGCCTCCTGGAAGAAGTTCGTGCGCAGGGTCGCCTTGATGACGGTCAGGAAGGAGCGCAGGATGCGGTCCTCGTCGAGGCTCGCCACCTGGTCGAGCGCCGCGTCGACCTCTTCGAGGAGGGCGTCCACGATCTCGTGCCCGGCGCGCTGCCGGTCCGGCGACATCCGCGCCTCGAACAGGGAGACGAGCAGCCGGGTGGTGTGGACGTTGTTGCGGAGGGTGTCCTCCATGTAGTCCTGCGAGAAGGTCGAGCCCGCCTGCCGCAGGTACTTGGCGTACGCCCGCAGCACCGTCGCCTGCCGCCAGTTCAGCCCGGCGCTCAGCACGAGGGCGTTGAAGCCGTCGTTCTCCGCCAGGCCCGTCCAGGTCGCCTCGAAGGCCTCCTGGAAGCGCTCGCGGCCGTCGTCGCCCAGGTAGTCCCCGGCGCCGTTCTGCGACCTGGGCATGCGCAGCCCGAAGTCGTAGATCCAGGCGACGCTGCGGTCCGAGCAGCGCAGCTCGTAGGGCCGCTCGTCGATGACCTCGACGCCGAGCCGGTTGAGGACCGGCAGCACGGCGGACAGGGTGATCGCGGCGCCCTTGCGGTAGATCTTGAAGCGGCGCTCCTCGGGGGCGGCGCCGACCGGCTCGTACAGGCTCAGCGCGAAGTTGTTCTCCTCGGTGAGCTTCTCCAGGTGGACGAGGTCGGCGACCGCGGAGCGCGAGGTGTGGTCGGCCTTGTAGCCCTCGGGGAAGGCGTTGCCGTACCGGCGCAGCAGTTCGGCGGCGCGCTCCTCGCCGAGTTCGTTGTTGAGCGCGTCGGAGAAGCCGTCGGCCCAGGAGCGGGCGGCCTCGACGAGGCGGGCCTCGATGCGCTCCTTGTCGAGGTCGGAGAGCTCCGGCAGCTCGGTGCCCTGCGGGACCCGGACCACGAAGTGCAGCCGGGACAGGATCGACTCGGTGTTCCAGGCGGTGAAGTCGACGCTGATGCCGCCCAGTTCCTCCTTGAGGATGTCGATGATCCGCAGCCGGACACCGGTGGTGTACCGGTCGCGCGGCAGGTACACGAGCGCGGAGTAGTAGCGCCCGTACTCGTCCTGGCGCAGGTAGAGCCGCAGCCGTCGGCGCTCCTGGAGGTAGAGCACGGAGGTGACGATGGACTGGAGCTCGTCGGGCGGGGTCTGGAAGAGCTCGTCGCGCGGGTACGTCTCCAGAATCTGGAGCAGGTCGCGCCCGTCGTGGCTGTTGGGCGAGAAGCCGGCGCGCTGGAGCACCTCGTCGACCTTGCGGCGGATGACGGGGACCCGGCGCACGGACTCGGTGTAGGCGGCGGAGGAGAAGAGCCCGAGGAAGCGCCGCTCACCGACGACATTGCCCTCGGCGTCGAACTTCTTCACGCCGATGTAGTCCAGGTACGACGGCCGGTGCACGGTCGCCCGGCTGTTGGCCTTGGTCAGCACGAGGAGCTTGTGCTCGCGCGCCTTGGCACGGGCGTCGGCGGGCAGCCGCTCGAAGGAGGGGCTGACGGGGTGGCTCTCGTCGTCGGCGTGATGCGGGTCGGAGCGCAGGATGCCGAGGCCGGTGCCCGGCACGGCGGCGAGGGAGTCGTCGTCGCGGAGCTGGTACTCGCGGTATCCGAGGAAGGTGAAGTGGTCGGCGGCCAGCCAGCGCAGCAGCTCGCGGGCCTCCTCGATGTCCTGCTCGCGCAGGTCGGAGGCGACGGGCTCGGCGGGCAGCTCCTCGGCCATCCGCAGCGCCGCGTCCCGCATCTTCTCCCAGTCCTCGACGGCCTCGCGGACGTCGGACAGGACGCGCAGCAGATCGGCGGTGATCTGCTTCAGGTCCGCCCGGTCGGTCTCGCGGTCGATCTCGACGTGGATCCAGGACTCGGTGTGCGCGTCGTGCGGAAGCTCGCCGCTGGGCCGCTGGGCGAGCACCTCGATGAGCCTGCCGGTGAGATCGCGCCGGACGACCACCTGGGGGTGGATGACGACATGGATGCCGCGCCCCTGCCGGGTCAGCTCATTGGTGACGGAGTCGACGAGGAAGGGCATGTCGTCGGTGACGACCTCGACGATCGAATGAGTGCACGCCCATCCGTTCTCCTCCACGGTGGGCGTGAGGACCCGCACACTGGCCGTGCCCTGCGGCCGGTTCTCGGCCAGCCGATAGTGGGAGAGAGCGGCTCCGAAGACATCGATCGGGTCACGACCGGTGAGGTCCTCCGGGGCGGTGTGCAGGTAGTAGCGCTGGAGGAACGCGAGCACGGTCTCCCGGTCTGGGGTGCCCTCGTCCGTGGTCCCGGTCGGTAGGTGCCCCCCGACCGGGCTGTTCTCAGCTACCCGGGCGGCCCTCTCGAGCAGCTCGGCCTTGGCTTCGTCCAGCTTGGTCTGCATTGTCCTCTGGCTCCTGTCGCGCGCCGTTGCGTGACGTTGAAGGAAGTACGGTCTCTTCCCCTGGGACGTGACGCCGTGACGCGGGGTGTCCGGTCTGCTCCGACGCTATGCCGCAAGGTGAGATGAGCGGGGGGTTATCAGCCATTCTTGGCACGCCCGACGGGTGTGACGCTGCTCTCTGCGACGCCGCTCCAGGGGATGTGCGCGGCGCCCCGGGGGCCCATGTGCCCCCGCCCCGCCCGCGAAGACCAGCGACCGCCGCCCGGTCACGGATGTGGTCCGTGCTCTCCGGGCGCAGGGCAGGGGCAACGATGCCCCCGCGAGCTATCGCGCTGATCACGCCACCAAGGCTATCGCTCCTTACAGGGGGCCCGTCATGAGCCGTATGTGTACAAAACCGGGGGTAGAACTTTGACGTTCTGCACAGGGGCGGGGAGCGTCGCGCCGTGCGGTGGGTGTCATCCGGGGCGGTGCTGCCCGCGTCCTCGGGCCAATAGCGACCGGCCCCCTTGGCAAGGGCCCGCTCCGGATGCACGTTGCCGACATGACAGCCAAAATCCTGATCGTCACCGGCGACGCAGCGGAGTCACTGGAGGTCCTGTACCCCTACCAGCGCCTCCGTGAAGAGGGCTACGACGTCCATATCGCGGCCCCCGCCCGCAAGAAGCTCCGGTTCGTGGTCCATGACTTCGAACCCGGCTTCGACACCTACACCGAGAAGCCCGGCTACACCTGGCCCGCCGATCTCGCCTTCGCCGAGGTCGACCCCGGTCAGTACGCCGCGCTCGTCATCCCCGGCGGCCGCGCCCCCGAGTACCTGCGCAACGACCCGGAGCTCCGCAAGATCCTCAAGTCCTTCTTCGACGCGGACAAGCCGGTCGCCCAGATCTGCCACGGCCCCCTGCTCACCGCCGCGATCGACGGCCTGCGCGGCCGCCGCGTCACGGCCTACCCCGCGCTGGAACTCGACATGCAGGCGGCCGGCGCGACCTTCCAGGACGCCGAGGCGGTCGTGGACGGCACGCTGGTCTCCTCCCGGGCCTGGCCGGACCACTCCCGGTGGATGCGCGAGTTCCTGACGATCCTGCGGGCGAAGGCGCCGGTGACGTGAGGGGGCGCCGGTGAGGTAGTCGTCCGACCGCGGCTCGGTGTGAGGTCCTTGGACGGGCCCACTCCATGTAGCTGCGGGCAGTCGCGCCGCCCCGCAGCTACGCCGCCAGCCGCTCCGCCTCCACCACGGCTTCCGCCAGGGTGTCCACCACAGGCACCCCCACCGCCTCCAGACTGGCCCGGCTGTGCGAACCCCCCGTGTACAGCACGGCCCGCGCCCCCACATGCCGCGCCGCCACCGCGTCGTCGGCCGCGTCCCCGATCACCACGGTCCGAGCGGGGTCCACTCCCGCCGCCCCCGTCAGTTCCGCGAGGTGTCGCGTCATGTGCTCGGCCTTGCTGCCCCCGGAAGGCCCGGTCCGGCCGTCGACGCGTATGAAGTGCGCCTCGATCCCGAACCCCCGGACCAGCGGGACCAGTTCCTCGTGCCCGTACATGCTGAGGATCGACTGGCTGCGCCCCGCCGACCGCCACCCCGCGAGCAGCTCGGCCGCACCGACCGTGAGCCCGCAGCGGACCCGATGCTCGGTGTAGTACCGGTGGAAGGTCTCGTCCATGACGAGCCACTCGGCCTCGGTCGGCAGCCGCCCCAGCAGCCGCTCGTAGAACTTCGGCACCGGCACGCAGTACAGCGCCCGATACCGCTCCATCGTGATCGGCTCCAGCCCCAGCTCGGCGAACGCCGCGTTCGTCGCCCCGATGATCGCGTCATTGTCGTGGAACAGCGTCCCGTTCCAGTCCCACACAATGTGCGCGCCCGTTTGCTTCCCCATGCCAAAAAAATGTACCCGCCGCCACTGACAATCAAGAGGCCCACAGGTCACACAGGCACGGCCGGCCCCTCAGTCGCCCAGCCCGACCAGGTTCGGGATCTCCTGCGTGGCGAACCAGAGCAGTTCGTGGTCCTCGGCCCCGTCCACGACGAACTGCGCGTCGTCGTCCCCGCCGTCCGCCGCCGCGAGCGCCTCCGCGGCCGCGGTCACGTCCGGGCCGGCGTCACTCGCGTCGACATGCACGGCGGCCGCCTTGCCCAGCGGTACGGCCCGGTCGACCCGCACCTCGCCCAGCGCGGCCGGGTCGAGTCCTCGGTCGGGGTCGGCGACCGCCGCGCCGTCGGGCACGTCGACGGCGACGACGACCCGGCGCCGTACCGCCTCGGGGTCGGCAGCGAGCAGCCGCAGCGAGGCGAGCGCGGCCCGGTTCAGCGCCGCGTACTCCAGTTCCTCGATGTCGTCGGAGAGGTACCACTCGCGCAACGCGGGCGTCACGGCGTAGGCGACGAGCGGTCCGGGCCCCAGCTCGCCCGTCTTGTACGCCTCGGCGAGACCGGAGAGGGTCAGGGGGACGTAGACGCGCATGGGCTGCCGCTTTCGTGGTCGGAGGGCGGGCTCGGAGTGCTCCGCGAGGGCCTCGGTGAGGGCCTTCAGGATACGTGCGGGCGTCCCCTTTCGAGTCCCTGCCTCTACGTCTGCAGGCGTCCACCCCGGTCCGGGAAGTCACCCGGCGAGCCCCCGGGGTCACGGCCCTCAGCCCGCCTCGATCACTCGGATAAGTGAACATTCCGGCCCCTCGACCCGGCCCCCGCACGCCTTGCCGCTGCCCGTCGCGACCCCGTACAAGATCCCCAACACGAAAGTTACCGCCCGGTACGACTCCGGGCTCAGCGAACGGGGACCCTCATGAACAAGGTCATGACCAGGGCACAGAACCGTCCGGGCACCCGCCCCCCGGGCCGCCGTGACACCCGCCGCCCGGGCACCACCCCGCCCCGCACCCCCACCGGCGGCACGACCCGTACGGCCGCGGACGACAGCCGCCCACCGGGCTCCCGGACCGGCGCCGGCCCGCGCACCGCCCCCGCCGACAACCGCCCGCCGACGCCCCGCCCGGAGGCCCGCCACAGGCCCGTCCCCCAGCCCCGCCCCACCGACCTCTTCGCCGACCTCCTCCTCGCGGTCCTCAGCGGCCAGCGCCCCGTCCACTCGATGCTCCGGCACACCGTCGGCCAGGCCTACGACGAACTCGCCGTGCTCGCCGAACGCGGCCCCCTGCGCACCCACGGCACCCGCCCCGTCGTCCGCGACATCGGCTACTACGTCCCCCGCGACGGCGCGGTCGAGGCCTTCGCCCGCATCGGCGCCGGCGACCAGCTCCGCGCCATGGCCTTCCGCCTGGAACTGGGCCGCGACCGCCGCTGGCGCTGCGCCGCGGTGGAACTGGGCGGGCCCAGGGGCAACCGCACGGAGGACGTCTGACACCCCCCGGAGCCACACGCACGCGGCCGAACACGAAAGGACCGGGCCACCCCAGGTGACCCGGCCCTTCACACCACTACAGCGTCACAGACACCGTCACTTCTTACGGCGCCGCCCACGCGACTGCTTCCGCCGCTCCGCGCGAGTGAGACCATCCGCCTCGGACCGCACCGGCTCGTCGTCGTCGGCGAACTCACCCTCGACGACGCCCCCCTCACCGTCCACGGTCGGCGCGGAGAAGTGCAGATCCCGGCGCTGCGGAGCGTCGAGCCCCTTCGCCCGGATCTCCGGACGCGCACCCGCCTGCGCCGGCACCGAGTCCTGCTTCTCCAGCGACGGCGCCGCGTCCTGGACCGGGACCTCCTCGACCTGCTGCTCGACCTGGACCTCCAGGTTGAACAGGTAGCCGACGGACTCCTCCTTGATGCCCTCCATCATGGCGGTGAACATGTCGAAGCCCTCGCGCTGGTACTCGACCAGCGGGTCCTTCTGCGCCATCGCGCGCAGGCCGATGCCCTCCTGGAGGTAGTCCATCTCGTAGAGGTGCTCGCGCCACTTGCGGTCCAGGACCGACAGCACGACCCGGCGCTCCAGCTCACGCATGATCTCGGAGCCGAGCTGCGCCTCACGCGCCTCGTACTGCTCGTGGATGTCGTCCTTGATGGACTCGGAGATGAAGTCGGCGGTCAGCCCGGCACGGTCGCCGGCCGCGTCCTCCAGCTCCTCGACGGTGATCTTCACCGGGTAGAGCTGCTTGAACGCGCCCCACAGCCGGTCGAGGTCCCAGTCCTCCGCGAAGCCCTCGGCGGTCTCCGCGCTGATGTACGCGTCGATCGTGTCGTTCATGAAGTGCTGCACCTGCTCGTGCAGGTCCTCGCCCTCCAGGACACGGCGCCGCTCGCCGTAGATGACCTCGCGCTGGCGGTTGAGGACCTCGTCGTACTTCAGGACGTTCTTACGCGTCTCGAAGTTCTGCTGCTCGACCTGCGACTGGGCGGACGCGATCGCGCGCGTGACCATCTTGTTCTCGATCGGCACGTCGTCCGGGACGTTCGCCATCGACATCACGCGCTCGACCATCTGGGCCTTGAACAGACGCATCAGGTCGTCGCCGAGCGACAGGTAGAAGCGGGACTCGCCCGGGTCGCCCTGACGGCCGGAACGACCGCGCAGCTGGTTGTCGATACGGCGCGACTCGTGCCGCTCGGTGCCGAGGACGTAGAGCCCGCCGAGCTCCTTGACCTCCTCGAACTCCGCCTTGACCGCCTGCTCGGCCCGCTCCAGGGCGGCGGGCAGGGCCGCGGCCCACTCCTCGATGTGCTCCTCGGGGTCGAGGCCGCGCTGCCGCAGCTCCGCCTCGGCGAGGTCCTCGGGGTTGCCGCCGAGCTTGATGTCGGTACCACGGCCGGCCATGTTGGTGGCCACGGTCACGGCGCCCTTGCGGCCGGCCTGGGCGACGATCGTCGCCTCCCGGTCGTGCTGCTTGGCGTTCAGCACCTCGTGCTGGACGCCGCGCTTGCTGAGCTGCTGCGAGAGGTACTCGGACTTCTCGACCGACGTCGTACCGACGAGGATCGGCTGGCCCTTCTCGTGCTTCTCGACGATGTCGTCGACGACCGCCTCGAACTTCGCGACCTCGGTGCGGTAGATCAGGTCCGACTGGTCCTTGCGGACCATGGGCCGGTTGGTCGGGATCGGGACGACACCGAGCTTGTAGATCTGGTGGAACTCGGCGGCCTCGGTCATCGCCGTACCGGTCATGCCGCAGAGGCCGGGCTGTTCCTTGCCGTTGTGGTCGTGGCGCTTGTAGAGGCGGAAGAAGTTCTGGAGGGTGATCGTGGCGAGTGTCTGGTTCTCGTCCTTGATGTCCACCCCTTCCTTCGCCTCGATCGCCTGGTGCATACCCTCGTTGTAGCGGCGGCCGGCGAGGATACGGCCGGTGTGCTCGTCGACGATCATGACTTCGCCGTCCAGGACGACGTAGTCCTTGTCCTTCTTGAAGAGCTCCTTCGCCTTGATGGCGTTGTTCAGGTAGCCCACCAGAGGGGTGTTCACCGACTCGTAGAGGTTGTCGATGCCCAGCCAGTCCTCGACCTTGGCGACGCCCGACTCGTGGATGGCGACCGTGCGCTTCTTCTCGTCGACCTCGTAGTCGCCGGTCTCCTCGATGCCCTTGAGCGGGTTGCCGGCCTCGCCCTTCTTCAGGCGGGTGACCAGCTTGGCGAAGTCGCCGTACCACTTGGTGGCCTGGTCGGCCGGGCCGGAGATGATCAGCGGCGTACGGGCCTCGTCGACCAGGATGGAGTCGACCTCGTCGACGATCGCGAAGTTGTGGCCGCGCTGGACGAGCTCCTCCTTGGACCACGCCATGTTGTCGCGCAGGTAGTCGAAGCCGAACTCGTTGTTCGTGCCGTACGTGATGTCGCACGCGTACTGCTCACGGCGCTGGGCGGGCGTCATGTTGGCGAGGATGCAACCGACGTTCAGGCCCAGGAACTTGTGGACGCGGCCCATCATCTCGGAGTCGCGCTCGGCCAGGTAGTCGTTGACCGTGATCAGGTGGACGCCCTTGCCGGACAGCGCGTTCAGATACGCGGGCAGGGTGCCGACGAGGGTCTTGCCCTCACCGGTCTTCATCTCGGCCACGTAGCCGAGGTGGAGGGCCGCGCCGCCCATGATCTGCACGTCGTAATGGCGCTGGCCGAGCGCGCGCTTGGCGCCCTCGCGCACGGTGGCGAACGCCTCGGGCAGCAGGTCGTCCAGCGTCTCACCATCGATGTACCGCTGCTTGTACTCATCAGTGAGGGCCCGCAGCTCGGCGTCGGAGAGGTCGACGAAGTCCTCTTCGATGGAGTTGACCTGGTCCGCGATGCGGTGCAGCTTGCGCAGGATCTTGCCTTCGCCTGCACGCATGATCTTCGAGAGGACGGACACGGGGGTAAGTCTCCTTGCCGGTCGGGCCTGGGACGGTCGGTTTCCATTTGACTTGACTGAGCAACGGCCATCGTATGCGAGGACCCGGCCGCGCCGGGAGCCTGCCGAGGACGCCGACCGTCCGGTGCTTCAAATCTCCGTCAAAGGGGACAACGGACGGAGGTCGCGGATGGTGCCGCGTTCCTCCGACGATTTGCGCGAAGTGTGATCACCCGCTCACACAGCGCAAAAAGATGGCGTCCACGCCCGCATCCCGAGCAGAATCGGCCGATGGAACCCGTCACGCTCACCACCGGCCGCCTGGTTCTGCGCACCGTCGGTCCCGACGACACCGACGCCGTGTACGCCGCCGCCCAGGACCCCGAGATGCAGCGCTGGCTCTCCCAGTTCCCCTCGCCCTATCTCCACGAGCACGCACAGGCCTTCACGGAGCAGTTCGCCCCCGACGGCTGGGCCGACGACTCCATGTTCACCTTCGGTGTCTTCCTGCCCTCCGGCGAACTCGTCGGCATGCTCGGCATCACCATGCGCTCCCTCGGCGTCGCGGAAATCGGCTTCTGGGCCGCCAAGGAACACCGCGGCAACGGCTACATCACCGAGGCCACCACCACAACCGCCCGCTGGGCCTTCACCGCCCTCGCCGTCGACCGCATCGAATGGCGCGCGGAAGTGGGCAACACCCCCTCCCGCGCGGTGGCCCGACGCGCCGGCTTCACCTTCGAAGGCACCCTGCGCTCCGCGGTCAACAACAAGGGCGTACGACGGGACTGCTGGGTGGGTTCACTGCTCCCGTCGGACCTGGGCCTGCCGTCGACGGCCCCGTACTTGCCGGCCCCCTCCTAGCCGGCGCAGCCTGCGGGCATGCGTGCCGCCTGGGCGCCGTGCGAACAAACCCCCAGCTCACCCCCCACTGTCAGTCCCACCTCCTATCGTGCGGAAGCATGACGACCCCGCGCCCCACCGCAGCGCTCTCCGCAGACGAGGCCCGCCGCATCGTCCTCCACGCCCAGGGCTTCCTCGGCACTCCCAACCGCAAGGCCGGCGTCCGCGGCATCCTCCGCCACCTCGGCGCGGTCCAACTCGACACCATCTCGGTCCTGGCCCGCTCCCACGAACTCATCCCGTACGCCCGCCTGGGAGCAGTGGGCCGCAAGACGGTCGAGAACGCCTACTGGGCGACTGCACCCCTTGGCGCGCCTCCGGCACGACCCCACGCCTTCGAATACTGGTCCCACGCCGCCTGCATCCTCCCCATCGAGGAATGGCCCCACTTCGCCTTCCGCCGCCGCGCCTACAGGAACCGCCCGCACTGGAACCACGCCCTCCCGGACGGCACCTACGACCAGGTCATCAAGCAACTCCGCACCGAAGGCCCCCTCACCGCAACAGAGTTGGGCGGGGCGAAGAAGACCAGCGAATGGTGGGACTGGTCCGGCACGAAGGTCGCCGTGGAACGCGCGCTCATGTACGGCGAGGTGGTCTGCGTGGAGCGCCGCGGCTGGAAGCGCGTGTACGACCTGGCAGAACGCGCCGTACCGAAGGACCTGCTGCACGACGACCTGGACGACACCGAGTGCCTGCGCACCCTGGTCCGCCTCGCCGGCCAGTCCCTGGGCGTCGGCACGCGCGCGGACATCGCCGACTACCACCGCCTCAAGGGCGAACAGGTCGACGCGGTGATCGCCGACTCGGGCCTGGTCCCGGTCACGGTCGAGGGCTGGGGCAAGCCCGCCTGGGCCGACCCCGCGGCCCTGGAGACCCCGCCGCGCGGCCGCCACCGTACGACCCTGCTGTCGCCCTTCGACTCCCTGATCTGGGAACGCGCGCGTACGGAGCGGATCTTCGGCTTCACCCACCGCCTGGAGGCCTACGTCCCCAAGCCGAAGCGGGTGTACGGCTACTTCGCGATGCCGGTGCTGGCCGGCGGTCGTCTGGTGGGCCGCGTGGACCCGGCACGCGAGGGCCGCACCCTCGTCGCCCGGCAGGTCACCCTGGACGGCCCGAAGGCGGTTCCGGCGGTGGCGCAGGCACTGGTCGAGGCGGCGAGCTGGGTGGACTGCACAGACGTACGCGTGGAGCGGGTGGACGCACCCGAACTGCGCGAGCCCCTCGTGAAGGCACTAGCGGATCTCTAGGATCTTCTCCCGCATCGCATAGACGACGGCCTCCATCCTGGAGTGCAGCTGCAGCTTCTCCAGGATGTTGCGCACATGGTTCTTCACGGTGTTCTCGGAGATGAACAACTCCTTGGCGATATCGCGGTTGTTCATACCGGTGGCGACGAGTTTGAGAACCTCCAGCTCCCGGTCCGTCAGCCGCGGCGCGGGCACAAGTCGGCGTTCGTCCGTCCGCTGGATCATCGACTTGAACTCGGTGAGCAGTTTCGACGCCATGGAAGGGCTGATCTGCGACTGCCCGTCGGCCACCGCGCGAATGGCGGTGGCCACCTCGTCGGTGGAGATCTCCTTGAGGAGATAACCGGTCGCGCCCGCCTTGATCGCCTCGTAGAGGTCGGCTTCCTCATCGCTGATCGTCAACATGATGATCTTGGCGCTGGGTGCCACCTCCTTGATGGAGGTGCATGCCTCGATACCGCCCCGCTTGGGCATCCGCACGTCCATCAGGACGATGTCGGGCAGCAGATCGGCGGCCTTGTCCACGGCCTCGGCGCCGTCGCCCGCCTCGCCCACGACCTGGATGTCCTCCTCGGCCGCGAGCACGATCTCGAGTCCCCGTCGGAAGAGGGCATGGTCGTCGACGACCAGGACACGGATGGGCTCCTTGCGTGGTGAGCCCGCGTCCGATCCCATGCCGACGACGCCGTCGCCGGCATCCCCGTCATGCATCGGTCCGAAGCTGTCCGCCATCGTTCCTCCCCCTGAAGGCTGTGGCTGGTCATGTGCCATCGCCAACCCAAGGCAACGGCCCACCGGTTGGGCCGATGCGGCCATGATTTCATGCCCGCACGACACTGCGGTGACAGAGCCGGGCGCGAAGTGGTCGCACACCGGTGCCCCTGGGGGCGCACACGCGCTCCAGGGGCACCGCTCAGCCGTCAGCCGGGCGCGTCAGCCACCCAGCGTGCCACCGGCCGCGGGAGGCTGCGCCTGGGCGACCATCGGGTCCGTGCTGAGGTGGATGACGCCGTAGTCGTAGGCGTGCCGCCGGTAGACGACACTCGGTTCCTTGGTCTCGGAGTCGACGAACAGATAGAAGTCGTGCCCGACCAGCTCCATCTCGTAAAGAGCCTGGTCAAGGGTCATCGGGGAGGCGACGTGGGTCTTCTCGCGGACGATGAGGGGGCCTTCGCCCTTCACTTCCAGCGAGCCGATCTTCTTGGTGGGTACGCCGTCCGGCTCCTGGTCGTGGACCGGGTGGCCGTTCCCGTTGAGCGTCGCAGCGCCCGGGACGTGATCGGGGACCTCGGCCGCCGTGAGCCGGCGCGTGCCGCGACGGGAGTAACGCTTGTCGTGCTGCTTGCGCAGCCGGGCGTCGAGCTTTTCCGCCGCCAGGTCGAGCGCCGCGTACGGATCACTTGCTGCCGCCTCCGCCCGGATCACCGGACCGCGGGAGCGGAGCGTGATCTCCACTCGGTCACAGCGGTCGGCCTGTCGGGGGTTCGGCTCCTTGGACACCTCGACGTCGAGGCTGATCACCTTGCCGTCGAGCTTCTGGATCTTCTCCAGCTTCAGCTTCTCGGCCACGTGCTTGCGGAACCGCTCGGGCACCTCGGTCTTGCGGCCCTTGACGACGATGTCCACGCAGAACTCCGTTCCCGGATCACTCCGCGCCACTGGCGGAGCATCTCCCTTTTGCACCAGGTCCCGGTGAGCCCCGGAACCTCGGACTCGGTGACGTCCACCTCCTCCCCCGTGGGCAAGATCTCCACTCCACCGGGGCGGGTGATTGTGAAAAACCCGCGGCACGGCAATCGGATATGAGAGGTGTGGCCTGCGCCTTTCCTCACAACCGAACATATCTCGCCCGGACGGATGTCGTCACCCTCTACCGCGGCGTACCTCCGTTCAGGTGAAATGGCCCTCTCATTACCTGCAACGATGCAAGTTTCCAGTCAGTTCCGGTTTATTTCGAAAGAACCCGGCGCCGCCGCGACCACAGCCGCGCAGATGACGTCACCGGCACGGTTGGTCCGCACCATTCCGGGCCCACCGCCCATGTCCGCCTCCGCCGATCGATTCCTCCGTCCCCCTCTGCCTTCCCGAGCAGCCGTGCCGTACACAGCCGTTACGGCTGAGCCGTACGAGACCGAGCCACCGTCACGCCCCCGCGCGACCGCCGCCCGCACGGCACGCGCCGCCTCCCTCAGGGACGCGCCCGTCGTCATCAGGTCGTCGACGAGCACGACCGGACCGCCGAGCAGCAACCGCTCCCCACCGGGAACGACCGCGAGCGCACCCGCGAGATTCTCCAGCCGCTCCCGTGCATCGAGCCCGGCCTGATCAGCCACGGCCCGCCGCTGTCGCAACACACCGACCACCCGCGCCGCCACCCCGCCACGCCGCAGCTCCCCCGCCGCCGCGAGCGCGATCCGCCGCGCCGGATCATGCCCCCGAGCCCCCACCGTCCGCCGCGCGGACGGCACAGGGACGAGCAGCACGCCCCCATCCCCCGCGCCGCCGGCTACCGGCACACACCCGGAACCGTCTCCCGCCGGCCCCACGCCAACCCCGGCAACCCCCGCAGCACCACCCACAGACCCCGCCCCGCCGCCCCCGGCTTCCCGGCCACCGGCCGACGCCGAACCACCGCCACACCCCGCCCCGGCGCCAGCCCCTGCCAGGCCTCCAAACGCTCCACCGGCCACTCCAGGCCCCTCGCCGGACCACCCCGGACCAACGACACGGCGCCCCCGCACAGCCCCTTCAGAGCCCCACCCAGACCCCGCAGAGCCCCAGTCAGCCCGCGCCGGCCCAGCGCCCGGCCCCGGCACCGCACCGCAGCCCTCCGCCGAACCCCCGGCCCACGCCTCCCGCAGCCCCGCCCGCACGGCCCCCGCCAGAGCCACACCCAGCGGCGCCGCCAAGGTCAGTGCGCCACGTTCCTTGTGCGCCAGCAGCACCGCCCGCACCTCGTCGGCGTACCGCGCAGCCGCATGCACCGCCGGCAGCCCCGCAGGCTCCGGCTCCGGTCGCACCCGGCACGGCACGGTCCCGCTCAGGACGGCACGGCACTCCGGACAGAGCACCGTGCGAGCCCTCCCGCAGCCTCCGCACTCGGCCGGCAGCACCAGATCGGTGAGGTCCTGCCACCACCCCCGCATGCCCACCACTGTGCCAACGCCGACGCCGCCCGGCCACCCCTGTGGACAACCCCCTGTGGACAACTCCCGGCAGCGCTCGTGACCCGCTCCGGAACCGCCCGCACCGACCCGGACCACACCGCCCCGGGCCGGCCCGGGCCACCCCTATCCGGGATAGACCGGCGCCGTCCCGTCCTTCACCACCTGCTGCCACTTCGACCCGGACAGGAGCCGGACGATGCCGTCCTCCTCCGAGTACGCCATCAGCGGCTGCTGCTCGTCCTCGGACGAGGCCAGGGCCTTCACACCCGTCAGCGCGGCGGGCGCCGACCCCACCGGAGTGGAGCCGTCGACCTGGACGTACGCCATCTGCTGCACGCCACCGACCTCGCGTCCCACCACCACGAGCCGGCTGTCCCCCGCCCACGACATGGCGGTGACCTCCACCAACTGCGGTGCCACCGAGCGAGGTTCGACGACCGCGATGGGCTTCTCCCCGCTCGCCTTGTCACCCCGTTCGATCCGTCCGACGAAGAGCGACTTCTTGCTGCCCTTCTCCACGATGAGCGCGATCCGCACCCCGTCGGCGGCCATCCGCACCGCGTCGATACGTCCGTCGAGCCCCGCGGTGTCGACCTCGATGGGCTCGCCCGCGCCCTTCTTCAGAAGCAGCAGCCGAGGGTGGCGGGGATCGCGGTCGGCCACCCACAGGTCGCCCTCGCCGTCCCAACTGGGCGTGGTGAGCCGGTCGTTCTCGGTCTTGCCGTCACTGCGCAGGACCGGCTCGCCGAGCGAGGCCCCCGACACCAGCGACCCGACATACAGCGCGCTGCCGTCGCGGGAGACCCCGGCCGCCTTGCGCTCGTCCCGGGACACCGCGGCCGACCGCAGCTCCTTCTCGCCCTCGCCGAGCGCGCCCGGAACCGCCGCGAAGCTCTCCGGGTTGGTGCTCCCGCTCGCCAGCCGGACAAGGCGGTGCTTGCCGTCGATGAAGTACTGGTAGCCGTCCTTCGCGATCTGGTGCACCACCGTGTTCTCGGCGACGCTCTCGTCGACGGGGTCACACAGCTGTGTGCCGTCGGAGCGCTGAAGTTCGACCGAGCTCACCCCGGTGGGGGTCAGGTCCCGCAGCGTGAACAGGAGCTGGGCGGCCATCTCCTGGCACTTCTTCGAACCGACCCGGTCCGCTTTGGCGTTCAGCGGCACCGCCAGCCGGTTCTGGTCGTCGGGCGTCAACTGGCTGACGCCCTTCTTCAGCGCCGTACCGGTGGGGAAGCTCGACCGGACGACCGGGTTCAGCCAGCGTGAGGGACCGGCGAGCAGCAGACTCACGGTCTGCGTCATCGGGTCGACCTTCTTGCGCACATAGACGGGGTCGGCGACGGCCACCGGCTGGCCGTCCGACTCGGTCGAGGAGTTCGAGGCGAAGTAGTACCTGTTGACCGACGTGTAGTTGCGCAGGAAGTCCGACTTGCCCATGACCACGCCCGGGGGCGGCTTGTCGATGCGCCACTGCTTGGACTTCTTCTCCTGCACGAGGTGCAGCGACGTGTCGTACTGGCCGGCGGCGGGCGAGTACACCTGCTGCCCGTCCACGGTGGCGACCTTCTTGCCGGTCAGCGAGAACACGGCGTCGGACGACTCCCCTCCGCCGCTCGAACGCTGCTCGGACGAGTCCGGCCCGTCCGCGAGCACCGTGAGCGACGACTCGGGCTTCCACGTACGCGCGACGTCCTCGGTCAGATACTTCCGCGCCGTCTCGAAATCGGGGTCGTCGCTGGTCAGCGCTTCGAGGAAGCCGTCCACGATCTCCGGCGCGTCGGCGTTCTCCCGGGGCAGCAGTGCGAAGACCCGCACCTGCGAGTCCTGCCGCGGAGTGGACTCCACCCCGCGCAGATCCCCGCTGTCCGGCATCGAGGCACACCCCGCCAGCAGTACGGCGCCGCACGCGACCGACACCACCGTGCGCACCGGTCCCCGCCGGCCGCCCCCCACGCGGTCAGCGCCCACGACTTGCCTCCCCTTGCTTGTTCCGGTCCTCCGGACCGCCGTTGCGGGCATCCGAGGACCGCGAGTCCGCGACGCCCGTGTCGCCCGCGGGCCGCGCTCCCCCGGTGGGCCGCGGGACCACGCGCGCGCCGTTGCCGGGCAGCGCCGTCGGATCCGCGGTGGGGGCGGCGGGCGACCTCGGCGCCAGGGGCGCCGGCTCGCTCGATGTCTGCACCGGCACAGTGGCGCGCTTCTCGCCGTCCCCCGCGTGCGGCAAGCCGGCGTCATTAAGTCCACGATTGCGGCGCGAGTTCTTGGGCTCCAGCGGTATCGGCGAGCCCCGCAACGGCTCGTCCGCCGTCCTGGGCAGCGTCAGCCGGAACTGCGAGCCACCGCCCGGCTCGCCCCACGCCTGGAGCCAGCCGCCGTGCAGCCGCGCGTCCTCCAGGGCGATGGACAGCCCCAGACCCGTACCGCCGGTGGTACGCGCGCGTGCCGGGTCGGCCCGCCAGAAGCGGCTGAAGACCCGGGTCGCCTCACCGGGCTTGAGCCCTACGCCGTAGTCGCGCACCGCGACCGCGACCGCCCCGCCCGCCGCGGCCAGCTTGACCACGACGTCCTTGCCCTCGCCGTGCTCCACGGCGTTGACGACGAGATTGCGCAGCACCCGCTCCACACGCCGGGCGTCGGCCTCGGCGACGACGGGCTGCTGGTCGCCCAGGACCCGTATCCGCGAGCCCTTGCGCTCGGCGAGCGGCGCGGCCCCGCTCACGACCCGCTGCACGACCACCCGCAGATCGATCGGCTCCGCCTCCAGCGCCGCCGCACCCGCGTCGAACCGGCTGATCTCCAGCAGGTCGGCGAGCAGCGACTCGAACCGGTCCAACTGGTCGGCGAGCAGTTCCGCCGACCGCGCGGTCACCGGATCGAAGTCCTCCCGCGCGTCATGGATGACGTCAGCGGCCATGCGTACGGTCGTCAGCGGCGTCCGCAGCTCGTGCGACACGTCGGACACGAACCGCCGCTGCATCCGCGACAGGTCCTCCAGTTGCTGGATCTTCAACTGAAGGTTCTGCGCCATCTTGTTGAAGGCCTCACCGAGCCGGGCGATGTCGTCCTCACCGGTGACCTTCATACGTTCCTGAAGCCGCCCCGCGGACAGCCGCTCGGCGATCCCGGCCGCCATCCGCACCGGCGTGACGACCTGGCGCACCACCAGCCAGGCGATGGCCCCGAGGAGTACGACGACGAAGAGCCCGGCCGTCGCCAGCGTCCCCTTGACCAGGCTCAGCGACTTCTCCTCCTGCGTGAGCGGGAAGAGGTAGTAGAGCTGGTACGGCTCGTTGTTCGGGTCGTTGACCTGCTTGCCGATGATCAGCGCGGGCTGCGACTCCTGACCGTCGGTGTACACGATCCGGGTGTAGCTCTGGGCCGGGAGCAGGCTGCTGTCGACGCGGTCCCGCAAATCCTGGGGCACGCTCGTCGTCGGAAAGACGTTGCCGGAGGCACGCGGACCGCGCCCGCCGCTGTCTCCGCCGGCGGGCAGCGTGACGACGTCGAAGGCACCCTGGCCACCGCTGGCGAGGGACTCCACGAGGTCGCCCATCCACTGGCTGACGTTCTGGTTGCTACGCCCGTCCGCGCCCGCGGCGTCGTCGCCGCCCGCGCTCACCGCCGCGTCGGCCTTCTGCTTGGCCACCGAGAAGCCGCCCGTGGCCTGACTCTGCGACGCCTTCACCTTGGCGTCGAGCAGCCCGTTGCGCACCTGCCCGATGACGACGAAACCGAGCAGCAGCACCACGCCCAGCGACATCAGCAGCGTGGTGACGACGACCTTGAGCTGGATGTTGCGCCGCCACAGCCGCATGACGGGCAGCAGCGGCCGGCGTACCCAGCGCATGAACAGCCTCAGGACCGGGCTGCCCTGGACTCCGCCCTGCAGCAGCCCGCCCTCGAAGAAGCGTCCCCAGCGGGAGCCCGACGCCTTCCGGCCGACAGGCCGCTCCGCACGGACCCCGGTCCGCCCGGGCGACGAAGCGGCACTGTCTCCGGACATGTCAGCTGGGTCCTGCCTTGTATCCCACCCCACGGACGGTCACCACGATCTCGGGCCGCTCCGGGTCCTTCTCGACCTTGGAGCGCAGCCGCTGCACATGCACGTTGACCAGACGGGTGTCGGCTGCGTGCCGGTAACCCCACACCTGTTCGAGGAGCACCTCACGGGTGAACACCTGCCAGGGCTTGCGCGCCAGCGCGACCAGCAGGTCGAACTCCAGGGGTGTCAGCGCGATCGACTGCCCGTCCCGCTTCACGGAGTGACCGGCCACGTCGATGACAAGGTCGCCGATGGCGAGCTGCTCGGGCGCCGGCTCCTCCGACCTCCGCAGCCGCGCCCGGATACGGGCGACGAGCTCCTTCGGCTTGAACGGCTTCACGATGTAGTCATCGGCACCCGACTCCAGGCCCACGACGACATCGACGGTGTCGCTCTTCGCCGTGAGCATCACGATCGGCACCCCGGACTCCGCCCTGATCAGGCGGCACACCTCGATGCCGTCCCGACCGGGCAGCATCAGGTCCAGGAGCACCAGGTCGGGCTTGGACTCACGGAACGCGGCCAGCGCCTTGTCGCCGTCGGCTACGAAAGACGGCTCAAAACCTTCACCACGCAGCACAATGCCGAGCATCTCGGCCAGTGCGGTGTCGTCGTCGACGACAAGGACTCGTCCCTTCATAAACGCCATCATCCCATTCTCATAACAGTGACAGAGGCGCTGGTGAGCAGGGTCACTGGCCCGTGACGATAGTCGTACTGGGTCGTCACTGTCTGCCCCCGTCCGGCGACGTCGATGTCAGTAACGGCTGTCAGCTACCCAGCGTAGGCGCAGCCTGACCCCATGGTCGGCCCCGCGGCATTCGGCCGCGGGCAGCGCCGACCACGGAACCCCTAGCCGATCGTCACCTCGCGCGACCTGGCACACAGCTCTTCCAACGCCTCGGCCGTCACCGGCGAGACCACGCCCTCCTCCGTGACGATCGCCGTCACCAGCTCGGGCGGCGTCACATCGAACGCCGGGTTGTACGCCTGCGTCCCCAGCGGCGCCACCGGCATCCCGCCCCCCGCTCCGGTCACCGGCACCTGCGGCGCGGCGACCTCGGTCACCTCGAACCCGGGGCGCTGCTCGACCTCGATGGACGCCCCGTCCGGCGTGTCCGGATCCACCGTCGTCACCGGCGCCACCACGATGAACGGCACATGGTGGTACCGCGCGAGCACCGCGAGCGGATAGCTCCCCACCTTGTTCGCCACCGACCCGTCGGCCGCGATCCGGTCCGCCCCGATCAGCACCGCGTCCACCTCACCCGCCGCGAACAGCGATCCCGCCGCGTTGTCGGTGAGCAGGGTGTACGCCATCCCGCTGCGCGCCGCCTCGTACGCCGTCAGGCGAGCGCCCTGAAGCAGCGGACGCGTCTCGTCCACCCACAGGCGCCTCAGCCGCCCCACCCGATGCGCCGCGAGCGCGACCGCGAACGCCGTTCCCTCGCCGCCCGACACCAGCGAACCGGTGTTGCAGTGCGTGAGGATCCGGTGCCCACCGCCGGGCAGCAACTCGTCCAGCAGCGCCAGCCCGCGCTCCGCCATCCGTGCACTGGCCTCGGCGTCCTCCTGATGCAGCGCCCGCGCCGCGGCCAGCGCCGCCACCGCGGCCTGCCCCGCGTCCCCGCTCTTGGCGAGCGCGGCCCGGTACGCGGACTGCGCCCGCCGCACGCCGACGGAGAGGTTCACCGCGGTGGGCCTGGCCCCCGCGAGCCCCGTCGCGGCCTCGTCCACGTCGAAGCCGCGCGCGGCGGCGAGCGCGACGCCGTACGCCCCCGCGATGCCGAGCACCGGCGCCCCGCGCACGGCGAGCGAACGGATCGCCTCCACCAGCGCGGGCGCGTCCGTACAGACCAGCTCGACCTCCTCGGCCGGCAGCCTCGTCTGGTCCAGAAGGACCACGACGGGGCCTTCGGGTGGCTCTTCCCAGCGGATCGTCGGTATCTCGGTCGGCTTGCTGTCCTCGCCGGATTGCGCGTACTGATCAGCCATGCGGTCAGTCTGCCCCTTGTCCGGCGGACAATTGAAGGTGTGCAGCCGATACCGTGCCCGGTCCCCCGGCGACCACCCCATGGCACGATGGCTGCCAACCTGCCGCCGCGACCGCGGACGGGCACCGTGAAGGAGCGACGATGAAAGACACTCCGGGCTGGGCCTCGCCCGGATCTGCCCCCTCCGACGGGCAGGAGCCCGGTGCGTCCGGCCCCGCCGAGCCCGCAGACCGCCCCGGCCCCTCGGACCAGCCCGGCACGGACCCTCAGGGCCCCGGCTCGAAGTGGTCCAAGGAGCAGCCGCCACCCGCCCAGTGGTCCGCACCGACCGGACCGGCGAACCCCGGCCAGACCCCGCCACCCCCACCGCCCGGCCCGGGCTGGGGCGCCCGTCCCCCGGCCGGTCCCGGCGGTCCCGGTCAAGGCGGATACGGCGGGTACGGCGGCTGGGGAAGCGGCTGGGGCGGCCCCCCGCCGGCGGCCAAACCCGGTGTGATCCCTCTGCGCCCCCTCGGCGTGGGCGAGATCCTCGACGGCGCGGTCTCCACCATGCGCACCTACTGGCGCACGGTCCTGGGCATCTCCCTGACCGTCGCGGTCATCACGCAGATCGTCGTCATCCTCCTCGAAGGCCTGGTCCTCAACGACGCCAGCACCGCGGCTCTCGAAGACCCGAGCGCCAGCGTCGACGAACTGACCCGCGCCCTGGGCGACGCCATGCTCAGCACCGGTGTCGTCTTCCTGATCTCGCTGATCGGCACGATCGCGGCAACCGCCCTGCTCACGACGGTCACCAGCCGCGCGGTCCTCGGCAAGTCGGTGACCACCGGCGAGGCCTGGCGCGACGCCCGACCTCAGGTGGCCAAGCTCTTCGGCCTGATCTTCCTGCTGATCCTCATCGCCTTCGCCGTCGTCGCGGTCGGAGCCCTGCCGGGCATCCTCGCCGTCGTCGCGGGAGCCGGCGACGGGGGAGCGGCCCTCGCCGTCCTCGGCAGCCTCGCCACCGGCGTCGTCGCCCTGTGGCTGATGGTCCGCTTCTCCCTCGCCTCGCCCGCGCTGATGCTGGAGAAGCAGGGCATCCTGAAGTCGCTGAGCCGCTCCGCGAAGCTGGTCCGCGGCTCCTGGTGGCGTGTCTTCGGCATCCAGCTGCTCGCCACGCTCATCGCCAACATCGTCGCCTCGATCGTCGTCCTCCCCTTCGCCTTCCTCGCCTCCGCACTCGACGGCGAGGGCTTCACCGGTCTGGTGAACAGCGGAAGCGATCTCGGCTGGACGTTCCTCATCGTCAGCGGCGTCGGCTCGGTGATCGGCGCCATGATCACCTTCCCGATCACCGCGGGCGTCACCGTGCTCCTCTACATCGACCAGCGCATCCGCCGCGAGGCCCTCGACCTCGAACTCTCCCGCGCGGCCGGCGTCCAGGACCACGGCTCCGGCACTCCCGGCCCCACGCCCGGAGGCTGATGCGGTGAGCCTGACGGGGGGAGTTCCGGCATCGCTGCCGGCGATGCCGAGCGCGGTCGTGCGCGCCGGCGACACCTTCGTGCTGTCGCTGTCGCGCTCCGGCGACGACCCGCCGCTCACCGTCCCGCGTGATCCCGCACGCGAGGCGGCGCGACGCGAGCTGTCCAAGCGCCTGTACCACGAGAACGACCCCGGCTGGTTCCAGCGTGCCCTCAACACGTTCTGGGACTGGGTCGACAAACTGTTCGGCACAGCCGCGACCGCGGCCCCCGGCGGAACGCTCGGCCTGGTCGTCATCATCCTGGCCGTCCTCGCGGTCCTGGGCGCCCTGTGGTGGCGCCTCGGCACCCCGCGCCGCGAACCCACCTCCTCCGCCGCCCTGTTCGACGACCGCCCCCGCAGCGCCGCCGAACACCGCGCGGCCGCCGAGGCACACGCCGCCCAGGGCCACTGGAACCAGGCCGTCCAGGAACGGATGCGGGCCATCGTCCGCTCCCTGGAGGAACGCGCCCTCCTCGACATCCGCCCCGGCCGCACCGCCGACGAGGCCGCGGCGGAAGCAGCCCGCGCCCTGCCCTCCCGCGCGGACCGACTGCACACCGCCGCCCGCGACTTCGACGACGTCACATACGGTGGCCGCAGAGCGAGCGAGCAGTCGTACCAGCGCATCGCCGAACTCGACCGCGACCTGGAACGCACCAGGCCCCAGCTCGCGAGCAGCACCCACAACGCGGCCCCCAACACCCGCCAGGGAGCCGCCGAATGACCACCGAGGCCAGCCTCCCGCCCACCTCGGCCTCGCCCACCGCACGCCAGGTATGGACCCGCACCCGAGGCATCGCACTGGCCCTCGTCGCCCTCCTGGCAGCGGCCGTCACGATCGCCGTGATGCGCTCCGACGCCCGGCACGGCAACCTCGACCCGCGCTCCGCCGATCCCTACGGCAGCCGCGCCGTCGCCGAACTCCTCGCCGACCGCGGGGTGTCCACGCGCGTGGTCACCACCCTCGACGAGGCACGCGCCGCCGCCGGCCCCGACGCCACCCTCCTGGTCGCCCTCCCCGACCTGCTGACGGAGCGTCAACAGACCGGCCTGCACTCCGCGAC
The DNA here is from genome assembly GCF_042894505.1 of Streptomyces sp. NPDC001536. Taxonomy (NCBI): domain Bacteria; kingdom Bacillati; phylum Actinomycetota; class Actinomycetes; order Kitasatosporales; family Streptomycetaceae; genus Streptomyces; species Streptomyces sp. NPDC001536. Next base: position 1,174,123 of record NZ_JBIAVQ010000001.1, read on the forward strand.
CGCCGAATCCGGCGGCCGTACCGTCCTCGTCGCCCCCGGCAGCGCGTCCGTCGGACGGCTCGCCCCCGACGTCACGGCAGACCCCGCCACCAGCTCCGACTCCACGCTCGAGCCCGACTGCGACCTGCCCGCCGCCCGGCGCGCGGGCGCCGCCGACACCGGCGGTATCCGCTACACCACCACCCACCTCGACGCCGACGAGTGCTACCCCAGCCAGCGCCTGGCCACCCTCCTGCGCGTCCCGGCGACCGGGGGCGGCGACACCGTCGTCCTCGGCGCGCCCGACATTCTCCGCAACGACCGCCTCGACGAACAGGGCAACGCCTCCCTCGCCCTCCAACTCCTCGGCTCCCGCCCCCATCTGGTCTGGTACCTCCCCTCGCTCTCCGACACGTCGACCGCCGACGACGAACGCAGCTTCTTCGACCTGCTCCCCTCGGGCTGGCGCTGGGGCACCCTGCAACTCTTCGTCGCCGCAGCCCTGGCCGCCCTCTGGCGGGCACGCCGACTCGGCCCCCTCGTACCCGAGAAACTCCCCGTGGCGATCCGCGCCTCCGAAACCGTCGAAGGCCGCGCCCGCCTCTACCGCAAGGCCAACGCCCGCGACCGCGCGGCCGCCGCTCTCCGCTCCACCACCCGCACCCGCCTCGCCCCCCTCGTAGGCGTCCCCGTCGCCCAGGCACACGCGCCCGAAGCCCTGCTCCCCGCTCTGTCCGCGCATCTCCGCAACGACGGACAGACCCTGCCCACGCTCCTCTTCGGCCCGCCACCCAGCGACGACGCAGCCCTCGTCTCCCTCGCAGACCAACTCGACGCCCTCGAAAGAGAGGTACGCCGTTCATGATGGCCCCGACCACTGACAACGCCGGGTACCCCGGGGATCCGGACACCGCCCGGGCCTCCCTGGAAGCCCTGCGCGCCGAGATCGCCAAAGCCGTGGTCGGCCAGGACCCCGCCGTGACCGGCCTTGTCGTCGCCCTCCTCTGCCGCGGACACGTCCTACTAGAAGGAGTCCCTGGGGTCGCCAAAACGTTGCTCGTCCGCGCCCTCGCATCCGCACTAGAACTCGACACCAAGCGCGTCCAGTTCACCCCCGACCTCATGCCGAGCGACGTGACGGGCTCCCTCGTCTACGACACCCGCAGCGCCGAGTTCTCCTTCCAGCCCGGCCCGGTCTTCACCAACCTCCTGCTCGCGGACGAGATCAACCGCACGCCCCCCAAGACCCAGTCGTCCCTCCTCGAAGCGATGGAGGAACGCCAGGTCACGGTCGACGGCACCCCCCGCCTCCTCCCGGACCCCTTCCTGGTCGCCGCGACCCAGAACCCGGTCGAGTACGAGGGCACCTACCCCCTGCCCGAAGCCCAGCTGGACCGTTTCCTCCTCAAACTCACCATCCCCCTCCCCTCCCGCCAGGACGAGATCGACGTCCTCACCCGCCACGCCGAGGGCTTCAACCCCCGCGACCTGCACGCCGCCGGCATCCGCCCGGTGGCAGGCCCCGCAGACCTGGAAGCCGCCCGAGCAGCGGTCGCGAAAACAACGATCTCCCCCGAGATCACGGCCTACGTCGTCGACATCTGCCGCGCCACCCGCGAATCCCCGTCCCTCACTCTCGGCGTCTCCCCCCGAGGCGCCACGGCCCTCCTCGCGACCTCCCGCGCCTGGGCCTGGCTGACGGGCCGCGACTACGTCATCCCCGACGACGTGAAGGCCCTCGCCCTCCCCACCCTCCGACACCGCGTACAGCTCCGCCCGGAGGCCGAAATGGAAGGCGTGACACCCGACTCCGTCATCCAGGCGATCCTCGCCCACGTCCCCGTCCCCCGCTGATGGCACTCACCGGACGCGCCGCACTCCTCGCGGCCCTGGGCTCGATCCCCGTCGGCATCTGGGAACCCGGCCTGACGGGCCTCCTCGCCGTGAACGCCCCCCTGGCCCTGGCCTGCGCCTGCGACTTCGCCCTCGCGGCCCCCGTACGCCGCCTGGGCCTGACCCGCTCCGGCGACACCTCCGTACGCCTGGGAGAGACCGCCGACGTCACCCTGACGGTCACCAACCCGTCCAACCGCCCGCTCCGCGCCCACCTCCGCGACGCCTGGCCCCCCAGCAGCTGGCTCCCCGGCACAGAGACAACGGCCTCCCGCCACCGCCTCACCGTCCCCGCGGGCGAACGCCGCCGCCTCACCACCCAGCTACGCCCCACCCGCCGAGGCGACCGCCAGGCCGACCGCGTGACAATCCGCTCCTACGGCCCCCTCGGCCTCTTCTCCCGCCAGGGCACCCACAACGTCCCTTGGACGGTCCGCGTCCTGCCCCCGTTCACCAGCCGCAAGCACCTCCCCTCCAAGCTCGCCCGACTACGCGAACTCGACGGCCGCACCAGCATGCTCACCCGCGGCGAGGGCACCGAATTCGACAGCCTTCGCGAATACGTCCCCGGCGACGACACCCGCTCCATCGACTGGCGCGCCACAGCCCGCCAGTCCGCGGTCGCCGTACGCACCTGGCGCCCCGAACGCGACCGCCACATCCTCGTCGTCCTCGACACCGGCCGAACCTCAGCAGGCCGTGTGGATGACGCCCCACGCCTCGACGCCTCCATGGACGCGGCCCTCCTCCTGGCAGCACTCGCCTCCCGCGCCGGCGACCGTGTCGACCTCCTCGCGTACGACCGCCGGGTACGCGCCCTGGTCCAGGGCCGCACAGCACGTGACGTCCTGCCGTCCCTGGTCAACGCGATGGCGACACTCGAACCTGAACTCGTCGAAACAGACGCACGCGGTCTTACGGCCACTGCGCTCCGAACGGCGCCACGCCGCTCCCTGATCGTGCTGCTCACAACCCTCGACGCCGCCCCGGTCGAAGAAGGACTGCTTCCCGTCCTCTCCCAACTCACCCAGCGCCACACCGTCCTCGTGGCATCCGTGGGCGACCCCCATGTCTCCCGCATGGCCCAAGCCCGTGGAAACACCGACGCCGTCTACGCGGCCGCATCTGCCGCACAAGCACAAAGCGAACGTCATCGCACCGCGGAACAGCTCCGACGTCACGGTGTCACCGTCGTCGACGCGACGCCGGATGAGCTGGCGCCGGCACTGGCGGATGCGTATCTGGCTCTCAAGACGGCGGGACGTCTGTAATTCAGCACTCGACTCGAAACGAGAAGGGGCGAAATAGAGCTGGTGAAATAGAAAAAGGCCCACGCCTGATGGCGTGGGCCTTTTCTAAAAATTGTTCGGCGGTGTCCTACTCTCCCACAGGGTCCCCCCTGCAGTACCATCGGCGCTGTAAGGCTTAGCTTCCGGGTTCGGAATGTAACCGGGCGTTTCCCTCACGCTATGACCACCGAAACACTATGAAACTGTCGAACCATGCCACACCGTATGCGAGGCATACGGGGCTGTTCGTGGTTTCAGAACCAACACAGTGGACGCGAGCAACTGAGGACAAGCCCTCGGCCTATTAGTACCGGTCACCTCCACCCATTACTGGGCTTCCAGATCCGGCCTATCAAC